>NZ_JBQERS010000001.1:0-1266672 GCF_056535285.1 Ruegeria sp. O11 | reverse complement strand
CAAAACAGCATCCTTGGGGAAATGACAGCCCTTCAATGAGATCATGCTCAAGTAACCTGTTCGAAATCTATTCGGCGGAAACGATCGTCAGATCACACAGGCTCGTCAACTGGACACCAGAGTTTGCGACACATCCGACATGCGTTGACCGAGATGCACGAGCGTTAGGAGATTGTAACTCAAGAGTGGCCGCGCCTACTGACGCAGACGGCTGACTTTGCGGGAATCGGCAGTAAATGTTACTGTTGCCTTGTTGGCAAGATCGCCGCTGGGTTTCTCCGGCCATCGCGTTTCGTTATTATTTTTGCAATAAGTTTTTTAGCCGTTCGGCCGGGCGATCCGGGGCCTCTGGGCCAGCGTTTCAGGATGCTTTTGAACGGAGGCAGACATGCCGGAAACAGTATTTGAACGCGCGCCAGACGGCGCAATCATTGGACTTCAGCATCATGGCGACCCTGTTGAGGGGCGTACAAAAGGAACCAGTGCGCTGGATGTGGCCCAGGCCTATGTCGCCGAAGTGGCGGGCCTGTACCGGATAACGCCTGATTTTCTTGATCGGCTCGGTGAGAGTGTTTCGGGCAAGTATGATCGCGAGGAGGGCAGTAAGCTGCGGCTGGAAGAAGCCAAGGCGGTACAGTCCTTTCTGATTTTCACATTTCGCCAGACCCTTCACGGCATACCGGTCTGGGAGCGTGGCCTGACGCTGCGCATGGCTGGTCCAGACAATGTGGTCACCGGTTCGTCCTCAAGCGTCGCTGCGGATATCGAACTCGGCAATCCCCCCACACCGCCGGCCAGCCGCGACAAACAAGCTGGCACGGTTCTGCGCGAAGCTGCGAAAGGGGCCAAATTCACAAAATTCAAAGTCAATGACACCCAGGACTTTGTTTATCGCTACGACGCGAAACATCGTCTGCCGCACAAAGAACCAGGTGAGATCGAAGGAGCCGAGTTGACCCCGCTGCCGGATATCGGCCGTGTACCAAAGGGCCTTAAGGACGGCGAATGGCGTTTCGCGAGCCTTGTGCATTTTGGCTGCAAAATTCCCGACTACGGAGAGCTGAACTGGCGGGCACTAGTCGACTGGGAGACCAACGCGGTGCTCTATATCCGGCCCTTGGTGGGCTGTGTTTCGGGCTATGTCTTTACTGACGACCCTATCTCGCTTTCAGGAGATTCCGAGCTTGATCCGACGGCGCCGGTCGCGCTTTTGGACGCACAACGCGAGCTGGTGGCACTGGAACGGTTAATATTACCGGGCGGAGGCGCACCGGTGGAGCTGAGCGGCGAACTAGTGGCGGTACGCGACCTCGACACGCCGAACATCGCCCCACCGACTGAAAATACCGGTGCCGCATCGGTCTTTGACTATCCCGCCGACAGCGACGATTTCGCGGCGGTCTGTGCTTACTACAACCATGACTTCCTGTATCGCTTCGTGCAGTCGCTGGGCTTCGATCTACCCAGCTATTTCGACGGGGTAACCTTTCCAGTGGATGTGGATCACCGTTGGTTCAATCCCGCTGCAGGGCCGGTGAACGCCCAGGCACCCGGCAATGCCATAGGCGACGGTGTTCTACGATTTCGCTATGCACTGGCGGCCAATGGGTCCACGGTCGGCATGGCTACAGACTCGCGCGTTTCGGCGCATGAGTTCGGGCACGCGGTGCTGTGGGATCATCTCAATTGGCCCAATTTCGGCTTTTGTCATGGCTTTGGTGACGCGCTGGCGGCAATTCTCTACGATCCGCAGGGCATCGCGCCGGATCGTTTCCGCACCTTCCCCTTCAGCAATCTGATCACCCGGCGTTGGGATCGGTCGGTTGCCTCGGGCTGGGGCTGGGGTGGCACGATGGACGTGGGCGGATATCTGTCAACCGAGATCAACGCCACAACGCTGGGCCGGATCTATCGATCTCTGGGCGGTGACTCTACCGATCTGGACAACAGGCTACATGCCAGCCGCTACACGATCTATCTGATCCTGCAGGCGGTACCGCTTTTGGCCGGGATCGTGCCCAACACAGTCGAAGGTTTTTCCCGCGCCTTGCAGGAATCTGACCAGAACACTGCTCTATTCGATGGTGCTGCCGGAGGCTGGGCACACAAGGTGGTGCGCTGGGGCTTTGAGAAACAAGCCCTCTACAGCGGAGCACCGCCCGATGTGGACGTCTTCATTGATGACGGACGGCAGGGTGAATACCCCTGGCAACAGTCAGGCAATGTCGCCCCCGGCATATGGAACCGGCATCGTCCCGACGGGGGCACCGACCATGAAACGCCGCGCCGCTGCGTCGAGAACTATCTGTATGTCCGGATCGGCAATCGCGGCAACTACCCAGCCCAATCAGTGACGTTATCAATGGCCCGCGCGACCGAAGGTAAGGGTGCCACATGGCCGGACGACTGGGATCCGCTGATTGTAGGAGCGCCCATCGGCCAGTCCGTGCATTGTGGCGACGAAGTGATCGTCGGCCCCATCCCGTGGTGCCCCGAGGACTTATGCGAGGAATACATCCTTGCCAGCGCGGATACGCCGGACGATCGCAGCAATGTCGAGACGATTGCAGGCAGTCTACCTGTCGACCGGCTGGCGCTTGGTGACAACAACGTCGCCCTCCGCCGAATGGAGGTAAACCGCGCCGAAGATGACACCCCTTGCTGCGAGGAGGAAGAACCGAAGATGACCTATCGTTACGCTGTCAAGTTCGTCTGCGGCTGTTCCAAAGGCCGCATTTTATCCACTGGCCGCTATCACACAGCAATTAACATCGGCAACGGCAGCGGAGAACCGGTGCGTTTCCGCAAACGGGTATCCTCTGCCTTGCCAAACGAGAAACCGGGCAATGTCTCAGCCAGGACAAAAAACAAACTCGGACCTTGGGAATCGATGGAGATCGATTGCGAAGACGTGGCGCGACATCTGCGTGTGGCCGAGTGCTGTTTCCTGAAGGGGTTCGTCTTTATCGACAGCGAAACACCGCTGGACGTTGTCGCGGTCTACACTGCAGCCCATGGTGAAGGTGAAGTGGAAACAATCGATGTCGAACCGGTCGTGCCTCGGCTGATCAAAAAGACGCCACCACCACCTCCTCCACCTCCGCCTCCGGATACCGAAGAGAAGCCGGATTTGATCCCGGTACAGCCCTTCCCGCCCGGTCCGCCACCCTTCCCGGCTTGGTATTGTGAGGAACCACGCAAGTTGAGGATCATCGTGCGTAACATTGGTGCAGGGGCCGCGGGACCATCGACCACACGGGTCGATTTCTTCCAGAGCGGCGTGGTAGTAGACTTGCCAACGCCGGCGTTGGGGCCAAACGGGGATGAGACCACCCTGTCGCTCGTCTTCCCTGACGACGTCAAAGGTGGCGAGCAGATCCCCTTCAAGATTACTGTCAATGCCAATCCGGTCGATGGTGTGGTGGAGACTGACACCACCAACAACAGCGACTCCTCCTCCTGCGGCCTGGCCAGCTAGGGGGCGCTGCGGGTAGCCCGGGCCTGTATCGGCCCGGGCTGCGCGGCCACGAGTTTTTAGTAGCACAACTCCATTGCATTCAGGGAATAAGTCTCGTTCGCGGGGGTATCTTTCGCACCCACAGCGAACGGCAGGTTCGACGGGCTGCAGTGCAGCGACCGAGTGTGGTGGTCAACAGCCGGTTTGGGCCGGTTGTGCCATGACTAGAGATGCATTCTTTCCTGATGTCGAATTGGATCATCGATGTTTTGATAGCAAACAAAACTACCGGAAGGTTGAATTGTTTTCTTACTCTCGGGTGGTTCCACTTGACCTCCATATTCACATGAAATAGGAGGTGCTGTACTTGAGCGGGCGTTGTGTAGTGGTAAGACCTTAGCCTTCCAAGCTAATGACGCGGGTTCGATTCCCGCCGCCCGCTCCAAGAAATCCCTTCCGACACATAACCTGCAAAATCAGAAGAGATTTCTCCTTAAATATATAATAAAAAACAAAATAATTGAATTAAAGCGTTTGTCTTCCAAGCTAATGACGCGAGTTTGATTCCCGCCGCCCGCTCCAGTTCTTTCCCCATGCCAGTTGCGTCAAATGGCCCTTATCGGGCTGCAAATCTGTGCCTTCAGCTTGACCATAACCGTCGCTGCCGCCAAGAAGCAGTGATTGACGCCCGTTTTTGGGCGAATGACCACGACGTAAGGGCCAGACATGGCAAATTCACGCTCCGCCAGTCCAGCGAACAAACCGGCTCCGGGCACTCAGGAAGAGCGCGCGGGATCCAGGAAAATAGGTGTTCTGGCATCGTTGTGGCCCTTCATGAAGCCTTACCGATTACTGATGATCGGCGCGACACTTGCGTTGATTTTGACGGCGAGTATGACGCTGACGCTACCGCTGGCAGTACGCCGGGTCGTTGACAATTTTCGCATCGAAGATGGCGAGCTGCTGGATTGGTATTTTCTGGCGGCTCTTGGTATTGCAGGCATTCTCGCGATCGGGACGGGTATTCGCTATGCGTTGGTGACGCGGCTGGGCGAGCGTGTTGTCGCTGACATCCGGAAGGCTGTCTTCGATCGCGTGATTGGTATGAGCCCCGAGTTCTATGAACGGATCATGACTGGAGAGGTGCTCAGCCGGATCACGACCGATACGACGCTGATCCAATCGGTTCTCGGATCATCGGTATCAATCGCGTTGCGCAACATGCTGATGTTTGTCGGCGGGCTTATTTTGATGTTGCTGACATCGGCCAAATTGACAGCGATGGTCCTGCTGCTAATCCCTGCGGTGATCGTGCCTATTCTGGTTCTGGGCCGCAGATTGCGGACCATCAGCCGGGAAAATCAGGACTGGATCGCGGCGTCTTCGGGCAATGCAGGTGAGGCGCTTGGGGCGGTGCAAACTGTACAGGCCTTCACCCATGAACAAGCCAGCCGCGCGCAATTTGGCGAGATGACAGAAACTTCGTACGAAGTTTCTCTGCGCCGTATCCAGACCCGTGCGGTCCTTACTGTGATCGTAATTTTCCTGGTGTTTTCGGGTATCGTCGGCGTGCTGTGGATGGGTGCAAATGACGTGCGCAACGGAGCGATGACCGAAGGTGTTCTGATCCAATTCGTGATCTACTCGATCATCATGGCAGGCTCGGTCGCCGCCCTTTCGGAAATTTGGAGCGAACTGCAGCGCGCAGCCGGAGCAACTGAGCGGCTGGTCGAACTTCTAAACGCAGAGGATACGGTTAACGACCCTGCGCAAGCCAAGACGCCGCCAGCTCCGGTGCGGGGCGAGATTCGCTTTGACGACGTGACTTTCCACTATCCCGCACGCCCAGACGTGGTAGCGCTAGATCAGTTTTCACTGCAGATCGCCCCCGGTGAAACCGTTGCCTTCGTCGGACCCTCCGGAGCAGGCAAGACAACCGTGATCCAGATGATCCAGCGGTTCTATGATCCGGATTCCGGGCGGGTAAGCCTTGACGGGTTCGATCTGCGCGAACTAGACCGCAATGGCTTTCGCCAGCATATCGCGTTGGTTCCACAGGATCCGGTTATATTCGCCGCATCGGCGCGAGAAAATATTCGTTTTGGCCGTCTGGATGCTTCGGATGCCGAGGTTGAGGCAGCGGCGCGCGCCGCTGCTGCGCATGAATTCATCTCGGCGCTACCTGAGGGCTACGACAGCTTTGTGGGTGAACGCGGCGTGATGCTATCGGGTGGGCAGAAACAGCGCATCGCCATCGCCCGCGCCATTCTGCGCGACGCGCCGGTCCTGCTGCTGGATGAGGCCACCTCGGCACTCGACGCAGAAAGCGAGCGCGCGGTGCAGGGGGCTGTCGATAATATGCGGGCCGGGCGTACCACGCTGATCGTGGCGCACCGTCTGGCGACCGTGAAGAAGGCGGACCGTATTATCGTGCTTGAGGCCGGGCGCATTGTGGCGCAGGGAACGCATGACGATCTGGTGTCGCAGGACGGTTTGTATGCCCGATTGGCGCGCTTGCAGTTCACCGACGGGGTGGCCGCAGAATAAAGTGACGCACCGGCACATCCGGAATCGCCGTTGCGTCATTCTACATTTTCTCACAGCTGATCGCTAAGCCCTTGCTTGCGCGAGTTGAGTTTTACTTCCATCTTGGAGGCAACGAAAACCCGCGCGTGACACGGGAGAGAGATCAGGGGAGGAGCCACATGGCCTTTGTGGGAATCGAAGACAAGGCGCGTATGGAGCAGGAGATGCCATGGGAGGACCGGGATTTGCCCGTGACCTTCCACCAGCTTTTGTCGCGGACGGCGGGCAGGTTCCCGAACCACAAGGCGATCAGCTTTCAGTTGCTATCTGGCCCGACCGACAAGGCAGAGACGCTGACATGGTCGGAACTGCTAGGCAAAGTCAATCAGGCGGCGAATCTGTTCCGCTCGCTTGGGATCAGCGAAAAGGATGTGGTGGCCTATGTGCTGCCCAACTGCAACGAGACCTTGGTCACGATGATGGGCGGAGCGGTGGCGGGGATTGTGAATCCGATCAACCCGTTGCTCGAACCCGAACAGATTGCGGCGATCCTGCGCGAGACCAAGGCGAAGGTCGTAGTCACTCTGAAATCCTTCCCCAAGACGGACGTGGCCCAAAAGGTTGAAGAGGCTGTGCGCCACGCACCCGGCGTTCACACGATTCTCGAGATCGACCTGAACCGTTATCTGACGCCGCCAAAATCCTGGCTGGTGCCGTTCCTGCGCCCCAAGATGGGTGACAAGGAAAAGCTGGCCCACGCGACCTATAAGAATTTCATTGCTGAGCTGAACAAGCAGCCAAAAACGCTGACCTTCGAAGACAGCAAGGAAGATCGCGTCGCGTGCTATTTCCACACCGGCGGCACCACGGGTATGCCGAAGGTGGCGCAGCACAAGTATTCCGGTCTGATCTACAACGGCTGGCTGGGGCAGACTCTGCTGTTTGACGAAAACGATGTCATCATGTGCCCGCTACCGATGTTCCACGTTTTTGCGGTGCATGTGATCGTGATGGCGGCTGTATCGTCGGGTGCGCATGTCATATTCCCGACACCTGCAGGGTATCGCGGTGACGGTGTCTTCGACAATTTCTGGAAGCTGATTGAGCGCTGGAAAGTCTCGTTCATTATTACGGTGCCCACCGCGATTTCAGCTAAGATGCAACGCCCGGTGGATGCGGATATCTCATCCGTCAAAACCGCGTTTTCGGGCTCGGCTCCGCTGCCGGTTGAACTCTTCCGCAGGTTCGAAGAGGCCACAGGCGTGACCATCGTCGAAGGATATGGCCTGACAGAGGCCACTTGCCTTGTCTCGTGCAACCCGGTGGATGGAGAGAAAAAGATCGGTTCGATCGGTATTCCGTTCCCATATACAGATGTCAAAATCCTTCAGGACGGGCCAGATGGTCCGACCGAATGCGGTGTCGATCAGGTCGGCGAAATCTGCATCTCGAACCCTGGCGTTTATGCGGGCAACACCTACACCGAGGTCGATAAGAACGTAGATCTCTACCATTTCGACAAGTACCTGCGCACGGGCGATCTGGGCCGTTTTGATGAGGATGGTTATCTTTGGATTACAGGTCGGGCTAAAGACCTGATCATCCGGGGCGGCCACAATATCGACCCCGCCGAAATTGAAGAGGCGCTGCTGGGGCACGAAGCTGTCGCCTTTGCCGGCGCGATCGGTCAACCGGATGCACACGCAGGCGAACTGCCATGTGCGTTTGTTGAACTGGTCGAAGGGGCCTCTATCACGGAAAAAGAGCTGCTGGAGTTCTGTAAGGTTCACGTCCACGAACGCGCTGCACAGCCCAAGCATTTGACCATTCTCGATGAACTGCCGAAAACCGCAGTAGGCAAAGTATTCAAGCCTGATCTGCGCAAGCACGCGATCACGCGTATATACAATGGTGCTCTGGAAGCCGCCGGCGTCGCGGCACGGGTCGTTTCTGTCATCGACGACAAGAAACGCGGGCTCGTCGCGCAGCTTGACGCGAACGGCGCGTCCGAGGACGATGTGGCCAAGGTGCTGGGTTCGTTTACCCGACCGTGGGAGTGGTCTGAATAATTTGGAGGGACAATGGACTATGAACGTCTGATCGACGAAGAGACCTGGGATTTCATCCGGCGTACCGCCGAGAGCTATCCCGATGATACGGTCGAAATGTCCATTGCTGACCAACGTCGGGTCTATGACACGATGTGTCAGGATTTTCGCCAACCGCGACCTCCGGGCGTTGATGTTCAGGACAGGTCCGCCGATGGCGTGCCTGTTCGCGTTTACACTGCCGGTGATCCCACTCGAAATGTGATTTACTTTCACGGCGGTGGGTTCGTCGTGGGCGGTCTGGACAGTCATGACGATGTCTGTGCTGAAATCTGTGTTCAGACTGGCTATCGGATCATCTCTGTCGATTATCGCCTGTGCCCTGAATATGTGCACCCGGCGCAGTTTCAGGACAGTTGGACTGCTGTGAGCTGGGTGGTCCAGGAATATGGCGATCCAATCGTTCTGGCGGGAGACAGTGCAGGCGGTAATCTGGCTGCAACCGTTGCGCATTATGCCCGAGGGCGATTGGATAACGTGCTGGGTCAGGTTCTGATCTATCCCGGTTTGGGCGGTGACATGTCAAAGGGTTCGTATATCGAACATGCAAATGCGCCGCTTCTGACCCTGGACGACATCCGGTTCTACCAAACTGTACGCTGCGGTGGGCCTGCACCGGATAACGATCCCTCATTCGCTCCGTTGCAGGATGATGATTTTTCTGGCCTCCCGCCGACGGTTGTTGTGACGGCTGATTGCGATCCACTGCGCGATGACGGACCGGCCTATTGTAAGCATATAACTGCGGCAGGTGGGTTGGCCCATTGCATTAATGAACCGGGGTTGGTTCATGGGTATCTGCGCGCCCGAACTTCGGTCAGGCGCGCCGCTGACAGCTTTGAGCGTATCTCGGTGGCGATCGAGGCGCTGGGGCAGGGGATCTGGGCTTACGACTAACAAGTGCCTCAGGTCAGGAACGATTTGGCCTTCATAGTATCTGCCACAGGCGCACCGACGCGCTGTAGTATGGTTGGCGCAAGCTGAAGTTGGTCGATCACGGTCTCGGCGTCAGGCCCTTCGGCGTCACCAAAATAGTAAAGAGCCGTTTCCTGCTGTAACGGGCTACGCCCGCCATGATGGCCGCGTTCATCTTGGCCATGATCGGCGGTTACGATGACATCGTAGCCAAGCTGCCGCCAACGCGGGATGAAAGGTGCCAGCATTTCGTCCATGACGAAACAGGCGTGGTCCATTTCCTCACAGTCGTGGTAGAAACGGTGCCCCATACTGTCCAGCGTGCAGGTGTGCAGAATACCGTAATCCAGCCCAAACCGAAGGCAGAGGTTGGTCAGCGTGGCGAACAGATCAACGTCGGATGGCGTCATCTGGTTGGCTTTGCCGTAGCCAGTCATCGAATGGAACCGGCCATGGTTGATGGTCTTGCTGACAGGCTCGTCATATTCCACATCACGAACGTAGTCGAAGGGGTGACGGTTGAAGAATTGCGACCAGTAGCTATGCGTCACCGCGCCGGTCACACCGCCCGCTTCTCGTACCTGACTGAAGACGTCCTTGTGGGACAGCCGAAACACGTTGCCATTACCGGTGCAGCCATGCTCTTGCGGTGTGACACCGGTATGGATCGAAGCGTAGCAACTGGCTGATGTTGAAGGCAGGACGGCGCGCAGTTTCCAAACCCGCGCATCGCCGCTGTCGACCCATCCTTCAAGATTGCCAAACAGTCTGCGAAAGTTGCGCCACGGCACACCGTCGAGAATGATCAAAAGCAGTTTTCGGTCCATTGTCCGGCCCTATTCTTTTCGAAGTATTGGTTGTCGCGACCCTAGGGGATTCGCTTGCACGGGGCTGCCCATTTGCGCCCTAAATTGTAAAATCCCGACGTTTGTTTTCAGTCAAACGCCGGGATTTCCAAACACTATGCTATGTTCGGAATAAGTCCGGGATTAGTTGCCCGCACTTTCCATTTTGCGATGGGCGACAACCTCTTCCAGCCAACCCAGATGCATTTCGGGCACCGAGCTGAGCAGCAAATCGGTATAGTCATCGAAGGGTGGGCTCAGCACCTGCGACTTGGGTCCATAGCGGACCACGCGGCCCTGATACATCACCGCAATACTGTCACTGATGGCGCGCACCGTCGCCAGATCGTGGGTGATGAACAGATAGGCCACATCCTCGATCTTCTGCAAATCCAGCAGCAATTTAAGGATGCCATCTGCCACAAGTGGATCGAGCGCCGAGGTGACCTCATCACAGATGATCATTTTGGGCTTGGCCGCCAATGAACGCGCGATGCAGACCCGCTGTTTCTGACCACCAGACAGTTCGGCTGGGTAGCGATCGATGAACTTCTCGCCCAGCTCGATCTCATCCAGTAGTTCTACGATACGCTTGCGTTTCTCAGCACCGCGCATGTTGAAGTAAAACTCCAACGGTCGCCCGATGATCGTACCGACTGTTTGCCGCGGGTTCATCGCGACATCCGCCATCTGATAGATCATCTGCAACTCGCGCAGATCTTCAAGCGAACGGCCCTTCAAGTCGGGGCTAAGTTTCCGACCGGCAAAGGTGATCTCGCCATCACGCGGCGGCAGCAACCCGGTGATCACACGGGCCAGCGTCGACTTGCCTGAGCCGGATTCACCCACCACAGCCAATGTCTGCCCTGGATGAAGCTCAACATTGACGTTGTGAAGAACGTCAAAGTTCAAGCCTTTGTAGCGCGCTGTGATACCATCGACGCTCAGTACCGGATCCGCAGTTGGCTGCTTTTCTTCGTGTTCAATCGAGCGAACCGAAACCAGCGCCTGAGTATACTCTTCTTGCGGATTGTTGATGATCTGATCGGTGTTTCCATACTCGACCGTATTGCCCATCCGCAGAACCATGATGTCGTCGCTGACTTGTGCGACAACTGCAAGGTCATGCGTGATGTACAACGCAGCGACACCTGTATCGGCGATGGCCTCCTTGATGGCCATCAGGACGTCGATCTGAGTGGTCACGTCCAAGGCCGTGGTAGGTTCGTCGAACACAACTAGATCTGGTTCAGGGCACAACGCCAGCGCTGTCATGCAGCGTTGCAACTGACCGCCCGAAACCTGGTGCGGGTATCGATCACCGATATTGTCCGGATCGGGCAGGCCTAGCTTGGCGAACAATTCGCGCGCGCGGGCCTCGGCCTCTTTACGAGAGAATTTCTTATGTTCGACTGCAGCTTCGACCACCTGATCCATGATCTTTTTGGCGGGGTTGAACGAAGCGGCTGCTGATTGCGAGACATAAGACACCTCGCCGCCGCGCAGGTTGCGGATATCACCCAGCGCTGACTTCATGATGTCACGGCCGTTGACCCAAACCTCGCCACCGGTGATCTTAACGCCGCCCCGGCCATAGGCCATCGAGGCCAGACCGATGGTCGATTTGCCAGCGCCGGATTCACCGATCAACCCCAACACCTTACCGGGCGCGAGGTCAAAGCTGACCCCGTGCACGATTTCGATGTCATGGGGCTTTTCGCCCGGCGGATAGACGGTCGCGCCGATCTTGAGGTCGCGGACCTTGAGAAGGGTATCACTCATCCTCGGCCTCCTTTCAGCGATGTGGTACGGTTCAGAACCCAGTCAGCAACAAGGTTGACCGAGATCGCCAGCGTGGCGATGGCCACTGCAGGGTAGAGCGCGGCGCCAATACCGTAGACGATGCCGTCCTTATTCTCTTTCACGATGCCGCCCCAATCCGCCAAGGGCGGCTGGACGCCAAGGCCCAGGAACGAAAGTGTCGAGATGAACAGGACCATAAAGATGAACCGCAGACCGAACTCGGCCACCAGAGGCGATAGAGCGTTGGGCAGGATTTCACGGAAAATGATCCAACGGCGTCCTTCGCCGCGCAGTTTGGCGGCTTCGACGTAGTCCATCACGTTGATATCCACGGCGACAGATCGCGACAGACGATATGGTCGTGTCGCATCCAACAAGCCCATCACAAGGATCAGGATCGGAACGGTTACCGGAACGATTGCCAGAATAACCAGCGCCAGGATCAGCGTAGGGATCGACATGATCAGATCGACCGTCCGGCTAAGCGCCTGATCGGCCCATCCGCCCAAGACTGCAGCAAGTAGGCCCAATGATGTTCCCGTCAAAAAGCTGAGAAGTGTTGCAGCTGCGGCAATGAAGATTGTTGTGCGCCCGCCATAGATCATGCGGGTTAGCAGATCGCGGCCGATATTGTCCGTGCCCAGCAGATGCTCGGAGCTACTCGGCTCCCAAACGTCGCCGACCACTTCTGCCATTCCATAAGGCGCGATCAAGGGTGCGGCGATCGCCACAAAGAAATAGGCGCCGGTGAACATAAGGCCAATCAGTGCCGAAAGAGGAATGTTCTTTATCATTTCGGATGCCTCAGTCTTGGGTTGGCAAGGATCGACACGATATCCGCGACCATGTTCAGGCCGATATACACGGCTGCAAACACCACACCGCAGGCCAGAACAACAGGCACGTCACGCTTTGTCACGGCATCTACGAGGTACTGCCCCATACCGGGATAGACGAAGACAACCTCGACCACTACGACACCTACGACCAGATAGGCCAGGTTCAGCATGACTACGTTCACAATAGGTGAAATCGCGTTGGGAAAGGCATGCCGGGCGATAACCTGAAAGGTGCTCAAACCTTTTAGTTCAGCCGTTTCAATATAGGCGGATTGCATAAGATTAAGAATGGCAGCGCGTGTCATGCGCATCATCTGCGCCAGGACCACCAGCGTCAGTACGAAGGCTGGCAAAGCAATGGCATTTAGCTTTTGCCCAAACGACATTGAATCGTTGACCATCGCTAGCGAGGAGAACCAGCCCAGTTTCACTGAGATGTAGTAGATCACCACATAGCCGATCAGAAATTCCGGTATCGAAACCGTTGTGAGCGTGATGGCAGAGATCAGTTTATCCGGCCAGCGGTTGCGATAACGCACGGCCAGAAGTCCAAGAAAGATTGCAAGTGGAACGGAAACGATGGCAGCGACGCATGCCAGAAACAGTGTATTTCCAAGGCGTTTTCCAATGCTCTCAGAAATATCCAGCTTGTTTGTCAAAGATTGGCCAAGATCGCCCTGAAAAATGCCTCCCAGCCATTCGAAATAGCGGGTCAGGGCAGGGCGGTTCAAACCCATCTCTTCGCGCAGGTTAGCAAGGGCCTCTGGGGTTGCGGACTGCCCCAGGACGGCTTGCGCGGCGTCTCCGGGAAGGGCTTCGGTCAGGCCAAAAATCAAGGCCGAAGCGCCGAGCAGCAATAGGAGTCCCAGCGCCAGGCGCTGGGAAACCAGTTTGATGATAGGATGCATTATCCGTAGCCCGTTTTAGACGAACCACATTTTGCGGGATATGTTGCCGTTCATCATCTCTTGCGTCGGGTCAGATTCCCATCCGTCCAGTTGGTTGCTGATGCCCTCGACAAAGTCGTTGAACATCGGACAGATCAGACCGCCTTCGTCGCGGACCATTCGGCCCATCTGGCTGTAGATGCTTTTGCGTTTTTCAACGTCCAGCTCTGCCTTTGCCGCGAACAGCATGTCGTCGAACGCCTGGACCTTAAACCGAGTGTCGTTCCAGTCTGCGGTCGACAGGTACGCGGTCGAATACATCTGGTCCTGAACCGGACGGCCACCCCAGTACGAGGCACAGAACGGCTGAACGTTCCAAACCTCGGACCAGTATCCATCGTTGGGTTCACGCTTGATTTCAAGCGGAATTCCAGCCTGTGCGGCGGTCTGCTGGAACAGTGCAGCAGCGTCCACAGCACCCGGGAAGGCACCGTCGGCTACACGCAATATGATCGGCGAACCATCATGGCCGGACTTTTTGTAGTGCTCTGCAGCTTTCTCAATGCTGAATTCGCGCTGTTCGATGGTTTCATCAAACAATGGGTAAGCTGCGTTGATCGGCATGTCATTCCCGATCGAGCCATAGCCACGCAGGACTTTGTCTACCAATTCCGCACGGTTGATTGCGTATTTCAATGCCGTGCGCAATTCGTTGTTGTCGAACGGAGCCGTGTCGCAATGCATGATAAAGACATAGTGACCGCGACCGGCGGTTGAATGCACGGTCAGGTTAGGCGCACGACCCAACAGGTCGGCAACTTTGGGTTCAACGCGGTTGACGGCGTGGACCTGTCCGGACTGCAGTGCAGCGGTCCGCGCAGTTGCATCGTTGATCACAACAACTTCGACGCTGTCAAAATTACCGAAATCGCTGTTCCAATGGTTTTCGTTCTTGGTGAACAGGTGACGGACGCCGGGTTCGTCCACTTCCAGTTTGTACGGACCTGTGCCGATACCTGCAGCCGGGTTATCCATGCCGCCATCGGGCTGAATAATCAGGTGATAGTCGGCCATCAGATACGGCAGGTCGGCATTTGGCTCGGTCAATGTGACCTGGAAATTGTCTCCATCGGCCTTCATCGACTCGATGCCTTTCATGATGCCCAATGCACCTGATTTGGAATCTTCGTTCGAGTGGCGCTGCATAGTTTTCAGCACGTCATCGCTGGTCATGGTCTTGCCGTTGTGGAACTCGACACCTTGGCGCAGTTTGAAGGTCCAGACTTTGGCGTCCGAGCTGCCTTCGACACTTTCGGCCAGGCGCGGCTCGATGGTGCCGTCGGGCGCCACTTCGACAAGCTGGTCGCCGAACTGCTTACCGTTCTGGAACGGGACTGAGCTTGCGTAAGTTGCCGGATCCAGCGAGTTGGTCGATTCGCCGCCCTGCAAACCGAATTTCAGATCGCCGCCCTTTTTTGGGCCAGCCGCACGTGCGGCATCGGCAAACATACTGCTTGCGATTGCGGCCGAGACACCCAGTGCCGCTGCTTTACCCATGAAATCTCGGCGGGTCAGCTTTCCAGCGGTGACCTGCTTTGACATGTGAGTGAGTTGTTCGTTCATCCAGAGATCTCCCAGTTGATTGGATGTTCGGTCCATTGTTGGACTTTTTATTGACGCGTGAGTCAAAGTAGGGGCAATTCAGGGTGGTGGGCAAGTGAAAATCTTTCGTCTGAAGCTTCAAAACTTACATTTCATTGCGCGGCACCGTGTCTTCGAGTGTTTTTGAATAGACCAATTCGTTATTTTCGAAGGCGCTTATCTCCGCTCGAACAAAAAAGTTCTTATCATCGGACCACATCTCGCAAACGCTTTCAGTGAATAGGAACGATTCACCGCGCTGCTGTTCTTGTGTCCAACGACAATAGCCCCGCGCCGATAGGGGTTTGTCGGGGTGAATCGACCACTTTTCTGTTGCGGTGCTTCCGGTGATCAGCCCATGCGTTTCGTCACGGAGTTTGCCAAAGTCATCCTCGATGATCAGGTGGGTTTCGCCGGTGGTCATATCCAATTCCACACGCCGGGAATTTTGCGTTTCTCGAAGAACACTGACGGGATTCGCAGATTCTGCATCGGGAGGGGCGAAGTTGTATTCGTTTGATTGACCAGGTGGACGCGTTGGAATGATTATGTCGCCTTCAGTCAGTTGAAGCTCGACAGTTTCCGGCGAAGGCCAAATTAACGGCCAATAGGCGCTCGAGATCGCCACGCGTAAGCGGTGCCCTTTCGGTATTCGATAAGCGATGTGATCCAGGTCCAGTTCTATGTCGTAGGTCTGACCGGGTATTAGGGGGGTGGGATCTGCATGGCTGTCGCGGTGCGTCAGATTTAGCACCCCATATGTGATCCGCGTCGAAGGACCGTCCGGGTGTATATGATTCAGCCGAATAGCAATCTGCGCCTGAGGTTTGTCAGCACTCAGGCGGAGCCGAATTTTGGGTGCGCCCACAATCTCGATGTCGGCTGCCAATGGGTCGCTGTCGAAACAGGCTGAAAGCGCGTCGTCCCCCCTCTGGTCCCCCGGCATATCCGGACCTAGCCAAATCGCACAAAACTCGCCGCTTTCAAGACCGCAGGTATGTGGCGATCGGATTGAGGTGTTCAGTGACCCTTCGTGCCCAAGGCCAGCATCGGTCAATTGCATCGTCAGGGTTGGCAGATGCGATGTCGCGCCTTCATCCTCGGCAATCCAACGCCCTGCGCGCTCTTTGTACCAGCGCGCCGGACGCACACCGTTCATCACATAAGCGCGGTAGTCTGGATCATCTTCGACACCTGTATCCTTTCCCATTAGCCAATGGTCCCACCACCTTAGGGCCTCCTGCAAAAATCCGATGCGAGGTTCAGGAACCGCGAAATGAGGATATTTGTGCACCCATGGGCCAACAACACCTTTGACCGGCGCGTTCAACTGTTCGACCAGCAATGGCACAGTGTTCTTGTAAGCGTCACCCCAGCCTCCAACCGCCAGGGTGGCCGCTTGAATGGCATCAAAATTCTCGCAGACGGAACCATGGCGCCAATAGGCATCACGTGTTTGGTGGCGCAGCCAGACGGAGGGCAGGAAAGGCTCATTCTCTAACCGATCCAACCACAGCTCACGCCAGTTTGACCGCAGATCAGGGTCCGGAGCACGAGAGGAGTAGGACCACATTGTCGCGCCCCAGCCCAGATTTTCATTCAGCAGGCATCCGCCTTTGTAATGTATGTCATCGGCATACCGGTCCGCGGTCGAACAAAGCGTAATGATTGCCTTCAAAGGCTCGGGCTGCATCGCAGCAACCTGCAATGAGTTGAACCCGCCCCAACTGATACCCATCATCCCGACCGTGCCGCTACACCAGGGTTGATCGGCTAGCCATTGGATTACTGCGACGGCATCGTCCAATTCCTGCTGAGTGTATTCATCCTCCATCAACCCTTCGCTGTCACCGTTGCCGCGCATATCTACGCGTACGCAGGCATATCCACGTTTGGCAAACCAGGGATGGGTTAAGGCGTCACGTGCAGTGGTACCGTCGCGTTTGCGATATGGCAGATGTTCCACAATGGCGGGAACCGGGTCTTCGCCCGCATCGATCGGTCGCCAGATCCGGGCTGAAAGGCGACAGCCATCTGGCATGGTGATACCCATATCAGGGATTTCTTCGATCTCGCGAAGTGCGTTGGAGGGCGGTGCCATATCTCTGAACTCCTGACCGATAGCAACCGGGCCAAGATGTCAGATCAATTCCGTATTGCAATCACCAAGTCCATCACATTGGTCCCTGTAGGCCCCGTAACCAGCAACGCACCTGCTTTGGCTAGGAAGCTGCCGCTATCCGCGTTGTTGAGGTATTCTTGCGCTTCGTCTGACCATGTTTCGCCGGTAACGATAGCACCGGCTGCGTCCGTTGGCCCATCCGTGCCATCTGTTCCACCAACGATCACAGTAATGTCCCGTTGCCCTTCAATTTCGTGCGCCAAAGCCAGCGCTAGGGCCTGATTTCGTCCGCCTCGCCCGGGTTGGTCCGGAAGAACGACGGTTGGCTCTCCTCCAAAAACCATCACGCCTTTGGGCATGTGGCGCAGTCGATCTCCTATCGCGGTCGCAACTGATAGGTAGTCATCGTGCAACGCCTCCGCGTTGGCGAGGACGACAAGGCCAGCTTGCTCGGCTGTTTGGGCGGCCGCGTTACGTGCGTGCGCATTTGAAGCGATTATTGAGGTCTGGGCGGCAAAACGCGGCGCATCTGGCAACGCTCCGATGCCGGATCCAATCACGCCCAGGTCGTCTCCGGGGACATCCGAGATCGCCAAAACGGTCACTTTTTTCCCAGGAAAACTGGACAGCAGTCCTCCGCCCTTAATGCGCGATAGTTTGCGCCGCTCAGCATTCATCGCTCTGATATCCAATCCATCGCCAAGCAATCTTTGGTTCAGGGCTTCAAGATCGTCCGGGGAGAACCCGGGCATCAAATCCTCGGCCAGAGAGGACGCGCCGCCAGATACCAGAAGCAACAGACTGCTATCATGTTCCATGCTCTCTACGGTTTCGCGCAATGCCCGTCCCCCGGCCAGACTGCGATCATCGGGTACGGGATGAGAGGATTCGATGACATCAACATGCGCTGGCAGTCCATCGCTATGGCCATCTTTGGTAACGACCAACATGGGGACCGCTCCGAACTGGTTCGCTGCAGCGCGGGCCATCGCACCCGCCGCCTTGCCAACGGCCAGTATCTGGTCTGGCCGTTCCATCGTTTGAATCGCTTCCAACGTCGCGGTGTAACCATCTACAGCCGCCACACCGGCGCTCCAAATATCCTGAATCTGTTGAGAGGCCTGCATCAGCTTTCCATCCAAATTGTCACGGGTCCGTCATTGACCAGTTCTACAGCCATGTCAGCCCCGAATGATCCCGTTTCGACTGGTATGCCCAGTGATGACAGGTTGCGAACAAACGCTTCATAAAGTCGTTCGCCCTCTGCTGCCGGGGCCGCACCGGAAAATCCCGGGCGGTTACCGCGTGACGTGTCAGCGGCCAAAGTGAATTGGCTGACTACCAGTGCTGAGCCGCAGATATCCAAGATCGAACGGTTCATTTTTCCTGCATCGTCTTTGAAGATGCGAAGCTTTGCGATCTTGTTAGCCAGTTGTTCGGCCTGAGCCTCATCATCCCCTTGCATCGCACAGACCAAAATCATCAACCCCGGACCGGATTGTCCAATCACCGTTCCCTCGACTGTGACAGAGGCACTGGAAATTCTTTGAAGCAGCGCGCGCATCTGCAATTCCTACTCTTGGTGTTTATTCACGCCAATCAACGATATCATCCAGAGCGGCACGTCCTGTTCTGAAAGAGTTGGCTGGATGGTCTTTATTTGGATATCCGAATGAGATCGCACACAAAACAATCCGGTCATCTGGAATATCGAAGTACCGGTGAAGAAACGGACCATAAGCCGCAACCGCCGCCTGAGGGATACTGGCCACATCCAGGGCTTGTGCCGCCAATGCGAATGCTGTCACAAACCCTCCGCAATCCATGGCACCGTATGGGCCCAACTCGGCGGGGCTGGATAGGATGGCGCAGTGTGGGGCTCCGAACAGCGTGTAGTTTTCCATCATTTGCTGCGCCGAAGCGGTGCGATCACCCTTTTCGATGCCGACTGCTTTGTATAACGCCCAGCCGCATGCGCGCCGACGATCCTGATAGACACCGGAATACCTGGTTGGAAAGGGCAGGTCCGGGTTTGGGCTGGCCTGTTGTGTCTCGCGCTGCAACGCTTCGCGAAAATGGTCAGTTTCAGTGCCACTGGTGATCGTAAGCTGCCAGGGTTGCGCGTTGCACCAGCTTGGAGCACGCGTTGCGCTTGTGACGATGTGTTCGATCTGTTCACGGGGAACAGGGTCTGAGCAAAAGGCACGGCACGAATGGCGCTGAGTTAAAAGATCGTTCAGAGCGTCAAGGTGCAAGTCAATTTCCCCCATCCAACGCGCTATCTGACACGAGTGTTCTCTTTATTGTTGTCCGGTTGCAACCAGATAACCGACACCTGCGGCAACGAGCAGGCCCAGTACCACCGCGACGGTAATCTTGATCGCCGACCAGGGGCGCTCACCCTGAACGCGCCCGGTTCTGCCATTCACTACAAAGCGATAGGTCTCGCCCCGGTATTTATAGGCTGCCATCCAGACCGGCAGCAGGATATGTTTGAACGTGACATCTCGGACTTCCGTATCGACAGCGTGGATGCGCTGACGATCGCCACCGATATCAAACCGTACATCACGCTCGATCACGCGCGCCATGTGACCGCGCGCCTCCTGATATCCTTCCTGCAATTCGACCGTATAGGCTTCGGCACGGAATCCAGCCAGATATTCGGGCTGATAGGGCTCAAGTGCGGGCAGATCCCAGGGTTCCAGCGCATCCGTATAGGATTTGGGCAGGGATTGTGATGCCAACACCAGAACATCGTCAAAAAACCGTGCCACGCGTCCAGACTTTGGCGACCAGCGCACCTTGGGAACCTGCTGCTGAACGCGCTTTCCATCCCGCATCACGGTTCGGGTTTCGTAATAGACGACACCACGTTCGCCCCGATAACTCGACTTGGTATCGGCATCGAATGTCCAGTAGGGCACGTAGATGCCCTGCATCTTGCGGCCTTTGCGGGCGTATTCCTTCAGCCCATTGGGCGCAAACCACAGTCGCCCCAGCCAATCCCCCATGGCTTGGTGCGCCGAGCGTTCGTCCAGTGCAAAGGGCAACACACCGCGTGGCTTGATATGGCGGCTTACACCGGTATCAGTGACGACAGGTGTCGCACAAAATGGGCACTCTGCGGCGTGTGTGTTCGGGTCAAATTCGACCTGTGCTGCGCAGTTGGGGCAGGTAAGAACACGAATTTCTTCAATTTCACTATCGGGGAGGCGATCCGCGATGGCCGTGTCGAAATCGAGTTCACGTAAACTGGCCCCTCCCCACGGGCCCGCTCCAATGGCCTCGGAATGTCCGCAGTGATCGCAGGTGAGCGTTCCGTCATCGGGATTGAACCGATAATCCGCCCCGCATTGTTCGCAAGGAAAACGGTGTTCGACTTTTGCCATTACAGAATCCTGGTCATGGATAACCTAATATCGGGTCAGGCGCCCGGTGGCGGCGGTGGCAAGATGGTGAACAACTGCGCCAATTCTTGTACGTCCCCCGCCTTTTTCCAACCGTCCTGACCGGCGGTCCAGACGTGGGTATCACGCGTGATCTCACCGTCGGTTGCCATACGACCCATCTTGGCTTTGGAAAATGGTCCGCTAGTCTGGCCATCCACCGCGATATGCCACACATGCTCGACGGGTGGCGGGGGCGGCGGTGCCGCATGCGCTGACGCTTGCGGTGCAGCGGGGGCGGAACCGCTCCAGGGACCGCTGGGCTGACCCGCTGCCATGTTCGACATTTGCTGCGCCATCGCCATGCCCATCCCCATGCCAAGACCGGCACCCATGCCACCGCCCTGACCGGGGTTATTGGCAGCCGCTGTCATGGCCTCGGCAGCGGAATACTGAGTGAACTTGCCCAGATCGCCCGCCAAACCCATCGAGGTGCGCTTGTCCAGAGCCGCCTCGACCGCAGGTGGGAGCGAGATGTTCTCGATATAGAATTCGGGCATACTCAAACCATACCCATCCAGCACCGGTGACACCTCGGCTGCGATCAGTTTTCCCAGATCGGCGGTGTTCGCGGCCATATCGAGAACTGGAATGCCCGAGCCTGCGATGACGCGGCTGAATTCCTGCACGATGATGTTTCTGATCTGAAAGCTGATCTCGTCCATGGTGAATTCACCATCGGTGCCTACGATCTCTACTAGGAATTTCGCCGGGTCCTTGACCCGCACCGTATAGGTGCCGAAGGCCCGGATGCGTGTTGGCCCAAACTCGGGATCGCGCAGCATGATCGGGTTCTTGGTGCCCCATTTCAGGTCATTGAACCGGGTCGTGTTAACGAAGTAAATTTCAGACTTGAACGGAGACTGGAAACCATGATCCCAATGCTGCAGCGTCGTCATGATCGGCATGTTGTTTGTCTCAAGCATGTAGAGTCCGGGCGTGAACACATCCGCCAGCTGCCCCTCATGCACAAACACGGCCGCCTGACCTTCGCGCACTGTCAGCTTGGCACCGTATTTGATCTCGTGGCCCTCACGCTCGAACCGCCAGACCATCGTGTCGCGGGTGTCATCAACCCAGTGGATGACGTCGATGAATTCGCCGGTCAGAAAATCAAAAATTCCCATTGGATTTCTCCTGTCTTCGGGGTCAGAGCGACTGCCCCATCAATTCGCGTGCAATGATACGGACCACCGGACGTGCCTCGTCAGCGGTCATGCCCGCTTTCAAGCGTGGGTCGTAAAGAATCGTCAGTAGTTTTTCGTCATGGCTGGTGAGCAGGGCGAACTCGTCGTCATCATTGAAGATCGACGGTCGGGCCGATGGGCTGTCATTCGGAAGCCCCAATCCTTGCGCAATCTCTTCATGAACGCAGCTCAGGCGCACCAGATCGGGATGTTCTGCCCGTATCAGGGCAACAGCCCGGGTATAAGTCTGAGGCGCGCTGTTCGATGCCGACGCAAACACAAAACAATAGAAAGACCGTGGCAGTTTGTCGAAGAGATCAAGCTGCGCCTGTCCTATGCCGGGGATCAGTTGTCGCAACCGGGCTTGTACATAGGCTGTATCATCTTCACCTGCCACGAAAACGTGGAAATTTGCATTCCGGGTGGTGGTCGAAACCGGATGTCGAGTCAGCCGCGACAAACGGTTGGCATAGGCGTCAATTCGGGCAGTCTCTTGCTGGCGAACGTTTGGCGCGACTGAGGGTCCGAATTCGGGTTTGATGCGTACGGGTGACGACCAGCGACTTAACTGTCGGCTGGTTCTTCTGCTACCGCTCGAGACAGCCTCCCCCGGATATTCATTGTAAAACGCAATGGTTTCGAAATTCCGTGCGAGGTCATCGGCGTCGTAGGGCGTATCCGGCCCACCACCATCGGTGCGCAACAGCCCGCGCGTCAGCAGGTTGTTTTGAACGCTTTCATAGTACCGCGCGAGGTCGAGGCTGGCGGGCGAAGGGGGCTGATAGGCATTGCTCAAGCCCTGAGGTTGCTCCGGGCGGGGTTCCGGAGCGATGGACGTCGTCAAGGCCTCTTCGCAGCCAGCTAATACCAGCAGCGAAACTACCAATGTTGCAGTCCTAGCGCGATGTAATGGCCGCACGCCCGCTGTTTCCATTATCCGGGGACAGCCGTTCCGGCATTGTCACCGATCCCGTCCTGTCGCGCTTTGGCCGAGGCGAGCGTGTCGCGCAACTCGGCCTCCATCTTCTTCAATTCTTCCTCGGCGGCGGCGCGCTTGGCTTTGCCTTCGTCCGCAATGGCGAGGCTTTCGTTGATCGTACCGATCAGGTCAGCGTTGGCCTGTTTGACGGCTTCGATGTCGAAGACACCACGCTCCATCTCTTCGCGGATCATCTTGTTAGACTCGCGCAGGTTGGCCGCGTTCGAGGTCAGCAGCTCGTTGGTCAGATCATTGGCATCACGTACTGCGGCTGCAGCTTCAGCACTGCGCTGGATGGTTACCGCTTGTGCCAGCTGGGTTTCCCAAAGCGGCACGGTATTGACGAGGGTTGAATTGATCTTGGTCACCAGCGATTTATCGTTTTCCTGCACCAAGCGGATCGAGGGCAGCGACTGCATCGTCACCTGACGGGTCAGCTTGAGGTCGTGGACCCGGCGTTCCAGATCGTCGCGCGCGGCGCGCAAATCGCGCAATTCCTGCGCCTTCATCACCTGCTGGTCTTCGGGTGCGGCCTGAACCTCGGCCTCTTTTTCGGGAATGTCATGGCTGTCCAGTTCGGTCAGCTTTTCCTCACCCGCCGCAATGTAAAGCGCGAGTTCGTCGTAGAACTCCAGCGTCTTTTCATACAGAAGATCCAGAGACTTGATATCTTTCAGCAAGGTGTGCTCATGGCCCAAGAGGTCGTCTGTGATCCGGTCGATCTGGCTTTGAACGTCCTCATACTGCGCCGTGAACTTGGCAAAGGGTGCTGCGCGGCCTAGCAGTTTTTCCCACCAGCTACGCTCGCGGCGAACGTCTAATTCGCTGACAGAGAAACCCCTGATCGTCGTTACGATATTGCGAAGGCTGTCGCCCGCCGGGCCTACATCCTTATTGCGGACATCGGCCAGCATCGCCTGGCTGATCTCCTGCAATTCCGCCTGTGCGGATGATCCAAATGACACGATCGAGTTTGTGTCGCCCATGTCGATCTCACCCATCCGCTTGCGGATTTCGGCACCAACCGGTTCGTCGGCGTCTTCAAGCGGCACAATCTCAGCCTGCGGCTCAGGGAGGGCGACGGCGGTGACTTCTTGCACCAGTGTTTCAGCCTCGACTGCCTTGTTCTTGATCTCATCGGACATGGGGTAATCCTCGCTTACATAAAAGCCGGTCAATCCAACCGGACGCCTTCGCGCTGCAGCCGGTCACGCAGCACATCAATTTCAACCGTCAGATCGCTGCGGTCATCCAATAGCATCTTTCGCGTCCGCGCCGCGAAATTCTGTTCGAGATCGTCCAGCAGGGCCGAATAATCTGCCAGCGCCTGCGCATCGCGGGTACGCGCAAAGACGTCCGAGAACTTCACCGTCGCATCGCGTGCGCCCTGCAAGTAAACCGTCAGATATTTCCGCGCGCCCGCCAGATCACGTGGGTCTTCTTCGACCGTTCGGAACAAATCGCGGGCGGTATCTTGAAACCGCTCGACACGCGCTTCGATCTGACGGTCTCCGGCGCGTTTGATCGCGTCTGTCATTTGGGTCAGGTGAGATTCCGCATCCTCAACAACGCGCGCCACGCGATCTTGTTGGAAGGTGTCGATGCCTTCCATACCCTTGTCTTTCAAGGGGTCGATGCCAAAGGACACCGAATGTAATGCAGTGGCAACAACCCCAAACAGAACCGGTGCCAACAGGCTGGCCTGAGCTGCGGTTTCTGCATCTAGAAACTCTGTTCGATACGCGGCCAATGCCGTGCCCAGCCCAGTCAGGACGCTTGAGAAGATTTTGCGGGGGAAGGCCGGGCGGCGGGCGGTACGTTTGGCATTGTATGCAGATTCCGCTCGCAGCCCTTCGCGCAGCAAGAATGCGGCGGCCGTCAGCAGACCTGCAGCGATCAAACCAATTGTCATTCCGATAGCGCCGTCGTTCAGTGACAGGAATGCCAACGGAATTGCGGGCACAAATAGGAGGTTCGCGCGTGCACCCGCCGGTTCGACCCGAGCTCCGTCAAACTGTCTACGAGAGGGTTGATCTTGGTCTGACGACGCACCCTGAGGGCTGAATTTCCCACCGAACCTTTTGGCCATGCCCTTACAAGCCCCCAAGCACGCCGGTACAGACGCCGAACAACAGCACCAGCAGCGCTGCATACGCCAATTTTTGTACTCCGGTCCCGGACATGGTGCCCCCAAACTGTCGCTATCACAGAAAATTTAGGCGATGCGATGGCTTGGCGCTAGGGGGAAGGTTACTTAAGCCGCGTCACTTGCGAGGTTTCTTGCCGATTGTCGGCCTTTTGCGCTGAGGCCGGGCAGGGCGTTTGACGGTTGGCTTGCCGCTTTCTTCACCGTCCATCCCCAGTTGGTCACGCAAAACACGCCGACGAATCTCTTCAACCTCACCGGATTTCAGGTCACCAAGCTGAAACGGGCCATAAGAAATCCGCAAAAGCCGGTTTACCGCATAGCCGATATCTTCGATTGCTCGGCGAATCTCGCGGTTCTTGCCTTCGCGCAGACCGATG
This sequence comes from Ruegeria sp. O11, assembly GCF_056535285.1. NCBI lineage: Bacteria > Pseudomonadati > Pseudomonadota > Alphaproteobacteria > Rhodobacterales > Roseobacteraceae > Ruegeria > Ruegeria sp. O11. Next base: position 1,241,388 of record NZ_JBQERS010000001.1, on the reverse strand, counting down.
GTTAGCCAGGCGTTCGCACCCTGTTGGCGGTCTAAGGTAACGGTCATGGGCTGAAACCGCTCTCCGTCTATGACCAATCCCTTGCGAAGCGGTGCAAAATCTTCGTCCTTGGGGCGCCCGTTAACCCGCACCCGGTATTTGCGCAGCCATCCGGTGGCGGGCAGTTCAAGCTTGCGCTTGATGCCGCCATCATTGGTGAGCAGCAGCAACCCTTCCGAATTCAGGTCGAGCCGTCCGACACTCATGACCCTCGGCATGTCCTCTGGCAGATCGTCGAAGATCGTCTTGCGCCCCTTTTCATCACGCGCCGTCGTCACAAGGCCTGGAGGCTTGTGATAGAGCCATAGGCGAGATGGGTCGGGCTCGGACACGGGTTTGCCATCGACAGTGATCCTGTCCTTGGCCGTCACATTCAGCGCTGGGCTACTGATGGGTTTGCCATTCACGGTCACACGACCGGCTTCGATCATGCGTTCAGCCTCGCGACGTGAGGCGACACCGGCGCGGGCAAGCACTTTGGCGATCCGATCGCCGGGAGGAGGGGTATTGGTCATCCCCCGCCCATAGCCTATCCCGGCGGCTTGCGAAAGCCGGGTTTCTGGGGCAGTCAGAGGCATGGAGTTCCGATCTCACATGAAACTGGCGCTGGAACAGGCGCAGGCGGCGGCAGACCGGGGGGAGGTGCCCGTGGGGGCTGTAATTATCGGACCGGACGGTCAGGTGGTTGCCGCTGAAGGTAATCGGACACGCGAGTTGAACGATCCCACCGCCCATGCCGAGATATTGGTGCTGCGCGCCGCCTGTGCACAGGCCGGATCGGAGCGGCTGCCGGATCACGATGTATATGTGACGCTGGAACCCTGTGCCATGTGTGCGGCAGCACTGGCTGCCGCGCGTATCCGGCGTGTGTATTACGGTGCATCCGATCCGAAATCAGGCGGCGTCGCCCACGGCGCGCGGGTATTTTCGCACCCGCAGGCACATCATGCCCCTGAAATCTATGATGGGATCGGTGCCGAAGAGGCCGAGCGATTGCTCAAGGGTTTTTTCGCGGGACGGCGTTAGCGCGCTACCAACTCAGATTATAGATCGTGTGATCGCCGGGCAGACCTTTCAGTGAAACTGATCTTGGTGTGCCAAAGGTCAACCCATCTTGCCCGTCCACTAAAAGCTGGGTTGCGTCGGACAAACGGACCTCTCCCGGTGCTGCTGAGGCCGCGATCCGGGCGGCTTTGTTCACTACCGTACCGAAGAAATCGTCATCGGTCTGGATCACATCCCCCGTATGTATGCCGACGCGAATCTGCAGCGTTGGTTCGCCCACTTCGCTGGCGTTGCGCCGCTGCAGGTCGACTGCGGCCATCAGTGCCGCCCGCGCCGACGAGAAGCTGGACATGGTTCCATCCCCCAGCGACTTTACCAGCGTTCCGCTCTGAGCCTCGATGACTTCACGAGCCAATTCAAAGTGTTTTTGAATAGCATCGGTCCAAACCCGATCTCCCAGCTTGTCGGCAATAGCCGATGAATTGACGATGTCAGTGAACATAACCGAAGCCATGCCCTCGCGCTGATCCTGACGAAACCCGTCGCGTGCGGCTGCTACCAGCGCGTCCAGGGCTTTGTGCTCGATACCGATTTTTTCCATGTTAGGGATCGGATTGGACACGTGGCAGTGCACCATCTTCCACACACCATCTTCGAGATGCAGGATGAAGGTGAACCTGTGCAACATTGCTTTTTGGTTCGTGGCAAAGCGAAGCGTTGCAACGCAATGGGCCCAACCAACTGTACCGCATTCAAATGCCTCTAGGCTGTGTTCTTCCCAAACGTAGTCGGGAATTTCGGCCACATGATCAGGGAAACCCTTTCGGAATAGCGAGCCTGACCAAATCTCCCCATCCGCTGAGCCTTGATACCGCAGGTACTCAGACGTCGACAGCATGTTGTAGAGCGCTGCTCCATCTTTGGTTCGAACAGCGTCATTCCAGCGTCGCACCACCGCGATTAACTCTGGCGATGGGCGAATAGACTGATTCATTTGGATTTTACCACAAGCTCCCGAGGGATGTCCGCCAAAGGCTGGCCACCATTGGCGGTAACCAAAAAGCTCTCGGTGATCGCCAGTCCCCAATCCGAAGTCCAGAGCCCAGGCATCAAATGGAAGGTCATATTTTCTTGAAGTTCGGTCGTGTCACCCGGCCGCAGGCTCATTGTGCGTTCACCCCAATCAGGAGGATAGCTTAATCCGATCGGATAGCCGGTGCGGTTGGCTTTGACATATCCGGCGCGGGCGAAACTTTCGTAAACACAGTTCGCGACCTCTTCGCAAGTTGTGCCCGGACGCGCCGCGCTCAAGGCATCATCGATGGCCCTGAGCACAGCAGCCTCAGCGCGGCGAATATCTTCCGGAGGATCACCCAGAAACAGGCTGCGACTGGCCGGGCAATGATAACGGCGATAGCACCCTGAGATTTCAAAGTACGTTGCCTCATCCCGCGTTAAGGATCTGTCGTTCCAGGTGATGTGAGAGGCCGAAGCCTCGGTGCCTGAAGGGGCGATTGGAACGATTGCGGGATAGTCCCCGGCCAGCCCCGGCAATCCGGCGATGCCTGCCGCCTGTACTTCGGCAACCAGTTGGTTTTTTGGCAGTCCTTCGCGGAACGCATCGCGCAACACCCGATGCATATGGGCGGTAAGCCGCCCTGCTTTTCGCATCATTTCGACTTCGGCGTCGCTTTTGACCGCCCGCTGCCAGTTTACCAGGCCAGTGGCATCCAAAATCGCAGCGTCTCCGAATGCGTTCTGCAGTATGCGGTGACTGGCGGCCGAGTAATAGTAGTTGTCCATTTCGACAGCCAGTGCCGAAGTCCATCCGCGGTCCCGCAAAAATTTGGCGAGGGAATCGAGGGGATGGTGGTCGGGGTGTTGAACGTGCTCTTCAGGCCAGTCCAGAAGATCAGATGCATCCATCCATGTGGTCTGCGCTGCACCAGCCTTGTCCTGCGTGCGCCCCCACCATAGTGGAGAACCCTCCGCTGGCAGGATGACCATCTGGGGTACATAAAAACTCCACCCGTCGTAACCGGTAAGCCACGCCATGTTCGATGGGTCGGTTATCAGCAGGGTTTCGATCCCCTGCTGTTCCATTGCTGCGCGGGTCTTCGCGATACGGTCGGCAAATTCCTGGGCGCTGAAATCTGTGGCGGGCATCAGAGAGAAATCGCTTTCATCACTTCGGGTTCGATCACATCGACGCCCGGCAGGCCGTCAATCAGAGCCTGAGCTGATTGTTCGAGAACCGGAAAGGTTTGGTAGTGGCACGGAATAATCGTTTTGAAGTCAAAGTACCGTTTGGCCGCGTAGGCCGCGCCTTTCATGTCCATGGTAAAGTGACCACCGGCGGAAAGGATGCCGATATCGGGTTTGTAGAATTCCCCCATCCAATCCATATCCGCCATGATATCGGTGTCGCCAGAGACGTACACCATTCTGCCCTCGGTTGAGATCATATACCCGACTTCGGTCCCGCCGGTTCGCAATCCGTCGGGGGTTGAAAAGGTCGAGCTGTGCGAGGCTGGGACCATCGATACCTTAATACCGCTAAGGTCAACTGTGCCGCCTTTATTGAAACCAACTGTTTCGATTCCTTCCGCCTCGGCCCAATAGCCCATCAGATCGTACTGTCCCACGACGGGTACATTCAGATGTTTGGCCAGTGGCAGTACATCAACGATATGATCGAAATGGGTATGGGTCAGCAGGATATGGGTTGCACCCGCCACCGCCGCATCATGCTGATCTTCGGGCAATGACGGGTTCCCCGTCAGCCAGGGATCGACCAGCAGGACCTGCCCCGATGTTTCGATGCGAAAGCTGCCATGTCCCAGCCAAATAATATCCATAGTGAAACCTCCCAAATTCTGCTTGGCGTCAGCCTAGCATCGGCTATGTAAAAATCCATGGACTGGACGCAGTATATTGACGGTTATTGCGAGCGGCTCTCGCCATCGTATTGGGCCGAGCCGATAAACGCCGTGACCAATGTGGCGTTTCTTGTTGCGGCATTCGTCATGTGGCGCAGGGTGCGAGGGCAGGGTGCTCCGCTGGCGATGGCCTTGGTTGTGATACTGGCAATGATTGGTGTCGGCAGCTATCTGTTTCATACGCATGCACAGGTTTGGGCCGCGATAGCAGATACAACGCCGATCTTGCTTTATATTCTGGTTTATATCTTTGCGGTGAACCGGGATGTCTGGGGGATGCGGCCCGTTTATGCGCTGGGTCTGACCGCGCTGTTCATTCCCTATGCGGCGTTGGCGATTCCCGTGTTTCAGCTGGTGCCGGGTTTGGGCGGTTCAGCAGCCTATGCACCGGTGCCGCTATTGATCCTGATTTATGCTTTACTGTTGAGGTCGCGAACCCCTGATACAGCGCGCGGGTTGGCGATCGGGGCTGGCATACTGATCGCCTCGATCATTTTCCGAGCCTTGGATGAGCCAACCTGCGGTCACTTTCCCATCGGAACGCATTTCATGTGGCACATACTGAACGCCACCATGCTGGGCTGGATGATCGAGGTATATCTGCGCGCCATTCGGGGGGCGCCTGTTACGACTGCGCCGGGTACTTGAGGCCAAACCAAAACACATTGGCGGGCTACCAGTTCCTTGGAATCACCTGAGGTCAGTCACGGAATGCTGCCGCCAATGCCTCGGGCAGATCAAATTCCGCCAAAACTCTGGCGCGGCCTTCGGCGGACATCTTGATGGCGGTTTTTTCTACGATGCGCTGAATTTTCTCGGTTGAATGCTTCGCTGCGAAGGGTTCAAAATACCATTTCAGGAAAACGAAACAGATCACATCCTCAAGCGCCTGCACGTCCGCATGGCGCTTGATGCCTTGTTTGCGCAGCATCTGTTCGACTGCTTCGATTCGATCCGCACCGTATTCGGCTTGTTCCATAAAGCCTCGCACCACGTCCGCGTGGTAAACACCTTGTGCCTTTCGCCATGCCAGATAACCGGCGCGCCCTTCCGGATATTCGGTGCGCTTCAGTTTCCACCGTTCGACATGCTGCCCGCGGGCGGCAATCTGTAGTGCATCAGATGCATTTGGGAAAAGGCGATCAAGCTCTGCACTCATGCGCTGGCCATACAGCAGTTCTGCGGGCTGCCCGTTTTCCATATTGGGATCTTCCGCATTGGCGGCGTCAATTGCGTTCAGTACTGCTTGCTTGCGTGCGCTCATGTTCTGCTCCGTTAGCTCGCCTGATCGTCACCTGTGGGTGTTTCGGCTGATGGTCTTTGGTCATGCTAACGACTTGTCGGACAGGGTACAGCGGTGATTTGGAAAAAGTGCCGGATCAGGAGGGGGAAGCCGATCCGGCACATGGGACAGGTCTACTTGCCTGTCTGGGTTTGATCTTTGGTCACAGGCTCCGATACAGGCTGAGGGAAGCTGAGGTTTCGGGTCAGATTGTTCATGTCTATTCCCAATGCCAGGGCAGGAGATGTCAGAACCACGGCGGCCAAGATGAATGCAGGGACAAAGGTTTTCATATGCTGTCTCCGGTTTCGAGTTGTGTCACACAATTGAAATGAACAGTTCGGTTTAGTTTTCAATGCCGAAAATGAACTAATCAGTTCACCAATTTGCATAGGGGGCATTCAAAAACGCATGGCTGCTGGCGAATTGAGTGCGCACGGCGGCGTCATCCGGTGACCGGTCTTGCGAGTGATGCGACAGACGGGTAAACGCCCCTTAACGCATATGAGGTTTTCCGATGTCGATAGACCAAAGCACCGCCGCCAAGGTGGCCAAACTCGCCCGGATCAAGGTCGAGGATGACGCGCTGCCCGCGCTGGCATCCGAGTTCAACACCATCCTTGGGTTCATCGAGCAACTGAACGAAGTGGATGTCGAAGGTGTCGAGCCGATGGTCTCGGTCACGCCGATGCGTCTGAAGCGTCGTCAGGACGAAGTCACTGACGGAAATCAGCAGGACAAAGTTCTGTCCAATGCCCCCGATGCGCGCGAAGGGTTCTTCGCTGTTCCCAAAGTTGTGGAGTAAGTCATGAGCGAACTGAACAAACTGGGGCTGGCTGAAGCCCGCGACGCGTTGCGTGCCGGTGATGTAACTTCGGTTGAACTGACTGAATCCTGCCTGACAGCCATTGATGAAGCCGATGCGCTGAACGCGTTCGTCCACAAGACACCCGAGATTGCGATTGAGCGTGCAAAGGCCGCAGATGATCGGATCAAAGCGGGCGACGCCCCTTCGATGTGCGGCTTGCCGATCGGTATAAAAGATCTGTTCTGCACCAAAAGTGTTCCCTCGCAGGCCGCGTCCAAGATACTCGATGGCTTCAAGCCCGAATACGAATCCACTGTGTCTCAGCAATTGGCTGACGCAGGTGCCGTGATGCTGGGCAAGCTGAACATGGACGAATTCGCCATGGGCTCGTCCAACGAAACCTCCGTTTATGGTAACGCCGTCAGCCCGTGGCGGCGTGGCAACGACGAGGCTCAGCTAACACCAGGCGGCTCGTCTGGTGGTTCGGCCTCGGCTGTTTCTGCTGATCTGTGTCTGGCTGCGACCGGCACCGATACCGGAGGTTCGATCCGGCAGCCTGCCGCCTTTGTTGGCATCACCGGCATCAAACCGACCTATGGCCGCTGCTCACGCTGGGGCATCGTTGCCTTCGCCTCGTCGCTGGATCAGGCTGGCCCGATGACCAAGAACGTACGTGACGCGGCGATCATGCTGGAAACCATGTGTGGCCATGACCCCAAGGATTCCACCAGCGCCGAATTGGCTGTGCCGAATTTTGAGGCAATGCTGACCGGCGATATCAAGGGCAAGAAAATCGGTATTCCCAAAGAATACCGCATGGACGGTATGCCCGCCGAGATCGAAAAGCTCTGGGTTGATGGCGCTGCTATGCTGAAAGACGCAGGGGCTGAGATCGTCGATATTTCGCTGCCGCACACCAAATACGCACTACCTGCATATTATGTGATTGCTCCTGCTGAGGCGTCTTCGAACCTTGCCCGCTATGATGGTGTCCGCTATGGCCGCCGCGCGCAGCTGGCACAAGGTGACGGAATCACCGAAATGTATGAAAAGACCCGCGCGGAAGGCTTCGGCCCCGAGGTCCAGCGCCGGGTAATGATCGGCACATATGTGTTGTCGGCGGGTTTCTATGACGCCTACTACAACCGCGCCCGCAAAGTGCGGACACTGATCAAGAAAGACTTCGAAGATGTCTTCGCGACTGGCGTTGACGCAATCCTGACCCCGGCCACACCTTCGGCTTCGTTCGGCCTGGGTGAGATGACCGAAGCTGATCCGGTTCAAATGTATCTGAACGACGTGTTCACCGTGACCGTGAACCTAGCTGGCCTGCCCGGTATCTCGGTTCCTGCAGGACTGGACGCTCAGGGACTGCCGCTAGGTCTGCAACTGATCGGCCGCCCATGGGAAGAGGGCGATCTGCTCAACACCGCCTACGCGCTTGAGAATGCCGCCGGGTTTGTGGCCAAGCCAGGCAAATGGTGGTAATTCTCTAACCGGCAGAACGACAAGAAGGCGGAGCAGCCGAATGCGTAAATTGCTTCTGATTTCGACCCTCGGGCTAGTAGCAGCCTGTGATACGGTCGCCCCTGTATCGGGCACCGGGTTCAATACGCCGGAATACCAGGCCCAACGCGAGGCTGAACTGGCCGGGCAGGGGCTGGCTGGTAACCCGCTGCTACCACCCGAAGCGATTTCGGAGCAGCCGCTTTCGGCGCAAGGTGCTCCTCTGAATGACGGCAGTGCGGCTGATATTGCAAACCAGACGGCTGTGGCGCTGGCCAGTACGTCTGAACAGCAAGGCTTAGTTGCCCCAGTGACAAACAACACAGGCATTTCTGACGAACAGGATTTTGAAGCCGTTTCAAACAGGCGTAGTATCGATGCAGATGCGGCCCGGATCGAACAGAACCGACAGACATATGAAGTTGTCGCGCCAACCGCGGTTCCACAGCGCGGTACAGATGGACAGCCCAACATCGTGCAATATGCGCTGAACACGTCAAACCCCGTCGGAACCCAGCTCTACAGCCGAGCAGGGTTCAATTTACAGGCCAAAGCCGAGCGGAACTGTGCGCAATTCGCCTCGCCGGATCAGGCTCAGATCGAATTTCTGGCCAACGGCGGTCCCCAGCGCGACCGTAAAGGACTGGACCCGGATGGCGACGGCTATGCCTGCGGCTGGGACCCCAGTGCGTTCCGCAGTGCCGTCAACAACTGAGCTTTCGCCGATCTGGCATCCATCGCCCAATTTCGGCCCCCGGCGCGATGGGTTGAAGCCCGTGCTGATCGTTCTGCACTATACCGCAATGGAAAGCGCATCAGCTGCGCTCGAGCGCCTTTGCGATCCCGGTCCTGAAGTTTCCGCTCACTATCTGATTGGCGGCAATGGCGTGCTCTGGCAGCTTGTACGCGAGGAAGACCGCGCCTGGCACGCCGGGGCCGGGGAGTGGCACGGGCAAACAGATATAAATTCCCGTTCCATTGGCATCGAATTGGACAACCGGGGCGATCACCCGTTCTCCGAGCCTCAGATGAACGCGCTGGAACAACTTCTGTCCAAACTCATGCGGCGCTGGTCGATCTCTCCGGAAGGTGTCATTGGACATTCCGACATGGCACCCGGGCGCAAGACAGACCCAGGCCCCCGTTTTGATTGGCAAAGACTGGAACGTCAAAGCCTTGCCGCTCCAACTGGCACCGAAGCACCTTCCGAAACGACGTTCCGGGCGCTGGCGCAAGTCCGGGGATATACAGCTGATGTCGATGATGACATCCTGCTCAAAACCATTCGCCTGCGCCATCGTCCCTGGGCCACAGGCCCATTGCACCCTGACGATTTCAAAGCGCTGGCCCTTCCTCCACATACGACCTGATCCGCGCTTCATCAGGCCAAAAAAATCAGGCCAAAAAAATCCCGGGGTTGAATTGACCGAAGGCCAAGAAGGGGCTGGCCCCTTCATCCTCCAACCGCTCTTGACGTAACCTCTCCCAAAGCATACCCAACACCTCGCGCGGAGGGCCGGATGGCCGCTGGGGCATATGCCCGAGAGGAAAGTCCGGACTCCACAAGGCAACGGTGCCGGGTAACGCCCGGGCGGGGAAACCCGACGGAAAGCGCCACAGAAATCAGACCGCCGAGGGCCTTGGCCCGAGGTAAGGGTGAAACGGTGGGGTAAGAGCCCACCGCGCCGCTGGCAACAGTGGCGGCACGGCAAGCCCCACCGGGAGCAATGCCGAATAGGGTCCCCGCGCGGGCCGGTCGGTGCAAACCGATACCGCCGCTAGGCTCGCTTTGGCCGAGAGGGACCGGGTTGGCAGCTCGAGCCGCGCAGCAATGCACGGCCTAGAGGAATGGTCATCGAAGGGGGTAACCCTGGAACAGGATCCGGCTTACAGGCCCTCCGCGCATAATTCCTCAGCCCGTCGGCGGCGTATACACCCCGGTTAGCGTTGCTGCTTTTGCAGCGACCGAAACGAACTCTTCGGCGGACCATGCGCGCACGGTTTCGATTTTCGATACTGCACCCGTGCTGGCAACGGCCATCCCGATTGCGACCGCATCAGTGCCGTCAGGGACCTCGCTGATGACAACAACATCGTTGCTACCGGTGGTAACGTAGAATGAGATCAGCTTTCCGCCCGCTTTCTCAAGCAGCGCACTGACCGGGCCGGTACGATCCTGAGGATTGGCAACCATCGCCTGAACGGCCTCGGATGAGTAGGATGCGTAAGTGATGAATACAGGCATGAAAACCTCCCACTGTTTAAGTCTATTCGGAACCATCCGACTGGCCGGTTCCATGGCCAGATTGCTTGCTGAGACGCCTGCAATTCAGGAACACCCGGGTAACCCGGGCGATACTATTGACGTGAGTGGTGTAGGGTGCCGGACGATAGTCCCGGTCAGATTTGGCCCATGATCGCAACACGGACTCTTTGGTCACGGTGACCCTATCACAGTTTCGTGAACACACCAAGCGACACCCCGTTGAGGCGGAGTAGGGAATTGTTCCCGGAACACGGCGAATCTGGTTGACTTGGGCGTACGAGCAGTTAAAAGCGCACGCTCATAAGGATTCAACCGAAAGGCCCCTGCCTTTTCGGACGCAGGAGATAACCATGGCGAAGCCGACGACAATCAAGATCCGTCTGAACTCGACCGCGGGCACGGGCCACTTCTACGTGACCAAAAAGAATGCGCGCACCATGACCGAGAAAATGACCATTCGTAAATACGATCCGGTTGCTCGGAAACATGTCGAGTACAAAGAAGGCAAGATCAAGTAATCTGCCCTCTGACTTGAATTTTTGAAAAAGGACTCTGCCGATGCGGGGTCCTTTTTTGTTGGTTTTAGGCGTCCCACAGCGCGTCGGTGCGAAACACGGGCGTTGCAGGGGCGCATCAGCCCCTCGGGTGTTCTGGGTGAGGGCGGCTTGCTTTTACGCACTCCATGCCGCTACGCTTCAGCAACTCTTTCCAAAATGTTGACCGCCATGAAAAAAATCTTGTTACCCGCCCTTGCAGTTCTGACCCTGTCAGCCTGCGAAGATCCGTTTAACCGCGAAGGTGTTGGTTTCACCGGGATAGATGGTGAACCGCGTACGGTATCCGATGTGAAAGGAGCCGTGGCATTTGTTCAACCTGCAACCAACATCCCGGCAGAGCTCGCCAAGTTGCCAACGGTTCAGGTCTCGTCTGATCAGACCGAGCTTTCCAAGATGGCGAAAGTAGCTATCGATAATGGTGGACGCACTGATACCAGCGCCGTTCAGCTGTCAGGCCAGAGCACTAATCTGCTGTTGAGCACGGTCAGTGTGAACGGGACATTGTTTGGTGTGTTGCGAACTGAAGAAGGGGACACTCGCGTGGACAATTCCATCGGTGCAACCTTCGGAGCGCGAACCGAGCGCTTTACCGGTTGCTTGCCCGCTGGGGATGTTTACCGCAAAGGCTCGTCCAAGCGCAGCTCTGGTTTTGCGGTGCCGCTGAACTGTAGCTGATTGCCAAAGTACCAAACCATTTTGCACCCCCGCCAATTTGGTGGGGGTTTTCTGTTTCCGCCGTTATTCAACGCGCCATTCAGCGAAACTGATTACGGGGTTTAGCCCGGCGCGCGCCATCAATTCAGCCGAAGGCGTATTGAAGGTTGCATAGGTCGTGGCCAAAACATCTCCGCCATCAGCAAGCAGACCTGCGCGAACCTCGTTTATCAAGGCTAATCCGATTCCTTTCCGACGGTGCTTGGTATCGACGCTGATGTGGTGCAGCATCGCACGTGTTTCCGCCCGGCGAAAAGGTGTCGCAGCACGCTTCTCAAGCTCAAAAATCGCATATCCCAACAGTATTTGATTCTCCTCATAGCCCAATGCAACCACTGCGTCGTGGCTGAGCCATTCTGAAAGATAGGAAACGACTTCCTTGTCATCTGGCAAAGGCGCGTATCGCTGTGGCTGGTTTTGAACATGCAGGTCATGCACCTGTTGAAGTAATGGCAGCAAACGATGCGCCTGTGACGGGCAAATGGTGGCGATGGACATCAATGGTCCTCCGATTATCCAAACAAAAAGGGCGGGTCTTTTCGGACCCGCCCTTTGGCTGTGAGTATGAGGTTCGCGTTATTCGCGATTACCAAGCAGCTGCAGCAGGAACATGAACATGTTGATGAAGTCCAGATACAGGTTCAGTGCGCCCATGATGGCCGCCTTGCCTAGCCATTCCTGGTCACCCGCATGGGCCATCTGCAGATAGGTCGTTTTGATCTTCTGAGTGTCATACGCGGTCAGGCCCGCAAAGATCAGAACACCCAGGATCGACACAGCGAACATGATCGCAGGCGACTGCAGGAAGATGTTGATGACCATCGCGACGATCAGACCGATCACGCCCATCATCAGGAAAGTACCCATGCCGGACAGGTCTTTCTTAGTGACGTATCCGTAAAGCGACAGGCCCGCGAATGCGATCGAAGTCACTAGGAATACCTGCGCGATCGAGATGCCGGTGAAGGCTACAAAAATCCAGCTCAGCGACAGGCCCATGACGGCAGCAAATGCATAGAAGAACAGCTGCGCACCAGACGCCGAAAGGCGGTTGATGGCGGCACCAAAGCCAAACACCATTGCAAGAGGTGCGAACATTACGATCCAGCCCAGGATATTCGGGCTAAGCGTGACTGGGTCACGGAAGATCGACAGAAGTTGCGGGCTTGAGCCAACGGCCCAGGCAACAGCAAACGTGATCAGCATACCTACGGACATTGTGCCGTAGACTTTGTTCATATGGGCGCGCAGGCCCTCATCAATCTCGGCAGCGCGCGCCCCGGACGCCGTCCGGATCGTGTCGAATTGTGCCATTTAAGGGTCTCCCTTCAATATTCTGTGCTCAGCCTGCGATTGCAGGCCGGTTTCCCACTAAATATCGGAGAGTACGGCCCTCGTTTCAAGGGTTTTCACTCTAAAACTCAGCAAAACTGTCGGCAAATTTGGTGACTGGTGCAAAAAACCTGACGGCGCAGTCCCTAATGCCGCCAGATTTCTTCTATTGTCCAATTAATACAAGTGTTTGTACCAGCAGTCAGGCGCATCCCACATAGGACGAGAAGCCTCGGCTTCTGCCTCGGAGCGGGTGATTCCGATATCTTCCAAAGCGCGATCATCAAGCTGAGCCAGTTTTTGCCGTTGCCGCGAAAGGCTCAACATGTTGAGCAGGCGGTCTCCAATCGATTTACCTTTGATGCGACGCAGAGTCGAAATGGCTAGATGGGTCATGGGTATTGCCCTTTCATGTTTGACTGATGAAACACCGTGCTTCAATCAATTTCCTTGATCTATATGGAGCATTCTGACATATTTTAAAAATGAATGTTTTTGACGTTACCCATAAGGAATCTTGAAGATGCGAAATCTGGACATCACTACGCTTCGTTCATTCGTTGCCGTCGCGGATCACGGCGGCGTTACCCGCGCAGCTGGATTTCTTCATCTCACGCAATCGGCTGTTTCCATGCAGCTCAAGCGGTTAGAAGAGCTACTCGGGCTGGAGCTGCTGGATCGATCCGGTCGAACCATTGCGCTGACCGCGTCTGGCGAGCAACTGCTGGCCTATGCGCGCCGGATGATTGCGTTGAATGATGAGGTGATCGGGCGGCTCACTGATCAGGCCTTTGAAGGAGAGGTCGTGTTGGGGGTGCCGCATGATGTCGTTCATCCGTTCATCCCCCGTGTCCTAAAGCGCTTCAATGCCAGCTTCCCGCGCGTGAACGTGAACTTGGTTACCTCGAATACGCGTCAGCTGAAGGAGGAATTTGCGCGCGGAGGTTTTGATTTGATCGTGACCACGGAATCGGGAGCGGGCGAGGGGGCTGAAACCTTGTATCATATGCCCCTGCGTTGGGTCGGGGCTCTGAACGGGTCCGCCTGGCGACAACAGCCTCTGCGGCTTGGGTTTTGCCGCAATTGCATCTTCCGTCCGGTTGCGACCGCGGCGCTGGATGACGCTGGGATCGAATGGGACATGAGCATCGACAGCGATTCAGACCGTACGGTTGAAGCAACAGTCAGTGCTGATCTGGCGGTGGGTGTACTGTTGGAGGGGACACAGCCCAACCATCAGGAACTGATCGACCATGCTGGGGTCCTTCCGGACCTGCCGGTGCAGTTCATCAACCTTTATGGTGCTGAAAGAGTGCGCGAGGAATATGTGGCTGAGCTCGCAAATCTCCTGCGGCAAAACTTTTCACACCCCAGTGCGCGCCCCCTCAAAGTGGCGAGTTGATCTGGATGACGATCTTACCGGTGGATTTGCGATCACGCAGCAATTCCAATCCCTTGGCTGCGTCCTGCAAAGGCAGGATGTGGCTGATATGAGGTTTAATCCGTCCTTCTGAGTGCCAGCGAAACAGGGTGCTGAAACTATTGTGAACGATTTCCGGCTTAAATTTCAGGTAACCACCGATATAGACGCCAATCACACTGAGATTTTTAACCAAAAGATGGTTGGCCGGAATCTGAGGAACTTCACCCCCCGCAAAGCCGATGGGCAATAGGCGGCCCTCGGGATTCGTGGCGCGGAACGCAGCCTTGAAAACGTCACCACCGATGGCGTCATAGACCACGTCGGCTCCGCCAAGGGCGCGAACGCGGTTACGCAGATCCTCATCCGCATCGATCAAATGGTCCGCACCGGCCTGCTGCGCCACCACCAATTTGTCCGCGCCGCGCGCTTGCGCGATGACGGTCGCCCCCATCAGTTTCCCGATTTCGATGGCGGTCAGCCCAACGCCGCCAGCAGCTCCGGTCACCAGCAACGTTTCGCCGGCCTGTAGGCGTGCCCGGTGCTCCAACGCGATATGGCTGGTGCCATAGGCGATCTGAATGGCGGCAGCGTCTTCGAAACTCATTGTGTCTGGGATGACAATAACCCGGTCAGCATCGAAGACACCAGATTCGGCCAGGCCGCCCTGACCAGAGAAAACAGCGACGCGGTCACCTGGTTTTAGATGCGTAACACTATTTCCGACTTCGGCAACGACCCCTGCAATTTCCATACCCAGAGTAAACGGAGTGCCGGGTGTATCCTGATAGGAGCCTTTCTGCATCAAAAGATCGGCAAAGTTCAGCCCGCAGGCCCGAATGGATACGCGCACCTGATTTTCCGCTGGTGTCGGCTCGGGCATTTGGCAAATTTGCGCCATTGCTCCCTTGGTTTTGATACGAAATGCCAGCATCAGTGTTCTCCGGTATTTTAGGGCACATAGGCGGAGAGCGCGCGCGTTTTGTCAATTCCAATCAAACACCCTTCTCAAACAGGTGTCTGGTCTGATTTGTTGTCTCCGAACATACACAGATGTGATGATCCCGGTACTCAACCATAATCAACAGTCCATATTCTTGGATTCAACCGTCTTGAAAAAAGAATCGATTGCGGCAATATTATTGTTCTATGGTGCTGTTCGGGGGGCACGATCCTAAGTTAGGAAGTTCTTAAGCAGCGACCCGCTAACTTGGCGGTGACGGCTGCTGTTGCGGTTTCCCGGACAGGTGTTTGTGTAAAGGAGACTACCAATGACCCATCACGTCGATGTCCATGTGGGCAAACGCGTCCGGCATCGCCGCTGGCTGATTGGCATGACTCAGCAGCAGTTGGCGCAGCAAGTTGGTATCAAGTTTCAACAGATTCAAAAATACGAAACGGGTGCCAACCGTGTAAGCGCGTCGCGTTTGTGGGACATTGCCGAGGCATTGGATGTTCCGGTCAGCTTTTTCTTTGAAGGTCTTGAAGAAGCTCAGAAAGCAGAGGCTGACAAAAAATCAGTTCCTGCAGATCTGATGGGTGATAAAGAAGCGCTTGATCTCGTTCGCTCGTACTATGCGATACCGGAAAATCAGCGTCGCCGCTTGTTTGAACTGGCGCGCGTGCTGAGCGACGTCGCCTAATACAATCGCTTGACTTCGCGGGGTGCCCGTCGCACGGGTAAGCCATGCAAAACACCCTACGAAGTGATCTAGAGATTGCCGAAGAAATGGCCGACGCGGCGCGGGTGGCCATTCTTCCGTTTTTTCGCCAATCTAACCTGAAGACGGACAACAAGCTCGATGCCGGGTTTGATCCTGTGACTGCAGCTGACCGCGAAGCAGAGAAAGCGATGCGTGCAGTGCTGGCCATTCACCGGCCCAAGGATGGCGTTTTAGGGGAAGAGTTTGGCCATTCCGAAGGAGTGAGCGGACGGGTTTGGGTATTGGACCCAATCGACGGCACGCGCGGATTCATAAGTGGTACGCCCACATGGGGTGTTCTGATCGCCCTAAGCGATGAGACTGGACCTAAGCTTGGCGTAATCGATCAGCCCTATATCGGTGAACGCTTTATCGGAGATAAAGAGCACGCCTTTGTCAAAGGCCCTATGGGGCGCGCGGAACTCGAGACCCGGAATACGCGATCATTGGATCAGGCGATCATCTTCACCACCTTTCCTGAGGTCGGCACCGAGGCCGAGGCCGCTGCCTTCAAGGCGGTTTCTCAGAAAACGAAGCTGACGCGTTATGGGATGGATTGTTACGCCTATGCGCTACTTGCTGCAGGGCAAACCGATCTGGTGGTCGAGGCTGGGTTGAATGCCTACGATATCCAGGCCCCAATCGCGGTGATCGAAGCAGCAGGTGGTATTGTGACAGATTGGCAGGGTAATCCTGCCCATAATGGCGGGCGTGCCCTCGCAGCAGCCAATGCTGAGATTCATGCGGCGGCGCTGGAAATCTTGAAGCAATATTAAACGGGTTGCCGCACCCCCCCATGCGGCTTTAAACTGATCGCGGCTGGTTCTTACGCCCGTTTTCCACCAGCCCAATACTCCACGCATGAGACGGGCAGGATGCGGGAGTGCAAAAATGACAGAAATATTGATCCGGAATGCCGACATTATCGTGACGATGGACGATGATCGGCAAGAGCTTGTGGGCGCTGATCTGTTGGTTCGGGACGGAAAGATTGCCCAGATTGGCCATGGTTTGACCAGCCGGGGTGAAATACATGATGCCGCCGGATGTGTTGTTACCCCTGGTCTGGTGAACACCCATCATCATCTCTACCAAACCCTTACACGCGCGGTGCCCGGTGGGCAGGATGCGTTGCTATTTGGATGGTTGCGAACACTTTATCCCATCTGGTCCCGCTTTGGACCTGAAGAGATGTTTATCTCTGCTCAGATTGGTCTGGCAGAGTTGGCGCTGTCTGGCTGCACGCTCAGTTCTGATCACCTCTACCTCTATCCCAATGGTACGCTACTAGAAGATACGATCCATGCCGCGTCGGAATTGGGTCTGCGTTTTCAACCGACGCGCGGGGCAATGAGTATCGGCGAAAGTGATGGTGGGCTGCCGCCTGATGCTCTGGTCGAAACCGAGCAGGCCATTCTGGAGGACATGATCCGCGTGGTAGATGCCTATCACGATCCATCTGAGGGTTCGATGTGCCGCGTTGGCCTTGCGCCGTGTTCACCGTTCTCAGTCAGTCGGGACCTGATGCGCGATGCCGCGCTTCTCGCGCGCGATAAAGGCGTAATGCTACATACTCATCTGGCAGAAAACAATGAAGATATCGCCTATTCTGAAGAGCAGTTCGGTTGCCGCCCCGGCCAATACGCCGAGGAGTTGGGCTGGACCGGATCGGATGTCTGGCACGCCCATTGCGTCAAGTTGGATGGCTCCGAGATCGACCTATTTGCGCGTAGCCGAACTGGTGTTGCGCACTGCCCATGCTCCAATTGCCGCCTTGGCTCAGGTATTGCTCCAGTCCGTAAGATGCGCGACCAAGGCGTGCATGTCGGGCTGGGTGTGGACGGTTCAGCCAGCAATGACAGCGGCAATCTTATGGCCGAGGCGCGCCAGTCCATGCTTCTGCAACGGGTTGCAAATGGCGCTGACGCCATGTCAGCCCGCGAAGCGCTCGAGATTGCCACCCGTGGCGGGGCGGATGTGTTGAATCGGCCCGATTGCGGCAGGCTTATGCCCGGCAAACGCGCTGACATAGCCATTTGGGACGTACGCGGCATCGAAAGTGCGGGCAGTTGGGACCCCGCTGCGCTCCTTCTGGCCGGACCAACGCGTGTCAAACATCTGTTTGTCGAGGGACGCCAGGTTGTGCGCGACGGCCAGATCGTCACGATTGACCTGCCAAAGGCCATAGAAACTCAGAATCGTCTGGCAAGCGCGTTGGCAGAATAGCGGATGCGCTCTTCATCTGACTGAAAATATCCCCGCCGGAGGCATGGGCCACAGGCCCATTCCTATCAAGCAGAAACTGCTCGCCCGGCGATCCAGACCTCGGCAACAGCCCGATCATCCCCCATCATGATGGTCGGGAACACCGCTTCCCAAAGATCATCAGCATGTGCTTCGCGTTGGGCGATGGCCGGAGTCGAGGCAAGGTCCAATACCACCAGATCCGCCTCCATACCCACCGCAATATTGCCGATACGATCATCCATCCGCAAAGTTTGAGCTGATCCAACCGTTCCAAGCCAAAGCAATTGCGACGGGTGTAGCGGACGACCCCGCAGTTGACCAATTTCGTACGCTGCGGCCATTGTGCGCAGCATCGAAAAGCTGGAACCACCGCCTGTATCGGTGGCAAGACCAACCCGGTGCCCCTCGCGGATCAGGCCGTTCATGTCGAACAGACCAGAACCGATAAACGTATTGGACGTGGGGCAGTGGATCAGCGCTGCATCTACCTCGCGCAAGCGGTCACGTTCGCGATCCTCCAGATGGATCACGTGACCGTAGAGACCGTTTCCACCCAACAATCCAAACTGTTCATATGTATCCAAATAGTCGCGCGCCTCAGGGAACAGAGAGCGCACCCACTCAATTTCGTCGGTTTGTTCGCTGAGATGTGTTTGCATCAGGCATTCGGGATGCTCCGCCCACAGCGCGCCCATCGCCTCTAACTGATCTGGTGTCGATGTCGGCGAAAAACGCGGCGTAATGGCGTAGGATATGCGATCAACCCCGTGCCACTTTTCAAGCAGTGACTTGGACTGGTCATACCCGGTTTGTGCGGTGTCACGCAGCCCCTCGGGTGCATTTCGATCCATGCAGGTTTTGCCGGCGACAACCCGTTGACCTCGCGCAATTGCTGCCGAGAAAAACGCATCAACACTCTCTGGATGAATAGTGCAAAAGCTGCACATTGTCGTCGTACCGTGTGCTGCCGTCAAATCGAGGTATCTACTTGCAATTTCAGCGGCATAGACAGGATCGTCGAACTTCATCTCTTCCGGGAACGTGTAGCTGTTGAGCCAGTCGATCAGCCGCTTGCCCCAACTCGCAATCATTGCGGTTTGCGGATAGTGAACGTGCGGATCCACAAAGCCCGCCGAAATAAGCTTGTCGCCATAATCCTTAACTTTGGCCTCGGGGTGCGCGACAGAAAGATCGGACGCGGATCCCAATGCTGCAATGCGACCATCTTCTATCAATACGGCTTCGTGTAGTTCGGTCGCGTCTGTGGGTTCGCCTTCGAACGGTGATCCGTTGAAGCTGAGCACGCGTCCCTTCAAAAGCGTCTTTTGCGCCATCTGCTGTGTTCTCCGCCTGTTTGGGGCCGCTATCCAGCATAGGGATGCAAAAGATGTGGGTAAATTGGACCATTGTCATTGTTTTCCGGTAGCTGCTTCTTCTATCTAGGGTCAATCGGCAGGAAAAAAGGGGCAGCGCATGACGACAGGCAGTGACGAAGCCAGACCCGATCAGCCCCAGGACGAGGACGCCTATGCGCTCGACCCGCGAACCGTCGAAGCCATCCTCTATGCGGTGGAGGTCGAGGATCGCGCCAAGCTGATCGAGCTTATGGAGCCGCTACATGCGGCTGATATTGCCGACCTTCTGGAACAGATCAGCCCCTTTGACCGGGCGGGCCTGATCCGGTTGTACGATAAGGAATTTGACGGGGATATTCTTTCAGAACTGGATGAATCTGTCCGGGAAGAAGTGATCGATGTTCTGAAACCGGATGTCTTGGCCGAAGCTGTTCGGGACATGGAAAGCGACGATGTCGTTGATCTGCTCGAGGATCTCGAAGAGCCGCAACAAGAGACGATCCTTGATGCGCTTGAAGACTCTGAACGAGTCGCCGCTGAGCAGGCGTTGTCCTACCCTGAAAATTCCGCCGGTCGTCTTATGCAGCGTGAAGTCGTCATGGCGCCCGAGCACTGGACGGTGGGGCAGGCCATTGATTTCATGCGGGCCAATGATGATCTGCCAGAACAGTTCTATCATGTCGTCCTTGTTGACCCGCGGCTGAAGCCCGTTGCGCAGGTTACACTGGGAAAGCTGATGGCGACCCGGCGAGAGGTGCCCTTGCATGACCTCGCCGAGGAAGAATTCCACACCATCCCTGTCGATCAGGACGAAGAGGATGTGGCCTATGCGTTCAACCAATACCATCTGATCTCGGCCCCGGTTGTGGATACGGATGGGCGGTTGGTTGGCGTCATTACCATTGATGACGCGATGGTGGTGTTGGATGAAGAATATGAAGAAGACATGATGCGTCTTGCGGGTGTCTCGGACGAAAGTTCTTTGTCCGATAGTGTAGCGGCAACCAGTAAACGGCGCTTGCCATGGCTCGGTGTCAATCTGATCACCGCGATTTGTGGTTCGCTGGTCATTTCGCAGTTTGAGGCCGCAATCGATCAGCTTGTTGCACTCGCAATCCTGATGCCGATTGTTGCCTCAATGGGAGGCAACGCTGGAACTCAATCACTGACAGTGGCTGTACGCGCGCTGGCGACACGTGACCTGACGAGTTCGAATGTGTGGCGCGTGATCCGCCGCGAATTACTGGTTGGGATGCTCAACGGATTATGCTTTGCCATCGTGTTGGGAACCGTTGGGATGATGTGGTTTGATTCTCCGTTGCTGGGTGTCGTGATTGGATCGGCGCTGGTCGTGAACATGATCATCGCGGGCTTTGCAGGTACGGTAGTACCGGTGGTGCTGGATCGTCTGGGGATCGACCCTGCGCTGGCATCGGGAACCTTTGTGACAACGACGACGGACGTGATGGGGTTCTTCATATTTCTGGGGCTTGCCAGCATGGTGCTACTGTGACCGACACAACCGATCTGACTGAAATCAAAGCCGCTGCCCGAAAGGCGGCCTTTGCGCGCCGAAAGGCGGCGTTTGACACGCGCCTACCGGGTGCTGCAGGACGTTTGTCCGAGGTTTTGGCCGGGCACCGAGGTGTTCCCATCTCAGGATACATGCCCATCCGAACCGAGATCGACCCGTTGCCGGCAATGGCCGAAGCAGTCGCTTACGGGGCCGTCGGCGTACCCGTCATTCAGGCCGCCGGGAAGCCGCTGCGATTTTCGCGTTGGACTCCGGAAGGCGCGCTGAAAGACGGACCATTTGGTGCGAAGGTACCCGAGATCGACGATTATTTTGATCCTGAAATCCTGATTGTGCCGCTGGTTGCGTTTGATGCTCAGGGTGGTCGTCTGGGATATGGTGGTGGATTCTATGATCGCACGCTAGAGGGGTTGCGCGATAAGCGCCCGACATTGGCGATCGGGTTTGCCTTCGATGCGCAAGAGGCAGAAGAGCTGCCGCTTGAGCCGACGGACCAACCTCTGGATATGGTTATCACAGAAAGCCGCGTGCTGACGTTTTCGGCCTAGCCCGTGTGCTCAGCACGGAAATAGTCCCAGGCATCCTGTTTGGTTCCGTCTGGCAGGGTGCAGATCCCGGTTTGGCCGCCGTCGCCATCCTGAATATTGTACGTGCCGCCCCGTTCGATGCAAAACGTCGCCGCCGGGTTTGCCAGTTCGGTTGATTGCCCGGCTGGCTGATCGCACGCGGCGAGGGGGGCTAATAGGGTAACGATGATAAAATGGCGGGTCATAAGTTTCTCCTAACCAATATTATTTGCGGTTTATGGTGACACTTTAATCACTTGTGCTTGTGTTGCACCACACTTAGGACGGGTGGCATGAGGATATTATTTCTTGGCGACGTCATGGGGCGCTCGGGTCGCGCCGCCGTTCAACAGCACCTGCCGCGTTTGCGTGAGGAGTGGCGGTTGGATTTCGTCGTGGTTAACGGCGAGAATGCTTCCAATGGCATGGGGCTCAGTGGTGATCACGCCAAGCTGCTTTTGGACGCCGGTGCCGATTGCATCACTTTGGGCGACCATGCGTTCGATCAGAAAGACATGTTGCAGTTCATCGAGAAAGAGCCTCGCATTGTGCGCCCGGTGAACTATGCCAAAGGGGCGCCGGGGCGAGGTCATCGGCTGTTCACGGCGCCGGGTGGACGCAAGGTGCTGGTGGTGCAGGTACTGGGGCAAGTATTTATGAAGCGCCCCTTCGATGATCCGTTCTCAGCTATCGAACCGATACTGAAATCGCACCCACGCGGTGGGCAGGCGCAGGCGATTATCGTCGATATGCATTGCGAGGCGACGTCTGAAAAGATGGCGATGGGCCACTATTGCGACAAGCGCGCCAGCCTTGTGGTGGGCACGCACACCCATGTGCCGACGGCGGATGCGCAGATTTTGACTGGCGGGACAGGATACCTGACCGATGCCGGAATGTGCGGCGACTATGACTCGGTCATTGGTATGGACAAACAAGAACCTATGCGTCGTTTCATCACCGGGATGCCCAAAGCCCGGTTCACACCCGCCAATGGCGAGGCAACGCTGAGCGGTGTGTATGTCGAAACCGATGATCGCGACGGAAGCGCAAAATCTGTGCAGATGGTGCGCGTTGGTGGGCGTTTGCAGCAGGCAGGCCCCTAAGTCACATGTCAGGCTTGCCCTGTGGCATGCAATGCGTGAAACTGGCTGATAGGCGCGTATGCCAGATCAGGTTTCGGACAGAATACCAAGAATGCAATTCCTTCAACTGACAGAAACGGGTAGCGCAATTCTGGCGCTGATGATTGTTGCAGGGATGTTCATCATGTTCCTGCGCGAGGTCTATCCGACCGAAGTTGTCGCCATTGGCGGCGTGGCCCTGATGCTTGCAACGGGTATACTGCCCTATCAAAGCGCGCTTGCGGTACTGTCTAACCCTGCGCCATGGACCATCGGTGCCATGTTCATCATCATGGGGGCTTTGGTGCGAACAGGGGCGCTTGATGCGTTCACATCCGTGGCGCAAAAGCAGGCGCAGGTTAATCCGCGTATAGCCATCGGTTTGTTGATGGGATTTGTCGTCATCGCGTCTGCAGTGGTGTCGAACACACCTGTTGTCGTCGTGATGATCCCGGTCTTTATTCAAATCGCTCGCACACTGAACGTTTCGGCGTCCAAACTGTTGATTCCGCTTAGCTATGCGGCAATTCTTGGGGGAACGTTGACCCTGATCGGCACCTCTACCAACCTTCTGGTTGATGGCGTCGCGCGTGCGCAGGGCATGACGGCCTTCACGATATTTGAGGTCACCCCACTGGGCATAGCTCTGGTAATTTACGGCATGGTTTATCTGCGCTTCATCGTGCCGCATTTGTTGCCAGAGCGCGACAGCATGGCCGAAATGCTGAGTGACCGATCCAAGATGAAGTTCTTTACCGAGGCGGTCATCCCACCTGACAGCAATCTGATCGACCGCGAAGTGACCGGCGTGCAGCTGTTCAAGCGTCCCGGTGTACGCCTGATCGACGTAATCCGGGGCGATGACTCGTTGCGCAGAAACCTCAAGGGAGTGTCGCTGAAAGTGGGCGACCGGGTAGTATTGCGCACTGAAATGACCGAATTGCTGAGCCTGCAAAGCAATAAGGAACTCAAACGCGTGGACCAGGTCTCGGCAGTTGAAACCAAGACGGTTGAAGTTCTGATTACGCCAGGTTGCCGTATGGTTGGGCGAACCTTGGGTGCGATGCGTTTGCGTCGTCGGTACGGTGTCTACGTTTTGGCTGTGCATCGCCGGAACCAGAATATCGGGCGCCAGTTGGATGCTCTGACTGTGCGCGTGGGGGATACACTGCTGCTTGAAGGCTCACCCGGTGATATTCAAAGGCTGGCGGCAGATATGGACATGGTTGATGTGACACAGCCCTCGGCACGTGCCTTCCGTCGCGGTCACGCACCCATTGCCATTGGATCATTGGTGGGAATCGTTGCGTTGGCAGCGCTGGGCGTCGCTCCAATTCTGCTTTTGTCTATACTGGCCGTTGCAGTGGTCCTGCTGACCCGCTGTATCGATGCGGATGAGGCGTTTTCCTTTGTCGAAGGCAGATTGCTGGCGCTGATTTTCTCAATGCTCGCAATCGGCGCGGCGCTCGACAAATCTGGCGCTGTGACGCTGATTGTCGAGGCGATCGCACCCGCGCTGGGCATGTTGCCGCCCTTCCTTATCATATGGGCTGTGTATTTGCTGACCTCGGTATTGACCGAATTGGTTTCAAACAATGCAGTTGCAGTGGTGGTGACTCCGATCGCCATCTCGTTGGCGCAGGCAGTTGGCATCGATCCGCGCCCATTGGTCGTTGCGGTGATGGTGGCGGCGTCGGCTTCGTTTGCGACGCCCATCGGTTATCAGACCAACATGATGGTGTACGGGCCGGGCGGGTACAGGTTCACCGATTTTCTAAAGGTTGGTGTGCCGTTAAACCTGACGGTTGGTTTGTTGGCCTCACTCTTGATCCCGTTCATCTGGCCACTTTGAGGCAGGCACAGTTTCGCCGACTTGAATGTGTTGCCCTTGTAAATGGCAATCCAGCCACAATCTTTTTCTCAAAGACGAATGAGAGAGGATAGGATCATGCCTTTTCCAAAACTCGGACAGGCCATTGTGGCCGGAGCAGTTGTATTGGCTTTGCTGGGCAGCCAAAGCCACGCCGGATCGGTGACAGGCACAGCGACATATCGTGAACGGATCGCTCTGCCACCGGATGCAACACTGTATGTCGAATTACAGGATATCTCGCGGGCGGACGCAGCTGCTGTGACACTGGCAGCGCAGCGCTACGCTCTGAACGGCGTGCCATCAGAATTTGAGTTGTCGTTTGATGATGCGCTGATCCGCGAAGGAATGACCTATGCGGTCCGGGGTGCAATCTATCGTGGAGAGGAGCTGCTGTTTACGACCGATACGATTCACCCGGTGTTGACCAACGGAGAAGGCAATTCCGCAGACCTGATACTGGTGCAGGCGCACGATCAGAGCGCCGCGACACTGGAAGGGACTGAATGGGTGGCCATCGGAATAGATGGAGAGGTGTTGGACGCAAAGCGCCCGCCACAGCTTTCATTTGCTCAGGGCGGAGCGTTCGGCGGTACCGGCGGTTGTAATCGGTTTACCGGACAAGCCGAAATCATCGGCAACAGCATAGAATTTCCTGAGAATATGGCTGCCACTTTGATGGCGTGCCCACCAGAAATGGAAGAGATTGAAGATCAATTTCTTGCCGCTTTGCAAAGTGTAACCACTTATGCGGTTGCCGGTGACAGTTTGGTTATGCTCGACGTCGCAGGCGAACCTGTTCTGAAGTTTGTGCGCAACCAGTAATCAGGCCACGGCGCGGGACCGTCCCGCATTGCGGCCCGAGAAGATGCAACCGCCCAGAAACGTGCCCTCCAGCGCGTTGTATCCGTGGTAACCGCCACCGCCAAAGCCTGCGACCTCTCCGGCTGCAAACAGGCCGGGGACGACTTGGCCGTCTGCGCCAATCATCTGACTGTCGAGATTGGTCTGCAACCCACCAAGCGTTTTGCGGGTCAGAACATGCAATTTAACTGCAATCAAAGGGCCATTTGACGGATCGAGGAATTTGTGTGGCTTGGCGGTGCGGATCAACCTATCGCCCCGGTAATTGCGCGCGGCATGGATCGCCATCATCTGAGCGTCTTTCGAGAATGGGTTGTCGATCTGAGAATCCCGCGCCTCGATTTGCCTGCGCAAATACGCTTCGTCAATCAGTCCGCCGCCCAGTTGGTTCATGCCACTGACCAATTCCGTCAGCGTGTTGGCAACAACGAAATCCTCACCCTTTTCCTTGAAAGCCTCGACCGGGCCAGTTGCCTTTGAGCCGGATAAAATGCGCTGTTGAATAACCTCTTTCCAGCTACCCGAAGTGAAGTCCGGGTTCTGCTCGGACCCGGAGAGGGCAAATTCCTTCTTGATCACTTTCTGGGTCAGAACGAACCAACTGTACTCATAACCCGTCTTCAAGATTTCGCGCAGCGTGCCCAGCGTATCGAAGCCCGGCAGACAAGGGGGTTGCAGACGATTGCCGCACGCGTCAAACCACATCGAGCTTGGACCGGGCAGGATGCGAATACCGTGCGCGGGCCAGATCGGATCCCAATTGCGTACGCCTTCCGTATAGTGCCACATTCGATCACCGTTGATCACATGGCCGCCTGCTTTCTCGCTGATCGGGATCATCCGGCCATCGACATGAAAGGGCACGCCAGCGATCATGTCTTTGGGTGGTTCACCCAATCGGTTTGTGGGCCAGTTTTTTCGCACCATTTCGAAGTTCCCACCGATCCCGCCGGAGGTGACGATGACCGCAGGCGCGTAGACTTCGAACTCGCCCACTTCGTCCCGATTGGTCTTGCCACCCCTCTGGACACTATCATCGGCTAGAACCTCTCCGGATACGCCCTTGGCTGTGCCATTTTGCATAATGATATGGCTGACTTGGTGGCGGAACTTCAACTGGATTAAACCAGCACTGACATGATCCTGCACGCGCCTAATAAAATGCTCCAACACTCCCGGGCCCGTGCCCCACGTGATATGAAAGCGCGGGACTGAGTTGCCATGACCATTGGCGTATGACCCACCGCGTTCGGCCCATCCCACGACCGGAAACCAGCGCAACCCCATGTCATATAACCAAGGACGCATTTCACCTGCTGCAAACTCGACATAGGCATCCGCCCACTTGCGGGGCCAATTGTCCTCATCACGGTCGAACTGAGCGCTGCCCATCCAGTCGCGCAGTGCCAGATCGTAGCTGTCGCGAATACCCATGCGACGCTGTTCCGGGGTGTCGACCATGAACAGACCGCCAAGGCTCCAAAACGCCTGCCCGCCAAGGAAGTGTTCCGGCTCCTGATCTACAATGATCACACGCTTACCGCGATCCCCCAACTCTGCGGCGGCAGCCAGACCGGCAAGCCCGCCGCCGACGACAATCGCGTCTGCTGTATTATCAGCCATCTGATCTCCTTTCAGCGGTTGCGGAACCAAAGGATAAAGGGGGTCAC
The DNA here is from genome assembly GCF_056535285.1 of Ruegeria sp. O11. Taxonomy (NCBI): domain Bacteria; kingdom Pseudomonadati; phylum Pseudomonadota; class Alphaproteobacteria; order Rhodobacterales; family Roseobacteraceae; genus Ruegeria; species Ruegeria sp. O11. Next base: position 1,214,587 of record NZ_JBQERS010000001.1, on the reverse strand, counting down.
GACCACATACATCGTAATACCATAAACTGCGGCCGGAACGGCAAGCGGGCTGAAGCCCGTTGTGGTGCCTGTGATCAGTGCCGCCAACGTAATTCCCATCGCCGAATTCTGTATGCCTGTTTCGACCGAAATGGTTTTCGCCTCTTCCCATGTCAGCTTGGCGATCCGCGCCAGCCCAAGCCCAATTAGTAGCAGTGCGATATTCAGCGCGATCAACGCGGCCCCGATCGAGCTGAGGTTCTCAATGAAGAACTGCCAGTTTCCGGCCAGCGCTGCCAGAACGATCAGCACAAACAGGATCGAGGCAAGCGTGGACAAAGGGTTATCGATCCGAACCGCGAACTCTTTGGCAAAGTGGCGAATACTAACGCCTATCGCGACAGGCAACGTTGTGATCAGGAACAATGCGGTAGCAAGGGCGCCAATCGATACTTCCGGGGCTGTCTCACCCATGAAGTAATCGATGGACCACGCGGCCAGAATTGGAACTGTCACAATCGACAACAGGCTGATCACAGCCGTCAGGCTGACTGATAGCGCAACGTCGCCTTTGGCAAACTTTGCAAGGATGTTGCTGGTAACGCCGCCGGGGCAAAAGCTTAGAAGCATCACGCCAACGGCAATCTCAGCGGGTAGCCCGAACATCGTGACGGTTGTGAAAGCAGCCAGTGGTATCAACACAACCTGACTGATCGCACCGATGGCGAATGGGTATCCGCGGGTAAGAACTCGGCGAAAATCAGCGGCCTCAAGCCCGATCCCGAGCGACAGCATGATAATGGCCAGCGAAAGCGGCAGGCCAACATTTATGAGCAGGTCCAAGAACAACTCCTCCCAAAGTCATTCGGGCCAGCCTATGCGAGGGGGTGTTAATCAGGCAATAACGCCGTTGGGTCACCCGTAGCGTTCGGCGAACCGTCGCAGGATTTCCCCGGGTTGTGTAACGTCCGCCGCGTGGCAGATATCGATCAGGCGTTGTGCATCTTCCGGCGGGAAATACCCGTGATCTTTGTAGATGTTAATCCGCTGTTCAAAGTCCTTGGCATCCGCTTCGGGGTGAAACTGAGTGGCATAGACATTTTGTCCCCAGCGGATCATCTGGATCGGGCAGGGGGCCGAGGCGACCAGATGCACGCAGCCTTCTGGCAGGGATTGCACGGCCTCTTTATGACCGACAAAGGCTTCAAACTGCGGAACTAGGCCAGCGGTCAGAGGATCCTGCGCGCCATCTTCGGTCAGTTCGCAATCCGATGGTCCAACCGGTTCGCCAAATTGCCGTTTGCTGACATCACCTCCCAGATGCGCCGCGAGAATTCCCAGGCCATAGCAGCAGCCCATGAACGGGTGGTCCTGTGCTGTGATCTGCGGCATCAGCCCCATGATCGCGCCCTCGATCTTGGCATCCAAAGTAGATTTTCCGGCCGGATTGTCGCTGACGCAACCCGGGCCTCCACCAACGATCACACCGGCGTAGTCGGTAACGTCCAGCCCTGCGGGCAAGTCTTCGCAATCCAGCCGGATGCGGTGGGTTTGCGAAGGTTCAAGGCCGGATTTGTCCAGTATTGAGGCGTACTCAGCATCCGAAGCATCGGTTTCCGGGCGCAGTTGCAAGATCAGAAAGCGTTTCATGCGCTGCCTTTACCCGTCAAAGCGGCCAGAACACAAGGATCGAGGGTATTGATACGGCGATGATCAATATCTCTAGCGGTAGGCCCATGCGCCAATAGTCCCCGAAATGATAGCCTCCGGGACCCAGCACCAGCGTGTTGTTCTTATGACCAATCGGTGTGAGGAATGCTGCCGAGGCTGCCACGGCCACTGTCATCAGGAATGGATCGGGCGATACCTCAAGCGTGCGCGCCATCTGTATCCCGACGGGGGCTGCAACAATTGCGGTGGCCGTGTTGTTTAGTACGTCCGACAGGGTCATGGTGACAACCATCAGCACAGTCAGGATCGCCCAGGCAGGCAGACCGTTTGTCAACTGGATTAGTGCGTTCGCTATCAGTTCTGTGCCGCCGGATGTTTCCAATGCGCTTCCCAGCGGGATCATCGAACCCAGCAATACCACCACCGGCCACTCAATCTGATTGTAGATATCCGCAATCGGCATGATCTTGGTAAGCACATAGGCCACAACGACCAGACCCAAAGCGATGGGAAGATAGATCAGCCCGATGCTAGCGGCCAGAACGGCTGTTGCGAACAGGCCGATGGCGAGCCACGCTTTGTCGTTGGCAGTGACGTTCAAGCCGCGTGCTGCCAAGGGCAAACAGCCGAGCCACTCGGTCACGTCCGCGCCCCGGTCACGCGGGCAGAGCAGAAGCAGGATGTCACCCGCCTCAACCTCGGTCTTCCGGACTTGTTCCGTGATGCGACGGCCCTGACGAGAAATCCCCATCAGCACTGTGCTCTGTCGCCAGGCCAACCCCAGCGCTTGCGCGGTGCGTCCAGTGATGCGGGCGCTTTCGGGGGCAACGACCTCGATCACCTCAAGCCCGTCACCCTCGGCAGTCAACACCTCTTGCCGCCTTGTGTCTGAAAAATCGAGATTAAGCGCAGCGCGGAATTCGTCCAACGCTTCGGGTCGGGCTTCAAGCACAAGCGCGTCACCTTCCCGCAAAGTGGTGTGGGTGGACCTGCCATAGCGCCGCTTGCCATCCCGGATCAGGCCGATGATGGCGACGTCGGATTTCTCAGCCGCCTCATAAAGCTCGCTAACGCGTTTGCCGATATGGGGTGACTCGGGCGGGACGGTCAGTTCGGCGATGTACTCGGCCAGAACTTCCGATGCTTCTTCCTGGACGCCACGATTGGGGATCAGTCGCCAACCGACCAAGGCCACAAAGGCCAGACCGGCGATGGCTGCGATCCCGCCAACCGGGGCAAAGTCGAACATCCGAAATGGCTCGCCCAGAGTTTCGGCGCGGATTGAGGCGATAATGATATTGGGCGGTGTGCCGATGAGCGTGGCCATGCCTCCAAGAATGGTGGCAAAGCTTAGCGGCATCAGGCTAAGACCCACCGAACGCCCCGCCTTGCGAGCGGTTTGGATGTCGACTGGCATCAGCAACGCCAGCGCGGCAACGTTGTTCATAAAAGCGGACAGAACCGCGCCGATCCCGCCCATCAGCGCGATATGCGCGCCCAGACTGCGCGAGGCATCAACCAGTGTCCGTGTAATCAGGAACACCGCGCCCGACCGAACCAGACCCGCAGAGACTACAAGAACCAGTGCTACGATAATTGTTGCTGGATGGCCAAACCCGGCGAAGGCGTTCTCGACCGGGACAACGCCCAGCGTCACTGCAATCATAAGGGCAGTGAACGCGACGAGGTCATATCGAAACCGCCCCCAAAGCAGCATTCCAAATACGGCAATGAAAAGGGAAAAAAGAATAATCTGATCTGTCGTCATATCGCCACCATAGCCAAGGGCGAAGGCAGGACAAGCCGCTCTCTTGATCCTGCCCCCCGCAAACGTCTATATGAGCGCCGAACACGCAATCACGAATGACGAGGACGCACCATGGCAGGCCATTCCAAATGGGCCAATATCCAGCACCGCAAGGGACGTCAGGACGCCGCGCGGTCCAAACTGTTTTCCAAACTTTCGAAAGAGATCACCGTCGCCGCCAAGATGGGCGACCCCGATCCCGACAAGAACCCGCGTCTGCGTCTGGCGGTAAAAGAGGCCAAGTCGAACTCGGTTCCCAAGGACGTGATCGACCGGGCCATCAAGAAATCCGTTGCGGGCGAAGGGGATGAATACGAAGAAATCCGGTACGAGGGCTATGGCCCAAATGGTGTGGCCGTGATCGTCGAGACGATGACGGACAATCGCAACCGCACCGCATCGACCGTGCGTTCGACGTTTTCGAAGAATGGCGGCAATCTGGGTGAAACCGGCTCGGTTGGGTTCATGTTTGATCGCAAGGGTGAAGTTATCTATCAATCAGATGCTGGCGATGCGGATACGATCTTTGAAGCCGCGATCGAGGCCGGAGCCGAGGATGTCGAAAGCTCGGAAGATGGTCACATCATCTGGTGCGCTGATACCGATCTGAACGATGTATCGAATGCGCTAGAGACCGCGCTGGGCGAATCCGAATCCACCAAGCTGGTCTGGAAACCCACAACCACGACTGAATTGGGTCTGGAAGATATGCAGAAGCTGATGAAATTGGTGGATGCATTGGAAGACGATGACGACGTCCAGCGGGTTACGACCAATTTTGAGGCGACAGACGAGGTCATGGCCCAGCTCTGATGCGTCGGGCAATCGTTGGTTAATTGGAACCCGGCCTTTGGCCGGGTTTTTCTGTTGCAGGGCTACGCCTAACAGAAACTTTGGTCCCTAAGGTCCTTGCATTTATGATCAGATCAATGAGGCTGAAAAATCTGAATAATTAACCATAGGCGCACTACGCAGACCAAGAAATGGCGACGAACACGACCGATCCTGCCCGAAGAAATGTGCCGGTCATAGCTGGCCAGAGCATCCTGTCACAGGTTGCGTGGACTCTGGGCAGCCCCTCTGTTGTTTTGCCCTTTCTTGCGATCTCGTTAGAGCTGCCGATGTTCCTTGCGGCGGCGTTGGTTTCTATCCGCATGTCGGGCAGTATGATCTCTGACCTCGTTCTGGCGCGTCCTATCGCAGCGCAGGTTCGCAAGAAACGCGGTATCGCTCTGACCGAAATAGGATTGGGCGGCTGCCTTTTGATGGCCTTGGCCATCGCGGCAACCGGCAGCGTTACACTGACCGCTATCGCCTTTGTTGCGGCGTTTTTCCTGATCGGACTGATTGAAGAGAGCCAATCCTTGATGTTGTCCGATCTGTTCGGTGATCATCTGAAATCGAAATCTCGCATGATCATCCGATATCTCCAATTGGGTGCCGGTGGTCTTTGCGCGATCGGATTGGTGTTATTGATCCACGAGATCACAAAAGAATATCCGCCATTTTCGCGACATTCTGCTGTAATCGCAGCATCGGTTTCGTTCTTCCTGTTTTCTGCGCTGTGCATTCTCGGAATGGCAGAGAGTGCCCCCGAAAAACCTGAAGATGGAAACATCAAGATTTCCGGCCGTCAATCGCTGCGGAGTATTATTTCCGGCATCGTTGAAATGTTCGAATACCCTTGGTTCCGTCGTTATATGGCGATGCGGCTTCCTTTGGTTGTTGTATCGCTGTCGGTCCCGTTCTTTGCGCTTATCGCTGCAGAGGCACACCATACTTCTGCAAAGGGGCTGACGGCCATGATCATTTCGTCCGCATCCGGGTATCTGGTTTCGGCGCCGTTGTGGCAGTTGGTGAACATGAAGTCTCACCGCGCGGTGATGGTCTCGGGCAACCTGATGGTCGCAGCAACCGGGATCGTTCTGCTGGCCTTCCACTATGCCCACATTGACCACGAAGTTCATCTGCACGCGATTGCATTGTTTGTCGTCTCGGTCGCAACAACCGGAATATCAAGCGCGCGGAAGCTCTATTTTCTGGACATTGCCCCCAAAGAACAACGTATTCAGGGCGCTGCAGCCATCAAGTCTATGTGTCGGTTGACGGCCGTTGCATTATCGGCTGCTTTGGCCGCAGTTGCCCATATGCATGAGGTTGCATCTGCTATTGTGTTCATCGTGCTTGTCAGTATTTGGGCAGCGTTCTCCTGTTACCGTATTGCGCAGCCGCAACAGAAGGCGGATACGCAGGCATAAGGTCAGCCTGTTATGATGAGTGCTTGGGCTGCAACACGACGAACTGCCTTGGTCAACGGTGCAAGGGCAGGGGCAAGCACCCGCCCGATCTGCCAGGTCAGTTCCACATCCAATGGCGTGTCGGGAATAACCTCGCGGAGTTGACCTTTTACAATTGCAGGGCGTGCAAGGCTTTCAGGGTTCATCCCCCAGCCCAAGCCTGCAATCGCTGCCTCAACAAAGCCGTTTGTAGAAGGCATAAATTGCGTCGGTGGCGCAAGCCGACGTCCTATCTGTTTAGTGATCCAGGTTTTCTGCAAATTGTCTTTGCGATTGAAAGTCAGGCAAGGTGCCAGCGACAACGATTCAGCCGATACGCCATCGCTGAACCAGCGGTCCATGAACGCGGGGCTGGCGGTTGGCAGATAGCGCAACGCGCCCAGCGCAAATGAATCGCATCCTGTGACGGCTTGTCCACCGACAGTAATCGCTGCGCTGACCTCGCCGCGCCTCAGCCATTCGGCCGAGTGATCCTGATCGTCAATCACCAGATCGAACAATAAATCGCCAGCCTGCGCCATCGCGTCGATAAACCATGTCGCCAGAATGTCGGCAGGAAGTGCAATCCGCACGCGGGCAGGGCCTTCGCGCTCATCCAAGGTCAGCTCTCGTGCGAGCTTTGCTTCAAGCAGGCCAATATCTTCGGCATGACGCGCAATCCGCAAGCCAGCAGGTGTTCCGATGCAAGGGGAACCGCGATGTATCAGAGCGGCTCCAACACGATCTTCCAAAGCCTTGATGCGTTGAGAGATTGCGGAGGGGGTCACAGACAATTCCGCTGCTGCCGCGTCAAAGCTTCCATGGCGCAATATTGCAGACAGCGCTGAAAGATGATGCGGGTCCAGGAGCATTAGATTTTCTTAATTTAGGTTACAAACATTAATTTGATAGGGCCTCGGGATGGCTATAGTCAACGGCCAACAACAGGAGGTCGCATGTTCCCATCAATGATCGCAGGATTTGCCCTTAGCTTCAGCCTTATCTTGGCGATTGGCGCTCAGAACGCTTTTGTTCTGCGTCAAGGGCTACGACGCGAGCATGTCTTTCCTCTCTGCCTGACCTGCGCGGTTTCGGATGCAATTCTGATTGCGGCTGGGGTAGCAGGATTTGGCACGCTGGCGCAGGCCGCGCCATGGTTTGAAACGGTAATGCGCTATGGAGGCGCGATCTTTCTGACATGGTATGCTTTGCGCAGTTTCCAGTCCGCCTGGCGGGGTGGCGCAATGTTGGACACCGATGCAGGGCAGCGTACCAGTTTGCGCGCGGCTATGCTGACCGTATTGGCCTTCACATGGCTTAACCCTCATGTGTATCTGGATACGGTGGTATTGATCGGATCGATTTCTGCCCAATACGATGACCGAATGGGGTTTGCTACTGGTGCAGTATCCTCTAGCTTCGTATTCTTCTTCTCACTGGGATATGGTGCGCGCATTCTCTCACCGATCTTTGCGCGCCCGCGTGCATGGCAAATACTCGACGTAATGATCGGCATCGTGATGCTGGGTATTGCGATGAAACTTGTTATCATGTGAAGGGTTGTTCCCGAATAGAAAACGGTGTTCAACCGTCGGTATGACTTCACCAAACGATCAGCAGCGCCCGCTTGTCGGCATGTTCTGGATGCTTTCGGCAGGTCTGTCTTTTGTGGGCATGAATGCTCTGGTGAAAGTGCTCGGGACCAGTATGGATCCAATTCAGGCCGCATTTTTGCGGTATGTTTTTGGGCTGGTTTTTCTTATTCCCGCATGGCGTGCGCTGATTGGAACGCCGCTGTCCACTCGTAACTTGACCCTGTTTGGATTGCGAGGGGTGGTTCATGCCATAGCCGTCATGCTCTGGTTCTACGCCATGACACGCATTCCGCTGGCCGAAGTAACGGCAATGAATTACATGACGCCGATCTATGTTACTCTGGGTGCCGCGCTTTTCCTGGGAGAGCGGCTCGCTGTTCGTCGAATCGCAGCAATCGGTGTTGCGATTGTTGGGGTTGTAATCGTACTGAGACCCGGATTTCGCGAGGTATCGCCAGGACATCTGGCGATGTTGGGTACGGCCTTGGCACTTGGAGGTTCTTATCTACTGGCTAAAGTTATGGTGCGTGATATTCGGCCATCGGCAGTAGTTGCGCATCTTTCTATCTGGGTCACGATTGCCTTGATCCCTTTTGCAATCGCCGTATGGCAGCCACCTTCCATGCGTGATTTGGGCATTCTGCTTGTCGTTGCCAGCTTTGCCACGGCCGGGCACTATTTCATGACGCTCGCGTTGCAAGCTGCTCCGGTAGCCGTGACACAGCCCGTGACATTCCTGCAGTTGATTTGGGCGACGTTGCTTGGCACATTGGTTTTCCATGAGAGTGTCGACATATGGGTTGTTGTCGGAGGCTCTCTGATCCTGTCAGCCGTCAGTTTCATCACGTGGCGCGAGGCGATACTTAGTAAGGGCAAAGCTACGCCTCCGACCCCGCTCCAGGGTTCAGAAACACCCGCTCAGAGTCGTTATTGATTGACGAGTCAATATAAAGCGCTTAGCTTCTCTTACACTCAAGCAGGGTAGAGAGGCGAAGATGCCAAAACTCGGAATGGAGCCGATCCGGCGGGATGCGATCGTAAAGGCGACGATTGCCGAACTTGGCGTACAAAAATCCCTCGATGTGACCGTCAGCCAGATTGCCAAGCGTGCGGGAATGTCCAGCGCATTGGCCCATCATTATTTCGGTGGGAAAGAGCAGATATTCCTTGCTGCTATGCGTCGTATACTGTCGGATTTCGGGGCAGAAGCGCGCACTCAACTTGGTACAGCCAAGCCTGAAGAACGCGCGCAGGCCATCATCCGCGCCTGTTTTGCACCATCCTGTTTCACGCCGGACGTGATTGCAGCATGGATGACCTTTTATGTTCTGGCGCAAACCAACGATGATGCGCTTAGACTTTGGCAAATCTATCAGGCCCGGATCCGCTCGAATCTCATCCATGCGCTACGCCCGCTACTGCGCGATCCGACCGAAGCCGCCGAAGATATGATCGCTCTGATCGATGGGTTGTACATCCACGCTGCTTTGAACGCGCCGCAAGAGCCGCAGTTGGCCGTGAACCATGCGCTGCGGGTTATGAAAGTTTTCCTAGAGGCCGAAAAATGACAAAACCGAATATTCTGATCCTAATGGTGGATCAGCTCAACGGGACCCTCTTTCCCGACGGTCCCGCGGAATGGTTGCATGCGCCAAACCTGAAAAAACTGGCGGCAAAATCAACGCGTTTCGCGAATACATACACAGCGTCGCCACTGTGCGCGCCGGGGCGGGCCAGCTTTATGTCTGGCCAGTTACCCTCGCGGACAGGCGTCTATGATAATGCGGCTGAATTCCGCAGCGATATTCCAACCTATGCGCACCATCTTCGCCGCGCTGGGTATTACACTTGTCTATCAGGTAAGATGCACTTTGTTGGTCCCGACCAGTTGCACGGGTTTGAGGATCGCCTAACCACCGACATTTACCCAGCCGATTTTGGCTGGACGCCGGATTATCGTAAACCCGGTGAGCGTATCGACTGGTGGTATCACAATATGGGATCAGTCACCGGGGCAGGCGTTGCCGAAATATCCAACCAGATGGAATATGACGACGAGGTTGCCTATAACGCCAAAGCCAAATTGTATGATCTGGCGCGTGGGAAAGATGAACGCCCTTGGTGTGTAACCGTCAGCTTCACGCACCCACACGATCCGTACGTGGCGCGTCGTAAATATTGGGATCTGTATGAGGATTGTGAACATCTTGAGCCACGGATCTCGGATTTGGGCTATGACAATCAGGACCCGCATTCCAAGCGTATTTTTGATGCAAATGACTGGCGCAGTTTCGACATAAAGGCCGATGATATCCGCAAATCCCGCCGCGCTTATTTCGCCAACATCTCTTATCTGGACGACAAGATCGGCGAGATATTGGAAGTGCTGGAATCCACGCGGCAAGAGGCCATCATCCTCTTTGTCTCGGACCATGGCGACATGTTGGGCGAGCGTGGATTGTGGTTCAAAATGACTTTCTTCGAGGGGTCCTCGCGAGTGCCCTTGATGATTTCGTCGCCCGATCTTCCCACTGGCCGGATCGATACACCGGTATCAACGATCGATGTCACGCCAACACTTGGGGCGCTTGCCGGAGTTGGCATGGCAGAAATTGCTCCATGGACAGATGGCGAAGACCTGGTGCCTTTGGCGAAGGGCAATGAACGAACAGCTCCCGTCGCGATGGAATACGCGGCAGAGGCCTCCTACGCGCCTTTGGTTTCGCTTCGGTATGGAAAGTGGAAGTACAATCGCTGCGCATTGGACCCGGACCAGCTTTTTGATCTTGAAGAGGACCCTCACGAGCTGAAAAACCTGGCGAGCCAACCCGAGCACGCGGGCACCCTGCAGTCCTTACGCGCCAAATCCGAGGCGCGTTGGGACCTTGAGCGATTTGATTCCGATGTAAGGGCCAGTCAGGCCCGTCGGTGGGTAGTTTACGAAGCGCTGCGGCAAGGCGGTTATTACCCGTGGGATTACCAGCCGCTGCAGAAAGCATCCGAACGCTACATGCGCAATCACATGGATCTAAACGACGTTGAAGAAAGCCAACGCTTCCCGCGGGGCGAATAACGTTCACTTTTTCAAAATACTTCCGCCAGAGGTGATTAAGATTTTTCGCCGAAAAATCTTAGCCTGCGTGGAAATGGAGACACGAATATGGAAGCAGATTTTGTCATCGTTGGCGCTGGGTCCGCCGGTTGTGCGATGGCGTATCGACTAAGTGAGGCCGGTGCCTCGGTTCTGGTGATCGAACATGGCGGCACCGATGCGGGCCCATTCATCCAGATGCCAGCCGCTCTCAGCTATCCGATGAACATGTCGCGCTATGACTGGGGCTATAAATCCGAGCCCGAGCATTATTTGAACAATCGCCGCCTTGTTTGCCCGCGCGGCAAGGTGATTGGCGGGTCTTCGTCGATCAATGGAATGGTCTATGTGCGTGGTCACGCACGGGATTTCGACACCTGGGCGGATATGGGTGCGGATGGTTGGTCCTATGCGGATGTGCTGCCTTACTACAAACGCATGGAGACCTGGCATGATGGTGGCCATGGTGGCGATCATGCATGGCGCGGGACTGACGGGCCATTGCATGTGTCGCGCGGACCCCGTGAAAACCCGCTGTTCAAAGCCTTTGTCGATGCGGGGCAGCAGGCGGGATATGAGGTCACCGGAGATTACAACGGTGAAAAACAAGAAGGCTTTGGGCCGATGGAGCAAACCGTCTGGAAAGGACGGCGTTGGTCGGCGGCAAATGCGTATCTGAAGCCTGCTTTGAAACGCGAAAATTGTGACATTGTTCGGGGTCTCGCCGCACGCGTGGTCATCAATGACGGCCGCGCCACTGGCGTCGAATTGATCCGTGGCGGCAAGAAAGAAATTATTGCGGCAAGGCGTGAGGTCATATTGGCCGCGTCATCTATCAATTCTCCCAAGTTGCTGATGCTGTCGGGGATCGGTTCGGCGGCGCATTTGAACGAACATGGAATCGAAGTGGTCGCGGATCGACCTGGTGTTGGCGCCAATTTGCAGGACCATCTTGAGCTATACATCCAGCAAGCCTCGCTGCAGCCGATCACGCTCTACAAACATTGGAACCTTATCAGCAAAGGTTTGATCGGGGCGCAGTGGCTGTTCACAAAAACCGGCCTAGGCGCGTCGAACCAGTTCGAGAGTGCGGCGTTCATTCGCTCGAAACCTGGTGTCGAATATCCCGACATTCAGTACCATTTCCTCCCTATCGCGGTGCGTTATGACGGTCAGGCAGCGGCTGAGGGGCACGGTTTCCAAGCGCATGTGGGACCAATGCGTTCGCCGTCTCGGGGGGCTGTCACACTGCGCTCGGTACGGGTTGAGGATGCCCCAGTGATCCGTTTCAACTACATGAGCCATGATAAGGACTGGGAGGATTTTCGGTCCTGCATACGTCTGACGCGCGAAATCTTCGGGCAGGATGCTTTCAAGCCGTTTGCCGGCAAGGAGATTCAGCCGGGCAAAGACGTACAGACGGATGAGCAGCTTGACGCATTCATCGCTGAGCACGCGGAAAGCGCCTATCATCCCTGTGGAACCTGCCGAATGGGGCGCGCGGATGACAAGACTGCAGTTGTTGACCCGCATGGTCGTGTGATTGGGGTGGACGGGCTGCGCGTCGCGGATAGTTCGATTTTCCCTCAGATTACCAACGGAAACCTGAATGCGCCTTCGATTATGGTAGGGGAAAAAATGTCGGATCACCTGCTGGACAAGGAGCCATTGGCCAAAGCAAATGACGCGCCTTGGATCAGCCCGAGATGGGCCACGGCGCAACGTTGATCCGGTTCCACCAATTGAAGTATTACGCAAAGAATTCTCAAGGAATTTGATTGGCGTCAAAGCGGTGTGAGACAACCATGTTTATCTCTCCGTTGTAACGCAACATTGAGGAGTTTACAGGATGTCGCACACCCCGCATGAACTGGCTGAAGAGTTTCCCGATAAGATCGACACCATAAGCCAGCTCAAGCAAACGGACGCCCATTTTGCGAGGCTTGCGGATGAATATCATGAGGTCAATCGCGTAGTGCATCGAGCTGAAACCAATGTTGAGCCAATGGAAGAGTTGGCCGAGGTTGAGTTGCGCAAGAAACGAGCTGTGCTCAAGGATCAAATCTGGGCGATTCTGTCGAAAAGCTGACGAACAGGCGGGGGCTTTGCCCCCGTCGCGGCAAGCCGCGACTCCTCCTGAGTATTTCAGGCCAGATGAAGATCAGGTGACTTCGTATGGAAGGATACTGCGGATATCGGAGTTGATGGTCAGGCGGCGTTCGAGTGGCGGTACTGAACGCTGATGACAGGTCTGGCGTTCGCATATGCGACAGGAGATGCCGATCGGTTCGTAGGCACCGGCATTGTTAATATCGAGATTGTCGGCGTAAACCAATGCTTCAGCATGGCGTACTTCACACCCCAATGCGATGGCATAGCGACGAACAGGCGCGCCGAAGGAGCCGCCGGATTTCGATACATCGCGCGCCAGTGAGATATATCGTACACCGTCTGGTGTTTCTGCCAGCTGCTGCAGAAAGTGGCCCGGAGTTTCAAAGGCACGGTGAACGTTCCACAAGGGGCAGGCCCCGCCGAATCGTGCGAACTGAAGCCGAGTGGCCGAATGGCGTTTTGTGATCGTTCCTGCCTGATCGACCCGGACAAAGAAGAACGGAATGCCTTTGGCCCCCGGTCGCTGCAAAGTGGAAAGACGGTGCGCGACCTGTTCGATGGATGCCCCGAACCGATTGCTGAGCAATTCCAGATCGTGACGATAGTCCTGCGCAGCACTTAAGAACAGACCATATGGCATCAGGGACGCCCCGGCGAAGTAGTTTGCGAGGCCAATCTTGGCAATCGCACGGGCCTCTTCACTTTGGAAGCGCGCGAAGTCGAGCGTCGCCTCAAGCAGTTTGTCCTGACTGATCAGCGCGACCTGCAGCAAAAGCTGGAAGACTTGTGTCTGCGGAGCTGCGCGTGAAGAGAGGCGCAGTGTCTTATCATCCGCGTTGTAGCTACGTAGGGTCTCGGTATCGGTGAAGGTGACGTGGATTCCTCGTTCGGTCAGGCTGTTGATCGCTGCCTGACGAATGCCACCGAATTCATCAGCGCGACTGGCGAACCGTTCGGCTGCCCGGTCAACGGCGTCAATGTAATTGTCGCAATAGTGAAAGAAATCACGCACTTCTTCCCAAGGGCTGGCTTGAATGCGGGCGTCTTCCCGACCTAATGCTTCGTCCAAAGAAGCCAGACGTTCATGAGTTTGGCGATAGCTTCGATGCAATTCAATAAATGCGCGGGCCAGCGCAGGGGCATTCGATGCGGTCAGCCGCAGGTCAGCCAATGGGGGCATGGTGTCAGCAAAAACCGGATCGGCAAGCGCCTCGCGCATGTCCGAGACCAGGCGCTCACTATCGCCCGTGCTAAGCTCGGTCACGTCCATGCCGAACTCTTGCGCCAGCGCCAATACAACTGTCGTTGAAATCGGACGGTTGTTGTTCTCCATCTGGTTTAAATATGGCAGAGAAACGCCTAGTTTTGTTGCAAACTCCTTTTGGGTCAGAGATAACCGGGTCCGCATCTCACGCAGTTTTGCACCCGCATAGAGTTTTTGAGTAGCCATGTTGGTTCTTTGCAACTTAACTGATTGCTCAAGTTAACTTTGCAAACCTATTGGCGCAAGCCCTCTAAAGCCCCAATTGCTTCTCGCGCCAGATTACGCTGCTGATAGCGCAAATCGCCAGAATAGACGTCCCCAGCATCAGCCAGAGCAATGGCATTGCACCTGTCTCGCGTGTCAGCAATGCGCCCGCCCACGCGCTGAGGGCAGCGCCGCCGCCGAGCATGATCGCTCCGCTGAGGCCTGATGCGGTGGCTGCCAGATGAGGCCGGACAGACAATGACCCGGCTGTCGCATTGGGTATCGACATGCCGTTGCCAAGCCCAACAAAGGTCATCAGGCCAAAGAAACTGAGCGCGGTGCCAATGCCCGCTAAAAATAGGGAAGCGGAAATGGCTACGCCGATAGCGTTCAGCCAGCAACCCCAGAGGACCATTCGGTTGACGCCAAAGCGTACGGAATAACGACCACTGATAAAGTTTCCGAAGAAGTAGCCAAGTGCGGGCGCGCCAAAATATATGCCAACTTCTGCTGCTGTCATGCCGAACACTTCGGTTCCGATGAAAGGTGCTCCACCGAGATATGCGAAGAACGCCCCAGACGAAAACGCAGAAGAAAGCGAGTAGCCCCAGAATCGGGGGGAGGCCAAAAGCTCGGGATATTCGCGGAATTGTTGTACCAAGGTTTTGCCGCTGGCAGCGGCGGTTTCACCAAAATCTCGGTAGGTGAGCAACAGGGCCAGTGCGCCCAACGCAAAGGGCAGCCAGAAATTCGCTTTCCAGCCGAACGCCTCTTCAAGCAGACCGCCAACTGCAGGTCCGATCATTGGGACGACGGCCATGCCCATTGTGACATACCCAAGCATCGATGCAGCTTTGTCCTGAGTGTACATATCTCGCACCGCTGCACGGCTAAGAACTATGCCAACGACGATCACGGCCTGACTCATGCGGAATGCCAGAAAGACTTCGATCGTTGGTGCGTAGATGCAGCCCAGAGTCGCCAGCAGGAACAATGCGAGTCCCCATAGAAGAACGGGCCGGCGCCCCGCCTTGTCGGCGATGGGGCCGATTATGATCTGTAAGACCGCGTTGACCAAAAGATACAATGCGATCGATAGCTGCATCAGCTTGTAGTCTGCCTCAAAGTAGACGGCCATGAAGGGGAGACTGGGTAGGAACAAGTTCATGCTTAGCGCTGACAGGCCCGACAACAATATTAGCGTTGTAAGGGTCGGGGGTGTCCGGCTGATGGATGTTGAACTGAACTGCATGGTTCACACTTAGAACTTAGTTTGGGGGAATGCCAAGAGCGGGTTTGTGATGTCACATAACTTTACAAATTTGCAATTACCACCTGCTTGATTTTCTTATGTTTGCAAATTTGCCGAAAACTTCTTTGGTCTCGGTATTCGTATCGTTATGGTCCCGCAAAATCTCATGGGAGACTACCGTCATGAAAGACATCCTTTCCGAACTCGAGGGCCGCCGCAACGATGCACGCTTAGGGGGTGGACAACGTCGCATTGACGCACAGCATGCTCGAGGCAAATTGACAGCGCGCGAGCGGATCGAACTGCTGGTGGATGAAGGCAGCTTCGAAGAGTTTGACATGTTTGTCAGCCATCGTTGCACCGATTTCGGAATGGAAAAGCAAAAGCCAGCCGGTGATGGCGTGGTCACTGGTTGGGGCACGATCAACGGCCGGATGGTCTATGTCTTCAGCCAGGACTTTACCGTGTTTGGCGGCTCGCTGTCCGAAACCCATGCGCAGAAGATTTGCAAGATCATGGATATGGCGGTTCAGAACGGAGCGCCAGTGATCGGGATCAATGACTCGGGTGGCGCGCGCATTCAGGAAGGCGTTGCCTCGCTGGCTGGCTATGCCGAGGTGTTCCAACGCAACATCATGGCCTCGGGCGTGGTGCCTCAGATCAGTGTGATCATGGGGCCGTGCGCTGGTGGCGCAGTCTATAGCCCTGCGATGACCGACTTTATATTCATGGTCAAAGACACCTCATACATGTTTGTGACCGGTCCGGACGTCGTAAAGACCGTCACAAATGAGGTCGTTACCGCCGAGGAACTGGGTGGGGCTTCGACTCACACCAAAAAATCCTCGGTTGCAGACGGGTCGTTCGAAAACGATGTTGAGGCTCTGGCCGAGGTCCGCCGGTTGGTCGATTTCCTGCCGCTCAACAATCGCGAAAAGCCTCCGGTTCGTCCCTTCTTTGATGAGCCAGGTCGGATCGAGACGTCGCTGGACACTCTGATCCCAGATAATCCTAACACGCCCTACGACATGAAGGAGCTCATCACCAAAGTCGCGGACGAGGGCGATTTCTACGAGATTCAGGAAGATTACGCCAAGAACATCATCACCGGTTTTATCCGTCTTGAAGGACAAACCGTAGGCGTTGTGGCAAACCAACCGATGGTTCTTGCCGGGTGTCTTGATATCGACAGCTCGCGCAAAGCTGCGCGTTTTGTACGGTTTTGCGATTGCTTTGAAATTCCGATCCTTACGCTCGTCGACGTGCCGGGTTTTCTTCCGGGGACGTCACAGGAATATGGCGGCGTGATCAAGCATGGCGCGAAACTGCTGTTTGCTTATGGAGAGGCAACAGTGCCAAAGGTCACCGTGATCACGCGCAAAGCCTATGGCGGTGCTTATGACGTGATGGCATCGAAGCATCTGCGCGGGGATTTCAACTATGCATGGCCCACGGCCGAGATCGCAGTGATGGGTGCAAAGGGCGCCACCGAGATCATCCATCGTGCTGATCTTGGAGATGCGGATAAGATCGCGAAACACACGCAGGATTACGAAGACCGGTTTGCCAACCCCTTTGTCGCTGCCGAGCGTGGCTTTATCGATGAAGTGATCATGCCACACTCAACCCGCCGTCGCGTATCGCGTGCCTTTGCCAGTCTGCGTGGAAAGCAGCTGAAGAACCCATGGAAAAAGCACGATAATATCCCGCTCTAAGAGTTAGATGGAACAAACCGATTTGCTTCATGATCGACTTGATTGGACATAAAAGCGCGTTTGCCGCGCAAGCAACTTCGGAGGGGCTGGCTCGCGCTGGACGCTTCCTGGGGAGCGCGCTGGTATTGGCGATGTCTATGACTAGTTCGGTTCAGGCAAGTAATCTATTGCCCGTGCCATCGGGTCAGCCAGTAGAGCTCAGCAATGTACTGCTTGATACCAATCCCGGGGAACTCTGGGTTCGTTTCAGGTTTATTGCTCCCAATATCGGGGCGACCGTGGGCCGCATCACCTATGATGTCGCAGTGATCGACATGGAGCATCTGTGTCAGACGCTGGCGGTCCCTTACGTGGCGCTGCACGATCTGGATCCTGCGCGTGTCGTGATTTCTTTCTCGGATCGACCGCTGGAGTTCGGCACGTCCGAGCCTGACGCGACTCAGTTTTTTGAGGCCTATCGGCTGGAACAATCCCAATGTATCTGGGAAGGACTCTGACCATGAGAGTACGCGATCTCGGTCACAGGGTGCCCATATACAACTCGGAGGTTCATATCGTGTTTTCATCCCGGCAGGGTCGTCTGCACCCATGTAATTTCAATGCCTTAACCGGCGAGGTGTCGAAATGTTGAAACACCGTGGCTTCCCCGGCCGCTTGGCCGGAACTGACTTTCAGTTCACGATCCGGCGCGCCAATCCCAAGGGAGTGACTCCCTTGACCAGGCGCGAACGTTTTCGGGATCGCAAGCCTGCAGATAGGCGTGCAGATGCCGCATTCATGGAAGCGTTATGGGCGCAGTTTGGTGATCAGCCGTTCGAGCGTGGTAACCTGGATGCAGGCCGACTGAGTTGGCTGTTCGAGCGGGAAGTGATCGCCGCTGAAGATCCGTTTGACCCCGCCAGCTATGACGCGCTGTTGGTGATCGACCCGGACGTTGCTCGTCAATCGTTTCCAGAAATCTTCGACGGGGTGCGCTGAATTTGCCCACCGCAGCTGCATATCAAGTTCGACCAGCCCGAGTTGGTGGAACCCTGCCCGCGAACAGGCAGGGCACTTGGGGCAGGTCAGAAGTTCAGCTGTGCGGCCAACTGAATACGGTTGCCATCGAAAGTGTCACCCGAAATCGTATCGTTCCGCTCGCCATAGATGTATTCGGCGCTCAATGTCAGATTGTCAGTTGCTTTGTAGAACGCATTGACATGGATGGTCTCAAGCTCGGTGAAGGACAAACTTCCTGTCGAGGTGGGCAGGTCGTAATCTTCCTTACCGTAGGAGATGCCCACGTTCCATTTGGGGGTCAAATCTTGACGAAACTCGATGGTATACCCGTCGACATCGTTCGCCTGACCGCCAACAATCGCGTCACCCAAACCGATCAGGTAGGGGCCGATCGCTTCACCATTGACGTAGTTGACTTGGAACAGGCCACCTTGCCAGGGACGGATCGACCCAGAAAGGGTAAAGCCGGTCTGATCCACTTCGACATCGCCGGATTGGGCTTTGCCGTACAAAACCGAGGCGCGCGCCAGGTATTTGCCGTCGTTATACTCGACCGCACCAGTCAGCACCGGATCATCCGAGTTCGAACCTCCGACGTTTTCCTCTACAGAAACAGCAAAGGTTGTATTCGATCCGAAGCCGTTAGTGTATCGAACCTGAGGAACACGGGCAAAAGGGATGCCGACCGGTCCATTGAACTCAACTGTGGTGGGGTAGGTGTCCAGAGGCTGGAAATTGGTCCAGTACTGACCGATGAGCCATTGTTCATCAATCCGGATATTCGCGTGGCGAATGCGGAATTCTGCTGTACCGCCCGAGCCGAAAGCATCCACTTCGATCTGCCCCTGGATGTCGCCAATACCGCTTGGTGTGTTGGTACGCAGTCCGATTCGCGATTGCCGAACGGTGGCGCCAAATGTGCCATCGGTTTCGGCCGAGGGCTCACCTATGACATTCACAAACGCTGTGTCGCCCTGATCATATTCGAAGTCGTAAAAGAAATCGGCTTTGACATAGCCATAAACATCCAGCGTGGTGTTTCCGATCCTCAGATCACCGGTTCCGGCTCCGGGCTTGGACGATTCCAAAGCCTCGACTCTTGCGCGAAGCGCATCGAGTTCAGCCTGAGTTTGCGCATCTTGCGCCAAGGTCTGCATTCCGGTCGCGGAAAGCGTGCTGGCAGCAAGCAGGCTAGCAGTTTTGCCCTTTATTATCATGGAGATATTTCCTTGTATGCGAGTGTGCACCGGCACCGTTTCACGCATAAGAGCCCGAGGAAAATCACCAGTCTGCGAGGAATTCTGCGCAGTTTTTCAAGTAACCGTGTCAAGAATGGCTCGTGCTTTCACAGCTCGGTGAAAGCGCAGAATAAGCGCCTGGCCCCTGTAGATTTTTTTAGTGGACTTCCGGAAGCAACGCGTGAGGTAAACCGCCGTGTTGGCCATCATCCGGCAGCATGTCGTCACATGAACGTGACGGGCATGAGCCGGGAAATCGGGGGGGCAGGGCGAAATAGTGTCGGCGCAAAGTTGCGCGGGCGCGCTGCCGGTGGGCAAGTTTTAGCCGGAATCTCAAACGGAAACGAAGACGGGTTTGCGCTGCAAATTGTGCTGTGCACAGTGAAGAGGCCGTGCGGCTCTACTTTGCCTGCGTCGCACAAGCACCTACTATTCCGTACCCCTTCCTTCCGCGGGCAGGCTTGTGTTCCCCACAGAGCTCTGTCCGCGGTTTTCTTTTTGGCGAACACAGTCCAAAAACGGCAAGAAACTGCGCAATTCTGTGGTTTGCAACCTCTGTTATTGCATAACAATACCGGAATTCGGCATCTGCCCTCAAAGACTTTGAGAAACCTAAAAGGGCAGAAAACATGCAAAAATCACGATTCTTCCTTGCGTTGGCGACATGCGCCGGCCTTGCGGCCTGCGGTGACACAACAGGCGAGCAGGCGATCCTTGGTGGCGGCGCAGGCGCGGTTGGGGCTGCGGTCCTCAATGCCGACCCGCTGTTTGGCGCAGCGGTCGGTGCTGCGGGGAACGTGCTGTATTGCAAAACCCAAAACACCTGTAACTAACGCTGAATTTATCGGGGCAGCCAACGCCCCGTCCGTCATCACGCATCACGCCGTCGTGGGGTCAACACCCTGCGGCGGCGTTTTGCGTTTCCAGAACTTCAATCCAAAGGACGTTCCATGTTCAACAAGATCCTGATCGCAAACCGGGGCGAGATTGCCTGCCGGGTCATCAAGACTGCCCGCAAGATGGGCATTGGTACGGTCGCCATCTATTCTGATGCTGACAGGAACGCCCTGCACGTGTCGATGGCGGATGAGGCCGTGTATATTGGTCCACCACCGGCCAATCAATCATACATTGTCATCGACAAGGTAATGGATGCCATCAGTCAAAGTGGTGCGCAGGCTGTCCACCCCGGCTATGGCTTTCTGTCCGAGAATTCCAAGTTTGCTGAAGCGCTGGATGCCGAAGGCGTCGCCTTTGTCGGCCCGCCGGTTGGTGCGATCGAAAGCATGGGTGATAAGATCACTTCTAAGAAGATCGCACAGGAGGCCGGGGTTTCGACGGTCCCCGGCTACATGGGGCTGATCGAAGACGCTGATGAGGCGGTGAAGATATCGAACGATATCGGGTATCCGGTGATGATCAAGGCCAGCGCTGGCGGCGGTGGTAAGGGCATGCGGATCGCGTGGAATGATGAAGAAGCGCGGGAAGGCTTCCAATCTTCCAAGAACGAGGCTGCAAATTCCTTTGGAGACGACCGGATTTTCATTGAGAAATTCGTGACCCAACCGCGCCACATCGAAATTCAGGTCCTGTGCGACAGTCATGGCAACGGCATCTATTTGGGCGAGCGTGAATGCTCGATCCAACGCCGGAACCAGAAGGTTGTAGAAGAGGCGCCTTCGCCCTTCCTTGATCCTGAAACCCGAAAAGCGATGGGAGAACAGGCGGTCGCGCTGGCCAAGGCCGTGGACTATGCCAGTGCTGGAACGGTCGAATTCATCGTGGATGGGGAAAAGAACTTTTACTTCCTTGAAATGAACACCCGCCTTCAGGTGGAACACCCGGTGACCGAGCTGATTACCGGTGTTGATCTGGTGGAACAGATGATCCGTGTGGCTGCTGGTGAAAAGCTGACCATCACTCAGGATGACGTGACCTTGACGGGTTGGGCCATCGAGAACCGTCTTTATGCCGAGGATCCGTATCGCGGCTTCTTGCCCTCGATTGGCCGCCTGACCCGTTATCGCCCACCGCAGGAAGTCGCCGCTGGCCCGTTGCTGGTGAATGACAAATGGCAAGGCGATGCGCCCAAAGGGGATAGCGCTGTACGTAACGATACCGGCGTCTATGAAGGCGGCGAGATCAGTATGTATTATGACCCGATGATCGCCAAGCTGTGCACTTGGGCGCCGACCCGCGAGCAGGCGATCGAAGCCATGCGTGTGGCGCTCGACAGTTTTGAGGTTGAAGGCATCGGTCACAATCTACCGTTCCTGTCAGCGGTTATGGACCACCCGAAATTCGTTAGCGGTGATATGACGACCGCCTTCATCGCCGAGGAGTATCCTGACGGATTTGAGGGTGTTGAGTTGCCTGAAGCTGATCTGCGCCGAGTCGCTGCCTCGTGCGCGGCGATGCACCGGGTGGCCGAGATTCGTCGTACACGGGTGTCGGGGCGGATGGACAATCATGAACGCAAGGTTGGAACCGATTGGGTCGTCTCGCTGCAAGGGCAAGAGTTCGAGGTTGCGATAGACGCCGATCAGGATGGCTCCACCGTGTCCTTTGCAGATGGCACGAGGCACCGTGTCGCCTCCGATTGGACACCGGGTGATCAGCTTGCAGTGCTCGATGTCGATGGCAGCCCACTGGTTCTGAAGGTCGGCAAAGTGTCGGGCGGTTTCCGCATCCGCAACCGCGGCGCGGATCTCAAGGTGCATGTCCGCACCCCACGTCAGGCCGAATTGGCCCGGATGATGCCCGAGAAGCTGCCGCCTGATACATCCAAGATGCTGCTCTGCCCGATGCCCGGCCTGATCGTGAAGATCGATGTCGAAGTGGGGCAGGAGGTACAGGAGGGTCAGGCGCTTTGCACCGTCGAGGCGATGAAGATGGAGAACATCCTGCGCGCTGAGAAGAAAGGCGTTGTCTCCAAAATCAATGCTGGTCCCGGCGACAGCCTTGCCGTTGACGATGTGATTATCGAGTTCGCATGATCATGTGCGCACCTGTTTCATACCTGTCAGGGTTCTCGGCGACTTCCGTCGGGACCTTAAGGCAAGTTTCAGGTGTTCAGCCGCCTTCGCGCCGTTCGCGAATTTCGCGTTCACGCAAGGGCGTCTTGTCAATCGAGCGGCCAATCTCGCGCACGCTCCATGGGCTGGGTTTGCGCAGTTTCACGACGCCATCCTTGTCGACAAATACCATCTGGAAACCGCGCGGTCGCAGTTTTGACCGTATAGGAGATCGTGCCGACGGATCGGTATCGGTCAATACGATTACGTCGCGATCACGCATCGCCGCTTCGCCCTCCAACAGCATGTCAATCTGTTGCTGGAACCTTGGGTCTGCAGGGGTATCGGCAAATACAACGATCGGGCGATGGGTCCAGAGAAAATCGCTCAGATCGCTGTCATCTACGGGACGCACAAAGCTGTCATCCGCAGGGGCATTCGCGTCCGCGGCCAAGGCGGCCAGCGGGAATAGTGCCGAGAAAACAAGGGCAAGCGTGCGTGTCATATGGCCTCCTGTTCTGTTGAATATAGCCTCTGCGCGGACGAATGCGACTGGCGAAATGTCTGCGGACATCAAAAAATTGTACCTCAGGCTCGATCCCGTTTCATCCGCGCCTATCCAAGCGCCGAGAATACAGGTTGTTCATGAAGACTTTCGGTGGGGAGGGTAGGGCGATGGAGATCATCCTGCATTGCGGCGCACACAGGTGCGCAACCACCAGCTTTCAAAACTATCTAAGCAGGAATGAGAACACGCTGGCTGAGCAAGGGTTGGTCTATTGGGGGCCTGAACGCACACGTGCCAACGGTTTGAATAGCCTGAACAAATTGACGCCAGATGTTTGTGACGCGCTACGCCGTGATCTGGATGCGTGTCGGCGTGCGGGTGCCAAGCAGCTATTGGTAAGTCAAGAGAACTTCGTAGGTTCTATTGAGCGTAATATTGCATTCGCCTCGCTTTATCCCAGCATGCACGAGCGTGGTCTGCTGCTCGCGAAGGCCTTTGATGACGGGGTTGGCAAATTGGCTCTGAATATCCGGGCGTTGGATATGTATTGGTCTTCTGTTGCGGCCTATAAATTCAAACGCGGAAGTGAGCCGATTGAGCCCGCCAAATGGAAACGTATCACCCAGAGCAAGCGGAGCTGGCGAAATGTGATTACGGAGATGGGCCGCGCGTTTCCCGGCGTTCCGCTGCTAGTCTTGCCCTTCGAAGATTTTGCGGGCCATCAGCGCGCACAGCTTGAGGCTTTGACCGTGCGCGATGCACCTGAGGACAACGACGGCCTTTCGCTGAATGCCGCGCCCAATCCTGCCCCTCACGGCCTAAACGCAGATCAGGCGATGAAGCTGTGGTCCGATTATGCGGATGATCTGGAATGGCTTGCCTCCGGCGCAGACGGCTTGGCCGAGCTTGTCTGCCGGACAGAAAGAGATACGCGCGGGGTCATCCCCGCGGAACCCCGATTGGAACAGAGGAAATCGACATGACCGACACCAACGACTGGCAGGTGCTGGCCGAAAAAGAACTGCGCGGGCGTCCGTTGGACGATCTGACCAAGGAAACGCTCGAAGGCATCGATGTCAAACCGCTCTATACGCAGGACGACACCGCAGACCTGCCGCATATGGGGTCACTGCCTGGCTTCGGCCCGTTTACCCGTGGGGTGAAGGCGACGATGTATGCGGGTCGTCCTTGGACCATCCGTCAGTATGCCGGATTCTCGACGGCTGAGGAATCGAACGCCTTCTATCGCCGCAATCTGGCCGCCGGTCAGCAGGGTGTATCTGTGGCCTTCGATCTGGCGACGCACCGGGGCTATGACAGCGACCATCCGCGCGTGGTCGGTGATGTGGGCAAGGCCGGTGTGGCCATCGACAGCGTCGAGGACATGAAGATCCTGTTCGACGGCATCCCGCTGGACAAGGTTTCGGTCTCAATGACGATGAACGGGGCGGTGATCCCGGTTCTGGCCAGTTTCATAGTTGCGGGAGAAGAGCAGGGGCATGACAAGGCCGTGCTGTCGGGCACCATCCAGAACGATATTCTGAAAGAGTTCATGGTGCGCAACACTTATATCTACCCGCCCGAGCCATCGATGAAGATCATCTCGGACATTATCGAGTTCACCTCGAACGAGATGCCGAAGTTCAACTCGATCTCGATTTCGGGCTATCACATGCAAGAGGCCGGGGCGAACCTGGTGCAAGAGCTGGCCTATACGCTGGCCGATGGCCGCGAATATGTGCGTGCCGCGACTCAGTCGGGCATGGATGTGGACAAGTTTGCGGGCCGTCTGTCGTTCTTCTTTGCTATCGGCATGAACTTCTTCATGGAGATTGCGAAGCTACGCGCAGCACGCACGCTCTGGCATCGGGTAATGACCGAGTTCGGAGCGAAATCCGAACGGTCGAAGATGCTGCGCACCCACTGCCAAACTTCGGGCGTGTCACTGCAGGAGCAGGATCCCTATAACAACGTGATCCGCACCGCCTATGAGGCGATGAGCGCGGTACTGGGCGGCACCCAGTCGCTGCATACCAACGCGCTGGACGAAGCGATTGCGTTGCCCACCGATTTTTCTGCCCGCATCGCACGGAACACGCAATTGGTGCTGCAGGAAGAGACTGGCGTGACAGATGTGGTCGATCCGCTTGCGGGCTCTTACTACGTCGAAAGCCTCACCAATGAATTGGTCGAAAAAGCCTGGGCTTTGATGGAAGAGGTCGAGGAGATGGGCGGCATGACCAAGGCGGTTGCTTCTGGCATGCCCAAGCTGCGGATCGAAGAAAGCGCGGCCCGTCGTCAGGCCATGATCGACCGGGGCGAAGAGGTCATCGTTGGCGTCAACAAATACCGCAAGGAACAGGAAGACCCGATCGACATTTTGGACGTCGACAATGTCGCCGTACGCGAGGCTCAGGTGGCGCGGTTGGAACGCATTCGCGCCACACGTGACGAAGCAGCATGTCAGCAGGCGTTGGACGCGCTGACCACCACTGCCCGTGAGGGTGGTAACCTGCTGGCCGCCGCCGTCGAGGCCGCCCGCGCCCGTGCATCCGTAGGAGAGATCAGCATGGCAATGGAAAAGGAATTCGGTCGCCACCGCGCCGAAGTGAAAACCCTGGCCGGTGTTTATGGCGCGGCTTATGAAGGTGACGAAGGCTTTGCCGCGATCCAGAAATCGATAGAAGAATTCGCCGAGGCCGAGGGCCGTCGCCCGCGTCTGCTGGTGGTCAAGATGGGGCAGGACGGCCACGACCGAGGGGCGAAGGTGATTGCCACCGCCTTTGCTGATATCGGGTTTGACGTGGACGTCGGCCCTCTGTTTCAGACTCCCGCAGAAGCCGCGCAGGACGCGGTAGACAATGATGTGCATGTGATCGGGATCTCTTCGCAGGCTGCTGGGCATAAGACGTTGGCACCCCAGTTGGTTGAAGAACTGAAAAAGGCCGGGGCCGAAGACATCATCGTCATCTGTGGTGGCGTCATCCCGCAACAGGATTACCAGTTCCTCTACGATCACGGTGTAAAGGCGATCTTTGGTCCGGGAACGAACATCCCTGACGCGGCACAAGATATCTTGCGTTTGATCGGTGAAGCCAAAGCCTGAGGTGGGTCAAGATTTTTCGTACGAAAAATCTTGTGATCCGGAACCTTTGAGGAAAACATGCGGCCAGACACTTCTTGTCTGGTCGCATGTTTTTTGGGAGAGCGCCTTAATGTTGTTGGACCATTTGGCTGTTGCAGGTGAAACGCTGGAAGAGGCTTCTGACCATATCGAACAGGCGTTGGGTGTTCGATTGCAGGATGGCGGCAAGCACGAGAAATTCGGGACGTATAACCGCCTGTTGGGCTTGCGGGAGGGCTTGTACATAGAGGCTATCGCCATCGATCCCGATGCGCCCAATCCGCAAAGGACGCGCTGGTTCGATCTGGACCGGTTCGCCGGATCACCCCGTCTGACCAACTGGATTTGCCAGGTTCCCGATATCGAGGCTTCGCTGACCGTCTTTCCTGACGGTGTTGGTCAGCCCATCGATCTGGACCGAGGCGCGCTGCGCTGGCGCATGGCGGTTCCGCCGAACGGGCGTCTGCCGTTTGATAACCTCTTTCCCGCGCTCATCCAGTGGCAGGGTGATCTGCATCCTGCACAAATGTTGCAGGACAGCGGGTGCCGGTTGAAGCGACTGATCGTGTGCCACCCGGATGCTCTTGATCTGGCCAAGGGCTTGGGGGCGTTGGATTATGTCGTTTTTGATAGCGGCCCGGCAGCATTGCGCGCAGAAATTGAAACTCCACATGGGCTGCGCGTGCTGGAATGATCATCCGACAGGCAACGGTCGAAGACGCACCCGCGATTACCGAGATCGCAAACGCGATCATTCGTGACACGCTGGTCACTTTCACCACCGATGAACGTAGCGTGGAAAAAGTGACGGCAGAGATAGAAACCCGTGGGCCGGTTTTTCTGGTCGCCGAGCGCGATGGGATGGTCGGGGGGTTTGCAACTTACAACTTATTCCGGTCGGGCCCCGGATATGCGCAGTGCCGCGAGCATTCGATCCAGTTGGCGCCTGAGGCCAGAGGGGAGGGCACGGGGCGCGCATTAATGCAGGCCTTGGAGGCCATCGCCAAAACAAACAATGTGCATGTTCTTGTCGCGGGAATTTCCTCGGCCAACCCAGCAGCCGTCGCTTTCCATTCGGCAATCGGTTTCAAACAGGTGGGGCATATGCCCGAAGTGGGGTTTAAATGGGGGCAGCGCTTGGATCTTGTTCTGATGCAGAAAATACTTGCCCCGCAGTCATCTGTCGCACCTGACAGTCGCGCAAAGGCGCGCTAGGGTGCGGCCATGTCGATCTGGACCAGAATAGCTGATGCGCTGAATGCGCTTGCCCAGGGCGAAAGCCTGACCGCAGTATTTGAAAAGCTGCGTACGCCCCCCGAACGTTCGGTCGCGTTTGCAATTGCCGTTGTGGCACTAGGGGCCAAGATGGCCAAGGCCGATGGTCAGGTGACACGCGATGAGGTTACAGCCTTCCGCGAAGTGTTCCAGATCGCGCCCGAAGACGAAGACGGCGCAGCCAAGGTCTTTGACATGGCCCGAACCGATGTTGCTGGATACAAAGATTACGCGCGCAAGATCGCGGGAATGTTTGCGGAAGACAGCACCACGCTTTGCGATTTGATGGAAGGGCTCTTTCACATCGCTATGGCCGATGGGTTCTATCACCCAAACGAGAATGAATTTCTTGAAGAGGTCAGCCGAATATTTGGTCAGACTGACGCTCAATTCATGGCCTTGCGTGCGCGATTTGTGCCGGATGCACCAAAAGATCCGTACACAGTGTTGGGCGTTGCGCGGAGTGCGTCACTGCCCGAAATACGCAAAGTTTGGCGGCAGTTGGTGAGAGAGACTCATCCCGATGCGATGATGGCGCGCGGCGTGCCCGAGGAAGCGGTGCGTCTGGCCGAGAAAAAGATGATCGATATCAATCGCGCCTGGGATGAAATAAACGGCGCTCGGGTGTGATCGGTGCGGCTGGCGACCTACAATATCGAATGGTTCGCCAATCTGTTTGATCGCGATGATAATCTGGTCGCCGACGATAGTTGGTCAGGGCGGCGTGACATAACCAGAGTGCAGCAGATCGAAGCGGTGGCCAAGGTTCTGACCGCCGTTGATGCCGATGCTGTATTGGTCGTTGAGGCCCCAAATACAGGCAAAACGCAAAATACCGTCCGCGCCCTTCAACGGTTTGCTGAAACATTCAATCTGCGCACGTCCCATGCAGTTATGGGGTTTGCCAATGATACGCATCAGGAACTGGCGCTGTTGTTCGATCCGGATGTCTTGAAAGCACGCCACGAGCCAGTTGGACAACTGAGTGATCCAGCCGCGCCTCGGTTCGATGGCGTGTTCCGCATTGATCTGGACATCGATGCGACCGAAGATCAGGTCGAGTTCTCGAAACCGCCAATGGAACTGGCCATTGAGATGGCCAATGGATCGACCCTCCGCCTGATAGGGGCACATCTAAAATCCAAAGCCCCCCATCGTGCCGGGTCACGGGACGAAATGATCCGTCTCTCCATTGCCAATCGCCGCAAGCAACTGGCGCAGGCGGTTTGGTTGGCGCGACGCGTTGAACACCATATTGACGCCAAAGAGCCAGTCATCTTGCTTGGTGATCTGAACGATGGCCCGGGACTGGATGAGTTTGAGCATCTGTTCGGGCGATCTTCGGTCGAGATTCTTTTGCAGGCAGGGCTTTATGATCCTCACGCCGCGCAAGCGCATCGTCCGCGTCCCGGATCAATACCGGCTACGGCGCGTTTTGAACGTCGGGAGGAGGGAAGGTATCTTGAGGCGCTGCTCGACTACATCATGATCAGCAAAGATCTGCGTGGTCATGACCCGGTCTGGCGCATCTGGCATCCATTTCGGGACGCCGCATGCTGGGGCACCCCCGAATTGCGCGATGCTTTGCTGGCAGCATCCGACCACTTTCCTGTGACGCTGGATATAGATCTGTAGCCTTTCAACTGCATCGGCCACCTCTTATATTTCTACCATGCGACATGTGTTGAAGATCTGCGCAACCTGCGCACTGGTGGCAATACCCGCCCATGCTGAAGAGGACAGCAAGTCCTTGATGGAGCGAGGTGCCGAGCTTTTTCTGGAAGGTCTACGGCAGGAAATGGAGCCCACGATCGAGGATTTGCGCGGTTTCGCCGAGCAGTTCGGCCCGGCATTGCAATCATTCCTGCAGGAGATGGGGCCAGCGCTGGCTGAACTCGCCACTCAGGTTCAGGATTGGACGGCCTATGAAACGCCCGAAATGTTGCCCAACGGCGATATTATCATCCGTAAAAAGCCGGCACAGGAACGACCCGAAGAATCGGTTCCGCAAGATGACATTCCATCCGATGGCTTGACTGATATTTGATCAGCCCCTCAGGATAACCTTGGGTTCAGAATTCAGCGCATTAGCCAATGAGTTGAACCGCGCTTCGGCAACTTCGTTGAACAATGGACCTGCTGATTTGGGCAAGCGCAGTTCAAGCTTTTGCTTCTTCGGATAATAGCGCAACTTACCCATAGCCGCGTCATGCTGCATCCAAAGCATTGCGCCAAAGCGAAGCGCTTTACCCAGAATTTCGGCCTGTTCCTGACCGCGCTCATCCAGCAACTCATAGAGCTTATTAAATCGGCTACCTTCACGCTTGTTCCGATATCGGTGCTGCAAAGCGAGGCCGATAAAAACTCTCTCAGAGTGTTTGATCCCGCTCATGTTGGCACGGGTCACATATTCGAAACAGGCCTCGGCTCGGTAGTCGGGATGCGCGCGCCAACTGACGTCGTGCAGCAGACAGGCGGTTTTGATCAGCCGCACCCGCTGCTCTGGCGCCGAGCGGAAAAGAGGCATGACAAAATCGAACAAGTGTTTTCCGAACCCGGGCAGGCGTGCATCTTTGGCTTCGGCAAAGCGGCTGACCTCAATCAATGGGTCGCGGTCGCGCAAGCGTTGCGGCATCTGCTCGTACAGTAATCCTTCGCGAATGCCATAGCTGGATATCGCGATGTCCTTGGGCTTGAAAGTGCGAATCAAGCGGGAAAGCACATCCATTGCATAAGGGATCAGCGCCATACGCGAACCAGATACACCAGCCTTACTGCGCAATTCATCCGCGTCATTCTGTTCGATGAATTTGATGGTCTCGCGAACTTGACTCTGAGTCATACGGTATTCGTGCAGCACGTTCAGCGGGTAGCCTCGGCGCAGCATGTCAAGGCGTGCGAAGGCGCGCCAACTGCCGCCAACAAGAAACAGGCGATCCCGCTGGGGGCCCATCTTATCGCGCATCTCTTCCATGGTCTTCTTGATATGCTCTTTACGCGCCCGACGACCGCCTTTGATATCGCGCAGTTTGAGCGGACCCAAAGGCGAGGTCATGCGACGCCCGACTTTGCCGCCACCGATTTCTGCCAGTTCGACTGACGAGCCTCCGATGTCACAGATCAAACCATACGCGCCGGGCCATCCCAACAATACGCCTTGCGCTGACAGGCGGGCTTCTTCTTCGCCATTGACCACATTGATGATCAATCCTGTTTCCGCTTTTACCTGCTCACAGAAATCGCGACCATCTTTTGCTTCACGCACCGCTGCAGTGGCGACGGCGTGCAGGGTGGGTAACCCGAGGTCTTCCGCCAGATATTTGAACCGATGCAATGCAGCCAGCGCGCGTACACGTCCCAACGGGTTAAGACGCCCGGTTTCGGATAGGCCTGCCCCCAATTCGCACATGACCTTTTCGTTGTAGAAATAAGCCGGAGAGCGCGCTGCGCCATCGAAAATCACCATGCGGACCGAGTTGGACCCGATATCGACTACACCAACCCGAGACAGCGCCCGAGCCCCCGGATCTTCGAAAATGGGCTTTCCAAACAGCCCGTGATCGGGGAAATCGGTCTCGGCAGTCTGTGTCATTGTGTCCCCAGATGTTTTGGGCGCAGGATGCGGGATCACCTGGGTTGGGTCAATCGTGGGCATCAGATTGTTCGAGTTCTGTGTTCAATAGACGCACCGCCAGCGCACGGGTGATATCGCGCTTTTCATCGAGTGCAATGCGATCCAATTCGTCAACCACTTTCGCTGCAGCTTCAAAGCTGCGATCCATGTGTTTGACCAGATAGGCGATGACATCCGGGCCGGGGCTTAGCTGACGGTCAGTGAAGAGCTTTGCGAGCACTGCACCTAACAGAGCGTCATCCGGCGCTTCCAAGGCCACATGGTGCGCTCCTTCCACGCGACTTTGCAGATCGGCCAACGGCAGGCGCCATAGCTTTGGCGCGGCGCGTCCGGTCATAAGTAAGGCGTTCCCTTCGGCCAGCACCAGATTATGCAGGTGAAATAGTGTTTTTTGCTGTTCAGGATCACCTGCAATTAGGGGAACATCCTCGATTGCGACCGAGGTACGCGCGAGGTTGGGAACCTCTTCGTAGCGCAAATCAATGGCCTGCACGATGCGGCCGCCTGTTTCCGCCGCCCAAACATGGGCCAAGTGGGTTTTCCCTGATCCTGCCGGGCCGCTTAGCACCAGCTTGTTTCCTGGCCATGAGGTCGCAGAGATCATCGCGACGGCCAGCGCATTGGCGGGCGAGACAAAGAAATCTTCGCGGCCCAAGGCGGTCTTGGACGGCAGATCAAAGCTGAGTTGTGTGGCCATTTACTCGTCGTCCTGTTCGAGCCCTTCAAGCCCGGTATAAAGACGGCTGTTCAGATATTGCTCGGTCGCGAAACGGGCCAATACACCCAAGGCTGCAGCAACTGGAACTGCGACCAGCATTCCGACAAAACCAAATAATGCGCCGAACACTGACAACGCCAGTAGCAGCCAGACGGGGTGCAAACCGACTGAGCTGCCTACCAACTTAGGGGTCAGGAAGTTGCCCTCGGTCACCTGTCCGATGGCAAATATGCCCGCGACCAACCCGATATGCGCCCAGTCCCCCCAAAACTGAAACAGTGCGAGACCAATGGCCAGAGAGCCTCCGATCAAGGCACCGAGATAAGGAATGAACGTGACCAGCCCGGCGATGAAGCCAACGATCAGGCCGAATTGCAAACCAACCAGCATCAGCGCAACTGCGTAATATGTACCAAGGATCAGACAGACAGTGCCCATTCCGCGCACGAATGAGGCCAGAACGGCATCAATCTCACCAGCCAGCCGCTTGATCGTAGGGGCGTGATCGCGGGGCAGCAGCTCTCCGATCCGGGCAATCATGCGGTCCCAGTCCATCAGCAGATAGACTGCGACAACCGGCACGATGACCAGCAATACGACAACGTTTATGGCCGATCCCAGCGAGGCCAGAACCGTCTGCAAAACATCTCCGGTTTTGGATTTCAGCGTTTCGCCGAAAGACACCAACATCTGGTGCGTGTTCGATTCCCGGTCCAGAAGAGCGGGGAATTGTTGTTCAATAAATGCGCGCAGTTGCTTGAAAAGGCTAGGTAAAGTATCGATCAGATCCAGTAGCTGAGTGATCAGGGCCGGAACGACCATCAAGATCATCAATACAAAGCCCAGCACTCCAACCACGGTTATGATCGCGGTCGCCGCCATTCGCGATAGACCCAGTTTTTCCAGGCGGTCCGCAACAGGATCAAGGAAATAGGCAATCGCACCACCGATCACGAAGGGTAGCAAGACATCACCCAACAGGTACAAAAGCAGCACGAAAACGACAGTGGCAATGCCCCAGTATCTAAGCTGATCCTTCACCGGCAAGGCCATAGCGCAATCCCCCGTTTGCACAGCATTGCCGTGTTCTTGGCCCATGACGCCCGGCGATGCAAGCGGTTCATGGTGCGCGATTTTTACGCCCTAGTCTGTCAGTGTACCCAGTTCCGGAGTATCTCCTGTAGCCAGTTCATCAGGCCAGTTGGTGCGCCAGATTTCTGCCGACCAGTGGCCGCAATGCACCTCGGGGCGATCAAAGCCGGTCAGGGCAGGCAGCAGCGGCGCGACCACCACATCGTGGCGCGGAACGGCGAAATACGGAAAGGAATAGCGTTCATGCCCGGATCGATTGACTACGCGATGTGGGGTCGATTTCAATCGCCCGCCTGACCATAGTTCCAGCATGTCGCCGATATTAACCACGAAGCCGCCTGGAGGGCATTCCGGTGTGATCCAGCCTCCGGTGCGGGTCTGTACCTCAAGCCCGCCGACCGGATCGGGTGCGATTATTGTCAGCGCATCGGTGTCTTTGTGTGGATGTATGCCATAGCCACGTTCTTCTGATGCCTGCGGTGGGTAATGCAGCAGGGTCATGTTGGTCATCGGGTCGCGGAAGGCGTCGCGCAGAGTATTGGGTGGGATCTCTAAGCCAACCTCTAGGGCACCGAGCAAAAGATCGGTTACGCCATCAAGCTGTTGCCAATAATCCAGTATGACCGTACGCGCCTGCGGCACCTCTCGGGGCCAGATATTCGGGCCGTAAAGTGCGCATTCAGCCCGGATCGGGGCATCTTCGGCTGCTTCGAAATGCAGCTTGTACCCTTCGTACTTATCCGCCGTGCCCGAGCCGTCATTGGGCGTGAAGAAACCCATCGGTATGTACCCGCGATAGTTTTCGCGAGTGATGGCCTGGTCCCATTTTCGGGCCTCTTCGATATCAAAGAACGCTCTGACACAGCCGCGTACCTGATCAATGTGCTCAGACGAAATGCCTGTCCCGGTGATCGACAGAAACCCGATACTGGTGCAGGCATCCATGATCTGCGCGACCGTTGACTGATACTGTGGTCCGGCGGGATTGGTCAGCGGGCTGATATCAATAGTTGGAATATACTCCATTAGGTAGTTCTCACGCCTTGGCGTTCCAATTCCTGATGCACAGGCGCAAGGTTCATGCTGTCGAGTTCCTGATTGCTTTTCAGCGACAAGGCCGCCGCGATCCCTGCGCCCTGACCCATCACCGCGCAGCAGGACATGTTGCGCGTCGCGGCGTGTGCGACCCGATCCGCGCCATGGGACCGGCCCGCAACCAACAAACCCTTGATCCCTTTGGGCAGCATCGAGCGATATGGTATTTGCATATATCGCCCTGTGGTCGGCAAGATCAGTATGCCGTAACCATCAATGAATTCAGGGTAAATACCGATGGAATCCTCGAATCGGCCCTGATGGCGGGCATCGGTTTCGGTCATGTTGTAGACTGCATCGATCTTGCGCGTATCCCGAATACCGATCGTCATGCCGAAATTGCGCAAACGAGCATTTTCGCAGCCCGGCATGAAGCGACGGAGGGCATCAATGGCGAGCATCGCCTGACGGCGGCCTTCGATCTCACCAAATGTCAGGCTGTCGGGGTCGGTCCCGTCGATCTGGTCCATATGAATCAGGTTCATATATGTCAGCTCGCCCGTGTAGTGCATCGCACCCCAAGTGCCTGCGATCGTGTTCAGATGAGCCGGTATCAGGCCCTCATCAATCGCCTGCTGGAAAGGTTTTTTGACGAAGGGTGAGAACATGTCGTCCTCTTTGCCAGAGGTTTCGATATTCCATTCGCCGCCGCCGCCCCAATCCTTGTAGGTCTGTGGGTCCGCTTTGACACCTTCCATGAAGGCCCGTTTGTCAACGCCGGCCAGATGAAACATGACCGAGGCTGCCATCATGTCCTCACGCGGTGTCTTGTGGGTCGGGGCACCTGCACGATGTGCGACGTCTGCATCCCCCGTTGCGTCGATAACAACCTTCGCCAAGATCGCCTCACGCCCCGCTTTGGATTCGGTGATCACGCCGGTGATGCGATCCCCGTCCATGATCGGGGCGACGAATTGTCGATGCAGCATCGGATGAACGCCCGCCTCTTCGACCAGTTTGTCGGCCACCAGCTTGAAGCCCTCGCTGTCCAGTTCATAGCTGAGCGATTGGCTTTCAGGCACGGCTGCGCCCATTTCCTTTGCGCGGGTCTCGAATTCCAGGCCGATGCCCCCGGCTTCGACGGTTTGTTCGTGGCGATACCAGGCAAAGCCTTCGACGCCAACGGCCGTAATGTTGCCACCCATGCAACCGAACCTGTCCATCAAGGAAACTTCGGCCCCTGCGCGTGCGGCGGCAAGCGCAGCGGACAATCCTGCTGGGCCAGAGCCCACAACCAAAACATCTGTCTGGTGAACAACAGGGATCTGGCGGGCGGGTTCGGTGATTGTTCGCATTGTTGCCTCGCGATTGAACGTTTGCGCCAACATTGAAAAACACGGCGTTGCGGTCAATCGAAAAACCGACAGCGGCGGGGTCGTAAAAACGCCATTGCGTGATTGCCCCCGGCGGGGCTTTGGCATAATCACCTTGCAGCGAAATTCTCACCCGTAAGGTTACGTTATGCGCCTCAGCCGTTACTTTCTGCCCGTTCTCAAGGAAAACCCTTCGGAGGCTCAGATCGTCAGCCACCGGCTGATGTTAAGGGCCGGGATGATCAAACAGGCTGCTGCCGGGATTTATTCCTGGTTGCCGTTGGGCTTTAAAGTTCTGCGCAAGCTGGAAAACATCGTGCACGAAGAGCAGGCGCGGGCAGGGCATATTGCGATCCAGATGCCGATCCTGCAATCGGCGGACCTGTGGCGCGAATCCGGACGTTATGATGACTACGGTCAAGAGATGCTGCGGATGCAGGACCGCCACGGTCGCGATATGCTGTACACGCCGACCGCCGAGGAATTGGTAACTGATATCTTCCGCGGCCATGTCAGCAGCTACAAAGACCTGCCGCTGACGCTCTATCAGATTCAGTGGAAATTCCGCGACGAAATCCGCCCGCGATTTGGCGTGATGCGTGGGCGTGAGTTCTACATGAAGGACGGCTATAACTTCGATCTGACCAAAGAAGACGCGTTGCACGCCTACAACCGCCATCTGGTCAGCTATCTGCGCACCTATGAACGCATGGGCCTGCAAGCCATACCGATGCGCGCTGATTCTGGCCCCATTGGGGGCGATGACACGCACGAATTCCTCGTGCTAGCTGATACCGGTGAATCCGAGGTCTTCTATGACAGCGCCGTCACTGACCTGACCTTTGGTGACCGCGAGATCGACTATGATAGCCGTGACCAATGTCAGGCGATCCTCGAAGAATTCACATCGAAATACGCTCGTACGGACGAAACCCATGATGAGGCTTTGTTTAATCAGATACCTGAAGAACGTCGCCGGGTAGCGCGCGGGATCGAGGTTGGCCAAATCTTCTATTTCGGGACCAAGTATTCCGAACCTTTAGGCGCGACCGTTCAAGGGCCGGATGGCAAGCCGGTTCCGGTGCATATGGGCAGTCACGGCATCGGTGTCAGTCGCCTGATCGGTGCGATCATCGAGGCCAGCCATGACGACAAGGGCATTATCTGGCCCGAAGGCGTCACACCGTTCCATTGCGGAATCGTGAACTTGAAGCAAGGTGATGAAGAGGCTGATGCGGCCTGCGACAAGCTCTATGCCGCGCTGACAGCTTTGGGGCTTGAGCCGCTTTATGATGATCGGAAAGAACGGGCAGGGGGCAAGTTTGCCACTATGGACCTGATTGGTCTGCCTTGGCGTATCACTGTCGGGCCGCGCGGTCTGAAGAATGGTGTTGTCGAACTGACTTGTCGCCGAACTGGTGAGAGTGAAGAGTTGAGCCCCGAGGCAGCTGTCACCAAGATCGCAGAAATCTACGAGGGTATCGCCTGAACAAGGCGATGTACTTTCTGAGACTTAGCTCAGTTTGCTGATGTCGGGCGGTCGGTCAGGATATCGCCGTCCGCTTCACTGCCTCGAGCGACCACGATTGGGCGACCAAAGCGGCGCACGAGCTCGGCGAGTTCAAAGCCAAGAAACCGCAATCCACAGATTCGTTCGTCTGTGGCGCGATCTGAAATGCACAGCCGCCCTTGCCGGAAAGCAAGGCGATAGCCTTTGTCTCGTAGAATGTCAGTCAAACCGGCCCAGCTAGCGGCACTTAAGAAAATTGGCCTGATTGCCGCGCGCAACAAAGCTGCGCTTTCACAATCCAGTTCTGTTGCTGCCGAACGGGCTAATATTGGGCCCGTGCCTTTCATATGTTCTTGAATACCCATGAGCGTACCTCCGCCCTTAAACTCTTAAAATGTGTCCCCCACACAAAAAGGGTGACAAAATTTCCTACACTTATCAATTTGTGAAACAATATTTCGCGCCCAAATGTTGCGATTGTGACTCAGTCAGGTACGGATATCTCACATTGACTTCATACCTGAAACAATAAGCCTTTGTCTGTGAAGAGGTTCACAACCTTTGGTGTATCGAAGTGGAGGTGATTCTCGCTTTGACGGTGAAGCGCTGACCTGAGGGCGAATGATTCGTTTCAGACTGTTCTTTTCATACCCGCGTCGGCTGCAGAAGCGCCAATCGGACATCCGCGCGATAACCGGCTTGACCATCTGACCAAATGTCGAGAGGGTCGCGAAAAATCTGAACCCGAGGCAGGAATGGCCAAAACACCACCGCCCTTCGCTCTTTTTGAATGGAAGATTGCCTGGCGTTATCTGCGTGCCCGCCGTGCGGATGGCGGCGTCAGTGTGATGACTTGGATCTCGCTGATCGGGATCACGCTAGCCGTGTTCGCATTGATCTCCACGTTGGCGGTCAGGTCTGGTTTTCGCTCCGAATTCGTGGGCACCATTCTGGGGGCCAACGCCCATGTCACCGTTTATTCCGCCGGAGAGATTGATGCACAGGGGCGGCTGGATCGCACCATCAGCGATTTCGATGGTATGGCCGAGCGGATCGCGCAGGTGCCCGGGGTTGAGCGCGCCGCCCCGCTGGTTAAAGGGCAGGTGTTGATCACCAATGCTGACCGCAGCTCTGGTGTGCAGGTCTTTGGCATGCGTCCTGACGATCTGGCTGATCTGTCGGGTATTGCAGAGAGCGAAGAAGCCTACGGCGATCTATCCAGGTTCCCGGATGGCATCGCCATCGGCTCGGGCGTGGCGCGTGCGATCGGGGCGACTGTTGGAGATCGAGTGAAGCTGACTTCGCCCAATGGTGTGAAAACCGCCTTTGGTACGTCGCCGCGCGTGAATGCTTATGAAGTGGTCTATGTCTTTTCGGCCGGGCGTTTTGACATCGATCGTACCCGCGTCTACATGCCTTTCACCGAGGCGCAGAGCTTCTTCAACCGTGAAGGAGTGGCGGATGAGATCGAGGTGATGGTCGATCGCCCCGAAGAGCTGACCCCGATCTTGATCCCGATTATCGAGGCAGCTGGAGAGCGTAGTCAGATATGGACTTGGCAGGATGCTTCAGGCGGTTTTTTGCGGGCATTGGAAGTCGAAGACAACGTTATGTTCATCATCCTTTCGATCCTCGTATTGATCGCGGCAATGAATATCGTTTCGGGTTTGATCATGCTGGTGAAGAACAAGGGTCGCGACATCGGTATCTTGCGCACCATTGGCCTTAGCGAAGGGTCAGTGCTTAGGGTGTTCTTCATCTGCGGAGCGTTCACGGGCATCATCGGGACCGCAATGGGGGTCATTCTGGGCTGCCTCTTCGCCATCTATATCGACCCGATATTCTCGTTCGTGAACTACGTCATGGGTGGCGGCGTCTGGGATCCTTCCATTCGAGGTATCTATGCCTTGCCTGCCGAGTTGCACTTATCGGATGTCTTGAAAGCCATCGGTCTTTCGCTGGGCCTGTCCTTCCTTGTTACCTATTTCCCGGCCCGCCGCGCGGCGCGGCTGAACCCGGTTGAGGCGCTGCGCTATGAATGATGTGACGTTAAGGCTCAGCGGTCTGAGCAAGACATATCTTCCAGGCACGCCAGGTGAGATTCAGGTGTTGCGAGGTGCCGATCTGGAGCTGCGCGCCGGGGAGGCGGTCGCACTGGTGGCGCCATCAGGCGCAGGGAAGTCGACCTTGCTGCACATCGCAGGTCTTCTGGATACGCCCGATACCGGCGAGGTTGAAATCGCTGGTCAGGGAGCAACGGGCAAGGGGGATCGCAAACGCACAGCGATCCGGCGGCGTGATGTGGGATTCGTCTATCAGTTTCACCACCTGCTTCCCGAATTCACGGCACTGGAAAATATCATTCTGCCGCAACTTGCGAATGGCACATCCGAAAAAGCGGCGCAGGTACGAGCGATGCAGTTGCTCGATCGTGTTGGCGTTTCGGCCCGCGCGGAACACCGGCCAGCCGCATTGTCGGGCGGAGAACAACAGCGCGTGGCTTTTTGCAGGGCATTGGCCAACAAGCCCCGTGTTCTGCTAGCGGATGAGCCGACCGGCAATCTGGACCCCGAAACCTCGGATCAGGTCTTTGCAGCCCTCATGGCGCTGGTGCGGGACGAAGGGCTATCGGCGCTGATCGCCACGCACAACCTCGATCTGGCGGCGCGTATGGACCGGATGTTGCGGCTGGAAGGCGGTGTGCTCAGGCCAGCTGAGTGATTGCGACACCAATCGCCATTACCGCAATGCCTCCCGCCCGCATCAATGTCAGCGGTGTGACCTGAGCACCGAACAGGCCAAAATGGTCAATCGCAGCTGTGCTGATCAACTGGCCCAGCAGTACGAAAAACACGGCATTCCCCACTCCGAAATGTGGGGCTACATGGGTAATTGATAGCACGTAAAACGCGATCAGCACGCCGCCCAACAGTAAGTGACGCGGGGCTTGTGCGATTTTGGCAAAGGCCTCACTTCCTCCGAGGATCAAAAGCGCCAGGGCCGAGGACACAAAGGCAATCGCGAACAGAATCACGGCCGCAGCGGTCGGCGATCCGATCAGTCGGCCCAAGGCTGCATTCAGGGCGGCAAGGATGGGAACGCCGATCCCGGCGGCCAGCATTATTGCTGCGTATTGTGTCATGGCCCTGTATCCCTGCGCTCGTTTCGTTGATCTGGATCATTGCGCCAGTGTGGCCGTCGGGCAAGTCTGGAATTGTCAGGCAGAAAGGAGAAAAGCGATGGTCCGATCAATACTTGGCTTAGTCTCGCTGTCGGTACTCACTGCGATTTCGCCGCCCGTTTTCGCACAGGATGCCGAGGCTGGGGCCAAGCTGTATCAGCATCACTGCGCGACCTGTCATGGGTTGGACGCAACCGGGCATGGCCCGATGGCTGGGGTGCTGGTGATCCAGCCAACGAACCTGAAAGCGCTGCTGGATGCTGATGGAGATTTTCCGACCGCGCGCGTGGTCGCCCGGATTGATGGACGCGATCCGTTGGTCAGCCATGGAAGCCCGATGCCAGTATATGGGCCTTATTTCGAAGGGAATGACACCGCAATCAAGACGCCCGAAGGGCAGCCGATTCTGACCAGCAAGCCGATTGTGGATCTGGTGGCATTCCTGAAAACTCTACAGGAGGGCTAGAAGGTTCAACGGCAGATACCTTGCACTTTCACGCCCGACCATGGCAGCAACACATCGCTTTCGCGCTTATTTCCGGGGAGTTTTGAGACATCGAAATGTACGCTTAACATATCGTGCAGGCGTTTGGTTCGCGGTGCCTCGGGGTCGAGAGCGCGGCAGCAGACATATTCTTCGACAATCGCGCCTTGTTGTTCAAACCCATAGGCAAGAAAATCGGGCGAGGTATCCAGATCGAACAGATACGGATCATTCTGGCGCCCGTGCTCAGCCGCTGCGCGCAGCGGGTGATAGCCAGTCGTCTTGCGATTCTGCCATTGCCAGACATGGGTCAGCTCATGCGCCAGCAGCATGGCCGCGATCAGGTTCATCTGTTCAGGGTATTGGCTCATGTAGTCGTCCAGATACCAGTCTTTCGTAAAGTACACGTGATTAAATAGGGCGACACCCGCCGGTTTGCCTGTCACGGTTTCCTCTTTGATGGGTGGCAAAATCCGCTCTCGACAAGCGACCCGAGGGCGGGCTTTCCTGGTAAAAGTTACTGCGGCAACCGGTGCGCCCTCGACCAGGCGCACGCGGTCAAGGTTCAGCGTTTCGCCATGAATTTTGCCAGCGAAAGTGCGCTCCTGATCGGTAAGGGGGCGGCCACAGGAAGCAAACAGAAACAGAGCTGAAATCATCAGGGTGCGGAGCATATCAACAAGCCTAATGTGGAAGCTTGGCTCTGCAAGCCGTTTTCAAAGGCTCATCGCCAAAACCCGGCTTATTTCTGTAAGCGAACGCCCGGATTGTTCCATCCAAGTGTTGAAAGCGGTTTGCACCGCAGCCATGGCTTTTTTGGAAGTCGCGGGTTTGTCGATGATGCCCTCGGCAACCAAACGAGCCGTCACGTCGCGTGACAGAATAAAACTATCTCGGCCAGCAAATCGCATGGCGTATTGGGCTGATGCACCGCCGAGTCGCGATCCGCGATTGGCCAGCATCTGCAGCAATCCGACATAGTCCTGCGACGGCCAACCGCCCAAAGTTTGACCAACGCCACCCTCGGAGCGGAGTTCCAGAAGAAAGGCCGCATTGTCCCGAACGGCAGCGATTTTAGTGCCGTTTCGTACGATGCGAGTATCTTGGAGCAGGGCGTCGAACTTTTCATCATCCATGAATGCACAACGACCGAGGTCGAAGCCGTCAAAGGCTGTTTCAAACCCGTCCCACTTTGCCTCGATCACTTTCCAGTTAAACCCGGCCTGAAAAATCGTTTTCGTGATTATTGATAACCAACGGTCATCAGCCATCTCCGCCAGTTCATTTAGGGGGGTCGGTTTGGTTAGCTTGTTTTCCAGCGCTTCGGGTCCACTATGGCGGTCTGCTGCCAGCTCATAGATTTCATCAAAGTGACGCATCTTAGGCCCTCCGTTGCGCAAATGCTGATACATCCTGTTCGTTTGGCAAGTAAAAACCAGTGAGCAATCCGAAAAACCGAGATGTTTTTATTGACTAGTCAATCAAGTTCTTTCACTTTGTGGTATGAAGGGTGCTGCGTATGGGGAACACCGGACGGAAAGGGGCCGGAGCAATAGTTAGAATTGGCGGGGGCGGATGATCTGGCTAAAAACAACAACTGCCTGTTCAATTTCGACCAGAATTGTGCATGTTTCGATCGCACCGTGAACGAGGAAATACTGGATGGGCTGTAAAATGCTCAAAAAAGGCAAATGAAAAAGACAGGGAGTCAAAACAATGAAAAAGCTTAGCGTAAGCGCGTTAGCTATCTTGGTTGCCAGTTCAGCCCATGCGGCAGACATGGGCGCTGTGGATGAACCGATCAAGCTGGCAATCAATGAATGGACTGGTCAGCACGTTACCACGCATGTGGCAGGCGAGATGCTGAAGGCTGCAGGTTATAACGTGGAATATGTGACCGCCGGCATGATGAACCAGTTCCAGGCACTGGCAGATGGCGACATCGATGCGACGCTGGAAATCTGGTCCTCTAACGTGTCAGACGAGTATGCCAAGAAGATTGACGAAGGCACTGTTGTCGAAATTGGCGATCTGGGCCTCGATGCGAAAGAAGGTATTGCCTACCCCGCGCACGTCGCCGAGCTGTGCCCGGGCCTGCCTGCGTGGGAGGCGTTGAAAGACTGCGCGCAGGTCTTCGCTACTGCCGAAACACTGCCTGGTGGTCGCCTTGTCGACTATCCTGCGGATTGGGGCACACCTGGCGCGGACCGCATGACCGGTCTTGAACTGCCGTTCAAAGCGGTTCCTGCAGGTTCCGAAGGTGCTCTGATCGCGGAATTGCGCGCCTCGACCGAGCGCAAGTCGCCGCTGCTGATCACTTTCTGGCAGCCGCACTGGGCGATGTCGGCCTATGATGTGCAGTTTGTTGAACTGCCTGCGGGCGAAGAAGCGTGCTTTAACGATCCGTCCTGGGGCCCGAACCCAAATGCGGTGAACGATTGCGACTTCTCACCGTCCCGTATCTTCAAGGCCGGTTGGAGCGGC
Organism: Ruegeria sp. O11; assembly: GCF_056535285.1. NCBI lineage: Bacteria > Pseudomonadati > Pseudomonadota > Alphaproteobacteria > Rhodobacterales > Roseobacteraceae > Ruegeria > Ruegeria sp. O11. Next base: position 1,171,952 of record NZ_JBQERS010000001.1, on the reverse strand, counting down.
ATGGAAGAGAAATGGCCTGCAGCCTATGAAATCCTGACCAACTATCAACTGGCGGTCGAAGACCAGCAGCCAATGATGGGTGCGATCGACGTAGATGGCGGTGCAGTCGAAGAGGTGGTCGCTGCATGGATGGCCGAGAACGAAGGCAAGTGGCGTCCTGTGGTTGACGCGGCAACCAAGTGAGCCCGCTTTAGTGACTGACGCCAATACGCCAGCCATTGCCTGCCAGAATCTCTGGCAGGTTTTTGGCCCCGGCGCTGATAAAGCTCTGACCGACGCGCTGTCTCGGTCAGGGAATGACGCCGACAAAGCCGCAACTGATCTTCGGGAACACGGGTTTATTCCCGCTGTTCAAGACGCCAATTTCGAAGTTCGCGAAGGCGAGCTATTCGTCATCATGGGGCTTTCGGGTTCGGGCAAATCGACGCTGATCCGCTGCATCTCGCAACTGTTGCCTGGTACGGGCGGGGAAATCCGCGTGGATGGCGAGAACGTTATCGGTGCGTCCAAGAAGGTGCTGACCGATCTTCGGCGCAAAAAGCTAGGCATGGTGTTCCAGCATTTCGGCTTGTTTCCACATATGACTGTGGCTGAAAACGTAGCATACCCGCTGCGGGTTCAGGGGGTGAGTAAAAAAGAACGTTTGGCGCGCGCGCAAGAAGTGATCTCTCTGGTCGGTCTGGAAGGGCGCGAAGACAGTTTCCCCCGGCAGCTTTCAGGCGGCCAACGCCAGCGTGTGGGGATCGCGCGCAGTCTTGCCGTGAATCCGGACATTTGGTTTCTGGACGAGCCGTTCTCGGCCCTCGACCCATTGATCCGCCGTCAGCTGCAGGATGAGTTCCTGCGTATTCAGGCGACGTTGAAAAAGTCGATCGTCTTTATCACTCATGATATCCAAGAGGCTCTGAAGCTGGCCGACCGCATCGCCATCATGCGCGATGGCAAGATCGTGCAGATCGGCACACCAACGGATATCGTGCTGCGCCCGGTGGACGACTATGTGCGCGAGTTCTCAAAGGATGTTGCCAAAGGCCAGCACGCCAAGGTCGCCTCGGTCATGCGCGATGATGGGGAACGTGGGCCAGATGATCCGGGCCTGACCACATCAATGACATTGGATGCAGCACTTGCGCATTGCATGGAGCTTTATGAACCCGTGCCCGTGCGCGATGCAGACGGCAATATTGTCGGCACCGTGCATCCGTCTGATTTGGCTGCAGCCTTGCAGGTGGATGAGACATGACCGCGGTGACGGACACTCCCGCGCAACAGGTTCGCCTGACAGCCGGGGCGCAAGCTGCGCTGATTACAGTGATCGTCGGCGCGGTCTGCCTTGCGCTGGAAGGCGTTGCCCCGTGGCTGGTCAAATGGCCCGCCGCGTGGGAATTGCCCGCAACTCAATGGGTTGGGGCATTTCTGGATTGGTTTCTGAACGGCATCAAACCGGCCATGCGGCTGTTTTCGGACCTGATGACCTATCCGATGAATGCTGCCAACTATGTGCTCGGGAACACCCCGTGGCCGATTCTGATCGGTATCGTCACCGCTCTGGGCTGGTATCTGGGCGGCTTGCCCATGGCGGCGCTGGGCTTTATCGGCCTCAGCTTCGTTCTGGCCTCAGGCTATTGGGCCGAGAGCATGAATACGCTCGCCCTCGTCGCCGTGTCCGTGCCCGTGGCGCTGATTATGGGCGGCGCGATCGGCATCCTCGCCAATGAAGTGCCCCGGGTGAAGTCATTCGTGCAGGCGGTGCTGGACATCATGCAAACGGTACCGACTTTTGCTTATCTGACGCCGCTGCTGCTGCTGTTTGGATTTGGTCCGGTGGTTGGTCTGATCGCCTCGGCCATCTATGCGGCACCGCCGATGGCGCGCAACGTGATGCTAGGGTTGGAACGGGTGGAATCCGAGATCAAGGAAGCCGCCATCATGTCCGGCGGCACCCGCCTGCAGCAACTGTTTCAGGTCGAGATTCCGGCGGCCACCACGCAGATCATGGTCGGTGTGAACCAGTGCCTGATGGCGGCCCTGTCGATGGTGATCATCGCTGCCGTCATTGGTGGCTTCAACGACATCGGCTGGGAGGTTCTGCTGACCATGCGCAAGGCGCAGTTCGGCGAATCCCTGATGGCTGGTCTGGTCATCGTCGTCTTCGCTGTCGTGATCGACCGGATGAGTGGCACTCTGGCGACCGAACGCAAGCGCTATGACAGCCGCGTAGTCTGGGCGATGCTGGGCTTTGCGGTGCTGTTCACCGCTGCCTTCTGGGTGTGGCTGCCGAACCCGTCCGAGCTAACCGTGCTGGACCCGATGGCCGGGGCCATCGACAGCGGCCTGACCGCGTTCACGCAGGCCAACGGGCCGTGGCTGGATGCGCTCAAGAACAACTCACTGTTCTATGTGCTGCTGCCGCTGCGGATCGGGCTGGATCAGGCGGTGCTGCCTTTCACATGGGGATTCCAGTGGACCCCCAACATGAGCTGGGGTCTCTTCGCCGCTGGGGCCGCAATCGCGCTGCTGATGGCTTGGCGCGGTCACCTGACCGGAGGGCTGGTAGTTTTGATCCTGATCGGCATGCTGGAAACCGGCATCGCCAACCTGCCATGGCCCTTTGTTCTGACCGGGGCTGCCGCACTGGGCTGGGTCGCAGGCGGCTGGCGTCTTGCGGCGTTGTCGGTGGGTCTGCTCTGCACCATCCTTGTCTCAGGCCTGTGGGAACGCGCCCTGTTGTCGCTCTATCTCAGCGGCGCTGCAGTGTTCTTCTGCGCCGTGCTTGGCGGTCTGACCGGGCTGGCCAGCGCGGTCTGGTCTCCGGTCTGGACCGTTGTGCGCCCGATCTGCGATATGCTGCAGACGATCCCGCTTTTCGTGTTCCTGATCCCGGTCCTGATGGTGTTCCAGATAGGAGAGTTCTCGGCTTTCCTTGCGATCTGTGCTTATGCGATTGTCCCGATGATCCGCTACACGCGGCACGGGCTGGTCAACACGCCCGAGGAAATGATGGAGGCCGCGATCTCCAGCGGCGCGACTGAGTGGCAGATCATGCGCGATGTTCGCGCGCCTTATGCTGCACCGACCATCCTGCTGGGTTTGAACCAGACCATCCTTTATGCCTTTGCCATGTTGGTGATCGCCGCATTGATCGGCACGACCGGTCTGGGTCAGTCGATATATCTGGCACTGGGGCAGGCTGATGTGGGGCTTGGCATCTCGGCCGGGGCGGCGATGGCTATCCTCGCGCTGATCGCCGATCGCATGGTGCAGGGCTTTGCCGAAGAACGCCGCAAGGCGCTGGGCCTCTAAGACAGGGCTGGGGCGGGCAACCGCCCCTTGCCGCACTTGATTTCGGACAAAGACCCACACGTGATCACGACGTAATCCGGGTGCAACATGTTCGGAGATAATAATGACCGGTTGGGGCTATTTCCTCGCAGCACTCGTGACCTTTCTGCTCAGCCACATGATCCCGGCGCGGCCAGCGGTGCGCGGCTGGCTGATAGGCACACTCGGGCGCACAGGGTACTTCGCTGCCTACTCACTGATCTCGCTTGTGGTATTGGGCTGGCTGATCGTCGCCGCTGCCAATGCACCATATCTCGAGGTCATTCCGCCGCTCGCCATCTTCCGTTGGGCGCCACTTCTCGTTATGCCGATAGTCTGTTGGCTGGCCATTGCGGGCCTCTCGATCCAGAACCCATTTTCTTTTGGAGGATTAGGGCATCGTTCCTTTGATCCAGAATCCCCCGGCATCCTGCGCACTACGCGCCATCCGATCTTAGTGGCGCTGATGCTTTGGGCCGTTGCCCACCTACTGGCAAATGGCAGTCTGTCACATGTCATCCTGTTCGGATTGTTCGCGGGCTTCGCTGCGATGGGAATGGTTCTGATCGACCGCCGCACAGCCCGTTACATGGGGTCGGATTGGCATCGCCTATCTCGAAATACCGCGCGTATCTCCTTGCGCGTGCCTCGTCCATGGCCACGCTTTTGGGCCTGGCTTGCCGCTTTCGCTGCGTACGCAGTTATCTTCCATCTGCACGAAGCTGTGATCGGGCTCTCACCGATGCCCTGACACGTGGGAGTGGTCGATCTGTCCGGCCCGTGCTATCTGATCTATCACCATTCGAAGTCTTGAGGTCTCACAATGCATCTCGCCTATGTAACAACCACCGATCGCGGTGCCACCGATCGCCTGCTCAGTGCTTTTGCCGAGGCGCTGACAGATACGGGCACCGCGTTGTCGGGTGTGGTGCAAACCAACACCGAATGCGCCGAAGGCTATAAATGCGATATGGACCTTAAGGTGTTGCCGACCGGAGAAACCATTCGCATCTCGCAATCGCTGGGTAAAAATGCGCGTGGGTGTCGTCTGGACCCGGCCGAGCTGGAACGCGCTGTCGGATTGGTGACCCAATCTCTGGATAACGCTCCTCAGTTGCTGATTATCAACAAGTTCGGCAAGCATGAGGCCGACGGGCGCGGCTTTCGGCCTCTCATAGCAGATGCGTTGGGACGTGGGATACCGGTCCTGGTAGGGCTCAACAAACTGAATATAGAACGGTTTCAGGAGTTCGCGGGCGGGATGGCCGAAGCGCTCGAACCGGACCTCGGTTGCCTGACTGATTGGCTTGACGGTCTGAACCAGTCTGAAACGCAGCGCACAGCCTGATTGCCCATCATGGGCGGTCGTTAAGCCGCATTCGACACGAGAATGTGAAAAAACTGGACATGTCTGACTGCATCGGGTCTAGCTTCGGCGAGGAAGCAATCCGGTAGTCCGACAGGATAGGGACGCACCGGTGGAATCGGGGCGTATCATGAGCCAATCCCAGACGGATCCTTGCCAGCTATCCGCGAATCCCGGGCGGATTCAGCAGTTGGCTGGAACTGACAGATTTTGGCTTTGGTTATTTTGCGGTTACTTCTTGCTGCACGTTGTCGTCCGGCTTGCAACGGGTGGTGCGCTTGGTCTGGACGAGGCCGAGATTTTGCTGGATGCCCGCGAACTTCAATGGGGTTACGGCCCCCAACTACCGCTGTATGCATGGTTGCAATGGGCCGTTTTCCAGATCACCGGCCCAAGCATACTTGGGCTGTCGCTGCTGAAGAACGGGTTACTGTTGGCGACTGTCGTCACTCTTTATATGACTATTCGGACCCGACAAAATCCCGTAGTCGCAGGGGTGTCGGTGCTGTCGTTGTTGATGCTTTATCAATTCAGTTGGGAAGCGCAGCGCGCGCTGACGCACACGGTTCTCGCCAATCTCTGTTCTGCGCTGAGTTTCACGGTGATCTGGGGATTGATCCGCAATCCCACGACCAAAGGCTATGTCCTGCTAGGCGTAGTGATGGCGGCGGGTGGGCTGTCCAAGTACAATTACGCTATTGCGCTCCTGGCTATATTTCTGGCAGCGCTCAGTGCGCCTGATACGCGTAGAACTTTCCTATCGGTGAAGTTGTTGTTGTCGGCCGGTATCGCTGCGGCTCTGATCGCTGCTCCGATGGTGTGGATTCTGAACCATTCGGCCCTTGCCTTTGACAGCGCGCGCAAACTCGACATGTCTAGCGATGGGCCCACCTTTTCGGCGGCCTTGCGCGGCGCAGCCGAGCTGTCGATGGCGGCGCTGGGTTTTGTGGCGCTACTATCCCTGATTATGAGCGTTCTCTGGTTGATCTACCGGCGGCAAGGGGCGCCTGGTGTCGCGGATGACCTATTGCGTTTTATGCTGCGGACGGTGTTTTGGGCATTGGTCCTGATGGCGTTGATCGTCATCATCAGTGGCAGTACCAATGTTAAGGATCGCTGGCTGCAACCCATCCTGATATTTGCAGGTCCAGCCATTATGCTGTGGCTTCTACCCAAGATTGGTCGAACTGGAACCCGGCGCTTCTGCCAGATCTCGGCGGGGCTAGCTGTGCTGATCGTTGTGGCCATGCTGCATCATAATCTTGCCGGAAACGCAAAGCGTGCCGCTCCATTTGCTGCGCTTACCCCTCAGATACTGGACCAGACCCCGCCTGAGATCATGATCGTTGCCCATAACTGGCTGGCCGGCAACATGGCTTATCTGGCCCCGGATCGATCAATTTACGGCGAACGCCGCGTGAGTGTATCTGCTCCGTCGCTCCGTGTTTGGGATGGAGGTCGAAAAGCACCGAAAGACATCGATCCGGCTGATGTTGTCACCTTGGAAGCCCCGTATCGATTTGATTCTGATGAATTGATGTCGCTGTCTTTCGCACCTGTGACCCGGTAGCGTTGGACAGCAACTCAATTGAAGATCAGGGCGCTCAACAGTCATCCCATGGTCTTGAATACTCCGGACGCGCTTTGGCGCGATCTCTAGAGCAAATCAGGTGGCCCAGCCAACGAGTGACGAACGACCATCCTAGTATCTATGCAGACTGATCGGCCTTCTGACCTACCTTCAACCATTTCTACAAGTTCCTGTGCAGCCTTGCGCCCCATTTCGCGATGAGGGACGTGAACTGTCGTCAGGGACGGGCTTACAATTTCGGCCAACTCAATGTCATCAAATCCAGTTATCGAAAGCTGCTCTGGAACCTGAATGCCAAGGTTACGTGCTTCGCGCAGGGCCCCGGCGGCAAGGACGTCGTTGCCGCAAATCACCACCGTCGGCCTTGGGCTCAGGTACATGAGTTTACGAAGGGCCTCAGCACCCTTTTCAATTTCGTATGTGGTTTCGATCAGCGTTAAGGTGTCAGGGTCGAGGCTGTTTTCCGTCATGGCCAGTCTGACACCCTCAACCCTACTTTGAGCCCGGTCATTGCCTTTCGTTATCCCCGAAATCATTGCAATCTGTCGGTGACCGGCCAAAATCACCTTTCGGGCCAGTTCTCCCATTGCTGCGGTATTGCTGAAACCGACCGAAGGGCGCTGCACCATTGGATCGTAAGACCAGGCAACCAATGACGGAATCTGGTGCTGTTCGAGATATTTGTAGATCTCTGCATCTCGTGCAAATCCAATCAGCAGCAACCCGTCTGCACCGCGCGCGACAAGAGCGCGAATTTGTTCTCGCTCGACTTCGGGATCATAGGCTGAACTGGAGACCAAAAGCGTATATCCGCTTTCGCGAAGCTGGTCCTGAAATTCCTGCAGCCCGCGGGCGAAGATCGCGTTGTCCATTGTCGGGATTATCGCACCGATCGTAAAGCTGCGATTCGCTGCCATCACGCGGGCCGCGAAATTCGGTGTATAGCCCAGCGATTCGACTGCTTGCATCACACGCTTGCGCGTGGATTCGACCACTCTTTCCGGTGAGTTCAGGCATCGCGAGACTGTGGCGGTCGATACGCCCGCCGCCTTTGCGACGTCGTTAAGTGTCGGAGCTGAACGGGTTTTTCCCATACTGTGCCTGCATCTGATCTGACACCCGTCTTATCACAAAAATGCCCATTTGCCATCTATTCATGTAAGCGCTTGCATTATCAATGTAAGCGCTTACAAATGTATTTGAGATAACGAACTGGGATTCCGTAATGTTCCTCTGGGCTGCTGCCGCTGTGTTTATCGTGTTCTTTGCCAATGTGGCCTTGGGCGCCTTTGGCGGTGGTGCGTTTCTGGGGGATGTCGGTGAAATGCTGGTTTTGTTTGCCGCCTCGATTTTGTTCGTGGTGGCCATTCTCAAGCAAGAGGCTGACCATAAAAACAAAAACGGCAGCTGACGGATTTCATGGGAGGAAGACAATGACGAATGGCAAGGATGGCCTCAAATCTGCTGAGCGCCGGAATTTTCTGAAACTGGCCTCAACCGGCTCGTTCACCGCGGCGCTTGTGGCTGGTGCGGGTGGCGTATTGTGGTCATCAGAGGCGGCGGCGCAGACCGCCAAAGAAGAAAAAGAACGCGAAAAAGCGGCTGATCACGTAATGACTGTCGCCACAGCTTATGTTTTGGGCGCTTCGCGCAGCTATCCGATTATGCAATTGGATCTGAAAGAGAACATCCAGAACGCCACCAACGGCAAGGTTTATGTCAAGCTTGCCCCAGGTGGCCAATTGGGTGCAGGCGGCGCACTGGTCCAGAAAGTTCAGGGTGGAACAATTCAGGCGGCCCAGCATTCGCTGTCAAACTTTGCGCCCTTTGCGTCAACCGTTGACCTGATCAACATGCCGTATCTCTGCGGCTCGAACCAGCGGTTCACAAACCTGGTACATTCGGACACTTGGACCAATGAAGTTCACCCCAAGGTCGAAGCTGCTGGGTTCAAGGCCTTGTTCTACGTTGTCATCGATCCGCGTGTTGTCGCTGTGCGGCAGGGCGGGAACGCGATCATGACACCGTCTGATATGAGCGGTGTAAAATTCCGCGTGCCGGGATCAAAAATGTTGCAGCAATATTATCGGATGGTCGGTGCGAATCCGACACCGGTTGCCTGGGGTGAGACGCCATCGGCGATCAAACAGGGTGTTGCGGATGCGCTCGACCCATCGGTTGGAGCACTGTATGTCTTTGGATTCAAAGATATCCTCAGCAATGTCACCTTCACGCAGGCGGTGCCTGACAGTCAGGTCTATTCCTGTAACCTTGAGTGGTTCAATTCCATGCCCGCCGACGTGCAGGAAGGGATCATGTGGGGTTCTGAAATGACCAGCCATCAGAATCTGTCCAAGGTTCCCTCGGCAAGGGCCTTTGCAATGGCCGAACTCAACAAGGCGGGCGTGCAATTCCATTCGCTGTCTGACGATCAATTGGCCGAGTGGCAAGATGCCGGTGGCTACCAGCGTTCGGAATGGGATCCTTTCAAGACCGAACTGGCAGGCTCGATGGAGAATTTCGAGAAACTGGTCGAAGCGGCTGGTACGCAGGGTAAATACTACGTCCACGACGCGTAATTTAGTTGGGCGAGGGGCAAAAGCCTTTCGCCCACTTTTTCCCATTCAACCAGATGGCAGCGGTCCCTTTGGACCGGCAAAATTGAGCGCTGCCAGGGATCGGGGCTGGAAATGACCTTATTGCAAAAGATCAACCGCGACGCCGAACGCTGGTTGCTACTGGTGTTCTACGTGATGCTTGTCGTTACCATGGCGATCGAGGTGCTGCGGCGCGAGGTATTTGCCTTTTCCTCGATCTGGGGCGAGGAAATCGTTCGCTACTCTTTCATCTATCTCGCCTGGATCGGCGCGGCGGCAGCGGTCAAGGAACGTGCTCATATCCGTATCGACGTGCTCATGCACTACATGGGGCAGCGTCCAAAGGCGGTTCTGTATATATTCGGCGATCTGGTGATGCTGGGTGTGGCAGTCATCGCACTCTACTGGTCCTATGAAGCCGTCCATGTCTCCGCCAAATTTGGTTCGGTCACGGATGGGCTGCGCGTGTCCAAGGTTTGGTTTCTGATGGCAGTCCCCACCGGGTTTGCGCTGATGATTTGGCGCCTCATTCAATCCTTGATGCGCGACTTCAAATCTCTTCGAGACGGCACACCCGTCTTCGAAGGCGACAAACTGTTTGACTGAGGAGAACTCGAATGCTTTGGAATTCCCTCAATCAAACGGTCGAGCTCGGCTGGGATTTTTATTTGCCCGTCATTCTGTTCGTTGGCCTGATCGCATTGGCCGTACCGGTATGGGCGGCGATTGGCACCGCTGCGATTGTCATGTTGGTCATGTCAGGGGATCTGCCGCTGAGCGCGGTTGGTGAAAGCCTGTTCACCGGAATAGACGCCTTTGCCTTAACAGCTGTCCCCCTTTTCATCCTGACCGGGGATGTTCTTGTAAGGACTGGGCTTAGTAAGAAATTCCTTGATGTCGCCGAAGCGCTGACCTGTTGGACGCGCGGAGGTTTCGGGTCAGCCACGGTGCTGGTTTGCGGGATGTTTGCCGCGATTTCGGGCTCTGATGCGGCGGGCGCTGCTGCGGTGGGGCGGATGACCATCGATCGCCTCGTCGAAAGCGGTTACCCGCGACCTTATGCCTGTGCGCTGGTGGCTGCGGGCGCCTGTACCGGCATCCTGATTCCGCCTTCGATCGCCTACATCATCATCGGCCTCGTGTTGGGCATTTCAGCCTCGACCCTATTTCTTGCTGCGTTGATCCCCGGCCTAGCGATTTTGGTTTCGATCCTGATTACCAATATTATCATGAACCGGATCTATACCTATGAAACCGGGGGCAATATGGGACTGAGCGAATGGCTCGGTAACCTTGGTCATTCGCTAAAATCCGGTTGGTACGCCTTCATCGTGCCCGGGATTATCTTCTACGGAATTTTCTCTGGCCGCCTGACCCCGACAGAGGCCGGTGCGACCGCGGTTGTCGTCACCATCGTGATGGGCTTCATTTTGGGAACTCTGAAGCTATCCGACTTTCCTGCGATGCTGGTCAGTTCTGCCAAAGTGAACGGGGTAATCCTGCCAATCATCGCGTTCTCGGCCCCGTTGGCCGAAGCGCTGGCAATCATGGGAGTTCCTCAGGGGTTCGTGACGGCGGTGACTGGTTTGACTGATGATCCGATGCTGTTGATCCTGCTGATGATCTGTATTCTGATCGCCGCAGGCTGCGTCATGGAAACAACGCCCAATATTGTGATCCTGGCACCAATCCTGAAGCCACTGGCCGACAATATCGGAATGAATGAGATTCAGTTCTGCATCATGATGATCACCGCGCTGGGTGTGGGATTCATTACACCTCCGTTGGGATTGAACCTCTTTGTTGTCTCGGGCATCACGGGCGAGTCCATACTCAAGATTGCTGCGCGCGCTGTGCCGTTTGTACTGACAATGTTGATTGTGGTGCTGTTGATTGCATATTTCCCACCGATCTCGACCACGCTGCTTCCCGATATCTATAAATAGGACTACCCGGTAATGACTCGCGAATATCTGAAAAAGGCCGATCTGACACCAAAATCAGACGCGTCTGAGACCCACAAAATCGTGCAGGACATCCTGAACGATATCGAGAGTGGGGGTGACGCCAAAGCACTGGAATATGCCGCAAAGTTCGACAATTACGAGGGCAATGTACTTTTGACCCCGGAAGAGATCGAGGCGGCTTGCGCGCTTGTGCCGGAAAAGCTCAAGGCTGATATCCGCTTTTCGCACAACAATGTGCGCCGGTTCGCCGAGCTGCAGAAAAGCACGGTGCATGATGTGCAGATCGAAATATCACCGGGTTTTACTACGGGTCAAAAGGCGATCCCGGTGGATGCTGCCGGCTGCTATGTGCCGGGCGGCCGTTATAGTCATATCGCCAGCGCCATCATGACCGTGACAACGGCCAAGGTGGCGGGTTGCAAGCACATTACGGCCTGCTCACCACCGCACCCGGGGGTAGGAGTTGCGCCTGCTATCATCTATGCGGCCCACATTTGCGGTGCAGATAAAATTATGGCGATGGGGGGCGTTCAGGGGGTTGCGGCAATGACCTTTGGCCTGTTCGGGCTGCCAAAGGCAAATATTCTTGTTGGCCCTGGCAACCAGTTTGTTGCCGAAGCCAAACGGATACTGTTTGGTCGCGTCGGTATCGATATGATCGCCGGACCGACCGACAGCCTGATCCTCGCCGATTCCACGGCGGACGCACAGATTGTGGCCACCGACTTGGTGAGTCAGGCCGAACACGGTTACAACTCCCCGGTCTGGCTGGTGACCGACAACCGTTCATTGGCGGAAGAGGTCATGCGATTGGTGCCAGCTTATATCAACGACTTGCCGGAGGTGAATCGTGAGAATGCAGCCGCTGCCTGGCGCGATTATGCCGAGGTCATTCTGTGTGCGGATCGCGAGGAAATGGCAGCCTGTTCCGACGAATATGCGCCCGAGCATTTGACGGTTCAGGCTGATGATCTGGACTGGTGGCTGGATCGGCTGACTTGCTACGGTTCGCTGTTTCTGGGCGAGGAAACTACGGTTTCCTACGGTGACAAAGCGGCGGGCACCAACCACGTGCTTCCGACTTCACGAGCAGCAAGCTACACTGGCGGCTTGTCGGTTCATAAATACATGAAGATCGTGACATGGCAGCGATCCACACGGGACGGCTCAAAGCCGGTCGCTGAAGCCACCGCCCGAATTGCGCGACTTGAGGGCATGGAGGGCCATGCGCGTGCTGCTGACGTTAGATTGGCCAAGTATTTCCCGGATGAAACCTTTGACCTGACCGCGAATGGCTGACCCACGCGCATTGTTTGACCTGACCGGACGAACCGTTTGCGTCACCGGTGCCAGTTCAGGGCTGGGAAGACAGGCGGCCACTACACTTGCGGCGGCTGGGGCGCGGGTTGTGGCCGTGGCACGCAGGGCAGAAGCTTTGCAGAGCCTCTGTGCGGAAATTGGTGCGGATGCTGCCTATGTGCAGTCGGATGTGGCAAACCAAAGTCAGACAGAGGCGTTGGTCGCAGAGATTTCGCGACCCTTCGGCGCCCCGGATATTCTAGTACATGCCGCCGGGATTAACACCCGGCAGCCAGCAGATGAGGTCACGGTTGCCGAATGGGATAGAACTCTGGCGCTGAACCTATCTGCGCCGTTTTTTCTGAGTCAGGCAATCGTACCGGCAATGACGCAGCGAGGTTGGGGACGAATTGTTAACTTCGCCTCGCTGCAATCCTTCCGCGCTTTCCCCGGTGGCATCGCCTATGGGGCAAGCAAGGGTGGGGTCGGTCAGCTGACCCGCGCGATGGCAGAGGCTTGGTCTGGCTTCGGGATCACCGCAAACGCGATTGGGCCGGGGTTCTTTCCAACCGAGCTCACACAAGCTGTGTTCAGCGACGAGCATCGTGCAGCGGGCAATGCGGCGCAAACCTGCATTGGCCGCAATGGTCGGCTTGAAGACATCGACGGGCCGCTGCTGTTTCTGTGTTCTGAGGCATCTGCCTATGTCACGGGACAAATCCTGATGGTTGACGGGGGGTTTACGGCGAAATGAAAGCCCTGGTTTACGAAGGTAATGAAACGCTCGCTTTCCACGATGTGCCCATGCCGGTCGCTCAGGTAGGAGAGCATCTGATCCGCATCCAAGCCTCTGGCATCTGCGGATCCGACATGCATGCCTATCTGGGGCATGACGCACGCCGCCCTGCGCCCCTTATCCTTGGACATGAAGCGGCCGGTGTTGTTACCGGTGGGCCCCGCGATGGCCAGCGTGTGACCATAAATCCTCTGGTCAACTGTGGTTCTTGCTCTGCTTGCGAGTCAGGTCGGGAAAACCTCTGTCCCAACCGCCAGATCATCTCGATGCCCCCGCGCGAAGGCGCGTTTGCTCAGTTCGTGGCCATCCCGGATCGTAATTTGGTTCCGGTGCCGGATGACGTGCCCTTGGAAAAGGCTGCGTTGACGGAACCTTTGGCGGTCAGTTGGCATGCTGTGCGTCTTGCGCTGCAAGCGTTGAGCCCGGGAATGGACCGTCGCGCCCTGGTCATTGGTGGAGGGGCCATAGGACTTGCGGCGGCTCTTGCCTTGCGCGCAATGGGTGTGACTGACGTGATCGTTCAGGAACCCAACCCCGAGCGTAGGGCTTATCTGTCCGAGCGTTGCGGCCAGCAGACCGTCGATGTGTTTCAAGGCACTGTGCCACTGGTTGTAGATGCGGTCGGAATTGCAGCTACGCGCGTAACGGCATCTGCTGTTGCATTGCCTGGGGGGGTGATTGCACATGTTGGGCTAGGCGAGGATGCCGGAGGTCTGGATATCCGCCGCATGACGCTGCAGGAAATCACGTTCATCGGCACCTATACCTACACTGCACAGGATTTCCGAGATACCGCACGCGCGATCTTCGATGGTTGCCTCGGCCCGCTGGATTGGCCCGAGTTGCGCCCTTTATCTGACGGTGCTACCGCCTTTCAGGACCTGCGTTCTGGTTCGGTGGCTGCGCCCAAGATAATCCTCAATCCCTGGGCATAAGACACCTGCCCAAGAATAAGGAGAGCACACATGTACGACAGAGTTCTAGTCCCCATGGCGTTGGATCACGGCGTTTCCGGCACAACCCTCACCGCCGCCAAAACCTTATGCAATCCGGGCGGACAGATCACCGCGCTGCATGTCTATGAGGCGCCACACAGTTCTGTCAGCGCGTATCTCGATGAAGAGGCCGTGCGCAGCGCTTGGGATAAAGCCCAGCAGAGGTTGGCAGAGAAAACGGCCAGCCATGGTGATGTGACAACCGAAATGGTCAAGGGACGTTCCTATCGCGCCATTCTTGAATTCGCTGAAAAACATGATGTGGACTGTATCGTTGTTGGCTCGCACAAACCGGGCCTCAGCGACTTTTTCCTTGGCAGCACCGCTGCGCGCGTGATCCGACACGCACCTTGTGCGGTTCATGTCTGTCGCACATCCTAGCTTTAGAAACTGACACGCCAAATCGCGCAATGCGCCCTAAACAGGACAGATACTCCGGATATGGACATAGACAAAAAGATAACAGACGACCTGGTTGCGAACGATATCTCGTTTGTGACCACCGTTCCATGCAAGCAACTTGCAGGCGTAATCGAACACATCGATGCGCGAGATGGGATTTTCCATATCCCGTCGAACAAAGAAGACGAGGGCATGGGCCTGTGTGCCGGGGCATGGATGGGTGGAAAACGCCCGGCGATTATCATGCAAAACACGGCCATCGGTGTAACCATCAACACTCTGGCGACTTTGATTCAGTATTACCGGATGCCACTGCCTATGCTGATTTCATATCGCGGTGAGCTGCGTGAACCGATTGCCTGTCAAGTCGAAATGGCCGTTCATACCAAAGCCCTTTTGGCTCAGCTCAACATACCGACCTATCATTTCCACCATCAGTCAGATGTCGAAGAACTGGACGCGATCCTGAAATATACGTTCATGTGCAATAAGCCGGTCGCGATCCTGACCGATGCCAATTTCTGGGGAGGCTACGGCGACCAATGATCCGTTCTGAAATTCTCAAGGAAATCGCTCCGATCCTGCGTGATCAACTGGTTGTCTGCAACATCGGCATTCCCAGTCAGGAACTGCACGCCATCGATGACCAGCCGTCCAACTTTTATATGCTGGGAACCATGGGATTGGCCTCTTCAATCGGGTTGGGATTGGCGTTGTCGCAGCCCAAACCGGTGATCGTGATTGATGGAGATGGCTCGATCCTGACCAATCTGGGTACTTTGCCAACCATCGCGAATAATGTGGCGGACAACTACATCCTGTTGATCGTGGACAACGGTTCCTACGGGTCGACGGGGGACCAGCCGACCTATGCGGGTCAAAAAACCTCGCTTACGAAGATGGCCGAGGCCGCGGGATGTGAACGTGTGATTGAGTGCGCGGCCGAAGAAACAGGTCGTGTTCTGCAAGAGGCCCTGGATGCGAAGCAGATGACCATCATTGTCAGCAAGTGCGAAAGCGGCAATGCCAAGATGCCACCGATTACAATGGACCCGGTGGTCATTCGTGACCGCTTCATGAAGGCCGTTCAGGCCTGATGGCCGCCAGCACCATTCAATCAGCCGAGGACGCGCGACGTCTGGCGCGTCGCAGGCTGCCCTGGATGGTGTTTGACTATATTGATGGTGCTGCCGGACAGGAATCCGGGGCGGCACGAAACCGTGCTGCCTTGGATGCCATTACTCTGCGTCCGCGTATCTTGAAGGATGTGAGCCAGCGATCGCTGTCGGCGCAGATTTTAGACCAACAATCAGACCGGCCTTTTGGGATTGCCCCGATGGGGATGTGCAACCTTTCAGCTCCCGGCGCTGATCTGATGCTGGCGCGTCTGGCAGCACACAACCGTGTGCCTCATGTCGTATCCACAGTTGCGTCTACCTCAATGGAAGAGATCATTGCCGAAGCCGAAGGCAATGCCTGGTTTCAGCTTTATTTCAGTGGAGACGGCTCAGGCACGTTCAAACTGGTCGAGCGGGCGAAATTCGCAGGTTATGACGTTCTGGTTCTGACCGTAGATGTGCCCGAGGTTGGTCGGCGTCCACGCGAATTGCGCCATGGGTTCAAGATGCCGTTTCGTATCGGACCGCGCCAGTTCCTCGACTTTGCTCTGCACCCTCGTTGGTCGTTGACCACCTTGTTCAAGGGTCGCCCTGTGATGGCGAATTTCGATGCGGAAGGTTACGATTTTGACCGAACTGAAAGCCGCGCGCGTGCCGATTGGGATACGCTGAGCCGGTTACGCGATGCCTGGCCGGGAAAACTGGTGATAAAAGGCGTATTGGATGTCGAGGATGCCCGAACACTTGTGTCGGCAGGGGTGGATGCAATTCAGGTCTCCAGCCATGGCGCAAGGCAGCTGGACTCTGCACCTGCACCCATCGAAAAGCTGCCAGAAATCCGTGATGCGCTTGGGCCGGACTTCCCGATTTTTTATGATAGCGGCATCAGATCCGGCGAAGATATCCTCAAGGCTCTGACAGTCGGAGCGGATTTTGTCTTTGTGGGACGAGTACTGCAATATGCCATCGCCGCTGCCGGAGAGCCGGGTCTGGAACAACTTTGGGATGTTCTCAGCGACGAATTGAGCATTGCTATGGCGCAGACTGGGCTGACGACATTGGACGATGTCGGTCTGCGCGAATAGCGATAGTGCGCGCGGGTTGTCCGGATCCGGCTTCCTAAAGCATTGAAAGTGTATGGAAATGGTAGCCCGTAGGGGAATCGAACCCCTCTTTCCAGGTTGAAAACCTGGCGTCCTAACCGATAGACGAACGGGCCATTTAGACCAAACAAACGAAATGGTAGCCCGTAGGGGAATCGAACCCCTCTTTCCAGGTTGAAAACCTGGCGTCCTAACCGATAGACGAACGGGCCACGTTGGCTTGTGGAGGGCCTTTTACGGTTTACCTTCCCCCCCCGCAAGACGAAAAACGCAAGGCTACGAAACTTTTTTGACTGGTTGCAGGGCGTGTTGAAAAAGGTGTCAGACGGCTTCTGCCGCATCCTCCAGTCGCAGTTGCACGCTCTGCCGACCGCCCCAGGAATTGACCTCAAGCCGACCTGCGAAATGGAAGCGGGCACCGCCATGATTTGACAGGCGATCCCCCAGCGGACCATCGAACGCACCAAAGGCGATGGCATCCAGTCCGCCGGACATGCCATCCGATAGTGACAGTTTCAGATGTGTTTCGCCCACGCGCTTGGCAAATCGCACCTGCAGATCGGGCAAAGCATAGCGTGGGGCAGGGGCACCGGCTCCGAAGGGGCCTGCCTTTTCGATCTGCTCGATCAGGCCGACTGTTGCGGCGCCAGGCATCAGTGCCCCGTCCAGTTTCAGATCGGCAGGGCCTGCTTGCCCCGCACCCTGCTTGGCCAGCAGTTCCGACAGGCGCGCCATGGCGGGCTCTAACTGATCCCGCATCACCGTCAGACCTGCCGCCATCTTGTGTCCACCACCTTTGACCAACAACCCCTCGGCTGCCAGACGCTGGATCGACGCGCCCAGGTCAACGCCCGAGACGGAACGGCCCGACCCTTTGCCCTCATCTCCATCAAACCCGATCACGATCGCGGGCCGGTTTGCGGCCTCTTTCAGCCGCGATGCCACGATGCCTACGACACCGGGATGCCATCCCTCACCAGCAGCCCACACCAACGGCGCATCAAGCCCGCGTTCTTCCGCCTGTGCCAGTGCTGCAGCGCGCACTGCGTTCTCGATCTCACGCCGCTCCGAGTTCAGGGCATCCAGTCGCTCGGATAGGGCTTTGGCCTCGGTCACCGAGTCGGTGCTCAGCAATCGCGCGCCCAAATCGGCCTGACCGATGCGCCCACCTGCATTCACACGCGGCCCTAGCAAAAACCCTAGGTGATAGCTGTTGGGCGCAGTATCCATGCGGGCCACGTCCGACAACGCCACCAGCCCTGGCCGTTGCCGCTGGGCCATCACCTTCAGCCCTTGCCGCACCAAGGCCCGGTTGGCCTCAATCAGCGGCGCGACATCGGCCACCGTAGCCAGCGCCACAAGATCCAGCATGGCCATCAGATCCGGCCCTTTGACGCCAGCCTCGCGGAGTTGGCGGCCCGCCTCGACCAGCATCAGAAACACCACCGCAGCCGCGCAGAAATAGCCCAGATCACCGCTTTCATCCTGCCGGTTCGGGTTCACCACTGCGACGCAATCCGGCAGGGTTTCTCCCCCCAAATGATGATCCAAAACGATTACATCTGCACCCTTCGCCGCCGCGATAGGTTCATGGCTAAGTGTTCCGCAATCCACGCAAATGATCAGATCATGGCTAACTGCCAATTCCTGCATCGCCGGTACATTTGGTCCATAGCCCTCATCAATCCGGTCGGGCACATAGAGTGTTGCGGCTATTCCCATCTGGCGCAGCCACACCAGCAGTAGCGCAGCCGAACTGCCCCCATCCACATCATAATCGGCAAACACTGCGATTTTTTGATGATTGCGCACCGCTTCAAGAAACCGCGAAGCGGCAAGCTCCATGTCCTTCATCGAACGCGGATCAGGCAGCAGTTCTTTCAGCTTTGGCTCCAGAAAGCCCGAGGCCTCCATCACCGGAAGACCGCGTCCCGCCAGCACCTGACAAACGGCGCGCGGCAAATCGGTCTGCTGCGCCATCATTTCAGCCGAACGCTCGACCTCTATCCCCGGTCCAACCCAACGCCGACCGGTCAACGATTGCTCTACGCCCAGAAACGCCACATCTCACCTCATGCGCCAAGGCCGGGCCCCTTCGGACCCGGCCTTTTCATCTTTTTACAAATACTCTCGCCGAAGGCAGCGGCGCAAGCCGACATCTTTAGGTATGCGACCACATCGGAGTGCGATAGGACATGCGCCGGACCGAGCCGGTCTTGGACCGCATCAGCAACGTGGTTGTCTCGACCCAGCCCGGTTCCCGCTTGATACGCGGCAGCAGAGAGCCTCCGGTCACGCCAGTGGCAGCGAAGATGACATCTGCGGTCACCATCTCGTCGCGCGCATAAACGCGGTCCAGATCGGTGATACCTGCCTTGGCGGCGCGGCCGCGTTCGTCATCGTTGCGGAACAGCAGGCGGCCAAAGATCTGACCACCCATGCATTTCAGCGCAGCAGCAGCCAGAACACCTTCGGGTGCGCCGCCTTGGCCCATATACATGTCGATCCCGGTCACTTCGCTTTCGGCGCAGTGCATGACGCCAGCGACGTCACCATCGGTGATCAGGCGGATAGAGGCACCGGTGGCGCGCACTTCCGCGATCATTGCCTCGTGACGCGGACGCTCCAGAATGCAGACCGTAATGTCCTCAGGCCCACACCCCTTGGCATTGGCCAACGCTTCGACACGTTCGCGCGGGCTCATGTCCAGATTGACAACGCCTTCAGGATAGCCGGGACCAACGGCCAGTTTGTCCATATACACATCAGGCGCGTGCAGCATCGAGCCGCGCGGTCCCATGGCGATCACCGTCAAGGCGTTTGGCATATCCTTGGCGGTCAGGGTCGTGCCTTCCAGCGGGTCCAGCGCAATATCCACGCCAGGGCCGTTGCCCGTGCCGACCTCTTCACCGATATACAGCATAGGTGCTTCGTCGCGTTCGCCTTCACCAATGACAACAACGCCAGCGATGTCCAGCAGGTTCAATTGCTCGCGCATCGCGTTCACCGCGGCCTGATCTGCGGCTTTTTCGTCTCCACGGCCAACTAACGAGGCGGATGCAAGCGCGGCCTGTTCCGCCACCCTTGCCAGCCCCAGAGAGAGCAGGCGGTCGTTAAAATCGATCTTGGCAGCACTCATATGTTCGTATCCTCAGGTCAATAAAGCCGTAACAACCGGCATAGCTTGCGTTTCATGCAGGTCGCAAGCTCAAACCTCTTCAATGCGCAAGGCGACAGGCTCACCCGCGATAACATCCGTGTCGCGCAAGCCTTCAAGCGCGACGTCAAGAGTTGCGCGTGTAGTCTTATGGGTGACGATCAACACGGGCGCGGTGCTTTCTGCATGCCCATACTGGCGCATCCGATCAATCGAGACGCCTGCATCTCCCAAAATAGAGGCAACCTTGGCCAGCGCGCCTGGTTTATCCTGCAGGCCCAACCGCAAATAGTAGGGCGCAGGCAGGCCAGTAACGGCAGGTTTTGCCTCTTCCAACGAGGTGGCAGGGCGACCAAATGTCGGGATGTGCAATCCACGTGCAAGATCGCAGACATCGCCCATCACAGCGCTTGCGGTGGGCCCTTCACCCGCACCCGGGCCACGCAGAACAATCTGCTCAACCGCATCGCCATCCAGCACGACCATGTTGGTTCCACCTTCCAGCTGACCCAACGGAGAGTCACTCGGCACCAGACAGGGTTGCATACGCTGCTCTAGTCCCCGGGCAGTGCGCTGAGCCACGCCCAACAGCTTGATCCGGTATCCCATGTCGTGAGCCTGATGGATGTCATCCAGGCTGATTTGTTGAATGCCTTCAATCTCAATCCCGTCGAAATTCGGCTTGGTGCCGAAGGCAATCGATGACAGCAGCGCCAATTTATGCGCCGCATCGATGCCACCAACGTCCAGATTGGGATCGGCTTCTAGATACCCAAGCTGCGCGCATTCCTCAAAAAGAGCGTTGTAGCCCAACTCCTGCGATTGCATCCGGGTCAGGATGTAGTTGCAGGTGCCGTTCATCACACCCATGACGCGTGTGATCTCATTACCAGCCAGCCCTTCGGTCAGAGACTTGATCACCGGGATACCACCCGCGACGGCTGCCTCGAACCGAATGACGCGGCCTGCAGCTTCGGCCTTTTCCGCCAAGTCCTGTCCATGGATGGCCAGCAGCGCCTTGTTGGCAGTGACGACATCTTTTCCACTAGCCAATGCCGCCTCGACAGAGGCTTTCGCCGGACCGTTCTCACCGCCCATCAGTTCAACAAAAACATCGACGTCGTCACGTTTTGCCAAGGAAACCGGATCGGTTTCCCACGCGTAGTCGGATAGGTTTACGCCACGATCCTTATTGGCATCGCGAGCCGAAACAGCGGTGATCTGAACGGGGCGCCCGGTGCGCGCCTGCAAAAGATCGGCATGCCGGCGTACGATTTTGACCACTCCCACTCCGACAGTTCCCAGACCGGCAATTCCAAGCCTCAGCGCCTGTGTCATTCCCTTGGGTCCTTTCTGCTCGCAATGCCGCCCGCGATGGCGAAGTGTCCTTTGCGGGCTGCCTTAGCGGGTTAAGGGCAAGGGTGCAATCCGTCTAATCTTTCGGAGGCTTAGGCGCAGGCAAAATCCTAGTTAATCTCGGCATTTTGCAACGCCTCGGCTTTTTTCGCCAAGGCTTCGCCGCGCGTCGACAAATCCTCTTCAACCTCTTCCGCTTCGCTGACGGGATCGGTGGGGGCACCGAGGGCCGGATCCAATGCAATGAGTTTGGGATAGGGGGCCTTGCGCAATGCGGCGGTTTCGCTGCCTTCCAACTCGGGGATATTCGCGCAACTCGCAGTGGCGAGCACAAGAAATATCGACGGCAAAAGCTTCATCGCAGACCTTTGGGTTGCAGAGTTTTTCATGTGATGCACCTTTTACCGCGCTGGTTCAAGCGGGGTTCTATCTGAACAACCGTTCATATAGGATAAGGTCATGGCACGTACACAAGGCTCTCATTCAGACATCACCGGCCCTCGCATTCGCGAGGCAGCGTTGGGGTTGTTTGCCCGCCACGGTTATGCCGCTGTATCGATGCGACAGATCGCGGGAGAGGTGGGGGTGCAGGCCGGAGCCCTGTATAATTATACCCCTGATAAACAAAGCCTGTTGTTCCGTCTTATGCGCGATCATATGCAGGATTTGTTGGCTGCATATGAAGAGCTTGAGCAGTTTGACGACCCACACGATGCGCTGCGCCAGTTTGTCGGGTTCCACATCCGTTTTCACCTTCAGCGCCCGGATGAAGTATTTATCGCCTATATGGAACTGCGCAATCTGACGCCCGAAAATTTCACCGAAATTGAAGCGCTGCGCCGCCGCTACGAAGACTCGCTGGAGAGTATCTTGCGCATAGGACAGCAATCGGACCAATTCTCGGTTACCGATACCAAAATCGCCACTTTGGCGGTGATCGCCATGCTCAACGGCGTGATCACCTGGTACCGCAGCGGTGGGCGATTGTCGTTGGATGAGGTTGAACAGGTCTATTGGGATATGGTGCGCAAGGCCGTCACTGCCTGACCGGCCCTCAATGGGCCGGGCGGATGAATGTGCCATTGCGCAATTCACGAAAGGCCTGCTGCAATTCGGCCTGCGTGTTCATGACTATCGGTCCGTGCCATGCGACAGGTTCATTAATCGGAGCCCCAGAGATCAGAAGAAATCGCACACCATCGGGCCCGGCCTGAACGGTGATATCATCCCCTGTTCCGAACCGAACCAATGTCCGGTCGCCAGACATGTCGCGGATATTGACCTCTTGCCCGGCGATTTCCTTTTCCAATAGCACTCCTGAAGGGCGAGAGGCATCCGCGAAGGCAGCGCTCCCTTCAAAGATATAGGCGAACGCACGACGATAGGTATCTATTGGAAAGGTCTTTTTCACGCCCGCCGGTATACTGATATCCAGATATTGCGGATCTGCAGCGATCCCGTCGACAGGACCTGTACGGCCCCAGAAAGTGCCGACTATTACCCGGACCGCTGTACCATCGTCTTCGATAATCTCGGGAATATCGGCACTTTGGACGTCCTGATAGCGTGGGGCAGTCATCTTTTGATCCGATGGAAGATTGCCCCAAAGTTGAAAACCATGCATCTGGCCGCTGTCCGAGCCTTTGGGCATTTCCTGATGCAGAATACCAGACCCGGCCGTCATCCATTGAACGTCTCCTGCACCCAAAGTGCCGCTATTCCCCAGCGAGTCACTGTGTTCTACTGAACCAGACAGGACATAGGTGATCGTTTCGATGCCGCGATGTGGATGCCATGGAAAACCGGCCACAAAATCTTGCGGGTTGTCGTTCCGAAAGTCATCAAACAACAGATAAGGGTCCAGTTCCGAGGGGTCTTGAAACCCGAATGCGCGATGGAGCTTGACACCCGCGCCTTCCATTGTTGGAACCGAAGTGCGCGTCTCAAGGATCGGTCTGAGGGACATTCTAGCCTCCTGATTGCCTAGCCGCAATTTATGGCCAATCCCGGCGTAATCAATTTGCGCAGGAACACGCAGTCTGTGCAATCACGCTCAGACCAGCGACATGGGTGTTGTTCTTTGCATATCAAACCAGCTAGAGCAGACGAGTAACGGGGAGAGTGACATGCAAGACGAAGTTCTGGCCTCTATTCAGGCCTCATCCGCGCGCCGATGGACCGGAGTAGGGATGTTGGCCACTGTCGGAGCGCTGGTGATTTATGTCGCGATAGCATCGCCTCCGGATCTTGGTTGGCAGATATTCCTGTTTGTTGTGGGAATTGGGGCTTTCTGGTTGTCGCATCACATGTGGCATTCGACTCAGGACAGGATCGAACTGACCTCTACCGATTTACGCTCCAGCTCGGGGCAGGTGATTTGCAAAGTGGAAGAGGTTGAGACCGTCGACCGGGGTGTATTTGCGTTCAAGCCATCGAATGGATTTATTATCAAAACCCGCACGGCAGGATCGTTTGACTGGTTTCCAGGCCTTTGGTGGCGTGTCGGGCGCCGCATTGGTATCGGCGGAATGACGGCCGCCGCCGAAACCAAGTTCATGTCCGAGATACTGACCGGACTGCTTGCCGAAAGGTCGTAGCTAGACGACGCAGGACGGATCAGTATTGACGATATTGTCGAATACGCGCGGATGAGTGAACACAAGGTTGTTCATGTCAAATTCGGCGAACTCGAATGCGATATAGAATGGCGGCCGATATGTGTTCCGGGTTTCGACCACGATCATCGATCCATTGTCAGGCATGGCGGGTAGCCGAGGCTTAATGTCGTCAATGTCTGCGTTTGACCATTTCGGTAGGCCTGTGCCACGAACGCAGGACCACAGTACATTATGGATGTCGTTCTCGGCATCAAATGTAAGATAGGTCATCCGCAACGTCACTGGTGCGCGTGTATCGACCAAAGTCTCCAAAAGATCATACATCGTGTTTACATAGGCTTCAGTCACATTGCCGTCTTCGCGTGAAACCACGTCGGCGACCGCATAGGCACCTTTGATGTTGCGTGAGCTTTGGCGATAGGCATCATAGTAGGTATATGATGCGAGCATCGACCAATAAAGCAACGGTAGTATTAGCATGGCTTCAACCGACATGATGCCGTCTTCCCGGTGCCGGAAGCGACGAACGGTTCTTGCAATTGCGCCTCTGATTGAGAAATTAGCCGCCGGCATCTGCTACGTCCTCCGGTTCAGAAGTGCCACCTCCAGTGGGAGTACTTGATGAGCCTCCAAATGGTTCATGAACAAACACAGAAGTGGCATGTACCTCCCATTGCCCGTCATTGTCTTGCCTTACCAGGTCGTTCATCATGGAAAAGCCAAAGGTAGGAGAGACTTCGAGGCAAGCCCGAATAATCATCATTTCATTCGAGGTTCCCAATTCAAACGCTACATCTTCGGGCTTTCTGACCGTCGCCGGTGTATCGACGCAATAAGGTCTCGGATCCAATTCGTTACCAACGCGCGGGTCGATGGATTTCATTTCGAGTGCGAGATTTTCAGAACAGTCGGAAATGATCGCGTTCTCGCATACCATTTTCTTCAGAAGGGCGTGATCCCATTCGTCTTCCCCAGGCGGTAGCCGATTCAGTCGAACTTCCCTGATCGTCATGTCCAATGACCGCTCAAGGTCGGCGTGCCGGAATGAGATCAATCCTAAGTCCATGCCAGAATAGCCAACATAGAAAAAGAAAGGGAACCAGAACATGAATTCGATGCTCGAGGATGCACCATCCTCATTGCGCCAGAACCTTTGCGCCCGTTCTCGAAACGACATGATCATTGGGTCAGCCTCAGGTTTTGAATCGAAGTGCTGATTGAATCGAAGACGCGCTCGATCTGGGTGCCAGTTGCTTCGTAGTAGCGGGCAGGTTTGATCGCGCAGTCTTTCAGCATCTGCTTGACGCCGTAGGGGGCTTCGAAAGCGATCGAGAAAATTATGACCTTTTCTTTCTCAGCTTCTACGCAAAGATCGACAACCCGTGGATTTTTGGTCGAAGGGCCGATTTCAGTGGTCGACGCAGCCGCGAATTCATTGCCACGGGTCCAGCCGTAGGCATGGCGGAACATATTCCGGATTGCGTTTTTCTCCGTATGTGCCCAGACATCAGGCCATTCTAGTTCTGCTGGCGACGAACCGCTTTCGTTGAAGTCGCGATCATTCGATCTGTCGATATCGTAACAGGTGCCATTGTAGTAATCCCGGCAACGATATCGTTTGTAGGTACCATTTCCGTGCGCATGATCCTGGAACTTGTCACGTGTCCAGTACCCGCCGGTACTATTATCCCAAATGGTGGTATTTACATTTGGCCAAGCCCAATGCCCATTTTGATCATCATAGATGGAATAAGTCTGTGCACTTTCGTTCCAATAAATATTGGAGCCACCTTCGTTATAGGGTGAGTTTACCTTATGCTGATAGGTGTTTTCCCCATCCGTCATCAGCACGAGAACCTTAAGGGTGTCTGTCGTGGTGTTCGGTGCAGGCCGAATGGCGAACGAGTCTGGGATTTCAGAGCTGTCTGCAATCTGGGCAATCAATGGCTGAATACTGTCATCAAGCAAGGTCAAGCCCCACTTCAATCCAAGATCAATCGAAGTCCAGCCGCTTGCGACCAGATTATCAATCTGGTCCTTCAAAATATCCGGGTCATTCTGGATAACGGTCATTTCCCGTTGGTCAGTCGCGGATTCAAGCCGGCAGATGTTACTGGATACCAAAGTATCACTGAATCTTCTGTCGTTTGTGCCGCTGTCCTTGAAGTGTAAGGTCTGAGGAATGTAATCCCCCTTCCTAATGATATTCCCGCCATCATCGACGATATCGTAATAGTTGAAATTGGTTGTCGTGAAGTCCGAGGCCTGGAAGTCGATGCAATTTGCAACTTCGTTGGCACCGATCGTATTCAAGGCATCCATCAGATAGTCAGGCACCGAGACCTGTTCGGAATAGGGTACGATCGAAATTGACAATCTACCTTCTTCTGACTTCAGAACCATTTCATCAATAAAGTCGTTTGCGGCCTTCTGTAGGTTGGTCAGCTTTGTTCCGCGCATTGAGCCTGACACATCCAAAACCAACGAGATTTCAACGTTACCAATCGATTCTTCGGCAACGCTGGTCGCGGTTGAATCGATATGATCGACACCACTCCACTTCATAAAGTGGGTCTCAACGGTCATGTCAGCACTGGCTACAACCTTGCGCTTGCCTTCAAGCTCGGCGATCTGTTCAACAGAGCCATCCGCATTTGTCTTACATGTCTCGGGTTCGACTTCGATATTGCTGATAATATCAGGGTTGAAGCCTTCCTTGGTAATGTAATCGTTGACGACAACACGGGGGCAAAGCTCCTGATCCAGGTCCGCTGCTGCCAAAACGGCGCGGTCAAGGGCATATTGCAGTCGCACCCTTTCCCGATCGTAACGCATGATATCGACGGCAAATCCGGCAACGGTGAAGACAATCATTACCAAGAAGAGCGCAAGGATCGTCATCGTGCCTTCTGTTTCAGATGCAAATTGCCGCAAACGTCGGACGCACCTGTTTTCTCGGCACAAATAGTTGAACAATTCTTTTAAATCAAAATTGCGCATAGCGAATTCCTCTGTCGACAGGGCGCACCAATGCCAGCGGTTTGCAGCGCTAATAAATTATACAGGGATCGTGGCGAGATTTAGGCGTGATCATCACTATGCTGCTCGTTTTTAACGGTTTTCAGCTTTATTCGTGGCGTTTTTACTGTCTTTGTTTCCCGCCTCGGGACAATCGTGCGCAGGTGATCGATGGTCGACTCACTACGAACACGCCGATTGGCCTTTCGCAAATTGCTTAAAATAAGTGCAGTTACTGATTGCGGTAAATTACAAGCAGTGCGACAAAACGTCATGACGTTTGTCATTTGCCAGTACGGAGGATTGTATGACCGGCATTATAGAACCCAGCTTTCGTGAGAGTGTTGATCTGATGTTCAACAGAGCTGCGTCTCTGATGGACCTGCCGCCCGGACTGGAAGAAAAGATCAGGGTATGTAACGCCACCTACACAGTAAGGTTCGGAGTTCGGCTGAGAGGGCAGATTCACACATTCACCGGATACCGCTCGGTTCATTCAGAACATATGGAGCCGGTCAAAGGTGGTATTCGCTATGCTCTCGCGGTGAACCAAGACGAGGTCGAGGCGCTCGCGGCTCTGATGACCTACAAATGCGCTCTGGTCGAAGCGCCATTTGGGGGGTCTAAAGGCGGGTTGTGTATCGATCCGCGCCAATATGAAGAACACGAGCTAGAGCAGATCACCCGCCGTTTCGCCTATGAATTGGCTAAACGCGATCTGATCAACCCGTCTCAGAACGTCCCAGCGCCCGACATGGGAACAGGCGAACGCGAAATGGCGTGGATGGCCGACCAGTATGCCCGAATGAACACGACAGATATCAACGCGCGCGCCTGTGTGACGGGTAAACCGCTGAACGCTGGGGGTATCGCAGGTAGGGTCGAAGCGACCGGCCGCGGCATTCAATATGCGTTGCGCGAATTCTTCCGGAATCCGGAAGATGTCAAAAAGGCTGGTATGACAGGCAAATTGGACGGCAAGCGAGTTGTTGTGCAGGGCTTGGGCAATGTGGGCTACCACGCGGCAAAATTCCTCAGTGAAGAAGACGGATCGCGCGTGATTGGCATCATCGAATGGGATGGCGCATTATACAATCCCGATGGCATTGATGTTGAAGCGGTGCGTCAGTGGATCGTTAAGCATGGCGGCGTGAAAGACTATCCGGATGCGACGCATTCAGCCGAGGGCGGTGCGGTGCTTGAATCCGAGTGCGATATCCTGATCCCGGCCGCACTGGAAGGGGTGATTAACCTGTCTAATGCAGAACGGATCAAAGCGCCGCTGATTATCGAGGCTGCAAACGGTCCGGTCACGGCGGGCGCAGATGAAATCCTGCGCAACAAAGGTACAGTCATTATCCCCGATATGTATGCAAATGCGGGCGGTGTTACAGTATCCTATTTTGAGTGGGTCAAGAACCTTAGCCATATCCGCTTTGGCCGCATGCAGCGCCGCCAGGAAGAAGCGCGCCATGAATTGATCGTCAGCGAGCTTGAGCGGCTTGATCGATACCTGGGTGATGCCTGGTCGATGTCGCCGAACTTCAAGGCCAAATACCTCAAGGGGGGTGCTGACGAGTTGGAGCTGGTGCGCTCAGGCCTCGATGACACGATGCGCATCGCCTATCAGGCTATGAGCGAGGTTTGGCATGACCGCGCTGATGTCGATGACCTGCGCACCGCGGCTTATATTGTGGCGATTGATCGGGTCTCAAAAAGCTATCGGGCAAAAGGGCTCTGAGCATTCAGGCAGTCGAATTTATGAAAGCGGCCGCCCCATGGGTGGCCGCTTTTCACGATTTGACCTATTTCGGTTTCGCACAAGGGTCGATCGATATGCCGTCGGTCGTTGCGGATTTGGACCGGGACAGCGTTTATGTCGATGTTCAATTTACCTCGGGTACTACGCTTCTGCAGAAGAAACTCTGATACGCCGCCATATGACCGCACGCGAGTGTTGAAACATCTGCGGAAAGTCTGTGCCTAATGCTGCGCTGGCAGGGGATGCAGCTGTTGTTAGCCGCCTGACACTTCGACTGTGGTACAAATTGAAATCGGCGATGGAAGGTGTTGCTGTGCAGGGTTAAGCTGCGCCAAAGGAAACGAATCCGGGAGAACCCCATGTTGCGTATTGCCATTGTCGCGGTCTTGCTGGCCTCACCCTTGGCTGCTCAGGAGACTAAAGAGCAAAGTTGCAAGTATCAGGCAGATGTCGTGGCTGCGGTGCAGAAGGCGCGTCTGGACCGGGTAAAGGAACGCGACGTGGCGCAGGCAGTAGCAGACAGCGGTCCGACATGGCCCGAGAACTACAATGCGGCGATTCCGTTGATCACACCTTGGGTGTACGAACAGAAAATGCGCGACGTGCGCAAAAAAGATCTCGGTGCCGCTTGGCTGGAGTTGTGTTTACAGCAATAATCCACAGACAGATCATTTCTCTGTGGACAACCGCGCGCCATCCCCTTGGCGCGGGTTTTCATTTCTGGCAGGTTTGACCCATGTCTTTGCCCCCCGGATTTCTGGATGAATTGCGCACGCGCCTCAGCCTGTCTCAGGTTGTTGGGCGTAAGGTCATGTGGGACCAGCGCAAATCCAATCAGGGCAAGGGTGATATGTGGGCACCTTGCCCGTTTCATCACGAAAAGACCGCCTCATTCCACGTCGATGATCAGAAGGGATTCTATTACTGCTTTGGGTGCCATGCCAAAGGCGATGCTATCAGCTTTGTGAAAGAGACCGAGAATGTCTCGTTCATCGAAGCGGTCGAGATTCTGGCGCGTGAAGCGGGGATGCCGATGCCTGCGCGCGATCCGAAAGCGCAGGAGAAACAGGACAGACGCTCGCAACTCGCCGACGTCATGGAGCAAGCGGTTCAGTTCTTTCGCTTGCAACTCAAGACCGGGGCAGGGGCCGAGGCGCGCGATTACCTGACCCGCCGAGGGCTGGATGCGCAGGCGTTGGATCGATGGGAGATCGGGTTTGCCCCCGACGGCTGGCAGGCGTTGTGGGATCATCTGACCGGCAAGAATGTAGCCGATGATTTGATCCTTGCGGCGGGTCTGGTCAAACCGTCCAACAAGGGCAAAAAACCATATGACACGTTCCGAAATCGCATCATGTATCCAATCCGCGACCCACGCGGGCGTTGCATTGCCTTCGGCGGTCGGGCGATGGACCCGAATGACAACGCAAAATACCTGAACTCGCCCGAGACCGATTTGTTCGATAAAGGCCGTAGCCTCTATAACCACGGTCCTGCGAGACAGGCGGCTGGGAAGGGGCAGCCCCTGATTGTTGCCGAGGGTTACATGGACGTAATCGCGCTGGCCGAGGCGGGCTTTGGCGCGTCGGTGGCACCATTAGGAACAGCGATCACCGAACATCAACTACAATTGCTCTGGCGCATATCTGATGAGCCTATCATCGCGCTGGATGGCGACACCGCAGGTCTACGCGCGGCGATGCGGGCGGTCGATTTGGCTCTGCCGTTGCTAGAGGCGGGGAAATCTCTGCGCTTTGCACTCTTGCCCGAGGGCAAGGATCCCGACGATCTGCTGCGCGCCGATGGGCCGGGGGCAGTGCAAGCGGTGCTGGAAGGTGCGATCCCGATGGTCAAACTGCTGTGGCAGCGTGAGACCGAGGGTAAGGTTTTTGACAGCCCCGAACGAAAGGCGGCGTTGGATAAATCTCTGCGTGAGAAGATCAAGCTGATCCGCGATCCCTCAATCCGGTCGCATTACGGGCAGGAAATTAAGGACCTACGGTGGCAATTGTTTCGCCCTCAGCGACAATCGCCAAATCGCCAGTGGCAACCGCGCGGCAAATGGCAACCGCAGGCTCAGCCTGCCACGCCCGGTGCTCGCGCATCGTTTCTGGCGTCGTCCGAGAACGCGGACATCCAATTGCGCGAAGCGGCCATTCTCGCAATTGCTATTCTAAATCCGCAAGTTGTAATCCAATTCGAACACCAGTTGGAAGAAATGGATTGTTACGATCCCGATCACGCAGCTTTACGCGGGGCGATCTTGCGCCATGCGATTGACGATCCGGACAATCTGCAAGAGCACATCGTACAAACTTTGGGGCCGGAACCCCTTGAAAACCTTCTGGCCCTTCGCCATGTCGCAGTGATCCCCTGTGTGTACAAACCAGGCGACGTTGAAAAGGCCCAGATGACGCTGGCCGAGGAACTCGCAAAGATCAAAGCGCTCCGGGGGTTGGATGCTGAGATTGCCGAAGCGGCGGAGGAATTGTCTGATCTGGCCGATGAGGCGCTGACATATCGGCTGGCGCAAGCCGCCGAAGAGCGCAACCGGACAAGCCGCAGCCAGAACGAAGACAGGGCCGTTTTCGACATCGCCGACAATGGTGCGCGAATCAACCGTGACGAGAAAGACGCGTTTGAAGCGATCATGTCGGGTATCAATTTTGAGCGGAAACGCCGGTAAAGTGGTGTTTTCGTAAGGCACTGGAAAAGAAAAACAGGTAAACGGGTGGCCGAATCACTTCTACGCGCTAATGATTCGGTCAAAACGAATCACCCATCCCTGCAGGAGCATTGAATGGCCGCCAAGGATACGAACGAAGACCGCAAATCCGACGAGCAGGAACAGGAGATCTCGCTTGATATGAGCCAGGCAGCGGTCAAGAAAATGATCGCCGAGGCCCGTGAGAAAGGTTACATCACCTACGACCAGCTTAATCAGGTTTTGCCTCCTGATCAGGTCAGCTCGGAACAGATCGAAGACGTTATGTCGATGCTGTCCGAGATGGGCATCAACATCATAGAAGATGAAGAAGCCGAGGAAGAAGAGAACAAAGGTTCGACAGAACTGGTCACGACCGAAGGCCCACGCGAAGTTGCGCTGGCTGGTGCCGCTACCGAAAAGCTGGATCGTACTGATGACCCCGTACGCATGTATCTGCGCGAGATGGGATCAGTCGAACTGCTTAGCCGCGAGGGCGAGATTGCCATTGCCAAACGGATCGAGGCTGGTCGGAATACTATGATCGCCGGCCTGTGCGAAAGCCCACTGACCTTTCAGGCGATCACGATCTGGCACGACGAATTGTTGAGCGAAGACATTCTGTTGCGCGACGTTATTGATCTTGAAACAACGTTCGGCAACCAGTTGGATGAAGATGGCGACGTACAGGAGCCGGTCGTTGACACATCGTCGGTTCAGGCAGCCAAACCCGCCAAAGATGAAGGCCCAGAGCTGGATGCCGATGGCAACCCGATTGCCAACGACGACGACGATGACGAAGACGATCAGGCAAATATGTCGCTTGCTGCGATGGAAGCAGCGCTTAAGGATCAGGTTCTGACTACGCTAGAGCGGATTTCCAGCGACTTTGCGATGCTCTCCGAAATGCAGGATAGCCGAATTTCGGCCACTCTGAATGAAGACGGATCGTTCAGCGAAAAAGACGAAGAGACCTATCAGAAGCTGCGCGCGGAAATTGTTGAGCTGGTAAATGGTCTACACCTGCACAACAACCGTATCGAAGCGCTGATCGACCAGCTTTATGGCATCAACCGCCGGGTCATGTCGCTGGACAGCTCGATGGTGAAACTGGCCGACCAGGCCCGGATCAACCGTCGTGAATTCATCGACGCCTATCGCGGGCGTGAACTGGATCCGAACTGGCTGGCAGAAATGGCCGAAAAGCCGGGCCGGGGTTGGCAGATGTTCATTGAACGCTCGACCGCTAAGGTCGAGGAACTGCGCAACGACATGGCGCAGGTCGGTCAATATGTCGGTCTGGATATCCCTGAATTCCGCCGCATCGTGCAGCAGGTTCAGAAAGGCGAGAAAGAGGCGCGGCAGGCCAAGAAAGAAATGGTTGAAGCCAACTTGCGCCTAGTAATCTCGATCGCCAAAAAGTACACGAACCGCGGCCTGCAATTCCTTGATCTTATTCAGGAAGGTAACATCGGTCTGATGAAGGCGGTGGACAAGTTCGAGTACCGCCGTGGTTATAAGTTCTCGACCTACGCCACTTGGTGGATCCGTCAGGCGATCACGCGGTCAATCGCGGATCAGGCGCGCACCATCCGTATTCCGGTACATATGATCGAGACGATCAACAAACTGGTTCGGACCGGACGCCAGATGTTGCACGAGATCGGTCGCGAGCCGACTCCGGAAGAACTGGCAGAAAAGTTGCAAATGCCGCTCGAGAAAGTTCGAAAGGTGATGAAGATCGCCAAGGAACCGATCTCTCTCGAAACAC
The DNA here is from genome assembly GCF_056535285.1 of Ruegeria sp. O11. Taxonomy (NCBI): domain Bacteria; kingdom Pseudomonadati; phylum Pseudomonadota; class Alphaproteobacteria; order Rhodobacterales; family Roseobacteraceae; genus Ruegeria; species Ruegeria sp. O11. Next base: position 1,139,011 of record NZ_JBQERS010000001.1, on the reverse strand, counting down.
CCATCGGTGACGAAGAAGACAGCCAGCTTGGCGATTTCATTGAGGACAAGAATGCCGTGCTGCCGCTCGACAGCGCGATTCAGGAGAACCTCAAGGAAACCACCACGCGGGTTCTGGCCTCACTCACTCCGCGCGAGGAACGGGTACTGCGGATGCGTTTTGGTATCGGCATGAACACTGACCACACACTGGAAGAGGTGGGTCAGCAGTTCAGTGTTACCCGCGAACGTATCCGCCAGATCGAGGCGAAAGCGCTGCGAAAGCTAAAGCATCCCAGCCGATCGCGGAAGCTTCGGTCCTTCCTGGATCAATAGGTCAAAGGCGCCCACGAGGCGCCTTTTTCATGCCGCGCCTCACATTGTCTGAACAACAAATCAAATTGGCGAAATATCGCATGTTGCGTTGCGCCGCTGTGCATACGTGCTCAATGTCCACTCATGGACAGGCCGGGGCGAGGCGGCAGCGCCGATGACCCCCGGCTACTTTCCTTTTTGTGTAAGCGGACGTGAAACCCGTTTACGGAACGCCGTCGGGGCCTGACCGGTCCAGCGTTTGAAGGCCGTCGAGAACGCAGCCTGATCTGAATAGCCCAAAGAATACGAGATTTCAGCTAGATTCATGCCGTTCTTGATAAAGGTTTGCGCAAGATCACAGCGCAGATCTTCGACAATCTCGCGGTAGGAAGTGCCTTCATCCGCCAGACGACGGGCAAGTGTGCGCGGGCTGAGCCCAAGTCGAGAGGCGGCTTCATCCGCCTGAATTATCCCTCCGGGCATTGACCTGGTGATTAACCCTTCGGTCTGTGCACGGGTTTTTTGTTCTGGCTTACGTCCTTCCGCCAGCAGACGCTCGCCATATTCCAGCAGATGCGCCCGCAGACTGGGATCATAGGTAGGGATCGGTGTTTCGAGTGAGGGTAGTGATAAAATAACCTCCAACCGTTCAGCCTCAAACTTTACTGGAAAGCCTCCGATCTTTTGAAAGGTGTCCGCATGTCGCCCCACACTGTGCTGAAATCGTATTTCGATAGGATACAGTTTCACCTGCGTCAGAGCCCGCATTCGAGCAATGCTTGCGAATAACAAAAACTCGGTTCGACGATGATATCGCGAAAAACTTGGGTCCTTCCATTCAGCCTCCAATGAGGCGGAGTTGCCGGAAACACGCAGACTGAACGCCAGTGCGGGGTCGATGATACCATGAAACCGCGTTGTGTTTTCCAACACCTGTTTCAGATCCCGCGAGTATTTACTGATATATGCCGTCACACTGGAGGAAGAATTGAACTCTAATCCCGCGCCTGCACCGAATGTGATGTCACCGAGCGCATCACAGGCATGGCGAACAAACATGGCCTCTTTGCGGGCGCTAAATAGTGTGGCAGGTGCTTCAACATCCATCCGGGTCAATGCGCTGTTTTTCAGAACCTGATCGACAACCGATAAACTCGCGCGTTGTTCGAGGGCGCGCATCAGCAATTGAATGCGTGAAATATCAACGTCCATAACCTTGTCCGAAACTCATCCTGATAATCTGATCACGATAGCGGAAAGGCGCGGTATTTTGCCAGCCTCTGTTACAGACACTTGTGACGTGTCGGATATTCGAAAGGATTTGGCTGAAATTGCCAAGAATACCGCGGGAGTGACACCTAAATATCCATCGTTGCCGGGTCAGCACCTTTTGGGGATAAGGTCGAGCCCAAGCCGACGGTCCACCAAGCCGTTTCAATGGGTTCCCCGGCACGGCTCTCCTTAGTGGTCGGTCATGTCGCATTGCCGCGAGATTTATGCTGTGCCAGTATCTTCTTGAATTGATGGTGGTATTTGGATTTACAGTGCCTGACTTGCCAGACATTAAAACTGATTTGATTGTCTTTGACGGTGAATGCGTTTTGTGTTCGCGGTTTTTTCAGTTCATGTTGCGCCATGATCGGGGCCAAAGGTTCAGATTTGCGACCGCCCAGTCGGATTTGGGGAAGAGACTCTATTCACGGCTGAATCTCCCGACCAAGGATTTTGAGACCAATCTGGTCATCGTAGATGGTAAAGTTCACCAGAAGCTTGATGCTTTTGCCGCCGCGATGCGCGCGTTACCGGGAGCTTGGTTCTTGCTGTCCTTGTGCCGATATCTTCCAGTGTTTGTTAAGGATCGGCTGTATCACTCGATTGCCCGTAATCGATATGCGTTGTTTGGTCGTTACAAACATTGTTTGGTTCCCGATGCTAGCCTTCGGTCTCGGTTCGCTTCAGATGGCTTCTGAGCACGACCCGTTCCTGCAAGCTCTGGGCGTGGATGAAAAGCTGCCGGAGGCAATTCAAAAACTGCACTCGGCTGAGGGGCAATATTCGGGAAGATGCAGCATAATTCGAGGTCGGGGGCGGTTGGTCGCCCTGGCTTTGCGCATCGGAGGATTCCCGCCAGGAGGGGACGACCTTAAGATCACTCTCACCATACGGCGAACAAAAGGGCATTGGATTTGGAAGCGGGACTTTTCCGGGCATGAGACATGTTCACGCATTAGTTTTGACCGGAGATACAATTGCGTCCACGAAAGGATCGGGGGGCTCGCAATTGGGTTACAGCCTGTGCGAACCGAGGCAGGGCTGTCGATTCAAATCCGTCGGCTCGCCCTGTTTGGAATACCTTGTCCAAAGTTTCTGCTACCGCAGTCAGCCTCGACGGAAACCCAAGATTCAATGGACCGCTTTTGTTTTGACATCTCTGCCTATGTGCCCGGCCTGGGTTTGCTGATCCGATATAGCGGGTGGCTTGAGCCGGATCGGAGCGAATTGAGGTCAGTTTGAATTGATTGTGATCTCTACTGTTTGGAGTGGTGAGGCGCACTAGGTATATTTCAGGTGGAAACAGGAAGATGACGAGGATGAAACAGATATTATCAGTTACGTTGGGCGCACTTATGTTGCTCGGTTCTCCGGCAATGACCAGCGCGGCACCAAACGGATATCAAACCGAAGCGATCAGCAATACGGAATTCGAAGTCATCCCAAGGGCGCGCAGAGATGTCGATGGATATTGGTGTGCTGCGGCGGATTTCGCACGACGGTCTTTAGGTGCGGGGTGGCAACAGCGTATTTATGTCCTGCGCGGCTACGGGCCAAGCGTGACGACCGGCCGAAAGACGGCGGTGCAGTTTTCGCTCAATCCACCTGCAAATGTAGACCAGCAAGGCAGTATATCGGCTGGCTTCAAAGCCGGCGACAGTATGTCTGTGCAAGGTGCAAATGGCCGGTGCAGTCGTCGCATTAACTTTAGGTGATCTGCGGTGCAGACCGAATTCTCGATCTCAACGCAGGGTGCGGGGCTCTATGAGTTCACCGCCCCTGTGCGCGATTGGCTGAGGCCGGTATCAGATGGCCTGCTGACCCTCTTCGTGCGGCACACCTCTTGTTCTTTGCTGATTCAGGAAAACGCTGATCCCGAAGTGCAGACCGATTTACATGCCTTTTATGACCGGCTTGTGCCGCGTTCCGACCATCCTTCGATGGCTTATCTGCGCCATACATATGAGGGGCCGGATGACATGCCAGCTCATATCAAGGCTGCGATGATGCCGGTTTCGTTGTCGATCCCGGTGAGGAGTGGGGCGCCTGTGCTGGGCACATGGCAGGGTATTTACGTGTTTGAACATCGCAATGCACCGCATATGAGAAAGGTCGCAGCGCACTTTGCGTGACGCTTTATATTGGGGTGGAAAATTCCGACTACCCAAACCCTAGCGGCTGCCCTATAGTTGTGGATAAGTAAGCCGCAGCGCTTACAAAAGAGGCCGAACTAGGGACGAGGAGACGGCGGATGCGCTGCCCGTTTTGCGGAAATATCGATACTCAGGTTAAAGATTCACGCCCGGCTGAGGATCACGTCGCGATCCGCCGACGCCGGTTTTGTCCGGCCTGCGGCGGACGGTTTACGACTTATGAACGTGTGCAGTTGCGCGATCTGGTTGTGATCAAGACCAATGGAAAACGAGAAGATTTCGACCGCGACAAACTTGAGCGTTCAATCCGCATATCGATGCAGAAGCGGCCGATTGATCCGGAGCGGATCGACCAGATGATTTCGGGTATCGTTCGCCGATTGGAAAGCATGGGTGAAACCGATATCCCATCGAACAAAATCGGTGAGATTGTCATGGAAGCGCTGGCCCGGATTGATACGGTCGCATATGTTCGTTTTGCGAGTGTGTACAAGAATTTCCAGGCGGCCGACGATTTCGAGGAGTTTGTCCACGAGTTGCGCCCGCCGCAACCTTCGACGGACGAGTGAACGAAGCAGATAAGCGATTTATGGCGCTTGCCTTGTCTTTGGGGCGACGCGGCCAGGGCACGTGTTGGCCGAACCCGTCCGTCGGGTGCGTGATCGTGCGCGATGGGCGTATTGTCGGACGCGGCTGGACGCAGCCCGGAGGCCGCCCGCATGCCGAACCCATCGCACTTGCCCAAGCAGGCAAGGCGGCACAAGGGGCGACAGCGTATGTCTCTCTTGAACCCTGCTCGCATCACGGAAAAACGCCACCCTGTGCCGAAGCATTGATCGAGGCTAGAATTGCACGTGTTGTCTCGGCAATCGAAGACAGTGACCCGCGTGTGGCTGGACAAGGGTTCACCTTGCTTCGTGAAGCTGGGATTGATGTCGTTACCGGGGTTCTGGCCGAACAGGCGGCACGGGATCACGCGGGGTTCTTTCTGAAAACCGAGCAAGGTCGACCGTTTGTAACACTGAAACTGGCCAGCAGCTTTGATGGTCGGATTGCCACTGAAACCGGGCACAGCCAGTGGATCACCGGCCCCAATGCACGCCGTGCAGTGCACGCCATGCGGGCCCGCCATGATGCGGTCATGGTCGGCGCGGGAACGGCGCGGGCTGATGATCCGTCGCTGACGGTTCGCGATTTAGGCGTAGAACGCCAGCCGGTCCGCGTGGTGGTGTCTCGGCATCTGGACTTGCCTTTGATGGGGCATCTCGCGCGGACCGCGTCCAAAATTCCGGTCTGGCTCTGCCATGGTCCTCATCCGGATCCTGATCGCGCCCGCGCCTGGGAGGGGCTTGGTGCGCGACTGATCCCATGCGCATTGGACGATCATCACGTTGAAGCCGCTGATCTGCTGCACCAGCTCGGGCAAGCGGGGCTGACCCGCGTCTTTTGTGAAGGCGGATCAGCTTTGGCTGCGTCCTTGCTAGAAAGTGATCTGGTCGATGAGCTGGTTGGTTTCACCGCCGGGCTTACGATCGGAGCCGAAGGTCTTTCGGCGATCGGAGCCTTAGGGTTGGATACTTTGGAAACCGCACCCCGGTTCGATCTGATCGAAACGCAGGTTGTTGGCGGTGATATCCTGCACCGTTGGGCGCGCGTCACGCATTAGGCCTTAGCGCCACCAACGCGCATGCGTTGCCATCATTCCTTGTAGTTTGGACAGAAGGCGGTTCATAAGTCCTGTCGCCGTTGGTGCGCCGTGCGCAAGCCGCTCAACCGCGATCTCGACTGGGCAAGCCTGTCCAGTCACGGGATCAAAGTATCGCGGGTAGTCGATCAGGGTTGCGTGTACCAAGCCCATCAATGAAGGCTGCGCGCCGCGACGAGCAGGCACAGCCCCCAAATCTGTCGTCAACCCCCACCCAGCATAGAATGGCGCGCCTAGCGTCGTGACCTTGACGCCGCGCAGCAAAGCTTCGAACCCTAGCAGAGAGGTCATAGTCCAAACCTCGTCTACCTGAGTCATCAGGGTGGCGGGGTCGGTGCGCTTGACCACAATGTCAGCCAAATCTGATTCGATTTTGCCCTCTCGCAATCCGGCTTCGACATCAGGGTGAGGTTTGTAAATCAGAACAGCATCAGGATTGGCCTTGCGCGTTACACGCAGCAGATCGAGGTTGTTGCGAATATTGCTTGTACCCAGTCTGATCGAGGCGTCATCTTCTACCTGCCCCGGCACCAGAATGCGATGGCCTTTTGGCAGGTCCGGGGCAGGATGACCGACGTTGTACTTGCTCAGGCCGTCAGAGAGTAACCGGGCTATCAGCCGTTCTGATCGAAGCCTCTGGTCCGGTCGCAGCGTCTCTCGCGCGGTGATCCATTCCTCTAGCCGGCTGGGGTGGGTCGGGTCGTAGTAAATACCGATATCATCGGTCACAAGCGAAAGCGGTGGCACCAATTCCGCACCCAATCCACGCGAGCGTAGAAAGCCATCCTCGACGCGTGTTGCGCTCAAAGTATCACGCGCTTGGCTCGCCCAGGCCATATGGGGATGTGCGGTATCTTTTGGCTGCTCGGATGTAAAACGCAGCTTACCGTGTTGACCGAAAATGCGCTGCAGGCGCCGCCGCTTCCACACCCGCATACCCGATGCGGTCCAACCTTTGTGATCCTGTCTCCAAGCGCGGGTCTGCGCCTCGAGTGTATCGATCACGGTTTCCAATTCGCACAAGCAGTCTTGATAGGGGTCGTACCAGCGCGGATACAGGATCATTGTTGCTGCAAAAAGCTGCGCCCGCGTGAGGTTGCGTTGTCGACGGGGGAGGGGGACGTCGTCCTGTGTCAGCCCCCACCCTGAGTAAAACGGTTGCCCGAACACTCGGGGTTTATGTCCCGCCAGAATGGCTTCAAATCCCATATGTGACGACAGTGTATAAACACCGATAGCGCCTTCCAACAGTGACCAAGGGCTTATGGGGTGGTCCAGAATGGACACGCGGTCATTCAGATCTTGATCAGAAAAATATCCTTTTCGATGACCTGCGGTCGTTTCGGGATGGCTTTTGATGATGACGCGCGCGCCTGGGTTTTCCTCTTGTGCGATGACCAGCATCTCGCGGAACCGCGCATAGTCGCCGTGGCTCGCAGTAACGGCCGCATCTCCCTGGATTTGATCAATTACCAGAACGTAGCCGGGTTCAGGGGGTGGTTGATCAAGATCGTAGGCTGAGTATTTGCTGAGGTGCAATTCGCGTAGGCGCGCAATCGCGCCCCGCGCGCGATCCAGCAGGGCAGTGTCATCCAGCGGATGTGTCGTAAGCAGGGTTTCCAAATCGGATGGCGTAGTAGGATCAAAATGTAGACCTGCACGGTCAAGCAGCAATCCCAGCGGGGCCTCGCCGCTGCGTCCGGGTTGCAGAGATCTCAGGAACGCATCTTCGATCCGTAAGATGGGCACATCGCGTTTCCGCGCTATGGTCAAGCCGCGATGAGCAGTTGGGCTGTTGCCCCAGACCCCAACAAGATCTTCGTGTTGGGGCAGACCAAGCCGAATGTCATACCCGGACAAAGACAGGACCCGGCGCACACGCCGTTGTGTCAGGAAACCACCGTTGTAAACAAACAGCCGGGAGCGTTCGCCCCCGGCCATGCTCTCCGGTTCAGGAAACATCCACTAGTTTCCCGTAAGTGTCGCTACATTCGCAAAGGGTGTCAGACCTCCGGCGATCAACGAGATTGATTTGCTCCACTGTGCATATGGGGCTTCGGTGACATAGATCGTGTCATCGTCGCGGATCACAAAATCACGTGCAACAAACAAGCCGTTGGGTGCGGTCAGGTTCAACAGGTAGATCATGCGTTGATCACCCGTCAGCTCAGGGCGCCCCATAACGCTACGTGCAATGTCCTGCCGTTCGTCGCGCAGAATGAATATCCCGGTCGGATCTGACGACAGCGATTGAAGGCCCCCAACTTGTGCCAGAGCTTCGAGAGCCGATAAATCCTGACTTTCGAACGCCACGCGGGACTGCCCAGTCGAACCCAGTGCAATATACGAGCGGCTATCCTGTTCAACCAGAATGCGATCACCGCCGCGCAGGGCGATGTCGGTTTCCGGATTGCGGAAAAGATCGTTGTACCAGATCGTTCCCTTTTGATTTCCGCGGATCACGGTAACCAAAGCTATATCCGATGCAACTGCGACGCCTCCCGCTTGGGCGAGCATGGTCGACAAGGTTCCTGTCGGGCGCTCGATCGGGTAAATACCCGGTGCGCCGATCGTCCCGGTCAAGGAAACAGTCGACCCATTGCCTGGCGTGCGCGTAACCTGAACCTGTGGGTCCGGCGTTTGCTCTTCCAGTTTGCTGGAAATCAGGGTGCGCAATTGCTCGGGAGTATTGCCCGCCGCACGCAGCCGACCAGCGTAGGGAACGAAAATATATCCGTCATTGTCGACTTGAACCTGATCCAGATTGGTCGCACCACCAGCTTCTGAAGTCAGCAACCCGTCGTCGACATTCTCCCAGATGCTAAGATTTAAAACATCGCCGGGACGCACAGTATCAGACGCAATGCTTTGGGCGCTGCGAAAAGATTGTGAGAACCCGTATTGCGGAACCGCGGAGGCGGCACGTGCCACGCGGTCGTCGACCTCGACAACAAAGGCGTTGCCGCCGTTTTCGACAGAACCTGCCAGGATTTCTGTTTTGTTCGGTCCGGATTTCGGAAGCTGACACGCTGCCAGCAAACCAAGGACCACCACAAAGGAAGCCCCCCGTATCCATCGGGTGGGAAAACGCTGCACTGCCGATTTACCTCAGTCGTCTTTGTTTTGGGCAGGTTACCCGTTTCAATGCCAAACATCCAGCAACGGGTTGATTCAAGTTACTTAACAAGATGCAACTGTGGCGTTGCGGCCTCGTTGTCTTCCAGTGCCGACTGATATGGACCCTGTTTCATAAGCATCATATCTGCGGCACGGCGCAATAATTGTCGACGTCCTTTTCGGGAATAGAAGCCACCCGGAATCTGACTGGTATTGAGAAGAAATTGTCGATAGTCCCGGTAGGCTTTGCTGTCCGGAGCATTGGGGTCAGCAAAAAAAGCCTCGATTGGCTGCCGGGAAACAAACTGTGGCTTGTCATATACCGACCGTCCGAAACTGCGCAGGGGAATGCCGCGCCACAGGGCTTGTTGGCCTGCAGTTGAATTCACGGTTACTGCTGATCTTGCTTCATCGAGAAGTTTTGCCAACTTACCACCTGGCACATAGTGAATGCGATCAGTGATATCGAGTTTTTCGGCCATGCGCTGGGCCATGTGCCGAAGTGGTTCACGATGGTTTTCCAGCGGATGCTCTTTGATGACGAGGTGGTGGTGCGCAGGGGCGCCCTTGGCAAAACCGTCAATCACCTGGCTGAGAAACTCGCTCATGTAGGAATAATCCGAATGGGATTGCACCGAGCTGTCATGACCCAGTTGCAACAGGACAAGGTGATAGGGAAAGCCCCCCCGCCTGACCCGAGTTGTCGCCCATCTTCGCTGTAATCTGTGGATTGGCATCAGTGCCAGGCGCTTGAAATACAATTGAAACTCTTTGGCGACCGGTAGCTCGCGGTGAGGCTGGAAATTTCGATAGCGCCGGTTCATGAACATCACGAACCAATGGTAAAGCGCGCCGTAGAAAATGTGCTGGCGCATATCCCCCCAATGCGAGGGCGGCGGAGGGGTTTGACCCTCAGACTGCGCCAATGCCGTCTGCATCTCTTCCACATCAAGCTCCATCAAACGCGAGTTTCCGTTCGAGCCATTGCGCTCATACGTCACCCACCAGGGGCGCAGATATCCCTCTTCGAAAACATGGATAGTAATGCCGCGTGATTTCGCAATTCGAACCGCATTTGCATGGATAGGCCGGGTATCACCATAGAGTACGATATCAGTGACACCATTGAGTGTAACTATGTCGGTGAATGTAGCTGGCCAATCGTCGGGATTCCCCAGATAGGGAATAAAGCTGGTCGGGTCGCTCCAAAACGCCTGATCGCCCGCGTTGAACCCAACACGGATGACTTTGGCTCCGGCTGCGCGCAGCATACCACCTAGTGCATTGAAGAATGGACCATGGGGACCTTGCAGGAACAGGAACACACGCCGGTCAGGGCAGGTGGTTGAAGATGCCATATAGTCTGCTCGCAAGGAGTATTCGTGGAACGTTTGGATGAAATTATGCCTCTTTGTTGGATTCTGGGCAAGGCAGGGCTTGTCCGTCGGGCTGGGTGCCTTTACCTCGATTATTGAAATTAGGCTCTTGGGGTTGATGAAATGTTTACAGGGATCGTCACCGATATTGGCACTGTTGCCGAACTTGACCAGCAGGGTGACCTACGGGCAAGGATCAGGACCAGCTATGACACAGCAGGGATCGATATGGGTGCTTCGATCGCAAGCGATGGTGTGTGTCTGACCGTTATCGCGCTGGGGGACGACTGGTACGATGTTCAGATCAGCGCCGAAACGGTTTCGAAGACCAATTTGGATCACTGGCAGGTCGGCACGCAGGTAAATCTGGAGCGCGCCTTGAAAGTCGGGGATGAACTGGGGGGGCATATCGTCTCGGGCCATGTTGATGGCGTAGCCGAAGTGATTGCGGTAGCTGACGAGGGCGATAGCACGCGTGTGACTTTGCGCGCACCCGTTGATCTTGCTCGGTTTATCGCGCCAAAAGGATCGGTAGCGCTGAACGGTACGTCTTTGACGGTCAACGATGTTGAGGGATGTGACTTCGGTATCAACTTCATCCCGCATACCAAAGAGGTCACCACATGGGGTGATGTCGCGGTCGGTGACAAGGTGAATCTTGAGATCGATACTCTGGCCAGATACGTGGCCCGTCTGGCCGAGATGTCCTGAACCTCAGGTTCCCGGCCCGAACCGTGCCGTGAGCCTTTTGGCCAGCCACCAGAAGAAAAGGACCAACAGGATCGAAGCATATCCATCAATGGCGTAATGCCACGCAAGATGTACCGATCCCAACAGGATGACAAAGGTAAACACCGTCAGCCCCCAGCCCAGCCACCGCGAATAAGTGAACCCATACAACGCCAGGAGCGCGCTTGAAGCGACATGCATACTGGGCATCGCTGAGATACCCCGTGCGAGCCCCGAATTTTGAAAGCCATCCAGCAGCGTGCTTTGCACTTTCAGCGCCCAGACCGGGCTGATTTCATGTGATTGGCGCAGCAATTCCATCTGCGGAACGAAATCTGTGCCCAGATTGAAGGGTTCATAGTAAACAGGACCGACAGATGCAAAGATCGTCGCGATCACGTTACCCCCGACAAACCAGCAAAGCACAAAGGCGACAAGGAATACCGTGCTACGGATCGGATCCCGGCGATCCAGGCAGGCCACGCAGACGGCGATGTAAAGCATCGGAAACCAGATATGATAGGCAGCATTCAAAGCTGTTGTAATCACTGGCGACCCAAGGACGGGCCTTAGCAAAGTCCAGGGATCGACGCCGCCGTGAAGGAACCTGTCCCATTGCGCAAACTGTGTGTCCCAAAGAGAGGGATTCAACGTGTGTATTTCGTTCTTCAAAAATGTGTAGGTTACGATCAGGGCAACGATGCTGACGAAGCAGATCAAAACGTCGGGTGCTTTTTCGACGTCTGTCAGTTTGGTCCGCAGGTCTTGCAACATCCAATGAATTGGCTTTTGGGGTTTGACCACAATAATCGCAACACCAAGCCTCCAGAGGATGAAATTTGCGAACATAAAGCAAAGCAGACGGAGCGATATCCCTAAAAGGATGGGGGTCGAGGAATCCCAAAATGAACGGCCCACATAGAGGCTGACGGCGATGGCGCATGCGATTTGCAGCGCAACCAGTGACAATAACAGCCTGTTACGCCAAAGGGAATTTATCAGAACTGCATTAGAAGCAGGGAGATAGGCGGTCTTGGACACTGGGCTCGATATCTCGACACACTAGGGAATTGTTGAGTTTTAGGTGCCTTTGATATCGGGCATTCCGAGGGCTGGATTGCGGCAATTTGTGGACAAAGCCCACATTTTTCCCTCAAAGGTTCAGAAAATGGCAACAATATCGGCGTATCGAAACAGGCATATATACACCCGCAGTGGCCAGTTTTTACGCCCGTCTTAGATTGAATTACTTGTTGCACATTCCAATGCCAAGGGCGGATCGCACAAACCCGAGCGCATACGGGCTGGTCATTGACGCGCACGTGGTCTATTTCGCCAGCAAACCTGCCATGCGAAAGGCTTACCCCATGAGCTTTGAAACCCCCGGACCGGTTGAGGCCCAGTTGCGCGAGGCGATTAGCCCGATCGAGGACATCATCGAAGAGGCCCGCAAAGGCCGGATGTACATTCTTGTCGATCACGAAGATCGCGAGAATGAGGGCGACCTCGTAATTGCTGCAGAATTTGCCGACGCGAATGCCATCAACTTCATGGCCACCCATGGGCGCGGGCTGATTTGTCTGCCCATGACAGCAGAACGGATTGATCATCTTGGGCTGCCGATGATGGCCGTTAACAATTCATCACGTCACGAGACGGCGTTCACCGTTTCGATTGAGGCGCGCGAGGGAGTTTCCACTGGTATTTCCGCCGCTGACCGCGCGCTGACTGTCGCGACCGCGATCAACGAGCAAAACACGATGGCACATATTGCGACACCGGGCCATGTGTTCCCGTTGCGTGCCAAGCGCGGTGGGGTGCTTGTGCGCGCGGGTCATACCGAGGCGGCAGTGGATATCTCGCGTCTGGCCGGGTTGAAGCCAGCGGGAGTGATCTGTGAAATCATGAACCCCGACGGCACCATGGCGCGCCTGCCTGATTTGGTAGAGTTCGCCAAAGAGCATGACATGAAGATTGGGACAATCAGCGACCTTATCAGCTATCGCTCGCGTAATGATAATTTGGTCGTCGAAACCTCGCGTGAGACGGTGACCTCGGAATACGGTGGCGACTGGGAGATGCGGATTTTTACCGATCAGACCCATGGCATCGAACATGTTGTCATGATCAAGGGTGATATCACCACGCCCGAGCCGGTGCTGACTCGGACCCATGCTTTGCATGAAGCGCCCGATATTCTGGGGCTCGGCCCGAAATCCTCGCGCGAGCTGCCTCGCGCGATGGAGAAGATAGCCGCAGAGGGGCGGGGGGTGGTTTGCCTGTTCCGCCAGCCCCGCAATTCTCTCTATGCTGCCGAAGATGAAGGTCCGCGGACTATCAAGCAAACCGGCCTGGGTGCGCAGATTCTATCCAAGATGGGTGTTCAGGAACTGGTGTTGCTGACTGATTCACCCGAAACTGTATATCTGGGGCTCGACGCCTTTGGGCTGTCCATTGTCGGAACCCGCTCGATCCTCAAGGAAGACTGAAAATGGCTGAACAAGACAAACATGGTATCCTGCCGCCGCCGACATTCGATAAACCGGTTAAGTTGCTAATTGTGGCGGCTCCTTTCTATCGCGCGATTGCCGACAACCTGATTGCAGGTGCCAAAGCCGAGATCGAGGCGGCTGGCGGTACCTGCGAGGTTGTCGAAGTTCCCGGCGCGTTGGAAATTCCGACTGCTATCGCCATGGCCGACCGTCAGTGCAATTTTGACGGCTATGTCGCGCTGGGCTGTGTCATTCGCGGCGAGACCACGCATTATGAAACAGTCTGCAACGACTCGAGCCGTGCTATCCAGCTGATGGGCCTGCAGGGCCTGTGCATCGGCAATGGCATTCTGACGGTCGAGAATGACGATCAGGCCGAAGTTCGCGCAAACCCTGAAAAGATGAATAAAGGCGGCGGAGCCGCCGCTGCGGCCTTGCATCTGATCGCGCTCAGCCGTAAGTGGGGCTCTTCCAAAAAGGGCGTGGGCTTTAAGCCGCCGTCCGAGTCCATCCTTGTGGCGGGCGACAGCAACGGATCCACAACCGCATGACCAAGACAGACGCGCCGAAACCGGCCAACCAGAAACGCCTAATGAAATCCGCCGCACGCCTCTATGCCGTGCAGGCGTTATTCCAGATGGAGCAATCGGGTCAGACGACTGAAGCAGTCGTAACCGAGTTTCTGGATCACCGTTTTGGCGCCGTCTATGAAGGCGAAGAAATGCTGGATGGCGATATCAGCGTCTTCCGCAAACTGGTGGATGACGCCGTGAACTATCAGGCGCCGATCGACCAAATGACGGATCGCGCGCTGGTGGCGAAATGGCCCATAGCTCGCATCGATCCGACCCTGCGCGCCCTGTTTCGAGCCGCCGGAGCGGAGCTGACCCAAAGCAACACACCGCCCAAAGTCGTCATCACTGAATTTGTCGACGTGGCCCGTGCATTCTTCCCCGAAGGTAAAGAACCCAAATTCGTCAACGCTGTGCTGGATCACATGGCGCGCGAAGCCCAACCCGAGGCGTTCTGACGCCTTTACCCGGAACAGATTTGCGCTAGCCTGAAAGGCAGAGCGCAAGGAGGTTCGCCATGCCCAAACTGGTCCGACTGTATATCACTCAAGTTGCATGGGGCTTTGCCATCTCGGCTGTTTTTGTCGGGGTGCTTCTGGCGATGAACGTTGCCAACCTGCGCCACCTGATTACAGGGTCAGAAATCGGACTGATCGCATTGGTGATGATCTGGTTTATGAACGGGATCGTATTTGCAGGGGTTCAGTTCGCCTACAAGATCATGAGCATGGCAGAAAAACCCCAGGGGCCGCGCGGCGGATCAGCTGTTGCCCACAATTTCCGACCTGCAGTCGTCAAACAGGAAGTGCGATCAGATCATTGATCTGAAAAGGGAAAATGTGGCGGGACCACCAGTCAACCGTGGGGCTTTGATTCCCGAGGACCTGTGTATACAGGTGGGCGCCAGGTAATCAGGCCAGGACCTGAACAGAGCCAGCTCCCTCGGAATTGCTTAAGGCCACCGGAATGCTGCCATGCACGAGAAGGGCAGAACCCGCCAAGCGCTTAAGTAGGGCGTGAAGCGGGTTCGCACAAGGGGTTATGCATCAACAGTTTCGTGCAGTGCTGTGCGCATCTTACCGAAATGTTCGTCCCAGCCGTTGTCCAGTGCAAGGATCAGGCCAAAGGCGTCGACCCCTTGTGGTAGCCCTTCGTGCAACAAGCCAAGGCGTGTACCGCCCGGGACCGGTTCCAAGGTCCATTTGACCACGCTCACGGCGTTACCCATCGGTTTGACGGTAAATGTGTATTCCAGATATTCCGGGAGGCGCGCCTCACGCACTTCACCCCAGATCAGAAGATCACCGCTGGTCGTCCCGAACATCTCAAGCTTTTTACCCGCTGCCAAAGGTTGTTCGGGTTTGTGGAACCATTCTGCCAGACGGTCAGGTTCGGTTAGGTAAGCCCAAACAGTTTCGGGCTCGGCCCGCAAGAATATGGTCTTTTGCAATACGGCATTGGTCACTTTTTATTCCTCTCTATCGCTTCTTTTAAGTTCGAAAGGCGGTCGTCCCAGAACCGATCAAAATAGCTGAGCCAGTCCAGAACAGGGGCCATCCCCTTGGGTTCAAGCCGATTAATGCGTTCACGGCCCTTTGCTTCGACCGTAATCAGACCGCCATCTGACAGAACAGTCAGGTGTTTTTTGACCGCCGCCCGTGTCATGTCGAAGCGTTCGGTGAGTTGTGCGATCGTCATGTCCTTGGCCGCCAACATCTGCACAATGTCCCGACGGGTAGGGTCAGCAAGCGCCCGGAACGCGTTTTGAATCTTCGGGTCCATGGCACACTCCATATGATACCATTAGGTACTATATTAATGAGATACCAAATGGTATCATGTCAAGAACTTGAATTTTGTTCGCCAATTGTTCACACTTTGGGTATGACACTCGATCTACAACCTGGACAAAAACTGGCACGCGGTGTTTCGCGACATTTGTTAACCCATGGCTATGTTTCAATTGAGGAATTTGTACCGGCACGGGGTCTGCGCGTCGATGTGATGGGCTTGGGCCCAAAGGGCGAGCTGTGGGTGATCGAGTGCAAATCCAGTCGTGCTGACTATCAGTCAGACTCTAAGTGGCAGGGCTATCTGGAATGGTGTGATCGATTCTTTTGGGCGGTAGATACTGACTTTCCGACCGATTTGCTGCCTGAAGACACAGGGTTGATTATTGCAGACGCATATGATGCCGAGATCATCCGAATGAGCCCGGAAAGCAAAGTGGCTCCGGCGCGAAGAAAGAAGATGATCCAGAAATTTGCTGTAGACGCAGCCCGCAGGCTGCATTCGCTGCGTGATCCGCGACTTTAACTGCTGACTGCCCGCGCTGCCTGAGCAGCGGCGCGGATTTCCTCGGCGATTTCTTCGGCCTCTTCCGGGTCAAAATCCATCGGAATCTCAATACCGGAACCTTCAATAAACAGACGCACCATACCCTGATCGGTGGGGCCGATCTGCAGGTTCGCTTCGATTTCGCGTTCGGTGTTGATGCCCATTTGTGCCTCCGGGAATTCAGCCTTGGTGCTAGCGTGCAACGGGTTGAGAATCAAGCGGGCTATAGGGTCAGATAGGGAATGGATGACATCAACCTTAGGCCCTTTCGTCCAGATGACACCGCGTGGCTGGTGGAACGACACGGTACGCTGTATGCCCGCGATGAGGGGTTCGACGAGACTTTCGCCCCTCTGGTGGCGCGAATTCTTGAGGAATTTATTGCCAATAGTAACTCAGAACGCGAATGCGGTTGGATTGCCGAGCGCGCAGGTGAGCGACTTGGAAGCATATTCTGTGTCACGCAGGACGATCACACTGCCAAGCTGCGCTTGTTTTTGCTGGTGCCCGAAGCTCGCGGGCTGGGGCTTGGCAAGCGTCTTTTGACCACCTGCATGGGCTTTGCGCGCAGCGCGGGATATCGTGAAATGGCGCTTTGGACTCATGAAAGCCACGCTGCGGCCTGCGGGCTTTACCGCTCGTTTGGATGGCAGCTTACAGACAGCAAGCCGGTACATTCTTTTGGGGTCGATCTGGTGGAACAAAGCTGGCGAATTCGGCTTTAATCCCCTTGCAATCCTCGCACGCCTTCGCTAAATCGCCCCTCACGAGTGCCGCCTTAGCTCAGTTGGTTAGAGCGCTGGATTGTGGATCCAGAGGTCCCCTGTTCAAGCCAGGGAGGCGGTACCATTTCCCCGGACTTGCATCGATTGCCGAATAAGGTCTCGGGGGGGATCCGGCGCTTGCAATAAACCGCATTTTAGAGGTGTAGTTGAGACATGCCGGACGCTAAGTTTTCAGAAACCCGCATTGCCGCCCGCCTTTCTGTCGCCCCTATGATGGACTGGACGGATCGTCACTGTCGGTATCTGCATCGCCTGCTGAGTTCGCGAACGCTGTTGTACACCGAAATGGTGACGGCACCCGCTTTGGTTCGGGGCGGGGCGTTGCATTTGCTTGAATACAGCCCCCAGGAACACCCAATCGCGCTTCAGCTGGGTGGGTCCGATCCAAGCGAGTTGGCACTGGCTGCCAAGTTGGGGGTCGAGGCTGGGTATGATGAGATCAATTTGAATTGCGGCTGCCCGTCCGACCGTGTGCAATCGGGCACGTTTGGCGCCGTTTTGATGCGCGAACCTGCGCGTGTTGCGGAATGTGTTGCGGCTATGCGTGAGGTCGTGGAGGCTGAAGTAACTGTAAAGTGCCGGATAGGGGTTGATGAGCAAGACCCTCAAAAGGTGCTGCCCGTTTTCCTTGAGCAAATCAAAGCGGCGGGATGTGAGCGTGTCACAATCCACGCTCGAAAGGCATGGCTGCAAGGGCTAAGCCCTAAGGAAAATAGGGATATCCCTCCGCTTGACTACGAACTGGTTCATCAGATGAAGGCAGATTTTCCTGACCTTCACATTTCGATCAACGGCGGAATTACATCGCTGGCACAGGCGCAGGAGCAACTGGACGCAGGGCTTGATGGCGTCATGATCGGGCGCGCGGCCTATCATCAGCCAACGGATATTCTGGCCGGAGCAGATCCGCTGATTTTTAGAATCGGCCAGATTGCAGATCCGATGGACGTGGTTCAAAAAATGTTGCCCTATGTCGAAGCCCATCTTGCCGGTGGTGGGCGATTGCACCAGATCACACGTCATATGCTGGGTCTGTTCGCAGGACGTCCGGGTGCGCGGGGGTGGCGACGGATGCTATCTGAGGGCGCAGTGCGCGAAAATGCAGGGCCTGAGGTGATCCTGCGGGCTCTGGATTCGATTGTGTCGAATGCATCGGTAGAGCAGGCGGTTTGACACGGCCCTTGGCCGATTTGGAGGGATGATGCCGGATACGATGTTGCTGGCCCAGATGCTGGGGCTATTGCTTGTAATTGGCGCCTTCGCAGGGGTTTTGGCCGGGTTGTTGGGCGTTGGGGGCGGTATCGTGCTTGTGCCTGCTTTCTTCTATGCGTTTCAAACACTTGGATATGGCGGCCCACAGTTGATGCAATTGTGTCTGGCAACTTCGCTGGCGACTATAATAGTGACCTCCGTCCGTTCGGTGCTGAGCCACAACAAAAAAGGTGCGGTTGATTGGGATATATTGCGCAGTTGGGGTCCGGGCATTGCGGCTGGTGCGGTTATCGGCGTCCTGGTGGCTTCGGCGCTGAGAACAGAGTTGTTGCAGGCGCTATTCGGTATTCTTGGCATGGTCATCGGAGCCTATCTGGGATTGGGTAAATCCGAATGGAGGCTGGGGGACGCGATGCCCAAAGGTTTGCGCCGTGCCGCCTTGTCCCCCTCGGTCGGATTTCTATCGGTTTTAATGGGGATCGGCGGGGGCAGCTTTGGTGTCCCACTCATGAGCCTATACAACACTCCGATCCATCGCGCAGTTGCGACCGCCGCTGGATTTGGCGTGATCATCGCAGTGCCATCGGTGCTGGGCTTTCTGTTTCTCAACATCGCGCCTGAGCATCGCCCGCCTCTGACCATTGGAGCGGTCAATCTTGTGGCTTTCAGCATCGTTGTGGCCATGACCATGATCACTGCGCCATGGGGCGTAAAGCTTGCTCATGCGATGGACCCGAAACCGCTTAGACGCGTATTTGCGGTGTTCCTTACGCTCGTGGCGTTGAATATGCTGCGCAAGGCACTGGGATGGTAGACGCCTTTTACAACCGCGGTTGGGTCAGGTTTTCTCATGATGCAGCACTCGCCCATTGGGTGGCGCAGGTTCTGCCTGCGGCCCGCAAGGCGATCGACGATCCGCTACATTCTATCTGGCATGATTGCGAGGGGACTTGGTTCATCGGTGTGGACGCGCTGGAAAACGACGCGCAGGGCAGGGTGGAAGGGTCGCTTGCGTTGTCCGGCACGGCAATAGAATTTGCGTATCGACAATTCGGGGTGATCGACCTGCATAAGGCGCAGGTATCGGTCATATATCCTGGGTATCCTCAGCCCCGCCGGGGTGAAAGTGAAGCCGCCGCACGATATCGCGCCAATCGCGATGCTGCGCATGTGGATGGATTGAAGCCATCGGGACCAGACCGGCGACGGCACGTGGATGAACCGCATGCCTGGATATTGGGCATTCCGCTGACAGAAGCGTCATGTGATGCCTCACCGATGGTGGTTTGGGATGGTAGCCATAAAATACTTGGTGCAGCGTTCCGCAACGTGCTGAAAGATGTCTCTTCGGGCGAATTGGCCAACACTGATATCACGGATACCTATCAGGCTGCCCGACTGGAGGTGTTTCAAAACTGTCGGCGGATTGAACTGCCTGCACAGCCGGGTGAGGCCTATCTGTTGCATCGTCACTGTCTGCATGGTGTTGCCCCATGGGGCGCTGATGCGAATGCCGGGCCTGATGGACGGATGATCGCCTATTTCCGTCCCGAGTTGCCGGGCGGTGTGGCACAATGGCTGGAAACTCCGTAACCTCCTGCCATTATTTGGCTTTGGAGGATGATTTAGATGATTACAGTTCATACAAACTCTGATGGTGCGCTGATCGAAGTGGAGCTTTCAGGCGAGGTGACAAGCGCGGATTACGCCGCCACATTGGTGCCCGCAATCGAGGCGGCGCTTGAGGATCACGATTCGGTTCGCCTGCTGGCGATCGCAACGCCCGAGTTCAAAGGATACGACCTCGGCGCGGCATGGTCCGATACCAAGCTAGGGCTCAGTCATTGGCGTGGTTTTGATCGGATCGGGGTTGTCGCCGATCAAGGCTGGGTTCAGACAAGTATCCGATTGGCCGCCCCCATACTTCCGTGCCCTGTGCAGGTTTTTGGGATGGATGAAGTGGAAGAGGCGCGCCGCTGGATGCGTGAGTCTCTCGGGGCGATCCATGTGACCGATCTTGGTGGGCCGTGTGTTCAGATTAGTCTGATGGGCAAGCTTGATTCTGAAGAATACGGTCAGGCGCAATCCGACCTGGATGCAATGTTGCGTGAACGCGACGGATTTCGTCTTCTGATCGATCTGCGCGAATTTGATGGCTGGCAGGGGCTTACGGCGATGGCGGCGCATTTTCGGTTGGCCGCTGGTCATATCGGTATGTTGGACCGTGCAGCGATTGTTGGCGATAAGAGCTGGCAAAAGATGGCGCAACGTATGGCCAGTCACGTATTGGGGACCCGGACACAGTATTTTCCTGCAGAAGAGTTCGAAAATGCGAAAACCTGGCTTGCGGCAGGGTAAGCTTGCTCAAGTAATAGCTATCGGAAACAATGCCTTGACCGGCGCCAAATTGATCTTTTCCAAGGTGACGTTACGGAATGCAGGCTATCGAGTACGTTTTTATTGACTGGCTGGTCAAAAAATAAAAGTGTGCGTTTTATCTTTCCCACGTTGCGAGGGAAGGGTGAAAACTGTTTCGCGCCGCTGTGGGCTGCCACTCACTCGACCTTCGGTCTCCGGGCTCTTCTACCCCCTCAGAGTTCGGGTCTGAACCACAGCGGCGCGGCTATCTTTTTGATCTGGCCCTAAGATGAAACTCCGCTCAGTTTTGAACCGAATTTTGATTTGGGAAAGGTCGGATCGACCTCGAGTCAGCAGTGTCCCAGATGAAGCGCGCAAAAACTTGAAACAAGCGGCAAATCGGGCTGAATTGGTCGAATTGTTCGGCGCAGAACTACGAGACCGAAATGTGCTCCAAGAATTACCACCAACTCATAAAGCTAAATTCTGACATCTAGCTTTATGAATTGCCCAAACGTGCGGCACGCCCGCCACGACGCCTGGCCAGACGCGGTTTGCGTTCGGGAAGGTCTTGCATAATCTCGGCCCGTTCGCTGCTATTCATTTTGGACCAGCGCGAGATCTCGTCAATTGTACGATAGCAACCAGTGCAGATACGCTCGGTCGGGTGAACGACGCAGATCTGGATGCAAGGGCTTTCGACCTCGTCCCGTTTCCAAACCATATTCGTCATTGGCGATATCCGATCCGTCAAAGAAAGCGCAGTCTGTCCAGCGCTCCTTGCAGGATATAGCCGGCGGCGACGTGATCGATAACCTGTCCGCGACGTTTTCGTGTCGTATCCGCCTCCAACAGTGCTTTTTCTGCCGCAACCGTGCTAAGCCGTTCGTCCCAGAACCCGATGGGCAGATCGGTTAAACGTGCCAGATTACGGGCAAAAGCACGCGTGGACTGACATCTTGGTCCCTCGCTGCCGTCCATGTTGCGGGGCAGCCCTAAGACAATACCGCCAATCTCACGGTCGGTCACGATCTCGATCAAACGCGCGGAATCCAGCGTGAATTTCTTACGACGAACGGTTTCAAGCGGAGTCGCAACGCCACGCATTCGGTCGGACACCGCAACCCCAATGGTTTTCTCGCCCAGATCCAGACCCATGAGGGCTGACATCGGTGAAAGGGCGGCGGCGAATTCCTCGAAGGCGTCGTGGATCATTGTGCGATACCAGCCTGAACTGATGCAGCGTCGATCATTTGCAACGCCTGATCGTTGCCCGCGAAAACTGCAACAGCCTCGTCACGAATTTTTATCGCCTGCGCCGCTTCGCCCAATACGCCCAATGCTGCGATCAGTCGCGCCCACTCCTCGGGCGATCCACCTTCGCTGGCCAGCCGTTCAGAAAGCCGATCCACCATTCCTCGTATCATTTCCTGACGTTCTTCGGGCGATAGCTCGGCGGCAGCGTCCATATCTTCCTGGCTGGGACCCGGTGCCGCAGGCGTTGCAGACAGATCCGGCGCGTTGAATACCCCTGCGCGAAACGCCAAATCGTCGATCTGGGCACGAATGGCGTCTGCCCAAGGCGCACCTGCAGGCGCGTCGCGCAATGTATCCACCCAAACCCGATAGGCCATATCTGGTCGTCCGGTCTGCGCCAGCATTTGTCCCCAATAATATCGCGCAGGACCCAATCTTGGATTTCGCTCGAGCGCGTATCGCAATGCCTCCTCCGCTTCGGGAGAGACATAACCACCAGCGGCCAGAATCATCATCTCGGCCTGATCGGAATAAGCTTGTGCCGGTGCGCTTTCACCCGACAGCTCGATTACTCGCGTCTGCGCCTCATAACCTGCTTTAAAGTTTCCGGCATTGGTCTCATGCTGCGCTAACAGAGTTTGCCCTTGCAGATCATCCGGTCGTACGGCCACTGTTTCGCGCAATCGATTCAGAAGGTTTTCGTAACTTTCGTCCAGTGGCGGTGCTTGCACCGGCGTTGCCAATTCCTCGGCTTCTGCCTGGCCAGGCCGGTTCTCGCGCAGTTCTTCTGCCATTTCCAACCGCGCCGAAAGTGGCATATCTGGAAATCCGGCAGCGCCCAGTTGGCGATACATTGCCAGCGCTCCACAAATCAGTATCGCCGCCATGACGACGAAGGCTACGACGGTAACCGTTGGCGATGGTCCTGTACTTTCAGCCTCGCCGCGCATCTGCGCATCAGCAGCCAGGATTCGGCGCGAGATTTCCGTGCGCACGCGTTCGGCATCGGCTTTTGCGATTACCCCGCGCGCCAAGTCTCGATCAACGCTTGTTAGCTGTTCGCGATAGACCCGCAGGTCATAGGCGGCGGTAGGGCCAGTGCCGCGACGACCGCGCAGCATGGTGTAACCCAAAAAAACGGCGATGAGCAGTGCAATTAGGAAGATGAGAACCCAAAACGACATGGTCCCTCCAAAATGGTTGCCCTGACTTAGACCTGTCTGCGCATGGAAAAAAGGGACAAATGGCCGCTAGGGGCGGTCATGTCGCAATAGTGCATTATTGCGACGTTGTGCGGCAGGGCTAATATGTCAATGCACGGCATATCTGCGCCAATCATCGAAGACCGAACGGATTCGCTCATGAAACACTATTCAGCCTTTGCTGTGGCGCGCGAAGCGCTGCGCTACCATACCGGGTGGGAACGCGCCTGGCGTTCTCCGGAACCGAAAAAGCGCTATGACGCTATCATCGTCGGTGCAGGTGGGCATGGTCTGGCAACTGCTTACTATCTCGGGAAGAACTACGGCATTCAGAATGTTGCGGTGATCGAGAAGGGCTGGCTGGGCGGTGGCAACACGGGTCGGAACACGACCATTATCCGTTCGAACTATCTGCAGGATCCTTCGGCGGCGATCTATGAAAAGGCGCGCGGCTTGTACGAGGATCTTAGCCAGGAGTTGAACTACAACATCATGTTCAGCCCGCGCGGCGTGATCATGCTGGCGCAGACTCAGCACGAGATTCGCGGCTATCAGCGCACCGCGCATGCGAATGCGCTGCAGGGTGTTCAGACCGAGTGGATTGGACCCGAGCGCGTGAAAGAGCTGGTGCCGATCATCAATCTGGAAGGCCCGCGCTATCCGGTTCTGGGCGGGCTCTGGCAGGAGCGTGGCGGCACCGCGCGCCATGATGCCGTGGCGTGGGGCTATGCACGTGCATGTTCCGCAATGGGTATGGACATCATCCAGCAGTGCGAAGTTACGGGAGTGCGCCAGGAAAATGGCCGCGTTGTCGGTGTCGACACCACCAAGGGTGCCATTGATTGTGACAAACTGGGCATCGTAGTTGCGGGCCATTCTGGCCAGTTGGCCGAGATGGCGGGATTCCGTCTGCCGCTCGAGGCCGTTGCCCTGCAAGCGCTGGTGTCCGAGCCAATCAAACCCTGCATGGATGTGGTCGTCATGGCCAACACGGTGCATGGTTATATGTCTCAGTCCGACAAGGGCGAGATGGTGATCGGTGGCGGTACCGACGCCTATAACAACTTCACCCAACGCGGTTCGTTCCACCACATTGAGGAAACCGTCCGCGCGCTGGTCGAGACCTTCCCGATGATCTCGCGCCTCAAGATGCTGCGCCAGTGGGGCGGTATCGTCGACATGACCGGCGATCGGTCTCCAATCCTGTCGAAGTCGCCGTTACAGGGTTGCTTTATTAACGGTGGCTGGGGCACCGGAGGCTTCAAGGCGATCCCGGGATCCGGCTGGGGCATGGCACAACTGATGGCGACAGGCCACTCATCGCTGACTGAAGCCTTCTCGCTCGACCGCTTCAAAGAAGGCCGCTTCATCGACGAAAGCGTCGCCGCAGGGGTGGCGCACTAGGGGTACAGCCCAAACGCGCCACTGATTAGAATTCTGGTCGGCCAAGTTGTCGACCAACCGCCAAAAGGATGAACATATGCTGATCCTAAATTGCCCCTATTGCGGCGTCGACGCCGAAGAAACTGAATTGGCTGCTGGTGGCGAGGCGCATCTGAAGCGCTTTGGCCCTGGTTCGTCTGATGACGAATTCCATGACTACCTGTTCATGCGTGAAAACCCCAAGGGTGTTCATTTCGAACGCTGGCGCCACGCCAACGGTTGCGGCAAGTGGTTCCACGCGGCCCGCTGCACGCAAACGCTTGAAGTGTTCGGCACATACACGGCCCAAACAACAGAGCCACCGCAAGAAATCAAGGACGCTATCACTGCAAAGCGACCTGGCTGGTCGTGGAGAGAGTACAAATGATCAGCTCTGCCAACTGTAATTCCGCCTGCGAAAGGTCTGTACTATGAGCACCCGTCTCGCAAAACAAGGCCGGCTGATCGACCGGTCGAAACCGGTCAACTTTTCCTTCAATGGCACCTCAATGCAGGGTTACGAAGGCGACACGCTTGCCTCGGCTCTGCTGGCCAATGACCAGATGATGATGGGCCGGTCGTTCAAATATCACCGTCCGCGCGGCGTCGTTGCCAGCGGCGCGGAAGAGCCTAACGCTCTGGTCGGGTTGGGGCAGGGCAGCCGCTTCGAACCGAACCAGCGCGCGACCACCACCGAACTGTTCAATGGTCTGAGCTCGGTGTCGCAGAACCACTGGCCGAATCTTGAGTTCGACATTGGTGCAATCAACACGCATCTGTCGCGGTTCTTGCCGGCCGGTTTCTATTACAAGATGTTCATCCACCCGAAGCCGTTCTGGAAACATGTGTATGAACCATTCATTCGTCAGTCGGCGGGTCTGGGCAAAGCGCCGGATAAGGAAACCAAGGACGCGGATACCTACGAACACTTCTATGCTTTCACCGATGTTCTGGTGATTGGTGGTGGTATCGCAGGTCTGCAAGCGGCCAAAACGGCTGCGCAGTCGGGTGCCAAGGTGTTGCTGATCGAGCAGACCGCCCATTGGGGTGGTCGCGCCCCTGTTGATGGTGGAACTGTCGGCGGTGAGCCTGTGGATAAGTTCGTGGAACAATTAGTTTCCGAACTCGAAACAATGGACAATGTCACCATGCGCAACCGCTGCATGGGGGCAGGAGTCTATGACCATGGCTATGTGTTGGGATACGAACGCCTGACCGACCATAAGCCCGGCACCCAAGGTCCGCGTCACCGTTTGTGGCGGATCCGCGCCAATCAGGTGGTTACGGCGACCGGGGCAATCGAACGACCGCTTTCCTTCGCTGGGAATGACGTACCAGGTGTGATGCTGGCCGCAGCTATGCGCGACTATTTGGTAAACTGGGGTGTGACACCGGGTGAGCGGGTCATCGTTGCGACGAACAATGACGATGCTTATCGGACGGCGATAATTCTGAAGCAGGCAGGTGCGGATGTTCTGCGCGTGGTCGATGCGCGCGATACCGCAGGTCCATTGGCAGAAGAGGCGCGACAGCTGGGCATCCGTGTTGATCCGGGCAAGGCGATTGCAAAGGTCAAAGGCGGAAAACGCGTCAAGAAGGTCGAGCTGTGTAATCAGAACGGCATCGGCGGCGCGCGCGAAGAGGTTGAGTGTGATGCGGTTGCGATGTCGGGCGGCTGGTCTCCGGTTGTTCACATGTGGTCGCATTGTGGTGGCAAGCTGATCTGGGATGAGGCCCAGGCCCATTTCCGTCCCGACCCGGCGCGTCCGCCTCTGGGTGCCGATGGCGATGGGTTCGTCGTTGCAGCTGGGGCGTCGAACGGACCACTGGCATTGGCCGAGGTGCTGACTGATGCACATGCGGCAGGTAAAGCAGCCGCGAAAGCAGCGGGCTTCAAACCCAAAAACACCAAGGCTCCTGTTGGTGAAACTACCGAAGAAGCTGCGATGGAAGCCGTCTGGCTCATGCCTGCCAACGCAGAGATTCAGCTGCGCATGAAGTCATGGCTGGACTTTCAGAATGACGTCAAAGTCTCTGATGTGCAGCTGGCAGCCCGCGAAGGCTATGAGAGTGTTGAACACACCAAGCGGTATACCACTCTGGGTATGGCGACGGATCAGGGTAAGCTGAGTAACATCAATGGGTTGGCGATCTTGGCTGATGCGCTTGAGTCCGAGATCCCGAAAGTGGGAACCACTACTTTCCGCCCGCCATACACGCCCATTTCGATGGGTGCGATTGGTGGCGAAGCGCGCGGTGACGTGTTCCAGCCGATCCGGCAGACGCCGATGCACAATTGGCACGACAAAAATGGCGCTGATTGGGAACCGGTCGGTCATTGGCGTCGGACGTATGCTTATGTGCGTCCCGGTGAGTCCGTGCATGACGCGGTGAATCGTGAGGTGAAGAACACCCGCGAAAATCTCGGTCTGCTGGATGCCTCAACGCTGGGCAAGCTGATCGTCAAAGGCCCCGACGCAGGTAACTTCCTGGACATGATGTACACCAACATGATGTCCACGCTGAAGGTTGGCAAATGCCGCTATGGCCTGATGTGTTCGGAAAATGGTTTCCTGATCGACGATGGCGTTGTTGCACGGATCGACGAAGATACATGGCTGTGCCACACCACCACAGGTGGTGCGGAGCGTATCCATGGTCACATGGAAGAGTGGCTTCAGACCGAGTGGTGGGACTGGAAAGTCTATGTCGCCAACGTGACCGAGCAATATGCTCAGGTCGCCGTTGTCGGCCCCAACGCTCGCAAGGTGCTGGAAAAGCTGGGTGGCATGGATCTATCGAAAGAGGCGCTGCCGTTCATGGAATGGCGCGATGGCAAGATCGGAGAGTTCGACGCGCGGGCCTACCGCATCTCGTTCTCTGGCGAGCTGTCCTATGAGATAGCGGTTCCCGCCTCTCAGGGGCAGGCGTTCTGGGACGCTCTGATCGAGGCTGGGCAGGAGTTCGGCGTGATGCCTTACGGCACCGAATGTCTGCACATCCTGCGGGCCGAGAAGGGCTTTATCATGATCGGCGACGAGACTGACGGCACCGTGATCCCGCAGGATCTGGGGCTGCACTGGGCGCTGTCGAAGAAGAAAGAGGACTATCTCGGAAAACGTGCCCATTCGCGCAGCCATATGGCCGATCCCGAGCGCTGGAAACTGGTTGGTCTTGAGACTGTGGATGGATCGGTGTTGCCAGACGGTGCCTATGCGGTGGGCGAAGGCGTCAATGCCAATGGCCAGCGCAACATGATCGGGCGCGTAACCTCGACCTACTACTCGACCAATCTGGGCAAAGGCATCGCCATGGGCCTGATCAAACACGGCCCCGATCGTATGGGCGAAGTGGTCGAGTTCCCGGGCACCGATGGCAAAACTTACAAAGCCAAGATCGTGGACCCGATCTTCTATGACAAAGACGGGGAGAAGCAGAATGTCTGAACCCATCAGCGCACTGAACCACGCCTCTTATGATGGCATCGCCAAGGTTGAGGAATGCGGTCTGCAGGGCATGATCACACTGCGCGGTGATCTGTCGGACAAGGTGCTGGCCAAGGCTGTCAAAGATGCCACCGGGCAGAAAGTGCCCGGCCAACGTGAAGCACTTGTCGACGGCAACACCGGTGTTTGTTGGATGTCCACCGACGAGCTGCTGGTGTTGGTGCCTTATGCTGAGGTCGAGGCCAAACTCGCCGCGATGACCAATGCGCTGAGCGGCACGCACGCGCTGGCGGTCAACGTTTCAGATGCCCGGGCAGTTTTCCGGGTGTCGGGCTCCAATGCGCGCGAGGTTCTTGGCAAACTGGCCCCGGTCGAGCTGTCGGCTGAAGCATTCCAACCCGGCCAGATACGCCGATCGCGTTTGGCGCAGGTGGCCGGTGCCTTCTGGATGGACGACGCCGAGACCTTCCGCATTGTCTGTTTCCGCTCGGCGGCGGACTATGTTTTCAAACTGTTCAAGGTTGCAGCGCAGCCGGGCAGTGAGGTTGGGGTTTATTAAGCCCTGATCGCCTGATGATATATGGGTGAGGGGGCTTTGCCCCCTCGACCTGCGGCCTCACCCCCAGGATACTTTAGGCTAGATGAAGTGCGGATCACCTTTTCTCAGCGTCAGGAGTTCGCGCTGAACAGGAAGGTCGGGAACTGGGTGAGTGCCCGTTGGCTGGTGAGGGCTGATTTGCCGGTTTCGCCAGTAAGTGGGTCGTGGCAATGGGGATAGAAGGCCAGGTCTTCTGATAGTTTGTTCATGGCTGCGCCACGGTTATCTGCGCTAATGTAAGGTGCATGCGTTGAGAGAAACAGCGCTGGGCTTTCTTTTTCCAGCCAGGGAAGCAGAGAAGGCAGGACCGAAAATTCAGCGCCTTCAATATCCATTTTGACCAAAGAAGCATTAGTCAGGTCTACGGATTCAGAAAATTGATCCCAGCCGACAGTGAGTGCGTCAGTGCCATGGCTTCCGTCGTGGAGCAATGACGAGGTGGAATCACCTGCCTCTCCGTGCGCTGATGCCATTCGAGTCACCCCAAACCCATCAGACAAGGCGATGCTGAAGGCTGATACGTTGCGGATGTCGTTCAACTCTAGATTCCAGACCAAGTGGCGGTAAGCCACCGGGTCAGGCTCAAAACACCATACATGGCGAGCGCGCCGCGCCGCATAGAGGACCGTGGGGCCGATCCACGCACCAATATCGAGATAATCCTGCGTGGGCGACAGATATTGGTCCAGCACTGAAAATGTCTCAGGCTCCCACTCCCCGGCTGATGCCTTCCGCCAGAATTTCGAGTGGTAGGGGTCCAGACGAAAGCGCTCACCGTTCAGGTTGCCCGCATAGTATCCGCGGGCGCGATAGAACATTTTGCGCGCCTGTGTCAGCATCGCGGACCTCCGGGTTTTTGTGTCGCGGGCCTTGACCTGCGGCGGCTGTCAAAGCATTTAACCTTTGGAACCGCAACATTCATTTTCAACAGGGGGCCGACATGGCTTTTGAACTTCCTGATCTTCCTTATGCACATGACGCGCTGGCAGCCAAGGGTATGTCCGCGGAAACGCTGGAATATCACCACGACCTGCACCACAAGGCCTATGTCGACAACGGCAACAAGCTGATCGCCGGCACCGAGTGGGACGGCAAGTCGCTGGAGGAGATCATCGTTGGCACCTACGATGCAAACGCCGTCGCGCAGAACGGTATTTTCAATAACATCAGCCAGCTGTGGAATCACAACCAGTTCTGGGAGATGATGGGCCCAGGCGGCAACGCCATGCCCGGCGAGCTGGAGAAGGCTCTGACCGAAAGCTTCGGTTCGGTTGACGAATTCAAGTCGCAGTTCAGCGCTGCCGGTGCTGGTCAGTTCGGTTCGGGCTGGGCGTGGCTGGTTAAGAATTCCGACGGCTCGCTGGCTGTCACAAAGACCGAGAACGGCGTGAACCCGCTGTGCTTTGGTCAGACCGCACTGCTGGGTTGTGACGTATGGGAACATTCCTATTACATCGACTTCCGCAACAAGCGTCCGGCGTATCTGTCGAACTTCCTCGACAACCTGGTGAACTGGGAAAACGTCGCCTCGCGGATGTGATCGGTTGATCGGAGAGTGACCTTCTTAGAGGCCTGCTTGCAGAAGTGAGTAGGCCTTTTTTGTATTTTGATAGATTAGGCAGGACTGGCAAGAAGTCGGCTATTCTATCTAACTTCAAAGACCGCTTCGAGCCCAAAGCAGTCATTTTCTGGCATGTATTTTTTGAGTTCGCAGCAAACCAGCATTCCGGAGTGCTGCGTTATCAGCAACTGGTTTTCAAAGCTTTACTTTTGACTGAACCAAATCGGTGAAGTGTAAGCGCGATCCTGTACTTCTGCTGGAACGCTGTCCGGTAGAGGTATGCCGTAAAACGCAGCATCGATGGTGGTCCAACGCGGTTTTGGAATCTCAATAACGCGTACGTAGTAGAATGCATCATGAGTGGGATCAAAGTCTGGATCCTGCCAATATCCGTCCAGAGCTGCGGCCCCTATTGAGTTATTGTAAGTTGCCTTCTCAACGTTGACAGTCGAGCCGACGGGTTCGCGGGCGCGACCGTCCTCGCCAATCTCGCGATTGCCCGAAACCGCAACGTCATAGATGCGCTCGAAAGTCTCACCGCTTTCGTCTATCCAGCCCTTGATGGTCTGAACACGATCCAGATTGGCACCGTCTGGGTCGCGCAGGGCGCGGATCAGGAATCCGGGTACGGCTCCATCTGGCGCATTGGCCAAATCGCCACCCATCGGTACGCCGTTGCGATAACCATGCGCCGCAAAGTCGGGTGCGCCAAGATCTTCTGCATCAAAGTCCCATCCGCCAAAAACGCGCACACGGATTCTACTGCCTGTAGTGGCGTAGGCTTCCTTGCGGGAGATCGCTTCATGGACTTCCTTGCGGGTGTTCGTCCGCGCCCAGACGGCAGTCAGCCCTGCTGCGGATTCCTGTGCCGTGACAATCCGCAGCGCCGGGTCGTCCGACGGGATCACATCAAGGTTGTGCCGAATTGGCGACGGCTCTGTGTGCTGGTACTTGCCAAAGTAATTGTCTTCACGCGTAGTCGGGAGCGCTGTGTGGGAATCCGTTGTTCCCGTGAAGCCTGATTTGAAAGGGTTCACACCGATCTCTTGTTTGATCTCAAGCCCTATCTTTAGCGCCGAGCGCGCGTATTCATAGCGCAGCATCTCCGGCTGTTTGCCGGCTGTGCCAGCGAGATTTGCAACGTCCCATGTTTCGAAGTCGGCAAATTCATCATCGGGCGACAGCATCGGATGTGTTTCCTCATCCCCCTTGATTTGCGTCATTTCGTGCATCGGTTCCCAACGAGCGCGTTTGGCCGCGTAATCAGCGTCCATGGGTGAACCGTCGAACTTGGTTGGTGCAAACATGATGCCATTCGACACGTTCCCATTATGCGGTATCGAAATCGCGTTGCCGCCGGTTTCCGCCTCGTAGGTTGCAAGAAAATCCCACATCGGTTCAGGATCTTCGCTGTCGAAATACGTGAAGGGACGTGTTCGACTTGTCTTATCCGCACCGTCACCGAAGAGAATTACGCGGTGAAGGTTGTTGCCAAGCGGGGTCGATGTCCACTCGTAGCCGGCAATCGCAGTGAAAACACCGGGATTGTTGTAATGGTCTACAGTTTCAATGATCTGTTGCCACAAGTCGCCGTCGAGATCCAAACCCGCTGTCGGGTCGCGGCCCTGAACTGTCGATATTTCGATTATGTCGGCGAAGGCCGCCATCCGCCCTTCTTGTCCCGAATTGAACCGCTCGTATGTCAGGCGACCCCATTCATCAGCCAGCAGGCGGGGGTCTGCCGCGCGAATTGCGGTGGACAGCCCGAGCATCTCCGCATGTTCGGTGATAGCCAGAAAATCGAGCGGCCGGACAAGCTGCACAGATAGTCCGGTGTTGGAGATGATCCGTTCGCCGCGTGCCACGCGAAAGGCGTCGTGAATGTCGAGAGAGGTACCTACCAACCCTGCATCAAAAGAGATTTCGGTGTGAAAATGCAGATCGCCAAAAAGCACCTGATCCGGGTACGACCGATCAACAAATGGCGAATAGTCGGTCCCCTCTTTGATAGTGTTTTCTGACACGACGCCTTCAAACGCCAATGCGCTACCAGAAGTCAATATCGCTGAGCTAGCTAGACCCACCGCAAATTTATTAAAAAATTTGGTGCGTTTCATGACTATCCCCCATCCTTCAATTTGCAATTTGCCAATGATAACACAATCGTGATTTTGACCTAATTGGCGGGGGGTGATCTTTGCGCGAATCAAACAGCCGTGGTCACTTCATCCTGATGCTCTACAGCGAACTACCGCTTCGTCCGCAATGCAGACGTTGAATTTTCGCAAATACGGCGCCAAAAGTGCTGATCGGCTGTCTCCGCTAATTTCATGACCCTTTCGCCGCGAGTTAGTTCGCCGGTAAATTCCCGCTCATAAATTCGAATTAATCTGAGCGCGTATTGTACTACGCCTCCCAGTGCCTAGCTGAGACAGGCGGAGGGAGAGAACCGCCAAACAATTGAAAAACAAGGCTGTTGCGCGTGGGTGTCTTCATTCGCGCGAAGCTGAAATCATGGCCGCTGGGCGAGGGATCGGCACCTTAACCTTTGAAGGAGACCATTATGGCAGCACTTGAGCAGGGAACATGGGTCATCATCGCAGACGGGGAGAAGGCTCTGGTGATGGAAAATATCACCGACGCGCAAGACCCCAATCTGGTTGTCGTTTCAGTTGAGGAACAAGACAGCGTGACAGCAAAGCCGACGGATCGGGCTGGGCGCAGGTCTGATATCGGCCCCAACCAGAAATCCGCCGTGGAAGAGGACACATGGAGGGCTCACGCCAAGTCCTTGTTCGTTCAGGATGTGGCAAATCTGCTGAATCGTAAGGGCTTGAAGGGTGCATACAAACGCCTGGTGTTAGTGGCCAGTCCGCATGTTTTGGGCCTGTTGCGTCGCAGATTGCACAGTAAAGTGCTCGCTAAGGTGGTAGCAGAAGTTGATAAGACGCTGACCAACCATCCGATGCACAAGGTTGAACAGATACTCAGGACTCGATTGGCCAAACCTGCCTGAAGAGAGGTGATCTGCGGGCGGTTTACACCGCCCGACTACCGTCTTTTCAGTTCAGCAATCGACGAAGTTCGGACATAGCTGCCTCAGGCGTGGTGACCCAGGTAATAAACTCTGCCAGTGAAGCGTCGGCAAAGCCTTGACCAATAAGTTGCTCCAGCAATGTATGCAGCGCGTCCCAGTAGCCATCTACATTCATCACCAGAATGGGTTTGTCATGCAGACCCAACTGCCGCCATGTGAGGGCTTCGAACAACTCGTCCAATGAACCAGGTCCGCCAGGCAAGACGACAACGGCATCGGCATTCATGATCATGACCTTCTTGCGTTCGTGCATCGTTTCGGTCACGACAAAGCGGGTTAAGTCAGTTTTACCAACTTCGCGTTGCAACAAGTGGACAGGGATCACTCCAAAAGTATCACCATCAGACGCTTGTGCTGCACGGGCTACTTCGCCCATCAGACCCACATCTCCGGCTCCATAGACTAGCCGCCAGCCTTCTTTGGCCAGTATGGTCCCAAAGCTTTGGGCGGCGGCGGAGTAGGCGGGATTCACTCCATTGCGTGACCCGCAATACACACAGACCGATTTCTGGGACATGGGTTGGACTCTCTGCTCTTGTGTTCGGGGTTTTGACCCGTGATAGCGGGATTGATAGGTTGGCTCAACCGCTCCTGGGAATGTGTGCCAAATTGGCCAAGTACCGGGCGGAGTGAAAGGATAAGAATGAACGCCAAATCGGGAAGCGGAGGTTCTGGTACCTTCATATGGGGTCTGGTCGCCGGGATCGTTGTGGTGCTCGTTGCGGGTGGATTATATCTGTCAGGTCTGTTTGACCGACCTCAGGAACTGGCCGAGCCAGAATCCGTTGAAACATCCGAACCAAACGTAACAGCCAAGCAGGAAGCCGAGGAACCTGCAGATATCCAGCCGGAAGAACAGACGACAGAAGCCAGCGAACCTGCGCCTGCTACGCCCGTCGAGAGCACCGAGCAAGCCGCTGTAATCGAAGAAGAGCAGGTGCAAGAGAGAGAAGAGCCGGAAACCCCGGTTTTGGCGGCGCCGGTGCTGGATCAGATATTTGTCGAACCCGATGGAAACGGATTGCTGTCCGGTAGCGCCGAACCGGGGGCCGAGGTAAATGTTCTGCTCGACGGTGAGACTATTCATCGCTTTGTTGTCGACGCAAGCGGTCAGTTCGCTGAATTCGTATCGATCCCATTTGGAGACGACGCTCGCGGGCTGGTTCTTGAAACCCGGAGTGGAGAAAGTACCAGCCGGTCAGATGACTATCTGATCGCAGCTCTGCCTGAACCGGTTCCTCCGGTCGAGTCAGAGCCTTCTGCCGATAAGCCGGTCAAAGAAGTTGCTGAGGCGCAGACCGTGGTCACCGAAACAAACGATCAGCAAGCAGCCGACGAAGCCGAGACCGAAGAAAATGAACCCGAGGTTGCTGGCACCGTTTCGCCGCCCGCAGACCAGGCTGCGCCCGCGACTGAAACACAGTCCGAAACAGTTGACGTGCCTGATCAACAAGTCGCGATCCTGCGCTCGGGCGAAGAAGGTGTTGAACTCGTGCAACCGCCCACCGTGCTGGACACACCGCCGGAACAGATCGCATTGGACACGATCGGGTATTCAGACGTTGGCGATGTGGAGTTGACAGGGCGCGCTCAGGACGGATCTGCAGTGCGCCTGTATCTGGACAACAAGCTTGTTGCTGACCTTGAGCCTGCAACGGATGGACAGTGGCGTGGTGAGGTCGAGGGTATAGATCCCGGCGTTTACACCCTACGTGTGGATGAGGTTGCTCCGGATGGGACAGTTGTCAGTCGGCTTGAGACTCCGTTCAAACGCGAGCCCGTCGAGGCACTGCGTGCAGCCGAAACAACCGAGGCGGGTGAAACCCCAGCAGAAACTCCTGCGATCCGTTTCGTCACGGTTCAAAAGGGCGATACACTTTGGGCGATTTCTCGGGACAGGTTCGGAGATGGTGTGTTGTACGTTAAGCTGTTTGAGGCCAACAAGGACTCGATCCGTGATCCTGATTTGATCTATCCAGGGCAGATTTTCACTATCCCTGAGTAAAAAAGACCACTGGCCCAACACCGGGCCAGGGCTATCTCTGACCGCAGTTAAGGTACGTGATGAGGCAACCATCCGCGATTCAATCCGAGCCGGACGAGCAGCGTTCAGGCTGGCGCACGATCCGCAAGGTAGCGCCCTATCTTTGGCCTGAAGATGAGCCATGGGTCAAACGCCGTGTGGTTTGGGCGATGGCGATGCTGGTGCTGGCCAAGCTGATCGCTGTTTATACACCGATCCTGTATAAGGGCGCAGTGGATGGACTGGCGGGTGAGGGCGTGCCACCGATTGCGCTGGGTGCGATTGGTTTGACGGTTGCCTATGGGGTTGCCCGCATGATGACCGTCGGGTTCCAGCAATTGCGGGATGCGTTATTTGCACCAGTTGGTCAACGCGCGTTGCGGGCGTTGGCGCTTGAGACGTTTCAGCATATTCACCAGCTTTCGATGCGTTATCACGTGACGCGGCGCACGGGTGGTCTGAGCAGAATTATCGAACGCGGGGTGAAGGGCGTTGAATTCCTTTTGCGTTTTCTGCTCTTCTCGATTGGGCCACTGATCCTGGAACTGCTTCTGGTGTCGGTCATACTGCTGTGGCTGTTCGACGTCTGGTATCTGGTCGTCGTCGCGGTAACGATCGCGCTTTATATCTGGTTCACCTTTGCGGTGACTGAATGGCGCGTGAAGCTGCGGCGCGAGATGAACGATCAGGATACCGAAGCCAATCAGCGCGCCATCGACAGCCTTCTAAATTT
Source organism: Ruegeria sp. O11 (assembly GCF_056535285.1). Lineage (NCBI taxonomy): Bacteria > Pseudomonadati > Pseudomonadota > Alphaproteobacteria > Rhodobacterales > Roseobacteraceae > Ruegeria > Ruegeria sp. O11. The sequence goes on along the minus strand of NZ_JBQERS010000001.1, from coordinate 1,103,271 downwards.
TGAAACGGTTAAATATTTCAATGCCGAGATGCGCGAAGCAGAACGCTATGACGTCTCGATGAAAGGCTATGCCCAGGCTGCGCTGAAGACGGCTTATTCGCTGGCATTCCTGAATTTCGGCCAATCGTTCCTGATCACTTGTGGTCTGATTGGAGTGATGGTTCTGGCCGCCATAGGCGTGCAAAAAGGATCATTGACTGTGGGCGACTTCGTGATGGTCAACGCATACATGATCCAGATTACGGTTCCGCTGAACTTTCTGGGCACGGTTTACCGCGAGATCCGGCAGTCACTGGTGGATATGGGGCAGATGTTCGATCTGCTCGAACAACCGGCAGAGGTGACAGACAAACCTTGTGCGCCAAACCTCAAGGTAGATGGTGGAGAGGTCACGCTTGAAAACGTGCATTTCGGATATGAAGCGGATCGCGAAATCCTGAAGGGTGTGTCGCTGACGGTGCCTGCCGGGCAGACCGTGGCGATTGTCGGGGCGACAGGTTCAGGTAAATCCACCATTGGGCGGCTGCTGTTCCGGTTCTATGACGTCACAGGCGGCGCATTGAAGATCGATGGGCAGGACGTGCGCGATGTCAGCCAATCGAGTCTGCATGCCTCGATCGGGGTGGTTCCGCAGGATACGGTCCTGTTCAATGATACGATCCGATATAACATCGCCTATGGGCGCGAAGGGGCGACCCAGCAGGATGTTGAGGCCGCCGCTAAAGCCGCTCAGATTCACGATTTCATCGTCAGTCTGCCTGAAGGGTATGACACCAAGGTCGGCGAACGTGGCTTGAAATTATCAGGTGGTGAAAAACAACGCGTTGGTATCGCCAGAACGCTTCTGAAAAACCCGCCGATCTTGTTGCTGGACGAGGCGACCTCGGCCTTGGATACGGAAACCGAGCAAGACATCAAAGACGCTCTGGCACGTGCAGGTGAGGGCCGGACTGTGATCACAATCGCTCATCGTCTTAGCACAATTGCCGAAGCAGACCGGATTGTTGTGCTTGAGCGAGGTGAGATCATCGAGCAGGGCACGCATGATGAGTTGCTGGGGCATGAGGGACGATATGCCCAGCTGTGGAGCCGTCAGCAATCCGACAGCCAAGCGGCCTGAGCTCAACGGCCCTTACAACTGATGATTGTGCGGATCGGTTTAAAAGAAAATCGGTCGCTGCGATACGGTTTTCCGTTTGACGCGGACCCGCCGCCGCGACACTGTGCGCGCCGAAACAAAGACAAGGAATAACCTTATGAAAATGCGAGCGGCGGCGGTGTTGGCTGCAACACTAATGATGGCGACTTCGGCAGCAGCTGAGGATCTGGAATTCTTGATTATCAACGAAACCAGCTATGATCTGGTTGAGTTCAACGTGTCTCCGGCCTCGTCCGGCAGCTGGGAAGGCAATCTGCTTGAGGGTGGTTATCTGGGTGCGGATTACGAAGTGGGCGTCCTCATCGCGGACGGGCTAACCACCTGTGTCTATGATATCCGCGGTGTTTTCAGCGACGGAGAATCGATTGAAGACTATGGTCTGAACCTGTGCGAACTGGGCGAATACGCGTTCGTCGAATAACACTTCTGCCAGAAACGAAAAGGCGAGCCCGAGGGCTCGCCTTTTTTTATTCCGCCGCCTTCAGCGGGGTTGTTGGTGGATGATCTGGCCGGTCGTCCAGAGCGCTCTGATCAGGGGCAACTCGGTCCGGTTCATCGGTCCAGATCATCTCGGCTGCTTGCACATCTCGCGCGCTTTGGCCGATTGCCATGTCCTGCGCGATCTGGCTGGACCGTCCCGCCGTGGCGCGCGCCAGCGCCTTACCCAGCCATACCGCATAGGTTGTGACCCACACCCGTAGCGCCAGGAATGAAGGCGTGACGATCAGCGTCAGCACCGTGGCCGTGCCGAGGCCAAAGACCACCGCCGTCGCCAGCTGTTTCCACCACAGAGCCGTAGGGCTATCGATCGAATATCCGCCACCGATGAAATCCAGCGATAGGCCGAACATCATTGGGGTCAGACCCGCCATGGTCGTCAACGTGGTCAACAGAACCGGACGGATACGCGCCTCGGCCGTGCGGACGATGGCATCAATACGCGACATGTAACCGCTGTATTCCTGATAGGTGTCAATCAGAACGATGTTGTTGTTCACAACGATACCAGCCAAGGCGACGATCCCGGTCCCGGTCATGATGATCGAGAACGGTTGTTGCATGACCATCATGCCCAGCAACACGCCGGTGGTAGACAGAACCACGGCCAGCAGCACCAGCACCGAGTTGTAGAACGAGTTGAACTGCGCCAGCAGGATCACGAACATCAGGCCTAGAGCGGCAAGGAATGCGCTGGACAGGAAGGCCTGGCTTTCAGCCTGATCTTCCTGATCGCCGGTCCACTCCCACGCGATGGTGCGGCCGAACGGGTCGGTCTGCAGCCATTCGGTCAGCACAGCAATCCTTTCGTTCGGATTGATCAGGGCAAACCGAGCGTCACCGCTTTCGATGGCGGCCCGCACTTCGCCCACATTCTCGGCGCCCGTCAGCTTCACGAGTTCGAACTCGGCTCCGTCCATATTGGTGATCGTGCTGCCGGTTGGCGTGGAACCTTCGCCAATCGCTCGCACTGTGGCCAGACGCAGTTCTGCGCCGTCCGGGCCAGTGGTCACGATCTTGCTCAGCCCCGGCTCGACATCCGCTTTCACGTCATAGTAACGCTGTTGATCCACGCGATTGATCTCGGCAAGCTTGGCCACCGGTTTGCGGGTGACAAAGTTCGACAGGGGGACCAACCCGTCTGGTGTACGAACTTTCAGCGTATCCAGCGTTGACAAGACACGATCCTGATCGGGCAGGCGGACACGGATTTCAACTTCTTCATCGGTCGAATCCGGACGCATCTCACCAAGCAGGATACCGCGTGTCACAAGCTGTACCATCGCGCCTACGGTTGCGACGTCAGCGCCGAACCGGCCCGCCTTGGCCACGTCCACGTCGATCTGCCAGTCGATGCCGGGTAGGGGCAGGGTGTCCTCGATCTTGATCAGGCCGGGGGTGGTATCAAACGCCTCGCGCGCTGTGAGCGTGGCCGCGGTCAATTCTTCCCAGCTATCGCCCTTGATCCGCAGATGAACGGGCTTGGCCGAGGCGGGACCTTGCTCCAGCGCCTGAATATCAACGATGAAGCCGGGAAGAGTTGCTAACTCTGCGGTGAGTTCTTCCAGAACAAAATTGCCGTCATATTCGGCTGCAACTTCCTCCTTTGCAAAGCCGAGCGGACCAGCAATCGGTCCCCAGAACCAACCGGTAATCTGCTCAGAGCTGATTGGGCGATCTTCCCAAGGAATGAGCTCGAACTGCACACGGCCAATGGTGTCGGCTGGGGCTTCTGCTCCGCCATTGTTCTGATTCAGGCCGCCTTCGCCCGCAAAGGCAAATACGTTGATCACTGCCGGATGTTCACTGATGACGCGTTCGGCCTGAAGAACCATCTCGTCTTTTTCAGCCAGAGACAGGTTGCCGCGCGCCCGAACATAGGCTGTAGCCTGTTCCGGTTCGCTCTCGACGAAGAATTCTACACCGCGCGAGTTCTGCGGGAACAGGATGAACGCGACCCAGAATACCGCCGCAAAGACTACGGCGATTGATACCACCGGCATGACCGGATTGCCGACCAGGAACTTAGTCACGTAACCAAAGGGCGTGTGCTCTTTTGTGGTATGCACATGTTCATCCGGGGCCCGTTCGATCTTGGCTGCGCTCAGCGTGACCGACCCGGCGAATGCGCCGAACAGGAACAACAGCACACCAGCGAGTGAACCGCCGGGCAGCAGATAGTTGGGGTTCAAGACCTGCATTGCGCCGAGGAAGATCATATATAGTGAAGGCGGCACCAGTAGCGCCCGCACCCACCATGGTGCGCGTGCCCGCAGCCAGTTCGAACTGCGCTCGAAGCTGCGGCTCATACGGCCCGAGACACCACCCACAACCGGCAGGTAGATCAGTGCCACGATCAGCGAAGCAGACAGAACGAAGATCAGCGTGATCGGCAGCATCTTCATGAATTCGCCGGGAATACCGGGCCAGAACAGCATCGGCAGGAAGGCGCACAAGGTCGTGGCGGTTGATGAGACAATCGGCCAGAACATCCGCTGCGCCGCCTCGACATAGGCGTGCATCGGGCCGACGCCTTCTTTGATGCGCTTGTCGGCATATTCCACCACAACGATGGCACCATCAACAAGCATACCCACTGCAAGGATCAGGCCGAACATTACCATATTCGAGATTGTGACCCCGATCATCGCCAGAAAGGCGAAGCACAACAGGAACGAGGTCGGGATTGCAAAACCCACCAGCAATGCGGCGCGTGTTCCCAACGAAGCCAGAACCACGATCATCACAAGTGCAACCGCGGTCAGAACCGACCCCTCAAGCTGACGCACCATCGAATCGACGATGCGGCTTTGGTCGTTCGAGGTGCCTACATCAACTGCGGCCTGCAACTCGGTTGGCCAATTGGTCTGAGCCGCTGCGACGGTGGATTTGATCAGCGCAACGGTGTCGATCAGATTGAAGCCCTTGCGCTTGACGACCTGCAGTGCGACGGTGGATTCTCCGTTGAACCGGGCCGTGCCAGCGCGGTCCTCAAAAGTATAGTTAATCTCGGCCAGTTCACCCAGGGTGACGACGCGGTCACCATTGACCTTGACGGGCAGGCCATACACGTCCTGCGCGGTCTTGAATGACGACGGGATCTTGACCGAGAACGTGCCCTGCTCGGTTTCAACCTCACCCGCCGCGATCAGTTGGTTGTTGTTCTGCACAACGTTGATCAGTTCAGCGGCCGTAACGTTGTACGCCTCAAGCCGGAGCGGGTCGATCACGACCTCAAGCATTTCGTCGCGGTTTCCAGCGATACCGGCCTCAAGCACCGCATCCAACGCCTCAAGCTCGTCCTGCAGGTCTTTGGCAACGCGCGCCATAGTGCGCTCGGGGACTGGACCAGTCAGGTTGACAATGACGATAGGAAACTCTGAGAAGTTGACCTCGGTAATCGTATACTGCTCGGCCCCATCAGGGAAATCAGCTTGTGCGCTATTCATGGCATCGCGCACATCAGCGATGGTGGCGGATTTGTCCCAACCGAACTCGAATTCCAGCAGAACGCCCGCGTAGCTTTCAGCAGCAGTGGCGGTCATCGAATCTAGCCCGTCGAGATCGGCCATCTCGGTTTCCATCGGCTTGATCAGTAGGCTCTCGCTATCTTCCGCCGAGATGCCCGGAAACTGGACCGATACAAATAGCATCGGGATATCGATATCCGGCTCACCCTCTTTCGGCAGCCCTACATAGGCATATCCGCCGATAACCAGCGAGATCGCGATGAAAGCCAGAACCATTCTGGCTCGGCTTGCGGCCCAACTGACGATACCCGTCATTGCGATGCTTCCCTGTAGGTCGGCGCAACGGTTACGCCGCGTGTCACGAATTCCTGACCGATCACGATAATATCTGCGGTTTCTGGCAGGCCGCCAACCCAAACACCCTCGGCAGTGTCGCGCAGCAGGCGGATTGGCACGAAATCGACAACGTTGTCAGCGACAACGGTGCGTACACCAAGTTCGCCTTCATTGTTCAGGGTCAATGCGGATTGCGGCAGCAGATGTGCTTTGACGCCCTCGGCAGCGATTTGGATGTTGGCGGTCTGGCCATCACGGATCAGAAGTTCCGGGTTGGGAACGGTGATCTCCACCTCGAACGTGCGGGTGGTTTCATCGGCCGAGCGGCTCAGGAAGGTGACGCGCCCTTCAACCTGCAAGCCTGTGACCAATTGTGCAGACGCCATCGAACCGACGATAATCCGGTTCACTTCGGTTTCAGGCACAAAAGCCACCAACTTGATTGGGTCGAGCTGGATAACGGTTGCACACAGCGAACCGGGTTGCATCAGGCTGCCCAATTCCGCAGTATCGCTTTCCAGCAGCCCCTTGAACGGTGCCTCGATAGTGAGGCGATCTATCTCGCGTTGGGCGGCTGCGACCGCTGCAGTGGCGGCTTCAATGCCCGCTTGCGTTGATTCCAGACCAGCCTCAGCGGATTTGATGCCAGCCTCGGCGGTACTCATTTCGGCCTCGCTCGAGATGCGGCGCGTTTCCGAACCGAACCCGGTTTCAGACAGCTTGCGTGCTGCTTTAAGATTGATTTCAGCCTCGGCTAGACGAGCATGAGCCTCTTCGATACGTGCTTCGGCTTCGGGTACACGGCTTTCGGCTTCAAGCTTTGCAGCCATCGCTTCAGCCAGACTTGCGGGGCGGGTGCCGGGATCCAGCTCACACAGTAGATCACCCGCTTCGACAAATGCGCCTTTGCGTTTAGGCTCGGACACGACGGTCGAGATCGTCTCAGCCAGTACCTCGACCTGGCGATTTGCCTTGGTTTGACCGCGCAACTGGACCGCACTGCCGATTTCGCGCGCAGTCGAACGCACCACGACAACACCTATCGCATCCGGAGCAGGCACTGATTCCGAAACCTCAGTTGTAGCTTCAGCAGGCTCATCCCCGCGACCAGCGAACGCAAAAAGCGCGTCGCGTTCAAATACAAGAAAATACAACGCAATAATAACCAAAACAGCGTTAACGAATGAAATCAATCGCATGCGGTACAATCTCCAGATCTGTTCGCGCGGCTGGCTTTCGCCTCTATCCTTTGAAATGGGGTAATAGACACGGCTTTTCCATACTGAACTGAATAGTTCGGTTTAGTTTTTTTCGCAAGGGCTACGCGGATGCGGGCAAATGTGTGGATTCGAGCACTTGGCTTGGCCTGAACGGCGCGGTATGACATGGCGCTAGAAAACCGGACACTTAAGCCTGGGGGCAGGGATGAGCGACGTCGACAGTTTTATTGATGAGGTCACCGAAGAGGTGCGCCGCGATCGCATGTACCTGCTATTGCGCCGATGGGGTTGGGTGGGTGTTGTCGCTGTCGTTGCCATTGTAGGTGGCGCGGCATTCAACGAATACCGTAAGGCGCGCGATACAAATCAGGCCGAAGCTCTGGGTGATGCGATTCTGTCTGCTTTGTCTCAGAACGCATCCGATGAACGCGCAGCCAGCCTGCGAGCGGTCGATGCCTCGTCTGCCGGAGGTGACGCGGTTCTGAATATGTTATTGGCTGCATCGCAGGCCGATGCAGGATCGCAACAGGATGCTGTGAACAGCCTGAACGCGATCGCTACACAAGGGGATTTGCCAGAAATCTACCGGGCGATTGCAAGTTTCAAGGCTTTGCTGCTGCAAGCCGACACGATGCCCGTCGCAGATCGCCGTCAACAATTCGAGGCGCTTGCGATACCCGGTGCGCCTTTGCGCTTGCTTGCCGAGGAGCAACTGGCCCTGATTGATGTGACCGAGGGAAGTACACAGGCTGCGTTGGATCGCTTGCAGGCTTTGCGCCAGGACGCCGAAGCCAGCGCCGATCTACAGCAACGCGCAGCCCAACTGATCATTGCGCTTGGGGGTGTGCCCGAGCCTGTCGCAACCCAGCAGGGTTGACCCGGCAGCGAAACGGAACATCACAGGCGAGTTTGTCGAATATGGTAACACGTTATTTCTCACGCTTTGGATTGGTCGCCGCGGCAGTTTCCTTGACTGCGCTGAGCGCATGTCAGGAACCCGAGATTATTCTGCCCGGTGAGCGTGAGGATATTCGCGCCGCCGATGACAACGAAACCGTGGAAACACGTGGCGCCAAGCCAATTAACATTCCGACCCAAAGCCGGAACGCGAACTGGTCGCAAAGCCCGGGCACCCCTGAATTCCGCACTACAAATGCCGCATTGAACCCCACGCCACAGCGTATCTGGTCAGCCAACATTGGTTCCGGTGACAGCCGGAAACAGCGGATTACCGCAGACCCGGTTGTCGCTGGTGGTTTGATTTATACGCTCGATTCCGGTGCGACTGTTTCGGCCGTGACGCCACAGGGGCAAGTTGCCTGGAGCACCAATCTGATTCCACCGAATGAAAAAGACGTCGATGCCACGGGGGGCGGGCTCGCTTACGCCGATAGTGTGCTGTACGTCTCATCGGGTTTTGGTCGATTGACCGCGTTAGATGCTAAAACAGGCGCTCAAAAGTGGCAAAAGCGTTTGAATGCAACCGGCAGCGGCGCGCCTTTGGTCAGTGGCGGGATTCTATATCTGGTAGCCGGGGACGAGACCGGCTGGGCGGTGAACACAAAGGACGGCCGGATCATCTGGCAAATTGACGGCACTCCGAGCGTCGGTAACGTTTTGGGTGCACCAGCGCCGGTCATCGCTTCGGATCTGTCAGTTTTTGCGTTTGGGTCGGGTGACATTGCTGCGACTTTTCGCCGGGGAGGCATCTTGCGATGGAACGCATCTGTAGCGGGTGGCCGCCGGGGTCGCGCGGCGGCTCAGATCGTAGATGTGACAGCCGGGCCTATGGTGTCTGGCAATTCGATCCTGATCGGCAACCACTCAGGTCGTACGGTTTCCTTTGATACCGGTTCGGGCGAGCGGAACTGGACCGCTCTGGAAGGTGCGGTTGATACGGTCTGGCCTGCAGGAAACAGTGTTTTCCTGATCAGCGATCGCAGCCAGCTGGTGCGTCTGGACGCAGCGGATGGCTCGATTGTTTGGGCAATCGATCTGCCCGGATTCGTCAAGAACAAGCCGGGCCGTCGGGGTCCGATCTTTGCTCACTACGGCCCGATCATGGCCGGAGGGCGGCTGGTTGTAGCTTCGAACGATGGATATCTACGCTTCTTCAATCCAGTTGACGGCGCGTTGGTCCATCAGATCGAAGTGCCGGGCGGCGCGACCACTGCGCCGGTTGTGGCGGGTCAGACGCTCTATGTCGTTTCGACCAAGGGCGAATTGCACGCTTTCCGTTGACGACAAGATGCGCTAAAGGGCGCTTCTTGAGTCTTGAAAGATGAGAACATGTCGCTGACCCTCGCCATTGTGGGGCGCCCGAATGTGGGCAAATCCACCCTGTTCAATCGCCTCGTGGGCAAACGTCTGGCTTTGGTTGACGACCAGCCCGGCGTGACGCGTGATTTGCGCGAAGGCGAGGGCCGTTTGGGAGATCTGCGCTTTACCGTGATCGATACGGCGGGTCTTGAGGACGCGACCGATGACAGCCTGCAGGGCCGGATGCGGCGACTGACCGAGCGTGCTGTGGACATGGCTGATGTCTGCTTGTTCATGATCGACGCGCGGGTAGGGCTTACGCCGACCGATGAAATGTTTGCTGATATCCTGCGCAAAAAATCCAAGCATGTGATCCTTGCCGCCAATAAGGCCGAAGGCAACGCGGCCGATGCGGGTGTGCTTGAGGCTTACAACCTTGGTCTTGGCGAGCCGGTGCGCCTGTCCGGTGAGCATGGCGAGGGGATGACCGATCTCTATGCCCAACTTATGCCACTGGCGGATGCGGCAGTGGAAAAGGCACAGGACGACAGCCCCGAGATTGATATCGAACTGGACGAGGATGGCGAGGGTGAAGCCCCTTTGATCACGGCTGATAAACCTCTGCAGGTGGCTGTGGTTGGGCGACCAAATGCGGGTAAATCCACTCTGATCAATAAGATCTTGGGGGAAGACCGTCTGCTGACCGGCCCCGAGGCCGGGATTACCCGTGACGCTATCAGCTTGCGGATCGATTGGGCTGACCCTGATGGCGACAGCACACCGATGCGGATCTTCGACACAGCAGGGATGCGCAAGAAGGCCAAGGTGCAGGAGAAGTTGGAGAAGCTCTCGGTCTCGGATGGTCTGAGGGCGGTCAAGTTTGCCGAAGTCGTCGTGGTTCTGTTGGACGCGGCCATCCCGTTCGAACAGCAGGATCTGCGGATCGCCGATCTGGCTGAACGCGAAGGCCGCGCCGTGGTCGTCGCCGTGAACAAGTGGGACATCGAGGACAACAAGCAAGAAAAACTTCGCGACCTGAAAGAGTCGTTTGACCGTTTGTTGCCACAACTGCGTGGTGCGCCTCTGATCACGGTATCGGCCAAAACAGGTAGGGGGCTGGAGCGTTTACGCGCCGCGATCCTGCGTGCTCATGACGTTTGGAACCGCCGCGTGCCGACCGCAGCGCTGAACCGTTGGCTGACCGCCATGCTGGAACAGCACCCGCCTCCAGCGCCGCAGGGTCGTCGGATTAAGCTGCGTTATATGACTCAGGCCAAGACGCGCCCACCGGGGTTCGTCGTGATGTGCTCGCATCCCGACAAGATGCCCGCAAGCTACAACCGCTATCTGGTCAATGGGTTGCGCGAGGATTTTGACATGCCGGGCACCCCGATACGCCTGACTTTGCGTGGGCAGGGCGACAAGAACCCCTACAAGGGCCGTCGCAAGAAGAACGCAGGCGCCTTGGCCAAGCATCTCAAGGGACGCGCGTAACCGCGCTAATTTTCAGCATTTTCAGTGAGGGGGCGTGACAGCCCCGTTTCCGCGCGCTAGCATTCAAGTGCGTGCATTTGTATTTGCACGTGCTGCTTGATTGCGGGTCTGCCGCACGTAATTTGAGTTTGAGATTGGTCGGACCACCCTGGGGAGCGGGCGTGATGGATCTGAGAGAATATACAAGACAATACGCGGTACAGGACAATACGCTTGCCGCCCTTAGCTATTTTGGAACATTTGCGGTGTATTTCGCATCGCTGGCTTTGGCGATTACGTATGTGGACCAGTGGTATGTCATGATTCCGGCAGGGATCGTTTTTGCCTTTTCTGCAGTCCGTCTATACGTGCTGCAGCATGATTGCGGTCACCATTCGCTGTTTGAAACCCGTCTGCAAAACGAATGGGCTGGCCACGGATTGTCGCCATTTACCTTCGCCCCGTTCGAAGTGATGAAGCAGAACCATAATCTGCACCATGCTGGGATCGGAAACCTCGAACATCGCGAGACAGGTGAAATTCACACAATGACGCTGCGCGAATGGAACGAAGCCGATTGGAAAACGCGTCTGTTTTATAGGCTTTACCGGAACCCGTTCATTCTTGTGCCAGTTGGTGCTTTGTTCACCTACTTCATTCGCTATCGCTGGCCCAAGAATACTGTTCGGTTTGGGGTGATGGGTGTGCTGCTGCATAACCTCTCAATTATCGTTTTTCTTGGGCTGCTTTACCTGATTGCAGGCGCCACCGGTATTTTAGTCTGGTTGGTCTTTTCTCTGCTCGGGGGCATGCTTGGTGTGTTTCTAGTGTATCTGCAGCATAATTTCGAAGACACCTATTGGAACCGACGTCCTGAGTTGGACCCCAAGCTAGCAGCACTGGAAGGATCATCGGCATTGGATTTCGGTTGGTGGTTTGACAATGCCGTAGCTTGCATCACCTTGCACGACATTCACCACTTCAATGCGCGCATTCCGTCCTATCGTCTGCGCGCGTGCCACTATAACTTACCCCCGGAATACACGCCGCGTCGGATCAAATTTCCCGAAGCAGTGGCGGCACTGAACCTGAAGCTTTGGGATGAGGAAGCCAAACGCCTTGTCCCATTCCCCAACAGAACCGAACAGCACCGGCTGGCCGAAAGCGGTTAACGTTACAAATGCTGTCACTCTCTCTACTTTTTCGTCAATGCCAAAACATTTGCGTTGCCAAGGGGAGACAACGAAAGGAACCGACATGACCGCAGTTATCGACGTGAGTGGGGTAGGGCCAACGCTGGAGCGGGCGCTGAATTCAAAGGGCTTCAAAACAGCAGAAGCCTTAGCAAAGGCCAAACCTGAAGACATGCTTGGTATTCCGCGCGTCGGTATTGCCCGCGCAACCAAGTTGATCGCAGCGGCGAAGGCTGTTGCAGGTGCCAAACCCAAGGCCGCGGCTCGTGCACCAGCACGCGGCCCAACCACGCAAAAGCCAGCAGCAAAGCAATCTGCGGTACGTCGGGCAACTGCAAAAAGCAATGCCGCCGCGAACAAGGCCGAGGCCGAGCGAAAAGCCACAGAAGAACGCCTTGCGGCGGAGAGACTCGCTGCCGAGGCCAAGGCGAAGAAAAAGGCAAAGGCCAAAGCCAAGGCTGAGAAGGCTGCGAAGAAGAAATCCGAAATGGAAGCAGCATTTTCCAAAGCCAAGGAAAAGGTCAAGGAAAAGTCCAAGAAGGGCAAGAAAGACAAAAAGCCCAAAAAGGACAACAAGAAGAAGGACGCTAAGAAGAAGTCTGACAAAAAGTCCGGCAAAACGTCTGAAAAAAAATCTGGTAAGAAGAGCAATAAGAAAAAGGCGAAGAAGTAACTCTTCTTCGCCTTGTCAATCGGGAACCGGCATCATCGATGCCGGTTTTGTTATGCCAGTTTACCGTCGATCTGTAGCGTAAGCTTGCCGCCCAGATAGGGGCCCATGGCTTCAGGCAGGGTCACCGTGCCATCTGCGTTTTGGCCATTCTCAAGCACGGCGATCAGGCAGCGCCCGACAGCCAGACCAGACCCGTTCAAGGTGTGAACATATTCCGGCTTACCGCCAGCTTCTGGCCGGAAGCGTGCGTTCATTCGGCGGGCCTGGAAATCACCGCAGGTCGAAACCGAACTGATCTCGCGATAGGTGTCCTGACCGGGTAGCCAAGCCTCGATGTCATAGGTGCGACGTGCGCCAAAGCCCATATCGCCCGTGCACAGAATGACGGTGCGATAGGGGATGCCCAGTTTTTCCAGAATGCCTTCGGCGCAGCGCAGCATGCGTTTTTGCTCGTCGTCCGATTTGTCCGGATGCGTGACCGAGACCATCTCGACCTTTTCGAACTGGTGCTGGCGCAGCATCCCGCGCGTGTCCCTGCCTGCCGAGCCCGCTTCGGACCGGAAGCACAGGGAATGCGCGGTATAACGGCGGGGCAGATAGCTTTCCTCGATCATCGTGTCGTTGACGATGTTGGTCAGCGACACTTCGGAGGTTGGGATCAACCACCAGCCCTCGCGGGTCTGATAGCTGTCCTCGCCGAATTTCGGTAGCTGGCCAGTGCCTTGCATCATTTCCGAGAGAACCAGAACCGGGCCGTTAACCTCGGTCAGCTCGTTCTCATTGATATGCGTGTCCAGCATGAATTGCGCCAGAGCGCGATGGATGCGCGCGACGCCGCCCGAGAGCAGCACAAAGCGCGAGCCAGAGAGCTTGGCAGCCGTCTCAAAATCCATACCGTTCTGAACGGCTTCGATTTCAAAATGCTCTTTCGGGGCAAAATCCAGTTCACGCGGCGTGCCCCAGCGGCTGATCTCGACATTGTCATTCTCATCCGCGCCCTCGGGCACATCCTCTGCCGGCAGGTTGGCGATACGGATCAGCTGGTCGGTCAGCAGAGCATCCAGATCCTTGGCTTCAGTCTGCATCCGGGCCACTTCGGCCTTTTTCTCGGCCACCAGCGCGCGCAGACGTTCGAATTCGGCCTCATCGCCGCGTCCTTTGGCGGCACCAACCTCTTTCGAGGCCTTGTTTTGCTCCGCCTGCGCCGTCTCGGCCGCGAGGATTTTCGCGCGGCGGCTTTCGTCTAGCCTCAGCAGGTCTGACGACACCGGCGCGTCCCCACGGCGCGCAAGGGCGGCGTCGAAGGCGGCTGGGTTTTCGCGAATGGCGCGGATGTCGTGCATGGTTCAGATCCTTAAATGCGTGAATCACTGAAACCGCTTATGCACCATCTGAAAGGAAGGGTGTAGCGCCGGTTACGACTTATCCGCTTCGTCGTGCGTTTCATGTGCCAGATGGCCATCCCACTCTTCCGCTGGGATCTTCGGCTCGGGCGGATCAGCCATGTACGAAGGTGTCATGATTTGCACGTTGTTTTCGTTGAACACGGCAACGATGTTGCGATGCAAATCTGAGCGGATCTTCGGGATGATACTGCCCCGTGTGCTATATCCGTTGATCTGATAATTGATCGCGTAATCCGCCAAAGCAGTCCACAAAACAAAGGGTTCGGGTTTGGCTTTGATGCTCTTGGTACGATGTGCGGCCTCGATCAGCATCGCTTCGACCTTCTCGGGCGGTTCTTCATATCCGATCCCAACCGTTGTATGCAGCAGCAACCCATTGCCATCGGTTTTTTTCGAGAAATTAACCACGTCCGAATTCATCAATTGCGCGTTCGGGATCGAGATCAGCTCATTCTTGATCGACTTCAGATGTGTCTCCATCAGCTTGATCTGCACTACATCTCCGATGTGGTCTCCGATCTGGATACGGTCCCCGAGCGAAGTCGAGCGGCGATAAATCACGAAAAGCCCCGCCAGCATATTCGAGACCACCGAGTTCGCGCCCAGCGACAGCATCGCGCCGACAAGGATAGTCAGTCCCTGAAAGGCCGCAGAGTCCGATCCGGGAATGTAAGGGACAGCGAACACCAGTGCGATCAGTATCACAACAACCCGGGCGATGTTAAACGTGGGGCCAATCCAGTGTTTCTCGAAATCGCCAAGATCGAACGATCCCGCTTCGACTGCGTCAAAAAACACGCGCATTCCCCGGATGATATACATCGTTATCCAAGTGATAAGCACCAGCATGATCAGGTTCGGGAAATAGCTGAGGATACCCTTGAAGATCAGCAGGACCGGCTCGGTCAGGTAGGTCAGCAGCAATTGCGCAAAGTATCGCGTTTCGGCAAAGGCCAGCAGAACGAAGGAGAGATAGTAGTAGAAGCCAAGGAAAAAGATCACCAGCAGTACGAAATTCAGGGCATACCGGATCAATGCCGCTATGGCCTCGGCCTGGACGCTCTTGGCGGTCGCGGTTTCGACGTCTTTGAGATAGCGTTTAACCAGTTTTAGCGTCCGCCGCCTGATGCGTCGGTGTAACCAGAGAATGATGACAACGAATAACGCGAAGCCGAGCGTCCAGGCCAGGGCCTCGATAGCACCCGAAACGCGTGCTTGCTCCGTGCGATTGGCGCGGTAGTTTTCGATCGCCTGTTCAATAGCTTGGCCGTGCAATAATCCGAGAACATTCAGATCCATTTGTTCAAGTTCGGAATCCGCATCGGTCACGATCGAAACTTGGATGCCATCGGCAAATATCCGGATCCCGAATTCAGAGTCCTCGAAGGTTATCGAAACTTTCTTTGCATCCGAGGATTCGGCTACTTCTATGATCTTGTTCTGAACACCCTCCGCCCGCTCGTTTGCGGGCAAAGCGCTGGAGCCGCGCACATGAAACAGGGTATCGCCATCAATGATAACCGGAGCCTGAAAGGTCTGTGCTTCAGAATCCTCTGTGTTTTGTTCTTCTCCGATTACGTTCTGTGACCAAAGTGGTGGTGCCAACAGACAAAGAGAAACCGTCAAGAGGATTAGGCGAATATACTTGCCAAAGGTCTGGATTAATTGAATCATTGGGGCCCCCTGGCCACAACTATATCCGACTTGCCGGGGCTGCCTAGAACATATCTGCAACGTCCCGCATCAATCCTGTGCACTTGATAGGTGAATTGCAGATGCGTTTGCTTGCAAACGTCTGAACCAAAGCATAGGTTCGCGCCAACTTTGCAGAGAGCCCTCTGCATTACCAGAACAAAGGAATATGTCATGGAAGGTGGCGCAATCGCCCAGTTTCTCCCGCTGATCCTGATTTTCGGGATCATGTATTTTCTGCTGATCCGCCCGCAGCAGAAGAAGATGAAGGAACATCAGGCCATGGTCGAAGCCGTGCGCAGGGGTGATCAGGTTGTCACGCAAGGTGGGCTGATCGGCAAGGTATCCAAGGTCAAGGAAGGCGATAACGAGATTGAGGTCGAGATTGCCGAAGGCGTGAAGGTTCGCGTGGTCAAATCAACCATCGCTCAGGTTCTGAACAAGACCGAACCGGCGAAATAACTTCGCGCGTCAAATCCTTGAAAAGGCAGGGTAATGCTGCAAATTGATTCCTGGAAACGGGTCCTAATATGGTCGGTCTGCGTGATCGGCCTACTGTTGGCCCTGCCGAATGCGTTCTATACACGCGTTGAGCAATCGAATGATGCCAAAGCCGCAATTGAGCTTGGCATCGATACACCTGAGATGCAGGCAGAGGCGGCGCAATGGCCGAACTGGCTGCCTTCATCGCTCGTCAATCTGGGTCTCGATTTGCGCGGCGGCGCGCATCTGCTGGCTGAAGTTAAGGTTGATGACGTCTACGAATCTCGGATGGAGGCGATGTGGCCCGAAATCCGCGATGCGTTGCGCGATGAGCGCGCCACGGTAGGCACCATTCGCCGACAAGACTCGGCCCCTGATGAGATTCGCGTGCGCATTAGTCAGCCCGAAGGTATGTCGCGTGCGCTGGAAGTCGTACGCGGTCTGGCGCGTCAGGTGCAAACACTGACCGGGGTTGGGGCCACTGACATCGAAGCCCGCGCTGAAGGAGATACCATTGTCGTACAATTGTCCGAGGCTGAAAAGCTTGCCTCGGATGACCGTACGGTGCGTCAGGCGCTTGAGATTATTCGTCGCCGCATCGACGAAGTCGGCACGCGAGAACCGACAATCCAACGCCAAGGTGCTGACCGGATACTGATACAGGTGCCGGGCATCGGTAGCGCAGGTGAGTTGAAAGACATTATCGGCACCACGGCTCAGCTGACGTTCAACCCCGTGGTGGGGCGCGGTACTGATCCTGACGCCATCGCGGGTGTGGGTGAAGAAGTTGTTCCTTCGATCGATGAGGACGGGGTTTATTACACCTTGGAATCAGCGCCGGTGGTAACCGGGGAAGAGCTGGTCGACGCACAACCGTCATTCGATCAGAACGGACGCCCTGCGGTCAGCTTCCGTTTCAATACTTCTGGTGCCCGCAAGTTTGGTGACTACACGCTAGAAAATATCGGCGCGCCGTTCGCCATTGTTTTGGATGATGAGGTGATCTCGGCCCCTGTAATCCAAAGCCATATTCCTGGCGGTTCCGGCATCATCACCGGTAACTTCACGGTGGAGGAAAGCACCAATCTGGCGGTCCTGCTGCGTGCGGGGGCCTTGCCTGCGGGCCTGGAATTTCTTGAAGAGCGCACCATCGGCCCGGAGCTGGGGCAAGACAGCATCGATGCGGGTAAAGTCGCGACAATCGTGGCGTTTGTCGCGGTATTGGTGTTCATGGCGCTCAGCTATGGCCTGTTTGGCATCTTCGCCAATATTGCGCTGATCCTGAATGTGGGATTGCTCTTCGGACTGCTCTCGTTGATCGGTGCGACGCTGACCCTTCCAGGGATCGCTGGCATCGTACTGACGGTCGGTATGGCTGTGGACGCCAATGTGCTGATCTTTGAACGCATTCGCGAAGAACTGAAATCTGCCAAAGGCCCTGCGCGCGCAATCGAACTGGGCTATGAAAAGGCGCTTTCGGCCATTCTGGACGCGAACGTAACCACATTCATCACCGCAACCATTCTGTTTGCCATGGGTAGCGGGCCGGTACGCGGGTTCTCCATTACACTTGGTCTGGGTATTCTGACCTCGGTCTTCACCGCGATCTTTGTAACGCGCCTGATGATCGTAATCTGGTTCGAACGCCGCCGTCCGAAAACGATCGAGGTTTGACATGAGACTGAAACTCGTACCGCAAAACACCTCGTTCGATTTCTTCAGCCGCTGGAAGATCTGGCTGGGTATTTCGGGCCTGATGATGGTAATTGCGTTTACCTCGTTCCTTCTGCAGGGGCTGAACTTCGGCATCGACTTCCGCGGGGGCACCACGATCCGCACGCAATCCGCGCAAGAGATCGACGTGGGCGCCTATCGCGACGCCATCGCGCCGCTGGAACTTGGCGACGTGACCATCACGGAGATTTTCGATCCGACATTTGGCGAGGATGAAAACGTCGCGATGATCCGTATTCAGGCACAGGATGGAGCCGAAGCTGTGTCTGCAGCAATCGTGACCGCCGTTGAAGAAGCGTTGACTGTTGCAGCGCCGGACATTCAGTTCGTTTCGGTCGAATCCGTGGGCCCCAAGGTCTCGGGCGAGTTGATCCAGACCGCAGTGATTGCTGTCGCCTTGGCCATCGGCGCGGTGCTTGTCTATATCTGGCTCCGGTTCGAATGGCAGTTTGCTCTGGGTGCGGTCGCCGCGCTGGTGCATGACGTGATCCTGACCATTGGTATCTTCTCGGAACTGCAAATTCGCTTTGACCTGGCCATCATCGCGGCGCTCCTGACCATTGTCGGCTATTCGCTGAATGACACCGTGGTTGTCTTTGACCGCGTTCGCGAAAACCTTCGCAAATACAAGAAGAAAGACCTCAAAGAGGTTTTGAATATCTCGATCAATGAAACGCTCAGCCGGACGGTGATGACCTCGGTGACCACGCTGCTGGCGTTGATTTCACTCTATGTCTTGGGCGGGGATGTGATCCGCGGCTTCGTCTTCGCGATGATCTGGGGCGTGATTGTCGGGACCTATTCGTCGGTCTTCGTGGCCTCGACCATCCTGCTGTGGCTGGGGGTCAAACGCGACTGGTCGAAACCGTCGAATACGGCGGGCAACCAATTTGCCAACATCGATGCCTGAGTATTTCGGCCAGACCCCAACCGGTCTGGCCGTACTCATTTTCGCTGCTTTTATTGGGGGCATCGTGCGCGGCTTTTCCGGCTTTGGCACAGCCCTGATATTCTTGCCCATCGCCAGCCCCTATCTTGGACCTTTCGGCGCGATCATCGCGCTGACAGTTATGGACATATTCGGTCCCATCCCAAACCTACGCCGCGCATGGTCTGTCGTCGACAAAGGAGATTTGGCGCGCCTTCTACTCGGATGCGCATTAGTTCTGCCGGTCGGCTTATGGCTGCTGACGCGTACGCAACCCGAAGTATTTCGCTATTTGGTCAGTGTGATCTCGTTGTCGATGCTTGTCGTACTGATATTTGGTCTGCGCTATCGCGGGACGGTGCGGCGCCGCATGGTTGTGGCAATTGGCGGGGCAGCGGGGCTGCTCGGTGGAGTGGCCGGGATACCGGGACCAGCTGTCATCCTGTTCTACATGTCGCGCCCATTGCCGGTTGAGATAATCCGCGCGACGATCCTACTGTTCCTGTTTGTTTTCGATTTGCTGATCCTTGGATACCTCGGCGGGATGGAGCGTCTTTCGCTGGCAAGCATTGGATTGGGCCTCGCGCTGGCGATCCCCAACATCGCCGGTAACTGGCTGGGGGGCTGGATGTTCCGACCCGAACATGAAAGGCTGTACCGCGCCGCAGCCTATCTGGTGATCGCAACAGCGGCCTTGTCCGGCCTGCCGCTTTGGGGCTAGAACCCTCCGCATGCGCTTAAATGAGATCACATATACAAACGCTCAACCCGTCGATGGCTATGGCCCTGGGTTCTTTCGGATCGGTGGGCAGGTTCATAAAGGGGCAGTCTTGACCGGCCCCACCGGAACTTCGATTTGGGCAGGATTCTCGGAGGCGGATCCGCTTTTGGCCTTGTCCGAACATGTCGACGTTCTGTTCATCGGTACGGGCAAAGACCTGACCCACATCCCCACCGACCTACGCACTAGGCTAGAAGAGGCGGGGCTGGGTGTCGAAATCATGAACTCTCCGGCTGCCTGCCGCACCTACAACGTGCTACTTTCCGAAGGCCGCCGCGTTGCGCTTGCGCTAATTCCGGTCTGAGGATCTGTTCTTCATCTGGCTAAAAATTTCCCAGGGCGTGTGAGGGGCCGGCCCCTCACTGCGATCCAACCAGCCGCTCTGCGGCAATTCCGACCTTTTGCCCACACGCACAATCCGCTAAGCGGGCTTCATGACTTTGAAGGTAACCGATCTGGCTATCGCACGCGGCGGTGTTCCCGTGCTCGAAGGGCTGAGCTTCTCGCTTGAGGCCGGAAGGGCGCTGATCCTGCGGGGGCCGAATGGGATCGGAAAGACAACATTACTGCGTACGCTTGCGGGCCTGCAGCCGCCGCTGGCGGGGCAGATCAACGGGGCAGAAGACCAAATCGCTTACGCGTCCCATTCTGACGGGTTAAAGCCGACCCTCACCGTGGTCGAAAATCTCAACTTCTGGGCGTCGGTGTTTGGCGTCCGTGATATCCAGCATGCTCTGGATGCATTTGAGCTGAATGAGTTGGCTGACCGTCATGCGGGCAATCTCTCGGCGGGGCAGAAACGGCGTCTTGGATTGGCGCGAATGCTGGTTACTGGTCGCCCGATCTGGATGCTGGATGAGCCGACGGTCTCGCTGGATCGTCACGCCGTGCAGATGTTCGCGGATGCGGTACGCGCGCATCTGGGGCAGGGTGGTTCGGCCCTCATCGCGACCCATATCGATCTTGGATTGGACGGAGAGGTTTTGGACGTTGGCCCCAACAAGGCCAAACCCAAACCCTTCGACGATTTCGACGGAGGCTTCCTGTGATCGCTTTATTGCTGCGTGATCTGAAATTGGCCTTCCGCGCAGGGGGTGGCTTTGGCCTCGGTCTTGCTTTCTTCCTGATCGTTACCGTTCTGGTGCCATTTTCGGTAGGCCCGCAATCCTCGTTGCTTTCGACCATCGCTCCGGGCGTTCTTTGGCTGGGCGCTTTGCTGGCGTGTCTGCTATCACTTGATCGCCTGCTGGCTCTGGATTGGGAAGACGGCTCGCTTGATCTGCTCGCCACTGCACCGCTGCCACTGGAGTCGGTCGTCACCATCAAAGCGCTGGCCCATTGGCTGACCACAGGATTGCCGCTGGTATTGGCCGCGCCGTTTCTGGGCGTTTTACTAAACCTGCCTGTACCTGGGTTTTCGTGGCTGGTGATCTCACTGCTGCTTGGCACCCCGGCGATGAGCGTTATCGGCACCTTCGGCGCCGCCCTCACCGTGGGCCTGAAGCGGGGCGGTCTGCTCCTGTCGCTTCTGGTTTTACCGCTTTACGTGCCGACATTGATCTTCGGGGCCGAGGTTGCCCGACGCGGTGCGACAGGCATGGAGACGCAAACGCCCCTGCTTATGCTGGCAGGGATTACCGCCGCTACGGTCGCACTTTTACCATTTGCCAGCGCCGCCGTGCTACGCATCAATCTTAGGTGATGGGAACAAAGCTTGACTGAGGTCAATTGAGAACCATGCCGACTCGGACTAGATAGGGCCCATGACAATCGCAGCCAAAGCCAACGCCCTTTGGGAATACGCCAATCCGCGCAAGTTCCTCGCCACCAGCGAGCGGGTTCTTCCGTTCTTCTGGATCGGTGCAGGTCTTTGTCTGGTCGTAGGATTGATCTGGGGCTTTTTCTTTACCCCCGATGACTACAAGCAAGGCTCGACCGTAAAGATCATATATCTACATGTCCCGGCCGCTCTGATGGCAATCAATTGCTGGCTGATGATGCTGGCAACCTCGCTCGTCTGGCTGGTGCGTCGCCACCATGTCAGTGCGCTGGCCGCCCGTGCCGCTGCGCCCATCGGCATCGTGATGACGCTGATCGCATTGGCCACCGGAGCCATCTGGGGCCAGCCCATGTGGGGTACATGGTGGGCCTGGGATCCGCGCCTGACCTCGTTCCTGATTCTGTTCCTGTTTTATTTGGGTTATGTCGCGCTATGGGAGGCGATCGAAGATCCGGACACCGCGGCTGATCTGACCTCGGTCCTTTGCCTTGTGGGCTCGGTCTTTGCATTCCTCAGCCGGTATGCGGTGAATTTCTGGAATCAGGGGCTGCATCAGGGGGCTTCCGTGATGCGTGCAGGGGCGATCACAGGTACGGATACCGAGGAGAAGGTTAGCAACATCTACTTCTATCCGCTGCTCCTGTGTATCATCGGCTTTGTGCTTCTGTTTATCGCGCTGGTCTTCTATCGCACGGGCACCGAAATCCGAGCCCGTCGAACCAAGGCGCTGATGGCGCGGGAAAGGGTGAACGGATGATCCCTGATCTTGGAAAATATGCCGATACTGTTTTGTGGTCCTATGTTGTATCCATCGGGCTTCTGATTGCGCTGGTGGGATTCAGCGTGATCCGAGGCCGCAAGGTGCGGGCTGAGATGGAGAAAGTCGAACAGAGGATGTCGCGCAATGGCTAAGATTTCGCCCCTGATGATCGCGCCTCCTCTGATTTTCGGAGCCTTCGCTGTGCTTGCTGGAATCGGCATGTTCCGCGACGATCCCAATGCCTTGCCTTCGGCGCGCGAAGGGCAGCCTGCTCCGCCCGTCGTTCTGACAGAATTCGCAGGTAAACCCGGTTTCGACGATGCCACCCTACGTGATGGCGAGGTTAAGCTGGTCAACTACTGGGCCAGTTGGTGCGCCCCGTGCCGGGTCGAACACCCCAACCTGCAGGCTTTGTCCGACGAGGGTATCCCGGTTTACGGCATCAACTACAAAGACCAACTGGACAATGCCGAGGCTTTTTTGACCGAGCTGGGTGATCCCTATGCCGGGATCGGACGGGATGAACAGGGCCGTATGGGGCTGGATTGGGGCGTCTACGGCGTGCCCGAGACCTATGTGGTCGATGGTGAGGGCACGATTATTCTGCGCTGGGCCGGGCCGATTACGCAGCGGGTGATCGAAAGCACGATCCGCCCGGCGCTTGAGAAAGCCGCGGGGGGCTCATAAGCGATAGCCACCCGTCACGGTTAACACCTCGCCGGTGATAAACGACGCGGCATCTGAGGCCAAGAATCTAACGGCCTTGGCGATATCCTCGGGCCTTCCAGCGCGTCCTAAGGCGGTGTCGTTGACAAACAGAGCAGTCAGTTCCTCTGACCGAGGTGCTTCGGGGATGTTGATTGCGCCTGGCGCCACTGCGTTGACACGTATCCCCTCGGGCCCAAGCTCTTTGGCCATGGCGCGGGTCCATAGGTTCAAGGCCGCTTTACTGGCGCCATAGGTCACAGCGTCTCGGGGGGGCAGGACCGCGTTCATTGATGAGATGCTGACGATTGAGGCATCGCGTTTCAGATGCGGCAGCGCGGCGGTTAACAACGCGGCTGGAGCCAGTAGGTTAAGGTCCAGAATGGCGCGATGGTTCTCGGCCTGAAATTCTTCTTTCGGCGTAGATTTCACCAGACCGGCGTTATTGACGATCACATCAAGCCGCCCAAAGTGCTGCACTACCTGTTCGATCACGTTGGCAGGCTGATCTGGCGCGGACAGGTCGGAACGTATGGCCAGTTTATCCCCGCCCAAAAGATCTGGCATCGGTTCGCTCGACAGCCACGTAAATGCAATGCGGTGATCGCGGCCCAGGTCTTCGACGATTGCGCGCCCAATGCCGCGCGCGCCGCCGGTTATCAATGCGACTTTTTCCATAGTCGCAGAAAATCGGTAAAGCGGCAGGGATTCAAGCAGTTACTTGCGAACCAAAATCCAGATCATTGCGCCGATGAAGGCAAATGTGGTCAGGTTCATCAGGGTGTCTGTCAGATCACCGATCAGCATGGATTTGCCCCTCCTCTCGTAACCCTCGGAATAGGCAGACCATCAGCAGAACCGAGATGAACACAAAGGGCAGCGCTCCAAGTGAGATCAGGACTTTGACCGAGTCCACCGAGCCCGACAGGATCATCGCGACGCTCAACAGGCCCAGTAATGCGCCCCAGATCAGGCGCACGCGCGGGGGTGGGTTCTCATCCCCCTCGGTCGAGAATGTGCCCAGCACAAAGGCCGCGCTGACGACGCTGGTTACGATGAACAGAAACGCCGCGGCTACGGTTGCGAGTGTTGTGATCAACGACAAGGGCAAACGGTCGAGCAGGGCGAAGGTCACACGCTCGATGTTTGTTTGCGTATAGGCCAGCAATTCTCCGGCACCGTTGAGCGCCTCAAATAGACCGATGCCGCCAAAGGCGCCGAACCAGAGGATCGAGAACAGTGTGGGTGCGAAGAGCACTCCGATCACGAATTCTCGGATCGTGCGACCGCGAGAGATGCGCGCGACGAACACGCCGACAAATGGCCCCCAGGCGATCCACCAGACCATGTAGGTCAGGGTCCAGTCGCTGAACCATTTGGTGACGTCATCGCCAAAGAACGTGAAGGTCTGAAAGCCCCGAGGGATGACATTGGTGATGTAATCGCCGAACCCCTGAACCACAGTGTTCAACAGATACTCTGTGGGGCCGAGGACCACTGTGTAGGCCACCAGACAGATCGCGATCAGCATTGCTGCATTCGACAAGCGTGCCATGCCTTGGCCTAGGTCGATCAACAGCGCAGGGATGTAGGCTGCGACCATCGCCAGAAAAACAACGCCGATCAGAAGGGCGCCAACCGATTCCCGACCAGCTAGAACCGCGATCCCGTCCGCAACCTGAAACACGCCCATGGCCATGGAGCCGCCGACTCCGATGGCGATTGCGACGATGGCCATGAAATCCGACAGCCACCCGACACGCTCGGCCCAACGTTCTCCGGGGAACAGGCTTTTGATCGGGGCGCTGACCATCATGCCCGTCCCGCGCCGAAAGCTGAAATAAGCGATGGTCAGAGCGGTGGAGCCGTAAATCGCCCAGGCGTGCAGCCCCCAGTGGAAGTTCGTCGCCAGCATCGCCTGCTGCGCGGCGACATAGTCAGGGGCCATGCCTGAGATGAAGTTGAAATGGGTCAGAGGTTCGGCGACTGCCCAGAACAGCAATCCTACGCCCATTCCGGCCGAGAACAGCATTGAGATCCAAGTGGCGGTCGAGAACTCGGGCTCTTCATTATCCCGGCCCAAACGAATGTTGCCATAGGGCGAAAATGCCAGAACCAAACACCCGATCAACATGCCCGAGGCCGCAAGCATCACGAACCAGCCACGGCTGTGGAAGGTTTGCTGCACGATGCCGTTGGCCCAAGTCACCAGGCTTTGGATATCGATCACGCCCCATATCCCGATCACCGAGATGACGATGAGCGAGCAAACCAGCAAGGCGTTAGGTTTTTTCATAGTGATTGGGTTCCAGATGTGCTTTCGCCCAACAGTTTCAGATTTTTGAATGAATGGCCAGAAAACAAAACCCCCGGCGCTGGGCCGGGGGTCAAGATTGGGTTGTAAGCTATTGCGTTACGGAGATTTTGCGAGGTTGCGCAATACATATTGCAGCACGCCGCCGTTTTCAATGTACTCGATTTCGGGTGCGGTATCGATGCGGCACTTCAGGTTGATGGTCTTCTCTGTGCTATCGCCGTAGACGATGGTGCAGGGAACTTCTTGCAGCGGTTCAATGGTATCCAACCCGTCGATCGAGACGGTTTCATCCCCTTTCAGACCCAGCGACTTGCGGTTGTCGCCGCCTGTGAATTCGAACGGGATCACACCCATTCCGACGAGGTTTGAGCGGTGGATACGCTCAAAGCTCTCTGCGATCACGGCTTTGACACCCAACAAAGCAGTCCCTTTGGCCGCCCAGTCGCGCGAAGACCCCGCGCCGTATTGCTCGCCCCCGAAAACGACCAGCGGTGTGCCGTTTGCCTGATAGGCCATCGAGGCGTCATAGATCGACGTCTGCTCGCCATCAGGTCCTTTTGTATAGCCACCTTCAACGCCGTCCAGCATCTCGTTCTTGATGCGGATATTGGCGAACGTGCCGCGCATCATGACCTCGTGGTTGCCACGGCGCGACCCGTAAGAATTGAACTCGCGCGGCTGAACCTGACGTTCAATCAGGTACTTACCAGCCGGAGTTGTTGTCGCAAAGGACCCAGCGGGTGAGATGTGGTCGGTGGTGACCATATCCCCCAGAACGGCCAGAACCTTCGCCCCGTCGATATTCGAGATTGTGCCGGGTTCATGTCCCATGCCCTGGAAATAGGGCGGGTTCTGGATGTAGGTTGAAGCAGGTGGCCAGTCGTAGGTTTCTGCATCGGTGGTCTCAACCGACTGCCATTTCTCGTCGCCTTTGAAAACGTCGGCATATTTCGATTGGAATGCCTCGCGCGTCACGGTTTCCTGCACCAGATCAGAGATTTCCTTTTGGCTCGGCCAGAGGTCTTTCATGAATACATCGTTACCGTCCTTGTCCTTGCCGATTGGCTCGGATGTCAGGTCGATATCCATGGTGCCCGCCAGTGCGTAAACGACAACCAGCGGCGGTGAGGCCAGATAGTTCGCGCGGACATCAGGCGAGATTCGGCCTTCAAAGTTCCGGTTTCCGGACAGAACCGAGGTCGCGACCAGATCGCCCTCGGCAATCGCTTCGCTGATTTCTTTCTGGATTGGACCCGAGTTACCGATACAGGTGGTGCAGCCATAGCCAACAAGGTTAAACCCGATCGCGTCCAGATGTTCCTGTAGACCAGCAGCTTCAAGATACTCGGACACCACTTGCGACCCAGGGGCCAGAGAGGTTTTGACCCAAGGCTGACGATTCAGGCCCAGCTCATGCGCTTTCTTCGCCACCAGACCAGCGCCAATCATGACATAGGGGTTCGACGTATTGGTGCAGGAGGTGATCGAGGCGATTACAACCTTGCCGGACTCCATTCCATATTCTTCACCTTTGACTTCGACCTGCTTTCCCATCGGGCGCTTGAAGGTCTCAGCCATTTCCTTGGTGAATGCGGCTTTGGCATCGGTCAGGGCAACATAATCCTGCGGACGTTTCGGGCCCGAGATAGCGGGAACGATCGTGCCCATGTCCAGTGACAGGGTGTCGGTGTAGATCGGGCTGTAATTCTCATCCCGCCAGAACCCGTTTTCCTTGGCATAGGCTTCGACCAATGCCAGACGATCCTCATCGCGCCCGGTATTGTGCATGTAGCGCAGGGTTTCGCCGTCGAGGGGGAAGAACCCACAGGTCGCGCCGTATTCGGGGGCCATGTTGGCGATGGTGGCACGGTCAGCCAGTGGCAGCCGGTCCAGTCCTTCGCCGTAGAACTCGACGAATTTGCCGACCACACCTTTCTCGCGCAGCATCTCAACGACCTTCAGAACAAGGTCAGTACCGGTTGTGCCTTCGACCATCGAGCCCGTCAGTTCAAAGCCCACCACCTCGGGGATCAGCATCGAGATCGGCTGGCCCAACATCGCGGCCTCGGCCTCGATCCCGCCAACGCCCCATCCCAAAACGGCCATGCCGTTCACCATGGTGGTATGGCTGTCGGTGCCAACCAGTGTGTCGGGATAGGCGACCTCTTCGCCACTTTGATCTGTGTCGGTCCAGACGGTTTGCGCCAGATATTCAAGGTTCACCTGATGGCAAATGCCAGTGCCGGGGGGCACAACGCGGAAGTTGTTGAACGCACCCTGACCCCATTTGAGGAACTGGTAACGCTCCATATTGCGCTCATATTCGCGGTCCACATTCATCTGAAATGCGCGCGGGTTACCGAACTCGTCGATCATGACCGAGTGGTCGATGACCAGATCAACCGGGTTCAGCGGGTTAATTTTCTGGGCGTCACCACCCAGCGCCTTGATGCCATCACGCATTGCGGCCAGATCAACCACCGCCGGAACGCCGGTGAAGTCCTGCATCAGCACGCGGGCAGGGCGGTAGGCGATCTCTCGCGGATTCTTGCCGCCATTTGCGCCCCATTCGGCGAAGGCCTTGATGTCATCTACGGACACCGAGAACCCGTCATCCTCGAACCGCAGCATGTTTTCCAACACCACTTTCAGCGCGGCAGGCAGGTTCGAGAAATCACCCAGGCCTGCTTCTTGAGCAGCTGGAATCGAGTAATAGGAAATGGATTTACCATTCACGTTCAGACTGCGGCGTGTTTGGGCTGTGTCCTGTCC
The DNA here is from genome assembly GCF_056535285.1 of Ruegeria sp. O11. Taxonomy (NCBI): domain Bacteria; kingdom Pseudomonadati; phylum Pseudomonadota; class Alphaproteobacteria; order Rhodobacterales; family Roseobacteraceae; genus Ruegeria; species Ruegeria sp. O11. Next base: position 1,075,632 of record NZ_JBQERS010000001.1, on the reverse strand, counting down.
GACCTTGATGGGCATCTTTGGCCTCCCTCTCGAATGATTTGGATACTGGAATTCGCTATGGCTTATCTGCATCACGGCACGCGTTGTTTCAAGGTGCAACGGGTCGCATACATATAAAATTGTATACCATTGCACACATTTTGCCGAAGATTGAAGGTTTCGGTCTCAAGAAACCTTGATTGGCAGTTTTTTCAGTTTCGATCTAAACCAGTTGAGCACTCCGCGAAAACTGAGAGAGATAATGTATAGATCAGCCGCCGTGACCGCGTTTGTTTCGCTTTTTCTTGCCGTTTCAGCAGACGCTCAGGATGATCCGGTTGTTGTCGAGCTGTTTACATCGCAAGGGTGTTCGTCCTGCCCACCCGCGGACCGGATCATGCATGAACTGGCCAAGCGGGATGATGTGATCGGGCTGGCGCTGCATGTGGACTATTGGGACTATATTGGGTGGAAAGACGAATATGCCGATCCCGACCATACGGAGCGTCAGAGAGCCTATGCGCGCGAAGGTGGGCGGACGATGATTTATACACCTCAGATGGTTGTGAACGGTCAGCAGGACGTGGTGGGTGCAAAGTCGTTTGAGTTGGAACGGCTGATCGACGCGCACCAGACCGCAGCGCCCGAAGCTGAGGTAAGCGCCACGCGTATGGCTAACGACGTGACTGTGAATGTTGTCCCGGTCGAGTTGGCGGAAGGTGAAACCTATGATGTGCGGATCGTGCAATATTCGCCGATGCGTCACGCCTCAATCCGGCGTGGGGAACTGGCTGGGCACGAACTGGATTATGCGAATGTGGTTGAGAATTGGCAGGTGGCCGGTCACTGGGATGGCCAAACACCGCAGAGCTTCACTGCGTCGCTGTCTTCGGATTTACCGGCGGTAGTTCTGATCCAACGTACAGAGCATGGTCCGATCGTCGCTGCGGCAAGAGTCGAATAATCAAGGCATATCTTTGGGTTGAACGCCTAGTCCACGCCAGGCCTTCCAGCGGCGGTGAATCCAGAACCATTGCCCCATATGTTGACGCACCATCGCCTCCAGATCGTCATTGGTGAACTGGGTCATGCTTTTGGCATCGGTATGAGGGACCGGGTCGTGCAGGACGATGTCAAAATCGATCCCATTGGGTTGGCGCACCGCATAGCAGGGGATCAGCACGGCCTTGTACTTGATCGCAAGTTCCGCGTTCAGCACCGAAGTCACGGCGGGTTTGCCGAAAAAGGTCAACTCTTCGCCGCCATGCGCATGCAGATCGGATACGATGGCGATAATACCTCCGCTTTTGAGCGACCTGACCATCTCCACCATGCCCCGGCGCCCCTGTTCGAACATGGGGGAACCAGTCTGATGGAATGCTTCGACATACATGTCGTTGAAGTACGGGTTAGCCATGCGGCGATAAAGGCAGCCGATGGGTCGACCGCTGCGGGCCTGCAAAGCGACGCGCGCTGCCAGATAATGACCAAAATGCGCTGTGATCATCATCACCGGACGTCCCTCGGCGACGGCGGTATCGAACGCCTGGACACCCGATCCAGAAACTTTGGCCTTGCTTTGCCGATCAATGAAACCATCGGCCGAAAAGTGCTCCATGATCGCGCGTCCAGCATTGTCAGGCACGGCGCGGCAGATTCGCTTGACCTCGGCCTCGGGTAAGTCGGGGCAGGTGAGTTTCAGATTGCGGCGCACACGGGTCCGGAAACCAACCAAAGGCGCAAGCCAGCGAACAATTGCTCCCATCGCGCCGATACGGCGCTCGTATGGCAGCAGGCGCATACAGCCGATCACACCGGTCAGAAACAAGTTGGCGATGTAGTATTTTCCAAGCTCAAAGCGGCTCAGTTCCGACTTTTCGACGGGCATGGGGAAGGACACCTGAGTGTTGTGAACTGCGCGCTCAGACATACAGTCCTCATCGTGCGATCACAAGTAGCCGCGCCGGGCCAGATTATTCTTCAGCCTCTTCCGTTTCGATAAGTGTAATCGCGCCTTCGTCCAGAAGGGCGCGAATGGCGGCGACGATCTGAGACATCGCATCCTCGGTATCGGATTGTTTGACCTTGCCACGTTCGGCCATTTCTTCACGCAGATTATCTGCCATGCGAGAGGACATGTTCGCCAAAAAGAACTCGACCGTTGCAAGGTCTTCGTCGGTGCTGGCCCCGGCAAGTGCGGTGACAAGAACAGGTTGGTCCACGCCGCGCAGAATCGCAGGAATATCACGGGATTGGATTCGGGAGGGCACGTGCGAAAAGATGAAGATCGATTGCCGGACGGTATTGGCAAAATCGGCGTCCTCCTCATCCAGTGCGATCAGCAAACCATCACGCGTCGCCGCAGCGGACTGGTTAAGAATTGCGCCCACACGCTTACCCGGGCCGTCCCGAAAGGCGGGCTCGGGGCGTTGATCCAATTGAGCAGCCAAGGACCAACCAATCCGCTCAACCGCCTCAGGCGTCACGTTGGTCGTTTTCGATACCGCATAGGTTATCCGCCGCGCCGTGGGGCCGGGCAGGTGGCCCAGCAATTGTGCAGCCTTGGCGGTTTCTAATTTTGACAGCATGACGGCTGCGACTTCGGTGCTTTCAGCCTTGGCCATTTCGGCCAGATCTTCTGCAGCTACCTCGCGCAATCGTTGCCACGGGTCACCGATCTGGCGTACCCCCGCCACCTTGCGTAACCGGGCAGCGGTGGCCGGGGCAATTTTGCCATTCACGGCATCCAGAGCGCTGGCCAGCCCATGTGGGAATGAAAGACCGACACCATCTAGCGCATCGGCAAATTCTTGTGCGACAGCGGCGAGCGTCACTCGGTCAACCAGTCCCATTTGACCCAGTTGATGGGTCAACTGCTCCTGCAGCAGGTCAGGCAGTTCCTCAAGAGGTATATCCGCGCCTTCGTTCAGAAGAAGCCGGACAACAACCGCAGCCTTTTCCCGATTGCTGAGATTGCGAGGCACGACGCGTGGAGCGTCGTTCTCTTGGTCTGCCGCCGGGGCCTGAGCACCCGGCGACATCTGTACCATTAGGTTCGTATCCTGCATCTGCCTGCATTGCCAATATTGCGTTACAGGTAGATTAGGTAGACTCAGGTAAAGAAACCCTGAAACTCAGTAGCTATAGGTCAGCCCGGTGCGAATAGCCTCGCGCAGCGATGCTTCGGCCCAAGTTCCTTCACCGCCGCGCGCCTTGATCTCGCGCCATTGCGCTATGGCCAGTTCGGTCTTTCCTTCGGCGACAAAGCCCTGACCCATATAGCTACGGGCGAGGATGTTATCAGGGTTTGTTTCGATGGCTTTCTGATAGAAGGTGTTGGCCAGTTCCAACTCACCCATTTTGCGATAGGTGAAGCCCCAATAGGTCTGCACCCGATCGTCATCTTGGTTCATGATACGCAGAATGCCCTGCGCGTTCTCATATTGCCCGTCATAGGCCAACTCACGCACGGCGTCATACAACTGATCGTCGGAAAACTTGGATTTATCTGGTTTAACACAGCGCCCTGCAGACTCGTCGTAAACCCGACCAAACAGGCACTTCTTGGTGGTATTTGTCGGCTTGGGTGGGCTGCTATCACCACCACCCGCAGCAATTGCCATGGGTGCGAAGGTAAAGGCCTGAAGAGCGATGGCCGAGGCTAGTACGAGACGCATGTTCCTACTCCGTTGTCAAAGTGACTTGTTACAATCATAGCGTGATCTACAAAAAAGCTAACGATTGACTGATCGCTTTTATTCACAAGCAGGAAATAAAAATGTCAGCTATTGACGATTTTCATGCAGCTTTGGCTTTCGCTGTCCCATGTCGTGCCTTCCGCACAGGACTGGGTTTGCTTTGCATGACCGCTGCAAGCAAGCCCGGCGGTGCCTGCGCAAATCAAAGCAATTGCACATAGAGCAGTTCTTAGCATCGTGTTTACCTTTCGCGGAAAAGATGCCAGCAGATTACCCGAGTTTTGCCAATCTGGCAAAGAAACAAGGCCCGGCCTGAACAAACAGGCCGGGCCTTGCCTAATTCCGGTCCGGGTTTATTCGCCGAACACGCGCGCGAAAATCGTATCAACGTGTTTGGTGTGGTAGCCGAGGTCGAATTTCTCTTCGATCTCTTCCGGGCTCAGCGCGGCGGTTACATCAGCGTCGGCCAGCAGTTCCTCTTTGAAATCGGTACGATGCTCCCAGACCTTCATCGCGTTGCGCTGAACCATGGCATAGGCATCCTCGCGGCTGACCCCTGCCTGTGTCAGCGCCAGAAGAACCCGCTGGCTCATCACAAGACCAGGGAACTTGTTCATGTTTTCAAGCATGTTCTCGGGGAAGATCAGCATCTTGTCGATCACCCCTGTCAGGCGGGCAAGGGCAAAATCCAGAGTGATGGTGGCGTCCGGCCCGATCATGCGTTCGACCGAGGAGTGCGAAATATCGCGCTCATGCCACAGCGCCACGTTCTCCATCGCCGGGACCACGGCGGCACGCACCATACGGGCCAGACCGGTCAGATTTTCGGTCAGCACCGGGTTCTTCTTGTGCGGCATGGCCGACGAGCCCTTTTGGCCCATCGAGAAAAACTCGGCCCCCTCCAGCACTTCGGTCCGCTGCATGTGGCGGATTTCGATGGCGATGTTTTCGATGCTGCTGGCGATCACGCCCAGCGTGGCAAAGAAGGCCGCGTGACGGTCGCGCGGAATGACCTGCGTGCTGATCGGCTCGGGCACCAGACCAAGCTTGTCGCAGACATGCTCTTCGACCTCGGGGTCGATGTTGGCGAAGGTCCCAACCGCGCCGCTGATCGCGCCGGTGGCGATTTCCGCGCGGGCGTCGCGCATACGGGACAGGTTGCGGTCCATCTCGGCATAGAAACGCGCGAAAGTCAGACCCATGGTAGTGGGCTCTGCGTGAATACCGTGGCTGCGACCGATGCGGATCGTGTTCTTGTGCTCGATAGCGCGGCGCTTGAGGGCGGCCAGCAGACCTTCGAGATCAGCGATCAGGATGTCAGCGGCACGGGTGAGCTGCACGTTAAGGCAGGTGTCCAACACGTCGGAGGAAGTCATGCCCTGATGCACGAAACGGGCCTCTTCGCTGCCTACATGTTCGGCCAGGTGGGTCAGGAAGGCGATGACGTCGTGCTTGGTAACGGCTTCGATCTCGTCGATGCGGGCAACGTCGAATTCGACGTCCTTGGCTTTCCACACCGCCTCGGCGTTTTCACGCGGGATCACGCCCAGATCGGCCATTGCGTCGCAGGCATGGGCCTCGATCTCGTACCAGATGCGGAACTTGCTCTCGGGCGACCAGATGGCGACCATCTCGGGGCGGGAATAGCGGGGAATCATTGGCGGCAGCACCTTTTTGTGATTGGGATGAGGCGTTGGCGCGGGGTTTAGCCGCGCATTGACCAAGGAACAAGGCGCGAGTGCTGGGATGAGACGGTTTGCCCTGATTTTGTTGCTTTGGCCGGGAATTTTATCCGCTGAGGAGTTTCGGCGGCTGACAGGGGATGAAATCCTGATGGCGCTTGTGGGCAAGAAACTCGACTACGGTGAAGGTATCAGCCAGACCTTCGATGACAGCATGCACACGCAGTACTTTTCCGGTCGCCCTAGCGCGGGGCGCTGGGCTGTGCGTGAGGATCGATATTGTTCGGTCTGGCCGCCATCTGATATCTGGGCTTGCTACGATGTCGAGGAAAGCGGAGATACGATCCGGTTTGTAGATGACGCAGGCAATACGACTGACGGAACCTTTGTGAAGTGAACCTACCCAGGAATATCGCGGATTTCCAAGGGGTTTGGAGCCTGACACGCCTCATCCGGGATGAGCGTGCGGGCCAGATCATTCATGCGGATGGTCAAGCAGAGTTGCAGCAAGATGCGCTGGGGTTGGTGTATGACGAGACGGTCACGCTGCGCATCCCGGGGCAGCCTGCAATGACGGGAACGCGTCGATACCTTTGGCGTGATGCTGGGGATCAGATTGCCATTCACTTTGACGATGACCGGTTTTTTCACGCGCTCAAGCTAGGACAGCCCCGCGCCGAGGACCACCACGATTGCCCGCCAGACAGCTATGATGCAGTATATGATTTCTCGGGATGGCCGCGCTGGACTGTCCGTTGGAAAGTGACCGGACCGCGAAAATCCTATGAAATGGAGACCAAATACGCGCTGCGATAGCGTAATCATCTTGCAGCAACGCTTCGGAACGGGCATTGCTGCAGTTGCAAATAAGTCCGAATGTGGAGAAATGAGATGAACGCAAACGTATTGGCCAATGCTTTTGGCCCGCGTGAGGGGACGGCGCTGCGCGTCAAGCAGGTGGCTCTGGTTGCCCTGGGTATCGTTGCTCTGGCTGTTGCTGCCAAAATCAAAGTGCCGATGTGGCCGGTTCCGATCACCATGGGCACATTCGCCGTTCTGACCATCGGCACCGCTTATGGCGCGCGCCTTGGCCTGATCACGATGCTGGGTTACCTGCTGGTTGGCGCTCTGGGCTTTGACGTGTTTGCGGGTTCCTCGGCCGAAAAATTCGGCCTGACCTACATGATGGGTGGCACCGGTGGCTATCTGGTCGGTTACCTGATGGCGACCATTCTGCTGGGCGCACTCGCCGCGCGCGGCTGGGACCGCTCGGTCGGCAAGCTGGCGCTAGCGCTGGTACTGGCCAACGTGCTGATCTACGTGCCGGGACTGCTGTGGTTGGGTCAGCTGTATGGCTGGGACAAGCCGATCCTGGAATGGGGGCTGACACCGTTCCTGCTGGGTGATGCGATCAAGCTGGCGCTGGCCGCTCTGCTGATCCCCGGTCTGTGGAAACTGCTGGGCGACGCACGCACCTGATAGCGCGCTCATGCGCAAGACACACCCGCGTTCGGAGCTTTCCGAACGCGGGTTTTTTATTGTCTGCAGAATAGGATACTGGACAAAGTCAATCTGCGTGGGCAACTTGAGACCAGCAAACTGATCAGGTTATTGAGATATGCGTATTTTGTTAAGCTTGGCGCTTGCTGCAAGTGCCGTGACTTCGTTGGCTGTAACGCCTGTGCAAGCCGACACACCGGTGACTTACACCGATGAAGGGCGCGCCCTATTCCGCTTTGAGGTTCCCGACTTCTGGACATTGCGCACCGGTGGCCCGCGTGAGATCGAGGATACCAGTCTGGGCGATGCCCGTGCGATTTCGCGCGTCATGGGGATCAGACCGGTGACTGACGATAATGTCTGGATGGGGTTCGTCTCCCCATCGCGGGTTTCAAGCATTCAGGGCGGGCTGCGCTATCTTGAGGATATCGACAAATTCCTCGTCAAAGACCCGACCGTGACCAGTACGAGCGATACAAGGATTGGTGGGCGGCCTGCCCAGGTTATTCGAGGCACCGGCAATCGAGATGGGCGCGGAGTGAACTTTACCGCCACCGTGATCGACCTGCCGCGCGACCGTGTGGCCATTGGGGTTGCGATCCTGCGGGACGGGGCCGACCCGTCTTATGTTGATGCCTTGAACGCCGTTTTCGCGTCGTTCCGGTCTTTGCAGTAAGGAGGCCCGGATGACACGCAAAGTGATGAAACGCTCAGTTTTGGCGCTGGGACTGGGGGCTGCAACCTTCACATTGTCAGCCTGCGATGGCGTAACGGTCGGGGTAGGGTATGGCGTCGGCTATGACCCATTCTACGACTCAATGCTGTGGAATGACTATTACCACGATCACGATATAGACGTGGATATCAATCGACCCGACAGGCCTGACCGCCCGGAGCGCCCGAATCCGCCGCAGCGGCCCAAACCTCCAGTCGCCAAACCACCTACGCGCCCGCATCCCCCAGTGGCGCGCCCCCCGGCGGCGCGGCCGCCGATCCATCGGCCGTCTCCAAGACGTCGCTGAAGGATTCGGGGCAGATTGGTCTGCCCCGACCCGATCGGGGATTGGTACGTTAGGCCCCACAGATTATGCGAATTGCAAATCTGTGACAGAGTGCAAATTGGCGGGCTTGATTTAGAAGTTCCGTAATAACAACTGCATCGAACGTCACAGCCCGCTCGACCTTTGCCAAAAGGAGTCGATGATGCTGACTGAAGAACAGCTAAGAGCCATCGCAGCTGCGTTCTGCGGGATCCTGATTGTGCCTAATATCGGTCTGCCGAACCCGTTTCGCATTGATCTAAATGCCAGAGCCACTCCCTAAGATATTATCGACGAGATAGAAGATAATATGGGCGACTTTGGTTTTGCCGGACATTCTCGCGGACCGTTTGGACAAGATATCCGCGATGCTTTTATGGAGATTTCGTTTGATCAGAGGGGATGTGTCTATTCGATCTCGGTTGTTGGTGGGGTCAAGAGCGGTATTGGCGCTACCAGACGCCGAGAGACGCACTCGACAGATTGGAAAGCGCCCTGATCCAACCGCATTTTACTGCAGAAGTTCAGTCGTGATATGGGCCGAGCCTTCAAGAGTTCGGTGAACAGGACATTTGTCGGCAATCTCCAGCAGCTTGGCCTTCTGATCCGTGTCCAGCGGGCCCTCCAGCCGAATTTTACGGCGAAACTGATCGACCTTGCCTTCGCTGGCAAGCCCGGCATCCTGCGCGTGAACTTTATCATGACAGACATCGACCGTGATACCAGTCAGCGGCCAGCGCTTGCGGCGGGCATACATGCGAATGGTCATCGAGGTACATGCCCCCAACCCGGACGACACGAACCCGTAAGGTGACATGCCCCGATCCGAACCACCATAAGATGAGGGCTCGTCCGCGACCGCGTGATGACGCGGGCCTGACTGAATGTCCTGCAGAAAACCCGACGGGTCTGCCTCGGTCACGCGGACGACACCTTCCGGTGCCCCAGGTGGCGGGGCCGGAGGGCACAGCTTGACATAGCGGGAAACCCAGGCGGTGATGACATCAGCCGCATAATCCGCATCCTGTGCACGCGTGATCAGGTGGTCGGCATCATCGAGTGTAACAAAGCTTTTGGGATGTTTTGCCGCCATGAAGATGGTGCTGGCATTGTCAATACTGACCGTGCTGTCGCGTGGTGCGTGCAGGATCAGCAAGGCAGCTTTCAGATCAGCAATGGCCGGAGTGAGCGCGGTTGCCGAAATATCTTCAACAAACGCCTTGCCAATGCGGAACGGACGCCCTCCCAACGACACTTCGGCGCTGCCTTGAGATTCGATTTCGGGCAAGGCGGTCTCGAAATGGTGGGACACATGGCCGGGGTCGGCGGGTGCGCCGAGCGTTACCACGGCTTTGATTGACGGAATTCCTGCACGTGCTCGCAACACGGCAGCGCCACCAAGCGAATGGCCGATCAGAAGCGACGGTGCCATATTACGGCCCGCAAGGTATTCTGCGGCTTTGATCAGGTCCTCGACATTCGAGGTGAATGTCGTATTGGCGAATTCGCCGTCCGAGTGACCAAGGCCGGTAAAGTCGAACCGCAGGACCGCGATGCCCATCGCCGCCAGGCGCGCCGAAATTCGCCGTGCTGCCGGAATGTCTTTCGAGCAGGTAAAGCAATGTGCAAATAACGCCGTCGCCAGAACCGGCCCGTCTGGCAAATCCAAGCGCGCGGCCAGTTGGCTGCCGTCGTGACCGGCAAAGGTAATGCGTTCGGTAGGCATGATTATTCCTAGGTTGTCAGGTTTCGACAATACTGTGCGCTGAGGGCGGGCGGCTCAACCCTTGTGTCAGGCGCGTCACGGGAAGGTGAGAGATCGGGAAGTGATCTTATCTGGGCACCAAGTTCTTTGTACAATTTTCGTCAAAGAGCCTGATAAATCAAGATTGGTGATGGATTGCCGTAAAAATATTCATTTTACTTATTTGCTGTCGCCTCCCAACTAATAGTCATTCCAATGACTCTCTGTGGAGGCCAAAATGGCACATTCGACACCTGTACCTCTGAGTCCGGCAATTCGTCCCGGAGTACTGATTGCGATCCTGCTGACGGGCGTAATCGGTTTCGCGCTTGGGCAAAACTGGCCACTGAGAACCTTGCCCCAGGAAACACAGATCATCACCGCGCCCGAGGATTGGCACGGTAACGTCAAACGATCTCACTGGTCGAAATAGCGCTTAGTTTGCGCCCATCAACTGTGCGTCGAACAGATACTTGGTCAGGTTTTCGTAGCCGTCTTCTGTAATCAGCACCTGATCTTCCAGCTTGATTGAGAAGTCGCCACCTACCTCACCGACCGCCGCTTCGACGCATAGCACCATTCCTGGTTCAAGCGGGTAGTCATAGGCCCCTTCCACCGCCTTGTCTGGATAAGCCACCAAAGGCCATTCGTCGCACAATCCCACGCCATGCATCAGGCAACCATACTTCTGTGCCTGGAATTTGTCGTCCAGCCGGTGTGCATTTGCGGTCAGTTCTGGGATCATGACGCCCGGTTTCAGCATTTCCATATTGGTCATGATATGCTCGTGCGCGTGCTGCATTGCATAAATCATGTCAGGCCGTGGCTTTTGATCGCCGATCCACCATGTGCGCGAAATGTCGATGCAAATGCCGTATGATCCGATCAGGTCGGTATCGAATGCGATGATCTCGTTCTGTCTCGTGATACGTGGGCCACATTCCTGAAACCATGGATTGGTACGCTGGCCTGAAGCCAGAAGCCGAGTTTCGATCCACTCGCCTCCGCGTCGAATATTTTCAGCATGTAAAACGGCCCAGATGTCATCCTCCGACGTCTTACCATCCCCGACATTGGCACGTGCGAACCGCTCCATTTCAGCGACGGCGGTTTCACAGGCGTGGCTGGCACAGCGCATGGCGAGGATTTCGTCGGCGCCTTTAACAGCGCGGGTTTTCTCGGTGAGCTCTTCCCCTTCCATAACTTGAAACCCTTGCGCCTCGAGCGCGCGTAGGCCGTGCAACATGATCTTGTCTACACCAAGTCGCTTGTTTCCGCCGCCATGTTCCTCGATCAACACGCGCACTTCGTTCGAGAACACATCCGCCGCGATATCGATTTTGTCGCCCCGGTCGAAGTAGAACAGATCCGCACCCGAGCGTTGCTCGCGCACCAGCGGGTTGAACTTCGACAGGAAAGGAGAGTTTTTGTAGTCCCAGATGACCATATAGCCATCTGCGCAAACCAACACCGCCCGGAACGGATTGTGAGTGTTCCAAAGCTGCATATTGGTGCTGTCGGTCGCGTAGCGAATGTTGAGGGGGTCAAACAACAAGACACCACCCCAGCCACGTTTCACAATGGCTTGGGTTAATCGCGACCAGCGGTATTCCCGCATCCGTTCGAGATTGGGCAGGCTCAGCCCTGCGGCCGTCCATTCATCAAAGGCCAGCTGTGTCGGTCCGATTTCGATCCGATCATTGTCATTTGGGGTTCCATCGCCGAGAGTGGTGCCCCTGGTGGGATCAATCTTACGGGTGTCGCGATAGGGTGTGTTCACGGGCGGGCCTTTCTGCTTGCCAACCCAGCCTGCAAAGCCAAAGACGATACGTCTCGAAAGTTTGCGACTGTCTAGAAGTCGCTTTTTGACCGGCAAAGCCAGTTTGGGATGCTATGCCTCAGTCATGACGGAGATATTGCAGCAGTCCATCCCCCACAATCCGCTTGCCCCAAACCCGCTACCTGGGATCAAGCCGGCTGATCCTAACAACTGGTTGCACCAGGACGATGCCTTTGCGGCTCAAATGCAACGGCGGACAGATTTGTTAGAAGAGCGGACGTTAGATGTTCTGGCCCAGAGCCCCGAAGCATCGAAGCCCGCGCAGGAGTTGCTTGAATTGGTTCTCAGGCAAGCCTACCCGGATGCTTCCGATCAAGTTGTTAGGCCAGATGGGATCAAGATCGAAATTGATAGGGACCACCCGTTGGAAACGCTTTGCCAATTGGTACAGGAAGATTTCTGCATATTGCAGAAGCACGGTGATGAGCATGTACTGACAGGCGCGATCCTGTGCTTTCCTGCAAGCTGGATGTTATCCGAAAAATTCATGCGCCCACTGACCGGAATTCATGAACCCGTGGATGTCTACGACGCAAACATAGCACGTAGGGTTCAGCGTTTATTTGATGGGATTCAACCGAACCGCCCGCTGTGGCGGTTTAATGCGCTTTGGTATCATGACGCTGAACTGTTCCAGCCACGCAGTATGGCGCAAAGACGTGCGCCACAGAACGAAAACACCGCCCGGTATCTGCGCAGCGAACGACAAACTCTCTTGCGTCTACCACAAACAGGCGCGGTGGTATTTGCCATCCACACATACGTGATGATGGCAGAGCAGATCTTAGAACTGGAAAACCCCGCCTGATGGCGGGGCTTCCAAGGAGGGTCTTGGGTCGTTTGGTTACATGCCTAGGGCGTTTGCGACCTCGCCAAAAGCATTTGTAAGGTTCAGGCCGAAAATCGCGGTTGTAAATGCCAACACCTGAGTGTTGAGGCGAAAGTCCTCACCGCGGATCAGATTGACAGCCGCCAAGGAAACGGCAACCGGGGCAGATATGCTGGCAATCGCGCCTGTCATGCCCCAACTAGTCAGCCTAAGGATATCGCTTGGGCGATCGGTTTCCTCAGCGCTGTCCTGAGAAAGGTTTGCCGACGGCGACGGATCGGTTTCAGTGCGAAACGCAATACTGAGGAGTTGGTCATCGCTCAGCTTTATTGGGCGCGGCTTGCTCCGGGTTTTGGTTTCCAGTTGCTCTGGATTGGAATCGGGCAAGTCGAGCCCGGCAAATGGACCGCTGATCGCTTCGAAAATCTGTTTCCGATTTCGGGAATTGCGGGGGCTGATCGAGTCGAACGCGCTCATGAATTGTTCAATCGTCAGCACTGTTTTGGGCGATAACCATTCAACCCGACGTGTCGTGCAGATATCGACCATGCGGTAAAGCATCACAACCAGCATCAGCTCTGAAATTTCGCTATCATCAAGCAGCTTTGAAACTGGACAAATTGTAATCGTCAACCGGTTGTCTGGGGGGGCTACGACACGACGAGCTTTGGTTCTGAGACCCGCAGATTTGTCCATCCGTTCATGGTGGCTGAGTTCAACTGCCTTGGATTCTGAATCAAGGGTCAGACGCACAAGATACTGGCTGCAGACGATGCTTGCCTCGGATGCACTGAGAAGCGTCTTGCGCTCGACCAGATGGCCATAATCCGCGAGTGTGGTGGATACGACATCGCAAACGCGTTCAAGTGCGCCATCTGCAGAGCCGTCGAACTGGAGACCGCCGTGGTACATATGCTTCGAAGTCACAGCATGTTCCTTTGCCGTAATAATCTTCACAACAATGTAGCAACCGAAATGGTGCAAATTTTGACGAAAATGCAAGAAAGTCAGAGATTTCCATCATTGATTACACTTTGGAAACCAAGAAAAACGCGGTTTTCTTTAATATATGTGGCGAGAATGTGGCTGAAATCGGATCTGCCGGGCCAGATAAGTTGGTCGACTCAACCGTCGATTCGAGCGGCCATAATAGCGATGGATTGCTGATAAACAGTGGCGGCATTCCACTGTTGGATAACCGCAAAATTCGGCTCGCCGGATTGGTAGCCACGTCCTGGCTTCCACCCTTTCTTACGTAAGAAATTTGCAGTTGAGGCAAGGGCGTCGGTCATGTTGTAGAAATCGACCCGACCATCACCCGTTGCGTCCACGCCATAGGTCAAAGCATTGCCAGGCAAAAATTGCGTATGACCCAGCTCGCCATGTTTTGCCCCTTTTGTCGCCATCGTGACGCTTCCTTGATCGACCAATTTTAGCGCACCAATGGCATGCGGGATAAAGAACTCGGATCGGCGACAATCATAGGCCAATGTTGTGATTGCGGAAACAACCTGGCTGTCGCCCATGAAGTTACCAAAGCCGGTTTCCATGCCGTGGATGGCAATCAGAACACCCGCGGGCACCCCGTATTGGCGCTCCAGAGCAGCATAGAATTGCGGGTTGCGCGCCTTACGCTTACGTCCCTGCGCGACGATGGTATCCGCTCCGCGAATTTTCATGAACTTGTCCAGCGAGTATTTGAAGCTTTTTTGATTGCGATCAGCTGCAATGGTGCGGGTCGCGTATTGGGTCTGCGCCAATGCCTGCAGGCCTTTCTTTTTCACCCCAGCACGCTTGGCCGTTTTGGCGAAGTCGGCTTTCCAAGCCTCAAATCCGCTACCGGTATTACCGCATGGGGCCGTGAACGCCATCGAGGGCATGAGAATAGCGATAGCAACGCAGGTGCAAATTCTAAGCATGAAGGAAATCCGATTGCAGAATAACTACTTCAGCCTAAGCTTTGATCGCTGTCTGGCAAAGCGGTTTAATACAGATCAAGTTCACCTGTGGTTTTCAGAGTTTCGAACCACTCGTCCGGAGTTTTATCGATCTTGGCATGCTTGACCATCATCGCGTTCATATTGGGCAGATGCGAAGAATCCGGCCATTCCTCTGGCTGCCACAGGTTTGAACGGATGATGCATTTGGGGCAGTGCGCAAAGATGGTTTCGACATGGATCAACAAGGCCAATTTGGGCATGTGACCTCCTACAGCCATGGTAGAAAGCAGTTCAGGATCCGCACAAATCCTTGCGGTGCCGCGAAGTCGCAGCGTTTCCATTTTTCCGGGGACGAAGAAGATCAAACTAACGCGCGGGTCCTTCAGAACGTTGTGAAAGGTATCTACGCGCTTGTTTCCGGGGCGGTCGGGCAGGGCGATCAGCGTGTCAGAAATGATGAATGTAAACCCTGCCGGGTCCCCGCGTGGAGAAATATCTAGATAGCCGGACGGGTTCGCCGACGCGATGAGGCAGAAAGGTGAAGTTGCGATAAAGTCACGGCACATCTGATCCAGCGCCGGAAGTTCTTTGTCGATGATCTGAGGCAGGGGGTGCCCGCAAATCTGTTCGAGTTCGGCTTCTGAGGTCACGAGATTTGCGAACTCTGAAAAAGGTGAAGCATCGACGGGCATGCGCGTTCCTCCTTTGGTGCTGGTTCAACGAGTTTGGAAGATCGCGCCAAACGAAACAAGGGCGCCCCGAAGGGCGCCCTTAAAACAGTCCGATATGCTATTGGATCAGCAGCTGTAGTACATGCCGTACTCAACCGGGTGCGGCGTGTGCTCGTAGGTTTCGACCTCTTCCATCTTCAATTCGATGTAGCCGTCGATTTGATCTTTTGTGAACACGTCGCCCTGCAGCAGGAAATCGTGATCGGATGCCAGAGCTTCCAGAGCCTCACGCAGCGATCCGCAAACGGTCGGGATGTCGGCCAGTTCTTCGGCGGGCAGATCGTACAGGTTCTTGTCCATGGCTTCGCCCGGATCGATCTTGTTCTTGATGCCGTCCAGACCGGCCATCAGCAGCGCAGCAAACGCCAGGTAGGGGTTTGCGGCGGGATCGGGGAACCGAGCCTCGACGCGCTTGGCTTTCGGGCTTTCGGTCCACGGAATACGCACACAGCCCGAGCGGTTGCGGGCCGAGTAGGCGCGCAGAACAGGGGCCTCAAAGCCCGGGATCAGGCGCTTGTAGCTGTTGGTCGCCGGGTTGGTGAAGGCGTTCAGCGTTTTGGCGTGCTTCAGAACGCCACCGATGAACCACAGCGCCTCATCCGACAGATCAGCATATTTGTCGCCTGCAAAGAGCGGCTTGCCGTCTTTCCAGATCGACATGTTCACGTGCATGCCGGTGCCGTTATCACCTGCGATGGGCTTCGGCATGAAGGTGGCCGATTTGCCGTAGGCGTGGGCGACGTTGTGGATCACGTATTTGTACTTCTGCAGCTCGTCGGCCTGTTTGGTCAGGCTGTCAAAGATCAGACCAAGCTCGTGCTGGCACGAGGCGACTTCGTGGTGGTGTTTGTCGACCTTCATACCCAGACGCTTCATGGTGCTGAGCATCTCGGAACGCAGATCTTGGCTTTCGTCCACCGGGTTCACGGGGAAGTAACCGCCTTTGACGCCGGGACGATGGCCCATGTTGCCCATCTCGTATTCTGTGTCAGTGTTCCACGATGCATCAGTTGCATCAACTTCATAAGATACCTTGTTGATACTGTTAGAGAAACGAACATCGTCGAACAGGAAGAATTCGGCCTCAGGGCCCATATAGGCCACATCACCGATACCGGATGCCTTCAGGTAGGCTTCGGCTTTTTGCGCGGTGCCGCGCGGGTCACGCTCATAGGCTTCGCCGGTGTCGGGCTCGACAACCGAGCAGTGCAGGCAGATGGTCTTTTCCGCATAGAACGGATCGACATATGCGCTGTCAGTATCGGGCATCAGCTTCATGTCGGATGCTTCGATCGACTTCCAGCCTGCGATGGATGATCCGTCGAACATGAAGCCTTCTTCCAGAAAGTCTTCGTCGACCTGATCGGACATGATGGTTACGTGCTGAAGTTTGCCGCGCGGGTCGGTAAAGCGGATGTCGACATATTCGGCGTCCTCATCCCGGATCAGCTGAAGAACTGCGTCCTTGCTCATACTCTCTATTCCTCTGATTTGAGATTAGTCGGTTACAGCGCGTCCGAGCCGGTTTCACCAGTGCGGATGCGGATAGCTTGTTCAACGGGCGAGACAAAGATTTTGCCGTCGCCGATCTTGTCTGTCTTGGCTGCGCCAACGATGGCTTCGATGGCGGCGTCAACCTGATCGTCGTCCAGCACCACCTCGACCTTTACCTTGGGCAGAAAGTCGACCACGTATTCAGCGCCGCGATAGAGCTCGGTGTGGCCTTTCTGACGGCCAAAGCCCTTGACCTCGATCACGCTCAGACCTTGTACGCCCACGTCCTGCAGCGCTTCTTTCACTTCGTCCAGCTTGAACGGCTTGATGATCGCTTCGATCTTTTTCATTCCGGCTCACCTTGCATGGTTGTCTTGAAGGCACTGATCACGTCTAAGATTGGGCGGCAATCCGATTGCTGTGTTGCAGGCTGCCAGAAACAGTGAAAGCGGTCATTGGATCAAATTTTGATCGCTGTGCATAAAAAGTAATCAAATTTGAATCGCCTGAGGGGCCGGAGATGACAAAACTGCTGACCGCTGCGCAAATGCGCCTCATCGAGACCACCGCGATTGGTCTTGGGCAGGCGACGGGTCTTGAGTTGATGGAGCGCGCAGGACAAGGCGTTGTGGCCGCGATTTTTGAGGAATGGCCAGACTTAGCGAATTCCGGAGGTCGCGCGGTGATATTAAGTGGCCCGGGCAACAATGGCGGAGACGGCTTTGTGGTCGCGCGGTTGCTGCAAGGGCAGGGGTGGCAAGTCGAAGTGTTGCTCTATGGTGACCCTGCCAAATTGCCACCGGATGCGCGCGTGAACTATGAACGGTGGGAAGGAAGGACGCTTGGCGTGGCTGATTTTGGTAAGGCTGAAATTCAGCATCCTGACCTTTCCATTGATGCATTGTTTGGCACCGGATTGACGCGACCAATCGAAGATCCGGTTTTGTGGGAATACCTATGGGCGCATGATGATGCGGAAGACGCATGGGAAATGCGCAGGCAAGGTCGTGGAACCGATATCGTACCACCACGAACAGTCGCAATTGATCTGCCTTCAGGTCTCTGCTCGGATTCAGGCAAAGTTATTGGGGGCGCCTTTGCACAGCATGGTCGCCGTTGCGCACGGTCCGCCCTGACCGTTTCATTCCACGCGCGAAAGCTTGGGCATGTTCTGAGCGAGGGTTCATCTTATTGCGGTCGGTTGGTCGTGAAAGATATCGGATTGAATCGGGATGAGGGAGAGATTGAGGCAGCAACTTCTGTCGAAGCGCCATCTGGCACTCATCTCAACAAAAGTGAGCACAGCCATAAGTACTCGCACGGTCATGCGCTTGTCCTGTCGGGCGGCGTCGGCAAAACCGGGGCCGCACGTTTGGCAGCCCGAGCGGCGCTGCGGATAGGAGCGGGGTTGGTGACACTGGGTGCGCCACCTGCCGCGCAAATGGAGATCGCGAGCCAGATCACCGCTCTGATGCTGAAGCGGGTTGATGGGGCAGGGGACTTACTTGAAACTCTGCAGGATGAGCGGTTTAACGCATTGTGCCTTGGACCGGGCCTGGGGGAAACGCGATCTCGGGAATTGGTGCCGGTTGCACTAAGCACAGCCCGGCCGACTGTGTTGGATGCGGATGCCTTGTCAGCCTTTGCCGAAGAACCGGCGGCGCTATTAGAACTGCTGCATGAAAGATGCGTGCTGACGCCGCATACAGGAGAGTTCGCGCGTTTGTTCCCGGATATCGCAGAAAAGCTGAATGAAGTGCCCGCCAAGGGCCCGGCATTCTCTAAGGTTGATGCGGCTCGTGAGGCGGCGGCGCGAGCTGGATGTTGTGTACTGGTGAAGGGGCCTGACACGGTCATTGCCACGCTGGACGGGCGGTGCTCGGTCAATTCTGCACATTACAACCGGGCGGCCCCCTGGCTCGCAACGGCCGGATCGGGCGATACGTTGGCCGGCTTCATCACCGGATTGCTTGCCCGTGGGTTCGAGCCTATGCAAGCGGCAGAAACGGCGGCCTGGCTGCATGTTGAGTGCGCCCGGAACTTTGGGCCAGGCTTGATCGCCGAAGATTTGGCCGAGCAGTTGCCCGCCGTATTGCAACAGATTGAAGTATAAATGGATCGGCGGTTAATGGCCGATCACAGCCCAAAGCGGCGAATTTATGCCGCTGCGTCCCGCCAGTCGCATAGCGGCAGTTTGCAGTATGCAACGATCGGCGTCACAATTTTCTTGCATGGTTATTAGAGTCGCTTCTGGGGCTCGATCAATGTATTGAAATTAATTCAGAATTCTTGCCTTCGACGCAGATACCTGTGGCGATAAAGCAATGAATGCTGAACTTGAGCCGGGTATCATTGGAAATGCAGTAACCGATGAGCATTTGAGCAGTATCAAACTTAAAGAACCATCTACGGTGAATGACATGACAGTGAATTATAAACTGACTTCCTTAGCAGCAGCTTTTGCTGCAGCAAACGCAATACCTGCCGCCGCCGAACTTAAATATGAAAACAACACAGGTGGTTATGTGTTGCTATACGGGCAGCTGCACCCTGCGTTGATCTCGGTCGATGATGGAGAAGACACCGAGACCCGCGTGCTGGACAACGACCTTTCGAATAGCCGGGTCGGACTTGAGCTGTTACAGCCTTTTGGCAACAACGATTTCACATTCCGGCTGGAAACCGGATTGGGACTTCCGAATTCAAGCGAGTGGAACCAGTTGGGCACTGATTTCAGCGGTTGGACTCGCGAAGACATCCGGCATGTAGATTTCGCTCTGGCGGGTGATTGGGGTAAATTCTCTGCTGGTCAGGGCAGCATGGTGGCGGACGGTGCCGCCGAAGTGGACCTGTCCTATGTCGGAACCGCGCTGTATTCTTTCACGAATGACGAGAACGGCGGTTTTTTCTATCGCGGTACTGACGGTTTCCTCAGCGATATTACCGTAGGCGATTCCAGCAGCAACTTTGACGGCGCGCGTCGTGGCCGTGTTCGTTATGATACACCCGAGTTCAGTGGATTCACCGCTGGGCTGGCATATGGTCAGAACATCCTGTCCAGCGGTGATGACGATGACTATTATGATGTTGGCCTCAGATACAACAACACCTTCGGTGGCGGGGTCGAGTTCGCGGCAGCCATTGCTTACTCGGTTCGTTCGGCTGACGATGGATCAGGGGATCGCAAGGATACGATCGGTTCCGCGTCCGTTCTGCTGCAGAGTGGGTTGAGTTTCACCGTCGCTGCGGGCACGCGCGACAATGATGCGGACGGTGCGTCTGATCCGAACTACTTCTATGGGAAGATCGCGTATGAAGATCAGTGGGTCTCCTGGGGCAAAACCGGTATCGGGATCGACTACTATTCGGGTTCGGACTTCGTGAATGACGGGTCCAGCACAGACGCTTGGGGCATCGCTGTCGTTCAGCGTATCGACAGCATCAATACAGATGCCTACCTGAAATACCGCAATCACGACTTTGAAGATGGCGCTTCGTTCGACAACAACGAAGCCTGGGTGTTGGGCGCCCGCTGGAAGTTCTGAGCTCTTAACTCAGTAATGATCAAACGCCCCGGCCTGCGCCGGGGCGTTTTTTCGTCTGTGATATGGGCAAAACGGGGCTGAAAAGGCCTTTGCCTCTTGCACGCAGGCGGCAGGGCAAATAGAAGGCGTCAAATTTGCCCGGCGCGCCCGTTTTGCGCGCCCCGAATCCTATGGGGACTACCATAATGCAGGTTACCGAGACGCTGAATGAAGGTCTGAAACGCGGGTACAACATCGTTGTGACCGCAGCCGAGCTGGACAACAAGGTCAACGAAAAGCTGACCGAAGCGCAGCCCGAAGTCGAGATGAAGGGTTTCCGTAAAGGTAAGGTGCCGATGGCGCTGCTGAAGAAGCAGTTTGGCCAGCGCCTGCTTGGCGAAGCGATGCAGGAAACCATCGACGGTGCGATGAATAAGCACTTTGAGGACAGCGGCGAGCGTCCTGCACTGCAGCCCGAGGTCAAGATGACCAACGAGGACTGGAAAGAAGGCGATGACGTAGAAGTTGCTATGTCCTACGAAGCGCTGCCCGAAATTCCAGAGGTTGACCTGAAATCGGTCGAGCTGGAGAAGCTGGTTGTCAAAGCTGATGATGCAGCCGTGGAAGAAGCGCTTAACAACCTGGCCGAAACCGCCCAGAACTTCAAAGCGCGTCGCAAGGGTTCGAAAGCGAAAGATGGCGATCAGATCGTGTTCGACTTTGTTGGCAAGGTTGATGGCGAAGAGTTCGAAGGCGGTTCGGCTGAAGATTACCCGCTGGTTTTGGGCTCGAACAGCTTCATCCCTGGCTTTGAAGAGCAGTTGGTTGGCGTAAAAGCCGAGGAAGAAAAAGACGTGAACGTCACCTTCCCGGAAGAATACGGTGCCGAGCATCTGGCCGGTAAAGACGCCGTATTCACCTGCACCATCAAAGAAGTGAAAGAACCGGTTGCAGCCGAGGTTGACGACGAACTGGCAAAGAAATTTGGTGCCGATGATCTGGCTGCTTTGAAAGAGCAGATTGGTGAGCGCCTGGAAGCGGAATATGCCGGTGCGTCGCGTGCGGTTATGAAGCGCGCACTATTGGACGTGCTGGACGAGAAAGTTTCGTTCGACCTGCCGCCCTCGTTGGTGGAAGCCGAAGCCAAGCAGATTGCACATCAGCTGTGGCACGAAGAGAACCCTGAAGTTGAAGGCCACGATCATGATCCGATCGAGCCCACCGACGAGCACAACAAACTGGCCGAGCGCCGCGTGCGTCTGGGCCTGTTGCTGGCAGAGCTGGGCCAGAAGGCCGAAGTCGAAGTGACCGATGCCGAGATGACTCAGGCGATCATGAACCAGGCACGTCAGTACCCAGGTCAGGAACGTCAGTTCTTTGAGTTCGTGCAGCAGAACGCTCAGATGCAGCAGCAATTGCGGGCGCCGATCTTTGAAGACAAGGTTGTCGACTACATCGTCGAGCTGGCTCAGGTCGCAGACAAAGAAGTCAGCAAAGACGACCTGCAAAAAGCCGTTGAGGCACTGGAAGAGGAATAATCCTCTTCCTTCTCCCAGCCTGGGGCCACAAAAAAGCGGAGCCGTCTGGAAATTGGACGGCTCCGCATGGGTGGCTTTGTACTATGAGGTGAGGGGGTCAGGCCTCATGAGCAAAAGCACGGGGGGTCTGTAACAGAGCGGTCTTTTGCTCTGGGGTGAATGTATCGGTCAGCGCTTCGATCAGTTTCAGCACTGCCTGTCTTTCCACTTCCGTCTTGGCCGCACTCATCTGTTCGACAAAATACTTCTCAAGATCGGTGAGCGGTTTGTGGTCGCGGTTTGCCGGGTTGGCAGTCGCTGCCTTTTTTGCCTCGAAGAACTCCAATGCCTTTTCTTCTTCGATAAAGACATCGTGGTGAATGTCAGCAAATTCTCGAAGGCCCGAAATCCTTTCATCCGAGCAATCCAGCAGGGCCGCCATCGCCGGCACTTTGCCCATCGGTACTGTTTCGCCAACATAATCGTAGGGCGCACAGTTCGAGCGTTTGAGGACGCGGTTCATGACCGGGTCGATGACGGTGATGATGTCTTGAATACCCGCGCTGCGGCAATATTCCAGTGATCCAATCATCAACTCACAAGTCGCATATGAGACCGAGTTTTTCTCTTTTCCTCGAGTCAAACGCTGCGTATCGACACAGAAGCGGGTCGATTCCCACATGGTCGCACTGCGCATTGGTGCTTCGCCGCATAAGATATCCGAGAACACATCCGAAAGCATGTGTGGGCCAGTGGTCTGGAGTGCACGTACTGCGGCCACGACGTTCCCCTCATCGTCGAGACCGATTACATATGCAGGATCCAGATGATCGAATTGATCGATTTCTTTCCCATCTTGGATGTTAACGTCCCAACCAAGTCGCCCGCCAAAAACCCGAGCGCGCAGTTCGAACATATCGTCAAGAACTTCGGTGAACAGATGTCTATTCAGCCCATCAACTACCAAAATCATGTTAACCCCCTTCGAGTGATCTGTCTGTGGATAAGACGTTACTCGGTTTCCACAGCGAATCTATTGGGGGTTTCCCGTAATATTGGCTTTTTTTAGCCCAATTTTGGCAAGATTTGGCTTTACCCTGGGTAGATTAAGCCGATTCCGATGGCGCGACCGACGGCCTGCGGAGTCGTCAGTGCATTAAGCTTTTCGCGAGAAGAGCGCAAGTGCACCTCAACCGTACGGTGCGAAATCGACAGAATATCGCCGATATCCTGCTGTGATTTGCCTGCTGCGGCCCATTGCAAAATCTCCAACTCGCGGCTGGAGAGGGTCGGGTGGTACAGCATTCGGCTGATTGTATCCGACGTCATGACGTTGTCATGAATGTGTACGGCCAAAGATTGCAGGTCACTTATCACGTTGGGCACCAGTTTCTTCCACTCTTCCCGGCTGCATTCACGCACGGCGCTGAGCAGGCCGATATCTCCGTACGGCCCGCGCACAGGAATCGTAATGCCCTGATCTGGAATGCCAAAATCATGTGCATCACGAAAAACGCGCTGGAAATCTTTGCCCCGTTCAAGACGACTCCAATCTACGGGCGCGATGCTACGTTGACTCATGTGCAACGTCGGATCGATCAGATGCAGACCTTGTTCTTGATAATGAGCTTTCCAGTCATCGCTATAGGTCACATGGCCGTGGATGGTTCCTGCGGCAGGGTTCATGCCAGCATAAGCGGCATGGTCCATTTCGTATTTGTCACAGACTTGGCGCAGGAACTCGTCATACCGAGTATCCTGTTCTGGAAGGGTGCTGAGATCAACAATATCCATACGGCAACGACCAGCTAGACCCGAGTGAGCGGGCGGATCCCTTTTTCCAGGAAAAAAGATACTGTCTTCCCTGACGTCAACAAGGACACCACATTTCCCACATCATGACAAGAAGCTAGGGGAAATGTCTGCCTTTTAAAGGGAAATGTGCCATTGGTGCACATCTTTATGGCGTCCTTTGCTTAGGTCAATGTCAGATTTGTGGTGCCCATTCCGAAGTTTATCGGGTGTTTGAGTGGTTATGCGCATACTTTACGAGGTGAATGCGCAGTAATAACGTCTATTTTGTGGCGGAAACTAGGCCGGTTTCAACTAGCATACCCCTCTTCTTAGCTTCGGGGTAATACCCTTTCGCATAGAGAAAAATAGCGCGCTGTTGATCGCCGTCCGACAACAGCCAGGCGCCGCGTAGGTATTTACCTGCAAATTCCAGATTTGTGTCTGCGTCCAGCAATCCCTGGGCATTACCAGCATAGCCCATAGATCGCGCGGTCGCAGGCAGGATTTGCAGCAGCCCATAGTAGGGGCGGTTCACCGCCCAGGAGCGATGTGTGCTTTCGCGGATGGCAAGTTTGTGCACCAACTCTCGTGGAAGCTCATAGTGATCGGCCCATTTGTTGATCGAGGCACGCAGTTCCGGCGTCTCATTGGGATAGAGGGGCGGGTCGAAGGTATCGGTGCCACCTGAAGCGTTGGGGCCACCACAGGCGGCAAGTGGCGCAATGAGCAACAAGGTCAAAACGCTGCGGCGAAGGAGAGGGGTCATATATATGCTCCTGATATCGAAGGGCGATGATATGAAACCTTCGCCAGTCCGCAAGTCTCGGCGATCAATCGGGCTAAATCTTGCTGGTGGCGATAAGAAAACAAAAAAAAGGCCGCACATAAGTGCGGCCCTTTGGATTCGTAGAAACAGCCGGATCAGGCTTTGGCTTCGTCTTCTTCAGCCGGAGCTTCTTCGGCGACCAACTCATCGTCATCCGACGCGGCCGAGCCGATGTCGTCAAAGAGTTCAGCGATTTCGAATTCAGCGGCGGCTTCTTCTTCAGCAGCCAGTTCCTGAATCGATTTACCCGATGCTTGCAGTTCGGCTTCTTCTTCCGAACGGGCAACGTTCATCTTGATCTCGACTTCAACCTCAGGGTGCAGTTTGACTGCCAGCGAGTGAAGACCCAGTTCTTTGATCGGGGCGATCAGAACAATCTGTTTCTTGTCGACGGTGAAGCCTGCGTCGGTCGCAGCGTCTGCGGCGTCACGCGGGGTGACCGAACCGTAAAGAGCGCCGGCATCTGACGCCGAGCGAATCACGATGAACTGCTGACCGTCCAGCTTTTCAGCCAGCGCTTCAGCTTCTTTCTTGGTTTCCAGGTTGCGTGCTTCAAGCTGCGCTTTCTGGGCCTCGAACGATGCGATGTTCGATTCGGATGCGCTCAATGCTTTGCCCTGAGGCAGCAGGAAGTTGCGGGCGTAGCCGGGCTTGACGTCAACGACGTCGCCCATCTGACCCAGTTTCGCAACGCGTTCCAGAAGGATAACTTGCATGTCAGTCTCTCCTTACTTCACAGCGTAGGGCAGCAGGGCGAGGAAGCGGGCGCGCTTGATAGCACGGGCCAGTTCACGCTGCTTTTTCGCCGAAACGGCGGTGATGCGCGAAGGTACGATCTTGCCGCGCTCTGAGATGTAGCGCTGCAGCAGACGGGTGTCTTTGTAGTCGATTTTTGGCGCGTTCTCACCCGAGAACGGGCAGACCTTGCGGCGGCGGAAAAATGGTTTTGCGGCCATGGGTTATGTCCTTTCGTCAGACGTTGATCAGCGGCGCTCGCGGCGGCCTTCGCGCTCATCGCGCTTTTGCATCTGGACCGAGGGGCCCTCGTTGTGCTCGTCGACCTTGATGGTCAAAACGCGCATAACGTCGTCATGCAAGCGCATCAGGCGTTCCATTTCCTGAACCGCGCCCGAAGGGGCATCGGTTTTCAGAAAGGCATAGTGGCCTTTGCGGTTCTTGTTGATCTTATAAGCCATCGTCTTAACGCCCCAGTACTCGCTGTCGACGACGTTGCCGCCGTTGTCAGCCAAAACGGTGCCGAAATGTTCGACAAGGCTTTCTGCCTGCGCGTTGGACAGATCCTGACGCGCGATCATTACATGCTCATACAGTGGCATGTGCACTCCTGTTTATATCAAGGCGCATTTCAAAGGCGGGGTCATTGGTCCTTCGCGACCCTGCCACGAGAGGCTGCGCGATTCATAACCTTTGCGAAGGATGGCCCCGTATACACGTTTGCGCGGTCGGGGCAAGCCCTGCCATGGATGCCTTGGTGAAGTCGCCCAATTTCCTTTGGTGTGCCCAATTCCTGACGCTTTTCGCCCCGAGGTTGTTCATGAAGACCGGAGTACCCGGCAGTTTGGAAAAATTAGACAGGGCAAAACAATGGCCGTCATGAACACAAACACTTTTGAACAATCTGCGTCTCGCGCAGCATTTGAGAAATCAGTTCCCGTTCTGATTACCTTCGCGCCGAACTGGCGCGCACGGATCGTTCTTATGCGTGTCGTAGGTGCTTTTCTGATCCTCTCGGCATTTTCAATGTGGCTTATGCCTGGCTCTGTCATGGGGGCCGAAGTTTGGCCGATCAAACTGGCCGCATCGATGATGTTCCTAATTGTTGGCGTCAGCCTGCTGACCATCGAGGTCATGGATTCACGCCCAGATGCCTATTTTGATCCGATCCGCCGCGAAGTTCGCATTTTGCAGAAGAATGAAAACGGTCGGCCGCAAACGGTTCTGCGCCGCAGCTACGACTCGCTGGGCGGTGCACGATTTGCGGATGATCAGGTTGAATTGTTTGATGTGGATGGCAGCCTGCTGATGAAGCTGCCGCTGCAATCGGCCGATGTCAGCTCAGCGCTGAAAGGTCAACTCAGCCAAAACGTAACAATTTTCGCCTGAATTTTATTCTGTTCAAAAAGGAACAGATTCTGTGAATCAAAAAAACTTGTGTGCTGCCCTTGGGCAGCACATTTTTGTTGGTGAGCAACCCACCCGGTTTGCGACAACACCATTGCGGAGATTGTTATGAAATCCACCCTTCTTGCCGCTGCTCTGGCTGTTTCGGCCACGACTGCATTTGCCAGCGCCGAAAAATATACTCTGGATCCAAGCCATAGCCAGGTCATCTTCAACTACAACCATCTGGGTTTTTCGACCACCTACGGTATGTTCTCGGGCTTTGAAGGCGAGATCATGTTTGATCAGGAGAACCCCGCTGCCTCAAGCGTGAATGTGTCGATGCCAGTTGTTGAGATGTTCACGGGCTGGAAGCCGCGTGAAGACCACTTCATGACCGAAGATTTCTTCGGCGTGACTGAGGGTGATCTGATCACGTTTACCTCTACTGGTATTGAAGTTACCGGAGAAAACACTGCCAAAATCACGGGCGATCTGACCATGAACGGTGTTACGAAATCGGTCGTACTGGACGCCAAGCTGAACCAAGTGGGCGAACACCCGATGGCGGGCAAACCCTGGGCCGGTTTTGACGCCACCACAACACTGGTGCGCAGCGAGTTCGATCTTGGCCAGTTTGCACCCTTCGTCAGCGACGAAGTCGAGGTTCGCATTTCAGTAGAGGCCCAGAAAGCCGACTAATCCGATCTTGACGAACTCTATTACCGCCGGAGGCAACCCTTCGGCGGTTTTTTCATTCCTGGTCGCGCTCTGCCGTCAATTCAACTGTGACAGTGACAGTGAAGCCTAACGAATCTTCAGTGGGTTGCGATGTGCCGACGTTGAAATCCATGCGGTTGATCTCCAGACTGCCGGACATGGTCGCTTCGTCGTCCACAATCTCCAGGGAGAACGGCAGAACAACATCAACCGATTTATCCCGGATCGTCAGAGGCCCACGTGCTTCGTAACCTGTTTCTGTTTTGAAAAGGTCAGCTTTGAATTGAGCGGTGGGAAATGTCTTGCTGTCGAAGAAATCCGCACCCATCGCCTGATCGGTGACCGTACCAAGGCTAAGTGATCCGATTGCAATGGTCACATCGACCGATCCCGCCAGTCCCGGTTCGGTGGGGTCCTCGAACGCAATCGCCGCAGTCCAGTCGGCGAATTCACCGGTCACCGGGCTCCCCAACTGGGAAATCGTGATCGACAGGGTGCCTTCCTCAACCTCCCACTCTGATTGGACATCTTCAAGCTCTGCAGTGTCCACCGAGGCTTTGCCGTGGTCGTCAAACTCGCCAGTGGCCCAGCCGCCCACGAGCACTGCAGCCCATATTGCCAAAGCGGCAAACGCGGGTACGGTCGAATGGTGCTGTGCTGGTGGCTGTGGCGCCTCGGATCGACCCGGCAGCATGCGGCGCAAAGTGCCGTCTTTGTCTACGACATGGTGTTTCAACGCGCCGGCGATATGTAGCAAGAGCGATCCGGCCAGTACCAAGATGAATAACCAATGAAAGGCGGCGGTTAGCTCGGCGAGAAATGCCGATTTTGGAACAAACGGCAGGTTCTGACCGAACGGCCAGAGAATTGGGGCAAAGCCTTCGGCGGCGGCGTGGTGGATCCAGCCACTGAGTGGAACCAATATCAGCGAACCGTAAAGTAACCAGTGCACGGTTTCAGCGGCAAAGGCCTCGGGCTTGTTATCGGCGTTGAGCAGACCGGGTTTTGTTTGGGTTAGAGCCCAGAGGATTCGTGCCAGAGCCACGAAGAACACGGTGACCCCGACGGTCTTATGCAACGAAAATAGCCGGGCCGCGCGGGCGATATCATCCTCGGTCGTTTGGATGTTTGGATCATATATCGCATAGGCCAGCTCGTTCGCGAACCAACCCAGTGGCAAAGCCGTCAGGATCAGCAGAGCAGTCAACCAATGAAATGCTTTGGTTACACCACCATAGCTGGACTGGGTATTTGTCAGGGGCATTGTTTAGCTCTCCGCATTTCTGGGTTGCGGGTAAGTTAAAGGGATGCTGTGCGGACACAAGGCGGAGAAATGCACAGACAAGGTGTCCTGATGCAGAACGCATGCAACGCTTGTGCAGCGTCGTCAGTCAGTTTACACCCCGCCGCAATCTAACGTCATCCATGAGGTTGCAATGACACGCGCATTCGTTTTCCCGGGGCAGGGCGCCCAGACCATCGGAATGGGCAAAGCACTGGCCGACGCCTATCCCGCCGCGCGCGCCATTTTCGATGAGGTCGATGAGGCCTTGGGCGAAAAGCTGAGCGATCTGATCTGGGAAGGCGATATTGCTGAATTGACGCTGACGCAAAATGCCCAGCCTGCGTTGATGGCGACATCGATGGCAGCGATACGTGCACTGGAGGCTGAAGGGGCGTCAATCTCGATGGCGTCCTATGTGGCGGGACACTCGCTGGGTGAATACTCGGCTTTGGCCGCTGCCGGTGCTTTGTCGGTTGCTGATACCGCACGGCTGTTGCGGACGCGCGGACAAGCGATGCAAAGCGCTGTACCAGTAGGTGAAGGCGCAATGGCCGCAGTCCTGGGTCTGGACCTAGAAGCAGTGCGTCTAGTGGCCGAAGAGGCCGCGCAGGGAGAAGTTTGTCAGGCTGCCAATGACAACGATCCGACTCAGGTCGTCGTCTCGGGTGCAAAGGCCGCTGTTGAACGCGCTGCCGAGATTGCCAAGGAAAAAGGTGCCAAACGCGCGATTATGTTGCCTGTAAGTGCTCCATTTCACTGTGCGCTGATGCAACCTGCTGCAGATGTAATGGCAGACGCTCTGGCTGCCGTGGAAATCAAGGCACCCGCCGTGCCGTTGGTCGCGAATGTTCGGGCCGATGCTGTGACCGATCCGGATGTGATCCGACAGCTGCTGGTGGAACAGGTCACCGGTTCGGTTCGGTGGCGCGAGAGCGTGCAGTACATGGTCGCACAGGGTGTGACCGAGGTGTGGGAGATCGGCGCGGGTAAAGCTTTGTCTGGCATGATCCGCAAGATTGATCGTGCGCTGTCCTGCACGGCGGTTGGATCGCCTGAAGACGTACAAAAAGCCGTTAACCCCGGCGCATGAACAAAGGACAGCCGCCGGTTACAGCGGCCAGAGAGGGAACATAGATGTTTGATTTGACAGGTAAGAACGCGCTGGTCACTGGTGCTTCGGGTGGAATTGGCGGCGATATCGCTCGCGCCCTGTATGACGCTGGTGCCACTGTTGGCCTTTCCGGAACCCGCGTGGAACCTCTGCAAGCGTTGGCTGAAAACCTTGGTGAGCGCGCGCATGTCTTACCTTGTAACCTGAGCGACCCCGAGGCCGTCGAGGCACTGCCGAAACAGGCTACCGAGGCGATGGGCTCGGTTGATATTCTAGTCAACAATGCTGGAATCACGCGCGACAACCTGTTCATGCGCATGTCGGACGAAGAATGGCAGAGCGTGATTGACGTGAACATGACCGCCACGATGAAGCTGTGCAAAGGCGTGATCCGGGGCATGATGAAAGCGCGCTGGGGTCGGATCGTGAATGTCTCGTCCGTTGTTGCCGCGATCGGGAACCCGGGACAAGCGAACTATGCTGCATCTAAGGCCGGGATGATCGGGTTTTCCAAGGCGTTGGCGCATGAGGTGGCAACCCGCGGCATTACTGTGAACGCGGTCGCTCCGGGCTTTATTACCACGGCCATGACCGAGAAGCTGACAGATGAGCAAAAGAAAGGTCTGCTGCTCAAGGTTCCGGCTGGCCGCATGGGCGATCCGCAAGAAATCGCAGCCGCCGTTCTGTACCTCGCAAGCCCCGAAGCCGGGTATGTTACCGGAAGCACCTTGCATGTGAATGGCGGTATGGCCATGTTGTAATCGCAATTCGGGGCGGATGCGAAAGCGTTTGCCTTGTGCGTTGTCTGTGCTATAGGCGGCGCATATGCGCAGGAACCGGTCCAAGGGCCGGTTCTCTGATTTCCCGGGGACCCGGGACCCAAACCGCCCGGAAAGGGCAAAACCAGTCCATCCCGAACGGGCAAGGGCAGAACCGGGCGGACAGCCCTGAAATGAAATGAGGAATAGACATGAGCGACGTCGCAGATCGCGTAAAGAAGATCGTTGTTGAGCACCTGGGTGTTGAAGAGGACAAGGTTGCTGAAAACGCCTCGTTCATCGACGATCTGGGCGCAGACAGCCTGGACACCGTTGAGTTGGTAATGGCGTTCGAAGAAGAGTTCGGCATCGAGATTCCAGACGACGCTGCCGAGACCATCCAGACCTTTGGCGACGCGGTCAAATTCATCAGCGAAGCTTCCTAAGCTTATCGTTCTAAGACAAAAGCGGCGCTTCCGGGCAACGGAAGCGCCGTTTTTTTTTGCCTGACGTAATTCGCACTTGCCTTGATCTGTTGAGAATTCGCAATCTGGCGCTTGAGGCAAAAAATGAGCGGGTAAGGGCATGATAAGATCCATCCCGATGATCAATACGGCGCGTCTGACCTTGTGTGCGATGCGCCCCGAGGATTTCAACCGTTTCGCCGAGATCTGGCGTGATCCGAAAGTTGTGCGCCATATCGGTGGCACCCCGAAGACGCGTGGCGAGGCCTGGGATTCCTTCTTGCGCAACGCTGGCCACTGGCAGATGACCGGTTTCGGTCAATGGGGTGTGATGCTGCAATCGAATCGCACTTTGATCGGGCAGGCCGGGTTCTTTTTCGGCAACCGCGAGCTTGGAGAAGATTTTGATGGCTTCCCCGAAGCAGGGTGGGTTCTGGACCCAGAATTGCAAGGGCAGGGGTACGGGCGCGAAGCCGCACAAGCTGCGCATGACTGGTTCGATCGCGTCATACCCGGCCCGCTTGTCGCGCTGATTGATGCCGACCACGCAACGTCTCAGCGACTGGCTGAGAAGTTGGGCTACAAGCTGCTGCGTGAGGCAGAGTATCTTGACACGGCGGTTCATTTGTTTCGCCGAGATGGGCCTCCGGCGCGGGTCTGAAACGCTTATGCTTGAGCGATGCCGCAAACGGCATTTACTTTGCCGATCCCGGGAAAAGATGGGAGGGGCGGCGGAGATATGGTATCGTGGTATTGCCATTTGAGTGAGCGGAGGAAAAGGCTCATGAGAATTTATCCCACGATGGAACTACAGAACGGTCGCTGTGTGACGCTGGACAAGGGGCGTCTGGATGACGCGATGATCTGGCATGTGAATCCGGTAGAGACCGCGCGAAGCTGGTCGGCTGCAGGCGCAGCATGGATGCAACTGACGGACTTCGATGCCATCGAAGGACGTGACACCAATGCAGAGCTGGTTGAAGAGATCATTCGTTCGTCCGAGATGTCCGTGCAGTTGGCCGGTGGCATGCGGACGCGCGAGCAGGTTGAATATTGGATCAACAAAGGCGCTGGACGAATCGTAATCGGGACATTGGCGGCCTGGGACCCTCAATTGGTAAAAGAACTGGCTAAGCTGTATCCTGATCAGATCGTATTGGCAGTTGATGTCTGGCAAGGCCAGGTGATGACCGAAGGTTGGCGAAGCCAGAGCGCCTTTACACCGGAAGCGTTCATTGAAGCATTTGCAGATACACCATTTGCGGCCATTTTGGTCACTGACATCGATAGCGACATGGAAGATGTCGAGGCGCAGCTGGGGCTGATCTCGGGTCTCGCCGAGAAATCACGCACACCGATCATTGCAAGCGGCGTCGTCCGTACTGCAGATGACATTTCGCGCCTTGCCTATATATCGAATATTTCAGGTGCACTCGTTGGTCGCGCACTGTTCCGCAAAACAGTTGATTTGTCCGAAGCGTTGGAAGTTGCAAAATCGGCGCATGAGCCGGTCGCTGAATTCCAGTAAACATAGCGCAACAGAAAACCCGGCCGTTATATGCTTGATGTCGGTCGGGTTTTCACTTTTTCACGCATTTTAGATTACATGGCAGAGTTTTGAACGATTTCCGGTTTGGGGATACCGAGCCAGATTCTGCCGTTGCTCTTGCCCCCGCACCCCGGGCCGGGGTATGAGCGGTTCTCATAACAGGAAGCAGGCAAGAGGCACTTCATGCGCAGAGTCGTCGTAACCGGTCTTGGATTGGTCACTCCTTTGGCCAGTGGGGTTGAGGAAACATGGTCGCGGCTGCTGGACGGCGAGTCCGGTGCAGGCCCGATCACACATTTCGACGCTGAGGCAAGCGGGGTCACCACGACCTATGCCTGCGAAGTGCCGCGCGGAGATGGCACCGACGGGACGTTCAATCCCGATGATTGGATGCCACCGAAAGAGCAGCGCAAGATTGAGGATTTCATCCTCTATTCGATCGCGGCTGCCGAGATGGCCTGCAAGGATGCCAATTGGCTGCCTGAGGACGAAGAAGACCGCCTGCGCACGGGCGTTCTGATCGGATCGGGTATTGGCGGGCTTGGGTCGATTGCCAACACAGCAAATCTGATCCGTGACAAGGGTCCGCGTCGAGTGTCACCGTTCTTTATTCCGGGCGCTCTGATCAATCTGGCCTCGGGTCAGGTATCGATCCGGCATGGATTTAAGGGGCCGAACCACTCGGTCGTGACCGCGTGCTCGACCGGTGCCCATGCGATCGGCGACGCCAGCCGCATCATCCGCGCCGGAGATGCAGACGTGATGATCGCGGGCGGTGGCGAGGGCTGCATCTGCGAAATCGGTATCGCAGGCTTCAACGCCTGCAAAGCCTTGTCGACCAAATATGCCGATGACCCGAAGAAGGCGAGCCGCCCCTATGATATTGACCGCGACGGTTTCGTCATGGGTGAGGGCGCGGGTATCGTGGTTCTTGAGGATTACGAACACGCTAAAGCTCGTGGTGCGAAAATTTACGCGGAGGTGCTGGGTTACGGTATGTCCGGCGACGCCTATCACATCACTGCTCCGTCTGAGGATGGCGACGGGGCCGAACGCTCGATGAAAGCAGCGCTGCGCAGCGCGGGGCTTGAGCCGAAGGACCTAGACTACATCAACGCGCATGGCACTTCGACCATGGCGGATACGATTGAATTGGGCGCGGTCGAGCGCCTGCTGGGGGATCACGCCAGCAACGCGACCATGACCTCGACCAAATCGGCCACCGGTCATCTGCTGGGCGCTGCTGGCGCGATTGAGGCAATCTTCTCGATCCTTGCGATCCGCGATCAGGTCGCCCCGCCGACCATCAATCTGGACAACCCGGCGGTTGAAACTCCGATCGATCTGGCCCCGAATGCCAAGCGCGAGCGTGAGATCAATGTGGCCTTGTCAAACTCGTTTGGATTTGGCGGCACCAACGCAAGTGTGATCTTCGGAAAGGTCAGCTAAATGTGGCGAGCGCTCGCTTCGAACGCGTTGACTATTCTGATCGTTGGCCTGTTCCTGATGGGTGGCGTCATCCTGTGGGGGCAGTCGCAATACAAGTCCGAAGGTCCCCTAGAAACTGCGATCTGCCTGCAGGTAAAGCCGGGCTCTAACATGACAAGAGTCAGCCGTGATCTAGAGGATCAGGGGGCAATCAGCAGCGGGTTGATTTTCCGCTTAGCTGCTGATTACGCAGACAAATCTCAGCAATTGAAAGCGGGCAGCTTCCTGGTGCGTGAAGGCACGTCGATGGAGCAAATCGTCAACGACATTACCCGTAGCGGCGCCAGCACCTGCGGGACCGAGATTGAATACCGCATCGGTGTGACCCGCATGCAGACCCGCGTGCGCGAACTGAACCCGGCGACACTGGACTTCGACGAAGTCGCATCCTTCGTAGTCGGTGAAGAGGAAGCGCCTGAAGCCTATGCAGAAAAACGCGGCGAGGCGGATACGCGCTATCGCATTTCTCTGGCCGAAGGCGTCACCAGTTGGCAGATTGTCGAGTCGCTGAAAGCGATGGATTTACTGACCGGCGAGGTGGCCGAATTGCCCGCCGAAGGGATGTTGGCCCCTGATAGCTACGAGGTCAGACCCGGTGAAGATCGGAATGCAATTCTTGCTGAAATGAAGGAAAAACAGCAGCTTAGAATAAATGCGGCGTGGGAGGGGCGTCAGGACGGTTTGCCTTTGAACAGCCCTGAAGAGATGCTGGTTCTGGCTTCGATCATCGAAAAAGAAACGGGTCAACCGGAAGAGCGCGGCCAAGTGGCCAGCGTTTTCGTTAATCGTCTGAACCAAGGTATGAGGCTGCAGACTGACCCGACCGTAATCTATGGCGTGACCAAGGGGCAGGGCACCCTGGGTCGCGGATTGCGGCAAAGCGAACTGCGCCGCGCGACGCCTTGGAACACCTATGTCATCGAGGGGTTGCCGCCCACCCCGATCGCCAATCCGGGTCTTGCGAGCCTTGAGGCTGCGGTGGCACCTGACAACACGGATTTCATCTTCTTCGTTGCAGACGGGACCGGTGGTCATGCCTTTGCCGAGACCCTGCAAGAGCACAATCGCAACGTTGCCAAGTGGCGCGAGATCGAGGCAGAGCGAAATTCAGGGAACTGATCTGATCGTCCGGCTTGTACAGGTTTGAAACGGCATGTTGTCCGACTTGTACAACTTGAATTCATAGCCCCAATAAAGAAACGGCCCGGTCATTCGACCGGGCCGTTTCTTGTTCAGGCCGCCTTGGCGCGACGTGGACGGCGGCGTTTCTGACCGCCCGGCTTCGGTGCACCGGAGTGCTGAGGTTTCGGGCCACGACGACGATTGTTCGGACGGCGTGGGGATTTCTTGGGCGCGATTGCTTCGGGCATCTCACCGCTGGCGACCGGGATCTCGATCTTCATCAGCTTCTGGATTTGACGCAGCAGGTCGACCTCTTCCGCCGAGCAGAAGGCGATGGCCTCACCCTCGCGGCCTGCACGGGCGGTGCGGCCGATGCGGTGGACATAGTTGTCGGGCACCTCGGGCAGGTCGTAGTTGATCACGTAAGCCACGCCCGGAATGTCGATGCCGCGCGCAGCGACGTCTGTTGCGACGAGAACGTTAATCTCGCCCGCGCGGAAGGCCTTGATCGCGCGATCACGCTGGCCCTGACTTTTGTTGCCGTGGATCGAGGCCGCGTTGAAACCATCGGCAACGAGGCCTTTCATCAGTTTCTCGGCCCCGTGCTTGGTGCGAGAGAAGACCAGCGTTAGGGCGTCCATATCTGTCGAGAGGATCTCGCGCAGTTTGGCGGGTTTTGCAGGCTTTTCAACAAAGTGTATCGACTGCGTGATTTTGTCGGCTGCTTTGCCGGGAGGTGAGACCTGCACCCGTTGCGGGTTGGTCAGATAGGCCTGGCTGAGCTCTTCCATCTGCTTCGGCATCGTGGCCGAGAACAGCATGGTCTGGCACGGCGTGCCTAGTTCCGGCGCGATGCGGCGCAGAGCGTGAATGAAGCCCATGTCGAGCATCTGATCCGCCTCGTCCAGCACCAGATGACGGACCGAACCCAGATCGACTGCGCCGCGATCCATCAGGTCAATCAGGCGACCGGGAGTGGCGACAAGAATATCGGTGCCGCGAGAGAGGAACATGATTTGCTTGTTGATCGATTGGCCTCCGACCACGGTGGCAACGCGCAATTTGGTCTTTTTGGTCAGGTTGCGCAGGCTGTCGGCGATCTGATTAACCAGCTCGCGTGTGGGCGCAAGGATCAACGCCTTGGCGGTCTTTGGCGCAGGTTTACCGGGCTGAGCCAGCAGGTGGTCAATCAGCGGCAGACCGAAGGCCAGTGTTTTACCTGTACCGGTCTGCGCAAGGCCGAGGATATCGTGACCGTTCAGCGCCAGCGGGATCGCCTGGTTCTGGATTGGGGTCGGTTGAGTGAAGTTGGCGCGTTTGAGCGCATCATTCAGAGCGGGCGCGAGGCCCAGCATGTCGAAGTCGAACAAATAACTATCCTTTACAGCCCGAGGCAATGGCTCACGGGCAAGTCGTGATGGGCCGCATCCGCGACCGGCAGGGGTTGTGCGAAACCTCAGGACGCGCAGGCGTTTCCTGCAGCATCTGGTTGTCGCGTCAAGAACCCTGCGTGATGGGGAACTATGGGTGAATCGGGCGCTGTTGGGGGGCGGTGTCGCCCACATGCTCACGCGGTAGCGCTGTTTGAGGGGCACATGCGGGTTGGAAGAACGATTGTCAAGCAAACATTACGGAGATGAGACAGTAAAACACTGGTTTAACTGCGATCGATTAACCCGTGGCGCACCAGGCCAGAAAAAAGGATGTCGTCCCGTTCGTCCTCATACGGACACCATTTACTAAGGCGCGCGACACTTCCAGGTGAAAGCTGCTCGCACGTGACCAAAGCTTTTGATGCGTCGTCCACCCGGTCAAGCGCTGCAAGGCAGATCGCACGACGAAACACCATATTGGCGTCGGTCGGGCGTGTACTGACAGCGCGATCGGCCCAGTCAAGTGCATCAAACGCTTCACCTGCCACTAGGTTGATGCGTGCGATGGACCAGAAATAAAATGCGCGGTCAGGTTCGCGCGGTGAAAGAGCTAGTGCCTTTCGAATCTCTTCGGCGGCTTCCAATCCCTGTGAAGGATCGGCCAATTCCTTTCGGTTGTGATATGCGACTTTTGCGCGGGTGAAATAGGGATTCAGCCGAATTGCATGCTCAAGCTCATTGAGGCTGAGTTCTTTTTCTCCGCGCCAGACATAGGCTGTGGACATAACGTAATGGGCGAATGGCGATTTTTTAGAAAGAGACAGAGCCTTTCGCGCAGCATCGAACCCATTTTCGAGGGCGGTATCACGGTTCTTTGACAAGCCAAAGCCATACTCTTTTAGGTAGGCCCAACCTAGAGCCGCCCAGGCCTCGCCATAGTCCGGCTCAATATCGATGGCGGCACAAAAGTCCCTTTGCGCTTCTTTGAGGTCCTGCAGCGCCGCGTTGCGCAGATTTGCCATGCCACGCAGATAGAGTTCCCAAGCACCCAAGTGGCGTGGTCTCTGCTGGCGCAGGCGGTCAATCTCACCCTCGACCAGTTCCACATCGAGCGCGGTGACAACGCGCAAAGTGATATCGTCTTGGATTCCGAAAAGATCCTTGAAATCACGGTCATACTTTTCGGACCAAAGTGAATGTCCGGTGTCACCCTCGATCAGCTCAACTGTAACTCGAATGCGCTTGCCAGCGCGCCGAACCGTTCCTTTGACCAAATATCGGGCACCTAGAACGCGCGCCGCATCCTGCGGCGAAAGAGCGGGATCGATAATGAGGCTCGACGCGCTGGCGATAACAGGGAGGCGGCCCATATGTTGCAGAGCAGAGATGATGTCTTCGGCGAGACCTTCGGCAAAGAATGACTGGTCGGGATCAGGAGCGTGATCCAGAAACGCAAGGACAGCAACCGTTGGCGGGGAAAAAGATTGATTGGGCTCGGTACGCTGCAATTCACGATCCGCTGCCCAACGCCACACCGTCAGTGAGCGTGAGATATTCTTAACGGTGTGTTGCCCATCCTGATCCAGATGAGCAACAAGACCTTTCTGTAGGGCATGCGCGAATTCGGAAGAAGCCGCGATGCCACTTGGGTGTGCTAGCCCTTCGAGGCGGGCAGCGATATTGACACCATCGCCGAGGATGTCTTCACCTTCGATAATGACGTTGCCGATATGGGCGCCCATGCGCAGCAATAGTCGCCGATCTGCTGGCGCCGCGCGTGCTTGTTCAACGCAGGCATTTTGAATCTCGAGCGCCGAAGTCATAGCTGCATCTGCTGTACCAAATTCAGCCAGGAACCCGTCGCCCATTGTCTTGACCAATCTCCCTCCCGATGCCTCTAATGCAGGGAGGATAATCCGATTTCGTAGACTCCGCACCGCTCGCACGGTTCCCAGTTCATCCGCCTCAATTAGTTGCGAATACCCAACGACATCCATGACCAAAATGGCAGCGAAACGCTTTTGATCTAATACGACTGTCATCGTTTCGATGCCCCATAGATGATACGCGATGCGTATAGGTTACGAATTGATGCCGATATTACCAAGTGTCATAGCGTGATCGGCCTGAGATGAAGCTGGAATGGCGGATCGGTTCTTGGCTAGAGGTTAAGAAAAATTAATAATTATAGTACGTTGGGTGTTGCGGCTGTTGCATGAAGCCTTGACTTTGCGTGCGGTTTCTCGTATAGGTTGTGTCATGCTAGAAGAAGTGGGCAACGGCCCCGGGGTGACCCGGTGGCCGTTTTTCATTTCTCTCGTGCGGAAAAACTCACGCATGAGGTCAAGACGCAAACATGACTTTGATTACCCCGGAAGAGCGGATTTCCCAGACGGCTGAATTGTTGCAGTCGCTTGAGAGGTCCATTCGCGATCTGCGCCAAGCAGCGGAAGAACTGCGAAAACAGATCAGTGCCGGGGAGGATGCAAACCTTGCCGCTACAGGCAAGCAACTGGGTCAGCTTGAGGGGCTGATCCGAAGTTGCCAGA
The DNA here is from genome assembly GCF_056535285.1 of Ruegeria sp. O11. NCBI lineage: Bacteria > Pseudomonadati > Pseudomonadota > Alphaproteobacteria > Rhodobacterales > Roseobacteraceae > Ruegeria > Ruegeria sp. O11. Next base: position 1,036,954 of record NZ_JBQERS010000001.1, on the reverse strand, counting down.
AAGTGGAGACAAGCTTTGTCGAACAACATCACAGACAAGCCGGAATTGCCCAAGGAGGCTATGCGCTCGACCTTGATCGGGCACGATCTGAGATCGGGTACAGGCTGGCTCGCCTCCGCGCCTGCTGCGGTGCAGGACAGATTTCTGAGTGAGATCGGGGAGGGGGGGCTGTGTGCCCTCCCTTTCCTTTTCGAGTTCTGGGCGCTGCCGCATCAGTTGCCGCCCGAGGGCGACTGGCGGTCATGGGTGATAATGGGCGGACGCGGAGCGGGTAAGACGCGGGCCGGGGCCGAGTGGGTGCGGTCGATGGTCGAGGGGTCTTTGCCGCTGGATCGGGGGGAGGCGTGTCGTGTTGCTTTGGTCGGTGAGACATTCGATCAGGTGCGCGATGTGATGATCTTTGGCGATAGCGGGATTTTGCAATGCTCTCCGCCGGATCGGCGGCCTGTTTGGAAGGCGTCTGAACGCAAGCTGGTCTGGCCAAACGGAGCCGAGGCGCAGGCCTTTTCGGCACATGATCCTGAGGGGCTGCGCGGCCCTCAGTTCGATGCGGCCTGGGTAGACGAGCTGGCCAAATGGAAAAAGGCGGGGGAGACCTGGGATATGTTGCAATTTGCTTTGCGGTTAGGCGAGCGGCCGCGGGTCTGTGTGACCACCACGCCGCGCAATGTGACGGTTTTGAAGGAGTTTCTGGCATCGCCTTCGACGGTGCAAACCCACGCACCGACCGAGGCGAACCGAGCCAATCTGGCGGGTTCCTTTTTGGAAGAGGTACGCGCGCGCTATGCAGGCACGCGGCTGGGGCGGCAGGAATTAGACGGGGTGTTGCTGTCGGATGCCGAAGGCGCGTTGTGGACGGGTTCGATGCTGGAGGCGGCGCGCTGTGCGCAGGTGCCTGAGCTGGACCGGATTGTGGTGGCGCTGGACCCGGCGGTGACGGCGGGGTCTAATGCGGATGCCTGCGGGATCGTGGTCGTCGGCGCGCGGGTTCAGGGGCCGCCCGAGGAGTGGCGCGCCCTTGTGCTGGCCGACCGGACGGTTCAGGGCGTTGGTCCGGCGGGTTGGGCGCAGGCGGCGATTGACGCGATGGATGAGTTTGGGGCCGAACGGCTGGTGGCCGAGGTCAATCAGGGCGGGCAACTGGTGGAAGAGGTCGTGCGGCAGGTGGACCCTCTAGTGCCATATCGTGCGGTGCGGGCGTCTCGCGGCAAGGTCGCACGGGCCGAGCCTGTGGCGGCGCTGTACGAGCAGGGGCGGGTGCGCCATGTGGCCGGGCTGGACGCGCTGGAGGAGCAGATGTGCCAGATGACCGCGCGGGGGTTCGAGGGGCAGGGCTCGCCTGACCGGGTCGACGCACTGGTCTGGGCGTTGCACGAGCTGGTTGTGGGGCCCGCGGGGGTGTATCGACGGCCTAGGGTGAGGGCATTGTAATCGCATCAGTATTCTTGCTTCCGGCAATCCGCGCTCAATGACTTAAAGTTGAAAGTGAATCAGGAGTTACATCTTTAGAAATTCAGATTAATGAATACAATGGCACCGCCCGTTCTGCGATCGACGTCGAAAGGAGAATTTGGTGCCGTTCGATATATTGGCGCACACTGTGAATGAAACCGGTCAGGGAGACCTGATCGTACAGGACACCACAGTACCTGCCATTATTGATGGGTCGACCATTTCTTTCGACGGTGGTCAAACATTCCAACCATACACATATCTTGGCCAGGGGAACTACCGTGGCACAGGTGAATCTGGCGAGTTTATTCAGGTTGGGGGGCAGGTGTATGCTTACGATACGGCAAACCCGACAAGCCCGATGCGAACAGGTAACTGGAAAATAACGGAAAACGACCTTGATCCCAGTAATCCGCCTTGTTTCGTAAGTGGCACCCTAATCCAAACACCTAAGGGCGAAGTGCCGGTTGAGTCTTTGTTACCGGGGAACAGTGTTGTAACCGCTTCCGGCAACAAAATGCCAATTCTCTGGAAAGGAAGTCGAGTAGTCACGCGATATATGTTCCATCGAAATCCATCGCTTAGGCCAATAATCATAGAGAATGGTGCTTTAGAAAACGAGAGGGCTTTGCAGGTATCTCAGCAACATCGGTTGTTGATAAAAGGTCATCAGGCAGAACTGTTTTTTGGTGAACAAGAAGTCTTGGTTCCGGCCAAGGCGTTGATCGGATTGCCCGGAATCACTGTGGATTGTTCCGACAACGAAGTCACTTACCACCACATATTGCTGCAAGAACATCAAATGGTTCTTGCAAATGGGATTGTCGCAGAGAGCTTATTTATTGGCGATCAGCTTGGTCACAAGGACTTAGCGGAAATTAAGGCTCTTTTTCCGGATCTTATCGCGGATCTCAAGAAGGTTAAAGCGGCGAAGCCGATGTTATCCAACAACGAAGCAAAGGTTCTAGTTTGGTAAGGCCAGAGTGTCTCACCAGCAAAAGTTCTTGAATCTTTGTGTTGATAAACTTGCGCAATGGGTTTGGTTTCTTCTCGATCGATTGCGATTTGCTCGCGAAGCGCCCAGTCGAGATCAACTTTGGGCATTTTTGGTGCTCTCTAACCCCTCTCCCAAGGCTTTAACGCTTTACGCGATAAATCCTTTCAAAAAATTGGACAGAGAGGTGATCAGTTGACCCATGATCTGGCTGGACGCGCTAGAAGCTAAGATATGTCAGATTAGCGCGCGCGGGTTTAAGTGGCAGGACTCACCCTACTGCCTCGGCGCGCTGATCTGGGCGCTGCGTGAGCCGGTGGTGTGGTCTGCAGGGGCGTATCGGCGGCCGAGGGTGCGGAGTTTGTGAGCGCTTTGAGGGTTGATAGATTACTGGCGCAATCAGGTTCTCGACATTGGGTACTCTTGACTCCAATTATCCTCGTATTCGCCGAGCAGCCGGGACAGCGTCAGCAGCGAAGAAAACAGCCTTGCGTGGACATCCGGCGACATCATTGTTTTGTAGTCATCAAGCAGCTGCACAAGAACGACTACGTTGGAGGCAAACACCTCATAGACGTGCTTGTCAGCGGCAGTAGGTTCCTTGGTCCAACTATAGTTCGTATCGGAGTGTCCGGAAGGTGCAGGTTCGTTTTCATTCATCGGGTGGCCTCTTCAATTCGAAGCACACGTGGGGGCATGTGAAACGCAGACAATTGCCATGGCACGAAATCACAAGAACTTGGCGAAGATTGCAAAGGAATTGGGTTATGTTTCCAATGCGCCACTAAATCTTACAAGTGGCTATGCCGGATTTAGGGGCTGGGCCCGCCCGACCGGGTCGATGCGCTGGTATGGGCGCTGCAAGAGTTGGTTGTGGGGCCTGCGGGGGTGTATCGGCGGCCTAGGGTGCGGAGTTTGTGAAAGGTACTCTCGACCGAGTTAGTCAGGCCAAGTCGCGCGTCTGACATCCAATGTGAACGTTGCTGATTCTTGGTAGTATGCAGTTTCAGTCCGCATTGAGCATTCAGAAACCGTGCTCCGACTTTAGCCTATTGACTAATCGTCCCATCACAACAAGCCCAAGCTGCCCAAATTTACCGGCTTCTTGTTTTGACATTGGCTCAGCGAGCCACTTGCCGTTCCAGTAATATTGAGGGAGAAGTTCGATAACCTTCCAATTCCCATGAGTTTGTGCTGCTTCGGCGAGCACTTCTATCAAGCTCTCAGGCAATTCAGAGTAGATCTTACTAAAGCGTGCGTCATCAGCGGTCGTACGCACGTCGTAATATGAAACGCCTCCTTCCCAATGACCGTTGGCCTCCATTTGTTTAGAAGCGTAATCCGTCCATTGAACTTGCTGCCCGTGACGACTGAGGTACCCAGTCTCTGTTAAGCTTTGAACCAATGCTTCTTGCTTTGAATCGGGTGTGAACAACTCTCTCGTGCTGCTGAGACAACCTACGCGGCCATCTGGTCGAAGCGTTCGACGGCAATGGGCTGAGGCCTTATTCGCCGGTGCATTTGCGAGTCTCTGTGACGGGCTCGGGCGACGACATCTCTTGGGTGCGCCGGACACGGATCGATGGCGATGACTGGGGCGGGCTCGAAGTGCCCTTGGGCGAAGAAAGTGAGGTATATCTAGTTCGCGTGTTCGCCGAAGGCGCTTTGCTGCGCGAGACGGTTACTAGTGCTCCGGTCTGGCAGTATTCCGCCGCGATGAAGTTCGACGATGGGCTGAGCGGAGCTTACGACATCGCGATCGCGCAAGTCTCAGCCACTTATGGGCCCGGTGCGTTTGCACATCTTTCGGTAGGCTAAGACACTGTGAGACCGGTCCTGCACGGAGATATCAGCGCAGCGGCGCGGGCTTTGCTGGCTGCGCCGCTCGCTGACCGCGATCAGTTGAGCACCCTTTTGATCTCTGCGGCCGAACTGGCAGATCAGCACGTCGCCAGAACGGGTCGGCTGCATCCGGTTTACGGAAATGGCTCACTAATGGCGGCTGCACGCAGTCGACCGCTGGCAGATGAACCAAGTTTCGATGATCTGCAATATTGCCAGTGTTTCGAGATGGTTCTGCTAAAACTGATCCGGTTTCAGATTAAGCAGTCGCGCAGCTAACACATTTGGATGCGGCAAGGTCCAATTTTAGCCGACCGTGGGCAATTTCCTCGCCGCAATCTTCGCAATAGCCGAACTCGTCCTCTTCCATCCGGACAAACGCAGCCTGAAGACGATGAACTTCGGTGTTCCGCCGAACCTGTTGGGCTTTCGCCATCGCCTGATTTTGAAGGGCATCCATTCGGCTAAGTCGACCAACTGCCTGTTGATCCAGTTCCACAATCGATTGAGCTTCTTGGCCGGCTGCGGATTGCGTCGCCAGATCGCTAAGGCGCTGGTGGATGAGTTGCCGGAATTGCTCCAGTTCAGCTGAGTTCATTTTTTGTTGCACTGTGCATCAAGGGTTTGCGTTTGGCGTTTTTGCCACTAGATGGCTATTCTAAGCGCAGCAAAGGATGAAAAGCCATGTTCGAAACGCGCAGCCAAGTGACGCCAGTGGATCCCGTTTGGGACCGCATAACCTCTGAAGCCCACGCGGCCGTTGAAAAAGAGCCACTGATGGGCGGATTGGTGCATGCCTGTATACTGCATCACCGCAGCCTGGAAAGGGCGCTTTCCTATCGCATCTCGGCCAAGCTGTGCTCGAACGAGATGTCGATGATGGTGTTGCGCGAGATAGTGGACGAGGCCTATGCCGACGACAAAGCGCTGCTCGAAGCCGCGCGCGCAGACCTGATGGCAGTCTATGAGCGCGATCCGGCCTGCCACCGTCTGCTGCAGCCGATTCTTTATTTTAAAGGCTATCAGGCGATGCAGGCCTACCGTGTGGCGCATTGGCTGTGGAAGAAGGGGCGGCATGATCTGGCCTATTTCTTCCAGATGCGCTCATCCGAGATTTTCGGGATCGATATCCATCCCGCCGCGCGGATTGGTAAGGGCATCATGATTGACCATGCGCATTCCATCGTGATCGGTGAGACTGCCGTTGTGGGTGACAATGTCTCGATGCTGCATTCGGTAACACTGGGCGGGACCGGCAAGGAAGAAGAGCAGCGCCATCCCACGATTGGTGATGGCGTTCTGATCGGCGCCGGGGCGAAAGTACTGGGCAATATCGAGGTTGGCCATTGCAGCCGTATCGCCGCCGGATCCGTGGTGCTGCAGGAGGTGCCGCCTTGTACGACGGTTGCGGGTATTCCCGCCAAGATCGTGGGCGAGGCCGGGTGCGATCAGCCGTCGATCTCGATGGATCATATGCTGGGGAAAGACCAGTAAATCTGAATGAATAGACGAAAAAGGCCGCCTCGGGGTTCGAGGTGGCCTTTTTTGTGCGTATTCCGGTTGGCTTAGGCCAACATGACCATCGGGTTTTCCAGATTGTCGACGATGGCTTGCAGCAGCTGAGCGCCAAGCGCGCCATCGATGACACGGTGATCGACCGACATGGTGACTGACATGACGGTTGCGACTGTCAGTTCTCCGTCCTCGCCCACGATAGGTTTCTTAAGGCCGGTACCAACTGCGAGAATACCGGCATGCGGCGGGTTCACGATGGCGTCGAAATTGTCGATGCCGAACATGCCAAGATTCGAGACCGCGAAGGTGCCGCCTTGATATTCATGCGGTGCCAGCTTGCGTTCGCGGGCGCGGCCTGCAAGATCCTTCATCTCGGTCGACAACGCTGACAGCGATTTGGTGTCGGCATCCTGCAGAACCGGCGTGAACAGACCGCCTTCGATCGCGACCGCGACGGCCACGTCCGAGGGTTTCAGTTGCAGAACCCGGTCGCCCGCCCAGACAGCATTGCATTCGGGAACCTGTTGCAGCGCGTTGGCGACGGCCTTGATAATGAAGTCGTTGACGCTGAGCTTCACACCCCGACCTTCCAACTGCTTGTTCAACTGGCTGCGGAACTTGAGTAACGCATCGAGCTTGATGTCGCGGCGCAGATAGAAATGCGGGATGGTCTGTTTGGCCTCAGACAGACGCGCGGCGATGGTTTTGCGCATGCCGTCGAGTTTGATCTCTTCGTATTCGCGACCTTCATACATCTTGGCCACGGCGTCTGCCGATGGGCCTGCAGGCGCAGCGGCGGCTGGGGCGGCCGCAGCAGCGGGCGCTGGTGCCGCTGCAGGTGCGGCTGTGGCGCTTTCCACATCGGCTTTGACGATACGACCATGAGGACCAGAACCTGAGATTTGTGCCAGATCCAGGCCTTTTTGTGCGGCAATCCGACGAGCAAGGGGGGAGGCGAAGATACGACCGCCATCCGCTTTAGCCGGCGCTGCCGGGGCAGGGGCGGGCGCCTCGGATGCCGCTGGTGCGGCAGTCTCGTTGCCCGCTGCGGCTGCGGGTGCAGCCGCCGGAGCGGCGGCTGGCGTTGCACCGATATCATCAACGCTTTCCCCATCTTCCAGCAGGACTGCGATGGCGGTGTTGACTTTAACGCCTTCAGTTCCCTCAGGAATAAGGATTTTGCCGACGGTGCCTTCGTCAACAGCTTCAAACTCCATTGTTGCCTTGTCGGTTTCGATCTCGGCTAAAAGATCGCCTGAGGAGACGGTGTCGCCTTCCTTGACGAGCCATTTTGCAAGTGTGCCTTCCTCCATCGTCGGGGACAGGGCAGGCATCAGGATTTCGGTGGGCATTTCAGCGCTCCTCAATCAGAGTAATTTGGTCAAAGGGCGCTTTGGGGCGCCCGGTGCCGCGTGCGAGCGTCGCAATCGCAGCCTCGATTTTATCTTTGTTCTCCGCCATCCAGACATAGGCGGTCTGGTGCGAGGGGCGCGCGCCGATCAACCGCATATCCGCCGCAAGCCGTTCGGGCACAAGCGCCCGCACGGTCCGGTCGTCGAGATCGATCTCGACACGGTAGCATTCGGTTGCTGGATCGCGGCCCCTGATCTCCATTACCGGTAGGTCACCTGTTTCACCGCTGCGATCACCTCGTCTGTGGTGATCAGCGCCAGCTTTTCGAGGTTCGCTGCATATGGCATCGGAACATCTTTGCCGGTGAGGGTGATGACCGGTGCGTCGAGATAATCGAACGCTTCCTGCATCACGACCGAGCTGATGTAGCTACCAACGGAACCTTGCGGCCAGCCTTCTTCGACGGTCACAAGACGGTTGGTTTTCATCACCGAGTTGATGATCGCGCCGGTGTCCATCGGGCGGATAGTGCGCAGGTCGATCACCTCGGCGCTGATGCCGTCATCGGCCAGCTTGTCGGCGGCTTCCAGCGCATATTGCATGCCGATGCCGAAGCTGACGATGGTCACGTCCGAGCCTTCGCGCCAGATGCGGGCCTTGCCCAGCGGGATGGTAAGGTCATCCACTTGCGGCACGTCGAAGGAGCGGCCGTAGAGGATTTCGTTTTCAAGGAACACAACCGGGTTCGGATCACGGATGGCCGATTTCAGCAGGCCTTTGGCGTCGGCTGCGGAATAGGGCATCACCACCTTGAGGCCAGGCACCTGCATGTACCACGCGGCGTAGTCCTGGCTGTGCTGAGCAGCCACGCGGGCGGCGGCACCGTTGGGGCCACGGAACACGATGGGACAACCCATCTGACCGCCAGACATATAAAGCGTCTTGGCGGCAGAGTTGATGATCTGGTCAATCGCCTGCATGGCGAAGTTGAAGGTCATGAACTCGACAATTGGTTTCAGACCGCCGAACGCTGAGCCGACCGCGATACCGGCAAAGCCGTGCTCAGTGATCGGAGTGTCGATGACACGTTTGGCGCCGAACTCATCGAGCAGACCTTGGGAGATTTTATACGCGCCCTGATATTCGGCGACTTCCTCGCCCATCAGATAGACATCTTCATCACCGCGCATTTCTTCGGCCATCGCATCGCGGAGTGCTTCGCGGACGGTTTCGGACTTCATCTCTGCATCTGCGGGCCAGTCGGGCGACAGGTTGACCACCGGCGCAGCAGGGGCAGTGGCAGAAGTGGGGGCCTCAACCGCCGCTGGGGCGGCCTCGGTCACCGCAGCGGCTGCGGGTGCAGCCGCGGGCAGGGCCGAGGCGTCTTCGCCTTCTTCCACAAGCACGGCGATAGGGGTGTTCACTTTGACCCCCTCTGTGCCTTCAGCGATCAGGATTTTGCCGACGATGCCTTCATCGACGGCCTCAAACTCCATCGTCGCCTTGTCGGTTTCGATCTCGGCCATGATGTCGCCGGAAGATACGGTGTCGCCTTCCTTAACAAGCCATTTGGCCAGTGTGCCCTCTTCCATCGTGGGCGAAAGGGCGGGCATGAGAATTTCGGTTGCCATGTCTTAGTCGTCCTCTCAGGCGTAGATATCTGTCCAGAGCTCATCCAACGACGGCTCGGGGCTTTCTTTTGAGAATTCTGCGGCCTGGTTGACGATCTCCTTGATCTCTTTGTCGATCGCCTTCAGATCATCCTCGGTCGCATGTTTGCCGGTTAGCAGCAGCTCGCGCACGTGTTCGATCGGGTCGCTTTGTTCGCGGACCTTCTGAACTTCTTCGCGCGTGCGGTACTTGGCTGGGTCGGACATCGAATGGCCGCGATAGCGGTAGGTTTTGACCTCGAGGATGTAGGGACCTTTGCCAGCGCGGCAGTGGGCGACGGCCTTCTCACCAGCAGCTTTGACCGCCAGAACGTCCATGCCATTGACGATCTCGCCGGGGATGCCGAACGCCTCGCCCCGATGATAGATATCTTTGGTTGAGGTCGAACGCGTCTGCGACGTGCCCATGGCGTATTGGTTGTTCTCAATCACGAAGACAACCGGCAGATTCCAAATCGCCGCCATGTTGAAAGTCTCATAGACCTGGCCCTGGTTGGCCGCGCCATCACCGAAATATGTGAAGGTGACACCGCCGTTCTCTTTATACTTGTCAGCAAAGGCCAAACCCGCGCCCAGCGGAACCTGTGCGCCAACGATGCCATGGCCGCCATAGAAATGCTTCTCTTTCGAGAACATGTGCATCGAGCCGCCTTTGCCTTTTGAAAGGCCACCTTCGCGACCGGTCAATTCAGCCATTACACCGCCCGGATCCATGCCACATGCCAGCATATGTCCGTGATCGCGGTAGGAGGTAATCCGCTTGTCGCCTTCTTTGGCAGCAGCCTCGAGGCCCACAACGACGGCTTCCTGCCCGATATAAAGGTGGCAGAACCCACCGATCAGACCCATTCCATAGAGTTGACCTGCCTTCTCTTCGAATCGGCGGATCAGAAGCATCTCGCGGTAGTAGGTTTTAAGTTCTTCCGCAGAAACATTTGGTTTCTTTGTGGTTTTTCGCGCAGCCATTGTGGCGATCTCCCCCTCTCGGACAGATAGTTTAGCGTTAAACTATCTCATAAAGCATTTCGCGCGTTCTGGCGAGTACAAATGTGACGCGGGGGCAGGGTGCCTTCGTTTCGGTGGCAGAAAATCTTAGAAGATGAATTAGGGTGAGTGATTTTTCTGTAAAAAAACCCTGTGCCTGGGCGTGATCAGCGAATGACAATTTCATCGGCGCGGATCATGCCGAGGATAGATCGTGCCTGCTGATCCAGCAGGTCAAGGTCCAGATAAGTATCAGACAGACGACGGGTCATATTTTCCATTCGCGCGATCTCATCCTGAAGCAGGGTAAGGTCGCGGGACAGCGCGTCACGTTCCGCTGCAATTTCCACACGTCGGAACAAGCCATAATCCCCCTGCACGGCGGCAAAGGTGAAATAGACGCCTAACATAAAGGCGACCGAGTAGAATGCGAATGCCCCAAGACCGGGTCGATAGGAACGGGTCACCGTGTAAACCACCGTAGAACGAACTGCCTCAAAACGTGCCCTTAGCGGGCGTCTGCCGGTACTATGTCACAGGTGATTCGGCTTGTGAATCCCCTGTGAATAAAAAGGTCAAATCTGAGGGTTGGGCGCTTACCGAACCAGAGCGGCGACGCCTGGTAGGGTTTTACCTTCCATCCATTCCAGGAACGCACCACCTGCGGTGGAGATATAAGAAAATTCAGCCGCTGCACCCGATGCGTTCAGCGCGGCCACCGTGTCACCTCCACCCGCGACAGAGGTTAGTTTGCCATCTCGGGTCAAAGCCGCGGCTTGCAGCGCGGCGGCATTGGTGGCGGCGTCGAACGGGGTCAGCTCGAACGCGCCTAGCGGGCCGTTCCAGATCAGAGTCTGGCTTTTCTCCAGCACCTCGGCCACGGCTTCGACGCTTTCGGGGCCAGCGTCCAGTATCATGGCGTCGGCGGGGCATTGATCTGCGGGCAGAACCTGATGCGGTGCGTTTGCCTCGAATGCCTCGGCCACGACGATGTCGCGCGGCAGGACGATCGTGCAGCCTGTAGATTCGGCTTTGTTCAGGATTTCTGCAGCGGTGTCGGTCATGGCGTGTTCGGCCAGAGATTTTCCGACGTCGATCCCTTTGGCCACCAGGAAGGTATTGGCCATACCTCCGCCGATTACGAGGTAATCGACCTTCTCGATCAGGTTGCCTAACAGGTCTAGTTTGGTTGACACTTTCGCGCCACCGACAACGGCAGTGACGGGGCGATTGGGTGCACCCAAGGCAGCCTCAAGCGCGCTGAGTTCCTGTTGCATCAGACGACCGGCGCAGGCCGGTAGCAGGCGGGCAAGTGCTTCGGTCGAGCTGTGCGCGCGGTGGGCGGCCGAGAAGGCGTCGTTGCAATAGACATCGCCCAGTTTTGCCATGCCTTCAGCAAGGGGCAAGCTGTTCTTGGTTTCTTCGGCATGGAAACGGGTGTTTTCCAATAGCAGTATCTCGCCTGCACCCAGCGATGCTGCGGCAGCTTCGGCCTCAGGACCGACGCAATCATCGGCGAACCGAACCGGTGTGCCAAAGGCGGTCTCGAGCGCCGGGACCAATTGCCTGAGAGACATCTCGGCGACGCGTTCGCCTTTCGGCCGACCGAAATGGGCCAGCAGGATCGGCTTGCCGTTTGCGGCGAGGATATCGCGCACGGTTGGCACGATGCGCTGAATGCGGGTGTCATCCGTAACCACACCATCCGCGACGGGCACGTTGATATCCACACGTACCAGAACCCGTTTGCCGTTCAGTTCCATATCGTCCAGAGTTTTCCAGCCCATCGCGTCTATCCTTGCCCATTACATCCAGTTTCAGGCGGTTCTTTTCCTGCATTTTGCCTTCAGGTCAATGCGTCACTTGGCATTCGCGCGTCTGCGTCATAGGTATTTGCGCAAGTTTCAAAGACAGGAGGGCCAGATGGCCGAGATCAAAGACCCCGAAAACACGATCATCATCGAGTTGAAAGACGGCAATGTCGTTATCGAGCTGTTACCCGACGTGGCCCCTCAGCACTCGGCCCGCATGAAAGAGCTGGCGCGTGGTGGCGAATATGACAACGTTGCCTTCCACCGTGTGATCGACGGGTTCATGGCGCAAACCGGTGACGTACAGCATGGCGACATGGAAGACGGTTTCAACATTCGCATGGCAGGCACTGGCGGATCGTCGCTGCCGAACGTACCTGCCGAGTTCTCGAAGCTGCCCCATGATCGCGGCACTTTGGGCGCGGCACGCTCGGCCAACCCGGATTCGGCCAACTCGCAGTTCTTCATCAACTTCAAGGACAACCATTTCCTGAACGGTCAGTACACCGTTTATGGCCGTGTCATCGAAGGAATGGAGCATGTGGATGCCATCGTTCGTGGCGAGCCGCCTGCGAGCCCTGACCGGATGATCAGCGTGAAGGTGGCCGCCGATGCATAAGCTGGCTGCTGCATTCGTCGTGTTGGCCAGCCCTGCGCTGGCGACAGGCCTTGAGATCGAAATCGAAGGCGAGGGGGCGAATGGCACCGTTACGGTCGACCTCTTCGAAGACCTTGCACCAAAGCATGTCGAGCAGATTACCGCTCTGGCCGCTGACGGTCAGTATGATGGCGTTGTGTTTCACCGAGTGATTGATGGCTTCATGGCTCAGACCGGTGATGTGCAACATGGCCGCGTTGGCGCGGACATGCGTCGCGCCGGAACAGGTGGGTCAGATCGCCCAGACCTGCCTGCTGAATTCTCGGACTACAATTTTGACCGGGGCGTTGTCGGCATGGCACGGGCACAGGATCCCAACAGCGCAAACTCGCAGTTCTTCATCATGTTCGAGCCCGGTCCGTTCCTGAACGGCCAATACACCGTCGTTGGCCAAGTTACCGACGGGATGGATGTAGTCGATGCGATCAAGCGCGGCGACGGCCCTAACGGTGCTGTTATCGGTCAGCCCGATGCGATGAAAAAGGTCACCGTGACCGAATGAACGAAAAAAGCCCCGGCTCGCGACAGCGGACCGGGGCTTTCAGAAACGGACCGATCAGTCGTCGGACGACATCGCCCGCCAGATCAGCGCGCCAATTGCGCCGCCAATCAGGGGCGCCACCCAGAACAACCAAAGCTGAGCTAGTGCCGGACCGTCGGCAAACAGCGCCACGCCAGTTGACCGGGCAGGGTTTACCGAGGTGTTCGTCACTGGAATCGAAATCAGATGGATCAGCGTCAGCCCCAACCCAATGGCAATCGGCGCGAATCCTGCCGGAGCACCGCTGGACGTTGCCCCCAAAATGATCACGATGAAGAAGGCCGTCATGACGATTTCGATTACCAACGCGGACATCATCGAATACCCTTCGGGTGAGGCCTCGCCATACCCGTTCGAGGCAAACCCTCCCACACCTTCAAAACCCGGCGCTCCGCTGACGATTAAATAGAGCACGGCTGCTGCCGCGATGGCTCCGATCACCTGAGCGATCCAATAAGGGATCAGATCTTTGGCGTCGAACCGCCCGCCTATCATTAGGCCAAGGCTGACTGCTGGGTTGAAATGCCCGCCCGAGATATGCCCGACCGCGTAGGCCATGGTCAGCACTGTGAGGCCAAAGGCAAAGGAAACGCCCAGCCAGCCGATACCCACATCGGCGACGCCCGCAGCCAGAACCGCGCTGCCGCAGCCTCCAAGTACCAGCCAAAAAGTGCCAAAGAATTCAGCCATAAGTTTCGATGACATGAAAAGTCCTCCAGAAAACAATGGTTTTAAGACTAATTCATAAAGTGCGTTTTGTGAAACTCACGTCTGCGGGGAATTTCTTAGACTCTTTCACAGCGAGTGGAAACTATCCAGTGCGTCCGTAGAACGTCTGGCGCGCGCTTTCCGATAATGAGATGCCGTGTTCAGTATTGTAGGCGAGCACGGCAAGAATACGGGTCTGTTCACCCTCGTTTGGTGCAACCCGGTGGATCGAATTCCGGCCGCGGAAGAACACCAGTGTTCCAGCGCTGGCGTCAAGCCGATTAACTGGGGTACGGCCATCAAGGATGTCACCAACCGCGTCAAAGCTCATCTCACCGGCATCTGCATCACGCACATCACGAACGTACTCAAATGACCCGCCCTGTTCCGGAGGTTGCACCATCAAAGTGATCGCGAATGAAGAGTTGTCGAAGTGCCAACCCAACTCTTGGCCTTGCTCGGCAAAATGCAGGTTAATGGACGACAACGGGTCGGCATATTCATACAGCGCGTCTTCTTCCAGCACGTCGCACAGAAAGGCGCGGAATACATTTGAATCATATAACGCCCGCAGGGCGGAGGATTCGGCAATTTGATCATCTGTCAGGCAGCCTTTTGAGGATGTAACCAGCCTGTTGCGCGGGTGATAAGGTTTGTAGGCAGGGTCCTTCGGGCTGAGATAGACCGTATGTTTTTCGGTCTTCGCATAAACCTTTTCCCGGTTGGCTAGACCCTCGGCACGAATCGAGGATATCGCACCCTCTTTGACAAAACCCGGCATCTCCAGCACACCGTCGCGTTGATAGCTCTGTCTGAGTTTCGCGCAAAATTCCGCATCCTCGATCGGGTATGTGGTGAGGTCAACAATATCTGCCAGTTCCATTGAGCCTCCAGGCCGTTGAGTGCAATTTTCCCAACCGGTGTAAGACTTATTCTGTAACCGAGAAACAAAAAAAAACGCCGCGATCAGGATCGCGGCGTTTCAGCAGGACAGAATGACCTGTCGTTATTGTTTGACTTCTGCCGCAGGGTTGGCACCCGATTTGCCGCCGCGACCGGGGTTCAGCGGGTCGTCCTGACGCTGTACGGAACCCTCAAAATGGGCGCCGCTTTCGATCGCGATGGTCTTGTGGATGATGTCGCCTTCGACTCGTGCGGTCGAGGTCAGGCGGACCTTCAGGCCACGTACGCGGCCCACGATGCGGCCGTTGACGACGACGTCATCGGCAGTAACTTCACCCTTGATGGTGGCAGTCTCGCCGATGGTCAGCAGATGGGCACGGATGTCACCTTCTACGGTGCCTTCAACCTGGATATCGCCCGAGGTTTTCAGGTTTCCGGTGATGTGAAGATCCGAGGACAGGACCGATGCGGGCGGCTTTGGCTTGGGCGGGGTGCTCGCCTTGGTTTCAGCCGGTGCAGGAGCCGCCGGAGTGGCCGGTGCGGCTGGTTTTGCTGCCTCAGTCTCTTTCGATCCGGGTTCGTTGATTTTGCTCTTAGAAAACATTTCTCGCAGCCTTGATGTAAGTCATTGGGTTAACAGGTTTTCCGTTCACACGGACCTCGTAGTGCAAGTGTGTGCCGGTCGACCGTCCGGTGCTACCCATATCAGCAATATGATCCCCGCGCGAGACCCTTTGACCAACCTTTACGCGTACCTTGGTGTTATGAGCGTAAAGTGTCTCAATCCCAAAGGCGTGCTTGATCTTAACCAGCCGTCCGAAACCCGATTGCCAGCCTGCATGAGTGACAACACCATCGGCGGTCGCGAATATATCGGTGCCCGAGGGGCCGGCAAAATCAGCGCCATTATGCATGCGGCGACCGCCGGTCTTGGGATCGCGCCGCGTACCGTAGCCGCTGGTGAAACGAACCGCTGCACGCACCGGGCTGGCGAAGGGGGCCTTTTCGGCAGCGATGCGATAGAGGTTCAGCTGGTCCATCTGTTCCAGCAGGATATTTGCGCGGATCTGGTCGGGGGTCAGTTCCTCACCGCGCGTACTAAGGGATAAAGGGGTCAGCGGACCGCCCATACCGCTATATCCGCGACGAACCTCGTCGAGGATACGATCTGTGGGCATGCCCGCGTTGCGGAACATCTTGTCGAGGGGTTCGACCGAGATCACCATGGCCTCTTCCAACTGGCGGAAAATCTCGTCGCTGCGTTCCTGCATCAGACGAATTTCAAGTTCCAGCTCATCGCGCTGATGCAGCGCGCCTTGTGCGTCAGCCGCAATCTGGTCGCGCTGTGCAGCGGTCCTAGCCAGAGCGTCTGTCATGAATGCCATTTGCGCGGGATTTGCCGACGCCGCCATATACGCAGAATCCCCACCGGCTCTTTGTTGCAGTTCGGCCAATTCAATTCGGGCGTCTTCACGCTGTTTCATCGTGGCGCGCAGTGTGGTCTGGATAACCTCGATGCCAGTCTCCAGCTCGCGGCGGCGGTTCTCGGATTCCAGTAACTCCGACTGCATGACCGAAATCTGTTCCAGCGCCGCGTTGAACCTGTCATGGGCGGCCAAAGCCTCGGCAGCGCGCGTATCGCGTTCATCCGACAGGATATTCAGGCGCTCTTGATAGGTTGCTTGATCGCGCTTGGCTTGTTCCCGGAAATTGCCAGACCCAATACTGTCCATCAGCAGGATCGACGTGGCAATGGCGGTCCAGGCGACCATTACCCCGACACCAGCGACGGCGGCGATCTGGGTCTCCGAACTTAGCCGGATAAACCGTGTATCATTGTCAGATTTCAGAAAAACCCGGCGCTCTGGAAAGTGCCGCTCAAGCAGTGAGTGTAGTTTAATTGCCAGACGTGTCCGCACGCGTCCTACCTCAATTGTCCCCATATCTCGGAGCCGGTCGTGAGTGAGTAGCCGCTCCTTGACGCGATTGCATAAAGGGGTCGGGGCATTCGGGCAAGTTTGTTAACCAATCGAGCGCAATGAACGGAGTTTTACCGCACGTGATCGGCGGGAATTTGCCGATAGCAGGCGTTTGCTGTCAGTCTGATACAACTCCGGGTGGTGGTAGGTCTTCGGTCAGGGGCCAATAGAAATCAGGGGGCAGCCCGGCTTCGGCGCGCTTCTCTTCGTTGAAGGGTGGTTTTAGCGCTCCGTGGAAATAGCGGCGCACAAGGGCGTGAAACACATCCTTGGGATCCGCATTCTCGCGCCCGCACAGAAAGTGAAACCATTTCGAGCCATAGGCGACATGGCCGACCTCTTCGGCATAGATCACCTCAAGCGCGGCAACGGCGTCATCAGCCTTGGCCTTGCGGAAGATGTCTATCATGCCAGGGGTCACATCCAGCCCGCGCGCTTCAAGAACCATCGGGACCACGGCAAGGCGGCCCATCAGGTCCTCGGCGGTGTCCTCGGCTGCGCGCCACATGCCTGCATGGGCGGGCAGGGCGCCATATTGGCTGCCCATCTGTTCGAGGCAGTCGCAGACCATCTCGAAATGGCGCGATTCTTCTTCGGCACATTTCACCCAATCGTCATAGAAGCCGATGGGCATCGGCTTATGGCCAAATCGGGCAATGATGTCCCAATGCAGGTCCACGGCGTTCAACTCTATGTGCGCGACGGCGTGTAACAGCGCGATACGGCCCGCCTCGGACCCGGGCCTGCGGCGCGGTACATCCCGAGGGGACAACAGTTCGGGCTTTTCAGGCCGCGCGGGGTAAAGCGGTGGCTTAGCGGTGCCTACTTCGATCTTGGGCGCGTCGCCCTGCCGGGATGTAAACCAGGCAGCGGCGTATTGTTTGGACAGGGCGGTTTTCTCGCGTCCGACCGATGTGGTCAAAACCTCAGTCGCCATTTCGGTCAGTGTTTTTGACACGCTTGCCCCCTTTCGCTGCAGTCCGCGCGGGTCATACCCTTGATGCCCGCGCGGGTCGAGAGGGTCAGAGTGCGCGCGCAGCCTCAAGCACTTCGTCTACATGGCCCGGCACTTTCACCTTGCGCCAGATACGGGCTATTTTGCCCTCGGCATCGATCAGAAAGGTTGAACGTTCAATGCCCATCGATTTCCGCCCATACATGTTCTTTTCGACCCAAACGCCATAATCCTCGCACACGGTCTGACCCTCGTCGGACAAAAGTGGCGTGGTCAGGCCGTGCTTCGCGACGAATTTGTCGTGCTTTGCCACGGTATCGCGCGAGATGCCGAAAACGTTAGCGCCCGCATCCGCAAAGGCTTGCAGTTGTTCCGAGAAACCGATGGATTCCTTAGTGCAGCCCGGCGTATCATCACGGGGATAGAAAAAAAGAACGACGGCACGGCCACGTTGTTCCGACAGGGTCACCTCGCCGCCGCCATCGCGGGGCAGAGTAAAGTCGGGTGCGATGTCTGAGACTTCGGGCATATTCAAACTCCGGCTGAGAAATTAACGGTTGCCGCATATCATAGGGCTCCGTTTGCAGGTTGAAAGGCGTGGGACGTAAATTGGTCCAGCAAGAACAGCAGGATGACGCCGGTTCGGTTAAAAAGCCCCGACGTCGGTCGCGTCGACGGACTGCTGGCTTGTGGACACTGCGCGGTGTCTTCATTCTTGTTCTTCTGGCACTGGTCACAGGCTTCATGGTGGTGGGGCAGCGCATGCACGCGCCGGATTGGCTACGTGATCGGGTTGAAACTCGGTTAGATCAGGCGCTGGGCGGCGTCAAAGTGCGGTTCGGCGATGTCAGCTTTATCATTCATGAAGGCTGGCGTCCTCGATTGCGTTTGACCGATGTCCGCATCAATGACGCTGACGGTCGTCAGATCGCCGAAGTGTCCGACCTGCGGGCCAGCCTTTCTATGCGCCCGCTGCTGCGCGGTCATGTGCGGCCCAAGCGGATCATCCTGCAAGGCGCGCAGATCGCTTTGACAAGGGGTGTGGACGGAGCCCTTTCTCTGACGGTGGGTGCGGGCAGTGCGCCGGTCGGGCAAGCTCCGAATCTGGCGCAGCTGATCGAGGCCTCGGACGAGGTGTTCCAGGCCCCTGTCTTGTCAGCCCTGACCTCAGTTGAACTGGATGCAATTACGCTGGACTATCAGGATCTGCAGCTGGGCCGGTCCTGGGTGCTGGATGGTGGGCGCATTCAGGCGACCCGCAGCGCGCGTGAGGTTCGACTGGCCACCAGCTTTTCGGTACTTGCCGGGCGGGACTACGTAAGCACGATCGAGGCCAATTATACCAGTTCGCTTGGCAGCCCTGCCGCACAGTTTGGCATTTCGATCACCGATCTGCCTTCCGAAGATATTGGCGGACACAGCCCAGCTCTTGCATGGATGCAGGTGTTGCGCACGCCCATCTCTGGTGCTTTGCGTGGTAGCGTGGACCCCGAAGGCGCACTGGGCCCGGTCTTTGCCACACTGAACCTCGGTGCGGGTGCGGTGCAGCCAACACCTGAAACTACACCGATCAAGTTTGAATCGGCGAGGACCTATTTTACATACGATCCAAAGCTGCAGGCGCTGGACTTTAATGAGGTCTCGATCAATTCCGCTTGGGGAACAGTTCAGGCGGATGGAATGACCTTCCTGAAGGGGGTCGAAGCCGGCGGCTTGGAGAGCATGTCAGGGCAGTTCCGCCTGAGCGGGATTGAGATCAATCCGGTCAATTTGTTCCCTGAACCATTGAATCTGTCACGGGCCGATGTGGACTTTCAGATGAAACTGGCTCCGTTTCGGATGCAGTTGGGTCAGATGACAATCGAAGATGGTGCCCGACGCGCGCGCCTGAGCGGATCATTGGCCGGTCTGACCGAAGGTTGGGTTGCCGAGATTGACGCGCAGATTGACCAGATGAGCTCTGATCAATTGTTGAAATACTGGCCAGAACGTCTTGCGCCGAAACCGCGTCTCTGGGTCACTGAAAACCTGTATCAGGGCGAAATGTCGGATCTGGATTTCGCTCTGCGTTTGCGGCCCGGGGAAAAACCCGACATCTATGCCGATTTTGAGTTCGAAGAAACCAAGGTCCGGTTCGCCAAGACGCTTCCGCCCATTCAGGATGCACAAGGGCAGGCCAGTCTGCTGAACGGACGGTTTACGGTCTCGGCGCAGAAGGGGATCGTAATCGCGGACGAGGGCGGGGCGGTTGATGCTTCGGGCACCTCGTTTATCATTCCAGACACCCGTATAAAGAAATCCACGCCCGGGATCGCCCGCGTGCAGGCCAAAGGTAGCGTGACGGCTGCCCTGTCTTTATTGGATCGACCACCGCTGCAATTATTGACCAAGGCCAATCTTCCTGTTGAGCTGGCAGAAGGTCAAGTCAGTCTTTCGGGCACGTTGTCGTTGCCCATGATCAAGGGCTTGAAGCTTGAAGACACACGATTCCATTTTTTGGGCGAACTGTCCGATTTGGACAGTGACAGGCTGGTGCCAGGGTTTGAAGTCAGTGCCGACCAGCTCGATCTGAAAGGGGATCAAACGGAGGTCGCCATTTCGGGCGAGGGCCTGTTTGGCGTCGTACCAGTTAAAGCCACCTGGCGACAGCCCATCGGCGGCGACACCGCGCAACGTAGTGAGCTGACGGGGCAGATTGAAGTCTCTCCACGCCTGATGGAACAGATAAATGCCGGCTTACCCAAAGGGATGCTAACTGGACAGGGGTTGGCTGACTTTACATTGGGTATCGGCGCAGGTGAACCGCCACTTCTGAACGCAAACTCAGACCTGGTGGGGGTGGCTTTGGCCATCCCTGAGTTGGGGTGGAGGAAAGGGGCAAGCAGCAACGGCACCCTGACGGCTGAAGCGACGCTAGGCGCGCAACTCAACGTCGATGAGCTGCGTATCGAGGCGGCGGGGCTGCGAACATCGGCCACGATCTCTTTCAGAGATGGTGGGTTTGACCGCGTGCGCTTCAGCTCATTTGAATTGGGCAACTGGTTGGCTGTTCCTGCGGAATTGATCGGGCGAGGGGCGGCTTTACCGGATATCCGTGTGTTGGGCGGCGTGCTTAATCTGGGTAAATCGACCTTGGGTGAAGGGGCTAGCAGCGGAGGTAGGGCAGCTGGACCTGGGCCGAAACTCGACGTCACATTGGACCGGTTACAGGTTACCGAGACGGTGGCATTGACCGGGCTAACCGGCTTGTTTCAAACCACAGGCGGGTTGACGGGTGGATTCGCAGCTCAAGTCAACGGCGGCGCGCGGATCAAAGGCCAGGTGACGCCGCGCGATAATCGTACAGCGGTTGGGCTGACTTCCGAAGATGCGGGTGCGGTTCTGCGTTCGGCTGGTGTTCTGACGCAGGCGCGTGGCGGGTCCATGCAATTGCAACTCGAACCGATTGCAGAGCCAGGAAACTACGATGTTGACCTTAAGATCAAGAATACGCGGATCACCGACGCTCCAGCGATGGCGGCCTTGTTGAACGCGATCAGCCTGGTGGGGCTGTTGGACGAGATGGCAGGGCAGGGCATTTTCTTTGCAGCCATCGATAGCAAAATGCGCATCACCCCGACCGAAGTGAAAGTTTTAAGTGGCAGCGCCGTGGGGCCATCTATGGGACTTTCATTCGAGGGCACCATTGATACGGTGACTCAAATACTGAACCTGCGCGGCGCGATCTCGCCAATTTATCTGGTTAATGCGATCGGCAGTGTTCTGTCGAAGAAGGGCGAGGGGATTTTCGCCTTCAATTATACCCTGACCGGCCCACTGAGCGATCCAAAGGTTTCTGTCAATCCGCTGTCCGGGCTGGCCCCGTTGTTCCTGCGAAACTTATTGCGTGAGCCAGCGCCAACTGTCTCGGATGGCCCAAATGCAACGCCTGACCGATCGGACCGACCCCATCCGGCTGTGCAATCACGCGGCGAGGACCGTTGATCTGAGCGGTGGCCGAATCTGTTGGGCCGATGTATGGCGCGGCCATGAAACTCAGCGATTTTGATTTCCATCTGCCCGAACACCTGATTGCGACGCGGCCTGCCAGCCCGCGCTCATCGGCACGCCTGCTACTTGCGCAGCAGGATACCATTCGGGATCAGCGTGTCCACGAACTACCGGACATATTGCTCCCTGGGGACCGGCTGGTTTTGAACGACACGCGTGTCATCCCGGCACGCCTGAACGGCCGCCGCCATCGCAGCAGCGCACAGGGGCCTGTGTCCGCAGCGATCGAAGCGACGCTGCTGGACCCGCAATCCGACGGCTGCTGGGCTGCACTGATCAAACCGTTAAAGAAGGTCAAACTCGGCGAAGAAATTGTGTTTTCAGATGATCTAAGTGCGACCCTGGATCGCGTTGCTGATGGCCAGGCCTTTCTGCGTTTCAACCTGACCGGAGAGGATTTCGACCAAGCCTTGGAGCAGGCTGGCGCGATGCCATTGCCGCCTTATATTGCGGCGAAACGTGCTGCGGACGAACAGGATAAGACCGATTATCAAACTGTATGGGCGCGGAACTCTGGTGCTGTCGCAGCCCCGACAGCGTCGCTGCATTTCGACGATGCGTTGCTGCAGGCGCTTTCAGCACGTGGTGTCGAGTTTACCCATGTCACTTTGCATGTGGGTGCGGGCACCTTTCTGCCAGTTAAGGTCGAGGACGTGGCGACCCACAAAATGCATGCTGAATGGGGCCGTGTCAGCGCGCAGGCCGCAGCCGATATCGCCGCGACCAAAGCAGCGGGTGGGCGGATCATTCCTGTGGGCACGACGGCCTTACGTCTGATCGAAAGTGCTGCACGTTCAGGGCAGATCGAACCGTGGGAAGGTGAGACCGACATATTCATTTACCCCGGATTTCAGTTTCACGTCACTGATGCGTTGATGACTAACTTTCATCTGCCGAAATCCACACTGTTAATGTTGGTTTCCGCGTTGATGGGACAGGATCGAGTCAAGTCAATTTATGATCACGCGATCGCGGATGAATATCGCTTTTTCTCCTACGGCGACGCATCTCTTTTGATCCCCTAGTCGCATCTGTTTCATCCGCGCCGCAACAATGTCGTAGACAGGCGCGACGCGGATAGTATTTGATCGCAAAGCGAACAAAACAAATCAGCAATTTGGGTTGGCAGAATGCTTCAGGTTCTTTCCAGCGCTTGGGCGCTTCTTCTGGGTATGGGATTGCTGATGGTCGGCAACGGCCTGCAGGGCACTCTGCTGGGCGTGCGTGGCGAGATTGAGGGGTTTTCTACCCTCGAAATGTCATTTGTAATGTCCGCCTATTTTGTTGGATTTCTCGGCGGTTCGCGTTTGGCGCCCGAAATGATCCGTCGCGTCGGTCATGTGCGCGTATTCGCAGCACTGGCTTCGTTTATTTCGGCCGTCATGATAATGTATCCGATGCTTGCCGATCCCATTGCCTGGTCGCTGGGCCGGGTCGTGATCGGATTCTGTTTCTCGGGTGTGTATGTGACCGCTGAGAGCTGGC
This sequence comes from Ruegeria sp. O11, assembly GCF_056535285.1. Lineage (NCBI taxonomy): Bacteria > Pseudomonadati > Pseudomonadota > Alphaproteobacteria > Rhodobacterales > Roseobacteraceae > Ruegeria > Ruegeria sp. O11. The sequence goes on along the minus strand of NZ_JBQERS010000001.1, from coordinate 1,014,054 downwards.
TGAACAACGCCGCAAACAACGAGAACCGAGGACAGGCCCTTTCGCTTTATATGATCGTGCAGATGGCGGGTGTGGTCAGCGCTCAGGCCCTGCTGCTGGTTGGTGACCCCGCCGGGTATGAAACCTTTGTTATCGCGTCGATTCTGGTTTCGATCTCGTTTGCACCCATTTTGTTGTCGATCTCTCCTACACCTGCGTTTGACACCACCAAGCCGATGACCCTGCGCCAGTTGATGGAAACATCACCGCTGGGCTGCGTTGGCATGTTCTTATTGGGCGGGATTTTCTCGGCTCAATTCGGGATGAGCGCCGTTTATGGTGCGCAAGTAGGTCTGAGTCTGGTTGAAATTTCGATCTTCGTGGCGGTGTTCTATATTGGAGCGGTATTGCTTCAGTTTCCACTGGGCTGGATGTCCGACCGGATGGATCGTCGCGTATTGATTATACTGGTCTCGGCAGTTGGCGGGGTCGGTGCCGTTATTGGCATGGTGCTGGGTGTAACATTCACGATGCTTCTTGTTGCGGCCTTCTTTATTGGCGGCATGACAAGCCCGCTCTATTCCCTGCTGATAGCTTATACCAACGATTATCTGGAGTATGATGATATGTCGGCGGCCTCGGGCGGGTTGGTATTCATCAATGGCCTTGGAGCTATCGCCGGGCCAATTATTACCGGCTGGCTGATGGGCACAGGCGTTGTCGGGCCAAAGGGTTTCTTTCTGTTTATCGCTACGCTGATGTTTGCCATGGCCGCCTACGCCGCCTATCGGATGACCCAGCGAGTCTACACACCGGTGGATGAGACGGGCGCGATTGCTCCGATCTACCCAACTTCGTCACCTGTTGCGCTGGAAGTCGCCCAAGAGGTTGCTATTGAAGCAGCGCAAGATGAGCAAGATGCGCAAGAACCCGCCCGTGCGCCGGAATTGTGACTTTAGTGTTGCAATATGTTACTGTCACAAATCTGTAAAAGTGATTTTAATGACGTTACGTCCTGGGGAGGACAATTACGGAGTCTAGGGCAATGGCAGGTCCTGAAGAAGTATTGAGTTTTTGGTTAGATGAGGTCGGCCCCGAGGGGTGGTACCTACAGGATGAAGCGCTGGATGCGCGGATCCGAGACAAATTTCTTTCAACCTGGAAAGCAGCGTGTGAAGGCAAGTTTTCGCTCTGGCTGACCTATCCCAGCGGGACGCTGGCTTACATTATCCTTTTGGATCAGTTGCCTCGCAATATGTTCCGGGGCAGCAAGCAAGCCTTTGCATCCGATAGGGCGGCACTGGCGGCAGCAAAATGCGCGGTCGACAAGGGCTGGGATCTAAAGATCGATGAACCCGCGCGGCAGTTCTTCTATCTGCCAATGATGCACTCGGAAAATTTGTGCGATCAGGAGCGTTGTGTACGCATGATGCTTGAGCGGATGCCCGAAAGTGGCGACAGTAATCTGCTGCATGCGCGCGCGCATCGCGAGGTGATCCGAAAATTCGGCCGTTTCCCTTATCGCAACGATGCACTGGAAAGGGCGACTACTGATCACGAAGCCGCATATGTGAGCAATGGTGGCTACGGCTCTACAGTGCGTGAATTGCAGGCCGCGACCTAGGTCGCGGGCTCGCAACCCTTGATGATCAATATCCGGTTGGTGATGTTGTCTGCAGAAGTCGTGATCGCATAGTTGATCAGGTCTTCCGGACGTTCGACAAGGTTCGCCAAGCGAGATTGGGTGTTTTCAAGCTTCCCCTCCAAACTGTTCAAGCGTTGCAGTGTGGCGCTGAGCTGTTGGCGCATGGTTTCATCAAGCTGTGCTCTCTGGCCAAATGAGGCAAGATCGCTGCGCAGCTCTGTAATCTCTACTCTTATGCCTTGCGCCTGTTCGCGCAATGGCGCCACTGTTTGCAAGTTCTCAGCAAATCCGGTCCGAATTTGGTCTGCGGATTGCAAAAGTTTCCACCCCAGGAAGAGGCATAAGGCCAGCAATATCAATGTCGCGTTCAAAAAAGCCAGTAATAAGTCCTTGAGGGTTTTGGCCATGTTTCGCCTTTCGAAATATGGTGGATATCAAAACAAATGGTTCCGAAGTCTCCGTTCTAGCCTTTGCGGCGGCACGGGTATAGGCTGAATTCAGCTTGATAATGGCGAAATTACCCTGCGTCACATATGTCGCGGGAAGTTATGTTGATGCGTTGGAAAAAATAGTTTAACGGTAAACTAGTTTTTGAACCGATCTGTGCCGAGAGGGAAACATGGCTGCAAAATCCTATGATCTGATCGTAATCGGGGCTGGCCCCGGTGGCTATGTGGCCGCTATTCGCGCGGCACAATTGGGCCTTAAGACCGCTGTCGTTGAACGCGAGCATTTGGGCGGCATCTGCCTGAACTGGGGCTGTATCCCCACAAAGGCGCTGTTGCGGTCATCGGAAGTGTTCCATCTGATGGAGCGTGCCAAGGATTTTGGCCTGAAAGCTGACAAGGTCGGTTACGATCTGGACGCCGTGGTCAAACGCTCGCGCGGGGTTGCGGCGCAGCTTTCCGGCGGCATCGGTCACCTGTTGAAGAAAAACAAAGTGGCCGTTGTGATGGGAGAAGCGACCATTCCGGCCAAAGGCAAGGTCAGCGTGAAAACTGACAAAGGCACCGAGGAGCTGACAGCGAAGAACATCGTTCTGGCCACTGGCGCCCGTGCGCGTGAACTGCCGGGGCTCGAGGCTGATGGCGATCTGGTCTGGACCTACAAACACGCGCTGCAGCCGCCGCGGATGCCCAAGAAATTGCTCGTTATCGGTTCGGGCGCGATCGGAATCGAATTCGCCAGTTTCTACAACACGCTGGGAGCAGACACGACTGTTGTCGAAGTCATGGATCGCGTTCTGCCGGTCGAAGATGCTGAGATCAGCGCGTTTGCAAAAAAGGCCTTCACCAAGCAAGGCATGACCATTATGGAAAAAGCAATGGTCAAGCAACTGGACCGCGCCAAGGGCAAAGTAACCGCGCATATCGAGGTGAAAGGTAAGGTCGAGAAGCACGACTTTGACACCGTGATTTCGGCGGTTGGTATTGTCGGCAATGTTGAGAACCTCGGGCTTGAGGCTCTGGGCGTAAAGATTGATCGCACCCATGTTGTGACGGATGAATTCTGCCGTACCGAGGTTGAAGGACTTTATGCGATTGGCGATATCGCGGGCGCGCCGTGGCTTGCGCACAAGGCGAGCCACGAAGGCGTTATGGTCGCTGAGCTTATTGCTGGTAAGCACGCACATCCGGTCAAACCCGAAAGCATCGCTGGCTGTACCTATTGTCAGCCTCAAGTCGCCTCGGTCGGATACAGCGAAGCCAAGGCCAAAGAGTTGGGGTACGACATCAAGGTCGGCCGGTTCCCGTTCATTGGCAACGGCAAGGCCATCGCACTGGGTGAGCCTGAAGGGCTGATCAAAACCGTGTTTGATGCCAAAACCGGTGAACTGCTGGGCGCGCACATGATTGGTGCTGAAGTGACCGAGCTGATCCAGGGCTATGTGGTGGGCCGCCAGTTGGAGACCACCGAGGAAGATCTGATGAACACTGTCTTCCCGCACCCGACGCTGTCAGAAATGATGCATGAAAGCGTGCTGGATGCCTATGGGCGCGTGATCCACATGTAAGGAAGGGGGCTCTGACCCCGTCGCGGTACGCCGCGACTCTCCCGGGATATTTATCGCCAGATGAAGCAGGGTATCCGCACTTCATCTGGCTGGAAATATCCCGGAGCGCGAGGCAGAGCCTCGCAAAACACCATGCTTATTTCCTGGTCAAAGCGTCCAGAATGCGCGCCCACGAGCGGATGCCCTTGTGGAAACTCTTGACGTCGTATTTCTCATTCGGTGAGTGAATGGCGTCGTCGTCATTAGCATAGCCGACCAGCATGGAATCCAAGCCCAACACCGAATTGAAATAACCAACGACAGGGATCGAGCCGCCCATGCCAGTAAAGACGGCCTCGCGGTCCCATTCATCCGAAAGCGCGCCGCGCGCGGCTTCGAATTCGGGGCGATTGAGGTTCATGACCGAGGCGGGCGAGCCCTCAAGGTCGTTATCCCATACTACTTTGGCATCCGATGACAAGCGATCTTCGACATGTTTGCGGATTCGATTGCGCAACGCATCTGGATCCATATCGCCAACCAGACGGCAGGTAATCTTGCAATGCGCCTCGGACGGGATCACGGTTTTGGAGCCAGCGCCGTTGTAGCCTCCCCACAAGCCGTTCACTTCCAGCGTCGGCCGCGCCCATTGTTGTTCGAGCGTCGAATACCCCTTTTCGCCGTGTGGTTCGGAGTACCCAACAGAGTTCAGGTATTCCGCTTCGTCGAAACCACAATTCTGCCATTGGCGCAGTTGCTCCGCTGGGACTTCGTGCACGCCTTCGTAGAAGCCGTCGACCGCCACGCGACCGGTGTCTTCGTCGTAGAATGAGGCAACGATGTGCGATAGCTCTCGCAGCGGGTTCAGGCCGGGTCCGCCATAATGGCCTGAATGCAGGTCGATGCGGGGGCCGATGATGGTGAATTCATCCTTAAGCATGCCGCGCAGTTGCGACGCGATTGACGGGACACCTCGCGAGACCATCGAGGTGTCACAGACCAGAGCCAGATCAGCCTGAAGCTCGGCTTTATTTGCTTCGAGAAACGGCACCAGAGATGGCGATCCGGATTCTTCCTCGCCCTCAAAGAAAAAGGTAATGCGGCAGGGCAGGGAGCCGTGAACCGCTTTCCAGGCGCGGCAAGCTTCTACAAAGGTCATCAACTGACCCTTGTCATCGGAAGACCCACGACCGCGGATCACTTGACCATGTGCGGTGTCTTCCAATGCTGGATCGAAGGGGTCGCGGTTCCACAGTTCCAGCGGGTCAACCGGTTGTACGTCATAATGGCCATAGAACAGAACATGAGGGCCTTCGTTGCCTTCGCCGACATGACCAACAACCATAGGATGGCCCGGGGTTTCTCGCTTTTCAGCGTTGATGCCGATGCTTTTCAAATCATCGACCAACCAGTCTGCGGCTTTGTCGACGTTCTCCTTGAACGCTGGATCAGTGGAAATAGAGGGGATTCGCAGGAACTCCATCAGGCGATCGATAGAGGTTGTCAGATCGGTATCGATCCGGCTCAGTACAGCGTCAAGCGACATGGGGCTCTCCTGAAAGGTCTGGATTTGGCGCAGAGCCTAGCAGCGCAAACGGGGCCGTCCAGCCCGTTTTGCCTTAAGAATCGGTGAATCTGCCTGCGTCGTTTCCTCGCGTCTGGTTGCCGTAACTTTACTTGTCGGATAGCCGCTTAGTAGGTATTTGATGCAAATCAAAGTTGGGTTCAACGGTTCGGCTGTAGGCAGGTCGGACAGGGGAACGCGAAGCCATATATTCGGCCCGTCTGTGATGTGGCAAAAAATATCGCCCGGGGTTATGATAAACCCGGGCATCCAAGGAGGGTCCGTTGGACTATACTGCTCAGCTCGATACTGCGATTGCCAGGCTGCATGACGAAGGACGTTATCGGACCTTTATTGATATCGAACGCCGTAAGGGTCAATTCCCGCACGCCGTGCGGACTTGCCCGGACGGATCACAGCAGAACATCACCGTGTGGTGCGGCAACGATTATCTGGGCATGGGGCAAAACCCCGTGGTGCTGGACGCGATGCATGAGGCGGTAGATGCGACCGGTGCGGGTTCAGGCGGAACACGCAATATATCAGGGACGACTGTCTATCATAAACGTCTCGAAGCTGAGTTGGCCGATCTGCATGGCAAGGAAGCCGCGCTATTGTTCACCAGCGCTTACATTGCAAATGATGCGACCCTGAGCACGTTGCCCAAGCTATTTCCTGGCTTGATCATCTATTCAGACGAGCTGAACCACGCCTCAATGATCGAAGGCGTGCGCCGTAATGGTGGGGCCAAGCGTATATTCCGTCACAATGATGTCGCACATCTGCGCGAATTGCTCGAGGCCGATGACCCGGCAGCCCCCAAGCTGATCGCCTTTGAATCAGTCTACTCGATGGATGGCGATTTTGGTCCGATTGAACAGATTTGCGATCTGGCTGATGAATTCGGAGCTTTGACCTATATCGATGAAGTTCACGCAGTCGGTATGTACGGCGCCCGTGGTGGTGGCGTGACTGAGCGGGATCGCCTTGCTCATCGCATCGACATCATCAATGGAACGCTTGCCAAGGCCTATGGCGTCATGGGGGGCTACATTGCCGCAAGCGAGAAGATGTGTGATGCCATCCGCTCTTACGCGCCCGGTTTTATTTTTACCACGTCCCTGCCACCTGCGGTCGCTGCAGGGGCGGCGGCTTCAGTTGCCTATCTCAAGCGCGCACCGGAATTGCGTGAGCAGCACCAAACCCAGGCCAGTATTCTTAAGCTGCGGCTCAAAGGGCTGGGCTTGCCGCTGATAGATCATGGCAGTCATATCGTGCCGGTGATCGTCGGTAATCCCGTGCATACGAAGATCCTCAGCGACCGGTTGCTGGATGACTATGGAATCTACGTTCAGCCAATCAATTTCCCAACCGTCCCGCGCGGCACCGAACGCCTGCGCTTTACCCCCTCTCCGGTGCATGGGCCTGACGAAATGAACCGTCTGGTGCAGGCGATGGACGAACTTTGGTCACATTGTGCGCTAAATCGCGCCGAACTTGCCGGGTAATGTCACACTAAAGTGTGCAACGAGTTTGCTGCGTGTTACGCTTACGCTAACAAAAGAATTAGACGAATCGTTGTAGGGGCGATTCGCCGCTAGCGTGCAACACGCGACAGGCAAAGATGGGGCAGCAGGAATGATTGGGCGCAGATCACAGCGCGATTCCGAAGAAGACTTGGACGTCAGGCCAAAGGGCTTTGACGATTATGAGGTACGACTCGGCGATGTTATGCGCGGCGAACGCGCGACGATGGGCAAATCTCTTTTGGATGTGCAGCGCGAACTTCGCATCAAAGCCAACTACATAGCCGCCATCGAAAATGCTGATCCCGATGCTTTTGACACACCCGGCTTCATCGCTGGGTATGTGCGTTCTTATGCCCGCTATCTGGGGATGAACCCCGATGAGACTTTCGCAAGCTTCTGTCAGGAGAGCGGATTCGAAGTTGCACACGGCATGTCGGCCGAGGCATCGGTAGTCAAGAAAGCCCAAGGTGGTTTGCCCGCTCGCGGGTCGATGGGGCATGATCCCTTCGTCTCGCCGAACACGCCCTATATTCCCGGTCGCGAATCCGTGGTCAGCCAGATCGAACCGCGGGCCATCGGCTCGACACTTGTGCTGTTGGCCGTAATTGGCGGAATTGGCTATGGCGGCTGGTCGGTTCTGAACCGAATTCAGCAAGTACAGGTCAGCCCGGTCGAGCAAGCGCCGGTTGTCCTGACCGATCTTGATCCGCTGGACGCTGCGCAGGCGCGGTCGGATGAGGCCGAATTGGCCAACGTCGATGCACCAAGCACAGAAGCGCTGGATCGTTTGTATCGCCCGCAAGCGCTGGATGTACCGGTGCTGGTTGCCCGCGATGCCCCGATTTCAACGCTTGATCCGCGTACAGTCGGCACTTTCCGCGCTCCTGAGCCACCGCAGATTCAGGTGACTGAAGTTCATACGGTCGAGCGTCCGGCGTTACCGCAGGTGGTTGAGCAACTGGATACGACGCTTAAAATCGTAGCCGTTAACCCATCGTGGATGCGCGTAACGGCCGCTGATGGCAGCGTCATTTTCGAAGGTACACTTGGTACCGTCGAACAAGGCAGCACGTTCGAAGTGCCCCTGACCGAAGAGGCTCCGCTATTGCGAGCTGGCGCATCAGGATCCGTATATTTCTCGATGAATGGTGAACATTTTGGTCCGGTTGGCGCACCCGGCACGGTGACCAAGGGCGTTGTGCTCTCGAAAGATGCAGTTTCCGAAAAATTCGCAGTTGCAGATCTTGAGGCCGAACAGAACAGCGCGCTCAAGCAACTGGTCGCGGAATTGCAGACTAAGCCAGCAGAAGCACCTGCTGAGTGATCTAGCCATTGCTCCCCTTGGGTTGGCGAACTATCTAAGGGGCAACTCAGGCTGATCTGGACCCTCCCTCATGTCCCTTAATCACGTGCGTCCCTGGCGCGACATCTATCGCCGCAAATCTCGCCAGATCATGGTGGGCAATGTGCCTGTTGGTGGAGATGCGCCGATTGCGGTGCAAACCATGACCAACACGCTGACGACAGATGTGGCAGCAACAGTCGCGCAGGTTCAGGCGGCAGCAGAGGCTGGCGCGGATATTGTTCGGGTGTCGGTCCCGGACGAGGCCTCGGCCAAAGCGCTGAAAGAAATCGTGCGCGAAAGCCCGGTTCCAATCGTGGCTGACATTCACTTTCACTACAAACGTGGTATCGAAGCCGCCGAGGCGGGTGCCGCTTGTCTGCGGATCAATCCCGGGAACATTGGCGATGAAAAGCGGGTGAAGGAGGTCATCAAGGCCGCGCGCGACCACAATTGCTCGATACGGATCGGGGTGAATGCGGGTAGTCTGGAAAAACACCTGCTTGAGAAATATGCCGAACCATGCCCCGAGGCGATGGTTGAAAGCGGACTGGAACACATCCGTATCCTCGAAGACAACGACTTTCACAATTTCAAGATCAGCGTGAAGGCCAGTGACGTCTTTCTATCGGCAGCCGCCTATCAAGGCATCGCCGAAGCCACGGACGCACCGATTCACCTGGGCATCACCGAGGCTGGCGGGCTGGTATCGGGCACGATAAAGTCTGCCATCGGCCTGGGCAATCTGCTGTGGATGGGCATTGGCGACACGATCCGGGTCAGCCTGTCTGCCGATCCGGTGGAGGAGGTGAAGGTGGGCTTTGAGATCCTGAAATCTCTGGGCCTGCGCCATCGCGGCGTGAACATCATCTCATGCCCTTCCTGCGCGCGTCAGGGCTTTGATGTGATCAAAACGGTTGAGGCGTTAGAACATCGACTGGAACACATCAAGACTCCGATGAGCCTGTCGATCATTGGCTGTGTGGTGAACGGGCCGGGAGAAGCCCTAATGACCGATGTCGGCTTTACCGGCGGCGGGGCAGGGTCTGGCATGGTCTATTTGGCGGGAAAAGCCAGCCACAAGATGTCAAACGATCAGATGATCGATCACATTGTGGAACAGGTCGAAAAGAAGGCGGCAGAGTTGGACGCTGCAGCCGAGGCGGCGGAGTAGATTCTTTTAGTGTTTACTTTGGCAGTGGAAATTGAGAGGCATCAAGGACCAGGGCCTGCTGATCTTCGGTCAAGTATGCCTGTTGCGTAATCAGCCTCTCGTGACTCGGGCCTTTTTGTGGGCGGCCCCACATATCAAAATGCACTCCGTAGCACGGATCGAAGAACCCGTTATAGTCACCAGCCTGGGCCTGGACGATACATCCAAAGCCTGTAGGGCTTATGGGGCTGACGATGAACCATTCTACGCGGGCAAATTCCTCGGGACCCAGCGCATTCGCAAGTGATCCGTCGTTCAGCACCTCAGCCCAATCCTTCAAAGGGATGGACGCGTTGGCCTGCGACATCGCAGTAGCCATTTCCGTAGGGCTACGGCGCTAAATGACCACGGGCTTTTCACGGATGACCAGGCGTTTTATTTCACCGGGCGCCCAGCTTACTATCGGAATTGTGTGCAGTCTTGCCTGATAGCTGGATTTTACGTCAGCCGTTGGTTCCATGCTGGACATCAGAAAGTGCGCGCCAATTGCAACTGTCAACAGCGCCCAACCTCCCGTCAAATAATAAAGAATAACGCCTTTTTTCATCACAACAGACTTGAGCGAAACCAGTTTAGTAAATCATGCTTTGATTGAACGCTAATCGAAACGCCTTTCCACTGGGAAGTGCATATTAATCTATCCATCCGTCTCTGAAGGGAATAGCGAAGAGGGTTACTCTGCAAACTTCGGATATATGAAACCGTTCACCGGGTATGAACTGCCGTACCGACCCGGATTGGTTTCCACCCGCACCAGCGTCCAATCATTGTTTTTGGATACGTCCATGACGCCCATTTTCAACGACACTTTGTTGCGGTGCCAGTTTGCATGGTTGATGATGACTTCTCGGTTGGTGACGATATCGGAGACGACGGCGACATGACCCAGAGGCATTCCGCGGGTTGCACGAAACGACATCACAGCACCAACCTCTGGCTCATTGCCCCGGTCAAAGATATTGCCAGCCTTGCCCCACCAGTCCTTGGCATTACCGCGGATCTGGATGCCGCTGAGGTTTCGGGCGTAGGGTACGCACCACACTCTTTGCCCGCGGGCATGCTTTTTCGAAACCTCTTGCAGCGCCATTGCCTGACGCTCCGGATCAAGATCACTATCGTTTGGATTCTGAGCGCAGGCCGAGACAAAACCGATAAGGCCCATCGCAATCACAGCGCGAGCGGTGACTGGCAGGCGCGGCCAAATCGTATTTGTTTTGCGGTTGTGGATTTGCAAGAATCTTTGATGTCGGTTTGAGTGGTTACAGAGTTTTAAGGCGATCATGCAGCTTGTGAAAAGAGCCCAAAAAGGTCCCGGCAAAATATTGCCGGTTCCCTAGTTCCGAGGTGGTCTAATGTATGCTCAGGAAAGCCCACTCAATCGCTTCAATTCAATTGATAGGTTTGAAAAGAAGGTTCACAAAAGGCTCAATATCCAATGAAGATGACTGTTGAGCCAAAGGTGAGTTGAACCCATCGGTAAAGTGAACGTCGGGCGAGCATTCCAACCCCTGCTCTTAACCTTGTTCTGCACGAACTCCGTTCGCAATCTGCAGCATCTGATCTGCGGGTAGGTAACCGCGCAGCATTTCAGTGCCCAGAACAAATGAAGGCGTTCCAGAGATTCGTAGTTTTTGTGCCAGCGCGCGGGTTTTGGCGATCTCCTCGGTGACTTCTTCACTGTCCATCGCCGCGATGATCGCGTCGCTGTCCAGTCCCAGCCCGTCAGAGATGCGGCGCAGGGTGACTTCGGACGGCTCACCGCTAAAGGTCAGCAGGGCATCATGAACCTGTTTGTATGCATCATCTCCCGCCACCCGTTTGGTCGCGATGGCAAAGCGGGATGACACGACCGAGGCATCGCCCAAAATTGGCAATTCCTTAATAACCAGACGGATATTGCCGTCCTGGGCCAGCAGGGTCGCCACTTCGGGCATGGCGCGCCGGCAATAGCCGCAGCGATAGTCCATGAACTCAACCAGAGTTATGTCGCCGTCTGGGTTGCCGCCCACCCAGCTATACCCATCGTTGAACAGGTCTTCCGCATTGGCAGCGACGAGTTCTTTGTCGGCATTCGCCTCGGCTGCGGCGTTGCGCTCTTCAAGGATGTTGATCGCCTCGATGATCACTTCCGGATTTGCCAGCAGATATTCGCGCACCTGCGCGCCAAACTCGGCTCTCTCTGCGTCGCTCATGGCGTTCAGGTCAAGCGCCTGCGCGGGGCTGGTGATCAGGGAAAGACCCAATAGGGCCGGTGCAGCATGTCTCAGGATCATTTCCGTTTCCTTCTTTTGTTCTTTTTCAGGCGCTCCGAGGCAATCAGCACATCCTGCGCCCTTTGCCAACCCGGAGACCCTTCGGGGAGTTGCGCAACCGCGCGTTTAGCATGGATGCCTGCATCAGCAAGACGACCCTGCAGCGCATATCGCTCTGCGGTCACAGCAGACGCCATTCCATTGTTGCCCACCTGCGAATAGGCTAAGCCAAGATCACGCATTAATCGGGCGTTTCGGTAATCTCTTGCCCTTGCTTTTTCAAGAACTTGCAGGGCTTTCTTGGTTTGGCCATCCGCCAGTAGAGCGCGCCCATACCCCGCCAAAACCAGAGAATTGTTCGGTGCCATATCGACTGCAGCACCATAGGCTGCAACAGCCTCGCTCAGGCGTCTGTTCTCCAGCAGAATCTGGCCTTTCAGTTCATAGAAAAACGGATCATCGGGGCGGATTGCCAACGCTCCGTCAATCGCGGCGCGGGCGCGGGACAAGTCTCGGTTCTGGTGGTAGGCCGATGCTTCACGCATCAGACGGATGTCGCGATCGGTTTCCTCGGCTGCACGGCGTAGTGTCCAGGTCGGGGATCGCAAGAAGGCTGACAGTTTTCCTTTTACGCGGGCAAACCAGTAATCTGCGTTTGGGTTCTCTTTAGCTTTGTCGCCATATTGATCCAGAAACGTCTCAGCCGCGCGAAGGCGCTCTCGGCTGGTTGGGTGCGAGCGCATATACGGGTCCTGCCTGATTTCGCTCAGTAGTTCCTGCCCGGCAAACTTGCGGTGCAAATCAACCATCCCGCGTGGTGAGATCCCAGCCCAACGCAGATAGCTGGCAGCACTGCGATCGGCCGAGGCCTCTTCGGCGCGTGTATGCCCCAAGAAACTGCGCAATGCCGAAGCCTGAGTGCCCACAGCAATGCCTGCCGCAGCCTCTCCGCCGCCCGCTGCTGCGGCCGCAAGCGCCAGCAGCGTGCCAAGCTGCGCGTTGCGCTGCGCCGCCCGCAGGTTTTCCGAACGGCGTGCAAGGTGACCGTTGGCGATATGGGCGGCCTCATGCGCGATCACCGCCTGCAACATCTCGGGGGTTTCGACGGTCAGGATCAGACCGTAATTCAGGTAGATGGTGTTGTAGTCTATAACAAAAGCATTGAATACGCTGTCATTTACCACCAGTACCCTAACCCGGTTGGTGTTCAGGCCAGCCGCGCGCAAGATCGGAAAGGCCAGTTCTCGTAGGCCGTGTTCTATATCGGGATCGCGGATCAGGCTTTGCGCGTTGGTCTGAACGACACTGACCAACCACGTCACTGCGATCAGCAACACAGCCGGGATTGACGCCAGCCGGGATAAGCGTTCAAAAGCCATGGCTGCAACATGGGAGATGGCCATGAGAAACTCAACCCGTTCCGGGGTCGATCCCTTCATCGTGATGGATGTGATGGAGGCCGCACGCAAGGCAGAAGAGGCCGGGCGGCATGTCATTCATATGGAGGTAGGCCAACCGGGAACCGGGGCACCTAAAGGGGCGACCGAAGCGCTGGCGAGGGCCATGGAACAGGGGCCGCTGGGGTATACGGTGGCTTTGGGTTTGCCCGCGCTCAGGCAGCGGATCGCGCGGTTGTATGGCGAGTGGTATAATGTTGATCTTAACCCCGAACGGGTGGTGATCACACCGGGGTCGTCCGGCGGGTTCCTGCTGACCTTCACGGCGCTTTTCGACAGCGGTGATCGGGTAGGGATCGGGGCACCGGGGTATCCGTCTTATCGGCAAATCCTCAAGGCGCTGGGGTTGGTTCCGGTTGATCTGCCGACTGCGCCTGAAAACCGGCTGCAACCAGTGCCCGCCGATTTCGCGGGGCTCGATCTGCAGGGATTGATGGTTGCTTCACCTGCGAACCCCACAGGAACGATGTTGGACCATGCCGCGATGCAGGCACTGATCGAAGCCGCGCAGGGGAAGGGCGCGTCGTTCATCAGTGACGAGATTTATCACGGGCTGGAATACGAAGCCAAAGCCGTCACTGCGTTGGAGCTGACGGATGAGTGCTATGTGATCAACTCGTTCTCCAAGTATTTCTCGATGACGGGCTGGCGTGTTGGCTGGATGGTTGTGCCCGAAGATCAGGTGCGCGTGGTCGAGCGAATTGCGCAGAACATGTTCATTTGTGCTCCCCATGCGAGCCAGGTGGCGGCATTGGCTGCGATGGATTGCGAAGATGAGCTGCAGGCCAATCTGGATGTTTACCGCCGTAATCGTCTGTTGATGCTGGATGGGTTGCCCAAGGCCGGGTTTGCCAATATCGCACCGCCGGATGGGGCGTTTTATGTCTACGCAGATGTCTCGGATTTGACGCAGGATAGCCGTGCCTTTGCGGCCGAGATTCTGGACAAGGCCGGGGTTGCCGTGACACCGGGGCTGGATTTCGATCCGGTGCGCGGGCACACGACGTTGCGTTTTTCTTATGCGCGGTCGAGCGAAGACATTCAGGATGGGCTGGATCGGCTGCAGCGTTTTATGGCCGAGCGAGGCGCGATCCCGCAAACGGCCTAAAGCGTTCACAAAGGCAGGGGATTGCTATAGGCTCTGCCTCAAACGATCTCGGGAAAACTTGAGGCCATGAGCAGGATTTTCTTCGCACTCGCCCTGATCTGGGCGCTGACTGGTGCTGCTATCGCGCAGGACTTCAGCGCACTTGCACGCGCCCTTCCGGAGCAGAGCCGCATCGTCGATGAGGGCAATATCGGGGTGCGGCTGGACCTTGGCCTCAGCCAGGGTGTGCCATACCGCGTGTTCACATTGCGTGATCCCTACCGGATGGTGCTGGATTTCCAGGAGGTCGATTGGTCTGGTTTGGACCGCGGGACCTTCCTTCAAACTGACCGTATCAGTGGTGTTCAGTACGGAGCCTATGTGCCCGGCTGGTCGCGCCTAGTGCTGGAGCTTGGTGCTCCTTTGGCTGTAGAAACCGCCGATCTGCGGATTGATCAAGCGACGGGCGCTGCACATTTGTCGTTGCATCTGAAAGGGACTGACTTTGACAGTTTCGCGGCCAGCGCGGGTGCTCCGCGCCAGCCAGGGTGGGACCTTCCGGAACCCGCGGTGACACCGGCGATGCCCGGGCGCGTTGATCAACATGTGTTGCTTGTCATGTTGGACCCCGGCCATGGGGGCATCGATCCGGGTGCCGAAGTCGCTGATACCAATGAGAAAACGCTGATGCTGACCTTCGCACGCGAACTGCGCGAGGCGCTGCTGCGTACAGGCGGATACGAAGTGGTGATGACACGCGTCGACGATCAGTTTGTCTCGCTAGAGCGGCGCATTGCTTTGGCGCACAGGGCCGGGGCGGACGTGTTCATCTCGCTGCATGCGGATTCGCTTTCCGAAGGGTTGGCGCATGGGGCTGTCGTCTACACACTGTCAGAAGAGGCCTCGGATGTTGCCAGCCAGAAGCTGGCTGAACGTCACGACCGAGGCGATCTGATTGCGGGTATCGATCTGAGCGGAGCGGACGATCAGGTCGCTGATGTGCTGCTGGATTTGGCCCGGCAAGAGACCAAACCGCGCAGCAAAGCGCTGGCCCGCTCGTTGGTCGATGGTATGGCACAGCAGGGTGGGCCGATGAATCGCAGACCCCTGCGTTCTGCGTCATTCTCGGTATTGAAGGCCGCAGACATCCCATCTGTGTTGGTCGAGTTGGGGTTCTTGTCCAGCCCGCGTGATTTCAAGAACATCTCTGATCCGGACTGGCGGGCCTCGATGGCGCGCGGGCTAGTGCAGGGGCTTGAGAACTGGCGTCAGGACGATTTGGTGAAACGATCGCTGATTGGTCAATAACGTAGCGGCGCAAAACGGCCATTGTAGCCTTTCGTGTTTTGACCCTGCGGGGGGGCGACACTATATAGGCGTCACCGCGAGTAAAAGGCAGTAACGTGATCCGGTTCATTCTTTCGTTTTTCGGGGCGATTTTCAGCCTCGTGACCTTGGGTATTTTTATGGCCGCGCTGGTCGTTGGCGCGGTGTTCTGGATGTATGGGCGCGACCTGCCCAGTCATGAATCACTGGCGCAATACAAGCCGCCGACCATCAGCCGGATTTACTCGGGCGAAGGACAGCTGATCGACGAATTTGCACAGGAACGCCGTCTGTTCACGCCGTCCGAGGAAATCCCCGATCTGGTGAAACAGGCGTTTATCTCTGCGGAAGACAAGAATTTCTATACCCATCAGGGCTATGACCCGCGCGGTATCATTGCTGCCGGGGTCGAGGCCGTGCGCACCAAGGGCGAAACCGTACGTGGTGCGTCAACGATCACGCAGCAGGTGATGAAGAACTTCCTGCTGTCCGGCGATCGCCGGGCCGAGCGCAAGATCAAGGAAATCATCCTCGCCACTCGGCTTGAGGATACGCTGGACAAGGAGCAGATCCTCGAACTCTATATGAACGAGATATTTCTGGGCCAGAACTCCTATGGCGTGACCGCCGCGGCGCAGACATACTTCAACAAGACCCTGCAAGAGCTGGCACCACACGAAGCGGCGATGCTGGCCGCTATGCCCAAAGCGCCGTCCGACTACCATCCGGTTCGTCAGAAGGAACGTCTGCTCAACCGTCGTAACTATGTGCTGCGCGAAATGCAGCAGAACGGGTATATTGATCAGGCGACCTATGAGACCGAGGTCGAGATGCCCCTGCGCTCGGTCCAAAACGGTGACTTTGAAAGCTTCCGTACTGCATTGCCACCTCGTGATTACTTCACTGACGAAATCCGCCGCCAGCTGAGTGAGGATTTTGGTGAAGGTGAGTTCTTCACTGGCGGCTTTACCGTCCGGGCGTCGGTTGATGAAGAAATGCAGGTCGAAGCGGCGAAAGCCCTGCGCACGGCGCTGCAGAAATACGACCGCTCGCGCGGGAAATGGCGTGGTACGGGTGAGGTGATCCCTGAAGAGAAGCTGGCAGATGAAGCTCAGTGGCGCGAGGCGCTGGCGATCATGGAAATCCCCCGCGACGTAGTGCTGCCGACGCAATGGTATCCGGCCGTTGTTCTGAACGTGGCCGACCAATCCCTGACCGTCGGGATCGAAGATGGCCCAGCAGATGGCACCGTCCCCCGCGAAGATATCAAGTGGATGCAGGGTGATTTCGCAGCCAATTTCAAACGCGGCGATGTCATTCTGGTAATGGCCGGCGAAGAGGGGCAGTGGTCTGCCCGTCAGGTGCCAGAAGTGCAGGGCGGCTTTGTCGCGATGGACGTGAATTCGGGCCGTGTTCTCGCGATGCAGGGTGGGTTTTCTTATCAGGACACGGTGTTCAACCGCGCCACGCAAGCGCAGCGGCAGCCTGGGTCCAGCTTCAAACCCTTCGTTTATGCAGCGGCGCTAGACAGCGGATATAGCCCAGCCACAATCGTTGTGGATGCGCCGATCGAGGTGAATACACCGCAGGGCCTTTGGCGTCCCAAGAACTCGACCAACAAGTTCTATGGTCCGACGCCGTTGCGCACCGGGATCGAGATGTCGCGGAACTTGATGACCATCCGCTTGGCGCAAGAGGTCACCATGCCCGTTGTTGCGGGGTATGCCGAACGGTTCGGCGTTTATGACCGTATGGGCGCATTCCTTGCGAACTCGCTGGGGTCCGAAGAAACCACGCTTTATAAAATGGTTGCTGCCTATGCGATGTTCGCCAATGGCGGTGAGAGGGTTGAGCCGACTCTGGTTGACCGTATTCAGGACCGGTTCGGCAAGACCATCTATCGCCATGACGATCGCCAGTGTGTGGATTGTAACTCCAGCTGGCTTGAGCCCGATGAATCGCCCACGATCCTTACCGATCGCAGTCAGGTCATGGATGCCATCACAGCCTATCAGCTGACGTCGATGATGAAAGGCGTGGTGGATCGCGGCACCGCGTCGCGTGTCGTGAACCTGCCCGTGCCCACGGCGGGCAAGACCGGCACTACGAACGAATCCAAGGATGCGTGGTTTATCGGTTTCACCTCAAACATCGTGGCAGGTTGCTACATCGGTTATGACCGCCCGCGCCCGATGGGCCGGGGGGCCTATGGCGGCACGCTGTGTGGCCCTGTGTTCCAGAGCTTCATGGAAAAGGCCGTCGAGAAATACGGCGGAGGCCCCTTTGAAGTGCCTCCGGGCGGCCATTTCATCAAGATCGACCGGTTCAGCGGCGCGCGCCTACCTGAAGATGCCAGTGGAGAATACGTGGTGGCCGAGTATTTCCGTGATGGCGTCGACGGCTTCATCGACCGCATCTATGATGGTGGTTTTGCTATGGGCTCGGATTTGCCGTTGTTTGAAGAGGCCAGCTCGGGCCGTCAGGTAACCACCTCGACGGGTGATACGATCACGGTCGGCCCCAATGCTAGCCAAGGTGAACTGCAGGGCGGTGGGCTTTACTGACCGCCCAATTTTCACCGCTTAGTCGTCTTGTGGTGACCTGCACCTCTTGCTATCACGCAACCCTGATTGAGCAAGTTGGGACCTGACCATGCGCGCCGAAACCCAGAATATCGTGGCGGAAATCGAAAAGTCGCTGGAGCTGCTGGCGCAGCGTATGGACTATGAAACCGCTCCGCACCGGCTAGAGGAATTCAACGCACGTGTTGAAGATCCAAACCTGTGGGACAATCCTGAAAACGCGCAAAAACTGATGCGCGAACGGCAGATGCTGGTCGACGCAATCGAGACCTACGAATCCATCAAAACCGATCTTAGCGACAATATCGAACTGATCGAATTGGGCGAGATGGAAGAGGACGAAGAGGTTGTCACCGACGCCGAAAACGCCATCAAAAGCCTGCAGTCCAAAGCCGCCAAGAAGGAACTTGAGGCGCTATTGGACGGAGAAGCCGACGGTAATGATACATTTCTTGAGATCAACTCGGGCGCCGGAGGTACAGAAAGCTGTGACTGGGCTTCGATGCTGGCGCGGATGTACGTGCGTTGGGCCGAGAAAAAGGGCTATACGGTTGAACTACAATCCGAGACGGCGGGGGAAGAAGCGGGCATCAAATCTGCCGCTTACAAGATCACCGGTCACAACGCCTATGGCTGGTTGAAATCGGAAAGCGGCGTGCACCGGCTGGTGCGCATTTCGCCTTTCGACTCGGCAGCCAAACGGCATACCTCGTTCAGTTCGGTCTGGGTTTATCCGGTGGTGGACGACAATATCGAGATCGAGGTCAATCCTTCGGACATCCGCATCGATACATACCGGTCCTCGGGCGCAGGCGGTCAGCACGTGAACACCACGGACTCGGCGGTACGCATCACACACATCCCGACCGGGATTGTTGTGACGAGTTCCGAGAAATCGCAGCATCAGAACCGCGATATCGCCATGAAGGCACTGAAATCGCGGCTGTATCAGCAGGAGCTGGATCGCCGGAATGCTGACATTAACGCTGCGCATGAGGCCAAGGGCGATGCGGGTTGGGGCAACCAAATCCGGTCCTACGTGCTGCAGCCCTATCAGATGGTTAAAGATCTGCGAACCAACCATGAAACCTCGGATACCAAGGGCGTACTGGACGGCGACCTTGATGAGTTCATGGCAGCGACGCTAGCGCTGAATGTCTCGGGTAAAAGCCGGTCCGAGGCGCAAGGCGAAGGCTAGTTGCGAAAGCACCTGACCTCTGTTGCAAACCTGATCAGAGGCCACTGGCAACTGATCATCATTGTCGCGTTGGTGTTTGTGTTCTGGAACACGATGCTGGTGCTTCCATTGAAAATCCTGGTTGTTTTTCTGCATGAGCTTTCGCACGCCCTTGCTATCGTTCTGACCGGAGGATCGGTCGATAGCTTTTCGGTCTCACCGCAACAGGGTGGTCTGGTGGTCGGCCGAGGCGGCAACCGGTTTATCAGCCTTTCAGCCGGATATCTGGGCTCATTGATGCTTGGGATGGGGCTGCTGATGATCGCTTTACGCACGAATGCCGATCGGATGGCGCTTGGTCTCTTTGGTGGCGTCATGCTGGTGGTCACTCTGCTGTATATCCGTGACCCGTTTGCCATGGCGTTCTGTGCGGGTAGCGGCGTGGCAATGGTGGCGATCGCCTGGTACCTGAGCCGCAATCTGTGCGATCTGATTTTGCGAGTCATTGGATTGACCAGCATGATCTACGTGCCCTTTGATATCTTCGATGACACCATCCGGCGCCCTGGCTTGCGTTCAGACGCGTACATGCTGGCCGACGAGTTCGGTGGAACGACAATGATGTGGGGTGGGCTGTGGCTGACCATCAGTCTAGTCATGATCATCTTTGGCCTGAGGAACATGCTTGGCCGCGATAGCAATGTTCGGATCGACGTCAGGATCAAGTGAGCATAACCTTTGCTCACATCCAAAAAAGATACATCTAAACAGTGGCTTTAAATGGTCCGACCACGTCGTTAGGCTGATCGGGAACAGGCAAAGGGCCAACCCACATGGATCTGAACAGAGCCTCTGCAAAGGACATTCTCGATAGCTTGTCCAACCGTCAGCTTTCAGCAGTTGAGTTGATGCGCGCGACACTGGACCGTATCACTGAGGTGAATGGCCCGGTGAACGCGATTGTCGCGCTCCGAGAGGAAGACGCTTTGATGGAAGAGGCGCGGGCGGCGGATGCGGCCCTCACGCGTGGGTCTCTGCACGGGCTACCGATTGCGGTGAAAGACCTGGTGAATGTGGCGGGGATCGCCTCGACCCAGGGTTCGCCATTGTTCAAGGATCATGTCCCACAAACTGACGATCTGTTGGCCGCCCGGTTGCGCGCAGCCGGAGCGATCCTGATCGGTAAGACCAATACGCCAGAATTCGGACTTGGTTCGCACACGTTCAACCCCGTCTATGGCGCAACCCGCAACCCTTACGATACGGCAAAATCTTGTGGCGGCTCGTCGGGTGGCGCGGCTGTGGCGTTGGCGACGGGCATGCTGTCGCTGGCCGACGGGTCCGACATGATGGGCAGCTTGCGCAACCCTGCGGCATGGAACAACGTCTATGGGTTCAGGCCTATTTGGGGGCGGGTTCCTTCCGAACCAGCTGGCGACAGCTATCTGCACCAGCTTTCAACATTGGGGCCGATGGCGCGCAGCCCGGAAGATATCGGGCTTTTGCTCGACGTGATGTCTGGCCCAGACCCAAGAATGCCCCTGAGCGCCGAGGTTGCGGCAGTGTCCCCCATTCAGACCGCCGATCTGACTGGAATGCGTATCGGCTGGCTGGGTGACTGGGGCGGGGCGTTTCCATATGAGCCGGGCATACTTGAGCTTTGCAGAGATGCGTTGCGGGTTTTTGAAGGAAACGGCGCGCGGGTTGAGACGCTTGAACCACCCTTTGATGCGGACCTGATCTGGGACAGCTGGATCACTTTGCGCTCATGGAGCGTGGCAACTGGGCTTGAGCCTCTGGCTCGGGACAAAGCCGTACTCAAAGATACAGCGCAATGGGAGTTGGAGCGTGGGCTGTCTTTCAGCGCAATGGATGTGCACCGCGCCAGTGTTATTCGATCAGACTGGCACAGACGCGCGGCAGAGATATTTGCTGATTATGACGCTCTGGTATTGCCAGCTGCGCAGGTCTGGCCATTCGAGATCGAAACACCATACCCAACCAAAATCGAAGGGCAGGGGATGGATACCTACCATCGCTGGATGCAGGTTGTGACGCCAGTCAGCCTGCTGGGTCTACCCTGTTTGGGAGCTCCAGCCGGGTTTGGGGCCAATGGGTTGCCGATGGGGCTGCAACTATTTGGCCCGCGTGGATCGGATGCGAAAATCTTGTCGATGGGCGCGGCTTATCATGCAGAAACGCACTGGCCACAGAAACGCCCCGCCATGTAGAAAGAAACGCCTGGGAGGAGCAAACAGGAATGAATAAACCCTTTGGTGTGCCGACGTTGAAACCGGTCGATACTTCGATGCTGAAACAAGCGCTGCGTCGCGCCTGGCAAGATTTTCGCAGCGCGCCGCTATACGGGCTTCTTTTTGCTGGTTTTTACGTCTTGGCCGGGTGGCTCATGGCCTGGGTTACACTAAAGACCGGTACATCATTCTGGCTGGTTCTGGCCGCAATCGGGTTTCCTTTGATCGGGCCGTTCGCCGCCGTAGGACTGTACGAGGTGTCGCACCGATTGGAACAGGGCGAACCGTTGAACCCTGCTGCGATATTCGGCGTCGTCGTTCAGCAAAGCCGCAGGCAACTGCCGTCGATTTGCGCGATCATAGTGGTGATATTTCTGTTCTGGTTCTTTCTGGGTCACATGATCTTTGCCCTGTTCATGGGGCTGTCGACGATGACCAACATCTCGACTTCGTTTGAAGTCTTTCTGACCCCTAATGGTTTGGGCATGTTAGCTTTGGGCACATTGGTCGGTGCCGTGTTTGCGATCATTTTGTACATGATCACGGTACTATCGATACCAATGTTGCTGGATCGCGAATTAGATTTCGTGACAGCGATGATCTCAAGCTTTGGTTACGTCAAGGCGAACATGAAAGTGATGCTGGGGTGGGGTGGATTCATCGCGATTGTCACATTTCTCGCGATGGTGCCCTGGTTCTTGGGTCTGTTTCTGGTTCTGCCGTTGCTTGGACACGCAAGCTGGCATCTCTATCGTTTGATCTCAGATGGTGGAACATCAGAAACTGCTGAACCTGAGAGTGCCTGAACGCGTAATCTCAGGTCGAAGCGCCCCTGCTTGGGTGTGCTGAGCGCTTTGCTTTGCGCGCCAATTTCAATGCAGCAGACAGGTCATGTCCCAAGTGCCGTAGCTCAACCCGTTGGGTGCTCTGGCCTAGCTCGGATCCTTCTGCAAGCCGATAGACATAGCCCAACAATCGGGTGCCGTTCTCTTCGCTTGTTTCAGACAGCACCATCATTCGACGATCTTGCGCGCCTTTTCGTGAAATCAACGCACAGATCTTTCCATCTGCATAAGACACGATACCCCGAACCTCACGCGTTGCGGGTCTCTCGGATAGTGAGGAACAGGGATCATAACCACGTAGCAGGGTGCAATTGAAGATCTCACGCACATGGTACAGCCGGTGATGGGGCTGGCTCGCGGCTGTCTGGTCACGCTCAATGGCTTGGTAAAAGCCGGTCGCAAACGTCGTATCGACGTTAGCCGAGAGGTAACGATCGATGACATTTACCGCCGGATGCGTGGCGTGGGGCTCGATTTCATCCAGTGGTTTTAGAAGGATACGCGCATCGACATCGAAAAACTGACAAATCCTATCCAAGATATCCGGGCGCGGAAAGCTCTCACCGGCCAGATATCGGTTGAACTGCGTTCGATTGATTCCCAGCTGGCGGCATAGCTCAGACACCGATGGGTATCTTTGTGCAAGCTGCCGAAGGTTCGCGCCAAACATTCTACGTAATTTAGCAGGGCTGCGATTGGTGTCGGTCACGTCAATTCCACGGTTCTGCTTGAGATTCGAAATAACAAGAAGACGTCAACACAGTGGCTGCACGTCAGTCAGAAATCGTAAAAATGACAAATGGGGGCGTCGGATGAGGCCCCGCTACGCGGGTCAGGCTAACGTTACGTCATGCAAAATCAATAGCGATTCAGTTTATTTGCATGATCTTTTACATGTTATTGTTCGTGAATTGTGTGGAATGCGGACTAATTTCGGACTATTGTTTAATCTTATCGCGTTGCCGGGTCCTCGGCTGGGCAAGCACAGCCGAGGATGGTGCCAAAATGTCAGTCACCACGCAGCAGGGCAGCAACACCGGTCCGGGCGATTTCGATTAGCCCCAGAGGGCGCATCAGGTCAGCAAACGCATCGATCTTGTCCGGCGCGCCGGTGATTTCAAAAATGAATGAATTCAGCGTGCTATCGACCACATTGGCGCGGAATATGTCGGCCAGACGCAACGCCTCGACCCGTTTGTCTCCTTCGCCGACAACCTTGATGATCGCCAGCTCGCGCTCGACCGAGGCGCCTTCCACGGTCAGATCATGGACATCGCGAACCGAGACGATGCGCCCGAGCTGTGCCTTGATCTGTTCGATGACCTGCGGGGTGCCGGTGGTAACAATAGTGATGCGGCTCAGGTGGCCTGTATGATCCACCTCGGCGACCGTGAGGCTTTCGATGTTATAGCCGCGGCCCGAGAACAGTCCGATCACCCGCGCCAGAACGCCCGGTTCGTTTTCAACCAGAACCGCAATTGTATGCTGTTCCTGAACGTCCGAGAAAGTTGGGCGTAGGTTGTAAGCAGAATGGCGAGTTGCGCCTTTTTTGATTTGTAGGGCAGACATTTACGTCCCTTTCATCATCTTTCGATGGCCGGGCACCGAAGCGCCCGACAAAATTCGTCGAATTTTGTTAAACCAGTACCGAGCCTTTGCTATCGATCACGCCCTGCGTTTCGGCCTCGCCCAGCAGCATTTCGTTATGGGCTTTGCCTGATGGGATCATCGGGAAGCAGTTTTCGTGCTTTTCGACAACGCAGTCAAAGATCACAGGGCCGTCATAGTTGATCATCTCCATGATCGCGTCGTCCAGATCTGCTGGGTCGGAACACAGGATACCCTTGGCACCAAAGGCCTCGGCGAGTTTGACGAAATCAGGCAGTGCTTCGGACCAGCTGTGCGAATAGCGTTCGCCATGCAGCAGCTCCTGCCATTGGCGCACCATGCCAAGGCGTTCATTGTTCAGGATAAACTGCTTCACCGGCAAGCGGTACTGTGCTGCGGTGCCCATTTCCTGCATGTTCATCAACCACGACGCTTCACCTGCCACGTTGATGACCAGCGCATCGGGATGCGCCATCTGCACACCGATCGAGGCGGGGAAACCATAGCCCATTGTGCCCAGACCACCCGATGTCATCCAGCGGTTTGGATCTTCAAAGCCGAGATACTGAGCCGCCCACATCTGATGTTGTCCAACCTCAGTCGTGACGTATCGATCGTGGTTCTTTGTCAGCTCTTCAAGCCGTTGCAGCGCGTATTGCGGCTTGATGGTTTTCTCGCTGTTGGTGAAGGCAAGGCAGTTAACTTTGCGCCACTCGTTGATCTGGTCCTGCCACTGTTTGATATTGGCAGCATCTGTTTTGCGACCGCGTGCCTTCCAGACTTTCAGAATATCCTCAAGCACATGGGCAACATCGCCAACGATAGGGATGTCCACCCGGATCACCTTGTTGATTGAGGATGGGTCGATATCCACATGGGCCTTGATCGAGTTCGGCGAGAACGCATCGATACGGCCGGTGATACGGTCGTCAAAGCGCGCGCCGATATTGATCATCAGATCGCAATCATGCATCGCCATGTTGGCCTCGTAGAGCCCATGCATCCCCAGCATACCGATCCAGTTTTCACCCGAGGCCGGATAAGCCCCAAGCCCCATCAGGGTCGAGGTGATCGGGAAGCCGGTTGCGTCTACAAGCTCGCGCAACAGCTGGCTGGCTGCAGGGCCCGAATTGATGACACCGCCGCCAGTGTAGAAGACCGGTTTCTTCGCGGTCTCGATTGCCGCAACCAGTTCGGTGATTTCTTCCAGATCGCCCTTCAATACTGGCTGATAGTGGGAGGTTGACGGTTTTGGCGTCGTGTATTCACCCGAGGCAAACTGAACGTCCTTCGGAATGTCGACCAGCACGGGGCCGGGACGACCCGCGGTTGCCACGTGGAAGGCTTCATGCATTGTTGCCGCCAGCGAGTCCGTATCCTTCACCAGCCAGTTGTGCTTGGTGCAGGGGCGGGTGATGCCTACGGTGTCCGCTTCCTGAAAGGCATCAGAGCCAATCATGAAGGTCGGAACCTGACCGGTCAGAACAACGATCGGAATCGAATCCAGCAACGCATCGGTCAGGCCGGTCACCGCATTTGTCGCACCGGGACCGGATGTGACCAAGGCAACGCCCGGCTTGCCGGTTGAGCGGGCATAGCCTTCAGCGGCATGTACCGCACCCTGCTCATGCCGTACCAGAATGTGGCGAATGTCGTTTTGCAGAAAAATCTCATCATAGATCGGTAGGACGGCGCCACCGGGGTATCCGAAAACTGTGTCCACGCCCTGATCCTTGAGGGCCTGAACTACCATCTTTGCGCCGGTCATCTCACGTGTCATCTGCTTTGCTCCGTTCGCGACATGTGTCTTGCGTGTTGCCAAAAAAAAGCCCCCGAGATTTTCGGAGGCGCATGGGTTCGATTATGGTTTACCGTTACCGGCCCATGCGCGTGTTTCCTACGATTACGACTAGCGCTTTCATCGCCAGAGGCTCCTTCTTTGCGTGCAGGGACATTATGTTTGAGGGGAAGGGGCGTCAACAGGCAAATACAAAAATATTGTAAGTCAGTGTTCATATTTTTTGTTACTTTATTGCGCAAAATGACGCAGCTCGAGAAACATCCGTGAAATTTGGGTGAAATTTGGGTGAAATTTTGAGTGCATGACCATACGTGCGGCTGGTCTGATTGCGTCAGGTCCATGTCTGAAACAGACCAGAGCAACCCCCGATGCTGAGGCAGGCTGATGAAAACAGCACTACATCGGGAGGTCAGACATGTTGCACGATCTTGTAGATTTAGGGCGATATCCGATCGATCGGCCTGACTCCTATGGATATAGGCAGTTGATCGCGGACCTGCGGCGGGATCTGGATGCTGATGGATGTGCAGTCCTGCCGTCCTTTGTGCATGAAGAGGGATTGGAAAGACTGATTGCCGAGGCCGACGAGGTCGCTCCCAAGGCGCATCGGTCATTCAATCGCACGAACGCCTATTTCACTCAGGACGACCCGAGCTTTGGTATCGGGCATCCGATCCGGCGGTTTTTTGACCGGTCCAATGCCTTTGTGCCAGCGGATAATTTTATAGCCACAAGCCCTTTGCGACGTATTTATGAGTATGAAGGTTTCATGCCCTTCATCCGCGAGGCGCTGAATGAGCCAGAGGATCGGTTCTTTAGATATGACGATCCGTTGGCGGACGTGATCATCAATGTAGTCGAGAAGGGAGGCGGCTTTCCGTGGCATTTTGACACCAATAATTACACTGTGACGCTGGCAATTCAGAATGGCGAAGCAGGTGGCGCGTTCGAATACGCTCCCAACCTACGAACCAGTGAAGACGAAAATTTCAAAGGCGTCGCTGCGATTTTAGATGGCAGCAGTAGGGGTGTGCACCAACTGGAACTGCAACCAGGAGACCTGCAGATTTTCAAAGGACGTTATGCCTTGCACCGGGTTGCTCCGGTCGAAGGTGATCGCAAACGCTATGTCGGAATTTTTTCATTTGTAGAAACCGAAGGGATGTGCGGCGGGGTTGAGCGTACACGGCAACTTTATGGTCGGGTTTTGCCCCATCATTACGCGCGTGCTGGGCTTCGGGATGACGAATTGCTGGATTGAGTTAAGCGAGAGGCTAGACTGGCCACTATATTATCTGCGGAGAAACCATTAATGTCGCAAATACTGCAACTCACACCATTTGTTCTTTGTTCGTCTTTGGAAGCGCAGATTGAGTTTTATTGCAAGAAGCTGCGATTTACGTGCAATTTCAGGCAGGAGAACTATGCGTTTCTAAGGTTGGATCAAGTTGCCATTCGTTTATTGGAATGCCCGCCGCGATCGGATGGTAAACCATTGGGTGATAACCAATCCTTCTATATTGATGTCGACGGAATTGATGAGCTTTATGAAGAGATGAAAGGGCGGCTGGCCGATTTGCCAGAAGGCCGCGTGCGCCCGCCTTTCGATCAGCCCTATCAACAGCGCGAATTTCATGTGATCGACTAAGATGGAACGCTGATCTTCTTTGGTCAGGACATTCGCCCCAGGTAACCGGGCAAAGCTCCCGCCCGTTATCAACGCGCCATTCAGCGCGCCTTTTCCGGTTGGGTCGGGCAGCGCGTATCGCGCTGCGGTCAGAGCCCCGGGCTGGTGCCCTGCAGAACGCCGTGTTCCAGCGCATAGCGGGTCAGACCGGCAGTCGAAGAGATCCCCAGTTTACGTTTGATATTCTTACGGTGAGTTTCGACCGTGCGGACAGAAATATCCAGAGACTGCGCGACTTCTTTGTTGGATTTGCCCTGCGCGAGCTCCAGCAAGATGGTCTGTTCGCGCCCGGTTAGCGCTTCACGCGTGTCACCCTCTTTCGGTTCCAAAGAACCTCTGGCACCGGTGCAGAGATAGCGCTCGCCACGCATCACCGCGTCGATAGCTTGCTTGATTTCTTCGGTTGGAACGTCCTTGAGGATATAGCCCTTGGCTCCGTGACTGAGCGCCGTCGAGATATATTCGGGACTGTCGTGCATTGATAGGATCAGAATGCGGGTTTCAGGCAGGCGTTCCAAGATAATCTCAGTGGCGTTGAGCCCGCTGAGACCAGGCATGTTGAGATCCATCAGGATCACGTCTGGTTCGAGCTGGGTCGCCTGATCAACCGCCTCTTGCCCGTTCGAGAGCGTGCCAACCACGTCTATTTCATCAAAGCTTTCCAGTAGTGACTGAATGCCTTCGGCGACCATGGGATGATCGTCGACTATAAGTACACGGGTGGTCGTGTCGGACATCAGAGACCGGCCTTTCGTTTTGGCGTTGGATCTTCCTGCGGCGGCAGCATATGGCTGAGTGGCAGGCTGACTTCAATCACAGTGCCGCTTTGTCCGCCGCGAGAGGAGAGGATACGCAGGCTGCCGTCAAGCTGCTCAATCCGCTCTTGCATGTTGCGCAATCCGATCCCGGCGCTGACTTGACCGGGTTCGCTACGCAATCCGCGGCCATTGTCGGTGATCCGCATCGTGGCGCCTTTCTTATGACCCCGCAGATCTATGGTAACACGTGTCGCGCCTGAGTGGCGCTCGATATTGGTCAGGGCTTCCTGTGCAATCCTATAAAGGGCGATCTTGCTGTCCTGATCCAGCCGGTTACGGAACACGACTGTCGAAAACTCGGTCTCGATCCCGGTGCGTTCGCTGAAGTCGTCTGTTAGTGCTTTTAGGGCAGGCCCAAGACCCAGATCGTCCAGAACGCCGGGGCGCAGATCGCGGCTAATACGGCGGACTTCGGTGATGGCGGTGGCCAGATTATCGATACCTGTTTGCAGCGGAGCTTGCGCGGCTGCGTCGTCTCCGCGGCCCAACCGTCGACGGGCATTGTCCAGCGCATAACGGACGCCGACCAGTATTTGGCTGATGCCATCGTGCAATTCACGGGCAACGCGCCCGCGCTCTTCCTCTTGGGTATCAAGCACGCGCTGGGTTAGTTCCTTGAGTTTGGCGTCGGCCAATCTGCGTTCGCGGAAATTCAGCAACATTCCGGATGCAAAGACGATCAGTACGGCTGCAAGAACGATACCCCCGATATAAAGGAATGTGCGCTGCACGCGCGCCTCGACCTCGGCGCGGGCGTTGGCCACGGTGGCGACGATATCGTCGATGAAAACGCCTGTGCCCACCACCCAGCGCCAATCCTGAAGGCCGACGACATAGGCGATCATCTGCGCCTCTTCCCCGGTTGAAGGTTTTTGCCACATAAAGCTGTGCCATCCTGCGCCTTGGCGGGCGAGGCTTATGAACTCATCCACAATGGGCGTGCCATCACTATCCGTTAGGCCAACCCAGTTGCGGTTGATAAACTCGGTCTGGCGCGGGCTGACCAGATTGTTGCCGTCATAATCGTACACGAAGAAGAACCCGTCTTTGCCGTAGATCATCGCCGACAGGATTTGCGTGACCAGGTTCTTTGCCACCTCGTCATCGGGCGAGGCGCGACCGTAGATATAGGCAAACCCGTTGCGCGCTTGTGTGACGTAGTTGCGCAGTTCGTCCTTCTTGGCTTCGATCAGGCGGCGTTCAAGCGCTTGTATCTCGCTTTCAGCGGTTGCGCGGGATTCATATGCGACGACCAAGGCGATCGCCGCCACCGCCGCAATCAGTGGGATTGCAGCGACAAGCGACAATTTCTGCGCGTAAGTCAGCGAGATGAGATTCCGGAAACCTCTCATGATCGAATCGATACGCAAGCCGCAGCGAAATTGCAAAAAGATTGGTTGATCAGTGACCTCAGGCAACGCGATTTAGCGCTGGGCACGCGAAATCAGCCCGAATTGCGCCCTCAAATCCAAAAAAATCTGACTGGCTACGTAGTAGTAGGTATTCACATTCATGTGTGCGGAACTAGGCTAACGCGCACTGGAAACGATCGACCCGGCATCACCCGGGGAATGAATATGAAGGGGAGGATCACTCATATGGATCGTCGTAAGTTTCTAAAAACATCAGCACTGGGCGGCTCGGCCGCTGCAGCCACCACGCTGGCAGCGCCCGCCTATGCGCAGGGCAAGCGCACGCTGACCATGGTTACCTCGTGGGGCCGTGGCCTTGCGGGTGTGTTTGACAGCGCGCAGCGCTGCGCCGACAGCATCACCACGATGTCGGATGGCGACCTGAACGTTGAAATCAAAGCAGCCGGTGAATTGGTTGGTGCTTTCGAAGTATTTGACGCGGTATCGTCCGGTCAGGCTGATATGTACCACGCGGCAGACTACTACTTTGTGGGTCAGCACCCGGGCTATGCCTTCTTCACCGCTGTTCCGTTCGGCATGACCGCGCAGGAACTGGTGAACTGGTATTACCATGCCGGCGGCATGGAGCTGCATGATGAGCTGGGCGAAATCTTCGGCCTGAAATCCTTCCTGGCCGGTAATACTGGCGCGCAGGCAGGTGGCTGGTACTCGAAAGAGATCAACAGTCCCGAAGACTTTAACGGCTTGAAGTTCCGTATGCCGGGTCTGGGCGGTAAGGCGCTGGGCAAGCTGGGTGCCTCGGTTCAGAACATTCCGGGTTCGGAAGTGTATCAGGCGCTGTCGTCCGGTGCGATTGACGGAACCGAGTGGATCGGTCCTTGGGCTGACGAAAAAGCGGGCTTCCAGGAAATCACCAAGACCTACTACACCGCAGGCTTCCATGAGCCGGGTGCGGGTCTGTCGTTGGCCACTAACCGCGAGGTTTATGACAGCCTGTCCGCTGCGCAGCAGAAGATCATCGAGATCGCAGCAGCCGAATGCCACCAGTGGAACCTGGCACAATTCCTGGCCAACAACGGTGCCGCGCTGGCGCGCCTGCAAGCCGGTGGCGTCAAGGTCATGGAATTCCCTGACAGTGTTTGGGACGCATTTGGTGCAGCCAGCCAGGAAGTTCTGGACGAGAACATGGGTGACGAGCTGTTCAAGCGCATCCACGACAGCGCCATGGCGTCGATGGCTGAGTCCTCGGCATGGAACAACCTGTCGTCGGGTGTTTACACCGCACAACGCGACCGCGTTCGCGGCTAAGTAAACCGCTCAATGCAATCGGTTCCCCCGTAAAGGCGGGGGAGCCTTTCCCGTTGCACATAAGCGGTTCGGACATGCCGCAATAATCAAACGTGCAACCGATACGACCTGAGGACAACATGCAGGACGAAAACGGTATCTCGTTCTTCGGCGCCCTGTGGAATGGACTGATATGGTTCATTCAGAACATTGCCGAAGCCTTCTATAATTTCGGATACGCCATCACGCATCCGCAGCTCTGGCTGAACTGGTCGGACAAAGAAGCGATCATGCGCTTTGTCTATTACGGCGGGTCTGTCGAGTTCTTCTTCGTGATCTTCGCGCTGTTTCTGGTGCTGACGGCCATAGGGCTCTACTACCGGAACTTTATGTGGGGGATGGTGCGCGGGCTTGAAGGTTTCGCAAACACCACGGGCCGTTTCTTTGCCTGGGCAGGACTGCTGATGGTGATCCAGCAGATCGTGATCGTATTCATGCAGCGGGTGTTCACGCGGCCAGATATGTCCTTTGGTTTGGGTATCCCTTTTCAGATGGATATCAGTTGGTTTGCCGAAGAACTTAAACTTTATAACGCGATGGTCGTCTGCCTGTGCTGCACCTACACATTCGTGCAAGGCGGTCACGTCCGCGTTGACCTGATTTATGCGGGTATCAGCCACAAGGCCAAACGCGTCGTTGATATGTGCGGGGCGGTTCTGTTCATGATGCCCATGGCCGTGCTGACCTGGATGTATGGCTGGTACTTCATGTGGCGGCACCTGATCGTGCCGAAACCCTCGGCCAGTGATACACTGGACCGGTTGCTGGCCAAGTCCCGCGCGCTGCGCTGGAACGTTGAAACCATCGGGTTCAGCCCCAATGGGTTCAACGCCTATTTCCTGTTCAAAATCCTACTGGTGGCCTTTGCCGCCATGGTGTTCCTGCACGCGATTGCGTTCCTGTATCGCTCGTATCTGGAATACGTGGAAGGGCCGGAAAGTGAAGGAAAATACCTCGACAAGGACAGCCTTGGCGAGGGTGAAGAAGCCTATGAAGGCGCGCATTAGGGACGGAGAACCAGACAATGCTATTCGGACTTGATGGCGTCGAAATAGGCCTCATTATCGTATTCTTCTGCCTGTTTGGTGGAATTCTTAGCGGCTTTCCGGTGGCTTTTGCTATCGGTGGGGCCGGGGTGATTTCCTTCGGGATAATCGCCGCATTAGACAGCGCCGGGCTGTTGATCCACCAAGCGATCGACACCGGTTCGCAAGCCTACCGCGACGTGGTGAATTCGGGTGTCAAACCTGACGTGATATCCGTGTTCCGATACCCGGATTTGCCAAGGATCGCCGAGCCGGTCTTTGTACAAGGCTGGGAAACCGCGCTGGACCGGAACGTCTCTTTCATCGTGAACCGTATGAACGAACGTGTTCTGGCCGGGCAATCGATTGAAACCCTGCTAGCGGTGCTGATGTTCGTCCTGATGGGCATCACGCTGGAGCGGTCGAAGATCGCGAATGACCTGCTGACCACAATGGCACGCGTCTTCGGGCCCTTGCCCGGTGGCCTTGCGGTCTCGATTGTGGTCGTGGGTGCATTCCTTGCGGCTTCGACCGGTATCGTGGGCGCGACTGTGGTGACCATGGGCTTGTTGGCCCTGCCCACCATGTTGCGGAACAACTATTCGCCGGAACTGGCGACGGGTGTGATCGCGGCCTCGGGTACGTTGGGGCAGATCATTCCACCGTCCATCGTGATCGTTCTTCTTGGAACGTTGGCCGGTGACCTCTATTCGACCGCGCAGGAAACGCGAGCGGTCGAGGCCGGGTGTACCGACGCGCTGACCTATCTGGGCGAGCCTGCGGTCGTTTCGGTGGGCACATTGTTCCAGGCGGCGCTGCTGCCAGGTATCATGCTGGCGCTGCTATATGCGCTCTATGCCTTTGGTTATGCACTGTTGAACCCGGAAAAGGCCCCTGCGGTTGAGCTGTCGGGCGGTTCGGGTGAAACCATCACGCGCTCGGAAGGTCTGACTTGGCTGCTGGGTGCTCCGGTTGCTCTGATCGTTGGCGCTGTGCTGCTGGGCAGTGCGGGCGTGATCGGAAGCCAGAATGTCTCAGTCTCGGCATTCTCGGATATCGGGCAGGGCGCATCACTGCGCACAAACGTCTCGGAAGAGTGTCAGGCTTCGATGATCGAACTGCATGGTCAATCCGCCTGGGATCAGGCGGTGGCCGAGCAGGAAGCGATCGATGAGGCAGGAGGTGCGGCTGAATCCCAACGTCTGAGCGAAGAGGAACTTGCGGCTGCACAAAAGGCCAAGATCGCTGCCGCTGCACCGATAGGAAACGGTGTTGCCGTTATTGTGGTTCTGCTGGGGCTCACGTTGGTACTGGGACGCGGGATTGCTCCATCGCGGTCGCCGCAGCCTCTGATCGTCGGGGCTATCGGCTTGTTGCTGATGCTGCTGGTCGATGTGCTGCTGATTGCGCCGACAACGTCGTCCGGGGCGACGTTCTTGTTGCTGGCGATACCCTTCGCGTTTGCCATGTATGGCTGCAAAGAGGCGGCCGCACGATGCGCCACTAATGATCTGATCAGGGTGGTGTTCCCGCCGCTGGTCCTGATCATCGCGGTGCTGGGATCGATCCTTGGCGGTGTCACCAACCCCACGCCCGCAGCGGCACTGGGGGCGGGTGGGGCTATCATGCTGGCGGCCTATCGCAAGCTGCAGGATCAGGGTAGGTCGGGCAAGGTGATCATATGGTCGACCTTTGCAGTGATCATTGCGCTGCTGATGGGCGTGAACTTTGATCTGCGTATCAATCAGGGCGGTGTCACGGTCGAAAGCTGGATTGCCTTCATCATTGCCTATTCCGCTTATCTTTACGCGCTGTTCGGGCTGTTGTTCGCATGTTGGGTGCTGTTCTCGAGCGGGGTGCTGACACCTGTAGTGCGCGAGACGGCTAAGGTGACCTCGATGGTCTTTACCATCCTGATCGGATCGCAACTGCTGAACCTGGTGGTGATCTCGTTCGGAGGCGAGCACTATATCCAGCAATTCCTCAAGAGCTTCGACAATGAATTCACAGTCTTCCTGATTGTGATGCTGGTGTTGTTTTTCCTGGGCTTCGTTCTGGATTTCCTTGAGATCATTTACATCGTGATCCCAATCGTGGGACCGGTGATCTATGGCGGGTCATTCGATCCGAAATGGGTGACGATCATGGTTGCGGTGAACCTTCAGACCTCGTTCCTGACGCCACCTTTCGGGTTTGCGCTGTTCTATCTACGCGGGGTTGCGCCCAAAGAGGTCACAACCGGCCACATCTATCGTGGCATCATACCGTTTGTGATCATTCAGGTGGTGGGTATCGCGATCTTGTGGTTCTTCCCCTCGATCGTCACCATTGTGCCCGATCTGATACCAAGCTGATTGAGGCGATTTATGTCCAAGGGAAAGGGGGCTTCGATGCCCCCTTTGCTTTATGCAACTGTGAAGGGGATCAGGTGAACTGGATCAGGTCCCAGCGATTGCCGAAGGGGTCACGCCAGACCGCTACGGTACCGTAGGGATCGTAGCGAGGCGGTTCTTCAAAATGAACGCCGTTGACGCGCATGTTTTCGTAGTCCCGATTGAAATCATCTGTTTCAAGGAAGAAGCCGACACGGCCCCCTGTCTGGTTCCCGATGCACGAGCGCTGGACGCCATTCGCAGCCCTGGCAAGCAACAGCGTACCCCCGGATGATCCCGGAGGCGCGACGCGCACCCAACGTTTGCCACCACCCAGATCTATATCCTGGAGCAGCGAGAAGCTCAGCACATTGGTGTAGAACGCAATCGCATCATCGTAATCCGGCACTACAAGAGTGACCGCGTGAAGGCTCTGCCTCATTGCAGGTTAGCCTTTCGTCGGATGTCTGTCAGGCAGTTGGATATTGGCCACTTGCTCGGCAATGGGGGCCGATGACAGAGGGTGGTGCGCTGTCTGGGCGTATTGTTCCGGGTCTTCAATCTGCTTCCATTCGCCTCGAATATAGGCCTGAAGCCCCGAAAATTTGGCTTTATAGTCCATCTTGGGACTGCCGGGGACCCAATATCCCAGATAGATGTAAGGCAATCCGGCCTCGCGCGCGATCTCAATATGGTCGAGGATCATATACGTACCCAGAGAGTGTTGCTGAAACTGTGGATCGTAGAATGAGTAGACCATGCTCAACCCGTCATCCAGCACATCGGTCAGACTGACTGCGATCAATTCGTCTGTATCGGGATCGGCATATTCCACTACGCGGCTGCGGATCGGGGTTTCCTCGATCATCGCGGCAAATTCAAACACATCCATATCGGCCATACCGCCATCAGCATGGCGAGCATCGAGATAGCGCCGGAATAGGTCGAATTGCTCATCCGTGGCCCACGGCGATGTGGCACGCCGATTCAGGTAGGAATTGCGCCGATAGGTCCGTTTCTGGCTTTTGCTGGGGCGAAAGCTTGAAACATCGATGCGCGCTGACAGGCAGGCGGCGCAATCGGTGCAGGACGGACGATAAAGCACATTCTGCGAACGGCGAAATCCTTGTTGCGACAAGCAATTATTCAGCTGGTCCGCGCCTTCTCCCTGAAGGGCGGTGAACAGTTTGCGCTCCATTCTGCCCTCAAGATAAGGGCAGGGTTGGGGTGCCGTCACATAGAATTGTGGCGCGATTGGCAGCGTGTGTCGCATGAAGGTCCCGCATTTCCTCGGGACCGATGATAGCAACGGTTTTTGGTGTCGCCAAGTGTCTCACTCAGGTGTTTAGTCAGGCGCGTTGATTGATCATCACGGTGCCAAGGAAGGCATCGGTAAGGCCCTGACACCGGGCGCTGGTCATCATCATGATAACCGAGATGATCTGCAGTACCGGAAACGCCATGCTAACGAAATAGCCTGCCGTGTGTGCTATGGCTTTGCCTGTATCCATCCGGGCACCAAACGCATCACGCAACTCGATCCCCATGAAGCGCATCCCCAACGTGGCCGAGCCATTCGCGATAGTGACAACGCGGTAGACGAAGCTAACCACGGCATAGATCAGGGCCAGGATGAAAAAACCCATGCCAAAGGTCAGCAGAATTGCAACTGTACACAGCAGCGAGATGAAGGCGATGTCGAACAGCCAAGCAAAGAAGCGTTTGGTCGCCACGGATTGATAAAATTCGGGCTGGCTGTCGGGATCAGGCAGGTGAGTCATAGAGTGCGGTCCGGAAGTTTGTCAGAAACACCCTGTCCCGACAGGCGGGACAGGGCAAGTTCAGATCAGACGGGTTTATTGCCATCGTCTGCGTCGTCGCGATTGTCGCGGGCGCGTTCGTCCATGAACTCGTCGAATTCGGCCTTATCCTTGGCTTCTCGCAGGCGGTGCAGGAAGGCCTCAAAGTCCTTCTGTTCACGCTCGAGTCGCGCCAGCGTGTCAGCCTTATACGCGTCAAATGCGCTGTTGCCCGAAGGTTTCATTGCGCTCATGTGACTGTTCCACGATGAACGACGGCTGCAGGATTTGCTGAACATGCGTTTGCTCCAGATCATATAGGCAAGGAAGGCAAGGCCGATCGGCCAGAAGAAGATAAAGCCAAGGA
Source organism: Ruegeria sp. O11 (assembly GCF_056535285.1). Taxonomy (NCBI): domain Bacteria; kingdom Pseudomonadati; phylum Pseudomonadota; class Alphaproteobacteria; order Rhodobacterales; family Roseobacteraceae; genus Ruegeria; species Ruegeria sp. O11. The sequence continues at coordinate 977,614 of NZ_JBQERS010000001.1, read as the reverse complement.
CCATTGCGGCGATCCAGGCGCCTTTGCCCTTGCTGTCAAGCCAAGCTTCGCTTCGGTGCAGCCACCCCGGGTTTTGGGGAACGGCGTGGTCGGACAATGCGGTCATTTTGCTCTCTCCAGTTAGGATGTAAATTCTCTTCACATTTCCTAGATGGGAGGGGTCGATCGGCAATGCAAGGGGTGTATGTGAAAAAGATTTACATTAGCTCAGAAACGGGTTCGTTTCGTTAAAAAAGGCCTTTGTAAATAATAGGGGTGGCGATCGCTTCTGTTCCCGTACTTCAGCCGAGTATGTGCGTGCAATGCGAATTAACGCCCGATTAAGATCGCTTAATATTCAACCTCTTCGCTAGTGATCCAGGTTTATGTGCATACATAACGCTGAGCTTGGATTTGCAGGGAGGCTATAAAATGATTGCTGGGAATACATCGCGTTGGCAGCCTTTGCTGGGTGATGAGTTCATCCTACCGATCGAACCTCAGTTGGTTACAGACACTTATGGTGCGGGTGATCGGCCCCTGGGTCACGATGAACTCTTCCAATATGAAATCGCCACCGATCCGGGTTGTATTGCGCAAGATACTTCGCTGGATGTCAGCGCAAGCTCAGTGGGTCAGAATAAGGTCCCGTTTCGAAACCTCGACCCTTATGATCTGACTGGTAAAGACGATCTGCCCAACATCACACTTCATGAGCTACACGGTGGGCATGTATCCTCGGAGGTTGGTGTCTATCACGGGGCCGGAATTGATGGGGCGGAATTCGATCTTTTGCTGACGGGATACCAAATGGCGTCCGATAACAGCACGACGCAAATATCTGAGCTGTATCATGAACAAATTGTCGAACTTGAGTTCGCACATCAGAATGGTCAGTTTGTGCCGGCAGGTTATCAAACCTATTCAAGCTTTGGATTTGAGGGGCAGTATACGGATCAGTCGGTTCAGTTTTACCATTTGTTCATCGAAGCAGAGCGTGAAGAGAGCTTTCAGACCCAAATGCTCTTTGGAAGTGAAGATCCGGTCCTAACGTCTTATGGCTATCATGAAGTTCTTGCGATTGCAGGAGAGGCGTTTCAAAAACGGAATCGCCGATTTTTCATTCAGTCTCCAGTATTCGATCGAATTTCAAATGAATACTTATGGTCAGTACGAGCTGCTTGCCGAAGTCGCGTTTGAGGGGCAGATAAACTATTTGAATGCCCAGACGCGGGAGTTTCAGTTTTACGATTATGTGCCTATCGTGTTTCGCGATCTTGAAAGCTTGGAATTTCCTCCCTTTTCAGATCAGCTTGCTGATCAATTAGCCATGTTTCAATACAGCATGGGTGAGGCCTGGGATGGGTTGGCGCAATTGAACGATCAGCTTGAGGCGGTGTTCGTGAAGATGCGCGAAGATGGACATTATGACGCGTGGGACCAGATCGGGCAGGGGCCTGATAACCCGTACAATTTCGATTTGCCGCCGCCTGATCTGTGGCTATAACGAATTGGCCAAAGCTTAATCGATCCAAGTGTTTGCCTTGGCTGTATCTGATATTCATCGGTCACAAGACATAGGCATATGGAAAACGACGAGAACACCAACCCTCCAACCCTTGATGAAATTCTATTGTTGGAAAAGCAGGTGTGGGAGGCGTTGGTCGATGGCAACGCTCAAGCTGACCGCGCGCTATTGTGCGCGGATTTTCTGGGCGTTTATCCGAGCGGTTTTGCAAATCGCGATGATCATGTCGGGCAATTTGCCGATGCGCCGACGATGGCACAGTATGAACTCAGCGACACCAGACTGCGTGTTTTGTCGGCGGACATAGTTTTGCTCTCGTACCGCGCAGATTATCGGCGACCCGACAGAGAAGAATGGGAAGCGATGCTGATCTCATCACTTTGGGAGCGGCGGCATGACGTTTGGGTCAACAGCTTCAGCCAGGACACCCCTTTGGATAAAGCATGAGTGACGCTCTCGCCATAAACCGTCTACCGCGTGCATTTCATGCCGAACTAGGGCAGGAAACACGTGCTGCACTGCCCGATCTGACGACCGAACAGGGTGAGTTGATCGCAGGAACTGCTGGCTCCAGCCCCTATCTTAAGGGATTGATCGACCAAGAACGGGATTGGCTGCCGCAAGCGCTGCAGCGACCAGACCAGTCATTCGCGGATGTGATGGAGGCGACTCGGAAGCTGCCATCGGATAAGTTGAAACCCGGATTACGGCAAGCAAAACGGCGCATGGCATTGCTGACGGCCCTCGCAGATCTGGCGGGTGCGTGGCCGTTGGAAAAAGTGACTGCTGCGCTGACCGATTTCGGAGCGCTGGCCACCGATGTGGCAGCGAAGGCCGAGATCGCAGCTCTAATTCGGCGTGGAAAGCTGCCGGGCATGACTGAAGACGATGTCGAAACCGCTGCCGGTATGGTCATTCTGGCGATGGGCAAGATGGGTGCGCACGAGCTGAACTATAGCTCGGATATCGACCTGATCGTGATGTTCGATGAAACACGTTTCGACCCTGATGATTTTTACGAGGCCCGGCAGGGAATGGTTCGCGCCACGCGTAACTTTTGTGCGACGCTCAGCGACAAAACGGCGGATGGATATGTATTCCGCACTGATCTGCGCCTGCGCCCTGACCCGGCAGTCACGCCTGTGTGTCTGGCGATGGAAGCGGCTGAGCGGTACTACGAAAGCCTTGGACGCACGTGGGAGCGCGCGGCCTATATCAAGGCGCGACCTTGTGCCGGGGATATCGCGGCGGGGCAGAGGTTTTTGGATGCGTTGCGCCCGTTCGTCTGGCGCCGGCACTTGGATTTTGCCGCGATTCAAGACGCTCATGACATGCGTCTGCGCATTCGCGAGAATAAGGGAACTGGTGGCAGCCTCTCGATTCCAGGTCATGATATGAAGCTGGGGCAGGGCGGTATACGCGAGATTGAGTTCTTTACTCAGACCCGCCAACTGATCGCAGGAGGCCGCGACCCTGACCTGCGGGTGCGGGGAACCGTGCCTGGTTTGGCGGCGCTGGCGTCGAAAGGCTGGGTGCCCGAGGATGTCACCGTAAAACTAACGGATCATTACCGCGCCCATCGCGAGGTCGAGCATCGCATCCAAATGGTACATGATGCTCAAACCCATAAAGTTCCAAACTCAGAAGACGGGATCGAACGGGTTGCCTGCCTGATGGGCATCAGTAGCGACGAACTGACTGCCGATCTGACCCGCCGCCTGACCGAAGTGCACGAATTGACTGAAGGGTTCTTTGCCCCCGGACCGGGCGCGCAGCCTGCGCAGCTACAAGAGTTCGAATTCGACAAGGGTGTTCTGGCCCGCTGGCCCACCTACCCGGCGCTTCGGTCTCAGCGGGGGGCTCGGATATTCGAGCGGCTAAGGCCCGAGCTTTTATCGCGACTGGCAAAGACCGCGAAACCCGAAGAAGCGTTGCTTGCGTTGGACGGGTTTCTGTCTGGATTGCCAGCCGGGGTGCAGCTGTTTTCACTGTTTGAGGCGAATCCGCAACTGATCGATCTGCTGGTCGATATCGTCGGTACATCTCACGCTCTTGCCACCCATCTTTCGCGCAATGCCTCTGTTTTTGACGCGGTGATAGGCGGAAGTTTCTTCAGCGACTGGCCGGGGCTGACTACGTTGCGGGCCGATCTTTCACGGGCCCTGACAGAAGAAGACGACTATGAAACGCAGCTGGATTTTGCGCGTCGCTGGTGCAAGGAATGGCACTTTCGCATCGGCGTGCATCATCTGCGCGGATTGATCAACGGGGCGCAGGCCGGGCGGCAATATGCTGAACTTGCGCAGGCCGTTATCGCGGCGGTGCTGCCTTGCGTTGTCGAGCAGTTTGCCAAAAAGCACGGCCCTGCGCCGGGGCGTGGCGCCGCGGTTCTGGGCATGGGATCGCTTGGGGCAGGGCGCATCAACTCGCAATCCGATCTGGACATGATTGTCATCTACGACCCACAGGATCAGGACATGTCTGATGGCCCCCGCCCGCTGGCCACGCGGACATATTACGCTCGGTTTACCCAAGCCCTGATAACAGCGCTCAGCGCGCCGATGTCGCAGGGGCGTCTTTATGAGGTCGACATGCGCCTTCGACCTTCGGGCAATCAGGGGCCAGTAGCCACCAGTTGGGGCAGCTTCACCAACTACCAGCAGAATGAAGCCTGGGTGTGGGAACACCTGGCGCTGACCCGAGCCCATGTTGTTGCGGGCGATGCTGAGCTGGCGGAGGATATCGAGACCTTTCGCGCTGAATTCCTGTCGCAACCACGCGATAGGGACATGGTTCTGAAAGAGGTTGCCGAAATGCGAGCCCGGCTTGCTGCCGCCAAAGCACCCGCCGGAGTGTGGGACGCCAAGAACGGACCGGGCCGCATGATGGATATCGAATTGTTGGCTGAAACTGGAGCTTTGATGGCGGGGCTTTCTCAGCGCGACGTGGCTTCGGGTCTTGACGGCGCTGTCGCAGCCGCGTTGCTGGATGTCGCGCAGGCACAAACCCTCAGGGACTGTTACGACTTATGCTGGTCGGTGCAATGCGCAGCGCGGCTGCTGTCGGGAAAAGTGATTGAGGCCGATAAGATTGGCGAGGGAGGCACAGCCTTCCTGTGCCGGGCCACCGGGTTCGATCAGGTCGAGCAGCTGCAATCTGCCTTGAAGGACAGTTACAGTAGGGCCGCCCAGTTGATCAGCGGCGTGGTTGGGGAGATTGAAGATGGCACGCAATGATGATCCGAACGACCATAAAGGTCTGATCCGCGAAGCTTATCGGATTGAAGGCATCACCTTGCCTGAATGCCGCAGCATTTTTCTGGACTGGGCGCTGAGCCTGCCTGTAGACCGCGATCAGAAACAGGCCGTGAGCTCTCTGCATTCGATTTACTCGGCTCAGGCAGAAGACCACCCAATGACGCAGGTACTGGCCGAAGGGCTGCAAACTGCCCAAGCGCCCAAGCGGCGTGGCGGCTGGCGCAATCGCAACCGCTAACAGGGCTTTTACCCCTGCGTATTCGCGACTATGAGGGCGCCATGACAAATTCATCCGAACGCCCCCGTATCCGTTTGAAACCCAAGGCCAACGCGCGTGGCCTTCGCCATGGGTTTCCATGGGTCTATGCCAATGACATCGTGACCGACCGCCGGACTCGAAAAATCGAAGCCGGAGCATTGGCTGTGCTCGAAGATGATAAACGCGCACCCATCGCTCTGGTCACAGTAAACCCGGCCTCGAAGATCATGTGCCGGGTGCTGGATCGCGATATCGGGACACAGCTGACCGCGGATTGGTTCGAAACGCGACTTCGCCATGCGCTTGAGATGCGCGAAAACTTGTTTGATGCCCCATGCTACCGTCTGATCCATGCTGAGGCGGATGGGTTTCCGGGTGTCATCATCGACCGCTTCGGAGATGCCTGCGTGATCCAGCCAAACGCCGCATGGGCCGAGGCGCATCTCGATGCGCTGACCGACGCGCTGGTCAAAGTCACCGGGGTATCTACGGTGTTGAAAAATGCCTCGGGCCGCACGCGCGGTTTGGAAGGGCTGGACGATCTCAGCCTGGCCCTCCGCGGCACTGCGCCCGAGGCACCGCTGCCGGTGCCCATGAACGGTGCAACATATATGGCCGACCTGACGGGCGGGCAGAAAACCGGCCTGTTTTATGACCAGCGCCCCAATCATGCGTTTGCCGCCAAGTTGGTTCACCCCGGTGCGCGTGTACTGGATGTTTTTAGTCATGTCGGTGGATTCGGCTTGGCCATGCTGGCGGGCGGCGCGGCACACGCCGTGTCGGTTGATGGATCGGCGGCGGCTTTGGAATTGGCGGCAAAGGGCGCTGAGGTATCAGGGTTTGCCGACCGTTTTCAGACCCGTCAAGGGGATGCCTTCGATGTGCTGGCCAAGCTGGGGGAAGAGGGTGCAGAATTCGACGTTGTAATCTGCGATCCTCCAGCCTTTGCACCCTCGAAACAGGCGCTGGACGCAGGCTTGCGCGCGTATGAGCGCATCGCACGTCTGGCAGCACCGCTGGTCAAGCCCGGCGGTTACCTTGGCCTCTGCTCCTGTTCTCATGCCGCCGATTTGGGACGCTTCCGTGATGCGTCTTCGCGCGGGATCGGACGCGCAGGGAGACGAGCCCAACTGATCCATACCGGATTTGCGGGCCCTGACCACCCGCAACTGCCGCAACTAGCCGAAAGCGGTTACCTCAAAGCTGTGTTTTACCGGCTGTGAAAGCGGTTCTGGATACCTGCGTCATCTATCCAACGGTGATGCGAGAAATGTTGCTGGGCGCCGCCAAGCTTGGCCATTTTACACCTGTCTGGTCCGCGCGCATCTTGGAAGAATGGGCCCGCGCGGCGCGCAAACTCGGCCCGGAGGGCGAGGTACAGGCACGTGCCGAAATCGCATTGGTTCAGGCAAATTGGCCAGATGCCGAGCATCCTGCCGCACCCGGAGCAGAGCAACGTCTATGGCTGCCGGATGCGGCAGATATCCATGTTCTGGCAACAGCAGTCACAAGCTCGTCGGATGCCATAGTCACCGTCAACGCCAAAGACTTTCCAAAAAACATCCTTGCCGAAGAAGGGCTTGATCGGCGCGACCCCGATGGGTTGCTGCACGGTTTCTGGCTTTCGGATCCAGAAGGCATGTCGCAAATCGCTACCAGCGTTCTGTCAGTCGCCAACCGCCTATCGGGCGATAACTGGACATTACGCGCACTGATGAAGAAAGTACGGCTGCCAAGACTAGGCAAAGCGCTCGCCGACTGACGCAGGATTTTCTTCATCTGGCCAAAAATACTCCGGGGTGTGCGAGGGGCTGGCCCCTCGCTTCCAAACTAACCACCAACGCCCCACTTTTGTTCCAACACCTCCAACGCTGCAATCCGCTCATCCGTTTTCGGGTGGCTCATCAGCCAGGCTGGTGCTACGCCTGCACGCTGTTGTGTCAGATCTTCAAGCTTGTGGAACAATGACTTCTGCGGCCCAATCCCAATTCCGGCTTTTGTCAAAAGCGCCGCGGCATACTCATCTGCCTCATACTCGTCGCCACGCGACAATCGCGAGGCCAACAGATGTGTCAGCATATTCGCGATCCACGCACCGATGAACGGAATAAAACGGTTCAACAGCATCATCAACGCCGCCCGCAGCGCATTTTGGCCGGAAAAATCGATCATGCGCCGCCGGGCGTGTCCCAGTGCTACATGTCCAAGCTCGTGCGCGATGACGCTCGCCATTTCTTCTGCCGAAACCTCGCCATTGTGAAACTTTCGATAGAATCCACGTGTAATGAAAATGCGTCCATCAGGGGCTGCCAGACCGTTCACCGGATCGATTTCGTAGATGTAGACTGGCACACGATCGATTTCCAAAGCTGCCGCCAATCGGTCGGTCATACGTTTGAGAGCGGGATCAGCCAACTCAGTCGATTTTGCATCCAGCTCGCGATGCGTGCGCCAAACGGAAATCCGATACATGACGACGGCATAGGCGATGGCCAGCAAGATGGGTGTTAATCGGAGCATGTGTTAGATATGGGCGGCCCGCCCTGTAGAGGCAAGTCGCTATTCCAGATACAGGCCCGATTGGAGGGTGTTGCGTAGACGATTGCTACTGACTTGGCGTTGGCAACTGAAGGTTCGAGTGGAACTCGGAGAGCGACTGCTTAGTCAAAACCGCGCCCTTTGAAGCTTCGAAAAACGCATGTTCGGCCTCTTTCTCTGCGACCAAGGTGTCAATTCTCAGATCCCTCACATCGGCGCGCAGATCGTCGCGCGCCTCTTCATAGGTTTCTGCATCACGCAGTTCATCCTCAAGCGAACTGAGATCGTCTTCGTAATTCGGGTCTGCAGGATCGAGCGCGGCGATGTCATCAGCGATGTCTTCGCTGCTGCGGCCATCATAGCTTTCGTTCAGGTCACGCAGTTCGCGGCGCGCCTCATAGAGGTCATCGCGCAGGTCGTAATAGGTTTCCGCCGCAGCCTGATAGGTCGCGATCTTGCCCACATTGCTGTTTGCTGAGGCGTTGCGGAACGCCGGCGCTGCCGCCTTGGACGCATTCAGGTTACGCAGCTTGTCCGAGCCATAGGGATCGGTGATCGCCGCGACAAGCGGGTCGCGGTAATAGCGGTAGCGATCCTTCTTGCGATCGGAATATGGCTTGTCGTAGCGCAGTCGATAGTCGGTTTCATCATAGAACGTCTTATCATCCGAATAGCTGTAGTCATCAGGATCGTAAGGCACCGGCTGGATCGTTGCCCAGTCCTTGTGCCGGTAACCTGGCTGTGGCAGGTCGAGATAACCATGGAACTCGCCCAGCGTCGCCTTGGTCAATGTCCGCCCTTTCGAAGCGTCATAAAAGGCAGCCTCCGCATCTTGCAATGCGTCGCGGGTTTCGTATCTCAGATCCCTCACATCGGCGCGCAGATCGTCGCGCGCCTCTTCATAGGTTTCTGCATCACGCAGTTCATCCTCAAGCGAACTGAGATCGTCTTCGTAATTCGGGTCTGCAGGATCGAGCGCGGCGATGTCATCAGCGATGTCTTCGCTGCTGCGGCCATCATAGCTTTCGTTCAGATCACGCAGTTCACGGCGCTCCTCATAGAGGTCATCGCGCAGGTCATAGTAGGTTTCCGCGGCAGCCTGATAGGTCGCGATCTTGCCCACATTGCTGTTGGCTGAGGCATTGCGGAACGCCGGCGCCGCCGCCTTGGATGCATTCAGATTACGCAGCTTGTCCGAGCCATAGGGATCGGTGATCGCCGCGACAAGCGGGTCGCGGTAACGACGCGTGCTGGGTTTTTTGTCGACATGGCGCTTGGAATAATAATCTGTACGGGCAACAGGACGCGGGGAATGCTCGAGCGGAGCTACGGAAGCTTGACGGTAACTTTTCTTTACCCGGTTGGCACTTGTATTGGATTTCGATCGCGTGCGTTTTCCGAAAAGCTGCTCAACATCGCGTTTGAACTCTCGTCCAAAGCCCGCCAGTGTAGTTTCCCGTACCTTGCTGTTCTGTCCCTTATTCTTGTTCTTGGCCGACCGTTGGGATTTTGCATTCTGATTTTTATTGAATCTAAAAGCTTTGCCTGAGCGTCGAGTATTGAACTTGGCACCACCTGCATCTTTATCTGTGCTTTTGGCCCCATGGCCTTTACCGGATTTTCCTTTACCGCCCTTGGTGCCGTCATTGCCTTTGCCGGATTTTCCTTTACCGCCACTGCGGCCTGGTCCCCTCCCGTTACCATTGCTCTTGTCGTTCTTGGCATAAGCCGCATCGGGACCCAGCATAATGGTAGCGACAGCTCCCGATGTAAGAACCAGCGAAATAACCGTCAAAACAGACGTCAGAATATTGCGGAATTTGGAATTGGTCATCTCAGCCCCCCAGCCTCAAACCCTGCTCGGTATATCATGGATTTGAGAGAGGTGGGGAACTTAGCTTAGATTGTTTCCGGAGTACTCATTTTGGAGCGTGAATCATTAGATTTCAGCCTGATTGTTTCCCGTTTTCGACCAATCAGAATTCCAACGGCCCTAACGTGTCAGCTCCCGCATACCCTGTTCCAGACCCGCCAAAGTCATCGGCACCATGCGATCTTCAAAAATCTCGCGGATCATGCTGATCGAATGGGTGTATTCCCAATACTTCTCGGGCACCGGGTTGATCCATAGGTTCGATGTCCACTGTTCGCGCGCGCGCTGCAGCCAGACCTGACCGGCCTCCTGGTTCCAATGTTCATTTGCGCCGCCGGGGTAGGCGATCTCATAGGGGCTCATCGAAGCGTCGCCAACGAAGATGCATTTGTAGTCCGGCCCGTATGTGCGCAGCACTTCGTGCGTTGGCGTCTGCTGATCCCAGCGGCGGCGGTTGTCACGCCAGACACCTTCATAGAGGCAATTGTGGAAGTAGTAGTATTCCAGATGCTTGAACTCGGTCCGCGCGGCCGAGAACAGCTCTTCGACCACCTTGATATGCGGGTCCATTGAACCACCCACATCGAGAAACAAAAGCACTTTGACGGCGTTGTGCCGTTCAGGACGTGTTTTGACATCCAGATAGCCATGCTCGGCGGTGGCACGGATTGTGCCATCCAGATCCAGCTCTTCCGCAGCACCCTCACGCGCCCAGCGGCGCAGGCGTTTCAGGGCGACCTTGATGTTGCGGGTGCCGAGTTCAACCGTGTCATCCATGTTCTTGAATTCACGCTTGTCCCAGACTTTAACCGCGCGTTGATGGCGGCTTTCTTTCTGGCCGATGCGCACGCCTTCGGGATTGTAGCCATAGGCCCCGAATGGCGAGGTGCCTGCTGTCCCGATCCATTTGTTGCCGCCTTGATGTCGGCCTTGCTGATCTTTCAGGCGTTCGCGCAGTTTCTCCATCAGCTTGTCAAAACCACCCAGCGCCTCGATCTCGGCCTTTTCCTCTTCGCTCAGATGTTTTTCAGCCATCTTCTCCAGCCATTCGGCGGGAATATCGACGGCCTCGAGCACCTGCTCAAAACTGATTGCGTCCAGGCCTTCGAAACTTGCGGCAAAGGCACGGTCGAACTTGTCGATATTGCGTTCGTCCTTCACCATCGATACGCGGGCGAGGTAGTAGAAGGCTTCGACATCGTAGGTGGCGAGGCCCTTTTTCATTCCCTCCAGAAAAGTCAGGTATTCGCGTAAGGAAACGGGAATACCGGCGTTTCGGAGATTCTCGAAAAAGGGCAGGAACATATCTTTAAACCAATCGCACCAGAACCAGCGAGATCACCAGTCCGATTAGCGCAAAAGCGATCCCGTATCCGGCAGCATACTGGGCCATATCTGCACCGCTGCCATTGCGTTTCCGCGCAGTTCGAATGCCCAGCAAAGCCCCCAAAAGTGCCATGCCCAAAACCACAACCATATGCCGTTATCCACCCGTACCTGCGGCGGCCGCTTGCGCAATGTCTTGCGATACCGAGCGTGCCACCAATTCCGAGCCGAAGCCGTAGCGCGCCCACCCGATACTGTCCAGCCGAACGCTGCGTGCCTGATCAATTTGCCCAGACTGGCGCAAAGCTTCGGATTTCAGCAGCAACAAAGTCGCCAGCAGCGCGGCGTTTTCGGATCGCGTCATGACATCAATCGCATTGTTCAATTCGGGCAGCGCCTGCGCTCCTTGACCCTGCGCCAAGGCAAATGCCGCAGTCTGGGCTGTGATATGGGCGCGCTGGACCTCTGTCCCGGGTGTGGAACGCAGGTACTTCTTCGCGATGTCATATTGCCTCTGCGCGGCTTCGGGGTCGTCGAACTGCCCCATGCGCCCCAGCAGGTAATGCGGGTAGGCGCGGCGGTGGTCCGTCCAGCCTTGTTGTTGCCCGATCTGTGCCGCTTCTTTCGCGGCATTGACCCGCTTGGCGGTGCCCGCACCAGCCCCCAATGCGCGCTGTACTGCGTTTATCCAGGCGCGGGGTGTCTCGGTTGCCGGTTGCGGTGCAACGCGATCCCCGCGCGGGTTCAGGCGGCTTAGGACACCGGGCAAAACCGCCGCGACCTGTTCGCTTGTCATACCGTTCTGCAACTCGGGCGAGTAGGCCGTTCGCAGGATCAACATGTCGAACCCGGTCAGAACCGTGTGAAAGTTATCGTCGTTGAACACAGAATCCGGCAGGCGGTAGAGATCGTTCAGCGGCCCAAGGGCCTGAGCCAACTCTTCATGCAGGCAATCGCGAATTTCCTGAGGGCTGGCATCATAGGGGATGAAAATTCCGATCCTCTCGCGGCTGCGAAGTTCGGTCCAGTTGCTTTTCTTCTTCCGCCGGTCGCGGCGGTATTCTTCCAGGCTTGAAGAGTTTGGAACGACGAAACACGCAGCCTGCGGTAGGATGCGGCGGATCTGTTTCTGGCCTACAGCCTCGATGGTGATATTCGCCTGACCCTCTGGAATCTGTCGGATGTCGATCTTCGCTTCCCGTTGCAGCCGTGTCAGTAGCCGGCTCAGGTCGGTTTGCATCGTTGGAGGGGGTGTCCCAGTCAGGCGCACTGTGATCGGCTCGTCGAACCGAGTAAAGACCGGAAGTTCCGCGCCGCTTTCAAGCGCGAAATGCAGCGAGAGGAAATCGGCGGCGATATTCTTGTTTGAACGGGCAGGCGGGCTGGGACGGGCCGCACCGAAGGATTTAGACGGCGGCAGCGATGCTTCGATCACCTGGGTACGGGTCGGCGTCTCAATCCGGTCGACCGTGGTGCAGGCGGAAAGCGCCGCCAGAAGGAGGGTTGCGCCCAAAAGCCTCATGGTCGCTGATACTTTAGGAACGGCGACAACTTGCCGATGCGGTCATAGAGTTTGCGCGCGGTATGGTTGTTTTCCTGTGTCAGCCAATAGACTGAGGGGGCTTTCTGCCTGTCCGCTTCGTCGTAGACGGCTTGAATCAAGGCGCGTCCAACACCGGTTCCACGCGCTTCGGGGCGGGCATAGAGATCCTGCAGATAGCAGACACTTTCCTCTTTCCAGGCGTGGCGATGAAAAAGGTAGTGAGTCAGCCCGAGCAGCTGCCCATCCAGATCGGCGACAAAACAGGAAAAGTCATTCGGATCATCACCTAAGAGCCTTGCAAAGGTGCTTTTGTAAGTCGTATCCGGCACCTCGGTTTCGTAAAATGCAAGGTAGTCACGCCACATCTCCGCCCATTGATCCCGATCCTCTGGTCGCAAAGGGCGGATTGTGGGGGTGGTCGACATTGTCATGTTTCCTGCTCTGGAGGCCCGATTGTCGCGGGGTTTTTCGTTAACGCAATGCTGACATCCGAGCGTACCGATGACAAGCCGTGATCACCGCTTGCTGCGCGCCATAAAGGCCAGCCGTTCAAACAGATGTACGTCCTGCTCATTTTTTAGAAGCGCACCATGCAGTTTTGGCAGCGCGTTAACGCCGTCGCGCTTCAGATCCTCGGCACTTAAATCCTCAGCTAAGAGCAACTTCAGCCAGTCCAGCACCTCCGAAGTCGAGGGTTTTTTCTTCAACCCCTGTGTCTCGCGGATTTCGTAGAACTGGGTTAGTGCAGTGGTCAGCAGAGCGTCTTTGATGCCGGGGTGATGCACCTCGACGATCCGGCGCATCGTGGCCTCATCCGGGAAGCGAATGTAGTGGAAGAAACAGCGGCGTAGGAACGCATCGGGCAGTTCCTTTTCGTTATTTGAGGTGATGATCACGATTGGGCGGTTCTTGGCCCTGATCGTCTCGCCGGTCTCGTAGACGTGGAACTCCATCTTATCGAGTTCCTGAAGCAGATCGTTGGGAAATTCGATGTCGGCCTTGTCGATCTCATCGATCAGCAGAACCACCTTTTCATCGGCGTCAAAAGCCTGCCACAGCTTGCCCTTGCGGATGTAGTTCGACACCTCATGCACCCGTTCATCGCCAAGCTGGCTGTCACGAAGACGGCTGACGGCGTCGTATTCATACAGGCCCTGTTGCGCGCGGGTAGTGGATTTCACGTTCCACTCGATCATCGCCAGCCCCAAAGCACCCGCAACCTGTTTCGCCAGCTCAGTCTTGCCGGTTCCGGGCTCACCCTTGACCAGCAGAGGGCGTTCCAGGGTGACGGCAGCATTCACAGCAATGGTCAAATCGTCGGTGGCAACATATTCTGCGGTGCCTTTGAAACGTGCGGTCATTGGACCCCTCATATGGTGTTAGGGCGGTGTTTGCTTTGCAGGGGTTACAGAGGAGCAGGTGTTTTTACAAGCCGGGTCGCTGCGTCGCGCTGAGATGAATTCTACCGTGAGTTCAATCCCTCTCGGGCGATTCGCCTGCATCAAATTAGCCTGGTGGCTGAGAGTGCCCGAAAAACGCCATGTGATAACCACAGAAAAACAAGGTTTTGTTGTTACAAGTCTCATTATTAGAGCAGGCGGAGTGACGCGGCGACGAGCGACACGTTTGTGTAGTGACAATCTCAGCGCCGTCGGATACACGCTCCGCAGAAGGGGGTGCCGAATGTCAGCTAATACAACAGCAACAGACGTTTCAGGCCATACCGAGGGAGCAAATATGAAGCAGGAAGTTTTTCTGCCGGACGATTATCGACCGGCTGAAGATGAGCCTTTCATGAATGATCGACAGCTTGAGTATTTTCGCCGCAAGCTGATGGATTGGAAGACAGAACTACTCGCAGGCAGCCGCGATACGATCGAAGGGTTGCAGGACAACACCCGTAACATTCCTGATGTCGCCGATCGCGCAAGCGAAGAGACCGACCGCGCGTTGGAACTGCGCACCCGGGATCGTCAGCGCAAGCTGGTGGCCAAAATCGACTCGGCCCTGCGCCGTATTGACGAGGGTGAATACGGGTATTGCGAGAAAACCGGCGATCCGATCTCGTTGAAGCGTCTGGACGCACGTCCAATCGCGACGATGACCTTGGAAGCGCAAGAGCGCCACGAACGCCGTGAAAAGGTCCACCGCGACGATTGATCGCTGGATAATCAAGATAAAACATCAACGCCGGGGCATGTCGCCCCGGCGTTTTTGCGTTAAGGCAGGGCTATGAGGATCAACGGTCTGAAATTTGGCGTCATCGGCGGCGGCATAGGCGGAATCGCGTCAGCGATGGCATTGCGGCAGCGCGGAGCCGAAGTAACTGTTTTTGAGCAGGCAAAAGAACTTACCGAAGTCGGCGCTGGTCTGCAGATCAGTGAAAACGGTATGGTTGTCCTGCGCGCCCTAAACGTCATTGACGAAACGCCGCAGGCGGGTTTGCGGTCCTACGGAACGGTGCTGCGCGACTATCGGGCGGGCAGCTCTGTCAGCGAGGTACCTGCTCCCGCTGCAGGACCGACCTATTATTATCATCGCGCTGATCTGCTGGGATTGTTGTACAAAGCAGCGATTCGCAAAGGGGTCGAGTTTCGATTGGGCGCGCGAGTTTCACAGGTGCGTAAACATCCATCTGAAGCCGAGCTTGCATTGGAAGACGGCACCAGATTCTGCGTTGATTGCGCAATTGCTGCAGATGGTGGGCGAAGCGAAATCCGTGCTGGGTTGAATGGTCCCGAGGTGCCAGCCTTCACACATCAGGTGGCCTGGCGGGCGACAATCCCTTGGGCGCGTCGCGATCAAAAGCCTTGTGCTGTTTTGACCATGGGTCCGGGGCGGCATGTCGTGACCTATCCCCTTCGTGACCATACCTTGATGAACGTTGTCGCGATTGAAGAGCGCTCTGATTGGCAGGAAGAAGGCTGGCGGTTGCGCGGCGATCCTGCGGATTTGAGGGCGCGATTTAGTGATTTTGGCGGATTGGTTGGTGACATTCTCGGGCAAGTTCAAGACCCAAATATCTGGGCCTTGTTCCTGCGGCCTGTCGCGAGCCGCTGGCAAAACGGACGTGTTGCGTTGTTGGGGGATGCAGCCCATCCGACTCTGCCGTTTATGGCGCAAGGCGCCTGCCTCGCGCTTGAAGACGCTTGGATGTTGGCCCGATCTTTCGATGAGCAGTCTGGCATACGGCAAGCGCTAACCGCGTACGAGGCACGCCGCCGACCTCGGGCAAAGCAAGTAGTCGCCGCCGCCGGTGCAAATGCGCGCAATTTCCACCTGCGTGGACCAATGCGACTGGCTGCACAAGCCGCGTTGATGGCAATCGGCCCACGCTTGGCGCGGCGCTATGAATGGATCTACAGCTACGACGCGACGGCGTAAGCCATCAGATATCGAGATCGACCCAAACCGGCACATGGTCCGAAGGTTTTTCGTGCCCACGAATCTCGAAGTCGATCCGACAATCGCGCATCAGATCTGCTGCCTGCGGAGTCAGAAGGAAGTGATCTATCCGAATCCCGTCGTTTCTGTTCCACGCACCGGCCTGATAGTCCCAGAACGAATAATGACCCGGACCATGCGTGCGAGCGCGGAAGGCTTCGGTAAAGCCCAAGTTCAAGATTTTTCGAAATGCAGCGCGGCTTTCGGGCCGAAAAAGAGCGTCCTCGCGCCAGGCGTCGGGTCGTTTTGCATCCTCGGCTTGCGGAATGATGTTGTAGTCCCCGGCCATCAGCGCGGGCTCTTCGGTGGCCAGAAAATCGCGCGCGCGCTCATAAAGGCGCTCCATCCACGCAAGTTTGTAGTCATATTTCGGCCCCGGCACCGGATTGCCGTTAGGCAGATACAGCCCACAGATGCGAAGAGCTTTTTTCCCGATGACAGTCGCTTCGATCCAACGGGCCTGTTCATCGTCGTCATCACCGGGAAGGCCTCGGGAGACATCCTCCAACGGTAGTTTCGAAAGGATTGCGACGCCGTTGAAGCTTTTTTGCCCATGGGTTTCTACGTTATATCCGCGTTCTTCGAATAACTCGCTTGGGAAATTCTCATCAATCGATTTGATTTCCTGCAGCAAAACGACATCCGGCTGCGCCTCATCCAACCAGCGCGGTAGCGCCTCGGCCCGAGCTTTTATCCCGTTGATGTTGAACGTGGCGATTTTCATGCGCGATCCTCCGGTGCCATCCGCAACCTATCGCGCAGATTGCACCTGACGGCAAGGAACAGAACGGTCTAGCGAGGCTCTGCCTCGCGCTCCGAGGTATTTTGGGCCAGATGAAGAAACGGATTCCTAACCAAACTTGTAAAAAATGATTATGCGGTACAGGCGGAGGCGCCGATGACCGTGCCAGGTGAAGCTCTCCGACCTTGACAGTCAGAGAGCGGATCCCTCTTCATCTGGCTAGAAATACCTTGGGGGTGTGGGGGCAAAGCCCCTACTTTGGCT
This sequence comes from Ruegeria sp. O11, assembly GCF_056535285.1. Lineage (NCBI taxonomy): Bacteria > Pseudomonadati > Pseudomonadota > Alphaproteobacteria > Rhodobacterales > Roseobacteraceae > Ruegeria > Ruegeria sp. O11. The sequence continues at coordinate 960,861 of NZ_JBQERS010000001.1, read as the reverse complement.
ACATTGAGAAAGATGTACCGCAGCCGCAGGAAGACGTGGCATTGGGGTTCTCGATAACAAAGCGCGCACCGATCAGTTCCTGTGTGAAATCGATCACCGCATTTTCCAGAAATGGCAGAGAGATCGAGTCGACGATAACCTTCTGGCCTTTGCCCTCTAAAATCAAATCGTCTTCCTTAGGCTTATCCAGCGCAATTTCGTATTGAAATCCTGAACATCCACCGCCCTCTACTGCGACGCGCAGGGCCTGGCCCTGATCTGCGGCGCCAATCTCGGCCAAGCGATCAAAGGCGCGTTCTGTAACTATTGGGGGCAGATTCATGCCGGTCTCCAAAGGTTTATTTCCTTAGCATCGTACAATATATGAAACCTGAAGACAGGCGACAAGGACAACACCATTGGACAGAGCGGGTTTTGCCTCGGATCCGGGCCGCGCGCGGGGGCGATTGGTGCCGGAAGAAGAGAGCAGCTTTCGTTCATGCTTTCAGCGTGACCGCGACAGGATCATTCATGCCAGTGCCTTTCGGAGGCTCAAGCACAAGACACAGGTCTTTGTTGAGCACGAAGGTGACAGCTATCGTACCCGTTTGACCCACTCAATCGAAGTTGCGCAGGTGGCGCGGACGATTGCTGGTGCTTTGGGATTGAACCCGGAGCTGACCGAAGCGGTCGCTCTGGCGCATGATCTTGGGCACACGCCTTTTGGTCATACGGGAGAGGATGCACTGCACGCGTTGATGAAGCCCTATGGCGGTTTTGACCACAACGCACAGGCCATTCGGATCGTAACCAAACTTGAGCGTCACTATGCCGAGTTCGACGGCTGCAATCTGACCTGGGAATGTCTGGAGGGCATCGCCAAGCATAACGGTCCCGTCGTAGGCGAATTGCCATGGGCGCTGGCCGAGTGCAATCAGGGCTATGACCTCGAACTCAACACACACGCGAGCGCCGAGGCGCAGGTGGCCGCGCTTTCTGATGACATAGCCTATAACAATCACGATCTGTTCGATGGGTTGCGCGCTGGTCTGTTCAGCGATGACGACATTCAGCAACTTCCCATCATCGATGCCTGTTTTGCAAAAGTCGATCGCAGATATCCGGGTCTGGACCCATACCGGCGTCGCCATGAAGCGCTGCGGCGGGTTTTTGGCGTGATGGTCTCGGATGTTATTGACACGTCGCGCGCGTTGATCGCTTCCTCAGGGGCGCAATCGGTCGAGGATATTCGGAATCTGGGCTATCCGGTCATTCAGTTCTCAGATGAGTTATGGGCTCAGCTCAAACAAATCCGGGCGTTTCTATTTTCGCGTATGTATCGCGCACCAAGCGTGATGCAAGTGCGAACCAAGGTCAGCAAGGTGGTCGAAGAGCTCTTTCCGATTTATCTTGCCGACCCGAAGCAGATGCCTGGGCACTGGCACGGCGATATCGAGGCGGCGGCTGACGAAACGGCGTTGGCGCGGATCGTCTCGGATTATATCGCGGGTATGACGGACAGGTTTGCGCTGCAGGACCATGCCCGCCTGACCGGAGATCATTCAATCGCGATATAGGCAATGGCCCAGACTTGTTGGCTGGCCTGCATCTGAGCCAATTCTGCATCATCGGTTGGAGGGAAGACGATCATTGTGGGGCCATAGCCGCCGATTCCCATGGGCAAGCCGTCCGCATGGGTGGCTACAATCGGTTGATGTGTTTTGATGCTCTGCCAAGGGATTTCCGCCTGATAGCCGTCCATTGCCATGGGCAGGGCGGATTTACCCTCTGCTCCGGCCAAATTCATTATTTCGGACAGCAGTGGGCCTGAAAAAATATAGTCGCGCTGGCTCTCTGGCGGGCCATAGGGGATAGTGATCTCGATCTGCTCCAATCCCTCCAGCATGGTTGCGTCGAACCCGGCCGCTCCTGCGTGCGAGACTTCGAGGTAACCGAACAGGCCACCGTCATTTTCTGTTCGTGCGGGCAGGTTGGTCTCATCGACGGCGCCACCCAGTGTCAGAATGACGTGACCTTCGGGCGTCGATAGTTCGGCCCATGCGGGTATGGCGGCAGATAGAAGCAGGACTAAGGGCAGAGCGCGGTACATGGGGATCTCCGAGGCGTGTGTGGCGTCAGGCCCGAAACTACCCGGCCTGTGCGTTATGCCAAGTACAAACTAAGGGCGTCCATTGACCTTGCCGCGATGCGTGTTAAACCCCGCGACAAGTAAAAGGACATCCGAAATGAACCTGTTTTCCGAGATCCGCGGCCTTGTACTGGACGCGCTGGCGCAGATGCAGTCCGAAGGCGCGCTGCCAGAGGGATTGAGCTTTGACAACGTGGCGGTTGAGCCTCCGCGCGATGCAGCGCATGGCGACATGGCGACCAATGCGGCGATGGTACTGGCGAAACCGGCTAAGATGAAGCCGCGGGATATTGCGGATGTACTGGCAGGCAAGCTGTCTGCAGACGACCGGATCACCAGCGCCGAGGTGGCGGGCCCGGGCTTTCTAAACCTGCGGCTTGCGCCTTCGGTCTGGCAGGGTGTGCTGGCTGCGGTGCTGGAAAAAGGCACCGCTTATGGCCGTTCGACCATGGGGCATGGTCAGAAGTTCAACGTGGAGTATGTCTCGGCCAACCCGACCGGCCCGCTGCATGTGGGCCACACGCGAGGGGCTGTGTTCGGTGATGCGCTGGCAAGCCTGCTGGCCTATTCGGGCCATGATGTGACACGCGAATACTACATCAACGATGGCGGCGCGCAGGTGGATGTGTTGGCGCGTTCAGCCTATGAGCGGTATCGCGAGGCGAATGGTCTAAGCCCTGAAATTGCCGAAGGTCTATACCCTGGCGACTACCTGCTCCCGATTGGCGAGGCGCTGAAAGAGAAATATGGTGACAGCCTGATCGACAAGCCGGAAAGCGAATGGCTGGAAGCACTGCGTGAGTTTTCAACCGATGCGATGATGGACCTGATCCGCGCCGATCTAAAAGCGCTGGGCGTTGAGATGGACGTTTTCTTCTCAGAAAAATCGCTCTATGGTACGGGGCGGATCGAGGCGGCGCTGCAGTCTTTGACCGACAAGGGCCTGATCTACGAAGGCGTTCTTGAGCCGCCCAAGGGTAAAAAACCCGAGGATTGGGAGCCGCGCGAACAGACCTTGTTCAAGTCGACCGAACACGGGGATGACGTCGATCGCCCGGTCAAGAAGTCGGATGGTAGCTGGACCTATTTTGCCCCCGATATCGCCTATCACTACGACAAGGTGAGCCGCGGGTTTGACGCGTTGATCGATGTGTTCGGTGCGGACCACGGCGGCTATGTCAAACGGATGAAGGCGGCAGTGTCGGCTCTGTCCGATGGCAAGGTGCCGCTGGATATCAAGCTGACGCAACTTGTGAAGCTTTGGAAGAATGGCGAGCCGTTCAAGATGTCCAAACGGGCAGGGAACTTTGTCACCCTGCGCGATGTGGTCGATCAGGTCGGGCCGGATGTGACCCGTTTCGTGATGCTGACTCGCAAGAACGACGCGCCGCTGGATTTCGATTTCGACAAGGTGCTGGAACAAAGCCGCGAGAACCCGGTGTTCTACGTGCAATACGCCCATGCCCGCGTCATGAGTGTACTGCGCCGCGCGGCCGAAGCCGGGATCGCGGCCGATGATGCGACCCTTAAAGGGGCCGATCTGGGCAAGATTGATCACGCCTCTGAGCTGACTGTTGCCAAGAAGCTAGCGGAGTGGCCACGGCTGGTGGAAATCGCTGCGCGTACCAACGAGCCACACCGGGTCGCATTCTATCTCTATGAATTGGCAGGGGATTTTCATGCGCTGTGGAACAAAGGCAATGACGAAACTCAGCTGCGCTTTATCCAGGATGGCGATGTTGCCACAAGCCAATCGAAAATCGCATTGGCCCGCGCTGTTTCTGTTGTGATTTCAGCGGGCTTGGGTATTCTTGGCGTTACCCCGGCGCAGGAGATGCGGTAAACAATATCGCCCGAACCGCCGGTACGAGGTAGGCAAGAAATGACCCGCGCGCCATCTTTTTAAGGCGCGAAACGGGCGGTGAGGCGGATATGGCACGTTACGATTACTCGGGGCAGAACAGCTCCGAGCAGATGCATTACTCGAATCAAACGCACTCTGCAGATGCGTATGACTATCCTGACGAAAGCTATGGCTATGACGATGCGCCGCGCGCAGGGGCTGGGCTTGGTCGAATTGTGAACGTGCTTGGCGCGGTTGCGTCACTTGCGCTGGTCGCGGGTGTTGGCGTCTGGGGCTACCAGTTGATCATGCGCGACGTTAGCGGTGTGCCGGTTGTGCGCGCCGCCGACGGGCCGATGCGCGTGCAACCCGAAAATCCCGGCGGTACGCCTGCGGATCACCAGGGACTGGCGGTGAATGCGGTCGCCGCAGTTGGAACCGCTGCACCTCCGGCAGATCGGCTCATTCTGGCACCACGCCCTGTGTCGCTGACGGATGAAGACACACCGATGGCGACGCTTGAGGCGACGAATGCCGTACATGTGGTTGAAGAGCCCGCCACGGATCAGGCAGTCCTGCAGGCTTTGGCCCAAGGGCTCGCCGCACCTGCGCCCGCGCAGGAGCAAGAGCAGGGTGTGCAGCTGGCCTCGCTGGTTACCCCGGAGGAAGAGCCCGCGATTGATCCGGCGGACTATGCCGCGCAACAGCCTGACCCGAAGATTGCAGCACTGCCCGGAGTGCGCCGTTCGCTACGTCCGCATGTGCGCCCAGCTCGTGCAACTCCCAGCACAATCTCGTCCAGCAGTGCAACCGAGGCTGCAATAAACGCGGCCGTAAAGGCTGCCGTTGGTTTGGATGTTGACCCGGATACGCTGGCCAAAGGCACGCGTCTGGCTCAGCTTGGGGCCTACGAAAGCGCCGATGTGGCGCAAGCGGAATGGGCGCGTTTGAACGGTCAGTTCGGTGAGTATATGGATGGAAAACAGCGCGTTATCCAGAAAACCTCAAGCGGGGGCCGCACTTTTTATCGCTTGCGGGTCATGGGGTTTGATGATCTGAGCGACTCGCGTCAGTTTTGTGCCGCCTTGGTCGCGCAGGGTGCAGACTGTATCCCGGTCGCCGTCCGGTGAGATTCGGCGCTGTCATCACCGATGCCGAAGGGCTGCGCCTGACGCCGGATGAGAAAGCATTGTTCAAAGAGATGAACCCATTCGGGTTCATTCTGTTTGCCCGCAACATCGAATCCGCCGACCAGACCCGCGCTCTGTGCGAGGACTTTCGCGACGCTGTTGGTCGAAATTGCCTGATCACCGTGGATCAGGAAGGGGGCCGCGTGCAACGTCTGCGCGCACCCTTAGCCCGTGAATGGATGCCGCCGCTGGATGATGTCGCGCGTGCCGGAGATCAAGCCGAGCGTGCGATGTATCTGCGCTATCGCCTGATCGCGCATGAATTGCTGGAGCTGGGTATCGACAGCAACTGCGCACCAATGGTTGACTTGGCTCGCGACAACACACACGCGTTTCTAAAGAACCGCTGCTATGGATCTGATCCCGAACAAGTTTCTGCGATTGGCCGTGCTGTCGCTAACGGGCATTTGGACGGCGGAGTGCTGCCGGTTGTGAAGCACATGCCGGGTCATGGCTTATCAACGCTCGACAGTCATCACGACCTGCCTCATGTGAACCTTTCGCTGGAAGCACTGGAAGACGCAGATTTTTCGCCGTTCCGAGCGCTCAACGACCTGCCAATGGGAATGACGGCGCATTTGGTCTATGGCCAGATTGATCCCAGACCTGCGACCATTTCTGCCGGAATGATGACATTGATCAGGGAACACATTGGGTTCGATGGTCTGATTATGACTGACGATATCACGATGAAAGCGCTCAACGGCACGCCCGCTGACCTGGCCCGCCAGGCGCTGGACGCTGGGTGCGATGTGGCCTTGCACTGCAACGGGGCGTTTGAAGAACGTGCTCAGGTGCTCGAAGCCGCTGGAGTAATGACCGATGCGGCACAGGTCCGCGCAGATCGGGCGTTGGCCCGACGCCAGCCGCCACAGGAACTTGACATCCAAGCCGCCGAAGCGGAACTATCTGCCCTAATGGGCGGGCAGGTATATGCAGGATAACCTTTTCAGCGAAGACCCGGTCTCGGTCGCGGATCGGCTTGCGGCCGAAGCGCTGATTGTTGACGTTGATGGGTTTGAAGGGCCGTTGGACGTGCTGCTGACCCTGTCACGCACGCAAAAGGTGGATCTGCGCAAAATCTCGGTTCTGGCGCTGGCGCAGCAGTATCTGACCTTTGTCGAAAAGGCGCGGCAGCTGCGGATTGAGCTGGCGGCGGATTATCTGGTGATGGCGGCATGGCTGGCTTTTCTGAAATCCCGCCTGTTGCTACCGCCCGACCCGGATGACGAAGGCCCCTCGGGTGAAGAACTGGCCGCACACCTCGCATTTCAGTTGGAACGCTTGCAGGCCATGCGCGATGCAGCCGCGCGTCTGATGGCACGCGATCAGCTGGGTCGTGACTTCTTCAAACGCGGGCAGGGCGAGGATGTCACCCGTATCCGCACCGTGACCTATTCTGCCACGCTGCTAGACCTTATGCAGGGCTATGCGCGCATCCGCACTCGAGACGAATTCCGACCCTTTGTGATGGACCGCGATGCCGTCTTCACGATGGAACAAGCACTGGAGCGTATGCGCCCGCTGATTGGTTTTGCCGGTGCTTGGACGGATATGGAGACATATCTGCCCGAAGGTTGGGACGCCGATCCGGTGCGCCGCCGCTCGGCCACGGCTGCGACCTTTGCGGCCTCGCTGGAGCTGGTGAAAGAAGGACATATGGAGATGAAGCAAAGCGAGACATTTGCACCGATCCATTTGCGTAAGAGGACCGAAACACGTGACTGACGCCCCAGAAGAGACCGGCACTCTGTTTGAAGCGCCGCCATTGGCCGAACAGGAACGTATGGTCGAGGCCGTGTTGTTTGCCAGCGCCGAGCCGGTGACGATTGGTGATCTCGAAGCGCGGATGCCCCATGGCAGCAATGCTGCACAAGCAGTTGAATCGCTGCAAAAACGATACGAAGGGCGCGGTGTGCGCGTGGTGCGCGTGGGTGAGGCATGGGCAATCCGTACCGCACCCGACCTGGGTTTCCTGATGCAGAAAGAAACGGTTGAGACGCGCAAGCTGAGCCGGGCAGCCATCGAAACGCTGGCGATTGTTGCCTATCACCAACCCTGCACAAGGGCTGAGATTGAAGAAATCCGCGGCGTTTCCGTCTCGCGTGGCACCATCGATCAGCTTCTGGAGATGGAGTGGATTCGGCTGGGGCGCCGCCGCATGACGCCGGGCCGTCCAGTTACATTTGTGGTAACGCCCGAGTTTCTGGATCATTTCGGTCTGGAAAACGCCCGTGACCTTCCGGGTCTGAAAGAACTGCGCGCGGCGGGGCTGTTGGAAAACCGGCCGCCTCCAGGCACAGTGCCGTTGGGTGAAGGGCAGGATCAGGATGAAGACGAAGATCAGACCGAGCTGTTCGAGGAAGAGTGATCAAACACCTCTTTTGTTGGCGTAAAACATTCCTATTGTAGTGCGAAGGAAACGGAGTTGAACCAATGAATGCCAATCGGATCATTGACATGATCGTGCGTCAGGTTTTGCGCCGCCTTGTGAACCGCGGGGTCGACAAGGGTATTGATATGGCGAGCCGGGCCGGTCGCAAACCAGGTCCGTCAGAGACCCAAAGTGATCCCGAAGCAAATCGTCAAATGCGCGATGTGGCTGGGCGCCAGAAGCAGAGCGCCAAGCAGATGAAACAGGTAACTCGGCAGATGCGCCGCTTCATGAAATTTTGATTGTTAGCTTACGGCCTTAAAATGCTTAGACAGCTTGAGGCCTTGCCCCTGATAGTTTGAGGCAATGCCCGCGCCATACAGTTGCGTCGGCATCTCAGCCATTTTCTCATATACCAAACGCCCGACGACCTGTCCGTGCTCCAGCACAAAGGGTGCCTCGTGGCAGCGCACTTCCAACACGCCGCGCGATCCTGCGCCGCCCGCTTCGGCATGACCAAAGCCCGGGTCGAAGAAACCGGCGTAATGCACCCGGAACTCGCCAACCATGGCCAGATAGGGGGCCATTTCGGCGGCATACATCGGTGGGATATGCACTGCTTCGCGGCTGACGAGAATGTAGAACGCGCCGGGGTCAAGGATGATGCGTCCGTCTTTGGTGCGTACCTCTTCCCAGTATTCCTGCGGGTCGTATTCGCCGATCCGGTCCAGATCGATCACCCCGGTGTGGGGTTTGGCGCGATAGCCAACTAGGTCGGTATCGGGTAGCTGCAGATCGACCGAAAAGCCCAACCCGTCCTGAATAACCGCTGGACCGTCGACCAGGGGTGAATCATTATGGAGCGCGGCCAGTTCTGCATCGCTCAGCACGGCTTGACCCTTGCGGAAACGGATTTGATTCAGCCGCATGCCGGGGCGCACCAGAACCGAGAAAGAGCGCGGGCAGATCTCGGCATATAGAGGACCAGTATATCCAGCGGGGACCCGATCGAATTCGGTACCACCATCTGTGATCGTGCGTGTCAGCAAGTCTAGCCGCCCGGTCGAGCTTTTGGCATTGGCCACCGCACTGACCTCATCGGGCAGGGCGAGCGATTCCATAAGCGGCACAAGGTAGACGCAGCCTTTTTCCAGAACCGCACCTTCGGTGATGTCGATGCGGTGCATTTCAAACTCGGCCAGACGATCTGCAACAGACCGTCCTTCGCCTGCCAAAAATGAGGCGCGCACCCGGTAAGCTACTGTTCCCAAACGTAGATCAAGGCTGGCGGGCTGCACCTGCGCAGGGATGATGTCCGGGCTTGCAGTAATCTCACCACGCGCGATCATCGCCTCAAGCTGCTGATTTGGGCAAACACCTGTCATTTCGATCCCCTCTGCTGCCAGAGCGGGATCTGGCCTATGTGCCATAAACGTCGGTGTGATTTGGTCGGGCTAGCAGGACTCGAACCTGCGACCTTCCGTCCCCCAGACGGACGCGCTACCAGGCTGCGCCATAGCCCGACGTTGAGGTGTTCATAAAGACTTTCCCGGCAGGGGCAAGAGGAAATCATCGCCTTTTTTGCTATCCCGCCGCCCGGTTTTCAACGCGATCCAGCCAACGGCGCAGGTCTTTCGCAATCGGTGCAATTTGGTGCAGAAGCTTGTCGTCATACTCTGCCCGGTTCCATGCCAATGATGCTATTCCACCCATAAGCGGAGCGGCGTCCATTGCATCAGGTTGCGACTTGGGTTGGTCGCTAATGTCGGGCTTTATTGGTGCCGGAGCTTGGGCGGGTTCGCCGAGATCCATGTTAATCTGGTTCGCAGGCTGCCCCGAGGACGCTGTGGTAAATGGAACAACCGTGTCATCCGGGGGCGAAACGGGCGGGCTGTCATCCAGGCTCGGTGAAAGTGAAGCAACGTGTGCAACGCCTTGTTCCCGCAGGATTCTCTGTACGCCTTTGATGGTGGTGCCATCCTCGTGCAGCAGTTTCTTGATGCCACCCAATAATCGCATATCATTCGGGCGGTAGTATCGCCGCCCACCGGCGCGCTTTACCGGCTTTACCTGCGTAAACTTGCTTTCCCAAAAGCGCAGAACATGAGCCTGAACTCCTAGCCAGTCCGCAACTTCACTAATGGTGCGAAAGGCGTCGGGGGACTTACTCATAACCAAACTGTCCTGAACTTACTTGCGGTTCCCTGCAGCGACGCGATCCTTCATCAGGTGCGACGGGCGGAAGGTCAGCACGCGGCGCGGCTGGATCGGAACCTCTTCTCCGGTCTTGGGATTACGTCCGATGCGGGCGGTTTTGTCCCGAACGCTGAATGTACCGAAAGACGAAATCTTGACCTGCTCGCCACGCACCAACGCGTCGGACATGTGGTTCAGAACGCTTTCGACAAGCTGCGCACTTTCATTGCGTGACAGGCCGACCTCACGAAAGACGGCCTCGCTCAGATCCATTCGGGTCAGTGTTTTATCGCCCATACTTTTTCCCCTGTTGATGAGCGAGCATATGGCGATGCGAAATTCACTGTCAATATCAATGAATTGCAGGCGGCTTCGTAAGCTGGATTGCGCCCATCACCAGCGTAGGGCAACCGCACCCCATGCCAGACCGCCGCCGATCGCTTCAGTTACAATCAGATCACCGGTTTTGATCTGACCGTTCTTTTTGCCTACCGACAAGGCCAAGGGAATCGACGCAGCGGAGGTGTTTCCATGATCCTGCACGGTGACAACGACATTTTCCATCGGCAGGCCCATCTTCTTGGCAGTGCCTTGAATAATGCGGATATTGGCCTGATGCGGCACAATCCAGTCGACATCGTCACTTGTCAGGCCTGCTCGCTCCAGCGCCACTTCGGCGGTTTTGGCCAGCTTCTCGACGGCATGGCGGAAGACCTGATTGCCCTGCATCCGCAAGTGGCCGGTTGATTGGGTCGAAACCCCGCCATCAACATAAAGCAGGTCTTTGTATCGCCCGTCCGAGTTCAGGTCGGTGGAAAGAATGCCGCGATCATCAGAAGTGCCTTGCCCATCCTGTAATTCCAGCACAAGTGCGCCTGCGCCATCGCCGAACAGCACACAGGTGGACCGGTCGGTCCAGTCCATGATTCGCGAAAATGTCTCGGCTCCGATCACCAGCACGCGCTTCGCTTGTCCAGACAGGATCAGAGCGTTGGCATTGCAAAGTGCAAAGACGAACCCGGCGCAGACGGCCTGCACATCAAACGCAAAGCCTTTGGTCATACCCAACCGCGCCTGCACCATAGTCGCAGCCGATGGAAAAGTCAGATCCGCCGTCGAGGTTGCCAGCACAATCGCGTCGATATCATCTGCCGTCAGTCCGGCATCGGCCAGCGCAGCCTCGGCTGCTTTGGTGGCAAGATCGGATGTGGTCTCGTCCTCGGCTGCGAAATGCCGCCGCTCGATACCGGACCGGGTGCGAATCCACTCGTCCGTCGTATCCAGCGTTTTTTCGAATTCGGCGTTTGGTACAACGCGCTCCGGCAAATAATGTCCGACACCTACAACAACTGAGCGGCCTGCCATGCTGGGGTACTGCCTTTTTTGTTATTATTCCGATTGAGACACGGAATGGGCCGCATCTTGTGCAAGTGCGGCAGTTGATGCAACCCGTGCCGCCAATTTTTCGGCAAAGCCGGATTCTGCCAAAGTGAAAGCAAGTTTGACCGCAGCCGAAACGCCTGTCGCGTCTGCTCCGCCGTGGGATTTCACAACGGTTCCGTTCAGCCCGAGGAACACGCCGCCATTTACGCGACGCGGATCGATCCGCTTTTTAAGGCGGTTTAGCGATGTGATCGCCAGAATCGATGCCAAGCGGGACAGGGGCGAATATTTGAATGCCTCGCGCAGCAGATCACCGATCAGGTTCGCAGTGCCTTCGCCGGTTTTGATCGCAACGTTGCCGGTAAAACCGTCTGTGACGATCACGTCAGCCTTATCGCCGGGGATATCACTGCCTTCGACAAAGCCCACGAACTCAAAATTCGCCTGATCGGCAAAGTCCGAGATCATGGCGTGCGCCTCTTTCAATTCGGCGCGGCCTTTGTGCTCTTCAGTTCCGACGTTCAGCAGACCGATACGGGGGCGGCTTAGTGCCATCCCGTTGCGCGCGTATGAAGCACCCATCAGAGCGTATTGCAGCAAATCCTTGGCATCGGCACGCACATCCGCGCCGACATCCAACATTACGTTAAAGCCATGCGGGTTACGTGACGGCCACAGTATCGCAATAGCAGGGCGGTTCACACCGGGCAGCTTGCGCAGCCGCAGCATCGACATTGCCATCAGCGCGCCGGTGTTGCCACAGGACACCGCGCCGTGCGCTTCGCCTGCGCGCACTGCTTCCAGCGCCGACCACATCGATGTGTTCTTGCCGCTGCGCACAACTTGGCTGGGTTTGTCTTCCATCGTGACGACGTCGGGGCAATCACGAAAAACGACGCGCCCATCAAGGACACGTCGTTTGGCAACCAGCTTGCGCAGTTCCTGTTCCTGGCCGTGCAGGATGAACCCGATCTTCGGGTTCTTGTCCGCAGACTTGGCAATACCCGCCACAACGACGGCAGGGCCCGAATCTCCGCCCATAGCGTCAACCGAGATGATGATCCGTCCGGTTTGCGTGGGCTGATCCGTCATGCCTTGGCCCGCGTCCAATCAGGCTTAGGCCGCGTCTTCGTCCAGGTCGATTTCGTCGGCCTGAGCGACGACTTCACGATCGTCATAGTGGCCGCAAGAGGCACAAACATGGTGCGGGCGCTTCAGCTCGCCGCAGTTCGGGCACTCGTTCGGGTTTGCAGCAACCAGAGCGTCGTGTGCGCGGCGGTTGTTGCGACGCGACTTGGAAACTTTGTTCTGTTGGACGGCCATGGTCTCAACCTTTGTCTGATATGGGCTGACAGATTCGCTGTCAGCCGGGTTACGTACTTTGTTTTCTCGTGGTTTGACGCGCGTTTAAGGGGCTTGCCCCGCAATGTCCAACCCAAATTCCAATGAGCGCGCGAAAATACTGCGATTCTCGTCATGTTCAAGCGGTTTTTCTGGCCGCCTGCTATGACAGGAAATCCCTTGCCTGTCACTCGTCTTTTTTCATGGCATCCCGCAGGTCAGCCAGCCCCGCAAAGGGTTTGACATCCTCGTCGGTCATCGCTTTTTTTCCGGGCTCAGTATAGTCGGCTTGCTCAAGTTCGGCACCGTCCTTGCGGGGATATTGCGGCAACGCAAGTGATAACGCTTCGATCATAACCTGCGCCGGATCAATTTCAGCGCCCAATGGTTCGGTCTCGTCATCTTCTGGGATTTCGAATTCGGGCTCGTCCGGATCGGTCCAATCCGCCAGAAACACACGAGTGACTGGCGTGTCGATCCGGGTTGTCACGGGTTCAAGCGTGACGACGCAGGGTTGGATCACCGTCGCACCAAGTTTGCCTTTCAGAACCCAGTCACGTTTGCCCTGGGCGCTTAGCTGCCCGACAAAGCTCAACTTGCGCAGCCCCAGCAGGCCGAGCTCCCGTTTGATCGGTTCAAGCGTGTCGCTATCTGGGCGCAGTTCAAACGGGGTTGCAGCGTTCTGGGGCAGGTCAGCCACCCGTAATGATGTTTGGTTGCTCATAGTTGAGTCTTTCCTGTGTTGAACCGGAGCGCCGGTTTCTGTAATCGGATAGGGTCCGCAAGGGGCCATGGCAAGAGGGTGTCAATGTTGAAGGGTGTGAACAGGCTGAAACCAGCATCGAAAACGCTTGTCTTTGCTGTCTGTTTGGCAGTCGCGGGCGCGTGTTCGCCGATCTTCAAGAATCACGGCTATGTGCCGCCGCCGGAGGATCTGGCCAAGATCAAAGTCGGCGTCGACACGCGCGAAAGCGTCGAAGAAACGATCGGTGCGCCAACGGCATCTGGCGTTGTACGGGATTCGGGTTATTACTACGTCGCGTCTCGAATTCGTCACTATGGACCGAAAAAGCCCGAGGTCGTTTCGCGCCAGTTGGTCGCAATCAGCTTCGACCAACGCGGTGTCGTCCGCAATATTGAGCGGTTCGGTCTGGAAGATGGCTATGTCATTGTCCTGGACCGCCGTGTGACCGATTCCAATGTCGAAGACAAAGGATTCCTGCGTCAGCTGTTGGGTAATATCGGCAACTTCAATCCGGCGAACATTCCGGGGGTCAGTCAGTAACTGAGCTGTGTAGGGGCGATGTGGCGGTCATATGGCGGTCACATGCACTATATAAGTGTTCCAGATGATTGACCGGTCAGCCACGGCAGGAGGATGCGACCATGGCTGTTTTGTTGGAGAAGGGCCGTTATCAAGCGCGCTTAGCACAAACCGCGTGTGATGTGGCCGAGGCACAGAAGCTGCGGACGCTGGCCTTCGCGACCGAGGATCAGGATTGCGATGTTTTTGATGAGCACTGCAGCCACGTGCTGATCGAGGACATGAGCACCAATGGAGAGTTGGTATGCTGCTTCCGCATGCTGACGATGCAGGACGGTGACGGAGTAGGGCGCAGTTATTCGGCTCAGTTCTATGACCTGTCAGCGCTGCGTGGTTTTACAGGGCCGATGGTCGAGATGGGTCGTTTCTGTATTCATCCTGATCGGCAAGATCCGGATATCTTGCGTGTCGCCTGGGGGGCAATGACGGCATATGTCGACCAGAACGGGGTCGAAATGCTTTTTGGCTGCTCGTCCTTTGCGGGGACTGAGACGGTTGAATATCTGGATGCTTTTGCCATGCTCAAACACAAGCATTTGGCCCCAAAACGGTGGCTGCCGCGAGTCAAGGCGCCCGATGTTTTTCGGTTTGCCACACGGTTGCGTCGCAGACCAAATGCAAAACTGGCGATGCTGCGCATGCCGCCATTGCTGCGCACCTATCTGATGATGGGCGGCTGGGTGAGTGATCACGCGGTCGTGGATCGCCAGATGAACACGCTGCATGTGTTCACGGGGCTGGAAATCAGCGCAATTCCAGCCGCGCGTAAACGCCTTCTGCGGGCCGTGGCCGGGTGAGATGGGTATTATTCAAAAGGTGAAACACGGGCGTTGACGCCTTGCCCAAGCCAGTTTAGCTGGCGGGCATGGCGAGAATTCCTTTGTTGCAGATGTCCGGTATCTCTCTGACTTTCGGGGGTGATCCGGTGTTTTCCGGTTTGGATCTGGTGGTTCAACCCGGTGATCGCGTCGCGCTGGTCGGGCGGAATGGGTCGGGTAAATCCACCTTGATGAAAGTGATGGCCGGTCTGGTCGAGGCCGATCAGGGTGACATCGTCATCCCTCCGGGTAAATCAGTAGGTTACATGGAGCAGGAACCCGATATGCAGGGGTTCGCAACGCTTGGAGATTATGCGTCAAGCGGGTTGGAGCCCGGGGAACTCTATAAGGTCGAACGCGCTGGCGAAGGCCTGAAATTCGATCCCGCCCGTGCGGTCGAAACCGCATCAGGTGGGGAGCGGCGGCGGGCGGCATTGGCCAAGCTGATGGCCGAGGCACCGGACCTGATGCTGCTGGACGAGCCGACCAACCACTTGGATATCGAGGCGATTGCTTGGCTGGAACGCGAGTTGGGATCGACCCGCGCGGCTTATGTTTTGATTTCGCATGACCGCGCTTTCCTGCGCGCGCTGACCCGCGCCACTCTGTGGATAGATCGCGGGATTGTACGGCGACAGGAGCAGGGGTTTGAAGCCTTTGAAAGCTGGCGGGACAAGGTCTGGGAAGAAGAAGACCAGCAGCGCCACAAGCTGAACCGCTTGATCAAGTCCGAGGCGCGATGGGCCGTCGAAGGGATCAGCGCGCGCCGCAAACGCAATCAGGGCCGAGTGCGGGCTTTGCAGGCGTTGCGGGCGGAGCGCGCGGCGCAAATCAAACGTCAGGGTTCGGCTGCTATGACGTTGGAATCCGGTCCAAAATCAGGCCGTAAGGTCATCGAAGCCACTGGCGTTTCGAAGGCCTTCGAGTCCCAGCAGATTGTGCGCAATTTCGATCTGCTGGTGCAGCGTGGGGACCGTGTGGCTTTTGTCGGCCCCAACGGTGTGGGCAAGACCACATTGCTGAAAATGCTGCTGGGTCAGGTCGAACCGGACGAGGGTTCGGTGGTGTTGGGCACGAATCTTGAGATCGCTGTTTTCGATCAGGCCCGTGCGCAGTTGGACCCGGAAATGAGCCTGTGGGACAGCTTGACCGGCGATCCCGAGATGCGGGTGTCGGGCAAGGCCGATCAGGTGATGGTCGGCGGGCAGCCCAAGCATGTGGTGGGCTATCTCAAAGAGTTTCTGTTCGATGATGCGCAGGCAAGAGCGGCTGTTAAGTCCTTGTCCGGAGGGGAAAAAGCGCGGTTGCTGTTGGCCAAGCTGATGGCAAAAACCTCGAACCTTCTGGTACTGGACGAACCGACGAACGACCTGGATGTCGAAACGCTGGATCTGCTGCAGGAATTGCTGGACGACTACGATGGAACGGTCTTGCTGGTCAGTCACGACCGAGATTTTCTGGATCGAGTCGCCACCACAACCATCGCGATGGAGGGCAATGGGCGGGCAACCGTTTACGCCGGAGGGTGGTCCGACTACATCGCGCAGCGTGGAGAGTTAACTCAGAAAAAAGAAGATAAAACAAAACCTTCAAAGCCGAAGATGAAGCAAGAGGCAAAGCCAAAACCTGGCCTCTCATTCTCGGAAAAGCACCGGCTAGAGAAGCTACCTGCCGAGATCGCGCGACTTGAGGCCGAGATTGCCAAGCTTGAAGAACTGATGTCGGACCCCGAGCTGTTCACCCGCGAACCGGTCAAGTTTCAGAAAGCGACAGACGCCTTGGTCGAACGACAGGAAAAACTATCAGCAGCCGAGGAAGAGTGGCTGATGCTGGAAGAAAAGGCTGAATCCGGTTGAGTCCGAGTTGAACACCGTCAAATGGGTAAATCCTCCGAGTTGTACAAAACCCAAGCTTCTGGATTGAACACGATTTATTAACCGCTTTGAGCCCCTTGCGGTCGATGTCAGTTTGGTCCCGTGTGTCAGGTTTAGCACATTTCTCTAACTCGTAACAGAAACGCTAATTTGCGGGCTCCCGTTTCAAAAATGAAGTTCAGGCAGGCGCACCTTGTGGCGCTAAAATTGTCATACCTGTCTTTTCGGCCACCGCCACAATGGCCGGAATGTCGGGTGGTCCGTCAGGAGCGGGAATGTCTGTGGTGCCGTCTGGCATTGCTTCACCCGCTTCGGTGAAGAATGTATCGTGCATTGCTCCTGGGGCATTGACGCATAACAGGCGACCTGGGCTTTGTCCAATACAGGTAAACGCATGCACGGCGCCGTCCGGGACTTTCACGAAATCACCGATGCTTACCTTACTCGTTTCGCCGTTCAGGAAAAATTCAAACTCTCCTTCGAGCACATAGAAACTCTCGTCTTCGCCAGCATGATGATTGGGAGGCGCACCCGCTCCCGGGGCGGTCTTTATTTCGACGATGGTACAGCGATCTCCGGTTTCAGCAGGAAACGCGTGAAACGTCAGAAGATTACCAAGTAGGTGATATGTGCGTGGACGAGACTCTGTCATTTCAACGGCTCCCTTTACTTCGATGAACGCATCATTATGATACATATATCTACTCATGAGACAAGTGTATCATTAAGGAACGCGCGATTTGGCTCCTCGCACCAATCAAAAGAACAGAACAAGAGAGGCCTTGCTGTCGGCAGCACGTGAGCTTATGTCCGAAGGAGAAAACGTGACGCTTGCCAGAGTCGCAGAGCGAGCGAAAACTGGCCGCGCGACAGTGTACCGGTACTTCTCAGACCCCAATGTTTTGGCCTTGGATGCGACCCTCGACATAGAGGTGACTCCAACTGCAGGACTGCTGGAAGGACTTGAGGATGTGCGAAGCCGTGTGCACGCGGTGGCGCGCTACTATTTGGATTTCTCGCGCGAACACGAGGCTTACTTCCGTCAGTTTTTGGCTGAATCGCTAAAGGCATCACTTCAGGACGGTACTGTCAAAATGCGCGGCGCCAGAAGAGTGATAGCATTTGGCGAGGCCCTAGAACCTGTCCGCCGTTCGATGAAACGGAGTGATTACGAAGACTTGACTCTACGTTTGGCCATGACAACAGGCATGGAACAGTTTGTGATATTGGAAGACATTCTGCGAGTAGACCAGCAGAAAGGATACCGCTTGCAAGAAGGTCTCGTGGACGCTCTGCTTGATCAATACCTGCCGAATGTGTGAAACATACCAGCAAAGCAATCTTGGCTAAACGGACGCTTTGTCCGCAAAGGTGACACCTCTAAAGAAAGCAAAACAGCTTCAATCAGGCGTAGAAGTGTTTGACACGGCTCATTGTTTTTCTGTGGTCCGGGCCTTCGAAAAAGAAGAAGTGCAAGGTATTCGGCATATGGCTTGCGGTCATTCGTGAGGTCAGATCGCGCGGGCTGGGTTGCCGACAACGGTCGCCCTTGGTGGGACGTCTTTCGTGACGATACTGCCGGCGCCAATGATGGCGCGGTCTCTGATTGTGACGCCGGGCATGATGATGGCGCCACCGCCGATCCAGACATTCTCGCCTATTGTCACAGGGTGGGCGAGTTCCAGACCTTGCGCGCGTAAGGCGGGGTCTTTCGCGTGCTCGGCGCAGTAGATCTGTACCGTGGGACCAAGCATCGTATCATTGCCGATGTGAACGGGCGCGGTGTCGAGAACGACACAGCCAGCGTTTAGATAAACCCGACTACCCAGAGACAGGTTTATTCCGTAGGCGCAATGGAATGGTGCCTCGACAAAGCAA
Source organism: Ruegeria sp. O11 (assembly GCF_056535285.1). Classification (NCBI taxonomy): domain Bacteria; kingdom Pseudomonadati; phylum Pseudomonadota; class Alphaproteobacteria; order Rhodobacterales; family Roseobacteraceae; genus Ruegeria; species Ruegeria sp. O11. The sequence goes on along the minus strand of NZ_JBQERS010000001.1, from coordinate 942,512 downwards.
TCCTGACCGATATGGGTAAATAGCGCCGCAAGTTCCGGAGCCAAATAGCCCCTTTCATCTGGCGGGCAAGTGTTATGGGCATGGACAGCACGGCGCGCGGTGGCAAGCAACGCATCGAGTTCCGGATCAAGGCAGCGATACCAGTCGCCTGCCTCCATTTTCTGCCGCTCGGTCATGGCATTGATTTACCTCATCCGGAGGGCACCGTCGATGCGGATAACCTCTCCGTTAAGGTAGCCCATCTCGACGATAAACCCGGCCAGCCGCCCGTATTCAAGGGGATCGCCAAGGCGGGCAGGGTTGGGGACGTCCGCTGCAAGTTGCTGCTGCACCTCTTCGGGCAGGCCAGCCAGCATGGGCGTCATGAAAATACCCGGTGCGATGGCCATCACGCGGATGCCAGTGGATGCCAGATCACGGGCCATGGGCAGGGTCATGCCGACCACTCCGCCTTTCGAGGCCGCATAAGCGGCCTGACCCTTTTGCCCGTCAAAGGCGGCGATAGAGGCGGTGTTGATGATCACGCCGCGTGCGCCGTCCGGTTCGGGATCGTTCTTTGCCATTTCGGCGGCGGCAAGGCGTGAGACGTTGAAAGTGCCGACCAGATTGATGTCGATGGTTCGCTGGAAGGCGTCCAGGGGGTGGGGGCCGTCTTTGCCGACGGTTTTGGCTCCGATCGCGATACCGGCGCAGTTCACCGCCGCGGTGATGCGACCCATCTTGTCCTTCGCCTGCGCAATGGCCGCAGCGACCGAGGCCTCATCCGTCACATCGGTCTGTGCAAAATACCCACCAATCTCAGCCGCGACCTGAGGGCCGCGCTCGGCATCACGATCAAGGATGGTTACTTGTGCGCCGCTCTCGGCAAAATGACGGGCTGTGGCTTCACCCAGGCCGGACGCTCCGCCGGTGATGACTGCAGCTGTGGTTGAGAGTTGCATGAAGGGCCTCATCTTGATCTGAACACTTGTTCAGATAGTCGCAAGCAGGGGGTGCTGTCCAGTCACAGTGTTGATCAATCCAGCCTGCTACGCTGTTGCATGGGCGTGATCCCAAAGGTCGCACGATAGACGCGCGAGAAGTGACCAGCGCTTTCGAACCCGCAGGCAAAGGCGACCTCGGTCACTGAGGACTCGGTCTGCAAAAGCAGGTTACGCGCCCGTTCCAGGCGCAATTCCATGAAATATTTCTTAGGCGAAGTGTTCAGGAATTTTCCGAACAAGCGTTCGAGTTGCCGGGTCGAAATTCCGATATCGGCGGCAATGACTGATGGCGACAGCGGGCTTTGGATGTTTTCAGTCATGATGTTGATCGCCTTGGCCAAATGCGCATTGCGCATTCCGTTGCGTGATTGCAGTGATACGCGCTGATCAGCGGTGGCATTACGCACGGCGTTATAGACCATCTGATCGGCAACGGCGACGGACATGTCGTGGCCGTGATCCCGTTCGATCAGGTGCAGCATCAGATCGGCAGTTGCCGTGCCGCCCGATGCGGTCATGTGTTTTTCGTCAGCGACAAAAACGCTGCGAACCAGGTTGATTTCGGGAAAAGCCTCCATAAAAGAATCGTGGTATTCCCAATGAATTGCAGCCTGCATACCGTCCAGAAACCCGGCTTCGGCCAGCAACCAAGCACCAGAACACAGTGCGCCGATATTGGTCCCACGCACGCGTTCACGGCGCAATGTGGCCAGCAGTGGCTTCGTGACATGATTTCGCATGTGAATGCCCGACAAAACAAACAACTGGTCGCATTTGGGCACGGACTGCAGCCCGCCATGTACCAGAGTTATTGATCCGTTGGAGCAAACCGCCTGCTCTCCGTGCTCTGACCGAAAGGACCATTGGTAGAGCTCTTCACCCGCCACCCAATTGGCAATGCGCAACGGTTCGACCGCGCATGAGAAGGCGAGGTGCGAGAATTCCTCGACCAGTATGAAAGTGAAGTGTTGCGGTTTGTGCATGGGGTGGACCGGAATCAGGGCGTTTCTGAATGTACCGGCATGCTGCACGAAAACTAACTGTATACAACATGTATTTTCTTGAGATACCACTATGCGCATACGCGATTCGAAAACGGCAATGGAAGGCTTGGGATGCAGGGCGAGGACAGATCACCGAAAGAGGCGTTGGCCGAACATCTCAAGATGTCGGTTCTGACCTTGCGCCTGAGCCCCGGAGAGGATCTGGACGAGGCGCAGCTGTCGCAGGCCTTTGGCCTGTCGCGCACGCCGTTGCGCGAAGTGTTCCGGCAGTTGGCCGGTGAGGGCTATCTGGACCTGCGCACCCATCGCGGGGCGCGGGTGTCCGAGATGTCTCATACCACGTTGCGCGATTTCTTTCTGGTTGCGCCGATGATCTATGGCGCGGTGCTGCGTCTGGCCGCGGCCAATGCGACGCCTGATCAGATTGATCAGTTGAAAGAGGCGCAACAGACGTTTCGGCAGGCCTTGTGTAAAGGCTCGGCTGAGGAGCGGACGCTGGCCAATACCCGGTTTCACGAGGCGACCGGAGAGATGGCGGGGAATGTCTATTTATCCCCATCGTTCAATCGGCTGCTGATCGACCATGCGCGGATCGGGATGACATTTTATCGCCCGCAGACCGCGCAGATGACCGAAAACCTGTCGCAAGCCAGTCATCAGCACGACGCCATCATCGCTGCCATCGAGGCGGGCGATGAGGCGGCTGCTGCGCAGCTTGCCGACGACCATTGGACCCTGTCACGCGATCAGATCGAGCTGTTCGTGATGCCTGAGGGTTTGGATTTTCCGCTGGGGCAAGTCCCCGGCAAGACATCTGCATGAGAGACACATGACTCCGATCTTCAGATTTGAGGGTATCTATACGCCGGTGGTGACACCCTACGCGGCGGATGGCAGCGTGAATTGGGACGCGCTGGCCGTGGTGATCGACTATCTGGTCGAACAGGGTGTGCACGGGTTGATCTCGGGTGGATCGACCGGTGAGAACTATGCCCAGACCGTTGATGAACGGCTGGAACTGGCGCAGTTTACGCATGAACAGCTGAAGGGGCGGGTGCCTCTGGTTGTGGGAACGGGGGCGATGCTGACCGGCGACTCAGTAGCTTTGGCCTCAGGCGCGCGAGACTTAGGCGCGGATGCGATCCTGTTGGCCAGCCCTCCATATTCGGTGCCGACAGACCGTGAGAATGCGCTGAACGCTCTGGCGATCGACAAGGCGGCTGATCTGCCGGTGATGCTTTACAATTATCCGCACCGGACCGGCACGATGATGGGGGAAGAGTTCCTGGATCGTGTGGGCCGCAGCCGGAATTTCTGCGGCATCAAGGAAAGCTCGGGCGATATCAACCGGGTACACCTGCTGGCGCGGGATTACCCTCATATTCAACTGGGCTGCGGCATGGATGATCAGGCGCTGGAGTTCTTCGCCTGGGGCGCTCCGTTCTGGGTCTGCGGCGGATCGAACTTTCTGCCCGCCGAGCACGTGGCGCTGTATCAGGCCTGTGTGATCGAGGGCGACTTTGCCAGAGGCCGCCGCATCATGAGCGCGCTCATGCCGCTGATGCGGGTGCTGGAGCAGGGCGGCAAGTTCATTCAGACGATCAAGCATGGCGTCACTATGAACGGGATCGATGCGGGGATGGTCAGGTCGCCCCTTAAAGGCCTGAACAAAGATGACAAACGCGCGCTGGAACAGGTGACGCGCGTTCTGAAACGCAAAATCGCAGATATCGTGGCGGAGGATTGAGGCATGAGCTTGCTGACGAAAGATGAATACGAATCCATCGCTGCGCATCTGGATTTGCCGACGGGCGCGTTCATAGATGGCGGCTATCGCCCGGCAATCTCGGGACAGGTGTTCGAGACCGTGAACCCCGCCACTGGCGCGGTGCTGACCAGTATTGCAGCCTGCGGTGTCGAGGATGTGGATTTTGCCGTTGAAAAGGCGCGTGAAGCGTTTGATGATGGGCGTTGGTCAAAGATGCACCCATCGGATCGCAAGGACGTTCTGATTCGCCTGTGCAAGCTGATCACCCGCAACGCGCGGGAACTGGCGGTGATGGAGAGCATCGATAGCGGCAAGACGATCTTTGATTGCGAAACCGTCGATGTGCCCGAGACGATCCACTGTCTGAAGTGGCATGCCGAGGCGATCGACAAGATTTACGATCAGGTCTCGCCCGCCAGCGACGACCATATTGCCATGGTGGTGCGCGAACCCATCGGTGTGATCGGGCTGGTATTGCCGTGGAACTTCCCCTTGTTGATGCTGGCATGGAAGATCGGGCCGGCATTGGCGGCGGGCTGTTCGGTGGTGGTGAAGCCTGCGACCGAGACCTCTCTGACCGCGCTAAAGGTGGCGGAGCTGGCTGCAGAGGCGGGATTGCCGCGCGGTGTGCTGAATGTGGTGCCCGGCGGTGGCGCCGAGGTAGGCGAACCCATCGGGCGGCATATGGATATCGATATGGTATCCTTCACCGGCTCGACCGTGACGGGCAAGAAGTTCCTGAGCTATTCCGCCGAAAGCAACGCCAAGGAAGTGGTGCTTGAGATGGGCGGCAAGAACCCGGCTATCGTGATGGACGATGCGGAAAATCTGGATCGGGTGGCGGCGCATGTCGTCAATGGCGCGTTCTGGAATATGGGCGAGAATTGCTCGGCCTCTTCGCGGTTGATCGTGCATAAGGACGTGAAGGCAGAATTGCTGGAACGGATCGCGCATCATGCCAAGCACTGGAATGTCGGCGACCCGCTGGACCCTGAAACTCGGTTGGGCGCGCTTGTCAGTGAAGGGCATTATTCCAAGGTGTGCGGCTATCTGGATCAGGCCGAAACCGTGCTGATTGGTGGCAAGGCGGAGAATGGGTTCGTCGAGGCCACGGTGATCGAAGTGCCCGGAAACGATGCCACGCTGGCGCGCGAGGAAATCTTTGGCCCGGTCTTGTCGGTGATCGAAGTCTCTGGCTTTGACGAGGCGATTAGCATTGCTAATGACACTGAGTATGGCCTGTGTGCGTCGATCTTCACGGCCAACGCCAAACGCGCCATCCGGGGCGCACGGGCGATCCGGGCGGGAACCGTCACGGTCAACAGCTTTGGCGAAGGTGACATCACCACACCATTTGGCGGTTACAAGCAATCGGGGTTTGGTGGTCGGGACAATTCGGTCCATGCCCATGATCAGTATACCCAGCTGAAAACCATTTGGATTGATCTGACTGATGACGAAGATGAGGCGGTGGATTGACGAGCTACGCCGCCAAACGGTTGCCCCGGCAGACCGGCGCGGCGGGATGGAATGCGATCCTGCCGCCGCAGCAATCGCTGCCCCGGCTTGAGCAAGACCAGACCGCAGATGTGACCATCATCGGCGGTGGTTTTGCCGGGCTGACGGCGGCCCGGCGACTGCATCAGCTTGATCCGGGTCTGAAGGTTTTCGTGCTGGAGGCCGGGCGCTTTGCCGAAGGTTCGGCCGGGCGAAACTCGGGTTTCATGATCGATCTTCCGCATGATCTGGCTTCGGACAACTATGCAAGCGATGGGTTGGAGGCGGACCGAGCCACGATCGCGCTGAACCGTCAGGCCATATCCTTTGCAACGGAGGTGGCAGAAGAGTGTGATCTGTCGCTTGAGTCGTTCGACTCGTGCGGCAAGATCAATGCCGCAGCGACACCAGATGGAGATCGGCACAACGCAGATTATGCAGCTCATCTGGCGCATCTGGGTGAGCCTTGCGAGCTGTATGATGCGCATCAGATGCAGGCGCTGACGGGCAGTCCGCATTACACTTCGGGTCTGTTTGCGCCGGGAACAGTGATGATTCAGCCCGCTGCTTACATCCGTGCCCTGTCCGCGTACCTTGCAGGACAGATTGGGGTGTTTGAGAATTCATCCGTGACTGGGTTCAGTAAGAAGGGCAGTGGCTGGGAAGTCGAAACCGAAAAGGCGCATGTGTCGACCGGCCGCATTATTCTGGCCAATAATGGACACATCGAGAGCTTTGGTTTCTACCAGCGGCGTCTGATGCATATCTGCCTCTATGCTTCGATGACCGAACCGTTGAGCGAGGCGCAGATTGCCAAATTGGGCGGGCAGCCGCGCTGGTCGGTGACGCCTGCGGATCCGATGGGCACTTCGGTGCGGCGGCTTTCGGGCAGCTATGGGGATCGTATTCTGATCCGGACCTGTTCCAGCTTTCATCCTGAAATTCACAGTAACGAGAGCCATTTGAAGCGGGCAGGCAAAGTGCATGACCGTAAGTTTCAGGAGCGGTTTCCGAATTTGTCCGATGTGGGGATGGAACATCGCTGGGCCGGGATGTTGTGCCTTAGCCGCAATGGTTCAGCCGCATTTGGTGAGGTTGATCAAGGGGTCTATGCCGCCTGCTGCCAGAACGGATTGGGCATCGCCCGCGGCACGTTGCAAGGAATGGGAGTAGCAGAGCTTGCGCTGGGGAAAGACTCCCAGATTTCAGACCATTTTCTAGCGCAGCCGATGCCGCCGCGCTTGCCACCCGAGCCCTTCGCATCAGCGGGTGCCAATGCGTATCTGCGCTGGAAAGAGTGGCGATCCGGGGCGGAATAACCCGCCTGCTGGTCAGGGCAGGCTGAGCTTTGCCATTCGCCCGCCATCGACGGTGTAAATCTGGCCGGTGACAAACCCGGCCTCATCAGCAGCCAGAAACGCGACCAGTGCGGCGACTTCTTTGGGGTCACCAGTGCGGCCTACGGGATGAATACGGGCGATATCCCGGCGGAACACGGCGGGGTCGTCCATGCTGTCGATGAAATCGAGGTTGAGATCGGTGTCGATCCAGCCCGGAGCAACCGCATTGCAGCGGATGCCCTCTGCGCCATGGTCGACGGCAACCGCGCGGGTCAGCCCGTGCAGCCCGGCCTTTGAGGCGCAATAGGCGGCATGGCCCGGATTGCTGCCCAGCCCTTCGACCGAGCCGATGTTGACGATGCTTCCCTTAGTTTTGCGCAGATGCGGCAGAGCGGCCTGGATCAACAGGAAAGGGGCGGTCAGGTTGACCATGATGTTGCGTTGCCAATCCGCCAGAGACATGTCGTCGACCGATGCTTCCTGCATCATGCCCGCGTTGTTGACCAGCACATCCAGCCGACCCGCTTGAGCAATGACCTGCTCGATGATCTGTGCGGGGCTATCGGGGTCTGAATAATCCGCATGGAAGGAGGGGAATTCGTCGTCCATTCCACGTTGAGCGGTGTAGACATCTGCGCCTTCAGCACGCAGGCGATGTGCGATGGCGCGCCCGATGCCGCTGCGTCCGCCAGTAACCAGCGCAGTTTTTCCGACAAATCTGTTCATTGCACCGGCTTGCCTCCGTTCACTTCAACCAACGCACCGCACATGTACCGCGCGGCGTCCGAGGCCAGAAACAGGATCACGTCCGCGATATCCTCGGGTTCGGCAATCCGGCCCAACGGCACTGATTTTCCAAGCTCGGCAACGGCACTATCGGGATCAAACCCCCGTTTTGCAAAGCCGGAGCGCAGCATCGGTGTGTTCACTTCATTCGGGCAAACGGCGTTTATGCGGATGCCCTGATGCGCGTGATCCTGCCCCATGCATTGTGTGAGACTGGCGATGGCCGCTTTGGTCATGCAGTAGACCGCATGATCCGGGCCGGGTCGGAGGCCCCAACAGGACGCGGTGTTTACGATTGTTCCGCCACCTGCCGCGGCCATGATTGGAATGGCGGCCCGGCAGATGCGGAACGGCGCCTCGACATTCACACCCAACGACAGGGCCCAATCCTCATCCGAAGTCTCGGTCACAGCTCCGCGCGTAATGACGCCCGCATTGTTGACCACGATATCAAGACCGCCCAGGGCCTGTGCGGCTTTGGCGGGTAGCCCGTCGGCATAGGCCGGATCCAACAGATCGCCGGGCAGATGCGCTTCTGCTTCGATCCCCTCCAGCGAGCGGTCTGCCACCGCCACTTGCGCACCTGCTGCGCGCAGGCGCTGCACGAGAGAGGTTCCGATACCCCCGGCGGCACCGGTCACCAGGGCTGTTTTTCCATTGAAATCCATGTTTGCCCCCAATCAGAACGATGCGACTGGCGCGCCAAATCGGCTTTCGTCAGGTGATACGCCAAGCCCCGGTGCGGTCGGAACGCGAATATGGCCGCCCTCAATCCGGATGCCGTTTTCGGGATCATAGTTTCCTTCGATATAGGGTGCAGCGAGCCATACACCTTCGAGCAATTCGGTCTTCACCGTAGCACCGATATGGGTGCAGGCCGCTGCGATAATGTCGCCGCCCCAGCTGTCGTCACAGGTATGGGGCAGATTGCGGGCCTCGCACAGATCGCGGAAGGTGCGCATCGGGTGCAGGCCGCCTATACGGGTGACCTTCATGCCGAACCCGTCCACCAGCCCGGTGCCCGCCGCAGTAATGACGGTGTTCAGGCTGGTGCTGTTTTCATCCATGTAGATCGCGTGAGTTACCTGTGGCCGGATTTTCTGCAGATCTTCGATTGTGTTGCAGGGCTGCTCCATGATGAAGGGAATGTCGGGACATTCGCGGCTGACACGCAGCGCATCTCGGGTGGTCCAGCCACGGTTGCCATCCACGGCAAGGCGCATGCCAGAGCCACCGATCACCTCCCAAACTTTGCGGATGGTTTCGATATCCAGCTCTACCGGGCGACCGCCGACCTTGATCTGGAGGCGAGGATAGCCTTCGGACTGCTTATCCGCAGACAACCGGGCGATGTCATCCGGTGCGCCGACGCCTGTTGCGTAATACGAGGGCACTTTGTCGGTTACAGCACCTCCCAGCAGGGTCGATACACTTACACCATAGTGTTTGCCCAACAGATCGTGCGCCGCGATATCAATTGCCGCTTTGGCGTAGTTATGACCGTTCAAAAGGCCGTCCATTTGGCGATACAAGCCAAGCGGCGAGACCTCAGCGCCCAGCAGATCTGGTGCCATCTGCGCTAGCGCGGCCCGTGCGCCTGCCGAATGTGCTTCGGCATAGGTGGGACCGACCGGACAGGTCTCGCCCCATCCGACTAGACCATTATCAGCAACCAGTTTGACCAGCGTTGTATCCAGAGCCCAGACCTGGGCGCGGGCCATGGTGTATGGGCCATTTTTCACCGGTAGATCATGGCCGTAGATGTGGATTTCAGCAATTCTCACGTTTTGTGTTTCCCGATGTCTCTGAATGGAAAAGACCCGCCCAATAGTTCGGGCGGGTGAGTTTCAGGGGAGTGTATCTCAGTATGTTTGATTCAACTCATCGGCTGCTGGAATTTCTCGTTCACGCCGTGCGATGTAGTCCAGCAGCTCTTCGTTTTTTGCGATATCGAGCGTCGGCTCCTGATACTCGGCTAACAGCTTGCGGGCGTGTTTGAGGGCGCGTTCGGTGATTTCGACACAGCCCTCGGCCTGCCATTGCTCGATCGAGTTATTGTCGAACATATCGGGCATGAAGAACGCGCTTTGGAAATTGTCCTGCGTGTGGGGGTGCCCCAGATAGTGCCCGCCGGGGCCGATATCACCAACGGCGGAAACCGCCTGATCGAAATCGTGCCATTTTGGGCCCTCGGCCATGCGATAGGCCATGGCGCATTGTTCCGCGTCGACGATGAACTTCGCGGTCGAGCAGTGCATCCCGGCCTCGTTCCAACCGGCCGAGTGCCAAATGTAATTGGCGCCGGAATGGATCACCGCCTGCAGAGTGGTCGCAGATTCATACCCCGCCTGTGCGTCAAAGGTTTTTGCCCCACCCAGCGTGTTCGAAGTGCGCCATGGTACGTCATAGTACCGGGCCATCTGTCCGATCATGAAGTTCATCAGGCTGATCTCGGGCGTACCGGCCATCGGTGCACCGGACTTCATCGAGACAGTCGACAGGTAATGCCCGTAAATCGCAGGCGCGCCTTTGCGGATCACCTGCGTATAGGCCAACGCGCTGAGTGCTTCGGCGTTCAGCTGCGCCACGGTGGCGGGTACACTGGCAGGCGTGTTGGCCCCGCCAAGTACGAAGGGCGAGCACAGCACCGGCTGTTTGCGGCGGCAGAAGGCCCGCATTGCCCCTAACATGGTTTCATCCCAGACCAGCGGCGAGTTGCCGTTGCAGTTGCCGGTGGTGACAGGGTGATCCTCAAGGAACTCCTCGCCAAACAGGATCGCGCACATCTCCATGACATCTTCGGCATTCTTGGGACTGGTGGTCATGCCCATGAAGGTCTTGTCCGAGTGTTTCATCGACGAATAAGTGATCCGCAGATGTCGCTGGCTGATCGGGTGGTCATAGGGTTCGACTATATGATGGGCCGACGAATGAAGCGCGGGTAACATGTGGCTGAGCTTGTGGAACATCGCCAGATCGTCCAGCGTCGGGTTGCGGCGCACATCGTCCAGATCGCGCAGGAACGGCGCGCCGGTCATTGGCACGAAGATCGAGTGTTTGCCGCCCAGCTGCACGTTCTTTTTTGGATTGCGCGCGTGGTAGGTGAAATCTGACGGAATGGTCGCGATCAGCTCACGTACCAGACCGCGATCCAGATAGACCAGTTCACCTTCAACTTTGGCACCGGCCTTTTTCCAGTCTTCCAGCGCGATGGGGTCGCGGAACTGGACACCCACGTTTTCCAGAATTTCCATCGATGCCGCATCGATGCGTTCAACCTGAGTTCCGTCCATCACTTCGCAGAGCGGTAAGCCATGGGTCAGCCCGGGTAGCATCTCGAAATTTGGAGCGGTGCGGATGGCGCGACGGGCAGAGCGCCCTCCGGTACGTGTGGCAGTGGCAGTTCTGGTCATATGGTGCCTCCTTCCGGTTCAGAGTGGAACGGAAAGGGTGGGGCTCACATGCAGGAATGCGAAAGTCTGTTGCGAAATACGACGCCGGGAGTCGTCAATAATGCGGCAATCCGAAGAAGGTTATTGATGTTGGTATTGTTGTCTCAGGTTTGACAATCTCATGACCAATTAAGCATTGGCATTTTCCGACGCTTGGGCTGCATTATCCAAATTCGTTTCGCAGGTTGACGTTCATCGATTTCAGATGATTTCTCTTTTGAGGGCTTGCATACTTAAATAGCGTTGTTGGCCGAGTGGATTATGCATGTTGCGCAGACTTCTAAAGATATTGATAATTTCATTTGCCGCAGTGTTGATGGCTTTGGTTGTGTTTGTCCTGGTCGTCGTCGAGGACGCTCCACTAGTTGAAACTGGAGCACCACCTTCTCCTAAAGATGTGACAGAAGCGCGTGAATTCGTACGAGGCCTGAGGTCCGCTATTCAGCCAAAGTTATCAGAAACGGCTTCATTCACTACGAACGAGGATCAACTCAATAGTGTCTTAAAGCTAGGAGGGCGCTTCATTCCAGGATTTCGCGGCGAACTCAGTGTTGATGGGAAGAGCGTTTATGGAATTGCCTCAGTCCCAGTTCCATACACTAACAAATGGATGAACCTGCGCGCATCTGTACCCGAATTTGAAGGCCCCTTTGCGCTTTCTAGCGTTCAACTAGGGCCCGTCACAGTCCCTCCAAGTCTCGCAATTAGCGTCCTGCGAATAGGCGGCAATGTAATTGTGGGAGAGCAGTTCGGTGATATCGTTCTGAACGTCGCGGATAGCATGCATATTCATGATGGCAACGTGGCCTTCCGTCTGACGATGAACGAAATGGGTAGTAACGGATTAATGCGAGGGATTTTTGGGAGCTTGCGTGGTTCCGACATGCCCGACTCAGGAGACATTGACCGCTATTATTTGAAGTTTCGTTCAGCAATGGATCTCGGCGAACTGCCGACAAGCGGAAGTTACCTGCCCTACTTGCTGTTTATGCTAGAGGCCGCTCACGAAGGAAGCCAATCCGAGGGTGTAGCGAACGCCTACACGTCCGCGATTATTGCCCTTACACTGATTTGTGGCGCGAAAGATTTTACCATGATTGTTGGTGGTATGGTTGGAAGTGAATTTGCTGAGGACAATAACTGGAAAGCTGATTGTGGTGAATTGACTCTGAATGGACGCATTGACAGTCGCCGACACTTCACAACTGCCGCCGCGTTGCAAGCTGCAAGCAACCGTGGCTTTGCCGTATCAGTAGGAGAATTCAAGGAGCTCTACGACACCGTTAAGTCTGGAGGTTTCGACTTCACCGACTTGGCGGCGAATAATTCTGGAATTCGGATGTCGAACAAATTTATGTCTACACCAGCCCCTGATTGGGCTGAACTCATACATGGGATCCGGTCGGAAAATGATGTCATTATAGGATTCGAAGATATCCCCCAGATCATGTCCGAAGAAGATTTCAAGAATAACTACAAAGATGTCGAGAGCATCGAGTATCTTAAAATGCTGAATCTGATCGAGGCTCGCATCGATGAACTTGCATTGCATAGACGCGCTAATCGCATCGATTAAACGTCAATCACCTTTGGTGGACTTAGACGCAAGGAAATGCCCAGTCCGAACTCAAAGCGCACTTCTGCCAGTTGGGCGCTAATAAATTTCAGATCGAATTGTTCGACCCGAAATAACAGCTGCAAATCGATGGAAGCCCAAAGGTGGCCGTTTACCTAGATCAACCCAGTTTCACCACCGTTCCACTTTTTTCTGCACTTTGTATGATCGGCGTTGGCAGCACCGACGCGGTGACCATCAGGCCCGCATCTGCCACCTTGCGGGCAACCGGTTCAATCTGGCTCTAGGTGAACAACCCTGATTGCAAAGATAGCATCTTGTTCGATGATGGTACGATATTCTCAGCCCATTAAGGTGCGTAGATGCCGTCAAAGATTCAGCGTTATCACTCTTGTTTCTTTTGATTAAACTCCAGCGCCATCTCATCGAGAATGCCAAAAGCCACCGGATAAAAACTTTCGAATAATTCGATCACCGCAGCTTCCTCCGCCGGATGATGTTTTCCGTCAGAGTCTGTTAGTCGGCCCATACGAAATACAATTTCGGTGCCTTCTTCAGTCGGGACCAATTCATAAGTCTCAATATTCGTAAGACCTTCGATGGAGGAGTTGTGCAGAATGTCGGTTACATATTCGAATGGCTGCCAGTCGACTATCAGCATCTGAAAATGTGCGGCTTCATGAATGCAGTGCAAACGAACGCCCACCGATGTGCGCGATGCATCTCCTTCGCGGTAGGCGTCCTTCAACATCATCCAGCGCATCTTGAGCCGGGGATCGGTAAGCATTTCCCAAGCCACTCCCGGGGGTGCGTTCAGCATGTGCCGAGTTGTGAATACTGCTTCTTCGTCTGTAACGCGGACAGGTCCGGCGACTTCTCGGTATCGTTGCCAGGCCGCAGCAAGGTCATAGACCCGCATGGGCACGTCGCCAAAATGCTCGAACTGAGCGCTGTATTTCATGAGTTCAGACTCGATGCCCATTGCCTGGAACGCGTCTTCCGAGAACAGCGCGTAGCTGAGGATACCTGTATCCTCTTTCACATCGGTTTTCGCCATCCGATGCACGAGTATGACGTCAGCACCGGAAATATCTTTCATCGGGCCAATCGAAAGCTCTTCAAATTTCCCGTGATGCGCAAGGATCTTCAGATCGAGATCAGCAACGTTGCGACATGCATTGCAGGGACAAGTTGTGTTCTGCACAATGTTTCGACGGCGTTCGGCAAACGCCCGATAAAGGCTTTCACATATGTTGAGGAAAGTTTCACCTGAAGGGAACGGTCCACTCGAATACGCGAGAACGGCGTCACCCTCGAGGCCTCGCAACTTCATCGGGTCTTTCAGTTCCATCACAATTGCCTCAAGCAAAGAATGGATGATTGGGTTGGCATGCTCCAACTCAGACCGGGTCAAGTATCCTGTGTAACCGGTGATATCGGCGATTAGCAGGTAACCTGTCTGAACAGACATAATCACAATATCCCTAATTCCGAACGTCAAAACTCATGGTAGACTTTGAAACTATTTCGGGCAACGCAGTTCAAAAACAAGAGCTGAACGACCAGAAATGGCGCAGCCTGATAGCAGTTTCCGACAATTGATCTTCTCTTTCGGACCCATAGCGATCTTCGTCGGGTGAATGCAAAAAAAATTGCAGATCGAGTTACTCGATCTGCAACAATTTCTCCAAAGGACAAATGCTTGATAGAAGTTCTTTGACTGGATTAACCAAGTTTCACCAGCGCGTGGCGCTTCTTACCTGCGCTCAATTTGATGGGCGATGACAGTGCGCCTGCGTCGATCATCAGGCCCGTATCAGTCAGCGGGGCATCATCCAGCTTGGCGCCGTTTTCGGCGATCAGGCGCTTGGCCTCTTTACCGGATTTGGCGAGGCCAGATTTAACGATCAACTGAACGATGGACATGCCGTCACCCAGTTCCGATGCGCTGAGGGTTAGGGTCGGGAGGTCTCCGCCAACGCCGCCTTTTTCGAACACTTCGCGCGCGGTTGCCTCTGCGGTTGCTGCGGCTTCGGCACCGTGCAGCAGGGTGGTGACTTCGTTTGCAAGGCGCACCTTGGCCTCATTGACCTCGGACCCTTGCAGCGCGCCCATGCGATCGCATTCGTCGACCGGAAGCTCGGTAAAAATTTTCAGGAACCGGCCTACATCAGCGTCGGTGGTGTTGCGCCAGAACTGCCAGAATTCGTAGGGCGACAGCATATCGCCGTTCAGCCACACGGCACCGCCCTGCGACTTGCCCATTTTACGGCCATCGCTTGTGGTCAGCAGGGGCGTGGTCAGGCCGTAGATTTCGTGATCCAATACGCGGCGCGTCAGGTCGATGCCGTTCACGATGTTGCCCCACTGGTCCGAGCCGCCCATCTGCAGAACGCAACTATACCGGCGATTCAGTTCGAGGAAATCATAGGCCTGCAGGATCATGTAGTTGAATTCGAGGAACGACAGCGATTGCTCGCGATCCAGCCGCGATTTCACGGATTCAAAGCTCAGCATCCGATTGACCGAGAAATGCCGTCCGATATCGCGCAGGAAATCGAGGTAGTTCAGGCTGTCCAGCCACTCGGCATTGTTCAGCATCAGCGCGCCGGTCTCGCTGTCATCATAGGACAGGTATTTCGAGAACACCTGTTTCATGCCCGCGATGTTGGCGTCGATCTGTTCGGGGCCCAGCAATGGGCGTTCGTCCGAGCGGAATGACGGATCACCCACTTTCGTAGTGCCGCCACCCATCAGGGTGATCGGTTTGTGACCGGTCTTTTGCAGCCAGCGCAACACCATGATGTTCATCAAGTGACCCACATGCAGAGACTGCGCCGTGGCGTCATAGCCGATATATGCCGTCTGCACCCCAGAGATCAGCGCGTCGTCAAGGCCCTGATAATCGGTGCAGTCGGCGAGAAAGCCGCGCTCGATCATCGTGGCGATGAAATCCGATTTGGGGTGGTAGGTCATATCGTGCCCTTTGGGTTAGGTTTGCGGAGCACTGTATAGGCGGCGTCAGAGGCAAGGAAAAGGCACCATTTCCAAGAAAAGTGCCGCTCGCGTGTGATGTGTCTTGCCTTGGCTTCGCATTACCGTGCAGGTTGTGCCCAGAACCCTGCGAAACGGGTGTATGAACGGAACAATGAGGTCGATGTGGGCAGGGTCATCAGCAAATCGGGAGCGATCAGATCATTAGGCGCCATGTCAGGAACCTCTCTGGACGGTGTCGACGCGGCAGTGATCGAAACCGATGGGCAGGAAATTTTTGATTTTGGACCAATTGCCTACCGGGCGTATTCAGAGGAAGAGCGTGAGACCTTGCGCTCAGCGCTCGGGCAGTGGCATGGCTCCAAAGTCGATACTGCAGCTGAATTGGTAACTCGCGCGCATGCCGAGGTTTTGTCTGAATTCGAAGAAGTTGACCTGATCGGCTTCCACGGCCAAACGCTGGCGCATGAACCACGTGGGCGTGGGACTTTGCAGGTGGGTGACGGTTTGGGCCTGTCGCAGGCCCTTGGATTACCAGTGGTTTGGGACTTTCGCAGCGACGATGTGGCGCTGGGTGGTGAAGGGGCACCGTTGGCACCGTTCTTTCACTTTGCCTGCGCCAAGTGGATTGGGGCGCAAGAGCCGATGTGTTTCCTCAACCTGGGAGGCGTGGGAAACCTGACTTATGTCGATCCGTCATTTGATGGGCCCGAAGCACCTGGGGCGTTGCTGGCTTTCGATACCGGGCCGGCCAATGCGCCGGTAGATGACCTGATGCAGGCGCGATTGGGCCTGCCGATGGACCAGGATGGCGAACTGGCGCGTGGTGGGACGGTCGAAACCGGTGCGCTGGAGCTGTTTCTGGCCGAACCTTTCTTTAATCGTATGCCCCCCAAGTCGCTGGATCGGAATGATTTCTCGGAAATGATCGATCTGGTGAAGGAACTGAACGACGCAGACGCGGTCGCCACGTTGACGGGCATGAGTGCAGCAGGTGTTGTGCAGGGAATGGAGCATTGCCCCAAGCCACCTTCGCGCATTCTGGTGACCGGGGGTGGCCGCAAGAACCCGGTGTTGATGGAAATGCTGCGCGTATCGCTGGATTGCCCGGTAGGGCCGGTTGAGGCGGTTGGTCTGGACGGCGATATGCTTGAAGCCCAAGCATTTGCCTATCTTGCGGTCCGGGTGGCGCGGGGCTTACCAACATCTGGTCCGGGTACAACCGGGGTCAGTGCGTTGGTTGGAGGCGGCGTCGTGTCGTCGCCAGCGCGGAGTGAGGTGGTTGGCGGGTAGGGCGCTCTGCCCTCGGTCGCTGCGCGTCCTCCCCCGGGGTATTTTGGGCCAGATGAAGAAGCAGATAGCTTTGGTGCGTAATCCTGTGGGTCCAGTGATTATTATTTTGCGGGTATATAGAAGTCGGGTCCTGCAAGCTCGAAACCTTCAAACTCAAAGCCTGGGGATACCGTGCAACTGACCAATGTGTAAGCGCCGGTGCTGCGCGCGGCTTGCCAATGCCCCTTGGGAACAATCAGCTGGGGTGCGCCGTTGGCCAAGTCCGGGGTGAGCGTGTAAGCGATTGCCGGACCCGCATCGGTTGCGCTGATCGACAAGGTCAACGGTGCGCCTGAATGGTAGAGCCAGATCTCGGTCGCGTCGACTTTGTGCCAATGGCTGCTTTGACCTTCGGTCAGCAGGAAGTAGATGCAAGTACCGGTGGCGCGGCCGGGATTGTCGGCCCGCCAGGTTTCTTTGAACCAACCTCCTTCGGGGTGCGGTTGCAGATCCAGGTGATCGATGATGTCTTGTGGGTTCATGGCGGCCTCGGGTTCGATTGCGCTGATTATGCACGGCGTCGTATGATCCGCTATGGCAATTGTGTAACCAGCGCATATGTTTGCCGCATGACCATGATGATCCCTTTTGACAATAGTTACGCCCGCCTACCGGAGGGGTTCTTTGCGCGGCAGGCTCCTGTACCGGTCCGCGCGCCGCGTTTGATTGCGTTTAATACCGATCTGGCACAGCTATTGCGGATAACGCTCGATGAGGCTGAAGAGATGGCACAGGCGTTTGCAGGGAATATCGTTCCGGAAGGTGCCGAGCCCTTGGCGCAGCTGTATTCGGGGCATCAGTTCGGTACCTATAACCCCCAGCTTGGAGATGGACGTGCAGTTCTATTGGGCGAGACCATCGGCGCAGACGGGGTCAGGCGGGATATTCAGCTGAAAGGCTCGGGCCAGACGCCGTTTTCGCGCCGGGGCGACGGGCGCGCCTGGCTAGGGCCGGTGTTGCGCGAATATGTTGTGTCTGAGGCGATGCATGCGCTGGGCATTCCGACGACACGCGCCCTGGCGGCGGTCGAGACCGGTGAGATCGTTTTACGGGAAGGTCCGATGCCCGGTGCGATCCTGACGCGCGTGGCGCAGAGCCATTTACGCGTGGGTACCTTTCAGGTTTTTGCCGCCCGAGGACAGTTGGACAATCTGCGAAAGCTGACAGACTATGCTATTCAGCGTCACTATCCGGACGCACAAGGTCCGATGCGATTGCTGCGTGCTGTGCGCGATGCGCAGGCGCGACTGATTGCCCAGTGGATGAGCGTTGGATTTATTCACGGGGTGATGAATACGGACAACAGCTCGATCGCGGGTGAAACCATAGATTATGGACCTTGCGCCTTTATGGATTCCTATCATCCGAATACGGTGTTCAGCTCGATTGACCGGATGGGGCGTTATGCCTATTCCAACCAGCCTGAGATTGCGGTCTGGAACCTGGCGCAATTGGCGACTGCCTTGATCCAGCAGTTCGAAGACAAAGACGCGGCGGTTGAAGAAGCGACCGAAATTGTCCATGCCATGCCTGCCCTGATGCAAGAGCATTGGTTGAAGCGGTTCCGGGCCAAGATCGGATTGGTTCGAGCTGAAGAGGGAGACCTTGAACTGATCTCGGACCTGCTGGTGCGGATGGCGCAGAATCAGGCTGACTTTACCAACACGTTTCGTGCGCTGGGCGGTGATCATGCGCGGGATCAGTTCACTGATCCTGCGGCGTATGACGAATGGGCTGAAGGATGGCGCGCGCGCTTGCAGCGCGAAGATACTCCTGACGTTGTATTGAGTGCTGCAAACCCGGCTTTCATTCCACGCAACCACCGGATTGAGCAGATGATACAGTCGGCCGTTCAGGGAGATTACGCGCCATTCCATCGTTTGAACGACGTATTGTCACGACCCTTCGAAGATCAGTCCGATGCGGTTGATCTGACACGCCCTCCATCCGAGAGCGAAGTGGTTCATGCCACGTTCTGTGGTACCTGACTGCGGCCCAACAGCTCGAACTGCAGGCAGGTTTCGGACTGTTCAATGGGCAGCGCTGGAGAAATCCAGCCGCTGTCTGTCAACATGACGGATTCGCGCTTGAGCTGGATTTCACGACCAGCCTCAGGTTTCAGATAAGTGCCAGATGTGCTTCGGTCTGACAGGATCAGCTTGCCATCCTTGATACTGAGAACCGCATGCAGGCGCGACACCCATGGTTGGGACAGCACGACGTCGCAATCTTGTGATCGGCCAATTGCCAGCTCGCCATTCTCGTGGCAGCGCCACGAGCGCTCCCCATGGCTAAGCAAAAGGGTCAAGCGTTCCGCTGGCTTCCAGTGATCTTCGGTCCGGCCATGGGACAGTGGCAATCTGGTTTGCGTGAACGGGTCCATGTCCGGGTTCATCAAGGAATAGACCATGAACCGCTCTGTCAAACCTTTGAGGTTGAGTTGCCCAAGCGGTTTGAGAATCTGGCGCAAGTTTTCCTGTAGCATCGTCGCGACGCCATTGCTGACACAGGCCTCTCCTGGGTTGGCGGCTGTGGCAAGACGGGCGGTCACATTCACAGCTTCGCCATAAACACCTTTTTCGGCGATGACGATCGGCCCGCAATGTACACCAACATGCACAGACAGTGAGGTTTCCGGGGACTGTTCGATCAGGCCCATCGCTGCATTCAACGCTGCGTTCGGATCCAGGAAAAAGCTTAGAACATCATCCCCTTTCTGGCCAACCTGTGTGCCACCATGGGTTGCAAGTACGCGACGTAGCCGATCAAGTTCCAATTGGATTAGACGCTGCGCTTCGCCTTCGCCCACTGCTTTGTACAATGGGGTGCTCCCTGAAATGTCTGCGATTACCAGGGTGGCGAATGTTGAATTCACGGTTGATCCTTAGTTTGGCTTTACGGGCACTTTACCCATAGAGATGCACGTGTACACGATATTTGCGTTTTGGTGGAGCGCATTGTGGTAAAAGCAATTTTAAGTTGAATGGTGGTGATAGAACCAAAGCAACCTATCTGGTTCCTGCGGGAATTTCATGTTGCACCAGGCGCTGAGCGTGGCACTCTTGGTGCTTGAGTAAACATCGGAATCCCATGGTCCTTCAGTCAACACTGCGTCTAGCCAGTTACAACATTCAGAAATGTGTGGGACTCGACTTCCGGCGTCAACCGCAGCGGATATTGCAGGTTATTGAGAGTATGCAGGCGGATATTGTTGTGCTGCAGGAGGCCGACAAACGTTTGCCACCGCGCCCTGCCGCGTTGCCGCATTTCATGTTGGACGAAGCCGGCTGGCAGATTGTTGATCTGGGTGGTGCGGGCAGTCTGGGTTGGCACGGCAACGCTGTCATCTGGCGTGGAGACACAATTGCGGTACGTCGGACCGGGCATCACGAGTTGCCGGGGCTGGAGCCGCGTGGTGCTGTGCGGGTCGAATTTGATACACAGATCGGGCCTTTGCGCGTGATGGGGATGCATCTGGGGTTATTGCCCGCGTCGCGACGCCAGCAAATCAACCATATCAAGCGCTGTGACTCCGATCTTGACGATATGCCCACCGTCTGGGCTGGCGATTTCAACGAATGGTCGCGACAACCGGTTCTGGATCATCTGGCTCCGGACATGAGGTTTTTGCCGCCCGTGCCCAGCTTTCCGGCGGCGCAGCCATTGGGGGCACTGGATAGGATCGCAGTGGGACAGGGGCTTGAGGCAGCTTTGCATGGGGTGCACGATGCGCGACCGGCGCACATCGCGTCTGACCATTTGCCGGTTTGGGCCGATTTGCGACGCGCTGCCTGATACGTAAATCCTGTGTGGCGCAAGGCACTCAGACATACTATGACAGAGTTTCGAACAGTTCCGGGGGTCACCATGTCCGATACGATTATCGCCCGTTGCGAAGCCAAGGGCCTGCGCATGACGGGTCAACGCCGGACCATCGCCCAGGTCTTGCAACAGAGCGAGGATCACCCGGATGTTGAAGAGCTGTATGCCCGTGCCTCGGCAGAGGATTCGGGGATTTCGATCGCAACGGTCTATCGCACCGTTAAGCTGTTCGAAGAGGCCGGGATATTGGAGCGGTTGGAGTTCGGTGATGGCCGCGCGCGATACGAGGACGCAGAGCGTGATCACCACGACCACCTGATCGACATGCAGTCAGGCGAAGTGATCGAATTCGTAGACCCCGAGATTGAAGCACTGCAAGAAAAGATTGCGGCCAAGCTTGGGTATAAGCTGAAAGGACATCGCCTGGAATTGTACGGCGTACCGCTGGAAAAAGACTGACTCATCACGAAAATCGATTGGTCGGCGCACGGGAAATCATCGAACATGTCGCAATACTGCTTGCGACGTCGTGAAGGTTACGATTTTTGTGCTGGAAGGACTCGCCTGTTAGCGGTCAATTCCAACGGAAACGCGCATGAACAACGTAAACGGCATTTTGCTGATCATCGGCTCGATGGCAGCCTTCGCGCTTGAGGACATGTTCATCAAGTACCTTTCGGTCAGTGTCTCGACCGGGCAGATCATGATCGTGTTGGGTCTGTTCTGCGGAACCGTCTTTGCAATCATGTCGTTGGTGACACGTAAACGCATTTTCGATCCTGTCGCGTGGGAACCGCTGCCACTGCTTCGGGCAGGGACCGAGGCTTTTGGAGCGCTCAGCTTCGTGACCGCTTTGTCATTGGTCGATCTGTCGACCGTAGCTGCGGTTTTTCAAGCGATGCCGCTATTCGTCACGATGGGGGCCGCGCTGTTTCTGGGCGAGCAGGTCGGCTGGCGTCGTTGGAGCGCCATCGGCATTGGCTTTGTCGGCGTCTTGATGATCATTCGCCCCGGGCTCGAAGGTTTCCAGCCAGAATCTCTGTTTGTTTTGGTTGCGGTTGTTGCGATCGCGGCGCGTGATCTGATCACACGCAGGCTGGATGTTCGTGTAGCCTCTTCGGTCGTCGCATTGCAGGCCTATATCGGAGTGGCGCTGGCTGGTGCGGCCCTGATGGTGTTCACAGCACAGCCCATCGTGCCGCTGCAGCCTGCGCAGATCGGGCCTTATCTGGGTGCCATCGGGTTCGGCGTTTTGGGCTATTATGGCATCGTTACCGCGATGCGGATTGGTGAAGCTTCAGCGCTGACGCCGTTTCGGTATACCCGGTTGGTGTTTTCGATCATGGCCGGGATGCTGATGTTCGGCGAACGCCCTGACAGCATGACGTTGGCCGGTGCCGGTCTGATTATCGGGTCGGGTCTGTACACCTTCATTCGCGAACGCCAGTTGGCGCAGGCGCTGGCAGCGGCCTAAGCACCCGCTACCTGTTGGCGCAAACAGCAAACTGTTAGCCCTAAAGGCTGAAAAATATACGTGTTAGCGATAACGGAAGCGGTTTACTTTTTGCCGCGTGCTGCTATGAGGCATGCAACTGTTGGCATCATCGGGACCCATATCATGAGCACGATCATCGACATCCACGCACGCGAAATTCTGGACAGCCGGGGTAACCCGACGGTCGAGGTGGACGTGATTCTGGAAGACGGCACTATGGGCCGCGCTGCCGTGCCCTCGGGCGCGTCAACCGGTGCCTATGAGGCAGTAGAAAAACGTGATGGCGACAAGGCCCGCTATATGGGCAAGGGCGTGCTGGAAGCGGTCGCTGCCGTTAACGGTGAGATAGCCGAAGAACTGGTGGGCTTTGATGCGACTGAGCAGGTGGCCATCGACCAGGCGATGATTGAACTCGACGGGACCGAGAACAAGGGCCGTCTGGGCGCGAACGCCATTCTGGGTGTCTCGCTGGCGACGGCCAAGGCGGCGGCGGATTTCACCACACAGCCTCTGTATCGCTACGTCGGCGGTACTTCAGCGCGCGTTCTTCCGGTGCCGATGATGAACATCATCAATGGTGGAGAACACGCCGATAACCCGATCGACATTCAGGAATTCATGATCATGCCGACCTCGGCCGCGAATATCCGTGAGGCCGTGCGCATGGGGTCTGAGGTATTTCACACGTTGAAGAAAGAACTCTCGGCGGCTGGTCTGGCCACTGGTGTGGGCGATGAGGGCGGCTTTGCTCCGAACATCGCGTCGACTCGTGAGGCACTGGATTTCATTCTGAAATCCATCGAAAAAGCGGGCTACAAGCCGGGTGAGGAAATCCATCTGGCGCTGGATTGCGCCGCGACCGAGTATTTCAAGGACGGTAAGTACGTGCTGGCGGGCGAGGGCATATCGCTGACATCCGATGAAAACGCCGCCTATCTGGCCGCACTGGTCAACGATTACCCGATCATCTCGATCGAAGACGGTATGTCCGAAGATGACTGGGATGGCTGGAAGGCCCTGACCGACGCTATCGGGGACAAGGTGCAGCTGGTCGGCGACGATCTGTTCGTGACCAATCCGGCGCGTCTGGCCGAAGGAATCGAGCGTGGCTGTGCGAACTCGATGCTGGTCAAGGTGAACCAGATCGGTTCGCTGACCGAGACCCTTCGTGCCGTCGATATGGCCCACCGCGCGCGATACACCAACGTAATGTCGCACCGCTCGGGCGAGACCGAAGACGCCACGATTGCCGATCTGGCGGTCGCGACAAACTGTGGCCAGATCAAAACCGGCTCTCTGGCGCGCTCGGACCGGTTGGCGAAATATAATCAGTTGATCCGTATTGAGGAATCGCTGGGCGAGGTCGCGGAATATGCAGGTTCGTCTATCCTGAAACGCTGATCTGCGTCTCTGCATTTGGACTTGAATGGGCCTCGGCGTTATCGCCGGGGCTATTTTTTTCTTTGTCTTGTCGTCGTTCCGTCTAATCTGTGTCAGATAGGCCATCACGCGGTGGTCGATGGGAGAGGACGTCATATGAGCCATCTAAAACTCATCGTGGGTGCAGTTTCGCTGTTGATCTTGCCTCAGTTAGTGTTTGCTGATCGACCGCCAGAGGCAGTGTGTCAGAAGATGGTGGAAGGTGATCCCAGCGGGCAGATCACGATGGAGGAATGTCTGTGTACTTATAACGTCGCCGATACGGTGCTGGACGATGACATCAAAGCCCTTTTGTTCGACTCCTGGTACACCGGCGAGAACATAACCGAGCAGCTCAACGCGTTGCCGCAGCCCAAGCGGGTGCCAAGGCAACTAAAAACCATGGAACAGACGTTCAACAAGAATTGCCTCTAAGCTAGAATATTCCGACATAAAAATCATTATGTGTGAACTTGTTCCTATTGCGGCGGAACAAGCCCCGATATTCTGCCTGTATTGCAGAAAGGGGGACGATATGTCTGCTTCAAAAATCTTTCTTTTAATTTCAATGCTTTCCGTCGGGCTTCTAGCCGCTTGCTCGGAGCCGGGGACCTATCCGATCACGGGGATGGAGGTCTCGCAGGATGATCCGGTGCAGGACATGGTGAACCCCGCCGTGATCTTCCGGGGTGAATCGCGCTAGAGCAATTTGCTCATTAGCATGTAGCGATCGCGCGGTTTGAAACCTGACCGGAGATAAAGTTTCTGCGCAGTCTCATTGGTGCGGTCGACTTCAAGATGCAGGGCAGTCAGGCCAGCTTCGGCCAGCGCTTTGGGGAGATCGTGTAGCACTTCGGTTGCGATACCGCGGCCTCGGACAGCAGGGCGGATGTAAATCTCATCCACAAAGGCGTCCATGCCACCAAACTCGACTGACCAGCCGAAGGTGAGGATGACATAGCCCAGCGGCGCACGGCCCGGCCCGATCAGGTAGATGCAGCCATGCGGTATGCCATCCAGCAAAGGGGCCAGCGCGTTGCGGCGTTTCTCGTCATCCTGCGCGATGCCGGATTCCGAATGAAACGCTGCGACCAGTGCCATCAGGCGATCCAGATCGTCGGGACGGGCAAGGCGGAGTGCGGCAGTCATAGGCGGGCAAGCCTTTCTGTAAGCAGGTCGAAGAAGCCCTGAGCGTCCACGTCGCCTATGAACATGGCATTTGGTGCGCGGTCGGTGACTCGCCACCAATCGGCCACGGTCATGCCCAACGTCAGTTCTGATTGGGTTTCGATCTCAACATTGATGTGGCGGCCCGAGAACAGATTGGGCCGGATCAGATAGGCGCTCACGCAGGGGTCGTGCAGCGGCGCGCCTTCCGAGCCGTATTTTTCTTTGTCGAAGCGTTCGAAGAAATCGGTCATTTCTGCCACCGCATGACCGACCTTGCTGTCCAATGCTCGGAAGGCGTCATTGCGATGAGGCGTGACCAGCGCGTCATGGGTCACGTCCAGCGGCATCACCACGATGTGGATGCCGGATTTAAACACGATATCAGCCGCTTCCGGGTCGACATAGATGTTAAATTCCGCAGCTGGAGTTATATTTCCAACTTCGAAATAGGCGCCGCCCATTAAGACGATCTCTTGCACCCGGTCGATGATATCGGGCGCCTTCAGAAAGGCCGAGGCGATGTTGGTCAGCGGCCCCAGCGGGCAGAGCGTGACCGTGCCGGGCTCATGCGCGCGCAGGGTCTCGATGATGAAATCGACCGCGTGTCCTTCGGCTAGAGGCATTTCAGGATCGGGGAGAACAGGACCGTCGAGCCCGGTTTTGCCATGAACATGTTCGGCGGTGATAAGCGGGCGTTTCAGCGGTCGGTCGCATCCGGCATAGACGGGGATATCGGTATGGCCCGCCAATTCACACACGATGCGTGCATTCTTGGCGGTAAGTTCCAGCGGAACGTTTCCGGCGACGGCGGTGATGCCCAGAACCTCGATCTCTTCAGGGCTGGCAAGGGCCAGAAGTATCGCAACGGCGTCGTCCTGACCGGGATCGGTATCGATGATGATTTTACGGGGCATGGGGATCTCCGAGGGCCGTGAAGGTGGGACACTCGCAAGTGTCGCGGGACTTGTCTAGCCGAATTACGCCCCTGTCGGGGCATCCACCGGCGGGAGTTTGCCATTGGCGCGATGTTCTTCGATTTTCACCTCATCCCAGAGCGCGTCCATCTCGGCCAGATCACTTTGAGAGGGCGTTCTTCCGCGTTCGGCCAGCCGGGCTTCGACCTTCTCGAAGCGGCGGGTGAACTTGGCGTTTGTGCGGCGCAGGGCGGCTTCGGGTTCGATATCTAAGTGGCGGCCGAGGTTGACGATCACGAACAGCAGATCACCGAATTCATCTTCCAGCGCATCGGCATCCATGCTGTCGCGCGCTTCTTCCAGTTCGGCGGCCTCCTCGGTGATCTTTGCCAGCACATGGCTGGCGTCGGGCCAGTCAAAGCCCACACGCGCGGCACGTTTCTGCAGTTTATGCGCACGTAGCAAAGCAGGCAGGTTGGCGGCGACGCCGTCCAGTGCGCCTTTCTGTTCTTTGCCCGCGCGTTCGGCGGCTTTGATGGTCTCCCAATCCTTCGTCTGTTGGTCGGCGGACTTGTCACGGGATTCGTCACCGAACACATGCGGGTGCCGGTCAACCATCTTGTCCGACATGGTGCGCACTACGTCCTGAAAGGTGAAATGCCCAGCCTCTTCAGCCATTTGCGCGTGAAAGACGGATTGGAACAGCAGGTCACCCAGCTCCCCTTTCAACTCGTCATAGGCCTTGCGTTCGATGGCATCTGCGACCTCATAGGCTTCTTCGATCGTATAGGGGGCAATTGTCGAAAAATCCTGTTCGATATCCCACGGGCAGCCAGTTTCAGGGTCGCGCAGACGGCGCATGATTTCCAGCAAACGCTCGATACCCGCGTCCGCGTCGTGGATCAGAGGATTTTCGGCCATTGCGAACCCTTTCGTTCCGGTGTCAGATGCATCCATCCCGCAGTCAGGATCAGGAGTCCACCCCAGATGCCCGTCGTCAACCGAATTGCCGATTACGCCGCCGATATGGCCAAGTGGCGCCAGCACCTTCACACCATCCCCGAACTGGAATTCGAATGCTATGAGACCGCTGCTTTCGTGGCCGAGCGTCTACGCGAGTTCGGCGTGGATGAGCTGCACGAAGGGATCGCCAAAACAGGCATGGTCGCGATCATCAATGGGCAGGGCGAGGGTCCGACCATTGGCCTGCGTGCCGATATGGATGCGCTGCCGATTACCGAGGAGACGGGCGTAGATTACGCTTCGAAGAACCCCGGCATGATGCATGCGTGTGGTCATGACGGGCATACGACCATGCTGTTAGGCGCAGCGCGCTATCTGGCTGAGACGCGGAATTTCGCGGGTCGCGTTGCGCTGATCTTTCAGCCCGCCGAGGAAGAAGGTGGTGGCGCAGGCGTCATGGTTGAAGAAGGCATCATGGATCGGTTCGATATCTCTCAGGTCTATGGCATCCATAACACTCCGGGTCGGCCTGAAGGTCTGTTCGAGACCACGCCGGGGCCGCTGATGGCAGCTGTGGATACGTTCGAGATCCATATTCAAGGTGTTGGCGGCCACGGGGCCATGCCACACGAAACGAAAGACCCGGTGATGGCGGCCTGCGGGATGGCGCAGGCAATCCAGACAATTGTCAGTCGCAATCACTATGCGCTTGACGATCTGGTGGTATCAGTGACGCAGATTCACACCGGAACGGTGAACAATGTCATTCCCGACACCGCTTATTTGAACGGCACTGTCCGCACCTTTGATCCTGTAGTGCAGAAAATGGTCAAAGAACGGATGGCGCAGATTGTGGCAGGGCAGGCGGCCTCGTACGGTGTTGAGGCCAAACTGGAGTATCAAGAGGGGTATCCTGCCACCATCAATGATGCCGACAAGGCCGCGTTTGCGGCCGAAGTGGCGCGGGATGTTTCCGGTGCGGAACGTGTGAAGGATAATGCTGGACGCGAGATGGGGGCAGAGGATTTTTCCTATATGCTGCAGGCCCGACCCGGTGCTTATCTGTTCATGGGACAAGGAGAGGGCGCAGGACTGCACCATCCGAAATACAACTTCAATGACGACGTCGCGCCGATCGGAGCGTCCTTCTTTGCGCGGATCGTCGAAAAGGCTCAGCCGTTGGGCTGACAGGGAAAAGACATGGCACTGGAAGATGCAAAGAACCAGGTGGATGAGGCGTTCACCAACCCCGATCTCAAGGGGCTGTCCTATGAGAACACTTTTGGTGGCGCGACCTCATTCCTGCGGCGGCTTTATACCAAAGACCTGACCGGAGCGGATATCGCGGTAACCGGCGTGCCTTTCGATCAGGCGGTGACAAACCGCCCCGGAACCCGGCTTGGCCCTCGTGCGATCCGCGAGGCCAGTGCGTTGCAATCGCCTGATGCGCCTTATGGCTGGCCTTTTGATGCTCTGAGTGAGCTGGCCATCGTGGATTATGGCGACATGGCCTATGACTATGCCAATATCCCGGCCTTTCCCGACACCCTGACCGATCACATCCGTACCATTCTGAAGGCCGATGTCGCTTCGGTCACGCTGGGCGGGGATCATTATATCAGCTTCCCGATCCTCAAGGCTTATGCCGAGAAATATGGGCCGATGTCCCTGCTGCAATTCGATGCGCACACGGACACTTGGGCCGATGACGACATGTCCCGCGTAGACCATGGGACGATGTTCTACAAAGCGGTGAAATCGGGGATCGTGGACCCGAAACGCTCGGTTCAGGTTGGGATACGCACGACGAACGAGGACACGCTGGGCGTCAACATCATCGATGCACGCGAGGTTTATGAATCCGGACCCGCCGCCGTGGCGCAGAAGATCAAAGGAATACTGGGCGATAGACCCGTTTATCTGAGTTTCGACATCGACGGTCTTGATCCGGCTTTTGCCCCGGGCACCGGGACACCGGTCTGGGGTGGGCTGAGCTCCATTCAGGCGCAAATCATCCTGCGCGACATTGCCGGTATCAACATCAAAGGTGGTGATGTGGTCGAGGTTTCTCCGCCATACGACACATCTGGTGCGACGGCGATTGCGGGGGCCCATGTGGCGACGCAGATCATATGCCTGTTGGGGTGGAACAAGCTGGTGAAGCCTTAACCTTTGGTTAGGCATAATCCCGGTATCTGCTTGGTAAGGCACCGGATCGGAGACAGTACATGACCGAATATAACCAACCCATTGGAGGCAATGATCTGGCGCGGTTTTCGGGGCCGAATACATTCATGCGTCTGCCGCAGGCGTCGTCGCTTGAAGGGCTGGACGTGGCGATCCTCGGGGTTCCGATGGATATCGGCACTTCTTGGCGGTCGGGCACTCGGTTCGGACCCAAGCAGATCCGCAGCGAAAGTGCGATGATACGGCCCTATAACATGGCCAATGGCGCGGCCCCGTTCGAACATCTGCAGATCGCTGATATTGGAGATTTGGCGATCAACACCTTCTCGCTGGCTGATAGTCTTAAGATCATCAAGGACAGCTATGACGGTATTCTGGCGCAGGGCGTGACCCCGGTGGCGATGGGAGGGGATCATTCGATCACCCTGCCGATCCTGCGGGCAATGGCGGCCAAACACGGGCCGGTGGCTCTGGTGCATGTGGACGCTCATGCCGATGTCAATGACGAGATGTTTGGCGAGAAAGAGACCCATGGCACCGTCTTTCGACGAGCCTATGAGGAAAGACTGATTGTCCCTGACAAGACCTTCCAGATCGGCATTCGCGGATCAGGCTATGCCGCCAGCGACTTTACCGAGGCGCAGGGCTGGGGGTTTCGCCAATACCCCGCGTGGGAGTTGTGGCAGCTAAACCTGACCGAGATCGGCTCACTTATCCGCAAGATGGTCAGTGATCATCCGGTCTATATCACCTATGACATCGACAGCCTCGATCCGGCTTATGCGCCCGGCACCGGCACGCCCGAGATCGCGGGTCTGACAACGCCACAGGCGCTACAGCTGATCCATGCACTGGCAGGAATGAACGTGGTGGGCTGTGATCTGGTAGAGGTCTCTCCGCCATATGATCCGTCGGGCAATACGGCGCTGACGGCAGCAAATCTGCTGTTCGAGATGCTGTGCATTCTGCCGGGCGTGACGCCACGATAGGGGTGTTGGTCGCCCTCGGACCGGGTAGGCTTTGCGCAAAGGGATCGAAGGGCAGATGAAAATGGTGCTTTGGCTGTTGATTTCGGTGGGCATTGCGATGGGCGCATATGTTCGTATTGCGCCGTCTGACCCAACGCGCTGGCATGTTGCCCCCGAAGGCGTGGATCGAGATTTCAGGAACGGCGTAGCGCGGGTCGTTGAGGCAGCCCCGGGAGGGCTGGAGCAACTCGATCATATTGCCCGTGCGACACCGCGCACGACCGTGCTGGCAGGTTCGATCGAAGAGGGAATGATAACCTATGTCACCCGTTCCAGGGTATTCGGGTTCCCCGACTACACCACCGTGCAGCATGACGGGGATATGCTGCGCATCTATGCGCGCTCAAGATTTGGTCGGAAAGATTTCGGCGTCAATCGACAGCGGGTCACCCACTGGCTTGCTTTGCGGCAGCCCTGACGACAAACATCCTTCCTGCACTTCACGCCACATGGGCACGTTCAACGACATCTGGCATTGGGCCATGAACATGCGGCCGTCGACCTGCAGACAGATCATCTCTCCCAATTCGACGCGGGTGCCTGATTTGTCGGTGCAATAGCAGTCCTGCACCTTGCCCCCGGGGCCAACAACGTCGGCCATACCAGGGGCTGCAACAAGTGTCAGGGCCAGGATCAGTCGTTTCATGCGCTAAGCCTAGCACAAGGCAAGGCCTTGACCAAAGCCCCCGGATGATAGACACCGCGCGGATGATCCCCGAAGAACGCCTAGAACAGATCACCCAGCGATTCCAATACCTCGAAGCGGCCATGGCTGATGGCGCATCGGGCGGAGATATTGCGGCCTTGGCTAAGGAGTATTCCGACCTCAAGCCGGTGGTTGATCAGATCATGGCATGGCGTTTGTTGGTCTCCGATTTGGCCGAGGCCGAAGCGATGCTGGCCGACCCAGACATGAAAGAGCTGGCCGAGGAGGAAATTCCCGAATTGCAGGCGCAAATCCCCGAGGCCGAACATGCCTTGCAGCTGGCATTATTGCCCAAAGACGCGGCGGATGCGCGCCCGGCGATGCTGGAGATACGGCCCGGTACAGGTGGCGATGAGGCGGCTCTGTTCGCCGGAGACCTGCTGCGGAT
Organism: Ruegeria sp. O11; assembly: GCF_056535285.1. Lineage (NCBI taxonomy): Bacteria > Pseudomonadati > Pseudomonadota > Alphaproteobacteria > Rhodobacterales > Roseobacteraceae > Ruegeria > Ruegeria sp. O11. The sequence continues at coordinate 911,688 of NZ_JBQERS010000001.1, read as the reverse complement.
GTACCAGCGATACTCCGAGGCGCGTGGCTGGCAGTTTGAAATCATTGAGGAACAGGCCTCGGATCTCGGCGGGATCAAAGAAGTAGTGGCTCATATCAAGGGCGACAACGTCTTTGCGCGGATGAAATATGAATCTGGCGTGCATCGGGTACAGCGTGTGCCCGAAACCGAAAGCGGCGGGCGTATTCACACTTCGGCAGCGACCGTCGCGGTTTTGCCTGAGGCTGAGGATGTAGACATCCAGATCGACGCGAATGACATCCGCATCGACACGATGCGCAGTTCCGGCGCGGGTGGGCAGCACGTTAATACGACGGATTCGGCGGTGCGGATCACGCACCTGCCCAGCGGTATCGTGGTGACCAGCTCCGAGAAATCGCAACATCGCAACCGTGAGATTGCGATGCAGGTGCTGAAAACGCGCCTTTACGATCTGGAGCGGCAGCGGATCGACAGTGAGCGGTCAGCGGATCGCGCCAGCCAAGTGGGCTCGGGTGACCGGTCGGAACGGATCAGGACTTATAATTTCCCACAGGGTCGTATGACGGATCACCGCATCAACCTGACGCTCTATAAGCTGGATCAGGTGATGCAGGGCGATCTGGATGAGGTGATTGATGCGCTAACCGCAGATGATCAGGCCCGGCTGCTGGCCGAGATGGCGCAATGATTGCGGCACTGACAGCTGCGCAGGCCATGGTAGCCGCCACCGCGCGTTTGCGCGCGGCAGGGGTGCCCGATCCGGCGCGGGATGCGCGGGTGCTGCTGGCCCATGCGGCACGGATCGAGGCCAGCCGTGTGACGCTGATCGCACCCGAGGAACTGCCCGTTGATATCGCAGAGCGCTATGACCAGTTGATTTCTCTTCGTGCCATCCGGGTGCCGGTGTCGCACCTTCTGGGCGAGCGCGAATTCTATGGTCGTCGGTTCCGGGTCAGCCGTGATGTACTTGACCCTCGTCCCGAAACCGAAGCTTTGATCGAAGCAGCTCTAAGTGAACCGTTCGATCATGTTCTGGACCTGGGTTTGGGCTCGGGCTGTATCTTGATTACCTTGCTAGCTGAACGGGCGAGCGCCTCGGGCGTCGGGGTGGATTTGAGCGAAGCGGCCTGCCTGCAGGCCAGCGCCAATGCTGTTCAGCATCAAGTTCAGGCGCGTTTGGAGATTCGGCGGTCGGATTGGTTTGAAAACATTCAGGGGCAATTTGACCTGATTGTTTCGAATCCGCCTTATATTTCGGCGGAAGAAATGAATGATCTTTCGCCGGAAGTACGTGAGCATGAGCCGCGCATGGCTTTGACGGATGAGGGCGACGGATTGGACGCGTACCGTCGTATAGCGGCCTCGGCCCCAGATTATCTGATGCCTGGCGGGCGTATTTTGGTAGAAATCGGTCCAACACAAGGGGCTTATGTCTCAGCGTTATTTGATGCCGCTGGACTGACGCGCACGCAGGTGATCCCTGACCTGGACGGGCGTGACCGGGTTGTAGGGGCAAGAATGCCACCATCCAGGGGAATCTGAAGCTGAAAAATGCCGATTGATGTAAAAAAGCTGCGACAATTGTGAGAATCCTCTTGTCTGAGCGCTCAGGACATGTTTACTCAGGATTAGTCGGCGAGGTTGACGCTGTTTCAGCGCACCCCTGACGCCAAGCCCAAAAAGTCGATAGCGCGTAACGGCACAAAGCCACTGAGCAGCGTTAGATACGGGTTGATCGACAGTGAATTGATAAGGCTGACGTAAAGTAAGATGAGATCTTCCAAATCCCGCTCGCGGGCCAAGAACAACCGCAATCGTCCTTCTGGCGGCAACGTCGTAAACCGGGTTTTCGACAGCTCGGGTCCTGAGGGCAAAGTGCGTGGCACACCGCAGCAGATCATTGACAAATACAACCAACTGGCGCGCGACGCACAGCTGTCGAATGACCGTGTGGCGGCTGAGAACTTTCAGCAACACGCCGAGCATTACCTGCGCATGCTGAGCGAGGCGCAGCGCGAGATCGAAGCGCGCCGCGAAGAGCAAGAGCGCCAGAACCGCGAACGGCAAGCTGAACGTGACCGTGAGCGTGCCGAACGTCAGGAGCGCGAAGCGGCTCGTCAGGCGGACCCTGCCGAAGCTCCACAACCTGATGTGATGGATTTCGCCTCGGCCGAACCGACACCTGAAAGCGGGTTGGTCGAGACACCCGAAAGCAAAGGTGCCGAAGCTCCGACTCAGGAGAAGAAGGAAAAGCCGGCGCGTAAACCGCGGGCGCGCAAGCCCAAAGCACCGCCTGCAGCTGAGGATACGCCCGCCGATACAGGCGACGCACCAGAAGCGGCCGAATAAGATCGGCTCACGCCGACAAAAGCCCCGAGGTTTTTACCCGGGGCTTTTTATTGCGATCAGGGTTTCTGAATTTCGCGAGCCAAGGCACAGAAAGCTTCCAGCGGAATCTGCTCGGCGCGTTCAGTGGGTTTGATACCAGCGGCAAGCAGGCGGTCTTCGATATCCGGGGCCGTAGCTTTGAGCGAGGCACGCAGCATCTTGCGACGTTGATTGAAGGCCGCCGCGACCACGCGGGACAGGGTGCGGGCGTCCGCTGGATACCGGGGCTCGGGCAACGCTGTCAGGTGAACCACCGCACTGGAGACCTTCGGTGGAGGTGTGAACGCTCCGGGCGGCAGGGACATCGCGATGCGCGCTTCGGCCCGCCATTGGGCGAGGATGGCAAGGCGGCCATAGGCCTTGCTGCCGGGTTGGGCAACGATACGCTGGGCCACTTCGCGCTGGAACATAAGGGTCAGGCTTTGCCAGAAAGGTGGCCAATCGGGCGGGGTGAGCCAGCGGACCAGAAGCTCGGTTCCGACATTATAAGGCAGGTTCGCGGCCACGCGAATCGGAGGCGTCAGATGGGCCAATGGATCGATTTCCAGCGCATCACCGTTGATGACCTCGAGCCTGCCGGGATAAGCGGCGGCAATATCGTTCAAGGCTGCGATGCAGCGAGTGTCTTTTTCAACGGCGACGACTTTGCGGGCCCCCTCAGACAGCAGGCCACGGGTCAAACCACCAGGTCCCGGCCCGATCTCAAGGACATCGCATTCGTCCAGGTCTCCGGCCTGCCGCGCGATCTTTGCCGTCAGGTTGAGGTCGAGCAGAAAGTTCTGACCCAGCGATTTGCGGGCCGAGAGCTGATGGGTGGCGATAACCTCGCGCAGCGGGGGGAGGGAGTCGATGGCGCTCATGGCTTAATCGTTGTTCGGATTGGATTTGGTGCGCCAGATATTTTTTGCCTCCGGCGGGGATATTTTTTGGCCAGATGAAGCATTAGCGAGATTGCGCCATCTTCTGGGCCAGTCTGAGCGCCTCGATCAGGCTGGTTGGGTTTGCGATGCCTTGGCCTGCAATGTCCAAGGCCGTGCCGTGATCTGGCGAGGTTCTGACGAAGGGCAGGCCCAGCGTCACGTTTACACCTCGGTCAAAATCCAGCGTTTTGATCGGGATCAGCGCCTGGTCGTGATACATTGCAATCGCCGCGTCGTAGCGCGCACGTGCCGCGGCATGGAACATGGTATCTGCGGGGTGCGGGCCGGTCACTGAATAGCCAATGGGTGACAAATCGGCGATCAGCGGCGCGATCCAGTCGAGCTCCTCAGTCCCCATCTTTCCCTCTTCGCCCGCGTGGGGGTTCAATCCAGCCACGGCGATTCTGGGATTGGGGATGCCAAACTGGTCGCGCAAACCCCGTGCGGTGATCTCGATCGTTTCACGCAAAACTTCTGGAGTGAGCGCGCTTGTGACTTGCGATAGCGGAATATGGATGGTGGCTGGTACCACCCGCAATTGATCGCTCGCGAGCATCATCACGACGCGCGACTGTCCCGCCAGTGATGCTAGGAATTCGGTATGTCCCGGAAACGCAAATCCAGCCCCATCGATCAGTGCCTTCTTGTGGATCGGTGCTGTACAAAGCGCCGATGCTGCACCGGATTGGACCAACTCGACACCCCGTTCAATAGCATCAACGACAGCGGGCGCATTTTTGGCTTCGGGATGTCCGGGTGTATTAATAGACGAAAACTCGACATGCAGAACGGGCAGGGCAGTGGCGCTTGCTGCACGGGCTTCTGCTGGGTCGGATATCCGAGTGATCGGAGTGCCTGCCGGGAGGTGCGAGGCATCGCCGATATAGAAGAACGGGCATTCATCGCGCAATGATTGCCAGGCTTTGGCCGCGATCTCGGGGCCTATTCCTGCAGGTTCGCCGCAGCTGAGTGCGATAGGTGGTGTCATTGCTCGATGATGACGGCTTCGGCTCGGAGCTGTTCCAGCAGGCTGTCTGCAAGAGCCTGCAAGCGTTGTTGTGTCAGCGCGTTGGCTACGTCCACTCGGGTCGTTTCTTCACCCAGATCGCGGGTTCTGTTGCACAGCATCAGGAACATCAGCGTCTGACCGTTGTTTCGTGTCAGTGCAGTTGAAACCTCATTTGGGTCAAGTTTGGCCAGTTCCAATGCAACATCGCGTGGTATCTCGGACGGTTTAGCGGTGATACGATCAAGAATATCCGGCGACTGACCCTTGGCCAATCCATAGAGATCATCGCAGGTGTCGATCTCTTCCTTGAGTTTGGTAGCTTTTGCGAGTGTATCTGTATTGCGGCCACCTGGGAGGTAATAGATGGCGTAGTCGATTTCGGAATATCGCGGAGCACTGCCCGCTGTTTCACGGATACCCCTCATCTGGAATAGCGCCACCGCGTTTGGCAGCGCAAGCGGATCAGTAATCTCACCATTTTTCAGGCCCAGGATGACCGGCTGCAGAGCGGGCGGCAGATTCGTGATCGAAAGCCATTCGAGCCGCCCGCCATTTTCACGTGTAGCCGCTGCTGAGTACTGTGTTGCGGCGGCCGAAAAGCTCTCCTGATCAGGGAGCAATGCAATTTCGTCGGCCAGAGCCTCGGCTTGAGCCAGTGTTTGTGGGGTTATTGGAATGATGATTTCTGACAATAAAACCTGCAAGCCGCCGCCGCCGCCCTGTCCCAGTGCGCGATTGATTTCATCCTCGCTCGGCCGGGCCTGCGACAAAAAGCGAGTGGCGACATAATCCCGCCAGGATAATTGATCGGCCACGAAATCCCGTACGGTTTCCGTGGAAACACCCTCTTCGTTCAGTAGTCTTAGAAACTCGTCCGTGCTTAGGTTGCCGCGTGAGGCGAATTCATCAATTCCAGATTGAACATCTTCCGGCGTCGCCTGAATCCCGGCATCACGCATAGCCTGTTTACGCAGCCTGTCATCGATAAGTGCATTGCGGACTTCTGTGTCGGAACTGCCGGGGATACCCAGAAGATCCAGAAACTGTTGGCGCTGTTGCAGTTCATACCAAGTGACAATGTCTTGATTGACCCGGATTGCAGGAGAGAAAAGGCTTTGACTCTGGGCCGGGGGTGTCGCCAGGGCAACAAACGCGGCAGCCAACACCGGCAGGACCGAATTACGATAGCCCGCGCGAAGAGATTTTGTGAAACCTGAGATCAACTGCATCTTCTCTTAAACTTTTGTCCATTGCCTTCGACGGAGTACCCTGTCAGGGCTACGGTAAAGCCGAATTCCGTCGAAGGCTCAATACTTGATGTGGAGGTAAAACGTCTGTTGACGTTCACATTCACCTGCACGCACTCATTCTGGTAGGTCAAACCAAACCCCAGGCGGAGCGGCTCAGATTCGCTGAAATCATAGCGCGCGCTGGCGCGGGTCAGCCAGTTCTGATCTACGCGATAGCGACCCGATATGCGCAGCTCTGATATTTCGTCATTGTTAGCTTCAGCCGGGTCCGGTTCCAGCCAGATATAGCCGCCAGATAGTGCCGTATCTCCTTTGACCCACGCTGCGCGCAACTCGGCTTTCGTAAAACTGAAGTCATTATTCAGCAGTCCACGTGCCGCCAGTGTCAAACCTTTGCCATTGTTAAGTTGACCGGCCAAAAGAATATCCGATTTGGTCCCCTGCAATCCTGATGTCAGCGTGAAATCCGGATCGGCGTCAGACCGAAAAACTTGCCCAATTGTTGCGAGCGCACGCCAACCATCAGCGTTGTAGCGGGACCAATTCAAGCCGACCACGGCGGTTGTGCCATCTTCACGCCTGTCAGGCGCAGGAAATCGCGAAAGTGCCAGCAGATTGCCCTGATCGAGCTCTTGAAATGTGCTTTCGTCGTTGGGCACATCGTTATCTGAAACATGTGTCCAGCCGATTTGTGCAATAGGTTCCAGGATTTGCGTCGCACCAGATTGCTCGCGTCGCAACATTGGGTAGCGCAAAGTAAAGGCCGCGCGCGGCGTCGAGCGCGTTACATTGTTCGGGTAACTGCTGTCATTTCTGATGTTGAACGTGTCAATTGCTGCGCCTAGCTGGGCCTCTGCACGTAGCCCGGTTGCGAAAGTCCAGTTGCGCAGCCATTCTGCGTCAAAAGTCGCGCGGGCGACATCGCGCCCAACAATATCCTCATCGCTGGTGCGTGTGTGGGTGTGGCCAAGAAAGGCCAGTTGAACTTCGCCCCCGAGGGCTTTGGGAAATAAACGTTTTCGATAGTTAAGGTCGAAGATACGCGATGGGATTTCGTCCTGATTTTCGCTATCCCGCAGACTTTTGTAGTGGATGAAGCTGGTCTTGAATGCGGTGTCGCGCTTGATCCTTTCAAGGGCGATTTCGCTGCGCAGGCGATCAAAATCGGGCAGGCCATAGTCAGCCAGATATGAGTCATCCGAGGTTGTCTTGATGTCAAACGTCAGTCGATAGCTGTTTCCCAGGCTGAAGCGACCATCAGCAAATAGGTATCCGCGATCTTCACCGGGTTGCAAATCGTCTCGGGTATAGGCCCCTCTCAGACGGATGCCGCCGGCTTTGAAGGCCTGCCTGTAGCGAAACCCGAGGGTACGGGTTTTGGATGACAGATAGGGGGTCAACGTCAGGTCTTTGTGGTCTCCGATCTTGAAGAAGTAGGGAACCTGTACTCCGGTACTCAATTGAGAGGTCGTGCGGATTGATGGCACCAGGAAACCTGTCGCGCGTTCGAGAGTTGGATCGGGCAGGCGCAGGGTGGGGAAATAGAAGACAGGTACATCCAGAATGCGGAACTGGGCGCCTTCGAAATACAGTTGCCTTTCGAGCTGATCATGCGTGACTTTGCGTGCGCGAATTTGCCAGATCGGAGGGGTGCCGTTTGCGCAGACATGACATGAGGTTGCCGCCACTTTGCTGAACTGTGTGTATCGCCCCGCCGCACGGGTAGCTTGGACCGAAGCGATCTGAACCTGCTGCTCAAATACCATACGCGCGCCCATCAACAGGCCATTCTGGATGCCGCTATCCAATTGTGCAGATTCGGCCAGCAATGTGCTGTCCCCACCTTGATCGATCCGGATCGGGCCGACCAGAGTCAGCTCACCTGTTTCACGATCATAGGTGACGCTTTGGGCTGTGAGTTTCACGTCGCCCTGAAAAGCTTCGACATTTCCTTCGGCGACCAGTTTGCGGTCCGGGGTGATGAAAATCTCATCGGCCACAAGTAGGGCTGGTTGATTTTGCTCAGTCGCACCGGTGTCGTTGGTGGCGCCTGGCACTTCCGACTGTGCCATAGCAACAGCGGGCAGGGACAGGATCAATGCGGTCGAAAGTAGTAAGGAGAGGATAGGGCGCATCAGCCGTCCTCCGCATGAAGCAAAAGACCCAGTGACAAAAGGATACCCGCAAAAGGTGGAGCCCAGGCCGCAACAAGGATCGGCAATTGTCCGTTCTCGCCAAGAATTTGCGCAAAGTTTCGAATGAAATAAATGCCGAACCCCAGCAAAACGGCAGTTAGTACAGCAACACCCGTGCCACCAAACCGGACATGGCGCATTGTAAAGGCCGCACCGATCAAGACCATTGAGACCAGAAACAGCGGCCGCGCAAGTTGTACCTGCAACCAGACTTCATACTGTTTGGTAGAAAATCCGGCCTCTTCCAGATCTCGGATCAATTGCGGCAGGTCGTAGACCGATACTGAATCCTGCTGTCCCAAAGTGTCCAGAATCCGATCTCGTGTCAGCGTTGTCGGGAGGTTCAGTACCTCGTGCGTGCTGGAATTTGCTTCGGGGTTAAGGTCATCCTGAATAGGCCAGATCTTGGCCTGATGCAGGGTCCAGAACCCATCCTCAAGATCGGCCTGTTGGGCTGAAATTTGTTGGTTCGGTTTACCGTCGGGTGCGAATGTGGTGATGGTTACGTCTTTCAAGGCGAACCTGTCTCCGTTGACCGTGCCGGTTGCGTGGATCACTGACTGGCCATTGGCTGAACCCTGGCGCAGCCATAGCCCTTCGCGGCTGATCGAAAGGGCCGAACTGCCTTGGTTTCGGTAACCATCCGACAGACGCTGAAATTCTTCTGAGGTGGCAGCGGCAATCGGGTTCAGCAAAGCAATCGCGAGTGTTCCAATTGTCAACGCCAGCAATACCGGGGCCAGTAGCGCGCGGATTCCAGACCGGCCGATGGCTCGGGTCACGACCAATTCGGAACTGCGGGCAAGGCCAACGAACAAAGCAATAGTGGCCAAGATCATCAAAAGGGGTAGCATCTCGCTAATCGCGGCGGGCGTGTTGAGAAGCGTCAACTGCAATAGCTGACCGAAGGACAGGCCAGTACCATCGAACCGGCGCACCTGCTCGATCAGATCGATCAGGATCATCAAAGTCAGAAATATTCCGCCGATTATGAGAAAGCTTTGGATAAAGCGGCGGGCAAAATAGCGGTCGAGGATCACGTGGGCATCCCCGTCAAACCCCGGCATCCAAGAATCACGATCGGGCATGGAATCATGCGCGACGGCCTGTAACTGCCGATTGGTGTCACGTTCTCTCCCCCGAGCCTGCCGTTATTTTCGCGCGACCATAATGCAATTGCCCGGCGGGGAAAACTGCTATCTGGTCAACGGTGGCTGCGCGGGCTAGGTCTTGGGCAACGCATTTTTCAGGAGAATGATATGAGCAGTCTCATGCCCGTCCGTTTCACCCCTTTTGACCTTGATGCGATGGCGCAGGCCGAAGGGCGCGTGGCCATTCTCATTCCCGCCGATGGCAAGATGAGCCCTGCCGCGCGACGGGCCAATCGTTTGACCAAAGGTGGTATTGCGCGGCTGGTCGAAAGCGAGCGTTTCAGCAAAGTGAAATCGGGTGATGTGATTTCGCTGGCATGGCCGGCAGGAATGGAGGCGGAGGCGCTGGATATTTTGGTCCTGCCGCGCCGACCCGATTTCGACGAAGCACGAAAGGCCGGGGCTAATCTGGCAAAGCTGTCTGCTGGTAAATCCGTGCTGGTCATGGCCGCCAACCACGCGCGAATCGAAGAGTTGGCTTTGGGCATGGTTCTGAGGGCCTACGATTTTGATGTCCACAAAACCAAAGATTCTGATCCGACAGGCGAGATCGTTATCGGTCATTCTAAACCGGAAGAGGCCGAGGCCAAATTTACGCCGCTCTATGCCGTCGCGGATGGGGTGCGCATGACACGGGATCTGACAAATGAACCCGCAAATGTGCTGACGACAACCGAATTCGCGGACAGGTTGGTCGAGATGGAATCGCTGGGCCTGAAGGTCGAGGTGCTGGAAGAAGACAAGTTGGCCGAACTGGGCATGCGCACGCTGCTGAGCGTCGGGCAGGGCTCAGTCAGCCCCTCGAAAGTTGTGGTGATGCAGTGGGATGGTGGTGACAAGGATGACGCGCCGCTGGCCTTGGTCGGCAAGGGTGTTGTGTTCGATACCGGGGGTATCTCGCTGAAGCCCGCGGGTGGCATGGAAGACATGACCATGGACATGGGCGGCGCGGGTGTTGTTGCCGGAACCATGCGAGCGCTGGCCAAGCGCAAGGCAAAGGCCAATGTCGTGGGGCTGGTCGGGTTGGTCGAGAACATGCCGTCGGGCAATGCTTCACGCCCCGGTGATGTCGTCAAATCGATGAAAGGCGACACTGTTGAGATCATCAACACCGACGCCGAGGGTCGTTTGGTTCTGTGCGACGTCATGTGGTACGCGCAGGATCGGTTCCAGCCGGTGGGCATGATCGATCTGGCCACTTTGACTGGGGCAGTGATCATCGGACTTGGGCATGAGAATGCCGGCGTGTTTTCGAACAATGACACGTTCTGTGATGCCTTCCTGAAATCCGCCAAGGCCGAGGATGAGGGCGCATGGCGGCTGCCATTGGGCGAAGGTTATGACAAGCAGTTAAAATCACGCATTGCGGATATGAAGAACGTAGGGGGACGTCCAGCCGGTTCGATCACCGCGGCGCAGTTCCTGCAGCGCTTTGTCAAGGAAGAGACACCTTGGATTCACCTCGATATCGCTGGTGTGGCCTCGGTGTCCTCCGAGACGTCTTATGCGCCCAAAGGGGCCACCGGCTGGGGCGTCCGTGCGCTAAGCCGCTTCGTACAGGACAATTTCGAGACCACGGGCGAATAGATCCGTGGGCGCGGTCTATTTCTACCACCTAACTCGTCAGCCGTTGGAACACACCCTGCCTGTGCTGTTGGACAAGGCGCGGCAGGCCGGGTGGCGGATTGCCGTGCGGGGGATTGACCCAGCGCGGATGGACTGGCTGGATGAAAAACTGTGGCTGGGTCCCGAAGAGGGGTTCCTGCCACATGGCCGTGAAGGTGGCCCGCATGACGCGGCGCAGCCGATTTTGCTGACGACCGGACCAGAGGCCGCCAATGGGGCGACTTGCGTGATGGCCGTCGATGGGGCACCGATTGAGGCGGAAGAGGTTTCGGCGTTGGAGCGTGTCTGTATTCTGTTTGACGGCAACGACCCGGAGGCGGTGCAACATGCGCGTGGGCAATGGAAATCCCTGACCGGCTCAGGATGCGCGGCTCAATATTGGTCCGAGGAATCCGGACGATGGGAGAAGAAGGCCGAGGCTTGATCGGCAGCATTATTTTTTTTGGGAGATTTTAAATGGATATGAAGCCTTTGGGGCGTACCGGGATCATGGTGTCGGATTTATGTCTGGGCACAATGACTTTTGGCACACAAACATCGGAAGCTGAGGCGCACCGCCAGATGGATATGGCGCTTGCGGGTGGAATCAACTTTGTCGACGCCGCCGAGATGTATCCGGTAAATCCAATTTCCAAGGAAACAATCGGGCGGACTGAAGAGATTCTGGGCAACTGGAATGCCGCCAATCCCTCGCGTCGTGGGGACTATGTGCTGGCCACGAAGCATTCCGGTGAGGGGTTCGTGCATGCGCGCAATGGGGCTCCGATCTCGAAAGAAACCATTCCTGAGGCGATTGAAGGATCATTGCGTCGATTGCAGACGGATGTCATCGACCTCTATCAGTTCCATTGGCCAAATCGCGGCAGCTACATGTTCCGGCAGAACTGGGACTATGCGCCCTTGGGGCACAACCGGAATGAGATCGTGGATGAGATGCGCGAGAGTCTAGTGGCGCTGCAACAACAGGTGGATAAAGGAAATATCCGCGCCTTTGGTCTGTCGAACGAGAGCGCATGGGGCACCGCGCAGTGGTTGCGGGCATCGGATGAGGTCGGCGGACCTCGGGTCGCGTCGATCCAGAACGAGTATTCGCTGCTCTGCCGGTTGTTCGATACGGATCTGGCTGAATTGTGTTTGCTCGAAGATGTCGGGTTGCTGTCGTTCTCACCCTTGGCGGCGGGTTTTCTTACGGGGAAATATCAAGGTGGTGCTATTCCAGAAGGATCACGCATGGCGTTAGTCCCGAATATGGGCGGGCGCAAAACGGATCGCGTGTATGATGCTGTGGCTGCTTATCTGGATATCGCGCAGCGACACGGGTTGGATCCGGTGCACATGTCCTTGGCGTGGTGTTGCAGCCGGCCGTTTATGGGATCGACCATTTTTGGCGCGACGACGGTGGCGCAGTTGGAGCATATTCTGGTGGGCAAGGATCTGAAGCTGTCGTCCGAAGTGATGGCCGAGATCAGTGCGGCGCACCGGGCGTTTCCGATGCCATATTGAAGGGATGGGGGCTATGCCCCCGTCGCCTTTGGCGACTCCCCCGAGGTATTTTTGGCCAGATGAAGCTGGATCGCCTCAGTGATGGGTGGGTTGTGTGCGGTCTTGCCTGAGGTCGCGGGCCGATAGGCCATGTGCGGTGCGGAAGGCGCGGGCGAAGCTCGATTGTGACGCGAAGCCTGTGGCGAGTGCCACATCCATCAAAGGAATGTCGGTATCGGTGACGAGTCGGCGTGCCTCGGCCAGTCTGAGTTGCAGGTAGTGGTCTTGCGGTGTGGTATTCAGGCGTAGCCGGAATTGCTGCTGTAGGGTGCGGGCGCTGGTGCCGAGAGCGTCAGCGATGTCAGCCAGTGGAAGGGGTTCATCCAGAGATGATTCCATCAGCGAGTTTGCCTTGGCGGTCAGGGCAGTATGGCGATGCGGCGCTCCGGTACGGCTTTGCGGTTTTGAGGGTTCGGATGTGCCTTCGTAGAGGAACAGTCCGGAGACCCGGGCAGCAAATCCAGCACCATGGCGGGCGGCGATGATGTGCAGCATCATATCGATCGCTGGGACAGCACCGCCCGAGGTCAGGCGGTTTTCGGACACGGTGAACCGGTCGGGTCGCACATCGACATTCGGGAAGCGGGCAGAAAAATTCTCCAAGTCCTCCCAATGGGTCGTTGCAGCGTGACCATCCAGCAGTCCAGCCTCGGCCAGCAACCAGGGGCCGCCATCTATCCCAGCCATTGTAGCGCCAGAGGCGGCGATCCGGCGAAGACCGGCAAGTAGGCTAGGCGTTGCGTGACGTGCGAGTTGGAAGCCCGCAACGACAATCATCAGGTCGCAGCCTTGCAGGCGTGCCAATGGGATGCCTTGTACATTCAGAGCGCTCGTCAACATGGCGGGCTCAGCAGTGGCGGTGACGTAGTCCCAGTCAAAAGCGGGCCGGTCTGCTAATCTGTTGGCTGCGCGCATCGGGTCGACCGCAGCAGCAAAGCTGAGCGTGTTGCATTCGTCCAGCACCAGCACCGCCGTTTTCAGGGCGCGATGTTCAGGTTGGAGTATGTTTTTTGCGGATTTCATCAAGTCTGATTCGCATTCTGCCAAGTGGTTTGTCCAAGGCTGCGCCAGAGTTGGCGTTGACGCAAATCGGAATCCGGGGAGAAGCCTGGGGAAAACCTTAGGTAAAACCGGGTATAAGCTGGGGAAAACGCCATGCCTTTGGAAATGAACCGCGAAGTCTTTATCACCTGTGCCGTGACTGGGTCGGGCGGAACACAGGATCGCAGCCCTCATGTCCCGCGCTCACCCAAGCAAATCGCCGACAGCGCGATTGCTGCAGCCAAGGCCGGTGCGGCGGTGGTGCACTGCCATGTGCGCGACCCTGAGACGGGTGCACCGTCGCGCGATCTGGCGCTGTATCGTGAGGTGACGGACCGTATACGTGATGCTGAGGTTGATGCAGTGCTGAACCTGACGGCTGGCATGGGCGGAGACATGGTGTTCGGCGGGATCGAAAATCCGCTGCCATTGGCGGAGGCCGGAACCGATCTGGTTGGTGCTACCGAGCGTGTGGCACACGTGGCCGAGTGCTTGCCGGAAATCTGCACCTTGGATTGTGGCACGATGAACTTTGCCGAAGCCGACTATGTGATGACCAATACCCCCGGCGCCTTGCGCGCGATGGGGCAAATGATGACCGATCTGGGTGTGAAGCCCGAGATCGAGGCCTTTGATACCGGTCATCTGTGGTTTGCCAAACAACTGGTGAAAGAGGGTGTTCTAGAACCGAATGCGCTGGTGCAACTGTGCATGGGTGTGCCCTGGGGCGCGCCGGATGATCTGAACACCTTCATGGCGATGGTAAACAACGTGCCAGATGACTGGACGTTCAGTGCGTTTTCATTGGGTCGGAATGAGATGGCCTACGTGGCGGCATCGGTTCTGGCGGGTGGCAATGTGCGTGTCGGGTTAGAGGACAATCTGTGGCTAGAGAAGGGTGTATTGGCCGAGAACTGGCAACTGGTTGAACGTGCGGGCAGTATCATCGAAAACATGGGCGCACGCGTGATCGGGCCACAGGAAGTGCGTGAGAAACTGGGTCTGGTCAAGCGGGCACCGGCAGGAGTGGCGGGCTGAGGCCCGCACTACGAGTAAGGTCAAGCGATATGAAAAAGATTGCTGCAATCATTGGTGGCGGTGTGATCGGCGGCGGATGGGCTGCGCGGTTTCTCCTGAATGGCTGGGATGTTCGGGTGTTTGATCCGGATCCGGAGGCGGAACGCAAGATTGGCGAGGTGCTGGTCAATGCACGCCGCTCTCTGCCAGGCCTGAGCGATGTGCCCCTGCCGCCGGAGGGGGTGATGAGTTTCCATGATGAGATTGGCGACGCCGTGGACGGCGCCATGTGGATTCAGGAAAGCGTACCGGAGCGGCTCGACCTGAAACTGAAGGTTTACAAAAGTCTGCAGGAGGCATGTGACCCCGGTGCCATCATTGGGTCCTCGACAAGCGGGTTCAAACCGTCTGAGCTGCAGGAAGGTGCGTCGCGGCCCGAGCAAATCGTGGTCACGCATCCATTCAACCCAGTTTATCTGTTGCCGTTGATCGAACTTGTGCCGACTGACAAAAATACGCCTGAGATGGTCGCTAAGGCGAAGGAACTGCTGACCTCGGTCGGGTTCTTTCCGTTGCATGTCAAAAAAGAGATCGACGCGCATATCGCGGACCGTTTCCTTGAGGCCGTCTGGCGCGAGGCGCTGTGGCTGGTCAGGGACGGTATCGCAACAACCGAGGAGATCGACGAAGCCATCCGCATGGGGTTTGGCATCCGCTGGGCGCAGATGGGGCTGTTCGAAACCTATCGCGTGGCCGGGGGCGAAGCCGGGATGCGGCATTTCATGGCGCAGTTTGGTCCGGCGCTGAAATGGCCCTGGACCAAGCTGATGGACGTGCCCGAGTTCACCGATGAACTGGTTGATATGATCGCAGATCAGTCGGATGCACAATCGGGCATGCACTCAATTAGGGAGTTGGAGCGCATTCGCGACAACAACCTTGTGGGCATGATGCGGGCGCTGAAGGCGCAGAACTACGGGGCCGGGGCGGTGTTGAACCAACATGACGCTGCGCTGAAACCGGGAGCCTTGCCGACCCTGGATCAAGCGGATCTGAGCCAGCCCATTCTGACGCTATCGCGCGCCGTGCCGCTGGATTGGACGGATTACAACGGCCATATGAACGAGGCCAAATACCTTGAAGCTTTTGCAGCCGCCACGGATCGGTTCATGGAGATAATCGGCTGCGACATGGAGTATATCTCGACTGGCGGCAGCTATTTCACCGCCGAGAACCACATCCGATATATGCAAGAGACCCATGCCGGTTCGCGGATCGAGTGCCGTACGCAGATGCTGTTGGGGCAGGGCAAGAAGCTGCATGTCTTCCACAGCATGTACGAAGGTGAGACGTTGTTGGCCACTGGCGAAAGCTTTTTGTTGCATGTCAGCCTTGAAACCCGCCGCCCCAGTCCGCCATCACCCGAAATCGAGGCCGCGATGGCGCGGATTTCTGAGGCGCAGGCCGGATTGCCTTATCCGGAAGGTGCGGGCGCTGCGATCCGCAAGCCTGCATGACCAGCCGGGTTCTGATTACTGCCGGCGCCTCGGGTGTCGGTCGCGCAATGGCGGAGGCGTTTGATGCTGCCGGGGCGCAGGTCTGGGTGGCGGATATTGACGTAGATGCGCTGGCAGAATGTCCATCAGACTGGAAGCAAAGCCTATTAGACGTTTCGGATGAAACCGCTGTTTCATCTACATTCAAAGAAGTTGAGGCCGCGTGGGGTGGGCTCGACGTGCTGTGCGCGAATGCAGGTGTCGCCGGGCCGACCGCTGCGGTTGAGGATGTGCCTCTAACTGATTGGCGTTCTTGCCTTTCAGTAAATCTGGAAGGGGCGTTTTTGTGTTCCAAATATGCTGCTCCAATAATGAAGCGGCAGAGGAGTGGTGCGATCCTAATCACGTCTTCGACTGCAGGCCAATACGGCTATCCCAACCGCGCACCTTATGCGGCGGCGAAATGGGGCATGGTGGGCTTGGGCAAAACGCTGGCGATGGAATTGGGGCCGCACGGAATCCGATGTAATGTAATCTGCCCCGGTTCAGTAGAAGGACCACGCATGGAGGGCGTGCTGCAACGCGAAGCCGTTGCAAAGGGCATGACCCGGGATCAGGTTTACAACGGTTACGCCTCGGGCACGTCCATGGGCCGCTTCGTCGAGGGGCGGGACATTGCAAACATGGCTGTATTTTTGGCGTCAGATGCGGCGCGGCTGGTGTCGGGTCAGGTGATCGCGGTGGATGGTCATACAGTCAATCCTGACCCGAAACTGTAGATCAGCCCTGATTGGGGCCGCGGATCTGGCGGATGGCGCTGCGGACGGCTTTCCAGTCCTGCGCCTCCTGCTGGTTTCCGGCAGCTTGGCTTTCGCGCATTTTCTGCGCAGCTTCGGCCTCAGCCCGATCTCCATGAGCCGTGTAAAGGGCACGTGCGTATTCTGCGGTTTTGAGTGCGTCCATTCCCGTCATCCTCCATCTCAGATCGGAATGTCTATGGGTTCGCGCCAAGTGACTATACAACAAGATATCGCTCAGGTCATGTCTGTGTAATTTCGGCACGCAATTGCTGCAAATGCGTTGGGAAATCACGGGCGGTCATCTCCGCCTCGCGCACAAGCCGATCGAAATGAAGAGTGAACACCTCAATCCGGTCGCGGTCGCGGAAGGCCATATAGTGGCTTCCAGCATAGAATACACATAGAAGCGGACCGAATATCGTAACCGGGGCAGAGTAAAGCCGTTTGGCATCAAATAGATAAATTCGAAGGCGGGGGTAGAGCTGTTTGCATAGGCTTAGCAGATGGTCGATCTGATCCAGCCGGACCTGCAGGGGCAGCCCCTCGTAGTATCCGGTGGCGTGAGCAAAGCTGTGGAGCTCATAAAGCGGCATCGCAATTTCATAATCGGACTGAGCGCTGCGCATCCAGGCCAGCCGGTCCGCCGAAGCGCCAATGGCTTGATCCGCAGTACGGCCCAAATGCGGAGCGTATTCCCATTCTAAAACTGCACGGGTCTTGAGCATGTCGGGCAGGGTGGCGGGGACATAACGTATTTTGTAGCCGGCGGCCTCTTGGTGCCATTCAAAGATTCGCTCATCTACAAGCGCTCGCGCGGCTTCAGTCAGCGTAAGGGAGCTGGCCAGCAATTCCGCCGCGCTTTCAGGTCGGTTGGAGAGGCCCAACAACCAGTCGGCGGATACCCCGAGCGCCGAGGCGCAGCTGCCAACCACATGCGCATTAGGCAGGCGTGCGCCTGCTCCGGTCAGCAATTGTGAGACAGTTGATCGGTCAACACCGATGCTACGTGCCAGCACACTCTGACTGACGTCGCGATCTTGCATCGCCCTGGCCAGGCGTTGCCGGAACTGCGAGGCACGATCCCGTTTGTCGATTTTTTCAATCATATGGTGATTTATATCACCTATGTTGTGAATTGTTAATCATATTCAGAATTCCCGACCCTTGGATGTGTCTGTAACGCTGGTGTTACAAAAACAAGAATGGGGTCTGGAATGGAAACGCGACGCAGGTCGGTCGTGAAAGCGCTGGTGTGGAATGCGATGGGACTGGCGATGATGATGCTGGTTGGTTTGATCGCTACAGGCTCGGCAGCGCTTGGGGGAATGGTTGCTCTGGTCAACACGGCCATTGGTCTGACGATGTACGTGATTTACGAACGCGTATGGGCCGGGATTTCGTGGGGCCGCAATGGCTGATCCCACCACACCCAAATCGCCCGAGTGGGCGACATTTGCCCTGATCCTCGCGTGTTATTCCGTTTGGCTTGGCGTGATCTTCTGGCTGGCTGATGTGTCTCTTTGGCTGGCAATCCCAGTCATGGGGCTGGTGGCCGCTTTGCATTCCTCGCTGACCCATGAGGCGCTGCACGGGCATCCCTTTCACCAGAAATGGCTAAATGAGGCGCTGATGGCACTGCCGCTGACCTTGTTCATTCCATACAATCGGTTTCGGGACCTGCATCTGGCGCATCACTGTGATGCGAACCTGACCGATCCTTACGATGACCCTGAGACCAACTATCTTGACCCGCAGGTCTGGGCGTCTCTGGCCGGTTGGCAGAGGCGGATGTATCAGGTGAACAATACTCTGCTTGGGCGGATGGTTCTGGGGCCTGCAATTGGGCAGATTGCGTTCCTGAGGGATGAAATACGAGGTGCATTGCGCGGGGATCGGGAGATTCTGTTGGCATGGGCGCTACATTTGCCCGGCGTTGTTGCGGTGCTTTGGATCGCTGCACTTTCGCAAATGCCGATTTGGGCCTTTGCCTTATCTGCATATATCGGGCTGGGTCTGGTCAAGATCCGCACATTCCTGGAGCATCGCGCCCATGAGAAATCCCGTGCCCGGACTGTGATTGTTGAAGACCGTGGCATCCTTGCATTTCTGTTTCTTAACAACAACCTGCACGTCGTTCATCATATGAATCCAGCCGCGCCGTGGTACCGTTTGCCGACACTCTACCGTGCAGGAAAAGAGCGCTATCTGGCTTGTAACGAGGCCTATGTATACCGTTCATATGCGCAAATATTTCGGGAATATTTTTGGCGCGCCAAGGATCCAGTGGCGCATCCGCTCTGGCCAAAGCCTTGATTTAACGACAGAAGGGAAACCATGAGTTTATGGATTCCCGTCACCATCGCAGCCGCATCGTTCCAGACGGTGCGGTTCATGCTGCAGAAATCGCTGAGCAGTGCGAAACTTACGGCTGCCGGGGCGACATTTGCACGATTTGCCTATTCGATGCCGTTGGCCTTGCTGGGGCTTATTATAGCCTTGGGCGCGACAGGGTACGAATTACCAGCGTTGACGGCGAAGTTCTGGATCTTTGCTGTCATCGGCGGGACCTCGCAGATATTGGCCACGATCTGCGTGGTGGCGCTGTTCAAGCAGCGTAACTTTGCAGTTGGGATTACGTTCAAGAAAACCGAGGTTATTCAAACCGCTATCGTTGGGTTCCTCATCCTCGGCGATCAGGTGTCAACCGGGGCGCTTGGAGCAATTCTGCTTGGATTGCTGGCCGTTCTGCTGCTGTCAAAAACACCCGGAGGCACCGGGGCTTGGTGGCAACATCTAACAAACAAAGCCTCGCGCCTTGGTCTGGGGTCAGGCGTATTGTTCGCCTTTTCCTCGGTCAGCTATCGCGGTGCCTCACTGCAACTGGGCGATATCGATGCGTGGTTCCGGGCACTGGTGACGCTGGCTGCGGTGGTTACGTTCCAGTTCCTCAGCATGTGGCTTTGGCTGTTGTGGCGAGACCGGGCCGAGCTGCGCGCAGTGTGGGAAACCCGTCAGACCGGGATCTTCGTAGGTCTGACCAGCCTATGCGGTTCGTTCTGCTGGTTCTTTGCATTCACACTACAGAACGCGGCCTATGTGAAGGCGCTGGGTCAGATCGAACTGATCCTAAGCCTGTTCGCATCTCTGCTGTTTTTCCGCGAAACCATTACCCGGCGAGAGGTCGCCGGGATGGCGTTATTGGGCCTGTCGATATTGGCGCTTGTACTCGCGATCTAACCGGCGCGACGCTCGTCAAAGCTGAGGGCGATAAAGCTGGGAAGGTGATCCCCCATGCCCACAACTGCTGGCCCGCCATCGTCGCGGCGCCCACGGCCACGACTTTTGGGCTCACGATCTTTCCGGCTTTCGCTTTTCTTGCTGTCTGCGGCCTTGGCCTTTTTCTCAGGCTTTGGCGCTTCGGGCTTGGGCTCGTCTACCTTGACCGGATTGTCGATGCGCGGAATGTCCTTCTGGATCAGGCTCTCGATCGCGGCCAGCGCCTTTTCATCGCGGCCCGAACAGATCGTGATCGCTTTGCCTTCACGTCCAGCCCGACCAGTACGACCGATACGGTGGACATAATCCTCGGCATGGCCGGGAACGTCGAAGTTGAACACATGGCTGACCGAGGGGATATCCAGACCCCGCGCCGCGACGTCTGACGCAACAAGTAACCGCAAGGATCCATCGCGGAACCCGTCCAGCGTTTTCATCCGCTGAGACTGGTCTAAATCGCCATGAATCGCGGCAGCGTTATAGCCGTATTTCTTCAGCGATTTGGCGCAAATATCTACATCGGTCTTGCGGTTGCAGAAGATGATCGCGTTGGTGCATTTGTCGCCCTCGGCATCGATCAGAGCGCGCAGGGTTTTGCGTTTCTGGCTGGCCTCACGATCCCGGCGACCGCCTTTGAACATCACCACTCCCTGTTCGATGGTTTCCGAGGCAGTGGCCTGACGCGCAACTTCGACCCGGGTCGGTGCAGAAAGGAACGTGTCGGTGATCCGTTCGATCTCGGGCGCCATGGTGGCCGAGAAGAACAGGGTCTGGCGGGTAAATGGCGTTAGTGAAAAGATGCGTTCGATATCAGGGATGAAACCCATATCGAGCATCCGGTCGGCCTCATCCACAACCATGATCTGCACGCCGGTCAGCAACAGTTTGCCACGCTCGAAATGATCCAGCAGACGGCCCGGAGTGGCGATCAACACGTCAACACCGCGATCGATCAGGGCATCTTGTTCCTTGAACGAAACGCCACCGATCAGCAGCGCTTTAGTCAGCTTAAGGTGCTTGGCGTAGGTGTCGAAGTTCTCGGCCACTTGTGCCGCCAGTTCCCGCGTCGGGCACAGCACTAGTGAGCGAGGCATACGTGCGCGGGCACGCCCACGGGCCAACAGAGTGATCATCGGCAGGGTGAAGCTGGCGGTTTTGCCGGTGCCAGTCTGGGCGATCCCAAGAACATCGCGCCCTTCCAGCGCGGCTGGAATTGCGCCTTCCTGGATCGGGGTCGGAGTTTCGTATCCAGCTTCCTCAATGGCTTTGAGGACCTTCGGGTTCAGGTTCAGTTCGTTAAATTTTGTCATGTATGTCCGGTTCATGCGGACACTCGACCTGGCCCGCGCGTCAGAATATGCCGGGCCCGGATGGCCATGCGCCTCATGCGCGTTTCGGCTGTGGCGCGGGCATAACAAAAACGTGGGGCAGGGTCAAATGAAGTCGACTTAACCTGTTCCATATCCGCCGATAACAGGGATTTCTGCAACAATTCAGATGCTTCCGGGAAAGTGTTTCGCGACTTTCCGGTCCAGATCCAGCGGGCGGTGGCGCATCATGTCATTATCTTCAAGCCGTTCTAGAACCTCAGGGTCAGCGGCACTGACTTCATCATAGAATTCCTTAAGACCATCTAGCCCGTATTCGGCTTCCAGAAGTGTGAACAATTCGAACCTGTCGAGCGCGCCGATCTTTCGCGGGCGATCCGGGCTGGCCTGGTACGAGCCGCGTTCAAGGCGGAAGCGGTAATGCGCCAGCCAATGCTCCCAATCCGGGGCGTGGCGGTGGCAGAGATCGATCTGCGGCAGTTCTATTCTGACCGGTAGAAATTCGCCGTGCTGATAAAGATTGTGGATGCGGTCGCTCAGTTTCTTGAGGCCACTGCGCACGAACAGTTTGCCCTGAATGTGGCTCATGAAACCGGCCAGAACATAAGCGCCGAATTTGGGGTAGAGCGACTCGACCAGCGCCTGTCTGTTCTTTCCTTCGGGAATGAAGGCTTTGTAGAGGTCCTCGCCCCCCGCCAGAGCCTCTATCGGGCGGACGCGGACGGCGGGGGTGTCATCCGGAATTTGGCTCAGCAGATCTGGGATCGGGGACATCGGCCAAAGGAACTCGTCGACGTCGATATGCGCGACCCAGTCCAGATCGGTCCGATTATAGATCAAATTGGCATTCGACGATTGCCGGACCTGATGTTTGTCCGGCCTCTCGCGCCCGCGTCGTTTCCAGAACGCCGCATCGCAAGTACGCACCCGGATCCTGGGGTGTTCGCGCAGGGCGGTGATGTCGCCTTGGACCGGCTCATCCAGAAAGATGTGAATCCGGTCCGCGCCGATATCGAGGTGGTGGGCGGCAAAGCGCAGAATATCTTCACGCGGGGCGCGGATCGTGGACACAATCCCCCATGTGGTCTTATCTGGATTGGCCGCGGAATCCGTCAGGTCATCATTTCCTTCGTCGCGGTCAGGTTCAGCGCTGGATAGTCACGAACCACCCGGTCAATATCCCATTGCAGACGCGTCAGATAGACGATGTCGCCGTCATGGTCATGCGCGATGTGCTGTTTGTTGGCGTTGACGAATTTATCGACCTCGGCCTTGTCACCGCTGACCCAGCGGGCCGAGGTGAATTGAGACGCCTCAAACCGCACAGGGAGACCGTATTCCATCTCGATCCTACTGGCGAGCACTTCGAATTGCAGCGCACCGACAACCCCGACGATAAAGCCTGAGCCGATCGAGGGTTTAAAGACCTTGGCCGCGCCTTCCTCGGCAAACTGCATCAGGGCTTTTTCCAGATGCTTGGCCTTCATTGGGTCACCAGCGCGCACCGTTTGCAGCAGTTCTGGTGCGAAGGAAGGGATGCCGGTCACGCGGATCGCTTCGCCTTCGGTAAGCGTGTCACCGATGCGCAATTGGCCATGGTTGGGAATGCCAATGATGTCTCCGGCCCAGGCTTCTTCGGCCAGTTCCCGGTCGGACGCGAGGAACAGGACGGGGTTCGAGATCGCCATCGGCTTTTTCGACCGTACATGGGTCAACTTCATGCCACGTTTGAAATGACCGCTTGCCATGCGGACAAAGGCCACCCGGTCGCGGTGCTTGGGGTCCATATTGGCTTGAACTTTAAACACGAACCCGGCCACTTTCTTCTCATCGGGTGCGATCTGACGCGGTTCTGCCGACTGAACCTGAGGCTGCGGGCCATAGGCGCCGATGCCCTCCATCAACTCTTTCACACCAAATGAGTTGATCGCCGAGCCGAACCAGATCGGGGTCATGTGCCCTTCCAACACCGCCTGCGGGTCGAGTTTAGGCAGCAATTCGCGCGCCATCTCGACCTCTTCCAGCAGTTTGTCCAGCAGTTCAGCCGGCACATGCTCGGCCAGCTTGGGGTCATCCAGCCCGTTGATCTGGATGCTTTCGGCCACCTTGTTGCGATCGGCGCGGTCCATCAGCTCGAGCCGGTCACGCAGCATGTCGTAGCAACCAATAAAATCGCGACCCACACCAATCGGCCACGCGGCAGGCGTGACGTCGATGGCCAACATCTCCTGAATTTCGTCGATGATCTCAAACGTATCGCGGCTTTCGCGGTCCATCTTGTTACAGAAGGTCAGGATCGGCAGATCGCGCAGGCGGCAGACTTCGAACAGTTTCTGCGTCTGGCTTTCCACACCTTTCGCACCGTCAATGACCATGACGGCGGCGTCTACGGCGGTCAGCGTACGATAGGTATCTTCCGAGAAATCCGAGTGGCCGGGGGTGTCCACCAGATTGAACCGGAAATTCCCGTAGTCGAAGGACATCGCCGAGGCCGAGACCGAGATACCGCGATCTTTCTCCATCTGCATAAAGTCCGACCGCGTGCGACGTGCCTCACCCTTGGCGCGCACCTGACCGGCCATTTGAATGGCACCCCCGTAAAGCAGGAACTTTTCCGTCAGCGTTGTCTTGCCCGCATCCGGGTGCGAGATAATGGCGAATGTCCGGCGACGGGCAATCTCGGGCGGCAGGGTGGGTTGGTTCGAGGTATCAAGCATAAACGCGCGTATAGGCGGGGAATCCTGCTGAGGCAAGACAAAGGGGGTGGTTCGAATCGTGGGGGTATGGCAATAAGAACATATAGTGAACAAAATATGGAGTGGACCAATGAATTTGAAAGAAATCGCAGACGAATTGGTTGCGGGTTGCCGAGAAAACCGAGCCAAAGAAAATCTGGACAAGCTTTACGCAGCGGATGCTGTCTCGGTCGAGGCTGCGGATGCAATGGGCATGGGGCGCGAAACTCATGGCCGTGACGCAATACGAGGCAAACATGAGTGGTGGGAAGGCGCACACGAGGTTTCAGACGCGTCTGTGAGTGATCCGTTCCCGCATGGCGAAGACCGCTTTGCCGTCATCTTCGAAGTTCAGGGCAAGGTGAAGGAGTCTGGTGAGAGCTTTGATATGCGCGAAGTTGCTGTTTATCACGTCGCCGACGGCAAGATCGTGCGGGAAGAGTTCTTCTATTGAGCCACTGATCCGTTTCTGGCCTTCCTTGTCGGGCCGATGCTAAATGAGGGCAAAGATAGGGAGGGTCAGAATGGATCTTGGAATTCGTGGAAAACGTGCGTTGGTTTGCGCCAGCAGCAAAGGTTTGGGTCTGGGCTGCGCCGAGGCGTTGGCCGAAGCCGGTGTCGACCTGGTGATGAACGCACGCGGGGCTGAGGCGCTGGAAGCCGAGGCAACGCGTTTACGGTCGTCATATGGCGTTGCCGTACAGACCGTCGCTTGTGACGTTACAACATCTGAAGGTCAGGCTGAGGTGATAAACGCCGCGCAGGGAGTTGATATCCTTGTTACAAACGCAGGTGGGCCTCCTCCGGGGCTTTGGTCTGATTGGGAACGCGACGACTTCATCAAAGCGCTGGATGCAAACATGCTGACACCGATTGCGTTCATGAAGGCTCTGCTTCCGGGAATGATGGATAAAGGCTGGGGCCGTGTGGTGAATATCACCTCACAATCCGTACGTGCACCGATCGCTGTTTTGGGTTTGTCAAATGCGGCGCGTACTGGTCTGACCGGATACGTGGCGGGCACTTCGCGTCAGGTGGCGCCGCACGGGGTGACAGTTAATAATCTGCTGCCAGGAATTCATGCAACCGATCGGGCGGACGCACTGGATGGCGGTGTGTCGGCGCAGAAGGGTATCTCGATCGATGATGCACGGGCAGAGCGCGCCGCGACCATTCCAGCGCGCCGCTATGGAACGCGGGAAGAATTCGGGGCGACTTGCGCGTTTTTATGTTCACAACATGCCGGTTTCATCGTCGGGCAGAATATTTTGCTGGATGGTGGGGGCACTAATCTGACGATGTAAGCATGGCGCAAAACTTTTCTCTGAAAGATCAACTCTTCAACGCTGAAAAAGTAAGCTATCTTGCGGGCTTGTTCGCGGAAGCTGACCCTCATTTCGACGCAGGCGCACTCGAAGCACGAATAATGTCGCGATTGCTTGAGCTGGAATTGAAAGAGCGGATGGCCTGGATTGCAGAATGTTTGCAAGAAACCATTCCGGGTGATCTTCCAACGGTTGCCCCGGTCATTTTGGATGCGCTGCCGCCGCCGCTTGATCCCGGCCAGAGTGATAATGACTTCGGCGATTTCATTTTTGCGCCTCTGGGCGATTGGGTCTGCGCGATCGGGCTGGATCACCCTGAATTGTCGCTGGACGTCTTGGAAGAGCTTACGCAACGCTTTTCTATGGAATGGGCGATCCGCCCTTTCCTGAACCACCATCCCGAGAAAGTTTTTGAGCGCATGCAGAACTGGTGTTGCCATCCCAGCTACCACGTGCGTCGTTTGGTCAGTGAAGGGACGCGACCACGTTTGCCTTGGGGGCAGGCCGTTGGCTTGGACGTGTCCGATCCTTTGCCGTTGCTTGACCAGCTGCATGGGGATCAGACGCGGTACGTGACACGTTCAGTCGCCAACCATCTGAATGATATCACCAAGAAAGACCCCGGTCTGGTGCTGGAACGACTGCGTAAGTGGGAGGAGGAACAGCAACAGGATCCGGAAGAGTTGCAGTGGATGACAGCGCACGCTTTGCGGGGTCTGGTAAAGTCTGGGCACCCGGGCGCGATGAGAGCTCTTGGGTATGATCCCGATGCTGATATCGCGGTCGAAGTTCAGGTGAATGGTCCGGCTCGGATTGGTGAGGCGCTTAATTTCGAAGCGCGATTGAAGGGTGCGAACGGACAGCCTGTGTTGATCGATTATATCGTACATTTTCAAAGGCCTGGGGGGAAGGTTTCACCTAAAGTTCACAAGTTCAAACAAACCAGTTTGGAAGAAGGACGATTGGTCGTCACAAAGCGCCACAAGCTCAAGGGCAACGCGACCACATTCAAACTGGTGCCCGGGCCACATCGGTTAGAGATTCAGGTGAACGGACGGGTGCGTACGGGCGTGGATTTCGAACTGCTGGGCTGAGCGCAGTCACGGTATCGTCAAATCGGACGGTGTTGGATTGCACGGTTCGGCTTGCTGCATTAACTGCAGTGCAACCAGTGATAAAAGGAATGCCGCGATGAAGCATGAAGCTGTGCAGAACTACTATGGCGAAGTGCTGCAAGGCAGTGCGGATTTGCAAACGAATGCATGCTGTACCCCGGATGATATGCCGGATCACGTCAAGAAAATTCTATCGCAAATTCATGATGATGTGCTGACACGTTACTATGGGTGTGGGCTAATTGCTCCGCTGGATCTGGAAGGAATGCACATCCTTGATCTGGGCTGTGGTGCGGGGCGGGATGTGTATGCTCTGTCGGCGATGGTTGGTGAGAATGGCCGTGTTGTCGGCGTCGACATGACGCCAGAACAGTTGGATGTTGCGCGCGCTCAACAGGATTATCACGCTGAGGCATTTGGGCATTCCAAAAGCAATGTAGAGTTTCATCACGGTTTTATCGAAAAGCTGGATGAGCTGGACCTAGAACCGGGATCGTTCGATATCATTGTCTCGAACTGCGTAATCAATCTGGCGACTGACAAGGCTGCTGTACTGCGCGGGGCCCAGCGTTTGCTGAAAACAGGCGGTGAGATGTATTTCTCGGACGTCTACGCCGACCGCCGGGTGACCAAAGCCATGGCCGAAGACGAGGTGCTGTACGGTGAGTGCTTGTCGGGGGCGCTCTATTGGAATGACTTCCTGTCGATGTCGCGCGCTGCCGGGTTTGGTGATCCGCGTAGGGTCACGCATCGTCCTTTGACGATCGAGAACTCTGCTCTGGAGGAAAGGGTGGCACCGCTCAGCTTTATTTCGGCCACATACCGTCTGTTCAAGCTGCCCGAGCTTGAGCCGGCTTGCGAAGACTACGGTCAGGCTGTGATCTACAAGGGCACAGTGCCGCATGCGCCGCATGAATTTGTGCTGGATGATCACCACACGATTGAGACTGGCAAAGTGTTCCCGGTCTGTGGCAATACATGGATGATGTTGCAAGACACTCGTTTTGCACGACATTTCGAATTCATCGGCGATTTCTCAACCCACTATGGGATCTTCGAAGGATGCGGCGGTGATAGCCCGTTTGTTGTACAGGGCGAAGCTGCGTCAACTGGGTGTTGCTGATCCCTTGCGCCTGATGGGCGGGGTTGCTATCCCCGCCTAAGCCCGATGGAATTGATCGGGAAAGGCAACGGGGTCCATCGGTGACAGTGACGACAACTCCTCCTCGATTGGAAATCCGCAATCTGGTTGCGCGCTTTGCTGGGCGGACGGTTGTGGATGATGTGTCCTTGACCGTTCAGGCAGGGCAGGTGACCTGTCTGCTGGGGCCGTCGGGTTGTGGCAAGTCAACCACCTTGCGCATGATCGCTGGCGTCGAGATGCAGACCTCGGGCGAGATTTATGTCGATGGCAAATTGATTTGCGACACTGTGTTTCGAGTGCCCCCTGAGCGGCGCGAGATTGGGCTGATGTTTCAGGATTTTGCCCTGTTTCCGCACCTCAGCGTGGCAGACAACGTCGCGTTTGGCCTGAAGGGCAGCAAAGAACAGAAACGCGCACGGGTCGAAGAGTTGCTGACCAAAGTCGATTTGATGCGGTTTATTGATGGATTTCCGCATCAGTTGTCGGGAGGGGAGCAACAGCGTGTGGCTCTGGCGCGGGCGCTTGCACCACGTCCACGGATCATGTTGATGGATGAGCCGTTCTCGGGCCTCGATAACCGCCTACGAGACGGTATTCGAGATGAGACGCTGGCAGTCCTTAAGGAAGAGGATGCTGCCGTTCTGTTGGTCACGCATGAGCCAGACGAGGCGATGCGGATGGCCGATGAGATCGCGCTGATGCGGCGCGGCAAGATTGTGCAGCAAGGGGCGCCGTACAATGTCTATACCCGTCCTGCAGACAAGGCTGCAGTTGCATTCTTTAGTGATGTCAATGTGTTGAAGTCCCAAGTTAATGGTGCTTTGGCGCATACTCCGTTTGGCCGTTTTCTCGCGCCAGGTGTGCCGGACGCAACCGATGTTGAAATCGTGTTCCGGCCCCAGCATGTCAAACTGGATTTCGACCGCAATGGCAAAGGGCCTGCGCCAACACCTACTGACGGTGTTGCAGCCCGAGGCGTGGTTGAGCGTGCTCGATTTCTGGGAAATGAAAGCCTTGTCGAGTTTCGCATGGACTACGATGGCTCGATCCTGAAGGCCACGGTTCCGAACGTGTTTGTGCCCAAAGAGGGCCGGGTCATGTGGCTGACAATTCGCCGCGACCGGTGTTTTGTGTTCCCGGCCTGACGCTCAGACTCTGCATTTTCACCCAAGTGGTGCGTGAAAGCCTCAGATTGCGTATGCGCATTGCTTGTCGCAGCGCAGAGGCGGGTCTATCAAGGGCAAAACGAGGGGTGGACCGGGCATGCGAATTCTTCTGACCAATGATGACGGCATCAACGCGCCGGGACTGATCGTGCTGGAAGCGATTGCAGCTGAACTGGCTGGCCCCGAAGGCGAGGTTTGGGTGGTCGCACCTGCATTTGAGCAATCAGGTGTCGGTCATTGCATCAGCTATACCCACCCGATGATGGTGGCCAAACTGGGTGAGCGTCGCTTTGCCACCGAAGGGTCACCCGCGGATTGTGTTTTGGCCGGCCTGCACGACGTGATGAAAGACGCTCCGCCCGATCTGGTGTTGTCCGGGGTGAACCGGGGCAATAACTCGGCTGAAAACACCTTGTATTCCGGTACGATCGGTGGGGCGATGGAGGCTGCCCTGCAGGGTCTGCCCGCGATTGCCTTGTCACAGTATTTTGGCCCGCGCAATTTGGGGCTGGAAGATCCGTTTGAGGCAGCAGCCCGTTACGGAGCGGGACTTGTTCGGCGCATTTTGGATGCCACCCCTACAGAATCGGGCGATTACCGCCTGTTCTACAACGTAAATTTTCCACCGGTTCCCGCTGATGAAGTGCTGGGTGCCCGGGTAGCACCGCAGGGATTCCGCCGCGATACGCATTTCTCGGTCGAACCCCACAGCTCGCCGTCGGGGCGGCGGTTCCTGTGGATCAAGGGCGGATATCAGCACAACCCGACTGCTCCGGGCACGGATGCCGCCGTTAACCTTAAAGGGTATATCTCGGTGACACCGATGCGAGCCGATCTGACCGCCCACGACACACTTGAGGCGTTGAAGGTCATCGAATGACAGGACCAAGCGCTGAAACCATCATGCAGTTCCTATTTGCGCTGCGTTCGCGCGGGGTCACTGATGCGCGCGTTCTGGCCGCAATGGAGCAAATCGACAGGGGGCAGTTTGTGAGGGGCCTGTTTGCCCAGCGGGCTTATGAGGACACACCGTTGCCGATTGCCTGTGGTCAGACCATCAGCCAACCGTCGGTTGTGGGTCTGATGACGCAGGCTTTGCAAGTGCGCCCGCGGGACACGGTTCTGGAGGTGGGCACCGGATCGGGTTATCAGGCGGCGATTCTGTCCAAACTGGCGCGCCGGGTTTATACTGTTGAACGCCATAGACGGCTGGTGCGTGAAACCGGTGCGCTGTTTCGTGAGTTGGGGCTGACAAATGTGACGGCGATGCTGTCAGATGGTTCTTTTGGATTGTCCGAACAGGCACCGTTCGACCGTATCATTGTAACCGCTGCCGCCGAAGATCCTCCGGGGCCACTCTTGGCGCAGTTGAAAATCGGCGGTATCATGGTGTTACCCGTGGGCCAGTCGGATGCGGTGCAGACCCTGATCCGGGTCACGCGTACCGAGACCGGTCTGGATTACGACGAATTGTTGCCGGTCCGTTTTGTGCCTCTGCTTGAGGGGCTGGGAAAAGACGGAGCGTAAAGGTATATTAAAAGGCGCCGGAACCCCGGAGAACAGGGGCAGGTGTTGAGGACAAAAAAATGAGAGCAGTTTCCAATTCAGCAATGCGCCGTTGTGTAACGGGCGTGGCCGCGCTGGCAATTCTGGCCGGGTGCGAAGGACCGTTCGACTATGACTTGCGCGGGAATGTTGGCGGGTTTTCAACGACCGATGCCGCTCTGGCAGCCACCGCCAGCCGACCGTCGCCGGATGCACGGGGAGTGATAACCTATCCAAACTATCAAGTGGCAGTGGCCCGCAGGGGGGATACGGTTGGTGATGTCGCTGCCCGTATCGGCATGCCAGTGGCCGAACTGGCGCGATTTAATGGTTTGCAGCCGAATGACTCTCTACGGGACGGCGAAGTGCTTGCAATGCCGCGTTCAGTCGGTACTTCGAGTGGTGTTGATATTGCAACCATAGCCGGGACTGCGATTGATGACGCACCCGATACCGGTTCGGTTCAGACATCCACCCTGCAACCTGCGCAACCCGCCGCGACCCCTGCGCCTGCTGCATCCGGGCCAGAGCCCATTCGGCATAAGGTAAAACGCGGCGAAACCGCCTATACGATTTCGCGTCTCTATCAGGTGTCTGTAGAATCGCTTGCTGAATGGAACGGGTTAGGATCGGATTTCACCGTGCGTGAGGACCAGTATCTGCTGATCCCCGTCAAGGATCAGGCAGCGCCGCGCGCTGCCGCACCAGCAGCAACCGCGACGGCTGTGACACAGCCGGGAGAGGGCTCTCCGACGCCAACACCGCCAAGCGCGACACAGCCATTGCCGGATGAGAAGGTTGCCGCTGCAACACCTGCACCAGATGTAACTGCCGAAGCCCCTACGAATTCAGGCAGTTCAGCATTGGCAGCGCCTGTGAACGGGAGGATCATTCGCACTTATGCCAAAGGTAAGAACGAAGGGATCGACATTGCGGCGTCTCCAGGTGCTTCTGTAACGGCGGCCGAGGCGGGCACAGTTGCGGCGATCACGGAAGACGCCGATCAGGTTCCGATCATTGTGGTCAAGCACAACAATGATTTACTGACCGTCTACGCCAATGTCGACAATATCACCGTGAAGAAGGGTGACAGGGTGCGACGGGGTCAGAAAATCGCCGCGCTGCGTGGTGGCGATAATGCCTATGTGCATTTTGAGGTGCGTCAGGGGTTCGAGTCGGTTGATCCTGAGCCCTATCTGAAGTGACCTGAATGGCCCGTTCCGGGCCATGCCTCCGGCGGGGATATTTGTGGCCAGATGAAGGTCGGTTCACCCATAGGGGTCATAGTCGCTCAGCCGTTTTCCGGGTTCGTCTGAAAAGAGCTCTGGCAAGGGTGTGATGGCCTCGATCAGGTCAATGCGGAAGACGCGGAAGCTATTGCGAAGTTCGCACCATGCGGTGAGGGTCCAGACGCGGCCCCAGTATTCCATGTGCAACGGGCGGATGGTGCGGTCGGTCAAGATCCCGTCAATGCGGCGGTAACTCAGTTGTAATTTCTGGCGCGATTTGATCGCAGCGCGGATCGGGGCCATGTGGGCCAATCCGCGCGCAGCATCGGCAAACGGGTAGACGGCGAATTTCCAGGTGTCGGCCTCTGCCACGACTTGAGTGGGCAGTACGGCGTCAATCTTGTCGGCCAGAGATTCAGCGGCGGACTTGAGATCGGGATCGGCGGCTTCAGCCACGATGGCCATGCCGAGGTTCAGAGCCTCAAGCTCGGCGGGTGTCAGGTTCAGCGGGGGCAGTGTGATCTGTTCACGCACCATGTAACCCACGCCGCGTTCGCCTTCGACCGGAACGCCCGAGGCTACCAGCGTATCCATGTCGCGATAGATCGTACGGACCGACACTTCGAGCCGGTCCGCTATGTCCTGCGCGCGGTGCAGCTTGCCGTCGCGCAGGATCTGGATGATATCGAACAGGCGGTCAGTACGGCGCATGACACGCCGTCTGAGCCGCGGTTAGGCGGTCATGTTCCATAGCACGGTCTCGTGGCGCATCTGAGCGCTTTCGGGATTGATTGCCGCCATCAGAGCGGGTGCAAAATCTTGTTGCATGAAAGCAGCAGCCGCATCTTTGGCGGATTTCATATCTGCCCAGACAACATAATCCGTCCAGCGTCCATCTTCGCCCTGACTTAGTTGGCGATGGGCAAAGCCGGGGGCGGCGCGGACAAATGCTTCGGATGCTTGGCTCAGTTTCACGAACTGTTCGGGTTTTGTGCCCTCGGCAAGTGTGAAAGTGACGATTTCTGCGACATGGGTCATTTGGTTCTCCGTTGACCAAGTTTCGATATCGTCCTTCTAGGCCACTACAACTGACATAAACCTGTCAGTTGAGAAATGCGAGTCTGCAAAAAATGTGCGATCCGTTCAAATTCGCACGCGGATTTGATCTGGCGCACTTTTGCAATGGCCCTTACGGGCGTAGACACGGGGCCAGACATATTCCCGGCGCGCTGCGCCGACGTAGAAGGAGACAAGACATGCTCAACAATATTGGCCTTCCGGGTATCCTGCTCATTGCTGTTGTGGTTCTCGTACTATTTGGACGTGGCAAGATCAGCTCGTTGATGGGTGAAGTGGGTAAAGGCATCACCTCGTTCAAGAAAGGCATCAAGGAAGGTTCGGAAGAGCTGGAACAGGACGCCTCCGAGCTGGCTAAAGACGTCACCCCTGAGACCGACAAAGACAAGGTCTGAGCTTAGATGTTTGATCTGGGCTGGACCGAGCTTCTGGTCATCGGCATCGTTGCGCTGATCGTGGTGGGGCCGAAGGACCTGCCAGTGCTGTTTCGCAATGTCGGGCGGTTCGTCGGCAAGGCACGCGGTATGGCGCGTGAGTTCAGCACTGCGATGAACGAAGCGGCGGATGAAGCTGGCGTCAATGATATCAAGAAGGGCCTGAACGCGGCGACTAATCCGGTTAGTACCGCGATGGACGGGATCAACGAGGCCGCGCGTGACGTGGCCAAATCCATTGACCCGACCAAGTTCGACCCTGATAGCGAGACCGGCAAACTGGCTGCTGAACGGGCAGAGCAGGCAAAGAAGATCCAAGCCTCCACGGCCCGTGCGGCCGCTGAACGCAAGGCTAAGGAAGCTGCAGACGCGCTTGCAAAGGCGGAAGAGGCCGAAGCCGCGTTGAAAACTGAAAGCAAGTCATGACTAAAACCGACGAGATCGAGGACAGCTCGGCGCCTCTGATCGAGCATCTAGCCGAGCTTCGTACCCGGCTGATCCGGTCGGTGCTTGCCTTTATCGTGGGGATTGTTCTTGCCTTCATAGTGGCCGAACCGATCCTGCAGTTCTTAGTGCGTCCGATCGAGGCGACCCTGCGTGAGCTTGGTGATCCGTCACCAACACTGCAATACACCTCTCCACAGGAATACCTGTTCACACTGTTTCGGATATCGATGGTCTTCGGGTTTGCACTGGCATTCCCCGTGATCTCATATCAGCTGTGGCGGTTTGTAGCTCCTGGGCTTTACAAGTCCGAGAAGGGGGCTTTCCTGCCGTTTCTGATCGCATCGCCGTTTATGTTCCTGTTGGGAGCGGCTTTTGCGCAGTTTGTTGTGACGCCGTTGGCAATGCAGTTTTTTCTTGGGTTCGCAGATGTCAGTTCGATCTTTGCAAACCTACTGGCCCCGGCGGCCGATGATGTCCCGGAAGAGATCATTGTTGTTCCCGAAACAACCGAAGGCGTGAAAATCACCTTCTTCGGGAAGGTCAATGAATCTCTGGATATTACGCTAAAGTTTATTCTTGCCTTTGGCCTGTGCTTTCAGTTGCCGGTTCTGCTGACACTGATGGGCAAGGCTGGGCTGGTCTCGGCCGAGGGTCTGGGTGCCGTTCGCAAATACGCGATGGTCGGTATTCTGGTTCTGGCTGCTTTAGTGACACCACCAGATGTGATCACGCAGCTGATCCTGTTCACTGTGGTCTATGGACTATACGAAGTGTCAATCTTCCTTGTCGCCCGCGTCGAGAGAAAGCGCGAAGAACAACTGCGCGCCGACGGCTACTATGACGATGAAGAGGCCGAGGCGGATGCGGAAATGATGCAGGATTACGACGAGACAAAGTAGCCTGTATCCTGACTTCAAAAGGCGCGTCCACATTCGGCGCGCCTTTTTCATGCGCGGGCCTTGTTGTGTAGTTCGTAACATGGTTCAACTCAGCCGGAATACCCGGAGGAGCCGATGGACGATCAAGCCCTGAACCGTATCGCCGACGCGTTGGAACGCATGGCGCCCGCGCCGCTGGACGCACCCGATTTCAACACGGCCCCTGCATTTGTCTGGCATGTGGATCCGGACCGGCTGGTGCCCGTCTCTGAGGTTAACCGCGTCGATCTGGATCTGTTGGTCGGCATCAACCGATCCCGCGATACGCTGCTAGACAACACCCGCCGGTTCGCGGCTGGGTACAAGGCCAACAACGCGCTGCTCTGGGGCGCGCGAGGTATGGGAAAATCCAGCCTTGTCAAGGCAGTGCACGGTACTTTGCAAGCAGATCACCCGGATTTGAAACTTGTCGAACTACAACGGGAAGACATGTCCTCAGTCGCGCGTCTGCTGAACCACCTGAGGTTAGCGCCGCACCGGTTCATTCTGTTTTGCGATGACCTTTCGTTCAGCCACGATGATCAACACTATAAGTCACTCAAAGCTGTTCTGGATGGCGGCATCGAAGGTCGTCCGGAAAACGTGGTATTCTATGCCACTTCAAATCGCCGCCACCTGATGCCACGCGACATGATCGAAAACGAACGCTCCAGCGCTATTAATCCATCTGAGGCTGTTGAAGAAAAGGTATCCTTGTCGGACCGCTTCGGCCTGTGGTTAGGCTTTCACCCCTGCGATCAGGACGAATATCTCGCCATGATCGACCGCTACTGTGCCGCCCATGGCGTCACGATCGACCAGGAAATCCTGCGCGCCGAGGCCATCGAATGGCAAGCCACGCGAGGGGCTCGATCAGGTCGCGTGGCCTGGCAGTTCTTTGTCGATCTCGCCGGGCGCAACGGTGTCCACATCGCGTAAACCGCCTGCTTCATCTGGCCACAAATATCCCCGCCGTAGGCATGGCCCGTCAGGGCCAATCAAAGCCCGGCCACAATCCGCGCCGCCTCATCCGCGGGACTGGTCAGCGCCTCGCGGTCTTCACCGGGATGGAATCGTGCACGCACCGCTGTAGGCATCGGCGCGGGTTCAAGGATCGTAACCCGTGGACCTGTGCGAGCTGTCTCGGCTGCCCAACTACGGGCCAAAGCCATTTGCGCGGCTTTGGTGGCACCGTAGATGCCATAGAACTTTTCACCTGCCTTGGGATCATCAAAGAACACCGCGTGACCTGCATCGCCTAAAAGGGGCGACACATAGGGAATCAGAACCGAGGTGGCTGTCGCGTTAGTGCTGACCGCTTTGGTCCATTCCTTGGGGTCAACAAAGTTTGCTGGTGTCAGGGCCGAGGTATGGACAGCTGTATGCAGCCAAAGGTCAACCTTACCCCAGCGGTCGTGAATGCCACGGCAAAGTGTCGCCATTGCATTGGGATCGGAGATGTCCATCGGGGCCAAAGTGGCCGAGCCACCCTTGGCCTGAATGCGATCGTCCAGCTCTTCCAGCCCGCCTTGGGTGCGGGCGACGGCAACGATGTGATACTCGGGGGAAAGGGCTTCGGCCAGTGCCGCGCCCAGCCCGCGTGAGGCCCCGGTAATCAGGGCGATTTTGGTCTGATCGGTCATAGGTGGGGTTTGAACCCGTGCGCACAAGGCGTCAAGTCTGGATCAACTGCCAGGTATGTCGATCCTGCGGTTCTGGCCGCTTTGTCGCAGCACGACACCTTCCTCATCAATGGCGATCACCTTGCCCGAGGCGACACGGCTGCCTGGCTTTACTTTCTTTACCCGCCCCGAGGACAGACGAACCAGAGCGCGCAACTCGGACTTAGGGCCAAAAATGCCCAGAACAGAGACCGAGTTTTTCTTTAGCGCACCCGCTTGCGTTGCGGCGCTTTTGACCGTTGAATTTGCCATGTTCTGTGGCCGGATCGTGTGCCCGGGCCCTGCATTGTGAGTGGTTTACGGCGATCGGGTATCATGCGGCCGTTCGAACCAAAAGGGTTGCAATCTCATTTCCAATAGGTCGCTAACCCAGGTCGCCCAACCCTTTGCAAACGCATCTCGTTCAACAGAAAGTTGTCGGCGGATTCTGACCTATGAGTGCCACCCCACCTCAGGGAAATGACCTGTCGCTATCATTTGATTCGCCTGATCAGCCCGACGCCAGTTTGGCCGCGTTCCACGAACCGCCAACGACCTGCATATCCTCGCGTTTCTTGCTGACTCGGCTGCTGTTTTCAAGACTGTCCAGATAGTCCTCATCTACCCCGGTGATGTAGTTTCCATCAAAGCACGAACAGTCAAAGGATTCGATCTCGGGATTGCCTTCCTTGGCGGCCCAGATCAGATCGTCTAGATTCTGGTAGAACAGCGCATCTGCACCCAGCTCTTCACGGATTTCTTCGATCTCTTTACCATTGGCAACCAGTTCGGCCTTGGTGGGCATGTCGATTCCGTAGACATTAGGGTATTTTACGGGTGGAGAAGCGCTGGCGATGTACACCTTCTTTGCACCAGCCTCGCGGCACATCTGGACGATCTTCTTGATCGTATTGCCGCGCACGATCGAGTCATCGATCAGCAGCACATTATGTCCGTCGAATTCCAACGGCACGGCGTTCAGCTTACGGCGCACGGATTTTTGGCGCTCGGCCTGACCTGGCATGATAAAGGTTCGGCCTACATAGCGGTTCTTGACCAGCCCCTCTCGATAGGGAATGCCGGTAATCTTGGCAGCTTCAAGTGCGACGGGGCGGGCGCTATCTGGCACAGGGATGATCCGGTCGATCTCTAGCCCCGAATCCTGAATCTGCTTGGCGAGTGTTTGGCCCATGCGCATCTGGGTTTTGTAAACCGACACGCCATCCAGCAGCGAATCCGGACGTGCCAGATAGACATACTCGAAAATGCAGGGCGTCAGCTTGCCTTCGACGGCCTGGAACTCATGCATATTCCCGTCGAGATCGATCAGGATCGCCTCACCGGGTCGCAGATCGCGCAATTTGTCGAAACCATTGATGCCAAACGCCACGTCTTCCGAGGCAAAGGCGAAATCATCACCGTCACCGGGCGCTTCTCGCTTGGCGACTGACAGGGGCCGGATACCATACGGATCGCGGAAGGCGAGCATACCAACACCGGCGACCAGACAGATCACAGAATAAGCACCCTGCACCCGCTCCATGGTCATCTTCACACCTGCAAACAAGTTGCGGATCGGGTCGGCATTGCCATTGACCTTGATGGCGTCCGCTACCTTGTCGGCCAACACGTTTAGCAACACTTCGGAATCCGAGGTGGTGCGCAGGTGACGGCTGTATTTCGCGGTCACTTTTTCGCGCTGTTCTTCGGTGTTGGTGATATTGCCGTTATGGACAAGGTAAATTCCGTAGGGCGCGTTCACAAAGAAAGGCTGGGCCTCGGTGGCGCTTAGCGATCCTGCGGTGGGATAGCGGACGTGACCCATGCCGATCTTGCCCAGTAGGGTTTCAGCATCGCTGGCGTTGAAGACGTCCTTGACCAGACCATTGGCTTTTTTCTCGCGGAAGAATTCGCCGTTGTAGGTGACGATCCCCGAGGCGTCCTGACCCCGGTGCTGCAGCATCAGCAACCCGTCATAGATTTCCGCAAAGACATCATGTGTCCGGCTTGCGATCCCCAAAATCCCACACATACACGGGCTCCAATTTCTATGACTTGATCTGGCTGGTGTTCAGGTCGGATCGACTGCTACTGCGTATCTGATTGGGTTGTTGCAGCCGGAATGTATGGCATGCATGCACAAGCGCCAAAGCGGCCAATGCAGAATAGAACAAATACAGCAAGATCGGCAGCTCCGATTCCATGTCGGTTCGGCTCCGACATACTGCCTATTGCCGCGCGTGTCACCAAAGGATCACATTCGCGATTTGCCGCAGGCCTGAAATGCGCCGCTCGCGAGTTTAAGATGACAAATGAGCCGACCTGTGCTGTGCTTTAGGTCAGGCGTCTGCTCCAGATGCCCGATAGTTTGGGATGGAAAATAGCCATGTGGCAGCACAAGCAAAACAATCCCAAGGAAAAGCCCGTCAAGCGTCGGTGTCACCGATGCCGAGGATCAGGCCGTGCACCCTGTGAGATTTGCAAAGGATCTGGAACGGTCGTCAAAAGCCGCGACCAGTATGGCAAACCAATCTCAAGCCGCTGCGACGGGTGCTTTGGATTGAAAGCCATTCGCTGCAATATCTGCGGCGGTGAAGGGTTCGTTTGATTTTGGATGAATCTGACACAGAATATGCGAGCGCCGAATTTTAATGCTGAGAATGTTGTAAGGCGCGCTGTTTTTCCGTTTCCGACAGGTTTTTCTTACAAATGAGGCCAACCTAAACGCTGAAATGATCTTTGGGGTATCTGGTGATCCAAGTTCAGCAATTGATATCCGCATTGTAGGGCTTACCGGCTGTTCACTTGCTTTAGTTCGATGACCAATCGCCAACGCGAAACAGTTGCTTGCTGCTGGCTTCGACATTCAAAATGACTTGTTTGGCAAAAATCGAACGCAAAATTCAAAAACCGGCTATTGTCGGGGCCGGCACTATGATCAGCGCTGAGTATCTAGCAAAAGAAATTTGTTGAAGTCCTCTCGCGCTATCACTTTTAGCGATCGACTTCTTCCTAATCACTCCTTTGCACCCTGCTTTAGGAGGAACTGGTTCTTGAAATTCTTCAGCCCCGGCATGACGTCGGCCTTGGCAATATCGTTGCTTCCGTGGATTTCATGTTCCAGAAAATCTTTTAGTGCGTCGCTATCGTCGCTCACCAGCTCGATAATCAGATCATAACGACCTGCGACCCACAGGATGAATACAACACGTGGGTTTCTTTCAAGTCGCTCGGCCACCTGTCTTGGGGTCACGCCGGTCGCCACGTTCAAGCCAATCATCGCGTCAGTCGTGTATTCCGTTGCCACCGGATCCGACATCGCAACAATCCGCAGCATGTTGTTGTCTCGCAGTCCGCTCACCCTGTTGCGAATGGTTCCCTCCGACACATCCAGTTGCTGCGCAATTTCAGAAAATGCCATCCGACCATCCTGCTGTAAGAGCCGGATGATCTGCTGGTTTAAATCATCCTTGGGGGATCGAATGCTCTGGGCGGCACGCGCGTTCGGTTGCTTTTTGACTGACATAGGCCTGATGCTCGATTGCTGTATTCGCAGTCAAGGTTAAGAGAGCGCATCGAAATCCGCAATTAACTCTTAGGAATCCTCTGGAAGGAAGTGCGGAAAACGACATGATTTGATCTTCTCGCCACAGTTTCCGAAGGCCAGATCGCCGAAATTTCTATAATTTAATGCTGAATTTGTGGATCTAACAGCCAAAGCAACCAAAATATTCGAAATTCGTATCGCAATGCCGTTTTTTGACCAGATCACTTCTGATTCTTACTTGATACTCCAATTCATAAGCGAATATCGAAGTGGAATAGCCAAAATAATGCGATATTCGTAGATTGAAAATCTAAGCCCGTCGCGGCGGTACAGAGCCTGAAAATAGGCTATCCGCGAGAAACGGTGAATCCATGCGCATGCCGTTGGATCGGCGGACGCTGGTGTCAGTGTCGAAGGGAGGACAAATGACAATTGCCGAGCGAAAAGCACAGGCTTCTTGCGGGCCTCAGCACGGTCTGACCGCCGACGCATATCGCAGCGAGGAGTTCTGGCAACGGGAATGCCAGACGGTTCTGGCCAAGAACTGGGTGTTTGTTGGATTTGCCCACCAGATGAGTAACCCAGGCGATGCACAACCTATCACCTGTGCTGGTTTGCCACTGCTGGCGGTACGAGGTCGTGATGGCGACATTCAGGTGTTTCACAATGTTTGCCTGCACCGCTGCATGACACTGGTCGACAGGCCCAAGAATGTCGGCAAACTGATCCGCTGCCCCTATCATGCCTGGGCCTATGATCTGGATGGCCGCCTGCGGGCCGCTCCACATTTTGCAGGCACCGGCAAGCAAGAGTTCGACGGATTTGACATCAAAGAACATCGGCTGAAACCCGTACGCACTCATGTCTGGCATGACTGGATATTCGTTAATCTGGATGGGAACGCGCCTGAATTCGAAGACTATGCCGCGCCATTGATGAACCAGTTGTCGGGGATGGATTACAGCAAATTGGAACCCATTGGCCTGCTCGATTTTGGTGAGATCGACACCAACTGGAAGCTGATAATGGAGAACTTTATCGAGCCTTACCACGTCCAGTTTGTACATTCCTCGACGACGGATCAGCCGTTGGAGGATCACTATACTATCATTGATGGTACCTGCATCGGTAGTGCCGTCGACCTAGAGGAAGAGTTGGGCACATCCGGCAGCTTGGGTGTGAGCTCGCGCTATCTGACGCTGTATCCCAACTTTATCCTGGGCCGCTATTTCCCGGATCAGCTGGGCGTCTATCTTAACGTGCCCATCGGTCCCGGAAAGATGCGCCAATACCGAGCGCTCTACACCACTGAAGGCCAAAAGTTGAGCGCTGTGGAAATAGAGGCCCTCAGAAACCTCTGGTGGGACGTCCACAAGGAAGATCACGAGATGGTTGAACGCATGTTTGAGGGCCGCAAATCCCCGGTCGCCGAAGATGGGGGCCTGTTGTCGCCTGCCTGGGAAGATAGCGTGCGCGCCTTTCAAGATTTGATCGAGCGCGACGTGGCCGGCGCATAAGTAAGAAGGAACAAGACCAATGAGCAACTCCATATCCAAAGGGTTTCGTCTGGCTCATACGATGATGCGGGTCACAGACATGGAGAAGTCGCTGGATTTCTATTGCGGAATCTTGGGCATGGAAGTGCTGCGGCGCACGGATTATCCCGAAGGGAAATTCACCAATACGTTTATCGGTTATGGGCCTGAGGCTGAGTTTCCCACGCTGGAGCTGACCGCCAATTGGGATCAGGACACGCCTTATGACAAGGGCGACGGTTGGGGCCATATCTGCATTGAAACTCCAGACGTTTACGCCGCCTGCGAGCAACTGGCAGCAGCCGGTGTGAATATCACCCGCCCGCCGGGGCCTATGAAAAATGGCACAAGGGTCATCGCCTTCTGCGAGGATCCTGACGGTTACAAGGTCGAATTGAACGAATCCATACTGAAACACTTGGCGCAGGAAGGCTGACCCAATGGGTGATACACCTCAACTTTTCAAATTCGATCTGGTTCAGAAACGCTACGACACGATGGGCGACAGCGATACGTACATTAAACCGATGGTGACCAGCGAGTTCAGCAAATCCATGTGCGGCGGCATCAACGTTCTGAACAACATCAAGGTGCCGTGGGATCTGACCTGCGACGAGATCATTTATTGCCTCGAGGGGACGTTCCGATTGGTCTGTGAGGGCAAAAGCTATGTCTGCAATCGTGGTGACGTGCTGTTTGTCCCCAAGGACAATCACATTTCCTACGAGGCGGACGGCAAATGCGTGATCTTCTATGCCGCCTACCCACACAACTGGAAACAACTGGCGGGGATCACACAAGTTCCCGGCATAGACCCTGACGATTTTGTCCCCGGCTGAACATTTTTCCGCCGCGTGACTGAGCAAACGAAACCTAAACCAACACCGAGGTGTCACCTCGGTGAAACAAATCCGATTGTCATTTGATGGGAGGACGCCGAATGCCCAAGGACAATGCCAATGCCCGTATTTACTACGAGACATTTCACGACGCTGTAGAGCGGAACCGCCCGCGTATCCCAGAAGTTCAACAACGTTTGGAAGAGGCCGGCGTCAAATATGTGATGGCTGCCTGGATCGACCTGCACGGCATTCCAAAAACCAAGCCCGTCCCGATGAGCGATTTTGAACCGCTATGCCTCGGGAAAGGACCGCAATTTGCGGTGCATTCGATTTCTTACGTGCCCGAACTGAGCCCCGCTGACAGCGATCAGGTGGTGGTGCCGGATCTTGACGCCGTCTACGTCTGTCCGTGGGACACATCGATGGCAATCATCTTCTCCGATCTGTATTGGGAAGACGCGCCATATAACGTCTGCCCGCGTCAGGCCCTGAAACGCGCCATGCACGAGGCTGCGCTGGAAGGATACACAGGCTATGCCGGTGTTGAGCCCGAGTTCATCGTGATGAAATACGACGATGCTGGCCAACCAGTGAAAGCCTTTGACGACGACCCTGCTATCGGGGTCCGTCCACGCCGTCAGGCATTTGGCTATGACGTTGAATACTCGATCGACTCGATGGCATTTTTGAAAGACATGATCGACATCATCGAAGGTCTGGGTTGGAACCTGCATGACGTAGTCGCCGAGGGTGCGTATTCACAATTCGAACTGGATTTTCACTATACCAACATGCTGGAGATGTCCGACCGTCTGGCGTTTCTGCGGATCACCTTGAAAGAGGTGGCAAAAAAGCACGGGATGTTCGTAACCTTTATGCCAAAACCGACAGTTGGCGACTGGCGATCGGGTGCGCATATCAACATGTCGATGCAACATGAAAGCCGCCCCGGTGAAAACATCTTTGAAACCCCCGACGGGGAATGGAGCGACGAAAGCCGCTGGGCCGTTGGCGGGTTGATGCAGCACGCCGAAGCGATCACCGCGATCACCTGTCCGACGGTGAATTCCTATAACGGGTTGGTGCCTCGTGTCGGTGGGTTTGAGGGTGGGACTGTCACCTGGGCCCCGACCAATATCACCTATGGTTTCAACAATCGCTCTGCCCAGTTCCGCCTGCCGCAAAGCCGCCATTGCATCGAAAACCGCGCCTGCGATATGACCATGAACGTCTATCTGGCGATGGCGATGCACCTGAGTTGCAGTGTCAAGGGGATCAAACACAAGATCGACCCAGGCAAACCAACGGATTTTGATCTCTACTCAAAAACCGAAGCTGAACTTGCTGAACTGGGGATCCGTCGATTGCCTCGCACTCTGTTCAATGCGATCGAGGCTTTACGGGGCGACACCATGGCAGAACATGTGATGGGACCCGTGATGCGTAAGTCCTATCTAGAATACAAAAATGATGAGTGGGAGCGATACCACCAATCGGTCACCGATTGGGAAGTGCAGGAATACCTTCGGCTCTACTAAAAGCGGGAAGGGCCAGACAATGGCGGATTATCAGATCTACGAGTTGGGTGACCTTCCGCTCTTGTCGGGTGAGATGCTCAAGGATGCCAAACTCGCCTATCAGACCTACGGCACATTGTCTGTGGCAGGTGACAATGTCATCGTCCTGCCGACATTTTACACCGGCACAAATACCCGCAACGAAGGCTTCTTTGGTCCGGGTCGCGCGATTGATCCGGCGCGGCATTTCATCGTCAGCCCCAACCTGTTTGGCAATGGACGTTCGTCATCACCATCGAATACGCCTGCACCGCAGGACGGGCCGCGGTTTCCGCTGGTACAAATGTGGGACAACATTGCTGCCCAGCACCGGTTGGTCCACGAACATCTGGGGATCGAAAAAATCGCCCTTGTCGCGGGTTGGTCTATGGCGGGCTGTCAGTCCTACCAGTGGGCAGCGCAATACCCGGACATGGTTCAGGCGATTCTGCCATTCTGTGCCTCAGCCAAAACTTCTCCACACAATTTCGTCTTCCTCGAAGGGGTTAAGGCCGCCCTTTGCGCGGATAAAAATTGGAATGGTGGCAACTATGCTAGCCCACCCGAAGCAGGGCTGAAGGCCTTTGGGCGAGTTTACGCAGGTTGGGCTTTCTCTCAGACCTTTTATCGCGAGGGACTTTATCGGCAGATGGGTTTTGAAACTATCGAGGAGTTGTTGCAGGATTGGGAGCGTGATCATGTGCAGGGCTGGGATGCCAACGACCTGTTGGCAAAGCTTGCAACTTGGCAGGCA
The DNA here is from genome assembly GCF_056535285.1 of Ruegeria sp. O11. Taxonomy (NCBI): domain Bacteria; kingdom Pseudomonadati; phylum Pseudomonadota; class Alphaproteobacteria; order Rhodobacterales; family Roseobacteraceae; genus Ruegeria; species Ruegeria sp. O11. Next base: position 867,638 of record NZ_JBQERS010000001.1, on the reverse strand, counting down.
GGCGATATCTCTGCCGGACCGCTTTACAATGGGGATTACAAACTGGCACTGGGTGCCATCAAAGCTCGTGCCATCCTGATGCCTTGCACGCAGGATTTATATTTTCCACCAGAAGACAATGAAATTGAAGACAGCTTCATGCCCAACGCCATCTTCCGCCCGTATCATTCGCCCTGGGGCCATTGCGCTGCAAACCCAGGAAGTGACAAGGGCTTCACGACGCAGCTAGATGCCAATATTCGTGAACTTCTTGAAAGTTAGCGCTTGTTGAAAAACTACGGGGCAGTAGAAATTCACAAATCACCCGTTTCTTCCTTCGAATGAAGGGCAAAACAACCGCAGCCAAAACGCAAACTGTTGGCTTTGAACTGTTTGGCTTATTTCTTCAACGTTCAAAAGTCCGCTTTATTACGTGCAGCAGTCGCTAATACCAACCGTTACACTGGTCCAATTGAGCTCACAGCTACACTGCGCACTTGTCGTAGACCAGCTAGCATGGTCTGTGACAAGAGCCGGAACGGGGTGGATTAATCACCTCGTTCCTTATTACAGGCCTAAAGGGCGTGATCAGCCGTCGGAAGCGTCCGTCGAATTATCTGCAGTGCAGCTTGCGACCAGCTCCTCGTACTGAGCGGTGACCCAGCCCAGCGCGGCTTCGGGGTTTTGTTCTTCGATCTTGCCGCTGAACTGTTCAAAGACTTTTGCCGAGCGGCTTACGTCGACCATCGTGTAAGACTGGCCGGTCATTACGGTGTCGTAGACAAAAAAGGCTATCGCAACCAGCAGGATGCCGCGTGCGATGCCGAAGAAGAACCCAAGTGCCTGATCCAGACCACCGATCGCCGAACGCTGAACCAGAGAAGAGAACAGCGGTGTAAAGATACTGACCACGATCAAGGCAACAGCAAAAACGGCGGCAAAGCCGGTGATAACCGAAAGCTCACAACTGTCGCGCAGGAATTCTCCGACGACGGGCACTTCTTTGACCAGTGGCACGGCCTGCGGCGCGAAGATGAAGGCCAGGACGGCAGCGGCAACCCAGCCAGCGATGGCGAGAACCTCGCGCATGAAACCACGCGAATAGGCCAACAAGCCCGACAGCACGATGATCAGGGCCACAACCCCGTCAATTATTGTAAAACCTTCCATGGCCCTCGCCTGTTCGTTTTCTGCCTCTCAAGGCGCAACTTTAACCTGCTCCGAACGTTTCGCCAACAAACCCCACCAAATCAGAGGGTCGGGTGAGTGTCAGACCTGCCACAGTGCCAGTTTTGCCACCCGCCGGAGCAATTGCCGCTGTGAAACCAAGTTTTTGCGCTTCTTTCAACCTGTTTTCTGTCTGAGGGGCCGGTCTAAGTGCCCCAGATAGCGAGATTTCTCCGAAAACGACAGTATCGGCGGGTAGGGCAGTATCTTCACGGGCACTTAGCAGTGCAGCTGCCACGGCGAGGTCTGCGGCAGGTTCGCTGACTTTTAGTCCGCCGGCGACGTTTAGATAGACATCGAGCCCAGCAAAGGGAATGCCGCAGCGGGCCTCGAGCACCGCAAGGATCATCGCAAGACGTCCGCTATCCCAGCCCACAACGGTACGGCGGGGCTGCGAATGAGGCGATGGAGCAACCAGCGCTTGCAACTCGACCAGCACGGGGCGGGTACCTTCAATGCCTGCGAACACCGCCGAACCGGGGCTCGGTGTGCCGCGTTCGGAAAGGAAGAGGGCCGAGGGGTTGGTGACCTGCGCCAAGCCCTTGCCGGTCATCTCAAAAACGCCAATCTCATCTGCAGGGCCAAAGCGGTTCTTTACCGCGCGCAGAATACGAAATTGATGGCCGCGTTCGCCTTCGAAATAGAGCACTGTGTCGACCATATGTTCGACCACACGCGGACCTGCGATCTGGCCTTCTTTGGTGACATGGCCGACCATGATGATCGAAACGCCGTGGCGTTTGGCAAAAGTGGTCAGTTCATGCGCGGCGGCACGAACCTGCGAAACTGAGCCTGGTGCGCTGTCTACATTGTCTGCCCACATGGTCTGGATCGAGTCGATGATGGCGAGGCCGGGTTTTTCGGCCTCTAGCGTAGTGAGGATATCCCGCAAATTGGTTTCGGCTGCCAGTTGAACGGGAGATTCTTCCAAACCCAACCGACGTGCACGCATCCTGACCTGCGCACTGGCTTCTTCACCTGAGACATAGATTGTTTTGATACCGTTGCGCGCGAAGCGCGCGGCAGCTTGCAGCAGGAGGGTTGATTTGCCGATGCCGGGATCGCCCCCCACCAATAGGGCCGAGGCAGGGACGAGGCCGCCACCGAGGACACGATCGAGTTCTTCAACTCCACACAAGGTGCGGGGCGGGGGTGTCTCCTCGGTCGAAAGATCGGAGAGCGTGATCGACTGGCCACGCTTGCCGCCCAGCGATTTCTTGGCCGGTCCAGCGGAGAGGGGCGCTTCCTGAATGATAGTGTTCCATTCGCCGCAGCCATCGCAGCGGCCGGACCATCTTGTATGTGAGGCACCGCAGGCGGAGCAGGTGAAGGATTGTGTCTTTGCCATGTCGCCCTTCGTGCCCGAGGAAGGGCGGTTCTTCAAGCCCTCGCAGGCTTTCCTCACCGCCGATAACGTGCCGCGTCCTCAGGCCCTGCGGACCATCGTTCGCGACAGGCGCTGATCGCGCCTATTCCGCAGCCCGCGGCGGGGTCATGGCAACCACGCTGGCGGGGGATTTATCGTCGTTAGGCGATTGCAGTTGTGCCGAGAGTTCGGGCAGCAGGTCGAACAACTCGTCCCTTAGCCGCGCCAGTTGGGATTTGGCGATGGATTCTTCGATCTCGATATCTCGGGTCCATTGGCGCAGTTCGTGTTGGATAATCTGGGCCTCTTCTATGCGATGCTGAAACTGCTCGATCTCTTCCTGCCTTTGCTGCAGGAAGGTTCGGGCGCGCGAAACCTTCGCCTCGGAATAGGTATCGGCAAGCTCCTGGCTGATCTGGCTCATCTGAGCGGCCAGTTCCAGTACCTGCGGTTCCAACGATTGCAGATCGGGGTGATCGCGCAGAAAGGCCATACGTTCTTTCACAGCGTCGAATTCAGAGGACAGTGCAAAGGCGCCGCTGCGGTCGGCGGCATGGGCGACCTGATAGGCCCCGGCCACGTCCTGCATGTTCATTGTGAACTTCCGATGGGTGTTTTCAAGCGCCATCATGCGCGCGTTTGATGGCAGGTAGAAGACCAGCATCAGGATCAGGGCGGTCAATCCGGCCTGAACATATAGACCTGCGTCAATCGTTGCACCGGTGCTGAGACCGGCCTGCAGCGAGAGCCAGGGCAGGATGCCAAATGCAGATAAAACGGTGGTCGTCACCGCGAACAATGCTGCGGCGCAGATCAGGAAAAAGGTTAGTCTTAATAATGCATTCTGAAATTGTAATGTTATTGTGTGGAGGGCGGCCATGATCGTCGTTCTCCTTCTTCAACCGGTACAAAAACCGGGCCGAAGCGGAAGGTTAAACAGACGTAAAGTAATCCGCTACGGACCCGAAAACTACAAAATTTACTGCTCGAAATATAAAGATGATACTCAGAAATCTGTTTTCAATCAATTAGGTCTGAGGTTTTCGTGATCCGGATGTCATCTCTGTAATGTGGCCCAAGGCAAGCGAAGCGAGAATGCAGCCGGTGAACAGGTAGAGACCCCACGCGGTTTCGATGGTCGCGTAGGAGATGCCCTTGGCCAGTGTGATGTAAAGCGCGATGAGGAAGATATCGGCCATCGCCAATTTGCCCAGGATGTTGAGCGCGGGTTGGACCCGTGGGTCCAACATATCCCATTGGACCAGCGCAGTGCCGATGGTTTTGATGTAGGGCGCGAAGAGGGCGAAGACGGTGACGACCAGCGCGAGGAAGATGTCGGATTTCCACAAGGACTGGAGCCCGGTGATGACGCTTATTTCGCTGAGACCGAAGATCGGCAATAGCCCTGCCCGCATCAGCGGGGCGAACCACGCGATGGGGTAGAGGATCAGGAGTGAAAGGGTGGCGAGGCGGAGATTCATATGTACTTATTGGGTGTTCCGCCGCCTATCGGGCGACGCGTTTCAGTTATGTGTTAGCTTAATTAAACAATTCAAACTCGTTTTTGTCAGTGGGGAGACCTCAGATGCCAGCTTTTGTGGCTTTCAAGTCAATTGTTGATCCTTCGGATTGCGACTTTCTGGGGCATATGAATGTCTCGCGGTACTTTGCGGCTTGCTCAGATTCGGTGTTTGCTATCCAATCGGAGATGGGATTGAACGCAGACGATATGCGTTCGGGACGGAAGTTATCATTTGCGGTGGTACATGCGGAGAGTAGTTTCCTCGCCGAACTTCGAGCGGGGGAGGCTATTCAGATGGAGAGTGAGGTACTAGAGATAGGTGGGAAGTCGGTCACCTTCCGACACAGATTGCTGCGCTCTGCCGACAGAAAAACTGTATTCTCAACAGTGTTCAAATGCGTCTTGTTAAATCTCGAATCTCGAAAAGCCGAATTGCTTCCAGATGAGGTTGTCGCAAGCGCGAAAAACTGGCTAGAGAGTGAGAAAGATTAACGCACTGCCTCAATCGGCCCCTCTGCACTCCCGCTGATGAACTGCTCCACATAAGGATCACCCGAGGCGTCCATCTGTCCGACCGGCCCGGTCCACTGGATCACGCCCCCGTGCAGCATGGCGACGTTGTCGGCAATCGCGCGGACCGAGCTCATGTCGTGGGTGATGGTCATCGCGGTGGCGCCCATCTCGGTCACGATTTCACGGATCAGGTCATTGATGACGCCGGACATGATCGGGTCCAATCCTGTGGTGGGCTCGTCGAAAAAGATGATCTCGGGTTCGGCGGCGATGGCGCGGGCGAGGCCGACGCGTTTTTGCATTCCGCCCGACAGTTCTGCCGGGAACCGGTCGGCGACGTTGGCTTTCAGGCCCACGCGACGCAATTTCTCGATGGCGATTTCACGGGCTTCCTCTACCGGGCGCTTCAGCGAGCCCCGCAACAGGCGGAAAGCGACGTTTTGCCAGACGGGCAGCGAGTCAAACAACGCGGCCCCCTGAAACAGCATCCCGAAACGGGCCAGAAACGCGTCGCGGTCGCCTTTGGTGGCGTCTTTGCCGTCGACATAGATCATGCCGCTGTCAGGCTTTATCAGGCCAAGGATGCATTTCAGCGCCACGGATTTACCGGTGCCCGAACCACCGATGATAACCATTGAGGTAGCCTTGGGAATCTCAAGGTTCATGCCTTGTAAGACGTGGTTGTCGTCAAAGGCTTTATGTACGTTCTCCATCCGGATCATAGCGAGAAGAACACCCCTGTGAGGACAAAATTGGCGGCGAGGATAAGGACGGCGGCGGCCTCGACCGAGCCTTTGGTGGCGCGGCCCACGCCCTGCGCGCCGCGGCCCGAGGACATGCCGTAGTAGCAGCCCATGATGGCGGCGATCACGCCGAAGGCCGCGCCTTTGACCAGCGACGAGACGATGTCGCGTAGCTCAAGGAAATCAACGGTGTTTTTTAGATAGGCCGCCGGGTTGAAGCCCAGATTTTTCGTGGCGACGGTGTAACCGCCTGCAATGCCGATGATATCTCCGACCGCGACAAGTGCGGGTACCGTGATCAGTGCCGCCAGCACGCGCGGGGCGGTGAGGTATTTCATCGGGTGGGTGGAGAGCGTGACCAAAGCATCAATCTGCTCGGTCACTTTCATCGTCGCAATCTCGGCGGCGATCGAAGACGTCACGCGGGCGGCGATCATCAGGCCGACCAGCACCGGTCCAAGCTCTCGCACCATGCCAATGGCGACGATCTGGGGCACCACAGCTTCGGCATTGAAACGCGCGCCACCGGCGTAGATCTGCAGCGCGAGTGCGCCGCCAGTGAAGATGGCGGTCAGACCGACCACGGGCAGGGACAGCCAGCCGATATTCAGCAAGGCGATGCCGAACTCGCGTGGATAAAACGGCGGTCGGAAAATATGCGAAACCGCGTCGAGCGCGAACAGCGCGACGCGGCCAAACGCGGCCAGCATGTTCAGTATGGCGCGTCCCAGCTCACCCAGCAATGAGATGGGGCTCATTCCACGTAGCCTCGGGAATAGCGGCTGCCGAGTGAAGTCAGTATCTCATAACCGATGGTTCCGGCGGCTTCGGCCAGATCATCGACGGTTTGGTGCCCGTTCAGGATACGCAGGCGTTCAGGAGTGTATGGCAAGTCGGTAACATCCACGGTGATCAGGTCCATCGAGATACGTCCTACCACCGGGCAGGGCTGATCACCAGCGAATGCGTCAATGCCGCCGCCAATGGCACGATGCAGCCCATCGGCATAACCTGCCGCCACGGTTGCGATCTTGGACGGCCGGCGCGCGGTCCAACTGTTTCCGTAGCCTACGGTTTCGCCGACGGAGACATCGCGCACCTGGATGATGGGCAGATCGACGGTCACAACCGGTTTGGCCCCGGCAAAGGGCAGCCCGCCATACAAGCCGATCCCCGGACGACAGAATTCAAAGTGAAATTCGGGTCCCATCAATGTGCCTCCGGTGGCTGCAAGCGAACGCGGTGCATCCACCCCATCAGTCATTTGTTTGAAAGTCCGCAACTGCTGCTGATTCATCGGATGTTCCGGTTCATCCCCGCAAGCCAGATGAGACATAACCACTAGCGGATTCAGCGCAAGGGCCTCATGGCGCAGTTCTGCCCAATCAGCAGGCTCAAGCCCCAGACGGTTCATTCCACTGTCAAGTTGAATGCCGAAGCGGTGGTCGGGCAATGCCTCTCGATGGCGTTTGAACTGTTCGGGGGAGTTGAGCAGAGGTGTCAGAGCATGATTGCGCAACAGATCAGCGTCGCCCTCCATATGGCCTGAAAAGACCGCGACAAGTGGCCCGGGGCCAACCGCCTCACGTACGACCGCACCTTCTTCGGCGACAGCGACAAAAAACTTGCGCACCCCTTCTTCGGCCAAAGCCCAAGCGACGGGTTCGGCACCCAATCCGTAGGCGTCGGCCTTTACGACAGCCCCGGTTTCGACGTTGGTTTTTGCGTCGAGCGCACGCCAGTTATGTGTCAGTGCGTGCAGATTAATCGTAAGATGTGCGGTACTCATAAAAGCTGTTCATGCCATTGTGCGGCCGACGTCAAGGGGGGGATTGATCTAATTTTTGCCTGGTTTGTGCGCTTCATAAGCTGCTTCTAGCTCAGAACGCAGGAAATTTCCGAATATCAGGGGGTTGTACCTGGGATGACCAGTGCCAGGTAGAGGTTGAACGATTGTATTCACATGCGGATCAAAGAAGAAGGGAACGCTGTATCGTTCACGCCCTGAGCGATTGATAACGCGGTGAGGTGTTGACATGAGCTGACCGTTGCTCATGCGGTGCAACATGTCGCCCACATTCACGACAAACGCATCCGGGTTTGTCGGAACATCGACCCAGTTTCCCGCTGCTGTCTGAACCTGCAATCCGCCGACCTGATCCTGGGCAAGCAAGGTCAGGCATCCGAAATCCGTATGCGGCGCAGAACCGAACAGGTCGTCCGGACTGGCCTTGGGCTGCGGTGGATAGTGCAGAAGGCGCAACCAGATAGTAGGCTCGTCAAAGGCCGATAGGATCGAGAAATCAGTGGCCCCGCACGCCAAAAGTGCAATCCTCATCAGTCGGCGGCCCAATCCGGACATGACCTCGACATAGGTCTCAAGTGTATCACGGAACTGCGGCAATTCTGGCCAGCGATTGGGGCCAGAGAGATAGATATTCGGATCAACGGATGCGTCCTCGCGCATCATCATGAAACTGGCGGATTGATTGGGTTTGGTGACATCAGCGAGGGAGGAGTTCACATCCGTCGACGTATTGATGGCAATATAGCCGCGATGGGTTGTATCGACCGCGATTGCTTGTTTTTCGGACAATGGCAATGCGTGAAATTGCCTGGAGGCTTCGAAGACAGCTTGAATCAGGGCTTGGTCGATACCGTGATCAACAATATATCCAAAGCCGGTTGTTCCGTAGGCAGCGCGGAAATCGTTGGCGATTTCCTCGTCATATCGTTCACCCAGTCGCACGACCGGGATTTCTGTGAATTCTGTCATTTCTCTCTCGCTTTGTTGGGATGGTTTCAGGGGCGAAGCGTGCCCCCGATCTATCCCGCAAAGCGTTTGCGGCGATGCCCGTAGTGGCGTGCGAGTATGACGCGAGGTGGCAAAGGTTGAAGAGAATAACGCATGGCAGGTTTAGTTCATTGAGATATGGTAAACGTCAATATCCATCGATCTGACCTTCCTGCTGCCAAGGTTTGACCAGATTTCCGAAGCGGGTGAACTGGGCTTCAAACGAAAGCTCTACTGTGCCTATGGGGCCGTGGCGTTGCTTGCCGACGATGACTTCGGCTTTGCCATGCAGGCGCTCCATGGCTTGCTTCCACTCTTCCATCTTTTCCAACTCGTGATCGCCGGGTTTCTCGCGTTCTTTGTAGTATTCCTCGCGGAATACGAACATGACCACGTCAGCGTCCTGTTCGATCGATCCTGATTCCCGAAGGTCTGACAGTTGTGGGCGCTTGTCGTCGCGGTTTTCCACCTGACGGCTGAGCTGTGACAGGGCAATGACCGGGATGTTCAGTTCCTTGGCGATGGCCTTCATGCCCATCGAAATCTCGGCAATCTCGTTGACCCGGTTCTCAGCCATGCCCCGGCAGAGTTGCAGATAGTCGATGACCAGCAAATCCAACCCATGCGTACGCTTCAACCTCCGCGCACGCGCTGCAAGCTGAGAGATCGGGAGGGCGGGGGTGTCGTCAATGAACAGCGGGCAGGCTTCTAATTCCTTGGCCGCATCCACAAAGCGACGGAACTCGGATTCTGTCATGTCGCCTTGGCGGATCTTGTGCGAAGAAATCTCCGAGGCTTCGGCCAGTACACGTCCCGCGAGTTGTTCGGCGCTCATCTCCAGCGAGAAGAACCCGACGACACCGCCGTCAACTGCGCCTTCGCTGCCATCGGGTTTCTGCCCGCGCTTGTAAGCCTTGGCCACGTTGAACGCGACGTTGGTCGCCAATGAGGTTTTACCCATCGACGGACGCCCGGCCAGAATGATCAGGTCAGACGGGTGCAACCCGCCTAATTGCTTGTCGAGATCGGCCAGACCGGTGGAAATCCCCGCCATGCCGCCACCGCGCTGGTACGCCTCGTTGGTGACGTTGACGGCTTCTGTGACCGCCTTAAGGAAGGATTGAAAACCTTGTTCGGTCTGGCCCTGCTCGGATAACTGATAAAGCTGTTGTTCGGCCTCGACGATTTGTTCCTTGGGTTCACTGGCCACATCGACCCGCGCTGCCTTGTCCGAAATGTCCCGGCCCAGGCGGATTAATTCGCGTCGGATGGCAAGGTCATAGATCATCTGGGCGTAGTCATGCACAGCAAAGGCACTGATTGAAGCGCCCGCCAGTTTTACCAGATAGGCCGGACCACCCAGTTCTTTCAGACCCTCATCTTCAGCCATGAATGATTTTAGCGTGACGGGTGAAGCCAGCGCATTTTTTGCGATACGAGTTGATGCGACTTCGTATATGCGCGCATGAACCGGATCATAGAAATGCTCAGCCCCAATAATCGATGCGACGCGATCATACAGATCGTTGTTCGTCAGAATCGCACCCAGAAGCTGCTGCTCGGCCTCGATGGAGTGCGGCATTGTTTCCGGATTCTGAATCTGTGCGGCTGCCTGCTCGATACTGCTGATCTCGTTCATTGCTGCTCTCTATGCCCCTTGGGCATGTTCCATAGCCGAGCCCCGTGAGTCGGGGCAAATTGTATGTTTTTGGGGATAGGCTGTGCATATCTCCAGACCCCATCATATTGAAGGATGATGAGGTTGTTCGTCAACATATTGTACGATTGGATCGCATTGCGCGATAATTGTTTCCAAGGCGCACACAGATGCCGTTGCGCTAGCTTTTGTGGGCTTCCTGCCATGCACGTGGGTCGTTGAGGAAGGCCTCGACCCCGTCCAGCGTCTCATTGTCGAACGCTTTCTGCACCTTAGCCTCTGCCAGCACATCCCACCAGGTGCAAAGGCTGTGCAGCTTTACGCCATGATCGCCCAGTGTCTTCTCGGTTTCGGGGAAAATGCCATAGTAGAAGATTACTGCGGTATGGCCGCAGGTCGCACCCGTCTCACGGATCGCATCAACAAAAGACAGTTTCGAGCCGCCATCGGTGGTCAGATCCTCAACCAGCAGCACACGTTCGCCCTCGGTCATCGCGCCCTCGATACGGGCATTGCGGCCATAGCCTTTGGGTTTCTTACGCACATAGGTCATTGGCAGGGCCATGCGCTCGGCAACCATGGCCGCGAACGGGATGCCTGCAGTCTCGCCGCCAGCGATGTTGTCGAATGCCTCGAAACCGGCCTCACGCATCACTGTGACAGTCAGGAAGTCCATCAGGGTTGAGCGGATGCGCGGGTAGGAGATTAGCTTGCGGCAGTCGATATAGGTCGGGCTGGGCAGGCCGGATGCCAGTGTAAAGGGCTCGCGCGAGTTGAAATGAACCGCCTTGATCTCCAGCAGCATCCGCGCAGTCAGGCGGGCGATTTCGGTGCTGTCGGGGAAAGAACTGGGGATCATGGCGCAAACCTCTGGTCTGGAAGGGTGTCGCAGGCTGATAGCCCGTCCTCTGGCCCAGAGTCGAGGGGGCTGACCAAAAGAAAAGCGGACCCCCAAGAGGTCCGCTTTGCCCTTACGGGCGGCAGAGCGCCAAGGTGGGCTTAGCTGCTCATATCGTAGGCGCGTTCCCCATGTACTGAGAGGTCGAGCCCGTTTGTTTCGGTCTCGGCGTCTACGCGAAGCGGGGTGATGAGTGCAACCACCTTAACCAACACAATCGTGACAACTGCCGTAAAGGCACCCACGATGACCAAGCCGCCCAGTTGCGCAGTCCAAGTTCCCAGACCGAAAAGTGCAATCATCAGAGTACCAAAGATACCCCCGACACCGTGAACGGCGAAAACGTCCAGCGTGTCGTCGATGTTCAGCTTATTACGGATCACATTGACGGCCTCCTGACACAGGATACCGGCAACCGCACCGATGATCAGAGCCTGAACCGGACCCACAAAGCCCGAGGCCGGGGTGATCGACGCCAGACCAGCAATGGTGCCAGTAACAAGGCCGACCATCGAGGCTTTGCCAAAACGGATGCGCTCCCATAACGCCCATGTCAGCGACGCTGTTGCGGCAGACAGATGGGTGACAGTCATGGCCATCGCTGCGCCGCCGTCGGCAGCCAGTTGTGAACCGCCATTGAAACCGAACCAACCGACCCACAGCATTGCAGCGCCCACCATTACATAGCCGGGGTTATGTGGAGGTGTCGTGCGATTGCGCCGCGGTCCAAGGATAACTGCGATGATCAGCGCGGCCAGGCCGGCGGTTTCGTGGACGACAATGCCACCCGCAAAGTCGCGCACGCCGATTTCGCCAAGAATGCCTCCGTCCGCCAGCATGCCGCCGCCCCAGATCCAATGGACAACGGGCGCATAGCACAGCAGCATCCAAAGCGCCGAAAAGGTGAGGACAAAGCCAAAGCCAACACGCTCCACATATGCGCCGATGATCAGGGCAGGGGTGATGATGGCGAAGGTCATCTGGAAAGCGAAGAACAGCACTTCGGGTAAGGTTCCCGCAAGGCTGTCAGCGTCAACGCCGATCAGGAACGCTTTGCCCAAACCACCCCAGAGGCCGTTTTCACCCGGTCCGAAGGCGATCGAATACCCTGCGACCAGCCACAGAATGCTCATCAAACAGGCAATCGAGAAGCAGTGCATGAAAACGCTGAGTACATTTCGGGCACGCACAAGCCCACCATAGAACAGGGCAAGACCCGGCAGTGTCATGAACAGGACCAGTGCTGTTGCCACAATGATCCACGCTGTATCGGCTCCGTTCATGGGCCGCTCTCCTTTCCCTATTGGGGTGTCGGATGAGCAATCCAATTCTACCTCCGACACCGCTTGAGTGGTGTGGAGCGGGTTGAAGCCGAGCTGAGGTGGGGAAAAAAGAGGCAGCTATACAAAAAGCCGCCCGTTTAGGCGGCTTTTTTTCAACTGGTGATCAATTTTGCGCCTATCGGGCGTGTTTGCCCTAAATTTGGGCGGACTGCGAAACGCCGCTCAGCAGCATAAGTAGTGCATGATCGCGAGCGGCTTTGCGCACGTTTTCACGCCCCAGAGCGCCGAATTCGACAGTCTCGGTGCGTGTTGGTTGGCCCACTGCTGCCAAACCAAAGCAAACACGGCCTTCGGGTTTGTGCTCGGACCCGCCGGGGCCTGCAATACCGGTTATCGAGACTGCCAGTTGCGCCTGTGAGTGGTGCAGCGCACCCTCGGCCATCTCCTGTGCAACCTCTTCCGAGACTGCACCATGGGCCTCAAGCGTGTCGATGCGTACGCCAAGCATTTCTTGCTTGGCGGTGTTGGTGTAGGTGACAAAGCCGCGCTCGACCACGGCCGAGCTGCCTGGGATATCAGTCAGTGCGGCGGCGACCATGCCGCCGGTGCAGCTTTCGGCCGTTGCGATCATCACACCCTGCGACTTGGCGCGGTTCAACAGGTCGATCACGGTCATAGGCCCATCACCCCATGCGCGATGCCAGCAAGGATCACGACGCCGACGGCTGCAAAAATGCCCGCGATCACGTCATCCAGCATGACACCCAATGGATCACCGCGCCGGTCGGCCCAACCGATGGGGCCGGGTTTGGTGATGTCGAACATCCGGAACAGCAGGAAGCTTGCGACCCAGCCAGGCCAGAGCGCCGTGATATCGATTCCATGGGCCCATGACGGGTAGGAGATCGCCCAGATCGCGATGAACTGACCTGCGACTTCATCGATGACGATCTCGGACGGGTCGTGATCATCCTGTCCTGCCGTCATCACACGCGTGGCCCAAAGGCCGCCGAAGAATGCTGCCAACGTCCCGATGACCAGTAGCGGAAAGCCGCCCAGTGTGTGCAGAACCCATGCCAGTGGCAATGCAGCCAGTGATCCCCAGGTTCCGGGGGCAGGGCGCAGATAGCCGACGCCGCCGACGGTTCCGATCAAGCGCGCCGCGATCATGACTTCACCAGACAGGCAGTCGCAAGCGACGCAATCCCCTCGCTGCGACCGGTAAAGCCCAGCCGCTCGGACGTGGTGGCCTTGACCGAAACTTGATCGGTGCGAAGGCCCATGATCTGTGCCATTTCGGCACGCATCGCGTCAGCATGAGGGCCGATCTTGGGATATTCGCAGACCAGCGTGCAATCGACATTCGAGATCGCATAACCCATCTGCCCGGCAAGCTCGACGGCGTGGCGCAGGAAAATCTCACTGGCCGCACCTTTCCACTGCGGGTCGGAGGGTGGGAAGTGTTGCCCGATATCGCCTTTCGCCAGTGCACCAAAGATCGCGTCGGTCACCGCATGCATGCCCACATCGGCGTCCGAGTGACCTTGAAGTCCGCGTGTGTGCGGTACTTTCACACCGCACAGGATCACGTGATCTCCGTCCCCAAATCGGTGCACGTCGTAGCCGTTGCCCAGCCTTACATCCATGTTCATACCCATTATGCGTTCCGCCCGCTCGAAATCCTCGGGCCGGGTTATTTTTAGGTTATCCGCATCGCCCGGAACGATCGCCACATCAATCCCGGCAGCACGTGCAACTTCGACGTCATCTGCCGCGCCTCCGGGATGGGAGGCGTGGGCGTTCGTGATCGCGCCATAGTGAAACCCCTGCGGCGTCTGCGCGGCGTAAAGAGCAGACCGATCCTGTGTTCCTGTCACCACCGATCCATCTCCGGTCCAGAGTGCGTCAGTGACGGCCAAACCCGGAGCCGCTGCAGAATGTGCATCGAGCGCAGCCAGCACATCCCGGATTACCCTCGCGCTGACACAGGGACGAGCGACATCGTGGATCAAGACCTTTTCGACGCTGTGTGCTTCCAACGCCCGCAGGCCACTATGCACAGATCCGGCCCGGTCGCTGCCACCCGGTGCAAGAATCAGGTCTGTTGCAGAGAATTCTTCCCAGGCAGATGTATCGTCTTCCGCCAGAACAAGAACGATATGATCGACGAGCCCTTTGAAGCGATCAATGGTCCAATCTGCCACGCGCTGCCCACCCAAAGCGCGCCACTGTTTAGGCACTCCGCCTCCGGCGCGCTGGCCGCGCCCGGCGGCGACGATGATGGCGGCTGTGGTCATCTGCGGGTTCTCCTGATTGGGCATTGTTTAGGGGGCGGTGAATGCAGAGGCAATCACCCACGTCAATCTGCCTAAAAATTAAGCAACTGATGATTTAGCGGGCTTGAATGCCGTCGATTTGTTGTTCATATGCTGCAATTTCGATATTAAAAGCGCAACTGCTCAAGGATTAAGCACATTGACCCTGCGTCTTGCTGAGAAGGACCTGACCCCGCCGGTGCTGCTGGCACCTATGGCCGGAATCACCGACCGGCCCTTTCGGGATCTTGTGATGCGCTTCGGTGCAGGCATGGTGGTCAGCGAAATGGTTGCCAGCCAAGAGATGGTGCAGGCCAAACCAGGCGTCCGTGAACGGGCAGAACTGTCGGCGGATGTTGAGAACACGGCGGTGCAATTGGCCGGTCGCGACGCGCACTGGATGGCCGAGGCTGCCCGGCAGGTCGTCGACCGGGGCGCCCGAGTGATCGACATCAACATGGGATGTCCAGCAAAGAAGGTGACCAACGGCTATTCCGGTTCGGCCCTGCTGAAGACGCCGGATCACGCGCTGACGCTAATAGAGGCCGTGGTGGATGCTGTGGGCGTACCCGTCACGTTGAAGACGCGCCTGGGGTGGGATGACAAATTGCTGAACGCGCCGGATGTGGCGCGTCGGGCGCAGGAAGCTGGCATCCGGATGGTCACCATCCATGGGCGTACGCGCTGTCAGTTCTACAAAGGTCGGGCAGATTGGCAGGCGATCCGGGCGGTGAAAGAGGCGGTCTCGATCCCGGTCATCGCAAATGGGGATATTATTGATACGGTGGCCGCGCAAACCGCGCTGGTGCAGTCTGGTGCGGATGGCGTGATGGTGGGCCGGGGCGCGCAGGGTAAGCCATGGCTGCTGGCGCAGATCTGTCACGATCTATATGGAGCTGCAGCTCCGGACATTCCGGTGGGAGCCGACCTGATCGAGACGGTGCGCGCCCACTATCAGGCGATGCTCTCATTCTACGGTACTGAGCTGGGCTTGCGCGTCGCACGTAAGCATTTGGGATGGTACATGGATGAGGCCGGGACGTCTGCCACCTTACGACGCGCAGTACTGACATCACGCGATACGGATGAAGTTCTGCAGCTACTGGGCGATGCTTTGAACAGCTCGGCAGAGGTGGCGGCATGACCTCGGATCAGAGCATCTGGACCTCGCTGCCGGTTCCGGCCTTTATCATCGATCCTGACGACCGCATATCGGATGTCAATTCTTCGGGTGAGGGGTTCCTGAACGCTTCGCGCAAAGCTGTAATCGGGCATCCAGTCTGGGATCAGATCGCAGTCGATGCGCCCTTGGAAGAGGCTTTCATACGCGCCCGTCAGCAGAGCACGCCCCTGTTTGTGAATGATGTGGATGTGGGCTCGGGTAATCGCGCGCCGCTGCAATGTGCCCTGCAGATCGCGCCATTAATGGGGCATCCCGGATCCATGATTATGATCATCTCACCACGTGAATTGTCTGGGCGGATGACCCGAGGCAATACCGTGAAATCGGCGGCGCAATCGGCCATTGGCATGGCCGAGATGCTGGCGCATGAAATCAAAAACCCTCTGGCCGGGATCACCGGTGCGGCACAGTTGCTCAGCATGAATATCTCACAGCAAGATCTTGAATTAACAGATCTTATTGTCGAGGAAAGCCGTCGTATTGTGAAGCTACTGGAACAGGTGGAACAGTTCGGAAACCTGTCTCAGCCTGATTTCAAGCCAGTCAATATACACGATGTTTTGGACCGCGCGCGCAGATCGGCGCTGCTGGGGTTTGGCGCTCATATGACCATTGTTGAGGACTACGATCCATCTTTGCCACTGGCATACGGAGATCCGGACCAGTTTTTGCAGGTGATTTTGAATCTGCTCAAGAACGCCTCTGAGGCTGCTGATGGCAGCGGCATAATCCGGCTTCGCACCTATTTCGAACATTCATTCCGGCTGCGTCGCAGTGATGGTTCCGGTCACTCGCTGCCTTTGCAAATCGAGATCATCGATGATGGTCCCGGACTGCCGGAGAAAATTCAGGGCGAGATTTTCGATCCATTTGTTTCCGGTAAAGAAAACGGAACCGGCCTGGGGCTGGCGCTGGTCAGCAAGATCATATCCGACCACGACGGATGGATATCAGCGGAATCGGTGCCTGGGCGCACTGTATTCCGTTTGTCCCTGCGGCGCGCGCCGCAGGGCACATATGACAAGGAGAGCATCTGATGGATGGCACAGTTCTGGTTGCCGATGACGACCGCACGATCCGCACGGTTCTGACACAGGCCCTCACGCGGGCGGGGTGCAAGGTGCATGCCACATCTTCGCTGACCACGCTCATGCGCTGGGTGGCCGAAGGCAAGGGCGACGTGGTGATCTCGGATGTAGTGATGCCGGATGGAAACGGGCTCGAGATGTTGCCAAAGATCGCACAGGATCGACCTGGATTGCCGGTCATCGTGATCTCGGCCCAGAACACCATCATGACGGCCATTCAGGCTGCCGAGGCGGATGCCTATGACTATCTGCCCAAGCCCTTCGATTTGCCTGATCTGATGAAGCGGACCGCACGGGCGCTTGATCAGAAACAGCATGCTCAGGCTGAGCCTGTCGAAGCCAGCGAAGATCGTCCAGACGAGTTGCCGCTTGTTGGGCGCACCCCAGTTATGCAAGCGCTCTATCGTCTCGTGGCGCGGGTGATGAACACCGATCTGTCAGTGATGATATCGGGTGAAAGTGGTACAGGTAAATCTTTGATTGCGCGCGCTATTCACGATTTTTCAGACCGTCGAACTCTGCCTTTTGTCACCGCGACTGCCGCTGATCTAAGTGATCTGGAAGGCCCGGCGCGAGTTATGGCGCGCGTGCGGGGCGGCACGCTGTTGATCGATGAGATCGCCGATATCGATGACGAGATTCAGGCCCGTATCGTGCGCATGATGGACACTCCGGGCGATCATGTGCCGCGTTTCATGGCCACCAGCCAATCTGACCTTACTGACGCAATGGAAAGCGGTCGCGTGCGGCAGGACCTTTATTATCGTCTCTGCGGTGCGACAGTACATGTTCCTGCTCTTCGAGAACGCGTTGATGATATCACGTTGCTCACCGACCATTTTCTTGCGAGGGAAGAGCGCGAAAGCGGAACGAAACGCCGCCTCAGCTCCGAAGCTGTGGAGCTTGTGCGCCGATATTCTTGGCCTGGGAATGTCCGGCAGCTGGAAAATGCCATCCGTCGTCTCAGCCTGACAAGCCGTGCAGAAGAAATCTCGCGCACCGAAGTTGAGATGGTTTTGGGCAGTCAGCCTGAGGCTGAACCAGTTCTGGGGGATGGCGAGCGTGAAAAACTGTCAGCTTCGGTGGGGCGTCACCTGCGGCGATACTTCGATTTGCACGGGAATATCCTACCACCGCCCGGGCTCTATCAGCGTATTTTACGTGAAGTCGAAGCGCCTTTGATCGAAATTGCGCTGGATGCGACCGGTGGAAATCAAGCAAAATGTGCTGATCTTCTGGGGATTAACCGAAATACGTTGCGGAAAAAGATTACCGACCTCGATATTCAGGTGACACGCCGCCGCAAACTGATGTAATATCGCCACACAAACCGTGGCATTCGGGTTCGACCCCGGGAACGACCACGACATATGGCGGTAAGCCGCGCAAGCGGCACTTCAGAATGAGGGCAGACGGTGGCAACCCGGGCACAGAACGGGCCGATCCTATCGATTAACCGGTGGCGCAAGTCCCGGAGGATGCGCAATTTCAGTACCTTGGGTCTGGTCGTGTTGGGCCCCATTCTGGCGCTGGCAACTTATCTGGTCATTGGTCCCTTTGATTTAGGCGCGGCGGCGCCGACGCTGAGGCTGATTCTGCTGGCCGATCTGGTTTATGTGCTGGTCGTCGCAGCGTTGGTGTTGGGGCAGTTATTCAGTCTGATCGCCGCCCGACGCGCGAAATCAGCAGGGTCACGGCTTCACCTGCGCCTGATTGGCGCGTTTACGCTGCTGGCTCTGGTTCCTACCGTTACGGTTGCTATTTTTGCAGGGCTTACGGTGAATATCGGCCTTGAAGGCTGGTTCTCGGATCGGGTTAGGCAGGTTGTTGGGTCATCTCTTACGGCCGCCGAAGCCTACGAACAAGAGCACCGCGAAGGGCTGACGCAGGACGCGATCGTTCTGGCGCGATTTCTCGATAACGCTCGATCATTAGATTACTACATCTCAGATGCCGAATTGCGTGAGGTTCTGGCGCAGGGGCAGTCCCAGATTCAACGCGGTTTGCGTGAGGCCTATGTAATTGATGGCAGTGCTGAAATTCGGTCGCGTGGTGATCGGTCCTACCTGTTCGACTACGAGGCACCGACGCCCGAAGAGATGATTGAGGCCAATGATCAGGGTGTGGCGATTATCGCAGATTGGGAGAACAGCGAGTTCCGCGCTCTTGTACCATTGCAGGCCTATCTGGACCGATACCTATATGTCAGCCGCGAGGTTGACGGACAGCTTTTGACCCTACTGGATGAGACCAAAGAAACCGCGCAGTTTTACAGTCAGCTCGAAAGTGAGCGTGGTCGGGTACTGTTCGAGTTCGGTCTTCTGTATCTGGGTTTCGCGGTGATCCTGATATTGGCGGCTATGTCGCTGGGCATGTGGTTTGCCGAGCGCCTTTCACGTCCCGTAGGGCGGCTGACAACGGCTGCGCAACGGGTCGGTGCAGGTGATCTGAGCGTTCAGGTCATCGAAGAGGCCAGCGATGATGAAATCGCGATGCTGGGCCGATACTTCAATCAGATGACCCGCCAGTTGAAGGGGCAGCGCGATACCTTGCTGGAGAATACGCGCCAGATCGAACGCCGCCGAAGGTTGTTCGACTCGGTGCTCAGTTCGGTGACGTCGGGGGTTGTGGGCGTTGATTCCGAAGGGTGCGTAACTTTTGTGAACCGGTCCGCAGAGCGCCTGTTGGGTTGGTCGGGCGGTGAGCATCATCTTGCGATAGGCATAGCCGTGCCCGAATTCTTGCCATTGTTCGAAACGCTCAAGGACAGCGGGCAGGAGGCTGTTCAGGGCGAAGTGAAAGTGACTCGAAAGGGTCAATTAGAGAACTTGCTGGTACGCATGGCGACGCGTCGAGGTGAAGATGGCGGCTTGGAAGGCTACGTTGTGGCCTTTGACGATGTGACCGATTTGGTCAGTGCACAGCGCATGGCGGCTTGGGGCGATGTGGCCCGTCGCATTGCGCATGAGATCAAGAATCCTCTGACCCCGATCCAGCTGAGCGCCGAGCGGATCAAACGTAAGTTTTCGCGCAAGCTGAATGAAGAAGACTGCAGTAGCCTTGAATCGATGACAGATGTGATCGTGCGTCAGACCAACGACCTGCGACGGATCGTCGATGAGTTCTCAAAATTCGCGCGGATGCCCGAGCCGGAGCGGCGCGAAGAAAACATTGTGACGCTGGTGCGTGAGGCGGTGTTGTTGCAGCAGGCGGGCCAACCCGATGTTCAGATCGACGCGGATCTGCCCGAACAGCCTATTCTGGCGGATGTGGATTCGACCATGTTGAGCCAGGCCTTGACGAACCTGATCAAGAACGCGGGCGAGGCTATTGAAACGCTGAAAGAAAAAGGCGCCCCGGACAATCTTGAACCTCAGATTAAGGTGGCGGTCAGCAATGACGATGCGGGAACGCAGATCACCATTGCCGATAACGGCATCGGCCTGCCAGAAGATCGGGCGCGGCTGTTTGAACCTTATGTAACCACGCGTGACGAAGGCACGGGCTTGGGCCTGCCTATCGTCAAAAAGATAATCGAAGAACATGGCGGAGCGCTGACATTAGAAGATGCGCCCACATTTGACGGACAGGACCATTACGGCGCGATGGCTGTCATTCGTCTTCCCGGGGCCTCAGGCGGCCCGACAGATGCGCCGGAAAAACAGGCGATTAAAACAAACAAACTGAAAGCAGGCCAAAGATGAGCGACATTCTGATCGTAGATGACGAACGCGATATTCGCGAATTGGTGTCCGATATTCTAGAGGACGAAGGCTATTCCACACGGCTGGCGGCAAACTCGGATGAGTGCATGTCGTCGATCAATGCCGAACCTCCCGGACTGTTGATCCTGGATATCTGGCTGAAAGACAGTCGTATGGATGGGATTGACATCCTGAAGGCGGTGAAACGCGACAACCCGGATGTGCCGGTGGTGATCATTTCCGGGCACGGCAATATCGAGATTGCGGTCGCGGCGATCAAACAGGGGGCATACGATTTTATCGAAAAGCCTTTTAATATTGATCAGTTGATGGTGGTTATACGCCGAGCGATGGAAACTTCGCGCCTGCGCCGCGAGAATGCTTCGTTGAAACGGCAGGAAGTCAGCTGTTCCGATATGATCGGCAAATCGGCTTCGTTCCGGGCGATGCAGGGGCAGTTGGATAAGGTGACCAAGTCCAATGGTCGGGTCATGCTCAGCGGTCCGGCGGGCTCGGGCAAAGAGATCGCAGCACGTTATATCCATGCCCATTCCAATCGCGCCAATGCACCATTCGTCACGGTAAACTGCGCCGGGATCGAGCCTGAGAGGGTCGAAGAGGTTCTGTTCGGCCGTGAATCCTCGGAGCGTGGTGTCGAGTCAGGCCTGCTGGAAGAGGCCCATGGCGGGGTCGTCTATTTCGACGAAGTCGCTGATATGCCGCTGGGAACGCAGTCCAAAATCTTGCGTGTGCTGGTCGATCAGCAGTTCCAGCGCGTCGGCGGGTCAGACAAAGTGAGGGTTGATCTGCGCGTCATCTCTTCGACCAACCGCGATCTGGAACAGGAAATTGCAGCAGAGCGGTTCCGCGAAGAACTGTATCATCGTCTGAACGTTGTACCGATCTCAGTTCCATCTCTGGAAGAGCGCCGCGAAGACATTCCGGTTTTGGCGCAGCATTTTATCGAGATGTGCAACGACACGCAGGGCCTGCCAGTGCGTGAACTTTCCGATGAGGCCGTCGCGCTGCTTCAAACGATGACATGGCCAGGCAATGTGCGTCAGCTCAAGAACCTGATCGAACGGGTACTGATCCTTGGGGATAGTACCGGCCCGATTGAGGCACGCGAACTGCCCAATGAAGAAGAGAAGGCAGATGAAACCGGACGGGTGGTCCTGTCCGGTGCTCTGGCAACGCTGCCGCTTCGCGAGGCCCGCGAAGCATTCGAGCGTGAGTATCTGCTGACTCAGATCAATCGGTTTGGTGGTAACATCAGCCGCACTGCCAGCTTCGTCGGCATGGAGCGCAGCGCCTTGCACCGCAAACTCAAGTCCTTGGGGGTCGTGACCTCAAACAAGTCAGGTGCGCGGGTGGCGCAGATTGATGAGCCCGAACCCGCAGAGTGATTTGCTTCAATGACCGCAGATTGCTCGAAGACCACAGCCGTTTCCATTGGTTTTCCAGCCTTTGGAAAGCGGCTGAAACGACTGCGCCGCGTGGTTGGCCTGAAGCAATCTGCCCTTGCCGATCTGATCGAGGTTGATCAGGCCACGATTTCTCGGTGGGAAAATGGTGGCCAAACCCCTTCGGCCCATGTTCAACAGGTTGTTTTTGCGGCGCTTGGTCCGGCAAAGGCACAAGATTCCGCGCTTAAACGTCTGGTGGTAAACTCCTCCGAGTGCCTACACCTTGTTGAAGAAGCCACACACACTTGCCTTGCCTATTCGGCCAGTCGTGCACGAGATTGGAAAACCTCTCAGCACGCGTTGCTGGGTGTATCACTCTGGCAATTTGCGACGGATGAGATCCGACAGGCCGAGGCGGAACTCCAACTGGATGGTTGGTGGGATTTGCACTCGCCTGCGCCCAAGGCCTTTTTGACCTCGGAAGCCGTGCATGACCAAATCAGAATCAGCGCTGGACGGATCGTTTGGGAGCGATTGTATCTTTCGGATGGCACCCCGGTTCGTCTGGTCAGCGGTCGGCGAGAGGGTGCCGCATAATTTATGCGTTCCGCTGGTGTGTAGGTCGCGATAGACCGAGTTCATGAGCGACTCTTTCCGAACATTTCAGCAAGTTTTGCTGATTTGGTTCGCAGGCCTCGGGGCTGCGACCCAGTTTGCCAAGATCGCCGTTCCGTTTGCTGACATTGGATTGCTTTATCCCGATCATGCGGCGGTGATCGGCTGGCTGCTATCGATTATCAGCCTGATGGGAGCAGCGCTGGGTGCGATGTCGGGTGCGATTGCGGCGCGGATCGGGCCAAACCGTCTGCTTTTGTCGGGTTTGGTTCTTGGGGGTGCATTGTCAATATTGCAAGCAAGTCTGCCGGGATTCCAATTGATGTTGCTCAGCCGGGTGGTCGAAGGGCTATCCCATCTTGCGATTGTTGTCGCGGCACCGACCTTGATTGCACAGATCACAACCGGTCGCGCTAGGTACAACTCTATGGTGCTATGGAGTACGTTTTTTGGCGTAGCCTTTGCGTTGAATGCCTGGTTCGGGTTGCCAATTGTCGACCGCTATGGATTGCCGGTGTATTTTGCCCTGCATGGCGGATTGATGTTGGTGATTGCCGCGCTGATAGCGTTCAGCAAATTGAAGATCGACATAGATCAGCCAGCCGGCACGAGGTGGAGTTTATCTTCTTTGCTTGGTGTGCACCTAAGGACCTATCGCTCGCCATTCATCTCGGCTCCGGCGATCGGATGGTTCTTCTACACGCTCACTTTCGTCTCACTTCTGGCAATTCTGCCGGGGCGCTTACCCGAAGGGCAGGGTGCATCGATCGCAGCATTGATGCCGTTGGCCGGGATCGTGTTGTCATGGTTGCTGGTACCGCTGCTTTTGACCGTACTGTCCTGCGTCAGTGTCGTGAATCTGGGATTCGCCATGGGGATTCTGACGATCATTTCGCTGTTTCTGGGGGCTCCGCTTGCCTTCGGATGCATCGCATTGTTTGCGGTTCTTGGGCTTGTTCAGGGCGGTAGTTTCGCTGCTGTGCCCGAGTTGAACGACACAGCCGAGACCCAGGCGTTAAGCTACGGCGCAATGGCGCAGATGGGGAATGCTGGAAATCTGCTAGGGACGCCAGTTTTACTGGCAGTTCTTTTGGGCGCAAAAGAGGTCGGTATGTTTTTGGCCGTGGCTGCATTCTATGGCATCGCCATATTTGCTCATCTCGCACTGGCCAAGCGTCGCAAATCAGCCGGCCTGTCCTGGGGTGATGATTTGAAATGACCCGTCTTCAAACTTCACGAAACACGACTCAGTGCTCAGCGGTGGAAGAGTTGTGGTACGTGCGGGTGCAACCCGCGATTTGACACCTTGTTTGCAAGGCGGCAGGCTGACCGGGCGGTACCCTTTCTGTGCCATACACTGTGCCTCGACCTTGTTTCTTAGCCCCTGATTCACGTCAACGGTATAGATCCGTCCGGGTTCCCACCATCCAGGGTTGCGATAGCAACGCCCACGGCCATCACAATAGGTGCGCCCGGGCCAGTATACCGGTGGGCTCTGACGGACCTGATTGGCGACAGGGGCGTCTTTAAGAGCTTTCACCTGACAGTTCGTGGTTTCGGTCTGCATGCGCGCAACGCTTTCGCCCTCGCGGTAATACAGCGAAAGCGGACCACAGGCAGATAGTGTCAGCAAGCAAATCAGAGTGGGCAGAATTGGTTTCATGCAGTTACTTTGGCTCAGCTTGTCATCCATGACAATTCAATTGACCGCTTTGGGGGCATCTGTCATTCAAAGATTTCAGGCAGAAAGGCCAAGAGTATGAAGGTCATCATATGCGGTGCCGGCCAAGTGGGCTGGCAGATTGCGCGTCACCTTTCGGGCGAACTGAACGATGTAACGGTGGTCGACAACAACCCTGATCTGGTGCGTCGCGCGACTGAGACGCTGGACGTGCAGGGGATCGCCGGATTCGCCAGTTATCCGGATGTACTTGATCGGGCAGGGGCCCGCGACGCTGATATGATCATTGCTGCGACCCATTCGGACGAGGTGAACATGGTCACCTGCCAGATGGCGCACTCGGTTTTTTCGATCCAGCGCAAGATCGCGCGTCTGAGGTCTAAATCCTATCTCGAAGCGATTCACTCCGATCTTTATCGCCGCGATCATCTGCCCATCGACGTGGTAATCAGCCCTGAACGCGAGGTCGCTGCCGCTGCAATGCGCCGTCTGTCGGCTCCGTCGGCTTTCGATACCGAGATTTTCATGGACGGTAAGGCGCAACTGCTGGGTATTCGGGTTGAAGAAGACTGTCCAATCGTCAACACTCCGCTTCGCCAGCTGACTGATTTGTTCTCGACGCTCAGTTCAATCGTTGTTGGTGTTCGTCGTGAAGGGACGTTGTTCGCGCCTGAATCCGAGGATCAGCTGTTTGTTGGCGACGAATGCTATGTCTTTACCAGCGTCAAGGATGTGGACCGCACGATGGAGGTGTTCGGCAAAGCCCAACGTCAGCAAGATCGAGTCGTCATCGTGGGTGGCGGAAATGTCGGGTTGGAAGTTGCGCGCACGCTGGAAGAACGTGAAAGCCGCGTCCGCGCCAAGATCATCGAGCGCGACCGTCGATGCGCGGAAATCGCTGCCGAGGGGCTGGAGCGCACCATCGTATTGAATGGCGACGGTTTGGATTCGTCTTTGCTGAGCGAGGCAGGTATTGAACGCGCCGATGCGATGCTGGCAGTCACAGACGACGATCGCACCAACATGTTGGCTGCGGTGCGTGCCAAGGGCGAGGGCTGCCCGCTGGCCATCGCTTTGATCAATGACCCCAGTATGGTCGCCCTGATGGGGCCGCTGGGAATCGACGCTTATATCAATCCGCGTGCGACAACAGTAAGTTCGATCCTGCGCCACATCCGTCACGGTCGGGTGCGTCAGGTTTATTCTATTGGCGACGCCGAAGCCGAAGTTATTGAGGCCGAAGTCCTGTCGACTTCTCCGATGGCGGGGCAAAAGCTGCGTGATATTGATTTCCCCGAGGGCGTATTGGTCGGTGCCGTCCGCAAAGGAGACGAGGTGCTGCGCCCAACTGGAAGCCTCCGCATTGACGAGAAGGATGTCGTTGCAATCTTTGCTATGGCTAAAGACGTGCCCGAGGTTGAACGTCTGATGCAGGTCTCGATCGATTTCTTCTGATGTTGCAGGCACGTGGACAGCAACGGATCGGAGTATTGCGGCGACTACCGCTGTTGCTGATGATCTGGGGAATTGTCGCGCTGTCGATGTGGATTCCCGCTGCCTACGCGCTGGCACTGGATGATCACGATACCTCACGATCTTTCTTTTATTCCGGTCTGTTAGGTGTGTTCGCTGTCTTGATCATTGCGCTTGCGATGTCGAACCGAAAACCCCGGCGCGGGACGCTTGGCCAATTGGCGGTTTTACTTGCCGCGTTCACCTTGTTGCCGATCTTTCTGGCCATACCGTTTCATGATGCGCTGGGAACAACCAGTTTTCTAAATGCTTATTTTGATATGGTCAGTGCGCTGACAACAACCGGCGCTGACCTGTTCCCGGATCCCCAGCGTCTGTCTGCACCGCTGCATTTGTGGCGCGCTTTGGTTGGATGGATGGGGGGGCTGTTGATGTGGATTTCTGCAGCGGCGATCCTCGCGCCTTTGTCGTTGGGTGGATTCGAGGTAACCGCAAAAGGGCAACCTGGTCGACCGGTCTCGGGTGTTGCCCAAAGCGAAAAGACCGATCCAAGGGGCCATCTGATCCGCGTGTCGCGCGCTTTGGCTCCGATTTATGCCGGATTGACAGCGGTGATCTGGGTTCTTTTGTTGATCGCAGGCGAACAAGGATTAACCGCAGTGTGCCACGCGATGTCGGTGATGGCGACCTCGGGTATTTCGCCTGTGGGCGGGCTGGAAGGATCAACAGCAGGTATAACCGGCGAAGCTATCATGTTCCTGTTCCTTTTCTTCGCGTTGTCGCGGCTGACCTTTTCGACCGATACAGCGACCTCGGGCTATTCGCGGCTGGACAAAGACCCTGAGTTTCGGATCGGTATCTTTATCGTGCTGGCGGTTGCGGTATTGTTGTTTATCCGAGTTCTGGCGGGAACGGCCGAGCTTGGTATTCAGATCGAGATTGTGCAGGCGTTGCACGTGGCTTGGGGTATGGTGTTCACTGGAATGTCTTTCCTGACAACAGCCGGATTTGAAAGCGCGAATTGGAACGATGCGCAGCAACTATCAGGCCTCGGGACACCTGGTTTGATCCTGATGGGTTTGGCGTTGATTGGCGGCGGTGTTGCAACAACCGCAGGAGGGGTCAAACTGCTGCGCGTTTTTGCACTTTATCTGAATGGTAAGCGCGAAATTGACCGACTGATCTATCCGTCTTCTGTCAGCGGCGAAGGCGGAGGCAACCGACGTATCCAAAGCGACGGGGCCTTCATCGCCTGGATCTTCCTGATGATGTTTGCTTTGACGTTGGCTCTGTTCGATTTGCTGCTGGCCGCCATGGGTGTCGGGTTCGAGCAGGCGATGGTGTTGAGCGTTGCGGCGCTGAGCACAACGGGGCCGCTGATTGAATTGGCAACTGATGTCCCCATTCGACTTATTGATCTGTCAGGTGCAGCCAAACTGACAGTTTGCGCTGCGATGGTTATTGGCCGTTTGGAAACCCTGGCGATCGTCGCACTGATTACACCAACCCTGTGGCGCGATTGACCCTGCGGCAGGCGTCTGCTGTTACTGCATGATTTTTCATCTGGAATATCTGCGCGCACCACTCCATACTCCGCCGGAGGGAGCGCGTTGGTCCGCAGCGCGTAGCAAGAACAATGGCGAGATTAAAACAATATGGCTTCGGACAGACAGAATCTGCAGGACGCGTTCCTGAATAATGTACGGAAAGCAAAAGTCCCGGTCACGATATTCCTGATCAATGGCGTGAAATTGCAGGGTGTAATCACCTGGTTCGATAATTTTTGTGTGTTGTTGCGCCGCGACGGACAGTCGCAGCTGGTCTACAAACACGCGATTTCGACCATCATGCCGTCACAGCCGATCAGCCTGTATGAGGGCGAAGACGCCTCTTGATGGAACATGATAGGACGCGCACCCGTGCCTGGGTGCTGCATCCGGAAATCAAATCAGATGAACAGCGCCGCGTTCCAGAACCGGCGCTGGAAGAGGCGGTGGCATTGGCTGCCGCTTTGCCCGATCTGGATGTGGTCGGGTCCGAAGTTGTACGTTTACAGCGGGCTCAGGCGGGATTGCTGTTCGGCAGCGGCAAGATCGAAGAGTTGGGAGAGCGTTTCCACGAGAACGAAGTGGAACTGGTTCTGATCGACGGGCCAGTCACGCCTGTTCAGCAACGAAATCTTGAAAAGGCCTGGAAGGTCAAAATCCTCGATCGAACCGGGCTGATCCTGGAGATTTTCAGTGATCGTGCGCGTACCCGCGAAGGGGTGCTACAAGTCGAGATGGCGGCACTCAGCTATCAACGAACGCGATTGGTGCGGGCCTGGACCCACCTTGAACGGCAGCGCGGCGGATTGGGATTCGTCGGCGGGCCGGGTGAAACCCAGATCGAAGCGGACCGCCGTGCGATCGATGAACAATTGGTGCGTCTACGGCGGCAGCTGCAGAAAGTGGTCAAGACCCGCACGTTGCACCGCGCCGCACGGGCCAAGGTTCCGTACCCAATCGTTGCATTGGTCGGCTACACCAACGCTGGAAAATCCACGCTATTCAATGGCCTGACTGGCGCCAAGGTAATGGCAAAAGATATGCTCTTTGCTACGCTTGATCCCACAATGCGGCGGGTCGAACTGCCGGATGGTCCCGAAGTGATCCTTTCGGATACAGTGGGTTTCATCTCGAACCTGCCGACAGAACTGGTTGCCGCATTCCGCGCCACGCTGGAAGAGGTTTTGGGTGCCGATCTTGTGGTTCATGTTCGAGACATTAGTCATGAAGAAACTGAAGCGCAGGCGCAGGATGTCGAGACGATTTTGACCTCTCTTGGGGTCGAGGATGACCGGCCCCGGCTGGAAGTCTGGAACAAAATTGATCTTCTCAGCCCCGAGGACCGCCAGGCCACGCTGGCTCGAGCCGAGCGTGATCCGGCAATATTTGCGATTTCGGCGGTAACAGGCGAGGGGATTGCTCCTCTTTTGTCTGAAATTGCCACGATCCTGCAGGGCGCCCGGCATGAATCCACACTCTCATTGACGTTCGCTGAAGGTCAAAAGCGGGCATGGTTGTTTCGTCAGGAAGTCGTGAGATCTGAAGCGCAGACCGAGGATGGTTTCGAAATCACTGTGCTTTGGACTGACAAACAAGCGGCCCGCTTTGCCGCGCTTTGAAGTTTGGACCCACTCAATAAAAAGGGTTGTCGATGACACAGGCTGAAAAGAAGGTTCATTTGCGCGGTCATATTACGGTGCCTCAGGACCGGTTGGAACAGGTGCGGCAAGCGCTGCCTGCTCATATTTCACTGACCCGTGCAGAGGCGGGGTGTATCTCATTCGAAGTCTGCGAAGATGCCAACCAGCCAGGTCGGTTTGAAGTATCCGAGGTTTTTGCAAACAGGGCGGCCTTTGAGGCGCACCAGGACAGGACGAAAAACTCTGACTGGTATCGGATCACACAAGGCATTCCCCGTGAATACATTGTGACTTCAGAGTAAGGTGCGCGGACGCGTTTCAGACACCATCAATCTGGCTTTGCCGCTCTTGTGCATCGAACCATTCCAGCGAAGTTTTGATCTTGTTGTTCGATGTCAGTTCCCACTGCTCCCATCCACGCGTGACAACGCGGTTACCAGTGGCGTGATGATGCCCTTCGAGCGTTCTGACGAACAGGGCATGTGGTCCAGCCCACCGCATCATGTCGCAACGTACTTCCAGATCAGGGAAATCCGCATAAAGACGGCGCGCCATTTCAGCGATTGCGGCATGTCCTTGCAGAGGTTCGCCACGATTGATGCTGATTTGACCATCCGGCGAAAAGAAGCTGGCAACCGCGTCTGGGTCGCCTGAACTCCACGCAACGGCATAGTCGCGCGCCAGATTATTCAAAATATCGCGAAGGCTGCCCATGCATTTCCCCCTTTGGTGCGATGCGACGGCTCGTTGATTTTAGGCGAATTCAATCAACCACGTCCACGCGGCGCGCAAAAAGGGGCGGGGAATTGCCGATACTGTCAGCGTGGGTTGAGCACGGTCACGCCAACTGCCGCGGCGCGGGCAAGACCGATATCCAACGACATGGGAATGTATTCGCCCCGGCGCCACAACTGGGCCTGATCATCGTAGTAGCGCGACAAAAAATGGCCAGACTGACCAGTGGCCGTGATGAATACTGAACTGTCCGGATCGGCGAAATCATATACGCCACGATATCCTGCACCGTGCACATTCTGGAATGGATCTGGACCTTCGCCCGAAGTGCGGCCGCGCAACAAGGTATTGTCGCCGCCACTGGTCGACTGGCGGATGTTTACGAAGAAACGCAGTACCGGTACTTCGCCCAGCACGGGGTGGTCGTGGGTCGCCTGATGGGCATCACCCCAACGCAAAGATTCCAACGCTGAGCCATATCGTTCCGAAATCCAGATGATTGCGTCATCCAGCGCCAGCCGAGCCATGTCTGTGCATGTCTCGGCAGGGGCGCTCTGACGCACGTCGCACCAGACCGAAGCGCCATCGATGTCACGGTAAACACGCTCGATGAACAATGGTTCGACATGTTTGTATTCCGCTGCCAAGGGGCCAAGCTCATCCGATATCAGACGGATTTGCAGTGCCCGCAGCCAGACAGCGTAGATCAATGGCTCGGGCAGGTGCTCATTCATCTCGCCATTCCAGTTGGCCAGCAAATCCAGCGCGATTTGCCGCTGACGTTCCGGTGTGCCTTCAGGTGCGGACTCTCCGGTGAACCAGAGATCAGCACCGATCAGCGGCAACAAGGATCGAGCCGTAAAGCTGACCGTATCCAGCTGCGCCTCTATAAAGCTATCGCGGGTGTGCACTTCGCGCGATTGCATCAGGCGTTCCCAACGGTGAACGCGCTGGGTGTCACCCCACTCATATGAGACATGATCTGGGAAGGGGCGATCAATGATCTTGTTATTTGTATTGCCCAGTACGCCGCCGGCTGGAGCAACAAATTCCGGGTTGTCCGCATAACGCAACCGACCTTGCCAGCGGTTTCGTTCCAGCCACCCGGGGGTTGGAATACGGCCACGACTTTGGTTATTAAGGTCTCGCCGGGGCATGGCACCGATCAGTTTCAAACCAATCGTGTTTCGATCGACCAATGACAGGTTCTGTGATGGCGCGATGTAATCTTCGGCTATATTGATGGCCTGCCGAACGGTATCTGCATTCATCAGCGCCAAAGACGCACTCATCGAGGTGTCGCGGGGACTGAGCGCACTCCATGACAGGGAGGCCACATGCCCCGGAGGCGTAATGGTTTCCAGATGGTAATGCGTGCCCGGCAGAACGGGGCCGTTCTCGGTCCAACGCAGGGTCAAAGTGATCGGGGCCGCGTCCTTGATCTCAATGATCGAAGGCCGGGTTTGGAAGCGCTTATATCCGTCTGGGGTCAGGTATTCTTCTGGGTTCTCGGGGTTCAACTGTTCGATATGGACGTCCTGATCGTCCAGATAAGATGAGGTCAGACCCCATCCCAAGCGCTCGCTTCGCCCGGCTGAAATCGCGGGAATACCAGGGATCGTCGCGCCAATAACTCCGCCTTTAGTAAGCTCCATCCGGGCCAGGTACCAGATGCCGGGTGCAGTGAAACCCAGATGGGGGTCGTTGGCCAATAAGGTGCCACCGCTGGCCGAACGAGACGGCGCGGCGGTCCAGGCATTTGACGCCCCTGCCAATCCGCGCTGGGGAAAAGGTGAAAGCGGCGTGTCAGGCATCGAAGCTCCCTGCGCATACCGCGGAAGGTTCGGAAACAGAGCGGCATATTCAGGTAGCGCCGCGATCCCGGGGCCAGGGACATCGGGCAGAATGTCAGCCAAACGTGCTGGGTCGTCCAATATCAGAGAAGTTCGGGCACGCAGAACCTCATCCGCAAGGTGGCCGGACAATTGCAAACTCATCAGTTTCATGATGGCCAGACTGTCGCCGGGCTGCCATGGCGGGACAGGCGCGTTGAACAAGAACATCTCGGGCGCGCCACGACCTAGCGCCTGATCGTTTATTTCGGTTAGCCGGGCGTTAATTCCAGCAGAATAGGCGCGCAATGCGGCAAGCGTGTAATCGTCTTGTACGTCGACAGATCGATGGGCAAGGCCATAAAGGTCCAGTCGTCGCAAGAGCTTGTCGATATGGACTGTTCGCTGGCCGAATATTTCGGACAATCGGCCCTGTACGGTCCGGCGCAGAACGGTCATTTGCCAAAGCCGGTCCTGCGCATGGGCATATCCAAGGCCAAAGAATACATCCGGGTCGGACTGGCCCATGACATGTGGTACGTTCGCGGTGTCGCGGACGATCTCGACGGGGGCGGTAATCCCTTCAACTTCAAGAGTTTGATCATATTCGGGCAGGGATTGGCTGGCCAGAAAATAGATCAGCCCGATTGCTGCGACCAAAAGCAGGATCAGGCCCGTCGTAATTCTCACCAGCCAGCGAAAGACCAGACCCATCTGTCCCCCAAGAAATCTGTATATTCGTTTGCGCAGAGGTTACTGGAAGCCCATCCGGACCGAAAGAGGAATGCCAAAGGAATATGTGTGAAATCCATAAAATCTAAAAGCCCTGCCACAAGATGTAGCAGGGCTTCTCTGAGGGGGAAGGGGGCTCGTGAATCAGGGAATGATGCGGGTGTATTTGGTGCCTTCTATGGTTGCACCGAATTTCAGACCCGCCTGCCCAAAGACCGCTGCTAGCACGGGTTTGCCCAATTGATTGGTATCTGTCGAAAGCGACTCACCGGTTGCGTCAACGACATACCCGATATCGGCGCCTGCGGTCCAACCGCTGGATCGGCGGAAGTCATTCAGCGCGTCCTCGGTCATGAAGAATAGAACATGTGCATATTGTTGTGCGCCGATCTGTAGGCCCGCCGTGCCGGAAATGGCCGAATAGTAATCAACCGTAGCACCCTGAATGCGCAGCGCACCCTGACCATAGGCACCACCGAAGAAGATTAACCCGGCGTCGGTGATCAATGGCATGACCAGCATCCCGTTAGCCTTGTTGGCGATATCAACGGTATTAGGGTACTTGCTGTACATTTCGTTTAGCGTCGCATCAACACGGGCATCAAGCGCCACCGCATTGGAATTCCCGACGCCATTGCCGCAGGCGGCTGTTAGCGTCAGTCCGGCCATGCCAAATGCAAAGCCGCGACGGCTTAGTCGGAGGGAGTTTGAGCTGCTCATGTTTCTCTGTCTCTGTGTATGTGCCTGATTTGTCGGGTCTTCCCGATCTTGTTTGCAAGAATACGCCGATTGCGCCCGCCTGTCACGGGAAAGCTGCGCTGCATGCGCGGCAGATCGGCGAAAAGTCGCGACAATCTGAGGCGTTAGCCGTTCAAAATGCGCGCGGCCTCTGGTGCAAAATACGTCAGAATGCCATCACATCCCGCGCGTTTGAAAGCCAGCAGGCTTTCAAGCATCACCTTTTCGCCGTCGATCCAACCGTTTTGGGCTGCTGCCTGTATCATCGCGTATTCGCCCGAGACCTGATACGCGTAGGTCGGCGCGCCAAAGCTGTCTTTTACCCGGCGGCAAATATCCAAATAGGGCATCCCTGGCTTAATCATGACCATATCTGCGCCCTCGGTCAGGTCGCGTTCGATCAGACGCAGCGCCTCGTTCGAGTTTGCGGGATCCATCTGATAGGTCTTCTTGTCCCCGGTCAGTGCGCCCGAGGCCCCAACGGCGTCACGGAACGGGCCGTAAAACGCGCTGGCATATTTGGCGGCGTAGCTGAGGATCATGACGTTGTGATGCCCTGCCGCCTCAAGCGCACTACGCATTGCGCCAATCCGTCCATCCATCATGTCTGAAGGGCCGATAATATCAGCACCGGCTTCGGCTTGCGCCAGAGTCATTTTAACCAGCGCTTCGACCGTCTGATCATTCACAATTTCGCCATCCACAACATAACCGTCATGGCCGTTGATGTTGTAGGGATCCAGCGCCACATCGGTCATTACAGCGATATCTGGTGCCGCTTCTTTGGCTGCCCGAATAGCGCGATTGGACAAGTTGTCGGGGTTCCACGCTTCGGCACAATCTTCGGTTTTCAGCGCGGGATCGGTGTATGGGAATATACAGATAGCCGGTATTCCGAGTGCCTGTGCCTCGCCAGCTGCTTTGGCTATCAAATCAACCGAACGACGCTTAACCCCGGGCATGGAGGGCACGGGCTCTTCAATCCCTTCACCATCGCGCACAAAAATCGGCCAGATAAAGTCATCGACAGTCAGGGTGTTCTCGCGCACCAACCCCCGGATCGCCTCGGATTGACGGGCCCGGCGGAACCGCGTCAGTGGATAGGGGGCGATGGTCGGTTTCATGGCGCACTCTCCTTGAACAATCGCGCATTGGGTGGCATGAATTCCCGGTGGTCTCAAGGGTAACAATGGACGCATCCATTCGATGACGGTCCCTGCGGACGTTGAATAAAGGGCAGACGCTTGGACATTTACACTTCGATATTTGAAATCATCGATATGCGAAGCTTTTCGAATCTGTGGTATTGGATCGGATTGGCTGTTCTTTGGTCTTCTGCCAGCCATTGGTCGATTGGCGTGCCCCACGATCTGGTGGCACGGGCGCGCCGTTCCGGTGGCCAGTCAGAACAGGATTTGTTGGACATTGCCAGGATCAACACGAATCGCGTGATGTATATTGTCGAGACATCTGGTCTTGCGATATTTGCGATCTGTTGTTTCGTGCTGACCGGGTTGGCAACAATGGGTTTCTTTTACGGGCTTGAATTTGCGCAAGCTGTTTTCTTGCTGTTGTGCCCGATGTGCTTTGTCATGCTCATCAATATATCGACCGCAAAAAAAATGAGACAACAAGAGCTGACGTTGGAAAACGTTGCCAAGAATCTGGGCCGGTGCCGGGTCTATACTCAGATCATTGGAATGATCTCTATATTGCTCACTTCGTTTTGGGGCATGTATCAGAACTTTACGGCTGGCGTTCTGGGCTGGTGATATCAAAGAGGCAGCATGATGAAGGCTCCGAACCACGTTACAGTCGGCGGTGCTCCTGAAGGGTTTGACGCACAGCTGGTGCTGAATGAGATCGTCCGCTCGGGTGGTCCGGTCTGTCATGTCGCGCGCGATGACAAACGGATGGAGGCGATGCGGGCGGCGCTGGCCTTTTTTGCCCCTCACATGCCGGTGTTCGTTTTCCCGGGCTGGGATTGCCTGCCTTATGATCGTGTGTCGCCCAATGCGGATATCTCGGCTGCGCGCGTGGCGACATTGGCTGCACTAGTACATCAGATGCCAGAGCAGTTTGTGCTGTTGACCACGCTTAATGCAGCAACACAGCGGGTTCCGGCCCGCGCGATTCTACGCGAGGCCGCGTTTACCGCCCGCGTAGATCAGCGCATAGATGAAGAAGCGCTGAGGAACTTTCTGGTGCGCATGGGCTTCACCCAAAGTCCGACTGTTATGGAGCCCGGAGATTATGCGATCCGCGGGGGTATCATTGATATCTTTCCACCGGGCGAAAGTGGCCCGGTTCGGCTGGACCTGTTTGGAGATGTTCTGGATGGCGCGCGCCGGTTCGATCCTGTCTCGCAGCGCACGACAGAAAAGCTTGATGTGGTCGAGCTTGCCCCAGTGTCCGAAGTTATTCTGGACGATGCCGCCATCACCCGATTTCGCCAGAACTACCGCATCGAATTCGGCGCAGCGGGCACGGATGACCCGCTGTATGAGGCCGTCAGCGCTGGCCGTAAACATCAGGGTATCGAACACTGGTTGCCGTTCTTTCATGAAAAGCTTGAGACGCTGTTCGATTACCTGCCGGGCGCAACAATCTCACTTGATGATCAGGTCACACCAGCGCGGTTGGCGCGGTGGGATTCGATTGCTGATCAGTATGAGACGCGAAAGCTGGCACTGGAAAACCGCTCGCGCATGGATACTGTGTATAAACCTACGCCCCCCGGGCTGCTTTATCTGGACGATGCTGCATGGGAAAAGGCGGTTGGCGACCGGCGAGTGTTGCAGTTCAGCCCGCTGCCGCAGGCCAGCGGACCGGGTGTGATTGATGCAGGTGGTCGGATTGGGCGAAACTTTGCCCCGGAACGCCAACAGGAAAGCATCAGCCTATTTGGTGCTCTCGCCAGCCACATCACCGATAAGATGGACAAAGGTCCGGTCCTCATTGCCTCTTATTCAGAAGGCGCGCGTGAGCGTCTAACCGGTTTGATCGAGGACGAAGGTCTCGCCGAGGCGATCCCAGTGGCCGATGGCACACGAGTTGGGAAGCGCGGGTTGCATCTGGCCGTTTGGGCATTGGAGCATGGGTTTGAAACGCCTGATTTGACGGTGATCGCTGAGCAGGACGTGCTGGGTGACCGTTTGATCCGCCAACCCAAGAAACGCCGCAAGGCCGAGAACTTTCTGACCGAGACCCAATCCCTCAGCCCCGGCGATCTGGTGGTGCATGTAGACCACGGCATTGGTCGCTACATGGGGATGGAGGTCGTCACCGCCGCCGGTGCTGCGCATGAATGCCTGCTGCTGGAGTATGCGGAACAGTCAAAGCTCTATCTGCCGGTCGAAAACATCGAACTGCTTTCGAAATACGGCCATGATGAAGGGCTGCTGGACCGTCTCGGCGGCGGCGCGTGGCAGGCCAAAAAGGCCAAACTGAAAGAGCGCATCCGCGAGATGGCGGACAAACTGATCCGCATCGCGGCCGAGCGTGCGTTGCGGAAAGCTCCGGTTATGGACCCGCCACCCCACGCGTGGGAGGAATTCAGCGCGCGTTTCCCGTATCAGGAGACCGACGATCAGTTGCGTGCCATATCCGAGGTGATGGAAGACATGCACTCCGGCGCGCCGATGGATCGCCTGATTTGCGGCGATGTTGGTTTCGGCAAGACCGAAGTCGCCATGCGCGCAGCCTTTGTCGCAGCCATGTCAGGCGTGCAGGTCGCCATAGTCGCGCCGACCACGTTGCTCGCACGCCAACACGCAGCGTCCTTTAAGGAACGCTTCCGGGGCTTCCCGCTGGAGGTTCGGCAATTATCGCGCTTTGTGTCGGCAAAGGAGGCGCAACAAACCCGCGACGGGCTGGCACGGGGCACTGTGGATATCGTGATCGGAACACATGCGCTGTTGGCCAAAGGGATACGGTTCAACAATCTGGGTCTGCTGATCATCGATGAGGAACAGCATTTCGGCGTGGGTCACAAAGAACGGTTGAAACAACTACGCTCGGACGTACACGTCCTGACCCTGACCGCAACGCCGATCCCGCGGACGCTGCAGCTGTCTCTGACCGGGGTACGCGATCTGTCGATCATTGGCACCCCACCCATCGATCGCCTTGCCATCCGCACCTATGTCAGCGAGTTCGATGCCGTCACCATTCGCGAGGCGCTTCTGCGTGAACATTATCGAGGTGGGCAGAGCTTCTATGTGGTCCCGCGTATTTCGGACCTGCCCGAGATCGAGGAATTCCTCAAAGAACAACTGCCGGAGCTGACCTATGTGGTCGCCCATGGGCAGATGGCAGCGGGTGAGTTGGATGACAGGATGAACGCCTTCTACGACGGCAGGTACGACGTGTTGCTGGCGACCACTATTGTCGAAAGCGGGTTGGATATTCCGACCGCCAACACGATGGTGGTGCATCGGGCGGACATGTTCGGGCTGGCACAACTCTATCAGATCCGGGGTCGGGTGGGGCGTTCGAAAACCCGCGCTTATGCCTATCTGACCACCAAACCGCGCGCACGCCTGACGGTAACGGCCGAGAAACGCCTGCGGGTTTTGGGCTCATTGGATACGCTGGGGGCTGGATTTACGCTGGCGTCACAGGATTTGGATATTCGTGGGGCCGGTAATCTGCTGGGTGAAGAGCAGTCCGGCCAGATGCGCGACGTAGGCTATGAACTCTATCAGTCGATGCTGGAAGAGGCGATTGCCAAGATTAAAGCCGGCGAGATGGAAGGACTGTCGGATGCCGACGACCAATGGGCCCCGCAGATCAACCTAGGTGTCCCGGTTCTGATCCCCGAGGATTACGTGCCCGATCTGGATGTGCGTCTTGGTCTCTATCGCCGCCTGTCGTCATTGTCGACGAAGGTCGAGCTGGAAGGCTTCGCTGCTGAATTGATCGACCGTTTCGGCACTTTGCCGAAAGAGGTGAATACACTGATGTTGGTCGTACGTATCAAGGCGATGTGTAAACGGGCAGGGATTGCCAAGCTGGACGGCGGACCTAAAGGCGCGACGATCCAGTTCCATAATGACAAGTTCGCTTCTCCTCAGGGGTTGGTCGAGTTCATCCAGAACCAGCGTGGATTGGCCAAGGTCAAGGACAACAAGATCGTTGTCCGGCGCGATTGGAAAAAGGACAGCGACAAGATCAAGGGCGCGTTTGCGATCGCGCGCGATCTGGCTGAAAAGGTGATGGCTGAGAAGAAAAAGGCAAAAGCCTAGTCCCCGGTCACAAAGGTGCAAAGCTGCCAATCGCCCGCTTCGGATTTCACCAAAGCAGCGCGATACCCAACCATAGATGTCAGAAAGTCGCCATGCATGTAGCCTGTGGTTCCATCCGTCAGTCGAATTTTTTGATAGGTTTCATCGGTTTGATAGTCAGGAACAATGACCACCTCGTGGCTGATCAAACCAACTATCGGGCCACCGCGAGAGGGGGATTGGCGCAGCGTTACCTGTTCAGCGGCGACGAAATATGCTGTGAACGGATCCACGGAAGCGGGCAGGGCGATTTGCCAATGTGTTGGCATCCAGAACTCACCCTGTTCGTCAAAGTAACCTGGCTGCGACAGCGTTTCGTATAAATCTGTCCAATAGGCATCGCGCAGTTCGTCAGCTTCGTCTCTGAACTCTTCGCTCAGCTGATCGGGCGGCACAGTTAGGTTTATTCGGAATTCGTCCGGTCCGCCATTGCTGCCATGGCTTAGATAAATATCGGGACATGTGGCAGCCACGACGGCCTCGGTATCGCGCGCTTCGATTTTTGCAAGCAGATCGGACCTGAACTTTAGCAGGGTGGGGTCTTGTTCTGCTTGATCCACTGGAGGAAATGTCTGCCGTTGCGCAAATGCGGGACCACACATTACCAAAGCCAGAGCCAATGACAGTGCATTCATTCGGCGGCTCGCATCGCGGCTTGCGCACAAAAACAGGATGCATCAACAGCCCTGTCCGCACGCGCGAGCGCAAGATCAAGACGTTGTTGAATCTGTTTGATTTCTATGGCCTCTCCACGCTCTTTCAGGCAATCGCGTAGCCCTCTAAGGCTCCAGACATTGTCGGGGTGGATCGAGGCACGGCCGAGCGCTCCTCCTAGACCCAGATCCTCTCGAAAGACGGCCTCGGCCTCGGCAACGTGGCCCTGTTCAAATAACAAAGCCCCAAGCGCGTGGCGTGTGGGCTGCATCCAGCCCCATGGTTCGTCATAAGGCAATGTGTCGTCCAACTCGACCGACCGACGCAGATGGGCATATGCAATATCGTAGTTGCCCTTACGATATTCGATTTCTCCGCGCAGCATTTCCGCAGCAATTTCAAGAAGGTCGATGACACGGTTATTGTGCAGCCTGCGTGTTTCGGGCACGCAGGTTTTAGCGGCAAGGAACAGTTGCTCTTCAGCTTCGGCCTGCGCGACCTCATCCGTGGCCGCATGGGCGATGGCGCGGGCATAGTGTGTTGTTGCCGTGAGCGTACGATAGAGGTCCGGATCGTCGGGAAGATCCAACGCCTTAGCCTCTTCCCAGCGGCCAAAGCGGATCAGGATATGCGGACCCATGGACATATAACTTTCGAAATAATCCGCCATGGGCGGGCTTTCGATCCGCAGCATTTCCTCGGGTGTGGTGTCCCACAGGCCTTGATTGGCGCGCAGGGCGGGCTCCATCTGACCCAGAAATAATGCACCGTAGATTGCAAAATGGTAATTGTGTTGACGATAGCCGGTGTAGATATTGAACGCGCCTTCGCGCTCATAATACTTCAAATCAGCGACCGAGGCCTGTTCATTCCAATAGACGACGTTGTGATAATGGCCGCACTGCACGTCGATATGCGTTGGCATATGTACCAGATGCCCCGCATCCGGAACCAGCGTGCGCAGAATATCCCCCGCTTGCAGAGCCTTTTCCGGGGTCGGCGACATCTCCATCAGATGGACATAGAGATGCAACAGGCCGGGATGAGACATCGCATCAGGATCATCAGCCATCGCTTTTTCCAATGCCTCTTGCGCCTCAAGCGTGGCCGCGCCCTCGGCAGGTTGTCCGGTTTTCAGGTTCCACATCTGCCAGGGCGTAAGGTTCATCAATGCCTCGACATAGATAGTGCGCAGATCCAGATTGCCGGGCTGCTCAGAAAATGCTGCGCGCATCGCGTCGGCATAGTCGTAATCCCAGGTGTGCATATCCTCAATCGGATCACGCTGTGGGTAACGGGCTGGCAGCGCACGGATCAGGGCCTGTTCAACCGGTGTGCACATCTCCAGAAGGGCCATAGCTTTTTGTGTAGCGTCATAGGCAATCGCCAGTGATTTGGTCTGTCCCTGATCGTCACGCAGATCCCATGGCAGGTTGTAGTTCGGCCCCGCCGCATAGGCGACGCCCCAATGGGCCATGGCGCAGTCGGGGTCAGCGTCTGCGGCCTTCTGAAAACAGGCGACCGCCTCGTCATGGTTATAGCCATATGTCCAGACTAGTCCGCGATCGAACCACAGCTGCGCCTCAGCCGACGCAGTGGTGACGGCACAGGAATAGGTGCCAAGATCATAATAGTCGCGCATAAGACCCCTCCCAAACAATTGGCAGGAGCTTAACGCGTTTCAGAAGGTCTGCACAGATCAGGCAGGCAGTCGATTTTCGATCCGACCCATATGCAGCATCAGGCCGAAGCCCAGAATGCACATGATCAACACCCCTGTCGTCAAAGGCGTAATCGATCCATCAAATAGTAAGCCGACAGGCGCGGCGATTGCCGCAGCCAGAACCGTTGCGATAGACCCAATGACCGAGGCGGCCATTCCCGCGATATGGCCCATCGGTTCCATCGCGATGGCGTTCAGATTGCCCATGGTAACGCCCGCCATGAAGAATACGGTAGTTTGCCACGTCACGAACAGCGCGAATGAGGCGTCCGGGGACAATGGCATCGCGTTCAGGACAATTACGCATGCGGTGATAATGATCTGCGCACCAAGGGCCCAGGTCACGATCCGGCGCATGCCGAGGCGAACAACGAGCGCGGCATTCAACAGACTGGCCGAGCCCGAGATCAGCGCCACAAAGCCGAACCAGAACGGAAAGCTTTCGGCTCGGTCATGTATGACGTCAAAAACCGGTTGCACCATTGTCAGCATGGTAAACAGCAATCCCATACACAACGTCTGCACAAGGATTGAAAGTCGCACGGTGGGATGGGTCATCATCTCCTTCACAGCTGCGATCATTAATGGCAGTCGAAAGGGGCGGCGATTTTCAGGAGCCAGGGACTCGGGCAACCGCGTTGCCATCCAAACTACGATGATTGAAGCAAAAAGCATGAAGGATACGAAGATTCCGCGCCATCCAACCAAAGCGATAACACCTGCACCAAGCAACGGTGCTGCGGCCGGAACCAACGTGAAGATCATCATGGCAATCGAGATGATGCGGGCCATCTCGCGTCCCGCATAGAGGTCCCGAATGATCGCCATCGCCACAACACGAGGGCCAGCTGCGCCGAGGCCTTGAACAACCCGCGCAGCCAATACCAGCTCGAGCGAAGAACTGGCCCAGGCAACTGCCGACGCCAGGATATAGAGGGCAACGCCTCCATAGATAACCGGTTTGCGTCCAACGGCATCCGAAATCGGGCCCGTGAAAAACGTCCCGATACCCATCCCCAGCACAAAAGATGTCAAAATCAGTTGCGCTTTGTTCATGTCATTGGGGCTAAGCTCTTTACCGATTTCGGGCAGAGCGGGCAGCATTGAGTCGATCGAAAAGGCAATCGTGGCGAACATCATCGCGACCAGCGCAATGAATTCGCCCCGGGACATGCGATTGGTCATGGGGAGCTCCTTCCCAGCAGCGCTATCACGGTGCCGAGGAACGGACTAGATCAGAAATGCACAGGGGTCTGTGCTATTCTGCAGAGGAAGCCTCAATCTGAGACATGATCTCAGATATAACTTTTCCCCATAATTCAGGGGGTTGTGCGCCAGGAACGGCGTGTTGGTTCGCCACAATGAAAGTGGGAACCGAATTCACGCCCATCTCGCGAGAATGGCTGTCGCGGGTTCTTATGTCTTCGCGATCGGATTCCGATTGCAGCAATTTCATCACGACTGCCGCGTCCATGCCAACGCTGTCTGCGATATCGGCCAGAACTTCTCGATCTCCGATGTCGCGTGCTTCGACGAAATATGCGTTGAACAGGGCATCGACCACGGCGTTCTGCTTGCCCTCTATACCGGCCCAATGGATCAGTCGGTGTGCGTCCAGCGTATTTGGTGTACGTTTCATGCCCTCGAAATCGATCTTCAGACCAGCGTTCTCGGCGTGCTCGACCACCGGTGCATAGGCGCGAACAGCGCCGTCTTTGCCGCCAAACTTGCGCTCCAGATACTCACGCCGGTCCATCCCTGCATCGGGCATATCCGGGTTCAATTGAAAAGGATGCCATTCGATCACGAACGGATGGTTCGGGATTTCGGCCAGCGCCTTGTCCAGATGGGTCTTGCCGATATAGCACCAGGGGCAGATCGGGTCGGACATGATATCGAGCTTAACGGTCTGTGTCATTCGGACGTTGCCTTGAAATAGGCCGGCAGGGCGCGGCGCAGGAGTTTGCCGTTGCCCCCAGTGGGCAGTTCGGACAGATGGACAAAGGCCCGCGGTTGTTTGTAGCGCGCCAGCTTGTCAGACACATAGGCGCGCAACGTCTCCGCGTCTAGTTCCTCGGGGCCGGTGTAGAATGCAACAATGATCGAGCTGTCTTGTTTAACCTCAACCGACGCGGCGCCAACCTGCGTGATACCTGGGTGGTTCGACAAGGCAGCCTCGACTTCGACCGGGGAAACCCGGTACCCGCCTGCGTTCATCATGTCATCGTCGCGGCCCATATAAGTGATCTGCCCGTCTGCGGCCATCGCACCCTGATCACCTGTCAGGAACCAGTTCCCAGCGATACGTGCGTCGGCCTCTTCGGGTGCGTTCAGGTAAGTCAACATAAGGCCCGGATCGTCACGGTGAATTGCAATCGTGCCTTCTTGTCCCTGCGGGACCGGGCCGTCGGGACCAACAATGGCCACCCGGCGCCCGGGTTGCGGCTGACCCAACGCCTCACCGCGCGCCGGGTGGCTGGGGCAGGACGAGATGAAAGTCGAACATTCCGACATACCATATGCTTCGTATAGTTCTGTTCCGGTGGACCGCACCCACTTGTCATGCAGGTGACGTGAGAGCTTTTCTCCGGCGCACAGGCCATGGCGCAGATCAGGTAAGTCTAGTCGCTGATTGCCCTGCATGATCTTCCGAAAGACCCCGGGGGCAGCTGCAAAAATCGTGGCGCGTTGTTGGGTCAGCAGGGTGGGCAGATCACGGATGTTCGTTCCCGGCTCTGGAATCAGTGCCGTTGCGCCGATGGTCCACGGGTCCATCAACCCGGTACCCAGAGTATAGGTCCAGTTGAATGCTCCGGCGTGGCACAATCGATCCGAAGATTGCAGACCGTACCAGCCATCGACCATCATTTGCCGCGCCCAGATGGCGCGATGCGCGTGGGCGACAGCGCGCGGCTTGCCTGAAGTGCCCGAAGTATAGACAACATAGGCCAATCGCTCGGGGTCACCCATTGCAAACTCCTCTGGCGGCAGCGTTCGCATTCCGACAAGCTCATCCAGCCGTATTTGGTTGGAGTGATCGGCGCAGGCGACCTGCGGATCGCGCAAAACGGCGGCAGGATTTAGATCGTCGATGATCTTGACGGTTTCCGCGTCTGTCAGTTGCGATGAGGTTGGAACTGGAACCAGCCCAACGGCGATTGCTCCAAGATATGCGATTGGGAAATCGACTGTATTTCCAAGTCGCATCAAAATGATGTTGCCGGGCTTGAGGCCGCTCTGAAGTAAGCCTGTTCCTGTTCCCAGGATCGCTGCATTCAGCTCTCTGTAGGTCCAGTCGACTGCGCTGTTCTGCCCAAGCACAGATAGAGCGGTTTTTTCCGAATAGCTTTGGGCATGACGCAGGACATGCGCGGCAAGATTGAATGGGCGCGGGCAGGGCGGCGGTGGTCCCTGATCAAAGATCGACAACATGGGAACTGGCTACAGCTGCGCACGGCGCGTTGCAAGCAGAGCATGCTGCCCCTATAGAAAGACGCATGAGCAAGAATGATCATAAGTCCATCGTCAGAATTGCCCGCGACAATGGTATTAATACCGAGCTTGAGCCCGTCGATCTGGGCGCGCGTGTGCGTGAGCTGCGCAAAGCCCGAAACTGGACGCTGGAACAGGCGGCCAACCAGGCCGGGTTGGCAAGGTCGACACTTAGCAAGATCGAAAACGGTCAGATGTCGCCGACTTATGATGCGTTGAAGAAGCTGGCGATAGGGCTGGAAATTTCGGTGCCTCAGCTGTTCACTCCGCCCCAGCGTGATCAGGTCATAGGCCGAATGGCGGTGACCAAAATGGGCGCGGGGGCTGCGCACGCGACCACAACCTATGAGCATGAACTGCTGGCAGAAACGCTTACCAAAAAGCAGATGCTACCCTATCGTGCCCGAGTGCGCGCACGATCTATGGAAGAGTTTGATGGATGGGTACGTCACGATGGTGAGGAGTTCTTGTATGTCCTGACCGGCGTGGTGCGCCTGTTCACCGAATTTTATGAACCAGTCGAGATGCGCCGGGGCGATAGCGCCTATTATGACGGTAGCATGGGGCACAATGTAATTTCGGTTAGTGACGAGGATGCCACGATCCTTTGGGTGACGTCACTTACTTAAGGTTTGCGCAACTTCGCGGTTCAACGCTTCGGTATACAGGAAATCCTCAAGCTCTTCCCGGGCTTCATTAACAGTCAGATGGTGACGTTCGGCCAGATATGCTTCGAACTGCTTGCGATCTTCACCAACGCGCGCCATGTCCCTGTCCCGCAGGTTTGGAAATCTGCGTTTTGCACGCGCATACGACGCGCCCCAGTCTTGCGTCAGATCAGCCCAGTTCAACATCTACGAGCCTTCCCTTTATTCGGTTCCAGGATTGCTCTCCCCGGTATTAGCGTACGGAGTGTGGGGGGATAATGCGGACATGACAAAATGTCGCAGGTTGCCGTGACGGAAACCAAAGGCAAAAACCCGCTGCGGCTAAACCGCAACGGGCCGACGGACCTGCTGTTTTAGTGAGTGGCGGCCGGTCCGTTGTTCTTCTGACTTAAACAGCCAGTACAGTATCACGTACCCGAAAAATGCTGCAATTATATGCACTAAGATATTCATCGGG
This sequence comes from Ruegeria sp. O11, assembly GCF_056535285.1. NCBI lineage: Bacteria > Pseudomonadati > Pseudomonadota > Alphaproteobacteria > Rhodobacterales > Roseobacteraceae > Ruegeria > Ruegeria sp. O11. The sequence continues at coordinate 822,688 of NZ_JBQERS010000001.1, read as the reverse complement.
ATATGTACAACGTATAGTCCGTGCCACGAGTCCGTAAAGCCCCTTGCGATGATTTTGACCGGATAAGCAATACTTGTGCAACTTGTGTACCAGTAGGCGCGAATGGTTCCGCGACCCACAAGCTCTGGTATTGGTCACAGTTTGTGACGGGTTCAGCCGAAAATCGCTTATAGCTGGCAATCTGCCCCGTTGCCGCGCCATTGCCGGATCAACCAATTTTAGGCCCGGATATGCGCTGAACTGAAAGCCGCGCGGTCTTATCAGTCCTCGAACCACCAGACCTGCGGCATGTATTCGGGCCCATCTCCATAAATCGGAAGCGAGGCAGGTTGCTTCAACTCCTTCACGTGGGCGATGCGGCCGACATCGAAGCTCCAGATCGGAATGACGTAACGGCCAGCGGTTAGTACGCGGTCCAACGCGCGGGTAGCGGCCACAAAATCCTCGTGGCTTTCCGAGGCCAGCATTGCATCGATCAATCCGTCAACGGCAGGAGAAGTCAGCCCCATGACATTCCTAGTCCCCGGAGTGTCGGCGTTTCCGCTGCCCCAATACAGGCGTTGTTCGTTGCCGGGCGACAGCGAAAGGGCGCGGCGGAAGGGCGTCATGTCGAAGTCTTGCGCGTCGATACGCGAGGTGTACTGCGCGTCGTCAACTTTTTCGACGGTCAGTTGAATGCCCAGGCGCTCCAACGCGCGTGCATAGATTTCCGCGATCACACCGACATCCTGCACCACATTCAGGCTGCCCTGGCTGATGACAAGGTCGATTTCAAACGGTTTGCCATCGGCATTGCGAAGCTGACCGTCCTGAATTGTCCAGCCTGCCTCTTCCAGCAGTTTTAGCGCCTTGCGGATATTGCTCCGGTTGCGTTCGGTTCCATCACCCGCGGGCAATTCATACCCCTCAATGGTACCCGGCGCCAGGTCGGCGGCGTAAGGTTGCAGAAGGTCTGCTACGCGACCGGTGGCCGCACCGGGTTGCATGCCCAACTCAGAGCCTGAGAAATAGGACGTAATTCTGGGTTGCGCGCCGCCTGTGACGGTGTCGTTGATGAATTCAAAGTTGAACGCCAGGGTCAGCGCTTCGCGAACGCGCCAGTCGTCAAAGGGGGCCTTACGTGTGTTCATGACAAAACCGGTCATGCCCGAAGGTTTTTGATGCGGAATTTCGGTCTTTACGACATCACCGCGTTGGGCCGCCGGGAAGTTATACTGAGTGTTCCATTTGTCCGCGTTAAACTCGCGCACGGCTGAAAGTTCGCCTGCCTTGAATGCTTCGAAGGTGACGGTGCCGTCACCATAGAATTCGATCCGCATGTCATCCAGATTCATCGTGCCCTTGCGGTAGGGGATATCGGCACCCCAGTAGTCAGGATTGCGGCGTAGGTTTACATAGCGGCCAGCTTCGTAATCATCGATTACGTAGGGTCCTGATCCGATGGGTATATCTTGCAACTGAGCGTCTGCGAACGATTTCCCCTCCCATTGTGCCTTTTGCAGGATAGGGCGCATGCCGGCTATCAGGGCCAGCTCGCGATCGGGTTCATTAAAGCTGATCCGGACACTGCGTGGGCCGGTCTGTTCAATGCTATCGATCTTGCCCCACAGCCCGCGATACCGCAGGTGGCCTTCGGTACCCAGCGTCTCGTACGACCAGATAACATCTTCGACAGTGACTGGTGCGCCATCCGAGAATCGTGCGTTTTCACGCAAAGTGAATTCGACCCAAGTGCGGTCTGAATCTGTCTCAACTGATTCGGCTAACAACCCGTAAAGAGTGAAAGGTTCGTCCCAGGACCGCCCCATCAGGCTTTCATGGGTCCAAAATCGCAGCTGCCAGGGTGACGTGCCTTTTTGCACAAACGGGTTCAAACTGTTATAGCCGCCGGTATTTCCAAATACGACTTTTCCGCCCTTGGGCGCATCGGGATTTGCGTAGGGTAGCGACACAAAATCCGGTGGTAGTGCCGGGTCGCCATACATAGCTATGCCATGGGCTGATTCTGCCGAAGCGAATGAAGCCGCAAAAATGCAGGCGATTCCCGCAATTGCTGGTCGGAGGGGGTGGAGATAATCGGGGCTCATTTTGGAAACAATCCTGCTCTGGCCTTATTTTGTTTGGGATTCACCGTAGCCATGATTTTTCTTATTATCAAACTTTTAGCTTGGACGGATGCAAAGAATTGCTTATAAAGGATGCACTGCTCGATAGGTTTCTTGCCTGTATGAAACCTGCCTCAATAACTTAACGCCCGCTTCGTGCGGGCGTTTTTTTTGGCAAAATCTGCCGGGATGCACCTGCTGTATCATTGCCCGTTCCCTTTGCAGGTGCAGCATGGCACTGTGTGGCTGAATTGAAATCAGTACGGAGAGCAGGCATGAGCTTGGCGGGAAAAACAGCCATCATAACAGGGTCGAATTCAGGGATTGGACTGGGCGTTGCGCGTGAGCTGGCCAAGGCGGGTGCGGATGTGGTTCTGAACTCGTTTACTGACCGGGATGTAGATCATGCGCTGGCTGCCGAGATTGGGAAAGAGACCGGGACCAACGCGCGCTACATCAAGGCGGACATGTCGAAAGGCGATGAATGCCGCGCACTTATCGAACAGGCAGGTGCCTGCGACATATTGGTGAATAATGCGGGCATCCAACATGTTTCACCGATCGATCAATTTCCGACTGATAAATGGGATGCAATCATTGCGATCAACATGAACTCAGCCTTTCACACAACGGCTGCAGCCTTGCCGATGATGCGTGCGGCAGGTTGGGGCCGTATCGTGAATATCGCTTCGGCACATGGGTTGACGGCCTCTCCTTTTAAGGCAGCTTATGTAGCGGCAAAACATGGTGTGGTTGGGATGACCAAAACCGTTGCGCTTGAGACGGCTCAAGAACCGATCACGTGCAACGCTATCTGCCCGGGTTATGTGCTGACCCCACTGGTTGAGGCGCAAATCCCCAATACGATGAAGGAATATAACCTGAGCCGCGAGGATGTTGTGAAGAACGTCCTGCTGGAACGGCAACCTTCAAAAGAGTTCGCGACGGTTGAACAACTTGGTGGCACGACCATCTTCTTGTGTTCGGATGCGGCCGCGCAGATCACCGGGACGACGATCTCGGTCGATGGGGGGTGGACCGCGCTTTGAGGATACATGGATGCGCTGCCCCCCCCGGATATTTTTGGCCAGATGAAGAGGCGGAAGTATGAAGCGGATCAATCTGGCTTTGCAGGGCGGTGGTGCCCATGGTGCGTTTACCTGGGGTGTGCTGGACCGTCTACTGGATGAGGAGGATGTTGAGGTTGCGGCGATCACTGGAACCTCGGCTGGCGCCCTTAACGGAGCCGCGTTCAAATCCGGAATGGTGCATGCGGGGCGCGAAGGCGCTCGGGCCTGTCTCGACGATTTATGGACGCGCATGGGCGCTGTTGGTGATATGCGGATCGTTCATTGGATGCGCGGATTAGAGCCCGCGCATATATCGCAGGCGCTTGAGTATTCACTGCCGTATTCGATGGCCGAAACATGGTCGCGGCTGGTGTCTCCCTATGCCTACGGGCCGTTCTATCGCAATCCGCTTGAGCCGGTTGTGGATCGGTTCAATTTTGATGAGATTTGTGCAGATGAAGGGCCGGAGCTTTTTGTCTGTGCGACTTGTGTTCGCAGCGGTAAAATTCGGGTCTTTGCTGAAGATGAGATATCGACCGACGCAATTTTGGCGTCGGCCTGTCTGCCCAACCTATTTCAGGCAATAGAGATCTATGATCCAAAATCTGGTCGTACCGAAGCGTATTGGGATGGGGGATATACTGGCAACCCGGCGTTGTACCCCTTGTTTGGTGGTGAACTTCCCGACGATGTGGTGATTGTAAATATCAACCCTTTAGAAAGGGACGAGGTGCCGAAGACGCCGCAGCAGATTCAGAACCGGATTAATGAGATCAGCTTTAATTCATCGCTATTCCGCGAATTGCGCGCGATTAATTTTGTGCAGCGACTGCTGGCCGAGGGAAAATTGAAAGCAGGCGAGATGAGCCGGGTGCTGGTTCATATGATCGCGGATGATGCTCTGATGAATGATCTGTCAGCTGCGACAAAAACCGTTCCAAATCCGGTTGTTCTGAACAGGTTGAAGCAGGCCGGGCGCGTTGCGGCAGATCAATTCTTGCGCGCCCACAAGGATGATCTGGGCGAACGCAGTACTGTCGACCTGCCTGCCATGTTTGGCTGACTACTCCGGCGGCTGGGTCGGGTCTTTTTCGTTTGGGTATACCAGCCCCGCTGAAATCACCAATTTGGCTGCGTCCTCGATCGACATATCCAGCAGGATCACGTCCTCGGCTGGGAAAAACAGCAGGAAACCGGATGTGGGGTTTGGGGTCGTCGGGACAAAGACGCTGAGCAATTCACCACCCGTTTCGGCGCGCTGGCTGACTTCGCCCCGCGCTGTGGTCGAAACAAATCCAATTGCCCAAATTCCGCGGCGCGGATACTGGATCAGACAGGCTTTTTCGAAAGAGCGTTCTGTCTGCGCAAAGACTGTTTCCGAAATTTGCTTGATGCCGGAATAGACGGACCGGACGACGGGCATCCGATCAACAAGGCTTTCGGCGAAGTGGATCAGTGAACGGCCCAAAATGCCTTTGGCAATCCAGCCGACGATGACCGTGAAGATCAGGAAGATGATGACGCCGACGCCGCGCAGGTTGATCCCAACATACTCGGCTGGCTGGAATTGCTGAGGGATCAATGGCAGCACGGCGCTGTCGATCCAGCCCACGACCGACCAGATCAGCCAGATCGTCAGCCAAACCGGCGCAATGACAACAATGCCCGTCAAAAATGACGCGCGCAGCCCGGACAGAAGGCCCGAGCGGCGATGTGGTTCTTCGTCAAACGGCGTGTTCATTGCGGTCCTGAGTGGTTTGCGGAATTAGTTAAGCAGTCCGAGGTCTTGGTACAATAGGCTTATGTCACTCAGCCGTCTTTACCGTCGCTATTGCTATGCCCGCCGCCAGCCGTGCATTGTTGCGTACCAGAGCGATATTGGCGGTCAACGAGCGACCATTGGTCTGTTCGTAGATGCGTTGCAGCAGGTAAGGCGTAACGCCTTTGCCGGTGATCCTGTGCGTTTCGGCATCCGCCTGTGCGGAAGCAATGATCGGGGCAAGTTCCTCGGCAGCGATCTGATCGGCCTGCGGGATCGGATTGGCTACGAGTTGCCCACCGGGTAATCCCAGCGCCCGCCGCGCGGCATGGGCTTTGGCGATGTCCTCTGCGCTGTCCATCCGCAAGGGGGCGGCCAGCGGAGACTTGGCTGACCAGAACGCCGGAAATTCGTCCTGTCCGTGTGCGATGACCGGCACACCGAGCGTTTCCAGAACCTCAAGGGTTTTGGCCAGGTCGAGAATAGCTTTGGCTCCGGCCGCAACAACCGTCACAGGTGTTTGCGCAAGCTCATGCAGGTCTGCAGAGATATCAAAAGAGGTTTCAGCCCCCTGATGAACGCCGCCGATGCCGCCTGTGGCAAATACTTCGATACCTGCATAATGCGCTGCGATCATGGTAGCTGCGACGGTGGTGGCCCCTGTACCGCCAGTTGCAAGACAAGCAGCCATGTCAGCGCGCGACAGCTTGGCAACGCCTTGCGCCTGACCAAGGGCCTGAAGCTGATCGGACTCAAGCCCAATGTTAAGCACGCCATCGATCACGGCGATAGTTGCGGGGACTGCGCCCGCATCGCGAATGTCCTGTTCGACCTGTGCGGCAACCTCGATGTTCTGGGGGTAGGGCATCCCGTGGGTGATGATAGTGCTTTCCAGCGCAACAATGGGTTGGCCTGCGTCTTTTGCGGCGCGAACCTCGGCGGAATATTGGATGTCGATCACAGTGGAGTTTCTCCGGAAACATATGTTGCGGCGGCATGTAGGGCACGCTTGAGCGCGGCGTCGTTGTCAGCGCCACTTGCTTCGGCAGCGATATGGGCTGCCATGAAAGTATCACCTGCGCCGGTCACGCGGGTGACCAGAACGGAAGGTGGTTTTTGGGTCAGAACACTATTAGCGCTACCGACAGTGGCCGAGTTGCCGCCATCGGTCACCAGAACACGCAGTGCGCCACGGTCAAGCAAGCCCTGAGCAGCACTTTCGGAATTAGTGAATTCGCGTTGGCATAAAAGCCCAGCTTCTTCGAGGTTTACATAGAGTGTTGCGCGCGCGTGTTTCAGAAAAGGTAACAAACGCTCGGCCTTGCCGGGGGACGCGGGGGCCACGCGAAGATCGGCGCGGGCAAAGGCGGGGCTTTGCGCGATCTCTTCCAGCAGGTTCAGGGTTAGGTTGCCGTCCAGCGCGATGGGGCCTTCAAAAGGTGTATTTTCATAGCCCAAAGGTCCATGCATCAAGGGACGTAAGATTTTTGCTCCCGCCGCCTCAAGTGAATGGGCGTCTGCAATGGCTGCGATTAATCCATTGGCACCTTCGACGGCCATATAGCGGTCGGTCGGCAAGTCTTGCGAACGGTAGATGTGGTCGGTCACCATGCCCAGCCGTGCGCAGGAGTGGACCAGTTCATCGCCTTCGGGATCGCGGCCGATTGCAGTGAGCAGCGTAGGGGTCATCCCAAAGCGCACCAACGTCATGGCGATGTTCATGGCGACACCGCCGGGCAAGCGGGTAATCCGCCCCGGTACGTCCGATCCCTGCCGCATGACGCTGGCAGATCGCCCGATTACGTCCCACAGGACCGATCCGATACACAGGATTTCGCTGTTCTGAGTCATGCTTCGTGTCATGCCGCAGCCCCGACGCGGGTGCAAGGGTTAACGCTCACAGTCGTCAGCGCATTGCGGCGATCAGAGTGTTCAATGCATCCAGCGGGTTGTCATGTGACCAGATCTCATCGCCGATGCCAAAGAAATCTGTGCAGGGGGTCAGGTCTCGGATCAGGTCTTCGGTTAGCCGGCCTTCGGCCACCACCGGAACCTCGATCATCTCCGACCACCATTGGAACAGGTCTTGCTCAGCGCGGGTTCCATCGCCCAGCGCGACGTTGCCCACCGGGCCAAAGGCAACATAGTCTGCCCCACCTTCTCCAGCGGTCATACCATCATGGCTGGAGGCTCCGCAAAAGCTGCCGACGATGGCATCTGGCCCCAGTTCCTTACGCGCAGCCCTGACCGAGCGTGCCGCATCGTCCAGATGCACCCCGTCCAGACCCAGCCGTTGCGCCAGCAGTACATGGTTCGAAATCACCAGCGCCACGTCATGCGCATGAGCAACCTCACGGCAGGCATCAGCGGCGCGAGCGATGGTATCTTCGTCACTTCCTGCCAGAGCCAGGCGGATACAGGCGATCTCGGCTCCGTCCAGAACGCGGGACAACTGGTCGGGGAAAGTGCTCAGTGTGATCGCTGGCGGGGTGATCAGATAAATCTGCGGCTGCTCGGGGGTGTCCATTGGCGCGTCCTTCGCTTTCAGTCTTTCGCGCGGTTTAGCGGATTGCGGGCGGGAAGCAAACTTTTATGCCGTCTCGTGCTGGATTAGACGCGCCGGGTGCCTTGCCCTGCGGGGGAGAGGCGATTAGAGCAGGCAGACCTTTTCGGAGACAGCCATGCCCAGCGATATATCCCAGCCTTCTTTCGTGCTTGTGCGCCCGCAGATGGGCGAAAATATCGGTGCTGCTGCACGGGCGATGTGGAATTTCGGACTGGATCGGATGCGGATTGTCGCGCCGCGCGATGGATGGCCGAACCCCAAGGCGGTGGCGATGTCCAGCGGCGCAGGGCGATTGCTGGATGAGGCACAATTGTTCGACGATCTGGCCGGAGCATTGGGGGACCGCACATATGTCTTTGCGACTACTGCACGGCAACGGGGCCTGACCAAGCCAGTGTTCAGCCCCGAACGGGCAATGCAAATCGCCGCGGAAAAGGTGGCCGCTGGCGAAAAGGTGGCTGTGCTGTTCGGTCCAGAACGCGCCGGGCTTGAAAATGAAGATATCGCCAAGGCAAACGCGATTATCTCGGTGCCAGTGAATCCCGAATACGCGTCGCTGAACCTTGGGCAATGCGTTCTGCTGACGGCTTACGAGTGGATGCGCCAAACCGGGGATGTGGTGCATGAAGCAACTGATTTGGGCAAAGGCGACTGGGCTACGGGGATCGAGGTCGAAAAGCTGGTCGAGCATTACGAGGATCGGCTGGAAGAGGCGGGATTTTTCTACCCGCCCGAAAAGGCCGAAGGGATGAAGACCAACCTGCGCAATCTGTGGTCTAGGATGCGGATGACGCGGGCGGATGTGCAAATGCTGCACGGGGTGATGCGTCAGATGGTCCGCTGGAAGGATCGGGGCTGAGGCTGGACCTCGCCCCCAAGTCAACCTAGCTTGCGACGAAATCCAAGGCACAAGAGGACAGCATGAGCGGTAAGCGCAGCATCTTCGAAGACGTCTCAGACTCTGAAAAACAACAAGCGGTTCAGCCGGGTGTGATCGATCGCGGGCGCGGTGGTGCACGCCAGGCCATTCGCGTCTGGCTTATGATCCTGTTTGCGCTTGTGGTCATCATGATCGCGGTCGGTGGACTGACCCGACTGACAGATAGCGGCCTGTCGATTACCGAATGGCGTCCGATCACCGGGGCCATCCCACCGACTTCCGAGGCTGACTGGCAGGCCGAATTCGATAAATACAAGCAAATCGATCAATGGCGCATCCAGAACCAGTGGATGGAGCTGGATGATTTCAAATCAATTTACTGGTGGGAATGGGGCCACCGCCAACTGGGCCGCGTGATCGGACTGGTCTGGGCTGTCGGCTTTTTCGGTTTTCTTGTCGCCCGCAAGATACCGGCTGGTTGGACCGGTCGATTGCTGATCCCCGGAGCGCTCGGTGGCGTTCAAGGGGCTGTTGGATGGTGGATGGTTGCGTCGGGTGTGACGCAAGGCGAGGGGATGACCGCAGTTGCAAGCTATCGACTAGCGGTGCATCTGGGGCTTGCGTTCGTCATCCTCGGGTTTCTGGCTTGGTACATCTTCATGTTGGCGCGCGAGGAGCGCGATCTGTTGCAAGCACGCCGCGCAAAGGAAACCCGGTTGTTCTCGCTTTCCACAGGTCTGATGCATTTCGCCTTTTTGCAAATACTCATTGGGGCGCTGGTCGCGGGCATCGACGCAGGTCGTTCCTATACGGATTGGCCTTTGATCGGAGGGCAGCTTCTGCCACCGGATGCCACGATGCTTGAACCGATGTGGCGGAACTTCTTCGAAAGCCCGGGTCTTGTGCAATTCATCCACCGCTGCGCTGGTTATCTGCTGTTCGCCTTTGGAGTCGTTGTTTGGCGGCGCGGCGCGGCAAGTGCGCATCCGCAGACGCGGTTCGCTTTCAACGCCGCATTCGCTGCGCTTTCGCTACAGGTGGTGGTCGGTATTATGACAGTGATCTACGCGGCACCCTGGCAAATCGCGATATTCCACCAATTCATGGCTGTCGTGGTTTGGACGCTGATCCTGCGTGCACGTTTTCTCACGGCCTATCCTATTGCAACTTCTTTGCGCGGAGCATGACCCAGATGACAGCTTTCAACGACCTGATGGCCTATCAGCGCCAAACTTCGGCCCTTGGCCAGATCGCCGGACGTCTGGGATGGGATCAGGAAACGGTAATGCCGCGCGGCGCAGCTCCACAACGGGCCGAAGAGATGGCCGCGATCGAAGCCGTGCTTCACGCGCGCCGCTCAGACCCGCGTGTGGCGGAATGGCTGGAGAGCGCATATGCAAGCAGCGAAGCGGACAAGGCTCAGCTGCGGGAAATTCGACGCGAATATGATCGCGCGGTGAAGGTTCCATCGGACCTGGCTACTGCAATTGCACGCGTGACGCCCGAGGCACAGGGAAAATGGGCGCAGGCCCGCGCCAACGAGGAGGTTGCTGCTTTTCTGCCCGTCCTGGAAGAGGTTGTTGCACTTAAGCGCGAGGAAGGTGCAGCGCTTGCTCAAGGCGGTGATATCTACGACGCAATGGTCGAAGATTACGAGCCCTACACGACGGGTGCGCAGATTGCCGAGATATTTGGCCAGATGCGCCCACGTCTGGTCGCTTTGCGCGCAGCTGTCCTAGATCGGCCCGAGCCTGCGGCTCTGACCGGTAGATTTGACGAGTTGATCCAAATGCGCCTGTCGCAAAAGCTGGCCGTCGCCTTTGGCTATGACCTAAATAATGGTCGCGTAGACAAAGCTGTACATCCGTTCAGTTCTGGCAGCGGGCTGGATGTACGCATCACCACCAGAACCAGCGAAACGGACCCGTTCAATTGCTTCTATTCCACGATCCACGAAGTGGGACATGCAGCTTATGAACAGGGGATCGACCCGGATTATTTGCTGACACCTTTAGGGCGCGGTGTATCCATGGGAGTGCATGAAAGCCAAAGCCGGATTTATGAAAACCAACTGGGTCGGTCCCGCGCCTTCACCGGCTGGCTTTTCGATCAAATGAAAGACGCCTTTGGCGATTTTGGCATCGCCGACGCCGATGCCTTCTATGGCACCGTTAACCGAGTACACAGTGGATACATCCGAACCGAAGCGGACGAAGTGCAGTACAACCTGCATATCATGCTACGCTTCGATCTTGAGCGTGCGTTGATGGCAGGTGATCTGCAAGTCGGCGACCTTGAAGCCGCGTGGAATGATCGTTTCGCCGCAGATTTTGGATATGCGGTCGACAAGCCTTCGAATGGGTGCCTGCAGGATGTGCACTGGTCGGTTGGGCTGTTTGGCTACTTCCCGACCTATTCGTTGGGGAATGTCTACGCAGGATGTCTGAATCAGGCTTTGCGCAAGGCCGTACCGAATTTGGATATGCAATTGGCTGCGGGCGATACCTCGGGCGCCACCGGGTGGCTGCGCGAGAACGTCCAGCAATTTGGCGGCCTTTATGCGCCACGCGAAATCATCCAGAGGGCAAGTGGTGTCGAGCCCGGGCCGGAGGCGTTGTTGACCTATCTTGAGAGCAAGTTTGGGGCATTGTATGGGCTTTGAGCGATGGCCGATTATTAACTTCCTGAAGGTGTACGCAAGTTTTTGAATTCAGGATCTTGCTCAAAAGCAACGCCTGCCTCGAGCCCATCCTGTGAATTTGATTTTCTCGCTGCAAACGCAAACAGCGCAGATTTTGCTGGGGGTGCATTATCTTGAGTACGGCGATGCGGCGTAAGGAGCCGCCATTCGGGCCCGGCGCAGCGAGAATTCCCCAGGCAATGAACGAGACGCGGACACTACCGCCATTGGCAATCTGACAATGAACGATTGCTTTGGGCGCAACTTGACCGCAGCAAAAAAACAGCAAGGGTGGGAAAGCGAAATTCGTAGCAGGTTGGATGGACTAAAAGAAGACATTACCTGAAGACACTAATTTGTTCATTGCGTGAAGCTGAATTGATGAAAGAATGCTTCAACCGAAACGACTTGCGCAATCTTGTGGTATGTTCGACATTTTGAAAATGGATCCGGAAACACTCTGTCTCGTGGGCAGTCAAATGGCGCGCATGCGTAAAGGGGGAAATTTGGCTAAAGTTCTGTTGGTGGAAGACAACGAAATGAACAGCGATATGTTGTCGCGTCGGTTGGCGCGCAAAGGATTCCAAGTTATCGTTGCGAAGGACGGGTTGGAAGGCGTGTCCATGGCTGGTGAAGCACGTCCCGACATTGTTTTGATGGATATGAGCCTGCCTGAGATTGATGGATGGGAGGCGACCCGACGCATCAAGGCAGCACCCGAGACGGCCTCAATCCCGGTGGTTGCGCTTACGGCACACGCAATGGCCAGCGACCGGGAAAAGGCGCTGGAGGCAGGTTGCGATGACTTTGATACCAAACCTGTCGAACTTAACCGTTTACTTGAGATAATGGAAAAACTGCTGTCAGCCTCTGGAGGAAGATCCGACTACTAAGATTTCCGTCCAGTGATGAAATATGTTTTTGCCTGGCCTTTGCCCTTAATTCTCACATCCATCGGATTAGTTAGGTCAAAGCAATGCGTAACCCGCCTTGCGGTCTCCTCTGAGACTTGAATGCGGCCTGGCGCACCCGTTGTTTCAAGACGGCTGGCGAAATTCACTGTATCCCCCCAAACATCGTAGAGAAAACGGTGTGACCCGATTATTCCGGCGACTACGGGCCCACTGTGGACGCCGATTCTAAGATGCATAGGGTAGTCCAGCTCGTGGTTCAGCGCTTCGACCTGAGATAACATCCGACAAGCCAGTTCAACGATCACTTCAGCGTGGTCATTCCGGTGGTCGGGTACTCCGGCTGCGGCCATGTAGGCGTCTCCGATTGTCTTGATCTTTTCCACACCAAGTTCCGAAGCCGTCTTGTCGAAGCCCGAAAAAACCCGATTAAGGTAGTGAACCACTTGCGCGGGTGACAATTTCGCCGACATCTCCGTAAAGCCAACCATGTCCGAAAACAGGACAGTCACATCGTCATGACGGTCGGCAATCGTGGCCTCTCCATCGTTCAACCGTGTCACGATTTTTTGCGGCAGAATACTATGCAAAAGGTCTTTGTAATTTTGCTTCTCTGCCTCCATCTGAAAGAGATAGAGGCGCTCTCGCTCCCGCCACTGTCCTTTCTCAAGCGCGGCGTTGATCCGAGCTTGCAACAAGATTGGGTTGAACGGTTTAGGGAGGTAATCTTCTGCTCCGATCTCAACGCAACGCGCAACGCTTTCGATCTCATCGAGCGCGGAAATCATGATGACCGGGATGTCGCGCCAGTCATCGTTTTCTTTCAGTCGCTTCAAAACATCATAACCGTTGAGATCCGGCATCATAAGATCAAGCAGGATCAGATCGAACGCGTGTTGAGACAGCTTTTCCAGAGCCGAATATCCTCCGTCGGCGGTCCAGACTTGATGGCCATCCCGTTCGAGCCGCCGGGCAAGCAGCGTACGGTTAGCTTCGACATCATCTACGACTAGGATGGTTCCGGTTAGCGAAGCAGTCTCCGCAACCGGATCAATCGAGCGCATGCTTTGAGCCAGATTTGCGAACATCTCAGCTGCGTCCTGCGATGCCTCGGGTATTTTGAAGCCATCGCCGGACTGGTTGTCGGACAACGATGCGAGCACATCAATTTCTTGCAATAGAGAATCCGTATGCTTCAGCAATCCGCGCAGGTCCAACTCCAGATGTCCTGCGTTTAGATCCTCCAGATCCTCAAGCAGCATTTCGCTGTAGCCCTTGATCGCATTCATCGGCGTTCGCAAATCGTGACGAAGCCTTTTCACTCCTTCGTCACCGCTTACCGTAAGCTTCAAGGCCATTCGGGGATGCAGAAGCTGGTCCACAAACACGCTTAGTTCGGTTGCAGCCTGATATATTCGGTTCAGGTCTGATGCGGCTTCCTTCAGAGTAAGGCGTTCAGCCTCACTTTCGAGAAACTCACATAGCCCGACTATCGCACTGACCGGGGGAATCAGGTTCTGGCGTAAATTTGCCAGCCACATTGCCTGTGCCTGCTCGGGTTGGGTGTTCGGGGTGCTACTCACAGCCTATACGTCTTCAGATCGAGAAGCCGAAAGGATTTCGTTCAACTGGTTCAGAATAATTTCAATCTCATCCCCATCTTTGCGGACCAGCGTCTGGAACGAGCCATTCAGTTGCGCGCGGTCCTCGCTGGACAGGGATTTGGCGGTCACGATGATGACGGGAATATTCTTCCACTCCGGGTTCTTTCTTATCCCCGCCAAGAACTCAAAACCGTCCATCTCGGGCATCATGAGATCAAGTAAAATCACGTCCGGCACGAACTGAGAGAGGCGTTGAAGGGCATCCAGTCCATTGATCGCCTCGTCAATCTGCCAGCCTTCTTTTTCGAGAACGCGACAGATCAGCTCACGCGTTGCAGCCTCGTCCTCGACGACCAGAACGCGTGGCGTTGGCAGAGTCGGGCAGTGCTCTTTAAGGACACTCAGCAGCTCGGTCGTGTCAATTGGCTTGCCCAGATATTCACTGGCTCCCAGCGACAAACCTCTTTTGCGATCCTCTGCGAAAGTCAACATAATGACAGGAATATCCCTAAGTTCGGGATCGTCCTTGAGCTTGGACAAAACAGCCCAGCCATCGATTTCGGGCATGAAGACATCGAGCGTGATGGCATCAGGACGGGTTGTTCGAGCCAGTTCCAATGCCTCATCGCCGTTGGCCGATGCGAGAACGCGATATCCCTCACGAAGTAATCGTCGACCCAGAAGATCATGCACGGTCGGATCGTCATCCACCAACAGAACCAGTGGAGCATTCGGGTCATTGTTCGATTCATTCTCTGACTGGTCAGCCAGACGCATCACGCCTGTTGACGGGTCGCGACAGATGCGCGGCAGGCGAATTGTGAAGGTCGAACCTTCGCCAAGCGCACTTTCGCAGTGAATGTTGCCGCCCAACTGTTCGCAGAAGGCCTTTGTGATAGACAGCCCCAATCCGGTACCACCGTAGTTACGCGTTGTTGAGGAATCTGCCTGCGTAAACGCATCGAATATCCTCTCGACCTGCTCTGGCGACATGCCGATGCCGTGATCGGTGACCGCAAATTCCAGTCGATCTGTGTCGTTCGATTTTACAACCGATAACGTGATCTTTTCATGTTCTGTGAACTTACAAGCGTTGGACAACAAGTTCAGCAGGGCTTGCCGCACCTTGGTCAAGTCACAGACCATCTCGCCGATATCTTCAGGGCACTCAATTTCCAGCGTGTTGTTGTTCTGCTCAGCCAACGGCTGCACTGTCGCGCTAACATCTTTGATCATCTGGAAAACGTCGAAAGTTTCCAGTTCGAACTCCATCTTTCCGGCTTCGATTTTGGAGAGGTCCAATACATCATTGATCAACGCAAGCAGGTGTTTCCCGGCAGATTGAATCTTCTTCAAATCGCTCAGGTTTGCTTCGTCCTTCTGGTCGATGGCTTCTTCCAACATTAGTTCGCTGTATCCAATAATCGCATTCAGCGGTGTGCGCAGTTCATGACTCATATTGGCAAGGAACGTGCTTTTAGTCTTGTTAGCGGTTTCAGCTGTGTCGCGGGCCACCCGCAACTCGCTCTCCACGCGTTTTTGCTGCGTAATATTCCGACCGTAGATATTCGCGTATCCTCCTTCCGGAACCGGCCACAGCAAAAGAGAATAGGTCTGACCACCAGCCTTATACTGGAAATCTGCCCTTTGATCTTCCTGCAAACCCTTGGCAATTCGTTTGCGCCAACCCGTTCCCACGCGGTCACCAACTCTTAGCTGCAGTGCTTCGATTAATGGAGCGCTTGCCTTATTGGCGTAAGTCAGTTCGCCTTTCTCAGAGATACGCAACACCGGGTTCGGGTTTTCTTCCGGAATGCGCGCCAATTCACGTATCCGGTTTTCAGCCCTAAGCTGATTGTTCAGCGCCTTGGTGTTGGCCAGCGTCAAATTGATGCCGTTGATCGCACTTTTTCTGGTTAAGAGTGTCAGCTGAGTTATGACCAGAATCGTGCCCAATATGATGAGAGTATTAAAATACCATTCCAAAGGCCCCCATAGAAGCATGGACAGCCAAGTTAGAAAGAGAATTGAGCTTGAGAAGCCCCAGGTCACCCTAAGCGAAAATGTTGTAGAGCCGCCAAATGCTCCGATAAACGCGAAAAGATACAGGACCATCTGTTCATGCGGTGCCAAGACCGGCATCATGAAAAAGTTGAAACTGCCCCAACCTGTTCCAAGGATCAGTGAGGTGATGAGAATTACCCTCAATCGCCGTTTCGAGATTGATTTTGGTCTAGGCTTGTTACGCAACGCGTAATAGCTTTTCATCCCCATCACATTCATGATCAGCAACATGACCAAAGACACGATCGCGCCCAGCGTCAGGTTCGAGGGACCGATTTGCAATGTCATCACAGCAAAGGCCATCACGAAAGACAATGCAAATACTGGCGTTGTCGACGCAACGTCCAGTGCTTCGTGAATGCGTAATTCGGCTTCGTAGTCCTGCTCTTGTGCTTTCTGCACGCGCTTCCCCCCAAAAGCCGCCCAATTTTCGGTCACTAAATCAGGTGCGGCCCTAATCTTGCAAGATTTATCGACGGTTGCATTTTTGAATGTGTTCGTTGCGCACGGTTAGGTTCTCATGGTTCGGGCAGCGAATTCTCATCTCAATACCGTTTCTGAGCCATCCTATTTTTCTCCTATGACGCTCCAGAGGCCATAGTTTTGCGCGAGAGCGTCCAGCAATTTGGCGGCCTTTATGCGCCACGCGAAATCATCCAGAGGGCAAGTGGTGTCGAGCCCGGGCCGGAGGCATTGTTGACCTATCTTGAGAACAAGTTTGGGGCATTGTATGGGCTTTGAGCGAGGGCCGAATATTAACCTCTAAAAGGCGTATGAAAGTTTATGAATTCAGGGTTTTGCTTAAAAGCAACGTTCGCTTCGAGCCCAAAGCGGACACTCGCTCAAACTTGATTGGGTGTCGATTATTATCCCACAACCGTTTTATTGACTGATCGGTTGCCAGAATCGCAGTCTTAGGTGATCCTTCAAGAAATCGAAGGATCGCAATATGTTTAGGTTACTATTAATTGCATTCGGTATTTACGTATCTACTTCCGCGTTAGCGCAAGAGTCGTCCGAAGATGTAGCAGCAAAAGATGATACCTCGGCGACCTCGTCCAGTCTGCTAACTGACGCTGAGTTGCAGACATTGGTCGCCCCGGTTGCTCTTTATCCCGACACGTTACTCATACAGATATTTGTCGCGGCAACCCAGCCATTGGAAATTGTTAAGGCTGAGCGGTATTTGCTCGATAACGCCGACCGCGACCCTGTTGAACTAGAGCCCGAAATCGATGCGATGGGATGGGATCCTTCTGTCAGTGTGTTGGCAACGGCGTTCCCCGAAGTTGTTGGTCAGATGGCCACCCATATCGACTGGACCGAGACAGTTGGCACTGCCATGTTGGCCCAGTCCGACGATGTGATGGATGCGGTGCAGGTCATGCGGGATCAGGCAATTGACAGCGGCGCTCTGGTTTCAGGGCCCGAGCAAACTGTCGAAGTGTCTGACGACGACAACGTAGTAATTACACCGACAGAACCCGAGACGGTATACGTTCCACAATACAATCCCGAGACGATTTATACTGGCCCGTCAACCGGGGATGTTGTGGGCGCCGCACTACTGACTTTTGGCGCTGTTGCCCTGATCGACGAAATTTTTGACGACGACGATGATTGGAACGACTACTGGGGGTGCCGAAATTGCGGTGGCTGGGGCGGCGGTCCGATTTATAGAAATCCAGACATCGACATAGACGTGGATGGCAACGTCAATATCGGCAATGATATAGATTTAGGTGACCGAACGGATATCGGATGGAACCCCGATCCTGACCGGCAACAGGAGGCCCGGAACAAAATAGCGGACCACAAAAGACCCGAAGGTGGCCGTAGCGACTTGCCGGTTAACCGTCCTGACGGTCGCACGGATGAGCTGCGTGCAAAGTTGAGCCGAGAATCCGGTGCTGCAGATATTAGCCGGGACCGCGGGGCGGCTGCAGCCGCGGTCGGTGCGGGAGCAGGGGCTGTAGCAGGCGGTGCCTTAGCGAACCGGAAAAACGCTGATCGGGACAAGGCTGCCGCAAAGCAACAAGCCATTGATCGTACCAAACGTCCAGATTCAGCGAAAAAGCCAGTCGCACAAAGACCGCAGACCGCCAAGAAGCCGCAGGCGAAGAAAGCCGCATCGACGCAGCGCAAGCCCGCGGCATCCAAAGGGCAAGCGATGAAGAAAACGGCGTCCGGCAGCAGAACTCAAAGCGCGTCCAAGCGTGGACACGCCGCTAAAGGCAAGCGGAGACGGTAAGATGCGTAGATCGGTATTTTCAATTTTGTTGCTCGCCGCGACCACAAGCCCGGCCCTCTCTGAAGGAGCCAGATTTGATACGCCACAAACCGCACTGGATGCTTTTGTTGATGCGTTGAGGGCTAATGATCAGAGCAAGCTGATCGAAATTTTCGGGCCTGAAGCCGAGGATCTGGTTGGAACGGGTGATCCGGCGGAAGATCAAGAAAGAAGGCAGGAAGTGCTTGGCATGTATGCCGAGGGGTATCGTTTCCGGCCTGAGGACGATGGCGTTGTACTTCTTCTGGGTGAAGACGGTTGGCCTTTTCCTATCCCAATTCTGCGTACAGATGACGGTTGGCGCTTTGACCTGGAGGCTGGGATCGAGGAACTTTCAGCTCGTGAAATAGGCTTGAATGAGTTGGAAGTGATCGAATTGCTTGAGGCCTATGTTGACCTGCAGGCAGCTTTCCGGCTTGTGGACCATAACGGGAATGGCGTTATGGAATTCGCTCAGACGATCATTTCCGATCCGGAAGAGCAGAACGGTCTCTTCTGGCCTGGAAAAGACAGCTTTGTCGGTGCAGCGCTTGCCCGCGCCGCAGCTTCGGGGTGGAGTGACGGTCAGGTTGACTATGAAGCCGAACCGTTTCTTGGCTATTATTACACAATCCTGCAAGAGCAGGGCCCTAACGCTCCAGGGGGTGCCTACCCCTATTTCGTCGGGGATCACTTTGTTGCAGGACATGCCTTGCTGGCAATACCGGCAGACTACGGAGAAACTGGTATTCATTCCTTTCTGGTAGGCGAAAACGGCATAGTCTACGAGGCAGATTTTGGCCCGGAGACACTCAGTATTGCATCTGAAATTTCTGCTTATGATCCAGACACGAATTGGTCACCGGTCGAGTAATATTTGGATTGAAAGTGGCGCTTAAGCTCTGCGCTTTGCTGAGGCCACTATTTGCGGTTCGTGTGACAAGCTTCAGTTCGATGTTTACGTGTACCCGAATAGGTTCAGCCTGGATCGCTCTTGCAACACCCATTGTGACTGCGAGCAAATTGCCCATCTTACGACTTGATCCATTCTTCTGCCTTCACACGTTTCGACTGAATGACTGAAAAGTCCGCAGAGCGGTAATTGGAAGGTTTAGACCAAAGAAACCGAGCTTAACTCACCCGATTTCTTTCTCGATCCTTCACTCTTCGGCTTCTTCATCACCCTGGTCTGCAATCCAGGCAACACTGACGACTTCTTCGCCCTTGCCCGTGTTGAAGACTTTCACACCGCCCGCGCTGCGGGAGCGGAAAGAGATCCCATCAACCGGCACCCGGATCGACTGACCCTTTGAGGTGGCCAGCATGATCTGGTCGTCAATATCAACGGGGAAGGATGCCACCAATTTACCGCCGCGCATGGCCTTGTCCATCGCTGCCACGCCCATACCGCCGCGTCCGCGAACCGGGTAATCGTGGCTTGAGCTCAGCTTGCCCGCGCCCCCTGCCGTAATGGTCAGGATCAGGTTCTCGGCAGCCGACATCTCGGCATAACGTTCCTGAGGCAGCACACTGTCGGCGTTTCCTTCATCTTCGTCCGTCTCGGTTTCATCGGTGACACCGGCCATCAGGCGTCGCATTTTAAGGTACGCGGCCCGTTCATCCGAGGTGGCATTGAAGTGGCGGATGACCGACATCGAAACCACCTCATCATCGCCGGTCAGACGTACACCGCGTACACCAACAGACGACCGGCTGTTGAACACCCGTACATCTGTTGTTGGGAAGCGGATTGCGCGGCCAGATTTAGTGACCAGCATGACGTCATCATCTTCGGAACAGATACGAGCGTTGATCAACTTGGTGTCGGCGTGATCCTCTTCGAACTTCATGGCGATCTTGCCGTTGCGCTTGACGTTGGTGAAATCTGACAAACGGTTGCGCCGCACAGTGCCCGCACTGGTGGCGAAGATGATCTGCAGGTTTTCCCATTCTTCATCCGGCACATCCACCGGCATAATTGCAGCAATGGAAACCCCGGTTGGAATCGGCAGGATGTTGACGATGGCTTTGCCTTTGCCAGTCCGCCCCGATTGCGGCAGTCGCCAGGTCTTGAGCTTGTAGACCATGCCATCCGTTGTGAAGAACAACAACTGCGTGTGGGTATTCGCCACGAAGAGCGTGGTGACCACGTCTTCTTCTTTGGTCTGCATGCCGGACAGACCTTTGCCGCCTCGCTTCTGGGCGCGGAAATCAGCCAGCGGGGTGCGCTTGATGTATCCGCCCGAGGTGACGGTCACGACCATATCCTCACGCTCGATCAGATCCTCGTCTTCCATGTCGCCGGACCAGTCAACGATTTCGGTGCGACGTGGAACGGCAAACTGGTCGCGCACGCTGCGCAGCTCATCGCCGATGATCGACATGATGCGTTCGCGCGAAGATAGAATATCCAAGTATTCCTTGATCTTGGCGGCGAGTTCTTCAAGCTCGTCCGTGACCTCTTTGACACCCAGTTGGGTCAGACGTTGCAGACGCAGTTCGAGGATGGCGCGGGCCTGAACTTCGGTCAGGTTATAGGTGCCGTCGTCGTTCATCTTTGACAGAGGATCGTCGATCAGACGCAGATAGCCTTCGATATCAGCCGCCGGCCAACGGCGGGTCATCAGCTTTTCACGTGCTTGTGCCGCGTCTGCAGACGAGCGGATCGTGGCGACCACTTCGTCCACATTGGAAACAGCGACCGCTAGACCACAGAGGATATGGCTGCGTTCGCGTGCTTTGCGCAGATCGTACGCAGTACGACGTGCAACCACATCCTCGCGAAAGTCGATGAAGGATGTCAGGAAGCGGCGCAAGGTCAGCTGTTCGGGGCGACCACCATTCAAGGCCAGCATGTTGCAGCCGAAAGAAGTTTGCATCGGTGAGAAACGATAGAGCTGGTTCAACACCACTTCGGGTGTTGCATCGCGCTTCAATTCGACGACGACGCGCACACCATTTCGGTCGGATTCGTCCTGCACATGGGACACACCTTCGATCCGCTTCTCACGCACGGCCTCGGCAATCTTTTCGATCATCGCGGCTTTGTTCACCTGATAGGGGATCTCATCGACAACGATGGCGTAGCGGTCCTTACGAAGCTCCTCGACACGGGTCTTGGCACGGATGATGACGCTGCCACGGCCTTCCAGATAAGCTTTACGCGCGCCGGACCGGCCCAGCATTACGCCGCCGGTCGGGAAATCGGGGCCGGGGACGTATTCGATCAACTGTTCCGAGGTCAAGTCCGGGTCATCGATCAGCGCCAGAGTTGCATCAACCACTTCACCCAGATTGTGCGGAGGGATGTTCGTTGCCATACCCACAGCGATACCGCCGGCACCGTTGACGAGCATATTTGGGAAACGGGCGGGCAGGACGGTCGGCTCTTTGTCTTTGCCGTCATAGTTGTCCTGAAAATCGACCGTCTCTTTTTCAATATCGGCCAGCAGGGACGCGGCAGGCTTGTCCATCCGAACTTCGGTATAACGCATGGCAGCCGGGTTATCGCCGTCCATCGAGCCAAAGTTGCCCTGACCATCCAGTAGCGGCAGGGACATCGAGAAATCCTGTGCCATCCGCACCAGCGCGTCATAGATCGCACTATCACCATGCGGGTGGTACTTACCCATCACGTCGCCGACCGGGCGGGCCGATTTGCGGTAGGCCTTTTCGTGCGTGTTCCCGGTTTCGTGCATTGCATACAGGATGCGGCGGTGCACTGGTTTCAAACCATCGCGCAGATCGGGAATGGCGCGCGACACGATGACCGACATGGCATAGTCCAGATAGGACGTGCGCATCTCGGATTCGATGGATACCGTCGGGCCGTCATAAACGGGGCGCTCGGGCGGTGTTTCATCCATGTTTTCAGGTATTTCTGGCGTATCGCTCACGTAGGCTGCCCGTGTCTTGTTTTTGATCTATATCTTGTGGATGCACCTTATCAGACCCGGCATATAAGGTGCAAGCAAGCAACCGTCTTGTGGCCAAATTAGCCCGGTAACAGTAGAGTAACATATTGTTATCTAAGTATTAGGTGATTTTCGTGTTACCCTGAGAAGACCTTGCAACAAAATTGGAGGTCTGGATGGCGCAAAACGAAACCGAACTCATGTTGAAAGGGTACGGGCTGACAACCGCAGAATTTTTCTATCACATGCCCGATTACATACACGTTCTGAATACTTTTATCTGGCAGGATTATGATCTTGCCCCGGATCACCCCAAACTTTTTGAATTCGTGGAATTCTGGCAAAAAGAAATTGAAGGACCGCTGCATTCTGTTCGGTTCACACATCGAAAGATGATCGCTCCGGGCGAATGGCGGAATATGGTTGGAGAGTTTCGCGTGAACTAATCGGGCGTCGGATATCCTTTCAGGAATCGAAAGTCCGGTTCTCAAATGTCGCGATTGAGATAATGTAATGACCAAACTGATGGTCTTACACGGAATCACTCTATGCTCAGATATCTTATCCTCGCCGCTGCGGTTTTCCTGACCGGTCCTGCCATCGCCGAAGGGGTTCTGGATAAGATCAAAAAGGGGGCTGAGAATACTGCAAACGCGATAGGTCGCGGTGCAGAGGGTGTTGGTAACACAATCGAGAAAGGTGCGAACGCCGTCGACGAAACCATTGATTCGACTTCGGAACTGCTAAGAAACGAGGCCACGCCTGAAGAGACACGTGCCAAGTTGGATTTGATGGCGGGCGAAATTCTTGATCAACTACTTGCCGAGAATCCACAGGCACTAGAACTATACGATGTCTGCGCTGGATACGCGGTTTTTGACTCGCGCAAGGTGACGGTTTTTCCGGTATCTGCAGGTTATGGGCGCGGTGTGGCCGTTTCAAAAGACACAGGACAACACACCTATATGAACATGGGGACCGGGGGCGTTGGCGGAGCTATTGGGATCGGGGGCTTTGAAACCAAGTTCGTGATCCTGTTCGAAACCTCTGCGGATCTAGAGAATTTTATTGATCACGGCTACGATGCGACCGCGGAGACAGGCGCAATGTATGGTGAGGATCGCGCGGGAGACACGCTGCGCTTTACCGATGGCCGATCCTTCTTTGTTCTGAGCAAGAAAGGATGGCGTGTGTCAGCGGGAGCCTCAGGTACAAAATTCTGGAAATCACCTGAACTTAACTGATTAACCGGAGCAACTTGCCCCACCAAGAACGCAGAACTTGGCGCAGTGCGGGTGGTTTAGATGCACGTCGGCTTCGGCCTCGGCCAAGGTTTCGCCCATTTCGAATTCAGGTGAGTATGGCAGCAATGTACATGCCAAAACAGCCGGACGTTCCGCGCCTTTGCGTTTAACCACCATGCGTGAGCTGGCACACATCACGGCATCCGGAGATTTATCAAGAATTCCCCAGCAAGCGGTGGTGATTTCAGGCACTTCAACGGATTCATCCATTTCGGGAAACAGCACGGTTTGACCCGGGTCTTGAGGATCGATGTTAAAGCCATGTTCTGCAAAAAATGCGCCATAGCCTGCACGGCTGTCGGTGTCAGAATCTCCCCACACGGTACGCCCGGCGATCGCCATCTTAAAGCCGTTATCCCGCAGCCATTCCATACCGATCAGCGTCTTGGCAAAGCTACCCTTTCCACGCTCTTCATCATGTAATTCCGGGCGGTAGTGATCGACCGAAATGCGCAGTGTCAGCTTGCCGCCATAGTCACGTTGCAGCTCCAGCAACCCTTCGCGCATCGTGCGACGCATCATCGGCTGCATGGCGTTAGTCAGAATCAGAACCTCGTAGCCGCGTTCAAGCGTTGCGCGGGTCATTTCGATCATTTCAGGGTTCATGAAGGGCTCACCACCGGTAAAACCAATCTCGCGGATTGGCCACTGGCGTTCTTCGATCTGATCCAGATAAGCGCGAACCTCGTCTGCTGCGATGTAAACCAGCGCGTCATTGGTGGGACTGCTGGCGATATAACAGTTGACGCATTCGATATTGCACAGCGTGCCGGTATTGAACCACAGAGTTTCCGGATTGGATAACGCAACAGACGCGCGCGTTTGCCCGTCCGCTGTCACCAAACTGTTTTGAAACTTCCCGATATTTGCAGCCTGAGTGGCGTTGTCTTTCATTCCGGCATCCGGTTTTGTGCATTTACCAAACCGACTTAATCGTTCGTGCCGGTTTAGTTAAGTACGTTGACGCCCTGCTGACAGAGTTTTGATGTTCGAAGATTTCGACATTTTTGATTGCGCTAACATTGGACATGCCGCGACTGGCAAGGTAAGGAAAAGTCATGGTTTCTCGCGTCATACCCGTTGACCCATTTGATCTGGTCATATTCGGCGGAACCGGCGATCTGGCGCAGCGCAAGATCGTTCCGGCTCTGTTTCGGCGTTACTGCGCCGGACAATGGCCCGAGGCCACCCGGATCATAGGCGCGGCACGGGGTGCGCTAACCGTTGAATCCTTTCGGGATATAGTTGCCGAATCTTTGCGTCAGTATGCGCCAAAACGGTCTAAAGACCCGGAGGCGGTAAAAGGTTTTCTACAGCGCATAAATTATGTTCCGCTGGATGCCTTGTCCGAAGACGGGTGGGCTCCATTGTCCGAATTGCTGAGCACGGATCGAATCCGAGCGTTCTATTTCTCGGTGGGTCCCAGACTGTTTGGTCCGCTGGCCGAGCGGATCAGAGCGCATAATCTCGCCACCCCTCAGACCCGGATCGTTGTTGAGAAGCCGTTTGGGCACGATCTGGAAAGTGCGCGCGCTTTGAATGCAACGTTGGCGTCGCATTTTGATGAGGGGCAAATCTATCGAATTGATCACTATCTAGGTAAAGAGACGGTACAAAACCTGATGGCGGTCCGGTTCGGCAACATGTTGTTCGAGCCATTGTGGAACAGCCAGTACGTGGATCACATTCAGATCACCGTTGCGGAAACAGTCGGCATCGATGGGCGAGAAGAGTATTACGAGCGTGCAGGTGCCATGCGCGACATGATGCAGAACCACCTTATGCAGCTTTTGTGTCTGATCGCGATGGAACCGCCCGCAAAGTTTGACCCGGATGCGGTGCGCGACGAAAAGCTCAAGGTGATCCGTGCGCTGGACCCGGTTGAACCGCACCACATTGTTCGGGGACAGTTTGCCGGTGGAAAACAGGGTCGGGGGTATCGCGAAGTTGTGGGTAACAACCGGTCCACGACCGAGAGTTATGTGGCTTTGCGCGCGCATATCAGCAACTGGAGATGGGCCGGCACTCCATTTTATCTGCGAACTGGTAAGGAATTGGTGGCGCGGTCGTCGGTCATCAATGTGATGTTCAAGGATGCGCCGCATTCGATTTTCGGCGAAGAGGCAGGGCGTCACGCAAATGCGCTTTCGATTCGGTTGCAGCCGAATGAAGGCATTACTCTGAAAGTGACGATCAAAGAGCCGGGGCAGGGTGGGATGCGGCTGGTCGACGTTCCGCTGGACATGAGCTTTGCCGAGGCGCTTGGACCCGAAAATCAGGACCCGCCAGACGCCTATGAGCGGCTGGTGATGGATGTCATTCGCGGCAACCAGACCCTGTTTATGCGCGGTGATGAGGTCGAGGCCGCATGGGCCTGGACCGACCCGATCATTGCGGGCTGGAAGGCGCGCGGTGACGTGCCCAAACCTTATGAAAATGGCAGCACTGGCCCGGGCGACGCCGAACTGCTGATGAAGAGAGATCACCGCCGCTGGCAAGGAATAAACCCATGAATATTAAAGAATATGCAGACCGTGACATGCTGGCCATTGATGTCGCGAATGCACTGGCCGGAGACCTTGAGTCCGCGTTGTTGCACCACGATGTTGTTTCGCTTGCCGTTCCCGGAGGCACCACCCCGGGGCCGGTGTTTGATGGGTTATGTGCGGCTGATCTTGAGTGGGATCGCGTGCGCGTGTTGCCGACAGATGAGCGGTGCGTACCGGGAGACCAAGAACGATCGAACGAGCGGCTGATCCGCGAGCGTCTATTGACCAATCGCGCTTCTGTCGCGCAGTACCTGCCATTGTTTGTCGCAGGTCATGAGCCCGAGGCGGTTCTGCCTGAGATCGAAAGCCTGATCACTCCCGTCTTGCCTCTGTCGGTCCTGGTTCTTGGCATGGGTGAGGATATGCACACGGCCTCTCTTTTTCCTGGGATGCAGGGCCTGACTGCCGCGCTGGACAGCCACGCGCCAACACTTGCGGTGGCAAGGACAGACGTGCAGCCCGAGGCGAGAATAACACTGACCGCACCCGTGCTCGAAGGTGCGTTATCAAAACACCTCATTATCTTCGGAGAATCCAAGCGCGATGCGCTGGATCGCGCCATGTCACTACCGCCAGAAGAGGCGCCTATCGCGGCCGTGCTAACCGGCATGACTGTCCACTGGGCGGAGTAGTCACCATGCAATTGGATCAACTGAAGTCTCTGGCTAAATCGATCGGTGATCGCAGAATACTTGATCTGTTCGATGCAGATTCAAACCGGGCTGAGGGTTTTTCCTCGTCCAGCGGCGACTTGTTGTTTGATTACTCTAAAACTCAGATCAACGACGACATTCGTTCTGCACTTATTCAACTCTGTGACCAGGCCAAATTGGCGGATCGCCGGACTGCGATGTTTGTGGGCCAAAAGATCAACGAGACCGAAGGGCGTGCGGTACTGCATACGGCGTTGCGCAACCTCGATGGCGGTCCGGTCGAGGTGGATGGTCAGGACGTGATGCCAGACGTTCTGGAAACATTGCAGCGGATGCGCGTGTTTGCCGAAGAGGTGCGCGGCGGGGCGATCAAGGGGGCAGGGGGCAGCTTTACGGATGTTGTGAATATCGGCATCGGCGGCTCGGATCTTGGTCCGGTCATGGCGACACATGCCCTGGCACCGTATCACGATGGTCCAAAGTTGCATTACGTCTCGAACGTGGACGGGGCGCATATCGCCGACACGTTGCGCATGCTCAACCCGACGCGCACGCTGGTTATCGTGGCCTCGAAAACCTTCACCACCATCGAAACCATGACCAACGCGCGGACGGCGCGGGCTTGGATGGTGGATGGAGGCGGAGACCCGTCGCAGCAATTCGCTGCCGTTTCGAGCGCGGTGGATAAGACAGCTGCATTTGGCATCCCCGAAGAGCGCGTGTTCGGTTTCGCCGACTGGGTGGGCGGACGCTATTCGGTCTGGGGCCCGGTCGGATTGCCGGTGATGATCGCTGTAGGTTCAAATGCATTCGATGCTTTTCTGCGAGGTGGGCAGGCGATGGACCTGCATTTCCGCTCGGCGAAGTGGGTTGAAAACATGCCGGTCATGTTGGCGCTTGTCGGTGTCTGGCATCGGCAGGTTTTGGGTTACGCCAGCCGTGCGGTTTTGCCTTATGATCAGCGCCTTCTGCGGCTTCCTGCGTATTTCCAGCAGCTTGAAATGGAATCGAACGGCAAATCTGTAGCAATGGACGGCAGTGCGTTGGCCGTGCCATCAGGTCCGGTGGTTTGGGGCGAGCCTGGCACCAATGGACAGCACGCATTCTATCAACTGATTCACCAGGGCACTGACGTGATCCCGTGCGAGTTCATGGTGGCAGCCAATGGGCATGAGCCTGAATTGGCCCATCATCATCGTCTGCTTCTGGCCAATTGCCTGGCTCAGTCCGAGGCTCTGATGCAAGGCCGATCATTGGATGAAGCCCGCGCGCGGATGGTGGATAAAGGTTTGACCGGCGAAGAGCTGGAGCGTCAGGCACGCCACCGTGTGTTCTCGGGGGATCGCCCATCAACAACCCTGATATATCCGCAGCTTACGCCATATGTGCTGGGCCAGATCATTGCGCTGTACGAGCATCGGGTTTTTGTCGAAGGCGTGTTGCTCGGCATTAATTCATTCGATCAATGGGGCGTTGAGTTGGGCAAAGAACTGGCGACGTCTCTGGGCCCCATTGTCGATGGCGAAGTTGGCACCGAAGGCAAGGATGGTTCGACAGCCGGTCTGGTCGAGTACGCGCTACGCCATCGAGGTTGACACGGCACTCAGCCAAACTCTCTTATTGTCAGACAATTAAAATCTTGGCAGGGTTTCTGCCAATGTAGAAGGGCGCGGCCAAGCGCTGACGATGGGAGGATTGTCCATGCTGGGACAGATGATGACGCAGCCTTTGCTGATTTCGTCGCTGATTGATCACGCCGAACGCTATCACGGACAGACCGAGATAATCTCAGTCGAGACGGACGGAACCGTGACCCAGACCAACTGGGCGGGGATCGCGCAGAACGCCCGCCGTATGGCTTCGGCGCTTATGAAGCTTGGGCTACAGCCGCAGGATCGAGTGGGCACACTGGCCTGGAATAACCGCCGCCATCTTGAGATCTACTATGCCGTATCCGGCGCGGGCTTCGTTTGTCACACGATCAATCCGCGTCTTTTCCCTGAACAACTGACGTATATCATCAACCACGCGCAGGATCGGGTTCTGTTCTTTGATGCAACTTTCCTGCCGTTGGTCGCCGCGCTTCAGGAGCATCTGACCGAGGTGCAGCATTTCGTGCTGATGGGGGCACGAGATGAGGCCGCGTTGTCTCAGGTCCCTGGTCTGATCTTCTATGACGAGTTGATTGAAACCGGCGATGCGGATTACGCGTGGCCCAGTTTTGATGAGAATACCGCTTCTAGCCTTTGTTACACATCGGGCACAACAGGAAACCCCAAAGGTGTTCTGTATTCGCATCGTTCGACCTTGCTGCACAGCTTCGCGTCAAACACACGTGATGTGATCGGCTATTCCGCGATGGATGTGGTTTTGCCGGTGGTGCCAATGTTCCACGTCAATGCTTGGGGTTCACCCTATGCCAGCGCCATGTCCGGCTCACGCATGGTATTGCCGGGGCCGGGTTTGCATGGGGAAGCATTGGTTAATCTGATTGACACTTATGGCGTGACATTGGCGATGGGTGTGCCAACCATCTGGCAGGGCCTTCTGGCGCACGCGGCGACATGTGGAACCAAACTGGAGAGCCTGAATCGTACCGTGATCGGGGGTGCAGCGTGCCCGCCTTCGATGATCGAAACCTTTCGCGAGACCTATGGCGTCGATACCGTCCATGCTTGGGGTATGAGTGAAATGAGCCCGCTGGGCACTACGAACTATCCTATGGCCAAGCATCTGGAAATGCCCATTGAAGCACAACACAAACTACGCGAGAGCCAAGGCCGCCCGCCCTTTGGGGTTGAGCTGAAAATCGTAGATGACGATGGCAGCGACCTTCCCCATGACGGTGAAACGCAGGGTGATCTGATGGTGCGCGGCCATTGGGTGCTAGACAGCTATTTCCACATGCAAGATGAGGCCTTGTTGCAGGATGGCTGGTTCGCAACCGGCGACGTGGCAACATTGGACCCGGATGGATTTATGACCATCCGCGACCGATCGAAGGATATTATCAAGTCAGGTGGCGAATGGATCAGTTCTGTTGAGCTGGAAAATATCGCTGTCGCGCACCCTCAACTGGCGACAGCGGCGGTTGTGGGTGTGCCACATCCGAAGTGGGATGAACGCCCGCTTTTGGTTGCTGTGAAGGCGGAAGGCCAAGAGCCGACCGAGCAGGATTTACTTTCATTCTTCGACGGTAAGATCGCCAAATGGCAGGTCCCAGACAAAGTTGTATTCGTCGACGCTCTGCCATTGAACGCAACCGGCAAAGTCCTGAAACGGAACTTGCGTGCGGATTTTAGCGACGTGCTGATGGGGTGATTGCCAAACGGGGGAAGAATGGCTCCGGCGGTAGGGATCGAACCTACGACCAATTGATTAACAGTCAACTGCTCTACCGCTGAGCTACGCCGGAACGGTCCGCGCCGTATAACAATCAGCTTTGGCATCGTCCAGAGGATAAGATTATTTTTTGAAGATAATTAGTAAAGGCCAAGAAAACGCTGTGTTTTTGCTTGTGAGTTTTCTCTTAGCATCGACGTAAGCATTGTCGCTTGGAAAGGCTACCTGCAGGTTTATTCTACAGATGGAGTTGCTTCCTGAGTTGCCTTTTGCGCCTCACGCTCTTGCCGCGTAAAAATAGGTGCCGCAGCGGTGTTAATGTTGTGCTTAGTCAACAACTGTTCCATGTAACTGCCCGGTTCAGGAACGCCTCCTATAGTGGCCAAAAACTGCCGGACTCTACGCCCATAGAAATGAACTGAATAAGTATCTTCAGTTACAGCACGGCGCACTTTTCGGGCCCATTTTGACCGCATTAAAAAGCGGCGGTTTTTAAAACTTATTGGATAAAGCCAATTTTCTGGAAAAGCGTATTTCGATTCTCCGGTTTTTTGCAGATAGTGAGTCACTGCATGCGGACCCCAGACGCCCCAACGTAAATCACCAACATGCACCGGAGTTCCAGCCTCTCTTAGGTTTTCAAGGCGCTTCTTCTCTTCATCAGGATACCATTCAGGAATTCCATATTCATCTTCAGTCATCTCAAGAAGTTGCCCAAGCGCTTCGCTGTCTGAAGGTAGGCCTAAAACACCACCAGCAATTTGATAGTCGGATTCCCAGGCGTAGAAATGACCAGTCTCCGACTTGAAAGTCTTGACACAATAAGCATCAAGATCCGCCCAGATCATCCGGTCATTTTGTTGAAGAAGATGATACCTGAATACATCAGAGAACAACGCGAAGCTACCTGTTCTACCGTGTTTGATAAAGCGATCACTGCCGAGTACGGTATCGCCGTGAACAAGCTCTACACCTTCCGGCACATTTTGCACGTGTCCATAATGGTAGAGTTTTACATGATGACCTGCATCTAAGAAAGATTGAGCGCAAAGAACTTCTACATAGCTGAGGGGGCCTTCGACCCACAGCATCCCTATTTCGTACTCGTGGCGCATATTTGTTCTTGTTCCTGTACACGCGATTGCAGCTAAACAATCCGCCAATATCGTTTATTGGGTTAAGTCCTAATCACCAATATGGACCGCGACAAGGCAATCAGAAAACAAGACGTCTCAGCCGTTTCAGAACTGCACCAAAATAGACCTCTGGAAGGTTAGTACGATCTGTCAGCGCAATGAGAATGCATATGGATATTGGCTCCGGCGGTAGGGATCGAACCTACGACCAATTGATTAACAGTCAACTGCTCTACCGCTGAGCTACGCCGGAACTGAGGGGCGTATAACAACACGGATTTTCTCCGTCCAGAGGAGAAGCGCATTGCCGATGAAAAAAGTTTGCTGCTAACTGAGCATCCTAAATTCGGACTGTTCTGAAAGCGTCTCAACGGGAGCGACCTGGGCCTTTCCGGTCAGATCGACCAGATGCGCGAACACATTTCTTTCCGCCGCGGGCAGCAATGCACCAGGCGTGTCTACATAAATACGCTGTGCAAGCTGTCGTGCAGTAGCCGGGCCTTTGATCAGTTCGTCAAGAATCTGAGATTCGCGCGAAAGACGGTGATGAATCAGCCACTCCAGGCGATTGTTTGGTTCAGTTACAGGAGCGCCGTGGCCGGGATGAAAGACTGACCATTCTCTCGCGCGAAGGCGATGGCAGGCGGCCATGAAGTCGGTCAGATCCCCGTCGGGCGGTGAGACCAGCGAACTGGCCCATCCCATGACATGATCCGCTGTAAAGCAAACATCGCCCCAGGCGAGCGCAATATGGTTGCCGAGATGGCCGGGTGTGTGGATGATTTCAAGCGTCCAGTCGTCCGCAGAAATACATGCACAGTCTTCCAGCTCAATATCAGGGCGAAAATCCATATCGATTCCCTCACCGCCGCCCGCAAACCCAGTCTGCGCCAATTCCGTCATAACCTCACTGCGGCCTGCTTGGGGTCCTCCGAAAGCGAGAACCGGTGCGCCTGTATGGGCCGCAAGAGGGGCAGCTAGGGGTGAGTGATCAAGATGGGTGTGAGTGACGAAGATATGGCTGATCCGCTGATTGGGCTGTAATGCATCGAGAATCGCCGACAAATGTGCGTCGCTCAGCGGTCCCGGATCGATGACGGCGATGTCTGTTTCACCCAGAAGGTAAGTGTTCGTACCGCGATATGTCATCGGTGAGGGATTTGGGGCAAGCACCCGTCTTAGGCCTTGAGCAAGTTCCACAGCTTGTCCAGGCACTGGGTTGAAATCATCGGGGGCTTGCATTCTGACCTCTTCCTCTTGTCCAGGCAGCCCGCTAGGTTTAGCGCATGTCGACCCAATGGCTCAAACCCTATATGCCGCGCAGCCTTTACGCGCGGGCTGCACTTATCCTGGTGCTACCGGTCATCGTTGTACTCTTGGTTGTGGCAATCGCTTTTTTGCAAAAGCATCTCGAGGAAGTGACCGCACAG
Source organism: Ruegeria sp. O11 (assembly GCF_056535285.1). Taxonomy (NCBI): domain Bacteria; kingdom Pseudomonadati; phylum Pseudomonadota; class Alphaproteobacteria; order Rhodobacterales; family Roseobacteraceae; genus Ruegeria; species Ruegeria sp. O11. Next base: position 790,452 of record NZ_JBQERS010000001.1, on the reverse strand, counting down.
ATGACGCGAACGGCAGCCCGTGAGGTCACGCTTATATTGAACGTGATGGAGGGTGCAGAGACGCAGCAGCAGGCGCTGGCTGCCGCACGGCCTGATCTGTCGGCATTGAATATGACGGCTCGTTTTCTGCCGCCGTACCAAGAACCGGTGGTTGGAAAGCGTCGTTGGTATGATTTCATCGCACCACAAGTCGATGCTGAAATGCGGGTGTTGGTGCCTCAAATGCAAGACGTCGCACTGCCGAATGGACAGGAGGTGCGGCTTTATCTGAGCACGCATCTTGGCACTTTGGAATTGAAATTTGATCGACGGCGCCTGTCACCCACGGCACCGCACCAGCTTATCGTAACGATGGTGTTCTTTGCGGCGTTGATCACCACGATCTCATTTTTATACATGCGCAACCAACTGCGGCCGATTACTCGGCTCGCAGATGCGGCGCAGGCGTTCGGCCGGGGTCGCGTGGTGCCTTACTCTCCTGGCGGGGCAATCGAAGTGCGTGCGGCGGGCAACGCTTTTGTTGATATGCGCTCCCGAATCGAAAGGCAGATTGAGCAGCGCACTTTGATGTTGTCTGGCGTCAGCCACGATCTGCGCACGCCTCTTACGCGTCTGAAGCTGGGGTTGTCATTGTTGCCCGAAGATGAGGCAGCCCCGCTGTTGCAGGATGTTGATGAAATGCAATCGCTTCTGGATGCATTTCTGGACTTCTCAAGAGGGACTGCAGAAAGCACACCTGAGGCGGTCGAGCCCGAGATTTGGCTGAGTCAGATTGTCGATGACGCGCAACGCGCAGGTCAGCAGGTTGAACTGGTATCGGTCGAGGGGCAGGGGACTGTTATGTTGCGCCCGTCGGCAATGCGCCGCGCGGTGGAAAATTTGATTGGAAACGCTATCCGCTATGGTTCAAGGGCTGAGGTTAGTCTGTCGATGACACCGAAATCGATCCGTGTCCGAGTCGAGGATGACGGCCCCGGTATACCAATTGAACAGCGTACTGAGGCGGTCAAACCTTTCACGCGCCTGGACCCGGCTCGGAACCAGAATCAGGGCAGCGGTGTTGGGTTGGGCCTTGCCATCGTCGCCGACATCGCACGTGTACACGGCGGCATCCTTCGGCTGGGCAGCAGCGAAAAATTGGGCGGTTTATGCGCAGATATCGTGATAGGGCGGTGATGTGGTAGGCCCGGAGGGACTCGAACCCCCAACCAAAGCGTTATGAGCGCTCTGCTCTAACCAATTGAGCTACAGGCCCGCCGATGCGCCTTGCGTATCACGATGGCAGCCCGCGTCAAGCCTGACCGTTGCAACATCGCCCACAATCGAATAACCCGCGCGCAAAGCACTCATGAGGGATTGGCCATGACAGCGGGCAAGAACGGAATCACCTACGCCGATGCAGGTGTGGATATCGATGCGGGCAATGCTCTAGTCGATCGGATCAAGCCTGCGGCCAAGCGCACCAACCGCTCGGGCGTGATGAGTGGGTTGGGTGGCTTTGGCGCTCTGTTCGATCTTAAGTCTGCCGGGTATGAAGACCCGATTTTGGTGGGTGCAACCGACGGTGTGGGCACCAAGCTGCGGATCGCGATTGATACTGGCGTTGTTGATGGCGTTGGCATTGATCTGGTGGCGATGTGCGTCAATGATCTGATCTGCCAGGGTGCTGAGCCGCTGTTTTTCCTGGATTATTTTGCCACCGGTAAGCTGGACACCGATACCGCAGCACGGATTATCGAAGGCATCGCCGAGGGGTGTGTCCAATCTGGCTGCGCCCTGATCGGAGGCGAAACCGCCGAGATGCCGGGTATGTATCCCGATGGCGATTTCGATCTGGCCGGGTTCTCGGTCGGTGCAATGGAGCGCGGCGCGACCCTGCCCGAGGGTGTGCAAGACGGGGATGTGCTGCTTGGGCTGGCCTCGAACGGTGTGCATTCCAACGGCTATTCTCTGGTGCGCAAACTGGTCGAGATGTCGGGGCTGGGCTGGGATGCAGAGTCGCCTTTCGGTGGCGGAACATTGGGTGAGGTTCTGCTGACCCCCACGCGGCTGTATGTGAAACCGGCGCTGCAGGCGATCCGGGCAGGGGGCATCCATGCGCTTGCTCATATTACTGGCGGCGGCCTCACCGAAAACCTGCCGCGCGTATTGCCCGACGGGCTGGGGGCCGAAATCGATCTGAGCGCTTGGGACTTGCCGCCTGTGTTCAAATGGATGGCCGAAACTGGCGGCATCGCCGAATCCGAGATGTTGAAAACCTTCAATTGCGGTATCGGCATGATCGTGGTCTGCGCGGCTGAGGATGCAGACAAACTGGAAGCACTGCTGTCCGAAACTGGTGAAACCGTTGCCCGGATCGGATCTGTCACCGAAACACCCGGCGCCGCGTACTCAGGCAAGCTGCTGTGAGTCACAAGCGCGTCGCGATCCTGATTTCTGGTGGTGGATCAAACATGCTGTCGCTGGTCGATAGCATGATCGGGGACCATGCTGGCCGGCCTTGCTTGGTGCTGTCGAACGACCCTGAAGCCGGAGGGCTGACAAAGGCCGCAGAGCGTGGAATAAAGACTGCCTCCGTCGATCACCGACCTTTCGGTAAAGATCGCGCCGCGTTCGAAGCGGAATTGCTCAAGCCGCTGCTGGCTTCGCAGCCAGATATTGTGTGTTTGGCCGGTTTCATGCGCGTTCTAACCGGCGGTTTTGTTTCTCGCTTCCAAGGACGAATGCTGAACATCCACCCTTCGCTGTTGCCGAAGTACAAAGGTCTGAACACGCATGCCCGCGCCATCGAGGCGGGTGATTCCGAACATGGTTGCACCGTTCACGAAGTAACAGCCACGCTGGATGACGGCCCGGTTCTGGGACAGGCGCGCGTGGAGGTAAGGGCAGAGGATACGCCAGAGGAACTTGCCACTCGCGTGTTGGTACAGGAACACAAACTCTATCCTGAGGTCCTGCGCCGGTATTGTATGGGCAACAAAGACCCAGTTCTGTTGCCTTGAATCTGCGCGGCGATTTACACGCGTAGGGTAATCGTCTTATGGTCGCATATCGCTCGGGACAAGCACGACACGGGCAGTCACAAGAAACAAAAGCAAGAACAGCACCGCGCATGAAAACCCTGACTACGACGCAAGAGCTGGCCGCCTTCTGCACGGCTGCTGCACAATATCCTTATGTCACTGTTGATACCGAATTTCTGCGCGAACGGACTTATTATTCAAAGCTCTGCCTGGTTCAGCTCGCGGTGCCGTCCGAGGATGAGGGCAGTGCTGTTCTAGTCGATCCCTTGGCTGAGGATTTGTCGCTTGAGCCTTTGTATGACCTGTTCCGGAACGAAAGCGTTGTCAAAGTATTCCACGCGGCTCGGCAGGATCTGGAAATTTTCTGGGTCGACGCTGGCGTCTTTCCGACACCGCTGTTCGACACTCAGGTTGCCGCGATGGTTTGTGGCTTTGGTGAGCAAGTCGGTTATGAGACACTTGTCCGGAAAATATGTAGAGAAGGCGTTGATAAGACATCGCGTTTCACCGACTGGTCGCGGCGTCCATTGACGGACGCGCAAAAAAACTATGCGCTGGCAGACGTAACCCATCTTCGGAAAATCTATGAACATCTGTCTACTGAGTTGAAAAAGAGCAAGCGGGATCACTGGGTCGTTGAAGAGCTTCGTATTCTAACACGGCCCGAGACATATGACATTCGTCCTGAAGAAGCGTGGCGCAGGGTCAAAACACGCACAAATTCCGCTAAATTTCTGGCTGTAGTGAAAGAGCTGGCTCAGTTCCGCGAGGCCCATGCGCAAGAGAACAATGTGCCTCGTAGCCGTGTTTTCAAGGACGATGCACTAATCGAAATGGCGTCGACTAAGCCTAAAACGCCCTCTGATCTTGGTGGATCACGTTTGCTGTTGCGAGAGGCCCGCAAAGGGGCGATCGCTGACGGTATCCTGGCGGCAGTAAAAAGAGGTGTGAACTGCCCGCAAGATCAGTTGCCAAAGGTAGACAATAGCCGTGACAAGCTGAAAGTGAATCCGGCCCTCGCCGATCTTCTGCGCGTTTTGCTGAAATCAAAGACCGAAAGCGCAGGCGTCGCCGCAAAACTGATTGCGTCCAGCGCTGATCTGGACCAGATCGCCGCTGGTGAGCGCGATGTTCCAGCCATGTCCGGCTGGCGTTTCGAGGTATTTGGCGAGGATGCACTTAAGCTTTGCGAGGGCAAGATTGCGCTGGCAGCCAAGGGGCAAGCTGTGGATGTGGTTGCGCTTTAACGGCGACGTGATTCTAGCGCGTTCTGCTGGCCTTTGACACGGACCATGCGGATGCCTTCCAGTTCTTGAGCGCTGACATTGACAGCTTCAGAAACCATTCTAGAGCGTTCGTTTCCCTGAACGGTTGCATAGTCGGGATAATCCACGCGGAATGTATATTCCAAAATGCCATTCTTGGTAAGTTCTTCGGACCTTACTCGGGCAAGCTGCGCATTATATGCGCCCTGCCGAATGGCGGTGCCAGCTGCATATATGATAGCGCCAGAAGGTGTGGGGTCGACACGCAATTCGTTGATGACCGCTATTGGAACGCTATTGTCTTCAATTTCAGGCCGCGCCAACAGGCCTTTACCGTTGTTTTGACGTGGAACCAATGCATCTGCGTCGCTGGCTGAAACCTCTGATGGGGCAGGTGTGCTGCTGCCAAACCAGTTCGATGGGTTCGCCCGAGAGTTGCTCCAACTGTTACAGGCGGAAAGAACCGTGGCGGAGAGCAGAAGAACAGTCAGAGATTTGTGCATGGACCCAACACTTTGCGCAACTTTACCCGCACTGGGTTACCGCAAATTCAGCATCTTGAAAAGCCACACTGGGGCTGGACAGAAGGGGAAGCTGAGCCTAGTTCACAAATGTGATCGCGTAACGCAAGGACAGACCAGCCATGGCAACGCCAGCCTTTGAAGAGATAGTCGAAGATTTCGAGTTTCTGGAAGACTGGGAAGACCGCTATCGTCATGTCATCGAGCAGGGTAAGGCGATGGAACCGCTGGATGATGCGTTCAAGGTTCCCGCGACCAAAGTGAATGGCTGTGCCAGCCAAGTCTGGCTGCATCCCAGCATCGAGAATGGACAATTCAAATTTGACGGGGACAGCGATGCGCTGATCGTGCGGGGCTTGATTGCGGTATTACGCACGCTTTACAACGGCTTGCCGGTAGCCGATGTGCCAAAGGTCGACGCCGGAGGAGAACTTGCCAGGCTGGGGCTGCAGGAGCACTTGTCTGCGCAACGTTCGAACGGGCTACGTGCCATGATCGAACGCATTCGCGAGGTGGCGTTGGCCAGCGCTTGATCTTTATGTAGCGTTGCGTGTTGCCCAATCCGAAAGCGTTGTTTCCAAGTCACCGTATCCGGTCTGCCGACGCTCGAATTCCAGTCCCATCCGTTCGGCACATTTTTGTGCGCGACGTGTGAGATCCGGGTTGTCGGTCTGTGCCTGATAAACGAGTTTGGTGTAATTTCCGAAATACATCTCGCGCAGTTCCGGGTGTCTGTCCAGTCCAAGAGGTTTCCATACAAATGCGTCAAACTGCCGGGCGAGGAAATCGGTTAGGTAAAACGCAGTGGTTTCATCGTCGCCATGTGCGGCAAATGCCAGATTCCCTTCGAAAAAGGAATAGCAGTGGGGCCCTTGAATCATCTCGACGCCCAGACGTTCACATGCAGTCTGCAGCAGGCCTCCGGTTCCGCAATCGGCATATACAACATAGATTCGGTCGTATGAATCTCGGTGTTTGGCGATCGCATCTTCGACCGCTTGCGTGATTTTCTCGGGGTGTACATGCAGAATTGCGGGTAGGCAGGTCAGAGCCATATGATCCCAGCCATTCCGTTCCTTGAGATCCAGAATTTCACGGGCAAGCGCCCCACATGCGATCAGCAGAATCGACTCGGCTGCGCGCGGAGTGGCGTAACCCTGACGGGTCAGGCTGTCATCATCTGGTATCGGCGCGTCGGTCATGTGATCTCTCTGGTTGGCAACTATATATGTCAGGCTTTGGACAAAAAAGGCCGCCCCAGAAAGGGCGGCCTGTCTCACGGTATGGTCGCGTGCCTTAGCCGGCCAGTTGGTTGTGCTTGCGCGACATGAAGTCCTTGGCCATTTCCACCGCCACGGCTGCGTCACGGCAGTAGCCGTCGGCACCAATCGCCTTGCCAAACTCTTCGTTCAGTGGTGCGCCGCCAACCAGAACAGTGTATTCATCACGCAGGCCCTGTTCTACCAGCGTGTCGATTACCACCTTCATGTAAGGCATAGTCGTGGTCAGTAGGGCGGACATGCCCAGAATATCGGGCTGCTCGTTCTCCAACGCTTCCAGGTAGTTTTCGACCGGGTTGTTGATGCCGATATCAACCACCTCGAATCCAGCGCCTTCCATCATCATCGCAACAAGGTTCTTGCCGATGTCATGGATGTCGCCCTTGACGGTTCCGATCACCATCTTGCCAACGCGCGGAGCACCGGTTTCAGCCAGCAATGGCTTCAGGATTGCCATGCCGCCTTTCATGGCGTTGGCGGCCAACAGAACTTCGGGAACGAACAGGATGCCGTCGCGGAAGTCGTGGCCGACAATTGTCATGCCACCAACCAGCGCTTTGGTCAGGATGTCGTAGGGTTGCCATCCGCGCTCGAGCAGGATGTTCACACCTTCTTCGATTTCTTCCTTCAGGCCGTCATAAAGGTCATCGAACATCTGTTCGACGAGTTCGTCGTCATTCAGTTCGGACAGGACGATGTCTTCTTCATCAGACATGGGTATTTCCCTGAGCTGTGCGGGCTCGCGGCCCGTGGTGGCATTTTTTCCGTTTTGGCCATTTCGTCGCAGGACTACTGTGACGATTGCGACCTAGGTCGTTCCGAGACCGACCTATAGGCCGAATTTTGGCGTCGGGCGACCTCGAATTCTGCAAGATCATCCTGCATTTGTTTCATTTGTTCTGATTTCCTTCGCGCTGACCGATTTCGAAAACGCCTCAAGGTGGTCGGATATGAAGCAGGTGTAATCCTTGCCATTGGGCCCAGCTTAAATTAGTACTGACAATCGGAACATATGGTGAACAAATGGCCGTAAGAATGAACCATCCGGGCCGGGGAGCGGCATCAAATTCAGCAGGTCGATTCGAGAAGTATTTGACCGAACTGACCGAGGATGGGTGGGATTTGTCCGAAGATCTACCTCCGCTGCGGACCGAGGTTCAGGACGAAGTGGCCCGCAGTCTGATCACCTACAACAAATCACCGGATTTACCTTTTGATCGTTCGATCAATCCATATCGGGGTTGCGAGCATGGTTGCGTTTATTGTTTTGCCCGGCCAACCCATGCATATCTAGGCCTGTCGCCAGGGTTGGATTTTGAAACACGTCTGATCGCACGCCCCAATGCCGCAGAGATATTGCGACGGGAGCTTTCTGCGCGACGCTATAAGGTGGCTACGATTGCGTTGGGCACTAACACCGATCCATATCAACCGATTGAGAAAAGCCGCGAGATAACAAGAGGCTGTCTTCAGGTGTTGAGTGATTTTCAGCATCCAATCGGCATCGTGACAAAAGGCACATTGATCGAACGTGATCTCGATATTCTGGCGCCCATGGCCCGCAACGGTCTTGTGCGGGTCGGGATTTCGCTGACCACTCTGGACGCCAATCTTTCCCGTCAGATGGAGCCACGTGCACCTTCTCCACTGCGCAGGTTGCGCACGATTCGCGTCCTGACCGAAGCAGGGATACCGGTGCGCGTTATGACCTCTCCTGTCGTACCGGGCTTAACCGACCATGAACTTGAGGAGCTGTTGGAGGCCGGCAAGCAGGCGGGCGCGGATGCCGCAAGCTGGATCATGTTGCGGCTGCCGCGCGAAGTGTCCGAGCTGTGGCGGGAATGGCTGACCGAGCATCAGCCAGGCAGGGCCGAGAAGGTCATGGCGCGGCTAAGGGAGATGCATGGAGGAAAAGAGTATGATCCGCGTTGGGGTCATCGAATGCGGGGCGAGGGGACTTATGCCGAAATGATTGCGCAACGGTTCAGCGCCGCCGTGAAACGGCTGGGACTCGCCGTAGACCTACCGCCGCTGAATTGTGCGGATTTCGCGCCACCGCCCCAGTCTGGTGATCAGTTAAGTTTATTCTGAATTCATGAGTCAGAAGCTGATACCGATTCCGGCCGAGAAACCGTTTACCGTATCGCTTCCATAATAGCGGACCATGAAACGTGTCGTTGATACCCAGGGCACCCAGGTATCGGATAGATCAACCTCAATCCCGCCACCGACGCGCGCCAGCCAATCCGTGCCCAGCACCAGTGCCTGATCCCCGATCAGATAGGATACCGACAGATCACCAACCCATCGAACTGGGCGCCCGAACATACTTTTACCCGTTGGAAATCGATATCGTGACCAAAGGACGGCATTCGCGGCGGTCGATTCAACCAAAAGGTCTTCGTTGTCGCCGATAGGCCAATATTCGATATGCGTATAGCGCAGGCTTGCTTCGAACTCGCGATCATTAGATAGCGATTTCTCGTACGCAACTGTCATCGAGCCACCCGCGCCACCAGCCCAGATACCACCGCTATCAAGGTAATCCCGGTCAAGGCCAAGGCGGTTGGCGATGGCTTGCGCCCCTATCGATGCATCGGATTGCGTGCGCCCGACCGAAATATGGGCCATCGGAGTCAGTTTCCAAAACTCCCCAATGTCAAACTGATAGCCGACTCCACCAGTGAGGGCGAGGCTGGTCCATTTAAGAGGTAAACGATTAGTTTCTCCGGTGCCGCTGAAGGTCAGAACGGGATCATAGCGCGCGTATCCGATGTAGCCCTCGAGATAGATCGGTACGCCTTCGGCAAGGCGAAATCCGCCACCCAGCTGTGCGGATTTGAAATCGTAGTCGCGAGTATCCGTGTTCGATTGCAACGAAATTGCACTGGCAGAATCGTCCGGGATGCCAGCCAGCCCCAAAATCGCAAGCGAGCCAGCAGCATTTTCCTGCTGCTGCTGTTCAAAAGCTCTTTCAAGCAGGCTTTGTGCGGCGGCGGTCTGTGCAAACAGCAGCATAAGGAACACAAGGGCGGAACGCATGATAACCGGAATCTTATTGCTGGACGCAGCAACACTAGGTTGAGTGGCGTGCCGCGAAAAGAACGAACAAGGCGCTAGTCCAAGATTGTCTCAAAACGGTTTCTTTTGGGTAACGGTAGGAACAAAAAAGACCCCGGCTAGCCGGGGCCTTCATTTCAACTTCTGTCACCGATCAGCGGTTTTCGATATCTACGTAGTCGCGACTTGTCGCGCCCAGATACAACTGACGCGGACGACCGATCTTGTTTTGTGGATCGGCAATCATTTCCTTCCACTGGCTGACCCAGCCAACCGTACGCGACAATGCAAAGATCGGAGTAAACATCGAGGTTGGGAAACCCATAGCTTCCATCACAATGCCCGAATAGAAGTCGACATTTGGGAACAGTTTCTTTTCGATGAAATATGGATCTTCCAGGGCCTGCTTTTCAAGCGCCTTGGCGACCTGAAGTTTAGGGTTATCTTCGATACCCAACAGATCAAGAACCTCATCTGCAGACTGTTTCATCACAGTCGCGCGCGGATCGAAGTTTTTGTAAACGCGGTGGCCAAAGCCCATCAGGCGGAACGGATCGTCTTTGTCCTTGGCGCGTTCAATGAACTCGGGGATGCGGTCTACGCTGCCGATCTCTTCCAGCATTTCAAGGCAGGCCTGGTTTGCGCCGCCATGGGCCGGACCCCAGAGGCAAGCGATGCCCGCCGCGATACAGGCGAACGGGTTCGCACCAGACGAAGACGCCAGACGTACCGTCGATGTCGACGCGTTCTGTTCGTGGTCCGCCTGCAGCATGAAGATACGATCCATGGCGCGGGCCAGAATCGGGTTCACCTCATAATCTTCTGCAGGAACCGCGAAACACATTTGCAGGAAGTTCGACGCATAGTCCAGATCGTTGCGCGGATACACGAAGGGCTGCCCAATATGGTACTTATAAGCCCAAGCCGCGATCGTCGGCATCTTTGCAATCAGGCGATGAGACGCGATCTCGCGTTGACGCGGATCCGAAATGTCGGTCGAATCGTGATAGAAGGCAGACATGGCGCCGACCACTCCGACCATGATGGCCATCGGATGCGCATCGCGACGGAAACCGCGGTAGAAATACTGCATTTGCTCGTGCAACATCGTGTGGCGCGTGATGGTAGTCTCGAATTTCTCCAGATCTTTTGCCGATGGCAGTTCGCCATAAAGCAGCAGATAGCTGAGTTCGAGGAAGTGAGATTTCGATGCGATCTGCTCAATCGGATAACCGCGGTGCAGGAGTTCGCCCTTGTCGCCGTCAATAAAAGTGATGGTGCTGTCGCAGCTCGCCGTCGACGTGAAACCCGGATCATAAGTGAATACACCAGCTTGACCATAGAGCTTACGAATGTCGATCACGTCGGGCCCCGCAGTCGGAGAAAATACCGGCAGATCGTAGCTTTCGCCGTGGACAGTCAGTTTGGCTGTTTGTTGGCTCTCGGTCATGTTTATCCCTTCCTCATTCGTACAGTTGCCGGATCGCTGTCCGTCAAAGCAGGCAACGACTGCGTGGTGTAGCGCAGTTCGTTCTTAGTGGAGCAGCATTACCCGAATGTGAAATCAGTCAGGGTTCGCTGCATCATCAAGCCGCGCCAGGGTTTCATTCCGCCCAAGCACAAGCATCATGTCAAATACCGAAGGTGTAACTGCCCGGCCTGCCAGCGCGGCCCGCAGCGGGCCGGCCAATTTGCCGAACTTAACCCCGTTCGCCTCTGCGAACGAATTCAGGGTCTCCTCCAGTTCGTTCCGAGACCAGCTAGCATTTTGCAGCTGCGGCGTCAATTCATTCAGTATACCGTCGGATACTGACGTCAGGGCCTTAGCCGCCTTCTCGTCCGGCTGGATAGGTCTGGATGTCAGAACAAAATGGGCTTTATCAAGGAGTTCCGGGAAAGTGCGCGCTCGATCCTTGAGGCAATACATCGCACGCGCTAGATCACTCGATTGTGTTTCGGTCAGCTGTGATTTGTTCGCTGCAGACAGATAATCCTGGATTTCCCGCTGCAACGCAGCATCCTCTCCTATGGCAATATGTTGTCCGCATAGGTTTTCCAGTTTCTTCAAATCAAACCGTGCGGGACTTTTGCCGATCCCTTCCAGATCAAACCACTCTTTGGCTTGAGCATCAGTAAAGAATTCATCGTCTCCATGGCTCCAACCAAGGCGCGCCAAATAATTGCGCATCCCCGCGGCAGGATAGCCCATGGCTTGATATTCCTGCGCACCCAATGCGCCGTGGCGTTTGCTAAGTTTTTTTCCATCCGGGCCGTGTATTAGTGGGATATGCGCCCAGACCGGGATGTCCCACCCCATCGCCTCATAGATCATCATCTGACGGGCAGCGTTGTTGAGGTGGTCGTCTCCCCGGATCACATGAGTCACGCCCATATCGTGATCATCGACCACAACCGCCAGCATGTAGACCGGCGTACCATCCGAGCGCAGCAGGATCATATCATCAAGCTGATCGTTGCGAATGGTCACGTCGCCCTGCACCTGATCGCGGATCACGGTGGAACCCTCCTGCGGCGCTTTGATGCGGATCGCATAGGGGGCATCTGGGTGCGTGGCTGGGTCGGCATCCCTCCATGGGCTGCGAAACAGCGTCGACTTACCTTCGGCGCGCGCCTGTTCGCGGAACGCAGCGATTTCCTCTTGGGTCGAATAGCACTTGTAGGCCTTGCCCTCGGCAAGCAACTGACGCGCTACCTCGGCATGACGGGCGGCACCTTCGAATTGGCTGATAGTGTCCCCGTCGTGATCCAGCCCTAGCCACTTCATACCCTGTAGGATCGCAGCCGTGGCTTCCGGAGTCGAACGTTCCCGATCTGTATCTTCGATCCGTAACAGGAACTTGCCCCCGCGGCCCCGCGCATAGAGCCAGTTGAACAGAGCGGTGCGCGCGCCACCGATATGCAGAAATCCGGTGGGAGAAGGGGCAAAGCGAGTGACGACCTGATCGGACATTGTGTGGATTAACCTTTTGGTAACCTTAGCGGGCATAGTTTGGCGACTATCTACCCAGCCCGAAGGACGGGGGCAACCATGCGTGTTCTGACACGGGTCGAGACCGCATTGCTGATCCAGCGGGGATATCTGTTCCCGTGGTCTCCGGTCTGTCTTGCGGTCGGGATCGGCTGGTACTTTAGCCTGAGGTTTGAACCCGGCGCAGGCGTGTACGCAGTGGTTGTTGCGTTTGTGTTGTTGGCGATTGGTTTTAGTCTTTGGCTGAGAGAGGCCTGGCGTCCGTTGCCCATCGGGATGACGCTGATTGCGTTGGGTTTCCTGCTGGCCGGAACGCGGGCCCATATGGTTGCAGAGCCAGTCTTGCAATGGCGCTATTATGGCCCGGTCGAGGGGAGGGTCATAGCGCTGGACCGCTCTGCGTCGGATGCGCTGCGGGTTATGCTGGATCAGGTGCGGATTGTCGATATTCCCGCTGATCAAAGGCCCGGGCGCATCCGACTTTCGATACATGGCGATACTGTTGCGTTGTCCCCGGGTCAGCGGATCATGACCACCGCGCACCTTTCTCCGCCGCAAGGTCCGGTCGAACCGGGTGGATTTGATTTTCGCCGCCACGCTTGGTTCCAAAGGCTTGGCGCAGTTGGATATACCCGTGTTCCAGTTTTGTCTTCGGCCCCGGCTCGCGATGGACAAAGCGGCGTTCGTATTACGGCGTGGCGTATGGCGATCTCGGACAGAGTTCGTGCAATTTTACCTGGCGAGATCGGCGGATTTGCTGCCGCCGTCACCACAGGGGATCGCAGCGGTATGAGCAAGGCCTCGCTTGAGTCCTTGCGTGCCTCAAATCTGGCGCATCTTCTGGCGATCTCTGGATTGCATATGGGCTTGCTGACTGGTTTTGTATTCGTGGCATGCCGCATCGGATTGTCGATGGTGCCTATGCTGGCCCTGCGTTTGCCTGTACGAAAAATGGCAGCGATCTGCGCCTTAGTCGCTGCCACTATCTATTTATTTCTCTCTGGCGGAAACGTCGCGACCGAGCGCGCATTTGTCATGGTTTGCGTCATGCTAGGAGCCGTGATGCTGGACCGTCGTGCGATCTCGCTGCGGGCGGTGGCCGTTGCAGCATTGATCGTATTGGTACTGCGCCCTGAAACACTGCTGAGCCCCGGGTTCCAGATGTCATTTGCTGCGACGTCCGCTCTGGTCGCGGGATTCGGAGCCCTGAGAGACTATGGTCCAATGCCCGGTCCACTCTGGATGCGGCCGGTGTTGGCCCTGTTGATTTCATCGGCCATCGCGGGGATCGCAACTGCCCCCATCGGAGCGGCTCATTTCAACACCGTGTCCCACTATGGATTAATCGCAAACCTCGTCTCGGTCCCGGTGATGGGCACTCTGGTCGTCCCGAGTGCCGTTGTCGCAGCACTTCTTGCGCCATTCGGGCTTGAGGCGATCGCACTGCACGTGATGGGTTTGGGGCTGAATTGGATCCTTGCGGTTGCGTCCTGGGTTTCGGGACTTGAAGGTGCGCAGGGATTTGTTGTTAGCCCAGGCGCATTTGTACTGCCCGTTACAGCAGTGTCTTTCCTCTGGTTGATCCTGTGGCAAGGGCGCACGCGATGGATTGGATTGGCCCCGGCGGTGGTCGCTATTGCGATGTGGGGGCAGGGGAGCCGTCCTGATGTTCTGATCGCAGATACCGGAGGGCTCGTCGGCGTGATGACCGATCAAGGCCGTGCGCTGAGTAAACCAAAAGGCAGCGGTTTTGTCGCATCGGTTTGGTTGGAGAATGACGGAGACGACGCGGATCAGCCAAAGGCGGCGAAGCGCTGGCCTGAGTCCTCAGGCGGTGTCCAACGTTATCTGATGGGTGACAAAGAGCTAGTGCACCTAACAGGCAAACGCGCTGCGCTTGCCTTTGAAGAGTGCCGGCCAGATCAAATTATTATCGCGTCCGTTTCGCTGTCTCTGACAGGTGCGTGTCGAATCTATGACCCGGAGGCACTGCGAAGCACAGGCAGTCTTGCCATTTCCAAAGGGAGTTTGCTCACCAGTTCAGAGGCTTCAGGACGCCGCCTATGGTCACCTCAACCCCGTCAGTAGCTACGGATCAAACCAACCAGCCGACCCTGTACTTTCACCTTATCCTCGGGCAACACACGCGTCTCATAAGCCGGGTTTGCAGCCTCAAGTGCAATGGCCTGACCGCGACGGAAAAAGCGCTTTAACGTGGCTTCCTGATCTTCAACCAGAGCCACGACGATATCCCCGTTATCTGCCGCCGTGGTTTCACGGATCACGACAACATCGCCATCGTTGATTCCGGCGTCGATCATCGAGTCGCCCCGCACTTCAAGCGCGTAATGTTCACCGCTGCCTGAAATCATCGAGCCCGGCACCGCCACGCGGTGCGAAACATGGCTTATCGCTTCGATTGGGACACCGGCCGCGATCCGCCCCATGACAGGCAGTTCCATCGCATCAACGGTGACGGGTTCGAAGTTCGCTGGGCGGGCCCCATCGGGCCGGTCACCTTCAATCACGCGGGGTTTGAAGCCCGCCGTCGGCTCACCACCAAGGCTTTCGGGAAGCTTGACGATTTCAATGGCGCGTGCCCGGTGAGCAAGGCGGCGGATAAAGCCACGTTCTTCCAGCGCCGTGATCAGTCGATGGATCCCGGATTTGGAACGCAGGTCCAACGCAGCCTTCATTTCATCAAAACTGGGCGGAACACCGTCCGCTTGCACGCGTTTGTGGATGAATTCCAGCAAATCCAATTGCTTCTTGGTCAGCATCGCTCGCACCTCATCGCTCATGCGTTTTCTTTTGTTCTACGCATGTTCACGTTTTGTGTCAACGGATTTGCTAGATGGGCAGGTAGGTGACCTTATCACCGACAGGGCGCGCGGGATCATTGGGCTGTCTTACCAGCAATGCGTTTGCATGTGCCAAAACACTTAGGAGTGAGCTGTCCTGATCGTCACAAGCCCGAATGCCATCTTTGTCCACAATCGCGCGCATATAGTGTTCGCGCCCACCGTTTTCAGTGAGTGGTGCCGTCAGCTGGGCCTGCTGCAGAGGTTGAAGTACATGTTCTATTCCCAGCATGCGCCGCACCATCGGAACCAAAAACAGATACCCACAGACCATTGCGCTAACCGGATTGCCGGGCAGGCCAACCATTGCTGCGTCGCCGAGGCGTCCAGCCATTAGTGGCTTACCGGGGCGCATGCGGATTTTGTAGAACGACTGCTCCAGCCCTAGGCCTTCCGAGACATCTGCGACCAGATCGTATTCTCCGACCGACGCGCCGCCGATGGTCACAACTAGGTCTGCGCCTTGCGCCAGACCAAAAGCCGTTTCCAGAGAGCCAACCGTGTCTTGTGCGATCGGTAGCACGCGCACATGCGCACCGTTGTTTTCAAGGAGCGCTTTCAGGCCAAACGTGTTTGACGCGATGATTTGATCGGGTCCAGGCACCTCGCCGGGCATCACCAGTTCATTGCCCGTCGATATCAATGCCACCACAGGTTTTCGGGTCACAGGGACGGAGGCGATATTCATCGCGGCCAACAGCGCGATATCTTCGGGCCGTAGCTGGCGTGGGGCCATGATTTTGGTGCCGACGGCGAAATCTATGCCAGCAGGGCGGACATTGGTCTTTTCTCCGGGAGGGTGAGTGATGGTGATCAGGCTGTCTCGGCGCTCGACATCTTCTTGAATAACGACAAAATCCGCGCCGTCAGGCATCGGCGCACCCGTAAATATTCGCACTGCTTGACCGGGCCCGACCGTGCCTTCAAAGCGCTTTCCGGCTGCGGATTCGCCGATCACTTTGAACATCGCATGCAATTCAACTTCGGTCGCTTTCACCGCATATCCGTCCATCGAAGACGCTGCAAAAGGGGGTTGATCACGTGTTGCAGCAACGTCCTGCGCCAAGATGCGACCACCTGCCTCTGCAAGATGAACCGTTTCCGCAGACAGGGGCGTGACCAGATCGAACAATAGGGCTCGGGCGTCTTCGACGGAGATCATGACGCCTCGTAACGACCTGATTTACCGCCGTCTTTCAAAAGAACTCGGATGCCGCCAATCTCCATTGCCTTATCCACGGCTTTAGTCATGTCATAGACAGTCAGGGCGGCGGTTGAGACCGCCGTCAGCGCCTCCATCTCGACACCAGTTTGTCCCGCAGTTTTGACGGTGGCTTCGATCTGCACGCCGGGAAGATCCGGATCCAGGGTCAGCTCAACCGCAACTTTAGTAACGGGCAGCGGGTGGCACAGCGGAATTAAGTCCGGTGTTTTCTTTGCGCCCATGATGCCAGCGAGACGCGCAATACCAAGAACGTCACCTTTCTTAGCGCGGCCTTCTGAAATAATATCATAGGTTTCTTGGGCCATCCTGATGTAACCTGCGGCGATTGCGACCCGGTCGGTGACGGCCTTATCGGACACATCCACCATGTGTGCCTCGCCCTTGGCATCGAAATGCGTCAGTGGCATCACATCACTCCGGGGATGAGTGGATTGGCCAGTAGCGAACGGGTGGCGCTGGCCACATCGTCTTGTCGCATCAGGCTTTCGCCAATCAGGAAGCAGCGCGCGCCATAGCGGGCGATATCAGCAAGGTCAGCAGGCGTACTCAGACCGCTTTCGCACACGATCGTGCGATCTGCTGGAACCAACTTCGACAGGTGGCGTGTCGTATCAAGTGTGGTTTCGAAGGTTTTGAGATTGCGGTTGTTTATCCCGATTAGAGGGCTTTTTAGCTGCGTTGCCCGCGCTAGCTCGTCGGCGTCGTGTACTTCGATCAGAACATCCATACCCCAATCGAACGCTGTCTGCTCAAGCTCTGAAGCTTGCGCATCTTCAACCGAGGCCATGATGATCAGAATGCAGTCCGCACCCAGAGCTCGGGCTTCGACCACCTGATAGGGGTCATACATGAAATCTTTACGCAAAGCGGGCAGAGAACATGCTGCACGGGCTTCAGTCAGGAATTCCTTTGCCCCTTGAAAGCTAGGTGTATCGGTCAGCACCGACAAGCACGCAGCTCCTCCCGCTTCATAAGCTTGGGCCAGAGCAGGTGGGTTAAAATCTTCGCGGATCAATCCCTTGGATGGGCTGGCTTTTTTTACCTCGGCAATCAGCCCATAGCCGGATCGCGTGGCTTTGTGAAGAGCTTCGGCAAACCCCCGAACCTCTGGTGCATTGCGCGCCTCTGACTCTAATGTTTCCAGCGATTTGGCTGCTTTGTCTGAGGCAACTTCTTCTAGTTTGTAGGCTTTGATCCTGTCCAGAACGGTCTCGGTCATGCGGCTTCCTGTGTAATGCGTGCCAGAGCGTTGATCTTTTCACGGGCTTTGCCGCTGTCGATGCTTTCAGCGGCCATAGCCACCCCTTCACGCAGATCACTGGTGGCATCTGCGACAACAAGTGCAGCAGCAGAATTCAGCAGTACAGCGTCACGGTAGGCCGATGGCTGGCCGTCCAGCAAGGCACGGAATGCGATGGCGTTTTCTTCCGGTGTCCCGCCAACAATATCCTCGAATGGGTGGACTGGCAGACCTGCGTCTTCAGGGTGAAGCTCGACCTCTTTGACAACGCCGTCCTCAACGGAGGCGATCCAGCTGACGCCCGTAATCGTCAACTCGTCGGTCCCGTCCGAACCATGCACCAACCAGGCATGCTCGGCGCCCAGCAGGCCCAGAGTTTCGGCCATTGGGCGGATCAGATCACGGCTAAACGCTCCGGTCAGTTGGCGTTTCACACCAGCCGGGTTGGTGAGAGGACCCAGAATGTTGAATATCGTGCGCGTACCAAGTTCTTGCCTTGAAGGCATGACATGGGCAATCGCAGGGTGATGCATCGGCGCCATCATGAAGCCGATACCGACCTCTTGTAACGCCTTTTCAACCACTTCTGGGCCGACCATCACATTAATTCCAAGCTGACCAAGTGCATCCGCCGCACCGGATTTCGAACTTAGGTTCCGGTTGCCATGTTTTGCAACGGTGACACCGGCACCCGCCGTTACAAAGGCCGTTGCCGTCGAGATGTTGAGCGTTCCCTTGCCGTCACCACCGGTGCCCACGATATCCATTGCTCCCGCCGGGGCCTTCACAGCGTTGCATTTAGCGCGCATTACAGCAGCGGCAGCGGCGTATTCATCCACCGTTTCACCGCGTGTGCGCATCGCCATCAGCAATCCGCCGATCTGGCTCGGAGTCGCGGCACCGTCAAACAGGATACCAAAGGCCTGTTCAGCCTCGGCACGGGTCAAAGGTCGATCGGCCGCAGCACCGATCAGCGGTTTCAGAGCATCGCTCATGCGGGGACTTTCATTTCATTCAGGAAATTCTTGAGCAGGGCATGACCGTGCTCAGATGCGATGGATTCCGGATGGAACTGGACGCCGTGAATGGGAAGCTCTTTGTGCTGTAAGCCCATGATGGTGCCACCCTCAAGTTCGGCGGTGATCTCAAGGCACTCGGGCAAGCTTTCGCGTTCAACGACCAATGAGTGGTAGCGGGTCGCCTCGAATGGTGACGGCAAACCAGCGAATACGCCTTTACCAGTGTGATTCATCGTGCCCATCTTGCCATGCACGATCTCGTGGCATCGCACGACCTTGCCGCCAAAGACCTGACCAATGGTTTGATGGCCGAGGCAGACGCCCATCAGCGGCGTCTGTGTTTCGGCTGCCGCTTCGGTCAGCGCAAGGCAGATACCTGCCTGATCGGGATCACAAGGGCCGGGGCTCAGCAGGATGCCAGCCGGGTTCATCGCCATTGCTTCCTGTACGTCCAGCGCATCATTCCGGCGCACGACCATCTCGGCCCCAAGTTCGCCCAGATAATGAACGAGGTTGTAGGTAAACGAGTCATAGTTGTCGATCAGCAGCAGCATTTGGGCACTTATCTTCCTATCGGCATTTCAGACTGGCGATGCAGCCCTTGAGCGCGGTATAATGTCGGGACATACATGCTCAGGCTTGTGCGGCAGCGTCAAGAGGACATACCCAACTTGGCGCAGTGCAGGTGAGCGCCGCAGAAGATGGCGTATGGGTGGTTGAGGCACGAAACAACGCGAGAGGCGAGATTTCGATGAGCGGATTTTATGGTGGATTGATCGCTGGTGCGGTCTCTGTCCTGGCATTGGGCGCGGTCCTGTCGCTGTCCACACCCTTGTCGCGCAAGCCAGAAGTCGCGGCAACAGCACCCGAAGTGGCTGATGCGCCTGATGCGCCTGAAACAGCGAATGTCGATAGCACTGGTGTCGATGCAGATCTGGTTGAGTTGCCTCCATCGGGTCCCGAAAGCCCGGAGCTATCGTCAGATACTCTGGATGGTTTGGCAGACGTCGAGCTTGCGCCC
This sequence comes from Ruegeria sp. O11, assembly GCF_056535285.1. Taxonomy (NCBI): domain Bacteria; kingdom Pseudomonadati; phylum Pseudomonadota; class Alphaproteobacteria; order Rhodobacterales; family Roseobacteraceae; genus Ruegeria; species Ruegeria sp. O11. Next base: position 770,948 of record NZ_JBQERS010000001.1, on the reverse strand, counting down.
GGGCCGCCTCCGCAGTCAAGTGACTCGCCTGTTGCCACCGCAGCACCTGCTGGAATTTCGACACCCGCGGTGACCGTTCAGACAGATGCGCCGACAGCACCGCCGCCGCCGCTTGCTGAACCAGAAACGCCCAGACCAGAGGCTGAACCGGCCAGGGTTGCAGACGCGCCTCCAGCACCAGAGCCTGAAGCGGTACCTGAACCCCGGATCGCGGAAGAAACGCCTGAGGAACAAGCACCTCAAGTGGCGGCATTGGAACCCGAGACCGAAGAATTGCCGGACGTAACTTTTGAGGTTCCGGTAACCGAGGGCGTGCCGAACGATAACCCGATTGCCGTTGAGGGCGAAGAAGATACACGCCCGGTCAGCAAACCGCGCGTGCTAACGCTGCCTCAAATTGGCGGGGAAGGGACCGCGAGCTCTAAATCTCTGATCGGCAAACGTGTCGTACCCCTGACCGAAAGGGATGACGCACCCGTTGAGCAAACCGAGGTAGTGCCTGAGGTAGCGGCAAAACCAATCGAAGCGCATGCCGCGATCTTTGAGAACCCCGAAGCCAAGCCATTGATGTCTATCATTTTGATCGACGATGAAGGAGCATTTGGAGCCGAGGCGCTTCAGGATTTTCCATACCCGCTAAGCTTTGCCATTAGCCCGTCAGACCCGGATGCAGCCGAAAAGATGGCGCGCCATCGCGAAGCGGGTTTTGAAGTGCTGGCAATGATTGACATGCACGAAGCCGCCAGCGCTCAGGATGCAGAAGTATCCTTGTCGGTGTGGTTGGATGAGTTGCCCCACACGGTAGGCATTCTGGAGGGCGTTGAAAGCGGTATTCAGGGTAACCGAAAACTGGCAGACCAGGTCGCCGCCATTGTTGGCGACACCGGCCGTGGTCTGGTGACACAGGATAACGGCCTGAACACTGCGCAGAAACTCGCCGCCCGCAATGGCGTTCCGTCCAGCGTCGTATTCCGCGATTTCGATGGGGCCAAGCAGGATCCCAAGATAATGCGGCGCTTTCTAGATCAAGCCGCATTCCGCGCCGGGCAGGAGGGTGCGGTTGTAATGCTTGGCCGATTGCGCCCCGAAACGATCTCGGCCTTGTTGCTGTGGGGGCTTGAGGATCGCGGCAGCCGGGTGGCGATGGCACCGATCTCAGCCGTGATGATGAAAGAGGTCGAAAAAGGTGCTTCCGAAGCCTTGACGGACGGGTAAAAGCGGCACCTTGTTGCCGCTTTCTCAGCTGTTTCCGCTGCCGGTAAAACGCGCCGCATCTGCCGCCGCGCGTCGGATCGCGTTCGATTTGTGCACGGTCTCCATATATTCCGCCTCGGGGTCGCTGTCATAGACAACACCACCGCCAGCCTGAATATAAAGCTTGTGGTCTTTCACGATGGCCGTACGCAATGCGATGCACATGTCCATGTCGCCACCAGCGCTGAAATATCCGACACCGCCGCCGTAGATGCCGCGTTTTTCGGGCTCCAACTCGTCGATAATCTCCATCGCGCGCACTTTTGGCGCGCCCGAGACTGTACCCGCAGGCATCCCGGCAAAGAAGGCATCCAGCGCGTCTTTGTCTTCGGCAAGTTCTCCGACCACGTTCGAGACGATGTGCATCACGTGGCTGTAGCGTTCGATAATGAACTCTTCGGTGGGGCGGACGGTCCCGATCTTGGACACACGGCCCGTATCGTTGCGTCCAAGGTCCAGCAACATGAGGTGCTCGGCCAGTTCCTTTTTGTCGGCAAGCAGATCGATTTCGTTGGCCTTGTCTTCCTCGGGCGTTGCGCCTCGCGGTCGAGTGCCAGCGATTGGGCGGATCGTGACTTCATCCCCAAAGACGCGGACCAGGATTTCAGGGCTCGCGCCTACGACCTGAAAGCCACCGAAGTTGAAATAGAACATGAAGGGCGACGGATTCGTACGCCGCAAAGACCGGTAGAGGGCAAACGGAGGTTGCGGAAAGTCCTGCGTCCAGCGTTGGGCTGGGACAACCTGGAAGATATCGCCTGCGCGGATATATTCCTTGGCCTTTTCAACGGCCTCCATGTAACCCGATTTGGTGAAGTTGGATACTGGAGCGCCAACTTCAATCGCGTCGCCCAGATCGCGTGTCTCGGCGGGCATTGCGCGCTCCAGATCGCGCACAGCGTCCATGACACGCTCTGCAGCTTGTGCATATGCGGCTTTAGCGGATTGTCCGTCGCTGACCCAGGCCGGAGACACCACAGTGACCTCACCTTTAACACCGTCCAATACGGCGATCACCGAAGGTCGCAGCATGATCGCATCCGGCAGGCCCAGCGGGTCGGGGTTCACATCCGGCAAGTATTCTACAAGCCGCACCATGTCATAGCCCAGATAGCCAAACAGCCCGGCAGCCGCCTGTGGTAGGTCATCCGGCAGCGCGATGCGGCTTTCGGCCAGCAAATCGCGCAGGTTATCCATGGGGTTGCCATCCTGTGGCTGAAACGCGTCGGCATCAAACCGGGCCGACCGGTTCAGGGCCGATGTTTCGCCATGACACCTCCAGACGAGATCGGGTTTCATGCCAATGATCGAGTAGCGACCGCGCACCTCGCCACCTGTCACCGATTCGAGCATGAAGGCGTCTTTTTGTGCGCCCGTCAGCTTGAGCATCAAGGACACGGGCGTGTCCAGATCGGCGGCAAGTCGGGTATAGACAACCTGATTTTCACCCGCGTCATAGGCGCGCGCGAAAGTTTCGAATTCCGGGGTCAGGGCCATGTGCTGTCTCTTTAATAGCTTGACCGTACAGCGTTCAGCGCTTGCTGATCCAGTACAGGGCGCGCGCGGGTCTGGGCGTTGCGCACATAGATATCAAAGATGTTCTGCGCCAGTGCCTGGTCAAACTGCGCTGCAAGAGCATCCTGCATCTGACGCTGTTCGTCGGTCTCGGCGGGTGGCAGCTCTTCATCCAAGCGCACGATCAGGGCAGTGCCGTTTCCGGGAATGACACGTAATTCACCCGGTTCGAGCTCGAAGACCTGTGTCATGAAATCTACCGGAGTATCCTCAAGGAATGCGGTACGCGTCAGGGCGTTTTCGACCCGGAAGGGCAGGCCAGTCGCCGTGAAATCTCCATCCGTCGCCAATTGGGTCAGCACCGAGTTTGCTTGATTTTGTAGCGCCTTCGCGGTCTCCGCTTGTGTCCAGGCCTCAGCAACCCGCCCTCGGGCATTTTCAAGCGGTTCGGGGCGGGGCTCAAGCACTTCATTCAGGCGCAAAGCAAAGATTGAACCGTCTTCGAGGAACGCGACTTCGGGAAAATCACCCTCTTGCACGGCCTCGGCGGCGGCGCGGAAGCCGTCATAGGCGGCAACGCCATCATCGCTTTGCTGGGTCCAGTCGATCTGGCCAAGTTCCAATTCAGTCTCATCGACCAATTCTTCCAGCGTTGCGCCGCCAGCAAGCAAGTCGTTGATGTCCTCGGCCTGCGCCTCGATCTGACGGCGCGCGCGATCTGAGGCAAGTTCATCACGCAACTCGGGCTCAGCATCTTCAAAGGTTACATTGTTTTCTGCCAGTGATCCGTTGATCCGGAACAAGGCTGGACCAAAAACAGATGGGAGTGGGCCAACGACATCGTCGATCTCGGCAGCGAATACAGCATCAGCGGCATCGCCAAGGTCCTCGCGGGTGACGTCACCCAGATCTACATCGCCAAGCTCGAGTTGCCGATCGCGGACCAGTTGTTCAAAATCTGCTCCACCAACCTCCAGCTGAGCCAAGGCCTCGGTTGCGGCCTCTTCGCTGGGATAGGTCAGGCGTTCGACCAAACGGCGCTCGGGCTGGAAATACTGTTCTGCGCGCTGGTCGTAGAGGCGGCGCAATGAGTCTTCTTCGATCTCAATCGTATCAAGCAGCATCTCTGGTGACAAAATGGCATACGTCAGTTGCTTGGTGCGGGGCAGGGTAAACAGATCAGTGTTCTCGTCATAGAATGTCTGAATCTGATCTTCTGTCGGTTCTGCCACTGGCGTCTCCAACGCGTCTGCGGACAGCGTAGCCACGGTAAAGCTGCGGCGGGCCAGTACATAGTTCGCCATTGCTTCGGTCATAGTGCGTGGCATCTCAACCCCGCCCATGACTGCACCCTGCACGATTGTGCGTGCCGATTCCTTGCGCAGATCCGATTCGAACTCGGAATCGCTCATCCCGACCTGTTCAAGCTGAAAGCGATAGGCTTCGCGGTCGAATGTACCGTTCACCCCCTGGAATGCGGGTATCTGGACGATCTCGTTCTGCAGGTTCTCGTCGCCTATCGAAATGCCAAGCTGCCCGACTTCATTGTCCAGCGCGGCCAGTGCAATCAGACGCGACAAGGCCAATTGGTCCAATCCAAGATCATGCGCTTGTGAAATCTGCATTGGCTGTCCGGTTTGCGCCTCGACCGCCCTGATCTCGCGCTGAAGTTCGCGGAAGTATTCGTCGACCGAAACGCTTTCATCGCCAACCTGCGCCACAGTGCGCACGGTTCCGGTCAGGCTGGTCGCACCAAATCCGGCTAGACCCAGCATCAGAAGGCCCATGAGAATCCAGACAAAGGTTTTGGATAGGTTTTTCATGCCTGCGGCCATGGTGCCCTCTTGGTTTGGTCGGCAAGTGTCTGCCCTGCTAGTTGCGGCCCTGAATACGATGCGTGCAGCCGAGGGGCAAGCTTAGAAGGACAGGGCCTGCAAACGGTCGAACAATTGCGCGATTCCGGCGCGGTCGAGATTGGCAAACGCGATGCGGACCTGTTGTTTCCCTGCCGGGTCATGCGCGGGCATGAACATGGTTCCGGGCAACAGCAGAATGCCCGCCTCAGGCACCAACTGCCGCGCCATATCGTCCGATGCGATTTGATAGGGGTGTTTGAGATAGGCGAAGTAGGCACCCAGCCCCAGAAGACGCCAGCCTTTTGCCTCTAGCCGAGGCATTCCTTCGGCAATTGCAGCCCTTCGGTCTAGAATCTCATTACGCTCACCGGCAACCCAATGAGACAGGTTCTGCATTCCCCAAAGCGCAGCGAATTGACCGATCTGGCCGGGGCAGATCGCAACTGTGTCTAAAAACTTCTCAATCTCCGACAAAAGCGACGAACCGGCAGCAATTGCGCCGACTCGGTGCCCAGTCAGGCGATAGGCTTTCGAGAACGAGTAGAGATGCACAAAGGTTTCGCACCAATCAGGCTGCTGGAACAATTCATGTGGCGCACCAGATCGGCTGTCGAAATCGCGATAGGTTTCATCAACCAACAGACGAATCCCTGTTTCCTGCGCGAGTTCATAGAAGCGGCGTACCAGGTCTGATGGGTATTCGACACCACCGGGGTTGTTCGGCGTTACCAATGCAATGGCCCGCGTTTTCTCGGTGATCAGTGCGCGCGCCATCTCGGGGTCGGGCAACAGATCGTTACCGGTGGGCAAGTCGATGGCTTTGACACCGGCCATATCCAGCCACATTTTGTGATTGAAATACCACGGGGTTGGCAGAATGACCTCATCACCCTGATCCGTAATCGCCGAGATCACGGCCGAGAAAGCCTGATTACAGCCCGAAGTAATCGCGACCTGATTAGCCTTAACTCTTGCTTCATAGTGTTGGCTGATCTGTACAGCCAGCTCGGTCCGTAATTCATCATTGCCCAGAACTGGGCCATAAAGATGTGCGCTGTCCCGTTCGACTGCGAATTCGGCCATAGCTTGCCGCAAGGCCCGTGGCGGCGGATCGACCGGAGCCGCCTGGCTGACATTTATGAGCGGACGGTCTTCAGGAAACTCGACCCCTTCCAACCAACGCCGCGCCTCCATCACCGGAGGGGCAAAGGTGGCGGCGGTACGGGTCATATTCATGGAAAGTCCGTGTTATTAGTGTTCAAGCAAACGCTTGATCAATCGGTACCCCGGTAGGGTTCGACATATTGCAAGGCCATATCCCATGGGAAGAAGATCCAGGTGTCTTGGCTGACCTCGGTAATAAAGGTATCAACCATCGGCCGGCCCTTGGGTTTGGCATATACAGTCGCGAAATGCGCCTTGGGATACATTTCGCGCACGAGTTCAAGCGTTTTTCCACTGTCGACCAGATCATCTATGATCAGGATACCGGTCCCATCGCCCATCAAATCAGCATTGGGGGCTTTTAGGATCTCAGCCTCTCCTTGTGACTGATGGTGATAGGACCGCACGCTGACGGTATCGACCGTGCGGATATCCAGTTCACGGCTGACGATCATCGCAGGAGCCATTCCGCCTCGAGTGATCGCTACGACGGCACGCCAAGCGCCATCATCTGGACCTTGCCCATCCAGACGCCAAGCCAGGGCGCGCGAGTCGCGATGAATCTGATCCCAGCTGATGTGGAAGCCTTTTTCGTGGGGCAGGCGGTCCTTGGCGCTCATGGTCTTTTATCCTTTTTCAACATCCGGCGCGTCGACGGCCTTCATTCCGACGATGTGATATCCCGAATCCACGTGCAGATTCTCTCCGGTCACACCGCTGCTGAGGTCTGACAGCAGGTACAGCGCTGATTTGCCGACATCATCGATGGTCACGTTGCGACGCAGCGGAGAATTATACTCGTTCCACTTCATGATATAGCGGAAATCGCCGATGCCGCTGGCTGCGAGTGTCTTGATTGGACCCGCCGAGATCGAGTTGACGCGAATACCGTCTTTTCCCAGATCCTCAGCCAGATATTTGACCGATGCCTCAAGCGCAGCCTTGGCGACACCCATAACATTATAATGGGGCATGACCTGTTCAGCGCCGTAGTAGGTGAGGGTTACTGCGCTACCGCCTTCGCCCATCATCTTCTCTGCGCGCTGCATAACGGCTGTAAAAGAGTAGACCGATACGTCCATCGTCAGATTGAAGTTAGCGCGCGATGTGTCGACGTAGCGCCCACGAAGCTCGTTCTTGTCAGAAAAGCCAATGGCGTGAACAACAAAGTCAAGCCTTCCCCATTTCTCTTCAAGCGAGTTGAAAAGGTTATCAATCGATTCCTCGTCGCTGACATCGCAGGGCAGAACGATTTCGCTGCCCAATTGCGCAGCCAGCGGGTCGACACGTTTTTTCAGCGCGTCTCCCTGATAGGAAAAGGCCAATTCGGCCCCGGCGTCGGACAAGGCGCGGGCTATCCCCCATGCGATTGATTTGTCATTGGCCAGTCCCATGATGAGGCCGCGTTTTCCGGCCATCAACTGATTTGACATCTTCGGTTCTCCGCCTGTCGTCGCATTGTGTTGAGTTGGTTTATGCCATTGATTGTCCTGCGGCAAGGCCATGCGCTCTTGCCCGCAGCGGGTTCTCGCCTTAGGGTCGGGTTAATTATTTCCAGGGGATGGAAATGAACGAGCATAATGGCATCTTTGCCGGGACTGATCCGTTTGAAATCGCGGGTCGGTGGCTGGCTGAGGCGGAAAAGACCGAACCAAACGATCCGAACGCGATTGCATTGGCAACCGTGGATTCGGAAGGTTTGCCCAATGCAAGAATGGTTCTGCTGAAAGAAATCGAAAAAGACGCATTTGTCTTCTACACGAACTATAACAGCGCCAAGGCACAGGAACTGGATAGTGCCCATAAAGCGGCATTTGTGATGCACTGGAAATCTTTGCGGCGTCAAATTCGAGTTCGTGGTATAGTCAGCAAAGAAGACGGGCCTGGGGCAGACGCGTATTATGCCTCGCGCTCGCTTAAGAGCCGTCTGGGTGCCTGGGCCTCTCGCCAGTCGCAACCTCTGGAGAGCCGGGCATCTTTGATGGCCGAGGTGGCAAAGGTGACGGCAAAGTTGGGACCCAATCCGTCGCGCCCGGAATTCTGGGGAGGGTATCGGGTTTCACCTGTCGAAGTGGAATTCTGGGCTGATGGAGCCTTCAGGTTGCATGACAGGTTTCAATGGAAGAGGCGTAACGCCGATTCCGATTGGCAAGTGCAGAGGTTGAATCCGTGATGTTCGCGTACCGTGAAATGCAACTGATTGCTATTAATAGTTTTTTTCAGCTTGAATTTGCGAGTGAATATCATAAACAACAAACCCTTAACGGCTTGCCTATTATCGTAACGGGAAAACAGTGCCAGAAGATTTGAACAGCATGTATCGCGTCCATGGACACGTTAAATGGTTCGATCCCGCAAAGGGATACGGATTTGTTGTGTCCGACGATGGCGGTCCGGACATTCTGTTGCATGTCAATGTGTTGCGCAATTTTGGTCAGAGCTCGGTCGCCGACGGTGCTGGTATCGAGATTATGACGCACAAAACTGATCGCGGTGTTCAGGCGGTCGAAGTGATCAGCGTCGATCCACCCGTACGGGCAGAAACAATGATGCTGGCCGACTTTGCGGAGCTTGATCCGACCGTGATCGGCAATGCTCCATTAGAGGCAGCGCGTGTCAAATGGTTCGACAAAGGCAAGGGATTCGGCTTTGCCAATGTCTTCGGAAGCAGCGAAGATGTATTCTTGCACATTGAGGTTCTTCGCCGTTCAGGTCTTGCGGATCTGCAACCGGGAGAAGCCTTGGCCATGCGTGTGATTGACGGAAAACGCGGACGGATGGCGGCACAGGTTCTTGCCTGGGAAGCGGCTTTGAACACCTAGGTCTTAAAGTATGAGAACAGCATTACTCGTAGCGGCCCTGACATTTCTGATCAGTGGTGGCGCGCAAGCCGAATGCCGTTCTGACCGTGTCGAGTTGCGAAATGAACTTGCGCAGGTTCGATTTGATATCGAGTTAGCCGTTACCCCTCAGGAACGATCACGCGGGCTGATGTTTCGTGAGAATATGCCTAACCGCTCTGGCATGCTGTTCATCTTTGATCCACCGCAGCGGGTGGCGTTTTGGATGAAGAACACGCTGATCCCTTTGGACATGATCTTTACCGACAAAGCAGGAACCGTCACCCGCGTGCATGAGGGTGCGATCCCCGGCGATCTGACCCCGATCGAAGGCGGCGATTCGGTTTATGCCGTGCTTGAAATCAATGCGGGACTTGCCGCGCGCTATGGTATTCGACCAGGAACACAGATGCGTCACCAAGTTTTTTCGCAAGGTCCTGCAATTTGGCCTTGTTAGGGCTTTTCAAATCAGATCGGCACGTTTAGGAAGGCGCACGGTCCGGGGCGTGGCGCAGTCTGGTAGCGCACCTGTTTTGGGTACAGGGGGTCGTAGGTTCGAATCCTGCCGCCCCGACCATTTCCACTCTTACACCGGCGTTCCGCCATAGTCGGTGTAGAGTCTGGAAAAATCCCTGTCCAATTCATCGCTTTCGATTGGAATCTTAAGTGTGCTTCCGCTTTTTTGGGGAACGATAAAAAACAATTCGGCATCCACACGGTAGCCTGCTTGATTCTTTGCTGAGCTTAGCCGCGTCACGATCTTCGGCAGATTTTGAGAATATCCATCAAAATTGAGAATCAGATAGGCTGTCGCCTCGGGCGAAAGTATTTCGCGGCATTCAAAACTGCTTGTCCCGGTTTTGACGAATTTGTCGCCAGGGCCAGCGCAGTCTGTCTTGAAGGAATTGAACAGGTTCTGCGGGTACCCATCGAATTGAGCGCTACGAGACGCAGGCGGAACGTCCTGTGCTGTGCAGGACACTATTAAGCCCATAATAGTTAACAACGAAATCAAACGCATGTTGAATAGATTTCCCATCCAGAAATGTCGTGATTTACAAACTATGGCACGCGCCACATTGCGGTGACGATGATTCTCTGAATATGTCCTTAATGCCGGACTGGTTGATCAATTTCCTCTAACTGTGGTGGAAAAAAAGAGAAATCACTCTGACGCAACGAACGTAGATTGATTGGTATCCGGGGATAGGCCTGTGGAGGAATCGCGATCCGGCAAGAAACCGCCGGTTCGTCAGATCAGGTCAAGCTAAAAGATTCCAAAAATGACTGAAAAAGCCCGTTGACCATCTATGGAAATATACGTCAGATTGTATAGGCCGAAGGACGAGCCACTAAATCTGGTAGCAATAACCAGAAAAGGCATCGGACGAGGGACGGAATGCAAACCAGTATGACGTGAAACCGTATTTACGGTTCTGCGCTGTTATCGGCAGCGCTTGGTCCCTTGCGTCTCAATATTCCGGCAGGGCGGGCGGCACACCGCGACATCAAGATTTTGTGCCGGGTACTAAAATTTGGACAGATCGTAGCTGGGGCAGCGGACATGAAAATTGAAAGAAAATTCACCAAACCTGGACAGGATGCGTATGCCGATCTGGATTTTGTGTCCGCAACATCCGAGATTCGCAATCCGGACGGCACAATCGTATTCCGTCTTGACGAAATCGAAGTGCCAGCAAAGTGGAGCCAGGTCGCCAGCGACGTCATCGCGCAAAAGTACTTCCGCAAGGCAGGTGTTCCATCCAAGCTGAAGAAGGTTAAGGAAAAGGACGTTCCTGAATTCCTGTGGCGTTCGGTCCCCGCTGATGGCGCTGAATTTGATGGTGAGACGTCTTCGAAACAGGTGTTCGACCGTCTCGCAGGCGCATGGGCCTATTGGGGTTGGAAGGGCGGTTATTTCTCGACCGAGGAAGACGCGCGCGCCTATTTCGACGAGATGCGCTATATGCTGGCGACCCAGCGTGCTGCACCGAACTCGCCGCAATGGTTCAACACAGGTCTGCACTGGGCCTATGGCATCGATGGTCCGGCGCAGGGGCACCATTATGTCGACTATAAAACCGGCAAGCTGACTAAATCGAAATCCGCCTATGAGCATCCGCAACCACACGCCTGCTTTATCCAGTCAGTGGACGATGATCTGGTGAACGAAGGTGGCATTATGGATCTGTGGGTGCGTGAGGCGCGCCTGTTCAAATACGGCTCTGGTACCGGGACCAACTTCAGCCATCTGCGCGCAGAAGGCGAGGCGTTGTCGGGTGGCGGTAAATCCTCGGGCCTGATGGGCTTTCTCAAGATCGGCGACCGCGCCGCTGGCGCGATCAAATCAGGCGGAACAACCCGTCGGGCAGCAAAGATGGTGATCGTCGATGCAGATCACCCGGACATCGAGCAATTCATCGAATGGAAGGTGATCGAAGAGCAGAAGGTGGCCTCGATCGTTGCCGGATCAAAGATGCACGAGAAGATGCTGAATGGCATTTTCGAGGCCATCCGCAGCTGGGACGGCGCGCAGGATGATGCGTATGATCCCAATAAGAATGACAGCCTGAAGAAAGCGGTTCGCGAGGCGAAAAAGGTTGCGATCCCCGAGACTTATATCAAGCGCGTGCTGGATTACGCCAAGCAGGGCCACGACAGCATCGAATTCCCGACCTATGACACGGACTGGGATTCGGAAGCCTACAGCTCGGTTTCTGGCCAGAACTCGAACAACTCGATCCGCGTGACCAACGCGTTTCTGACTGCCGTTGAGAAAGACGCCGATTGGGAACTGATCAACCGTACCGACGGCAAGGTTGCCCGCACCGTCAAAGCGCGCGATCTGTGGGAGAAGGTCGGCCACGCCGCTTGGGCCTGCGCCGATCCGGGCATCCAGTTCCACGATACCGTCAACGAATGGCACACTTGCCCCGAAGATGGCGAGATTCGCGGCTCGAACCCGTGCTCTGAATACATGTTCCTCGATGACACGGCTTGCAACCTGGCGTCGATGAACCTGCTGACCTTCCTCAAGCACGGTGAGTTCCAGGCAGCCGACTATATGCACGCTTCGCGTTTGTGGACCCTGACGCTGGAAATCTCGGTAACGATGGCGCAGTTCCCGTCGAAGGAAATCGCGCAACTGTCCTATGACTTCCGCACGCTGGGTCTGGGCTATGCCAATATCGGCGGCCTGCTGATGAACATGGGCTACAGCTACGACTCGGACGAGGGTCGGGCGATCTGTGGTGCGCTGACCGCGATCATGACCGGCGTGGCCTATGCAACCTCGGCTGAGATCGCCGGTGAGCTGGGACCGTTCAAGGGGTACGAACGGAACGCCGACCAAATGCTGCGCGTCATCCGTAACCACCGCCGCGCATCGCAGGGCGTGACCGAGGGTTATGAGAAACTGGCGGTGAAGCCGGTGCCTTTGGACCACGGCAACTGTCCGGATAAACGTCTGGTCGATCTGGCCATGTCCGCTTGGGATGAGGCTCTGAGCCTCGGCGAGAAGAACGGTTATCGCAACGCGCAGGCCACAGTTATCGCACCGACCGGCACTATTGGTCTTGTGATGGACTGCGACACAACCGGGATCGAGCCTGATTTTGCGCTGGTTAAATTCAAAAAGCTGGCCGGTGGTGGCTACTTCAAGATCATCAACCGTTCGGTGCCTTCGGCGCTCGAGAAGCTGGGCTATTCCTCGGCTCAGATCGAAGAGATCGTGGGCTACGCGGTTGGTCACGGCACCATCGGCAACGCGCCGGGGATCAACCACACCTCTCTGACTGGCCACGGCTTTGGCCCCAATGAACTGGCCAAAGTCGATGCTGCGCTGGAAAGCGCGTTCGACATCCGGTTTGTCTTCAACCAGTGGACGCTGGGCGAGGATTTCTGCACCGGCGTTCTGGGCATCCCGGCGACCAAGCTGAATGACCCAACTTTCGATCTGCTGCGCCATCTGGGCTTTACCAAGGCGGATATCGACGCAGCGAACGACCATGTCTGCGGAACCATGACACTGGAAGGCGCGCCGCATCTGAAGGAAGAGCACTACTCGATCTTCGACTGCGCCAACCCGTGTGGCAAGAAAGGTAAGCGTTTCCTTGGGGTTGATAGCCACATCACCATGATGGCTGCAGCGCAGAGCTTCATCTCGGGCGCGATCTCGAAGACGATCAACATGCCGAATGACGCCACCATCGAGGATTGCCAGAAGGCTTATGAACTCAGCTGGTCGTTGGGTGTGAAGGCGAACGCACTCTATCGTGACGGCTCGAAACTGTCTCAGCCTCTGGCCGCGGCACTGGTTGAGGACGACGACGAAGCAGCAGAAGTGCTGGAAAGCGGTTCGACGCAGGAAAAAGCCGTCGTTCTGGCCGAGAAGGTAATCGAGAAGGTCGTGGTCAAGGAAATGATCCGCAGCCATCGCGAGAAACTGCCGCATCGCCGCAAAGGTTATACCCAAAAGGCGATCGTTGGCGGCCACAAGGTCTATCTGCGCACCGGTGAGTTCGAAGACGGCAAGCTGGGTGAGATTTTCATCGACATGCACAAGGAAGGTGCTGGCTTCCGAGCGATGATGAACAACTTTGCCATCGCCGTGTCAGTCGGTCTGCAATACGGCGTGCCGCTGGAGGAGTTTGTCGACGCCTTCACCTTCACCAAGTTCGAACCTGCGGGAATGGTTCAGGGCAACGACTCGATCAAGAACGCAACGTCGATCCTGGATTACATATTCCGTGAACTGGCCGTGTCCTATCTGGACCGCACCGATCTGGCCCATGTGAAGCCAGAAGGCGCAACCTTCGATGATTTGGGTAGGGGCGAAGAAGACGGTCTTTCGAATGTTTCAGAAATCAGTGAAACTGCGGCGACCAAGTCATTGGAAGTGTTGAAACAAATCAGCTCGACCGGCTATCTGCGTAAGCGTCTGCCACAGGATCTGATGGTCTTCAACGGTGGTCAAGCCGACGTGACCGGTATGGCGGAGACCGCAGCGACATTCGAAGCTCCTGCTGAAACGGCGGTAGCGACAGGAATGGACGCCCGCACCAAAGCAAAGATGCAAGGATACGAGGGTGATCCCTGCGGGGAATGTGGAAACTACACGCTGGTGCGCAACGGCACCTGCATGAAGTGCAACACTTGCGGCGCGACAAGCGGGTGTAGCTGAGTTTAGCACCCCGGCAACCCGGGGTGCAGGGGTCGGATAGCTGCCACAGGTACCGACCCCGACGAATACGGAGCAAGGCGCTGAGACTTACCATCGATGCCTTGGTCCACTCGGCCGACATGCCCGTGTTGGCCGGGAACAGGGTGGGGCGGAATATTTGCTCCCTCCCACTCTCTCACGGGGCGGGTGCGCTCGTCCCATGCGCAGTCCAGGCCGCAGGCAAAAAAACACCGGGCGGTCAACGAAATGAGCCTGGAAGGCGAAACTGACAGGGGGCTTCGGCCCCCTTTCTTTTTTCAAGTCTGAGTCGGTTTTTGAGCAGGGGATTGCCAGATTATCTTGCCCGGGTCGGGCAAGAGTTGCCGAAACCTGTGTGGGCCATTTTGCCCGGCAAACCTCCGCAGATGCGACTCGGGCAAACACGCAGAGATTGGCCCGAATGGAACAAAATCAATCTGGGCGGGTGACTTGTCCTTTGGGTGGCTTTCTTTTGGCGCTTGTCCGGACACAAACACTTAAGAAGACACACTCAGGAGGCAAATATGAAACCGCAGAAATTGGCCGTAATATCGGCGCTGGCACTTGGATTGCCGACATTGGTGTTGGCCCAGAACGCAGCTGACACCAACGGCGATGGCGTGCTGACAATCGACGAGGTTCAGGCCGTTGTGCCAGAAGTTGACGCCGAGGGTTTCGCGCAGATGGACGCAAACGGCGACGGCGCGCTTGATCAGGATGAGATCACAATCGCCCAACAGGCTGGTCTGTTGCCGCCGTCCAACGGTTGATCCACTTGGAAAAATCGCGGCCCGATTTATTCGGGCCGCTTATATTTCAGTGGGTTACGCAGGCAAGTGAATGTTAAACCTGTCGCGGAGTTCGGCATCCAGCAGAGGATCAAATCTGGCCGGGGATGGCACCGCCAGAATCTCTTCTTTCCGCTTCACCGCTTTCTCGATCAGATCAGGTTTTCCAAGTTCAACCCATTCTTTTGGAGACGAACGATCGCCAAGGGTTGGATAGACGTAGTCCGCCTGCATACGGCCCAAGGTCGCATCTGTCCCTAGATAGTGACCCGGGCCGCCCATGCAGACCTCGGCCATCTGATCCAGCGCCAGAGTTTCATCCGACACTTCAATTCCACGTACGCAGCGCTGCGCTTGTCCGATCAGATCGTCGCTTAGGATTAAGCTCTCATGGCAGAAACCCAGCAGTGAGGCGTGCATGCCTGCGGCCTCATAAACCATATTCAGGCCCGAAAGTCCGGCCATGACGTTCGAGCACATCTGTTCCCAACCGGCCTGCATATCAGGCAGTTTCGCGTCTGATGCACCCGCGGCGGCTCCGCCAGGCAAGTCATAGAGATGGTGCATTTGGGCACAACCAGCGGTTAGCAGGGCTTGTTCCCCAGAGCCGATAGACATTGCACCGGTGCGCAGATCCAACCCAAAGGGCCAGGTGCCAAAAATCGCAGGCGCACCGGGCTTTACGGCGTTTACATAAACCAAACCGGCCAGACATTCAGCCGTGGCTTGCGTTATCGCCCCGGCAACTGTCGAGGGCGCTGTGGCTCCGGCCATGCCGGCGGACAGCAGCAGAACCGGCATGCCGGCCTTGATGCATTCCTCCATCACCTCGCAGCTTTCGGTGGCGAATTTCATCGGTGGTACAACAAAACAGTTGGAGTTGGACATGAAAGGCCGTTCGCGCCACTTGTCCTCTCCGCCTGCAATCATGTGCAGCATTTCGATCGCGGGTGCGACATGGCTGGGTTCAGTAAAGGACGTGCCGATGTGTTTGAACGTACCGGAAGTGGTGGCGTAGACCGTGTTCAGGTCCATCTCGAGGTTGTCCGCAATATCGCGACACACCATAGGACGTTGAACAAAGTGAATGTTTTCAAGCTGTTCACAGATGCGGGAGGCATCGTGGAGATCCTGAAGGGTCGAATCACGATATTCCTGCCCGTGCACATCGACCATGCTGACCGCCGCCCCGGCCGTTCCATAGTGAACCCGGTTTCCCGACAACTCCAGATCGGACTTTCCATCCCGGCTGTACAGCGTGACCGAACGATTTGCTTTGGCGATAGTGTCTTCGACCAATGCACGCGGGAAGCGGATGCGGCCATCGTCGCCTAGGGAACAACCGGCGGCCACCAGATAATCGATCCCGCTTTGTGGCGCATCGGCAAGTCCGATAGTTTCCAGCGCGGTCAATGCGGCCTCATGGATACGCTCAATCTGGTGCTGAGTCAGTACCTTCAGCGTTCCACCCTCCATGCCGGGTCGAATAGGGCGCAAATGCTCTGGCAGTGCCGAGGCGCGGGCTGCACGGCGTGCAGCGCGGCCACCGCTACGGGACGAGTTTCGGGTTTGTTCGTTCATTTTGGAATCCGGTCGAAGAAATGCGTATTGGGTTGAGTGAACTCAGACCGCCGCTGGTCGCCCTCGTGCCGCACGTCCACGATCCGCTCCGATGGTGCGGCTGACCAGACGTATTTTCCAAACTTCGTTGTGCATTGTGTTCCAATCTAACTGAACTCATAGTTTCAACGCTCAGCGTCACAATCTATTCTGTTTGCGACCTGCAAATGAATTTCCGTGCAAAAATTTCACCGGCGATGGGAGCAGGTTAAATTGATACACAGAAATGTTTTTTTTCCGTTACGCTAAAAATCTGTTAACCTATCCCTAGTTAATTTTAAGACAACTGTTGGTTTGAATTAGAAGTTCGGTGCGGATTGTCCTTCTGTTGGATATCGCCGCATTCTTTTATGGACCGCTTCTGGTTTATTGGAGGGCTTGATGAAGTCAACGATTGCCGCACTCGTCATCGCGCTGTTCGCAGGTGTCGGGCCGGTATTGTCGGAAGATTGGACCGGAGCATATGCAGGTTTCAGTTTCGGCTATGCGGATGTTGACGGATCAGGCAATGTTGGCGGAAGCGATGTCGGTTTTGGCCCTGTGATCGGATACGACTACGATTTTGGAAATTTCGTGTTGGGTGGTGAACTCGAATACAACTGGCTCAACCTTGATCTTGGCCAGTCGGAAGGCAGTTTAGACAGCATGTCGCGTTTGAAATTACGTGGGGGCTACGATTTCGGCTCTGCACTGGGATACGTCGTCGTCGGCGCAGCGCGGGCTAGCACATCGGGCGATAGCGACACGGCAGCGGTATACGGCATCGGTGTGGCTTATCCTCTGGGTGATCGCTTCGTGATCAGCGGCGAGGCGTTAAGACAGGATTTTGAGAATGTTCCTCAGTCAGGTGGGAATCTTGACGCAAACGTCTTCAACCTGCGCACTACATTCCGCTTTTAACAAACGCTTTAGGTAGGTTGAAAAAACCACTTCGCGCTCTTCAAAACCACCAATCAGATACGATTGGTTAAGGTTGCTTGAACTTTCTTGGGGAGCGACGTGCGTATGATATCGTAGGATGATTCAAGGCGGTGGCGCATTTCTTCAGATTCTGTTGACCAGGGCAGACGAACCCAACTGCGATGGAAGTATGGTGCCTTGATCCCAACTCCAGCATCGATCAGCATTTGGGCTGTCTCAATGTCAGGTGTCTTGACTGACACCCCATCCCCGACTGAGCCGACGCAGGCGAACATTTTGCCGCCCACTTTCCAAGCGTCGTGACCTCCGCCCCAAGGATCGGAAAGCTCGGCCCCGGGCAGTTCAGCGCAAATGGAATTGACGTATTCACGGCTCATGAGAGGCAGAGTGCCGATACGGCTGGTAAAACTCAAGACTTGGCTCAGCGTAGAACTCGTGCTACCCACGGCGCATGAACCAGAAAACCTGCATCATTATTTGCTGCATTACCTGCTGATTTATCAAGCGGGCCGGTTTCTTTCGTTTTCATCCCTGAGACAAGTTGCTAAGCCCGCGCCAACGCGTGACGAACATGCTGTTTCAGGAGCACGACCCGATGACGACGATCAAACTGCACAACACGAGGACACGGACGAAAGAGGATTTCGTGCCGATCGATCCAGGCAAAGTGCGGATGTATGTCTGTGGTCCGACGGTTTATGACCGCGCCCATCTTGGGAATGCGCGGCCCGTGGTGGTGTTCGACGTGCTCTATCGTCTGCTGCGGCACGTTTATGGTGCGGATCACGTGACCTATGTGCGCAATTTCACCGATGTGGACGACAAGATCAACGCCACTGCTTTGGCGCGCAAACAGGCCGGAGCAGAAGGTACGCTGGAGCAGTTGGTTCAGGAGCGCTCGGACGAGACCATAGGCTGGTACTTGCATGATATGGGCGCGCTTGGGGCGATGGAGCCAAATGCAATGCCGCGCGCCACGGAATATATCGCGCAGATGGTCGCAATGATTGAGGACCTGATTGCCAAAGGGCATGCCTATGCTGCCGAGGGTCATGTCCTGTTTGCGGTGGACAGTTGGAAAGAAGACTATGGCAGGCTGTCTGGCCGCTCGGTCGATGACATGATTGCCGGTGCACGGGTTGAGGTCGCGCCTTACAAGAAAAACCCGATGGATTTTGTACTGTGGAAGCCGTCGACCGATGAGTTGCCCGGTTGGGACAGTCCGTGGGGTCGGGGGCGTCCGGGTTGGCATATTGAATGCTCGGCTATGAGCTATGAGCTGTTGGGCGAGAGCTTTGATATTCATGGCGGCGGCAACGATCTGATGTTCCCGCATCATGAAAATGAGATTGCTCAGAGCAAATGCGCACATCCGCATGGAGAATTCGCTCGCGTCTGGATGCACAATGAGATGCTGCAGGTCGAGGGCAAGAAGATGTCCAAGTCGCTGGGCAATTTCTTCACTGTGCATGATCTGTTGGAGCAAGGTGTGCCTGGTGAAGTGATCCGGTTTGTATTCCTTCAGACACACTATCGTAAGCCAATGGACTGGACCGAGAAGAAGGCGCGTGAGGCCGAGGCGACGTTACGCAAGTGGCGGGCGCTGACGGCGGGCATCGAGCCCGCAACCACCGCGGCACCTGCGGTCATCGATGCGCTTGCGGATGATTTGAACACGGCAGGTGCCATTGCGGAACTGCACCGTTTGGCTGCTGATGGTGATGCTGCGTCTTTGCTGGCGAGTGCGCAGGTGGTCGGCCTGTTGGTGGACGATATGGGCGCTTGGGCCGAGACCGCTTCAGCTGATCTGTCATCTCATGCAAAAAAACTGGCCGATGCGAGGGCGTTTGCTATGCAGAGCAAGGATTTCTCAGAGGTTGATCGCCTGAAGGCAGCATATATCGCTGCAGGGCTTGAGGTTCGGATGAGCAAGGATGGTGTGGAGTTGGTGCCCGGCGCCGGGTTTGATGCCACCAAGCTGGAGGGGGTCGAATGACCAAGGAACGCCTTTATCTCTACGACACCACCTTGCGCGACGGGCAGCAGACGCAGGGCGTACAGTTCTCGACTGCCGAGAAGGTTCAGATCGCGCAGGCATTGGATGGGCTTGGTCTCGACTATATCGAAGGGGGGTGGCCCGGGGCGAACCCGACCGACAGTGCGTTTTTTGAGAACGCTCCCAAGACCTCGGCCCGTATGACCGCGTTTGGGATGACCAAACGCTCTGGTCGGTCGGCAGAGAATGATGACGTTTTGGCGGCCGTCATGAATGCCGGAACGCCAGCCGTTTGTCTGGTGGGAAAGTCACATGATTACCATGTGACTCACGCGCTTGGCATCTCGTTGGAGGAAAACACTGAGAACGTAAGGGCTTCGGTCGCGCATATCGTGGCGCAGGGGCGTGAGGCCTTGTTCGATGCTGAGCATTTCTTTGATGGCTATAAGGACAACCCGGAATATGCGGTTGAGGTCTGTCGTGCAGCGCTTGACGCCGGTGCACGGTGGGTCGTCTTGTGCGATACCAATGGCGGCGCGTTGCCCGCCGAGGTCGGGCGGATCGTGTCTGAGGTGATTGCGGCCGGTCTGCCGGGGGACCGATTGGGCATTCACACCCACAATGATACCGAAAACGCAGTGGCCTGTTCTCTGGCTGCCGTCGACGCGGGTGCGCGGCAGATTCAGGGCACTCTGAACGGGTTGGGAGAGCGTTGCGGTAACGCCAACCTGACCGCTTTGATTCCAACACTGATGATGAAAGAACCCTATGCTTCACGCTATGAGGTTAACGTGAAGCCCGAGGCTTTGGCTGGGCTGACCCGAATCAGCCGGATGTTGGATGACATCCTGAACCGCGTGCCCAGCAAGCAGAGCGCCTATGTCGGCGCGTCGGCGTTCGCACATAAGGCCGGGCTGCATGCCAGCGCGATCCTCAAGGATCCGACGACCTATGAGCATATCGATCCTGCAAGCGTCGGCAATGCGCGCATCATTCCGATGTCGAACCAGGCTGGGCAATCGAATCTGCGCAAACGTCTGACCGATGCGGGATTGGCCGTTGAAGCGGGTGATCCGGCATTGGGACGCATCCTTGAGCGAATCAAACTGCGCGAGGCCGAGGGCTATTCCTATGACACCGCGCAGGCCAGTTTCGAGCTGTTGGCGCGGGATGAGCTGGGGCAGTTGCCCGAGTTCTTTGAGGTCAAGCGCTACAAGGTGACCGTTGAGCGCCGCAAGAATAAATACAACAAGATGGTCAGCCTGTCAGAGGCGGTTGTTGTTGTGAAAGTGGATGGCGAGAAGAAGCTATCGGTCAGTGAGTCTCTGGATGAAAGCGGCAGTGATCGCGGCCCGGTGAACGCACTCGCCAAAGCTCTGGCCAAGGATTTGGGGCAATATTCGCAGATACTGTCGGATATGCGGTTGGTCGACTTCAAGGTGCGCATCACTCAAGGCGGGACCGAGGCGGTAACGCGCGTGATCATCGACAGCGAAGACGGGCAGGGGCGGCGCTGGTCTACAGTTGGGGTGAGTGCCAACATAATCGATGCCTCGTTCGAGGCGCTATTGGACGCGATCCAGTGGAAACTGGTGAACGATTGCGCCCCGCAGTCCGCGGCAGCCGAATAAGGTGGAGTTCGACGACGACATCAAGGCTTGTGCAGAACTGGTGCATCGGGCCGATCCCGATCGCTTTATGGCGTCCATGGCCGCACCGGTCGAGGCACGGGCTGTCTTGTTCCCGATCTATGCGCTGAACGTCGAAGTGGCGCGCGCGCCGTGGGTGACGCAGGAAAGCATGATCGCTGAAATGCGCCTGCAATGGTGGCGCGATGCCTTGCAGGAAATTGCCGAAGGTCCATCCGTGCGCCGGCACGAGGTTGTCACGCCGTTGTCGCGTATTCTCTCACCGCATCTGGCGGCGCAATTGGATGAATATGTCGCCGTAAGGCGTTGGGATATATACCGCGATCCGTTTGAGGATGAGGAGCATTTTGACTCCTATATCGACCACAGCGCCGGATCGTTGATGGTGGTGTCGGCGCAGGCTTTGGGTGCGTCGGATGAGACTGTTCTTCGAAATTTTGGTTATGCGGCCGGGATTGCGAATTGGATGCGTGCTATTCCCGAGCTCGAGTCGCGAGGTCGTATCCCATTGTTAGATGGCACACGGGATGGTGTTCGGACCTTAGCGCAGAAAGCGTTGGACCGGCTGGCGCGTGCGCGATCTGCGCGTGGCGAAATATCGGCGGCAGCACGGCCAGCACTCTTTGCAGGATGGCAGACAGAATGGGTGCTGCAGGCGGCCTTGGCACGGCCAGAACGTGTGGCTGCGGGTGCCTTAGCGCAAGGCGAAATTCGCCGTCGGTTTTCTTTGATGAAGACAGCCGCGACAGGGCGCTGGTAAGTCAGGCAGTTTGAGGGTCTGACGGCCTTAGCACCAGCCACAACAGCGCGCCTCCTGCCAGTGTCAGCAGCGGGATCATGGCAAGGTTTACGGCTGTCCAGCCCTCAACCGCTGAGCCGCCCGAGCAATTCATCAGCCCACCCGACGCCAACGACGCAAAGGTGACGCCGCCAAAGACCATAAGGTCGTTCAGGCCCTGCATCCGCCCGCGCTCGTGCACTTCGTGCGAGTCGGCGAGCATGCTGGTGGCGCCGATGAATCCAAAGTTCCAGCCGATTCCCAGCAGGATAAGGGCCACAAAAAAGTTACCCAGATCTACACCCTGCAGGGCAACAAGGCCCGCGCCGCCGAGGATGGCCAGACCAAGGGCCACGATCTTTTCAACGCCAAATCTTGCAATTAGGTGGCCGGTGAAAAAGCTGGGAATATACATCGCCAGTACGTGGCTGGTTACGATATCCGCGGCATCACCTTCGGTATATCCGCATCCGACAACAGCCAACGGTGTCGATGTCATCACAAGGTTCATAAGCGCGTAAGAAACCATCGCACAGATGATCGCCACTGCGATACGCGGGGTTTTTAGCAGCTCCAGCCGCGTGCGGCCCTTGGGTTCATCCTCGGTAGGCTTGGGTGGAGTGGGAATATCAAGAAAGAAGAAAAGGGCAGAACCCAGTACGTTGATTGCAATCACAGCCAAATAGGTGCCCAGAAACGGGATCACATAGGCTTGCGAGGTCAGCTTTACGATCTGTGGGCCAATGATGGCCGCCGCGAGCCCCCCGGCCATGACGTAAGAAATTGCCTTGGGCCGGAACGCATCAGAAGCGGTGTCGGCTGCCGCAAAGCGATAGAAGCCATGTGCGCTCATATAGATGCCGGTCAGGAAGCTGCCAACAAGGAACACAGGGAATGAGCCGAGATAGAGGCCGTAAGCCCCGATAATGCCACCGGTAGCACCCGCTGTGGAGCCTACAAGGAACCCTGCGCGGCGTCCCCAGCGTTGCATGATGGCCGAGATCGGCGTGGCCGCCAGCATCGAACCCAGAACGATCAGTGAAATCGGCAGCGTCGCGAGGCAGGCGTTGCTGGCCAGCGATTGCCCGGCCAATCCGCCGACAATGAACATGATCGGCATCTGCGCACCCAAGATCGCCTGGGCCGCCACCAGAACGGCGACGTTTCGTTTGGCCTGACTGTCGTCGGGGGTGGCAGTGATCATTGTCATGGGCGAATGGTTATCTACGATTGAGACTAGGCACAAGCGGCTTGCATATGCGGCACATCCGCCTAACGTGCGGACGAGGATCACTTATCGGAGAGCGCATGTCCGTCGGACGCATCATCGAAACCCCGGACTGCGTGAGTGAAGGGGCCGAATGGCTGGCAGGGGCCTGCCCCCGTATGGCCTATGCGATGGAGCAAACCGGCCCTCTGCCGCTCAGGCGCAAGCCTGACGGGTTTGCCCAACTGCTCAGCGCCATTGTCAGCCAACAGGTCAGCGTGGCCTCGGCAAACGCGATCTGGAAGCGGTTGCAGGACGCAAAACTGACCGGCCCGCGTAAGATCATTTGGGCCACGGATGATGATCTGCGGGCGGTGGGTCTCAGCCGTCAGAAAATCCGTTATGCCCGAGCCTTGGCCGAAGCGCGGATCGACTACAAAGCACTTCGTGATGCCCCGGATGACGAGGTGGTCGCAATTCTGACCGAGGTACCGGGAATCGGTGTCTGGACCGCCGAGATTTATGCCATGTTTTCGCTTGGTCGCGCTGACGTGATTGCGCCAGGTGATCTGGCGTTGCAGGAAGCGGCTCGAATTCTTTACGACCTGCCAGAACGACCAAAAGACAAAGAGTTACGTCAGATGGCTGAAGCATGGTCGCCCTGGCGATCGGTTGCGGCCCGGGTGCTGTGGGCCTATTACCGGGTCGCAAAAGACAGAGAAGGGATCAGATGACACGAGTTTTGAATGCGCTCCGAAAAGAGCCGGTTTCGGGGGATACACGCTCGGTCGTTGTGTTCGTTCATGGTTATGGCGCCAATGGGGCTGACCTTTTGGGGCTGGCCGATCCGCTGGGGGAACATCTGCCGGATACGCTTTTCGTGTCACCCGACGCGCCGGAACAGATCCCAGGTATGCCCAATGGGTTTCAATGGTTTCCGATTCCGTGGATTGATGGCTCGTCCGAAGAAGAGGCCCGCCGTGGTATGGAAATGGCCGTCGAGGATTTCAACGCGTTCCTCGACGCGCTGATGGTTGACGAGGATGTCCTGCCCGAACAGGTTGTGCTATTCGGTTTCAGCCAGGGTACGATGATGAGCCTGTATGTCGCCCCGCGCCGTGAAGATCCTGTGGCCGGAATTGTCGCGTTCTCGGGTCGGTTGTTGGAACCTGACTTGTTGCCGGACGAAACCGTCAGTCGGATGCCGGTGCTGCTGGTGCATGGCGATGCCGATGATGTGGTGCCGCCGCAATCGCTGCCTGAGGCGGCTGAGGCGTTGCAGGCCGCTGGTTTCAAAGAGGTCTACGCCCATGTGATGAAAGGCACCGGCCACGGGATCGCTCCGGATGGCTTGAGTGTTGCACTGGCCTTCATGCGGGATAAGCTCAGCCTCTGATCTCTGGGCGTCTACTAAAGGAGCATTTGATGCTGATCGTGACAGGTATTGTGGAAGTTGCCGAAGAAGGCGTCGAAAAAGCCTCGGTTGCTGCGCAGAAAATGGTCGCGGAAACCCTGAAAGAGCCAGGATGCATGATCTATGAGTTCAGCCAAGTTCTGGGCCATGCGACCCGGTTTCGGGTTTATGAAGAGTGGCAGGATCAGACTGCGCTGGAAGCCCACTTTGCGACCCCGCATATGGCCGCGTTTCAGGCTGAATTGGGTGAGGTCGGCGTGACCTCAAGCGAGATCTACCGCGTGATCGGGGGCGAAACGCAGCCGCTGCGCTAGCCGGTCAGTCCCACAACCAACCTTCTGAGAACTCGACCGAATTGCCCGCCGGGTCTCGCACATACAGCGACAAGGCCCCATTGGGCCAGTCAAATTCGGCGTCGATAGGGATGTTCCAGTCCAACAGGTGCTTGCGCATCACTGCGATCTCGTCGCGGGTGAGGACAAGACATACGTGACCGGGGCCGCGAGCGCCATGTGGTGGGACCGGAAGTTCCGGGTTGCTCGGCGGTTTTTCGGTCTCGTCGGCAATGAACAACAACAGGACTGACCCGCCGATCCGATAGAAGACATGGCGGTTGGTTGCACGCTGAATCTTTTCGAGGCCCAGTATTTGACCGTAGAAATCCTCGGCCGCGTCCAGATCGTCGACATAAAGTGCGGCTTCAAGGATCGCCGACGGGGCAGGAATGTCTGGTGTAACTTTCATGCCGTAAGTATATCACATCACGCAGTTTTTGTCATCGACGCGGACGTCGGTCGCGTTTGCGCGCTGGCGCTGCACTTATAGAAGGCATCGGCAGGCTGTCCCACTGACCGGGGTCGAGGCCGTCCAAATACCAGTCGCCGATCCGTGCACGGATCAGGCGCAGTGTTGGATGTCCGACTGCTGCGGTCATCCGGCGAACCTGACGATTGCGGCCCTCGCGTATGGTCAGTTCGACCCAACTGTCCGGTACGGTCTGGCGGACACGTATCGGCGGGTTTCGCGGCCATAAGCCTTCGGGCTCGTCAATCAGACGCGCCTTGGCAGGGCGTGTCAGCCCGTCCTTTAGCTCAATCCCATCGCGCAGTGCCTTCAGCACGGCCCCATCCGGGATACCCTCGACTTGAACCCAGTAGGTCTTGGCCATCTTGTGCTTGGGATCGGATATCTGTGCCTGCAACTTCCCATTGTCGGTCAGCAGCATCAAACCTTCGCTGTCCCGATCCAAACGCCCGGCAGGATAGACGCCGGGCAGATCGATGAAATCCGACAGCGTGCTGCGAGGTGAATCCGCATTGGCGCGGTCTGTGAACTGCGGCAACACATCATAAGGTTTGTTAAAGCGGATAAACCAGGACATGCCCCCGCCATACCGCCCGGACCACGGCAGCGCAACCTGTGGATAAATGTTACTTATCTGTTACGGAATCGGCCCAAGCATTACTCGAGATGTTGTGTAAAATCGGGACTTGTCAGAGTTTTAACACGATATATAGTTAAGTTAAGGCCGGGGCGGGTGTTCCCCGCTCTGATGTCACAAACGGGCAGTACAGAGCGAGGAGCGATTCTGTTATGGACGGAGACTTCAGGACCGAATTTGTCAGGGAACCCGGTGCGCTAAGGCATCATCCGGCATTGGTTCTGAACGCCGATTATCGCCCGCTTTCGTATTACCCGTTATCCCTGTGGCCCTGGCAAGAGGCGATCAAGGCGGCCTGGTTGGACAGGGTGGATATTGTGGCCGAGTACGACGAGGTCGTCCGAAGCCCGAGCACCGAAATTCGAATACCTTCGGTCGTTGTCCTGAAAGATTATGTAAAACCCAGAAAGCGCGTGGCCTTCACGCGCTTTAATTTATTTTTGAGGGACGAATTCAAATGCCAGTACTGCGGAAGCCGCGGAGAACTGACCTTTGATCACGTCGTCCCGCGCGCTGCCGGAGGTGTGACCAGTTGGCAGAACGTCGTGGCAGCCTGCAGCCCCTGCAATCTGCGCAAGGGGTCAAAGTCACTTCGACAAGCCAGAATGTCCCTGAGCAAACCGCCGCGTCAGCCGGACGCTGAAGCCCTTAGAAATATTGGCCGTAAGTTTCCACCTAACCATCTGCATGATAGCTGGATTGATTTCCTATACTGGGATGCCGAATTGGATCAGCAATAACACCTAACGCACGCGCCAAGCTGCGATCCAGACCAGGACCAGACCCGCCGAGATCAATCCATTCCAACCGGCCATTGATATCCCGAACATTTCCCATGGAATTTCATCACAGCGCGCTAATGGAGCGGACATGATCTGGTTCATCAGCTCTTCGGCGCTGAGACCTCCAATATCACCAGAAGTGCATGTTGATGGGCCTTCCCACCAGCCTTGTTCGACACCCGCATGATAGAATCCGACCCCTGCGGTTGTGGCTGCCGCAAGGGCTCCCAACAGGGGCAATGGTCGAATGCCCGGAAATGTGAATGCGAGCACACCCAGAACGATCGCCGCGCCGTGTGGATAGCGTTGCCAGATGCACATTTTGCATGGCGCAAACCCGCCGATGTATTGAAATCCCCAAGCACCTAGCAATAGGGCGGCCGAACCTGTGGTTGCAATAAGTATGAGCGTTTTCTTGGTCATAGGTATTTCACAACAAGGAAGCCACCAAACAGCAGCACGATGAACAAGGTGAACATCAGACCCAACCGCTTTTCGATGAAATCGCGGATTGGCTCACCAAATTTCCACAGCAGTCCGGCAACAAGGAAGAACCGCAATGCGCGTGCCAGAATCGAAGTGGCAATGAAAGTCCCCAGCGGCATCCCGGTCCAACCGGACATGATTGTGATGACCTTATAGGGGAACGGAGTTACCCCGGCTGCGAGCACGGCCCAGAAACCGAAATCGTTGAAGCGGGTGTTAAATTCTTCCATCGCGTGGGCCTTGCCCATGGCTTCGAGAATTGGCTGCCCGAGGCTCTCGTAGAAGAATGCTCCGATGGCATAACCCAGCATTCCGCCCAGCACAGATGCCACCAAGGCAACGGTGGCGATCAGCCAGGCGCGCGATGGTCTCGCGATGATCATCGGAATCATCAGGACGTCGGGTGGAATCGGAAAGAAGGAGCTTTCAACAAAGGCCACAATGGCCAGTGCCCACAGCGCATGAGGATGTTCGGCCAGACGAAGGGTCCAGTCATAAAGTGGTCGTAACATAAAGAACTGTTGTCCTGATAACTGTTGTTGCAAGGCAAACCACGCACCTGCCTGACCGTCAACCTCCGTCGCCGAAACAATCGATGCTCTGGTTGTTTTTTGCCTCTGGACCTTCCTGCGCTTGAGCGCTAATCCATTGTTCGTGGCCCAAGTGGCGGAATGGTAGACGCAGGGGATTCAAAATCCCCCGGTAGTGATACCGTGCCGGTTCGAGTCCGGCCTTGGGTACCAAAGTAAAAACAGTAGGTTAGGGGAACCGGCCTGCTGTTTTTTCTTTTTGGCGATTTTGTTTTGTCACAGAGAAAACTCGCAATCCTGCGCTAGTCGGTAAATTGGCGATATCAAGATACATTATTCGGTGATCGGTTAGACGTTCAGAAAATCGAATCTTTTGAGTGTTCGGTAAATATCTTATTTTGTTTGGTATTCGTCGTATTGGTTTGAGTATCGAATGCTCTCCATGGGCATCTCGACAGATCTTCAAAGGTAGTTGGTTCTTATTCAATACCCGGTCATTTCCAGATACCCCCGTCCTAAATGGCTGCCAGAGATCGTGACAGGGCCTTCCCAATACTCGAACCGAGTCCCCATCCAGGCTTTGGGCGTCAGGGCCGATGCAACTACATCAATACCTTTCTCAGGTAGTGATATTTGCCATCTGGTAGGTATATCGCGCTGAGCGACGCGATTTGTTGCCAGCGGTGTCAATAATACCGAACCGTCCGGCAGAGATGTTGTTTGTCCATCTGCCTCGATCCATGTGGCAGCGGTAAAATCCCCACGTTCCCCACGCAGGCGAAACGCCATCAATTTGTCGCCGCTGTCAAAGCTGAGCGAAAACCAGTCCCAACCGCTTTGATCTTCGGCCAAAGGTTGCGAGGACCATTCGCGGTCCAGCCAGCCCTGCCCAGTCACTTCGATGTCTTGATTTGGCAGGTGAAGGATACCTTCTACTGTGTAGAATGGCTGTGAATAATAGTAGCTGGCCTGCCCATCGGCAGATTTCACGGAATATCCCCTGTCCCCGTGGAACACAAATGGGCCTTGCGCTTGTAGGCTTAGGTCGTAACCAAAGTCTGATCCTGACGCGCTTAGACTCAATTGGGTTAAATCACCTCCACGCATATGCCACTCGTCGATCCAGGCTTCGAAAGGTTGGGCGGTGACACCGGCCTGTCCGATACCTCCACGGGATAGCCGTTCCGCGAAATAGTGCGTGTCTGATGTTGTTGCGGCTGCGTGACCCATCCAGATCTGAGGGCTTTGCCAGCCCTCTGACTCAGTTGGTTTCAGGGCCGACCGGAATAAAGTCCATTGAACACCATAGTCATTGCCTTCTGCGTCTTTGAGATTTGCAGTCAGATACCACCATTCAATCCGGTAAGAAGGGTGCGGGCCGTGATCTTTCGGGAACTGGAATTGGTAACCTGCTTCAGGCCGCGCAAACCCTTCGGCATTACCTCCCAGTCCGGCATAGCCTTGTGCCCAACTAGCTATGGGGAACATTAAGAATAGGAAGAAAGCTCTAACGTTCATTGGCAAAAACCTGTAGCAAAGCCGCAGGTGGCAGGCGGAGCAATCGCCAGGCAGGCCAAGCTGCGGCAAGGGTTGCAGCAATCAATGTCAGCAGAAACAGCACCAGCCAATCACTCGGAAACAGATGCATAGGCAGACGCCAACCGAATGCCTGTACGTTGATCACGGCCAACAATACCCAGGCCAATATCAGCCCGAGCGGCAAAGCCAGACAGGCAGTTAAAGCAGCAAGCAGAGCGCTGCGCAAAAGTTCCAGCTGGGCAAGTTTCGAACGTGTCAGGCCCAACGCCCAAACCGGCGCGACCTGAGGCAAGCGTTGGGTCCACAACGTCAGCAAACTGGTCAAGATCGCAAATCCTGCGACGCCTAAGGTCAGCACGTTCAGGGCTGAGGTGATGACAAAAGTTTTCTCAAAGATAGCAAGCGACCGGGCCTTCATGGCAGCTTGTTGCACTACGGCCGTGGGCGACAGTTCAAACTGGGCACGCAACGCTTGCGCCAACTCCGTGGCTTGCTCTGGCGCAATGCGGATTCCAAAGCGCCGGGTTTCCGTATCCGGAGCTATCCGATCCAGCATTGGCATTGATACGATCGCCTGTCCGGTTGGGTTCCCGTAGTCGGAATAGACCCCGCTTATGGTCAGAATATGATCCGGCGTGATCGCCACCGTATCTCCTGGCCACAAATTCGCACGGCGGGCAAGTTGTTCGTTGATCAGGATTGCGCCCCGGTTCAGGACGCTGTCCCAGACATCAGGTTCTTTGGCGATCAGTGGCCAGTTTTGGCGATAGCTTTGGTGATCAACGATCCCATACAGGAAAAGCGGTCCGGTTTCGTGCGGTATCTCGGTGCTGCGGATCGGAAGGATTGCTGAAGTTCTTGGTGCAAGCCATTCAGTAATAGCCTCAGCTTGGGTTTCATCCGCAGCGGTCACGTAAAGCTCCGAAGTTAGACGTTGATCCAGCCATCCGGTGAAGGTCAGGCGGAAACTGGAAACCATGGTTCCAACTCCGATATTTGCCGCCAGCGCCAGCAATAGGGCCATTAGCGCCAAGGAAAGCCCGGGCAGTTGCGCGCGCATATCGGCAAGAACCCATTGTGTGACCGGCTTTTTTGCCTTTTGGATCAACAGGCCCAACACAGCTGAAATGAAGAGTGGCAGTACCAATGCAGCCCCAGTCAGCACCCCGGCGAGCAGTGCAAATCCGGCAATAAGTCCGCCGAAAGTAAAGTAGGCAATGATACCCAAAGCAATCAAAGCGAATCCAAATCCGCCAGAAATCCAGGCAGATATCTTTCCGCCTCCCCAGGCCTGCAATCCGGGTCCGGAGAGTATGGGCATGCGGGAAAGCCGCCAGAGCGCTTGCCCGCTTGCAGCCAGAGTGCCACCTGTTGCCATGGCAAGACCTGCGGCGACCCATTGAGGGCGCAGTGACATTTGCCCGTCGATTGGTGCTCCATAGAGGCCGCGCAAGGTCGAAGCGACGTCTGGAAGAAGCGCGCCGGCCAGGAAATATCCCAGCACAAGCCCGAATAGGCCTCCGATCAAAGCCAGCAACAAAAGTTCACCCAGAACAATCCCGATCAGGTTCCGCATCGGAAGACCCAAGGCCCTTAGTGTTCGGATTGTGCCGCGCCTCTGCGCGAAAGCTAGACCGACGGTACCGTGGACGATGAACAAACCAACTGCGAATGACAGCAGACCAAAAGCGGTCAGGTTCAGGTGAAAACTGTCAGTGAGTTGGGCGGTATCCAATTGTGAAGATGGTGCAATACGCTGCAGTTCAGGTGCGATTTCCGACAGAGGTGGCAATTTGCGAGGCTGATCCGGCAAAATTATCAGTCGGGATATTTGATTGGGGCGGTTGAGCAGTTGCTCGGCTACTCCGATATCTGTCAGGGCCAGATCAGGCTGTAGCGCGCCGCTGGTAAGAATTGGTGGAAATCGGTCAGCGGATTGAAATACCTGCGAAAGTTGAGGCGACATCAGGAGCCGTCCCGGAGCTGTCAGCATATCAGCCGGATCTGGCGCATTGGTGCTTTGCTCGAGTTGCATAATGGCGGGCAGGGCAGGATAAGCGACCATATCCACGCCCATTAGGCGTATTGAACGGCCATTTACGCGCAGTGTGCCCTCGAGCACCGCGGCCACCTGCCAGCCTGCGCGCCTGAGTTCCGTATATCGAGACAGAGGGATCATGGACCCGGTCGCGCGCAGCTCGTCAAACTGTCCAATGGCAAGCTGTGCGCTGGCGCGCTCATAACTGGCACGCGCCTCGGCGTTGATCGCTTGTACCGCCGACCAGAGGCAGGTCGCCAGCGCGATGCCGGTCAGAAGGGTCAGCAACTGCAACGGATGCGCGCGCCAATGGGACAGCAACGCCTGGACTGCAGCGCGTGTCATTCGATCCGTCCGCCCGTCAGATGGGCACGACGGTCCAGTCTGCTGGCGATCTCGTTCGAGTGAGTGACCAGCAAGAGGCCGGCCCCTGTATCGGCCACCAATGAAAGCATCAGATCCAACACTACCGCGCTTGCTGTCTCATCCAGATTACCCGTCGGTTCATCGGCCAGCAGTAATCGCGGCCGGATCGCCATGGCCCGCCCGATGGCAACGCGCTGTTGCTGCCCACCCGATAGCTGTTCAGGGTAGCGGTTCCGCAGATCGACCAGTCCAAGACGCTTGGTCAGATGCTCGATCCACTCTGGGTCCTCACGTTCAGCAAGTCGCGCGTGGATTGAAAGGTTTTGAGCGATGGTCAGCGACGGGATCAGATTAAACTGTTGGAACACCAATGACAGCGTATTTCGGCGCAAGGCAGCACGCTCAATGTCATTCAGAGAGGACATGGGCCTTCCATCTAGGTTGATTTCCCCGCCATCGAACCCATCCAAAGCGGCAACCAAGTGCAGCAAAGTGCTTTTGCCGCTGCCGCTTTCCCCGGTCAGCGCCAGGGTCTGGCCTTGTTCCAAGGTCAGCGAGACATCATTCAGGACCGGGCGTCCGCCGGGATAGGATTTTTGGACGTGATCAATCGATAGCAACATTTGAACACTCATTCGTTCTGTCACAATGTGCAGCGCAACGAAACAGTGTCCAGAGCAGAGATCGGTTCTATTCGCCGCAGCCCGCACATTGAGGGCGGGGTTGTCCAGCGCGCGCGAAAGTTCCATGCTGGCTGCAATCGGAACAAAGGCCATCTATATGACATTGTCGCAGCAGATTATTTGGGGCAGCTTTTACTTAGGTATTTGTTTTCTGATCGAAATCATGCTGCTGACATGGTGCGTTCTGGTCATTCGCAAACTCGTCGAAAGATGGGAGACCCGGAGCACGATCCTGGCAACTGCGGGCCCCATCAGCGTAGCGCTTATGTTCATTGTGCTTACCCATACGGTACAAGTTTGGATCTGGGCGATTGTATGGGTGTGGGGCGACGTGCTGCCGGATTGGAATTCGGCCCTTTATTTCTCGTTGGTGACCTTCACGACGCTGGGTTACGGAGACATCGTATTGGGCGAAGGCTTGCGTATTTTCGGCGCTTTCGCCTCGGTTACTGGACTTCTTGCCTTTGGGCTGTCTACGGCATTCCTCGTCGCCATGATGACGCGAGTGTTTGAAGAACGGTTCCTGAACTAAAGTATCGGCGCGAACAATCGCGCGATTGGCGCGAAAAACCGGATGTGAAACGGCTGCTGAGGCAGGTCGCGTGTCAACTCGTAGCTAGAATGGAAATCGGTTTCCAGCATGTCAGATACAGCGCCTGCCGCGCGGGGATCAAAAAACAGCGCCATCGCCTCAAAGTTCAGGCGGAAAGACCGGTTGTCCAGATTGGTGGTACCAACAGCTGCCAGTGTATCGTCAACGACAAACACTTTCTGATGCATAAATCCATCGGTATAGCGAAACACACGTGCACCGCAGTCGCGAATTTCATCGAAATAGGCAAATGCCGCTAGCCAGGGCAGGCGATGGTCGATGACATCCGGCACGAGAATCCGCACATCTACGCCACGCAACGCCGCGTGTTGCAACGCGGTCATGATGTCGATGTCGGGCACAAAATAAGGTGAGGCGATCCAAAGCCGTTTCTTGGCCTCGGTGATGGCAGAAAAGAACATCATCGCGCCGGTTTCGGTATCATCGCCCGGACCAGTAGCGACCAGCAACGCGTTCATATCCTGTTCAGATTCGCTGCCTGCCCAATCGAGCTTATCGATCAGGTCTTCGTTGCGTGCCCAGTGCCAATCTTCGGTAAAGATTAGTTGCAACTGCCGCACAACATGACCGGTCATCTTAATATGCGTGTCCCGCCAACGCCCGAACCGAGGGCTTTGCCCCAGATACTCGACACCAACGTTGTGGCCGCCGATGAAGCCTGTCTCACCGTCAATGATCACGGTCTTTCGATGGTTGCGATAATTGAGTTGAAAGCGGAAGTTCGGCCCGCGCTGTTCGCGCGGATCAGCCACATCCACACCCGACCCGCGCAGTGTTTCCAGATAGCTCGACGGCAGGCCATAGCTGCCTACGGCATCAGTCATAAACCGAACATGAACGCCGCGTTTGACCGCTGCAATCAGCCGATCTTGTACTTTGCGCCCCAGCTCATCATCGCGCACGATGTAGAATTGGATCAGGACATAATTCTCTGCCCCGTCGATTGCGTCCAGTATTGACTGAAAAGTGGCATCACCATCAATCAGTAGTTCGGCTCCGTTGCCGCGTGAGACGGGTAGGTGGGCCAGAGCCTCGAATGGCCGCGGATTGATGCGCATCGTCTTAGGATCAGGTTTCGAGTAGTCGGCAAAGGTTTTGATCCCTTCCACCACACGTTCGCTTTCCTGTCGCGCGATGCGATAGCCTTTGAAGCGGTGGTGCCCCAGAAACAGATAGAACGGAACGCCAAACACCGGCGCAGACAGCAGGAAAACCACCCACCCAACTGCACCCTGAGGTGTACGCGCCGTTTGCGCAGCGCGCACGGCAAAGACGACCGCTAGGCAATAGAGAGCAAACAGAAAAAACGAAACGAGCAATGTCCACATGGGCGCGCAATGATCCGGTTTGTTTAGTTGGCCCCAGTGTAGATGCGCGGCCAGTCATTGGCCATATCAACGATGACCCACCCCATATCAGGGCCTTTATCCAACCCGTCGACAAGACGCCCGATCGGGCTTTCACGGTCATAGGCCCACTCGCGGGCAGCATCCGTATGATGGATCAAAACACCCAGCCGGGGCCCGTCTCCTGAAGTGGTCCACTCAAGCATAGCAAAATCGCCGTCCGAGTTTCCTGCAGCGAATATCGGGCGCTTTCCGATGGTGCGTTCGATATTGATCGGCTTGCCTTCTTTATCATCGATGAAGGCTATGCCAGGAGCCTTATTTATCACTGGGGTGCCGTTAACGCTGTCATAGGTGGTCTCACCGTAGGTGCCCAGAATTTGTTCGGGGGGAATGCCATATGCCTCTTCCGCGAAGACGCGCATGAAGTGCAGCCCACCGCCCGAGACGATGTATGTTTTGAAATCTTCATCCCGCAGATAGCGCAACAGCTCGACCATCGGCTGATAGGTCATCTGGTCGTAAGGCAGATCGGTCTTCGGGTGTCGTGCAGTATCGAGCCAATCGGCGACCGACGCCTGGAAAACTTCTACGCTGCTGCCGGAATGCGACGCGTTAACCACTTCGATCAGAGCGTCGTGCCCGCCTTCAAGAATGGTTTGCAGATCACCCTCGGCGGCCGCTTTCAGGGCTGGGGTCGATAAGATCGATGGGTCTTGTTCAGCAAGCTCTGCCAGTTGGTCCATGGCAAAAATGAACTGAAAATAGACCGGTTGTTCGGCCCAGAGCGTGCCGTCATTGTCAAACACCGCGATCCGGTCGGCGGGGGTGACATAGTTCGGCCCTCCTGGATCTGTGACGTTGCCTATGAACTCAATAATCGTATTTTTTGAATCAGAATCGTTCCAACTCGGAAGTGGGTCTGCGAACAGTGTGAGGGGGGTGCAGCTGAGCACGGCAGCTAGAGCGGCGTATCGCATATGACTCTCGACATTTTCAAAAAGGAAAAGGCCGCCCTGTAGAGGGCGACCCTAAGAGTTACATTCAAGGCCTAATTGTTGGTCGGTGTTGTTAGCTTCTCCATAACCTGATCCAAGTTGAAGCTGGCCGCTTTCTGACGTGGTGGGAATTCCTGGAATGTGCTCAGGAAACTACCAACATACTGCTGCGCTGGAACTAGGAAATAGGCTCGGTCCAACAGCCAATCGTAATAGGTGTTAGAGGTCCGGTAGGCTCGCTCATACGGATCACGGCGCAGGTTGACGATCAAGGGTATGCGCAGCTCGGTCCAAGGTTCGATCCAGGCCCGCAGAGTTGCCCAGGCTTTCTGCTCCAGGAATATTAGCTTCCAGTCTTCGAAGCGCAGCGCCGTTAGGTCTCCGTCATCCGAGAAATAGAAAATCTCTTTGCGAGGACTTTCGGCAGTCTCACCAGTCAAAAGAGGCAGGATGTTATAGCCATCCAAGTGTACCTTGTATTCGCGCCCCATACCAGACGAGCTATAACCTGCCTTCAGCTTGTCTTTAATTTCGGGATCACCGGCGACCGCGAGGTATGTTGGCAACCAGTCCATGTGGTGCACGATCTCGTTGGTGACAGATCCGGCTTCGATCTGACCGGGCCAGCGGACCATCGAGGGAACGCGCCATCCGCCTTCCCAGTTGGTGTTCTTTTCACCCCAGAACGGCGTTGCGGCCGCATCGGGCCATGTGTTCATGTGCGGACCGTTGTCTGTGGAATAGTGAACTATGGTATTGTCGGCGATGCCAAGCTCGTCCAGCAGATCCAGCAGCTGACCCACATGCATATCATGTTCGATCATGCCTGCGGTGTATTCATCCGCAACGCGACCTGAGATTTCATTGGCTTTTGCGCGCATCTCGTCTTTGACGTGGGTACGGAAATGCATGCGGGTACCATTCCACCAGACATAGAAGGGTTGCCCTTGCTCATGTGCCCGCTTGATGAAATCAATCGCCGCCGCCACGGTTTCGTCATCAACAGTTTCCATGCGTTTGCGGGTCAAGGGGCCCGTATCTTCAATGGTACCATCTGACTTTGATTTGATAACGCCGCGCGGCCCATACGCCTCGCGGAAGGTGCGGCCATCAGCCAATACCCGGTCACCCGGATAGTCCTCGTTTTCTGGTTCTTCTTCAGCATTCAAGTGATAGAGATTGCCAAAAAACTCATCAAAACCGTGGTTTGTTGGCAGGTGCTCATCCTTGTCTCCAAGATGGTTTTTGCCAAACTGACCAGTGACATAACCGTGGTCTTTCAACAAACCAGGTATGGTTGGGTCTTCGACCTGCATGCCAAGATCAGCCCCCGGAAGACCGACCTTCGACAGGCCTGTCCGGAACACGGACTGTCCCATGATATAGGATGAGCGACCAGCAGTGCAGGATTGCTCACCATAGTAATCGGTGAAGATCATGCCCTCATTGGCCACGCGATCGATATTGGGTGTCTGATATCCCATGAGGCCCATGGTGTAGGCTGAGATATTCGATTGCCCAATGTCATCGCCCCAAATCACAAGAATATTAGGTTTTTGATCCTGCGCCCAGGCGGGCAGTGCAAGCGCAACAGCAACGGTTGCCACTGCGAACTTGCGCATCGATTTGCGCCAGCTATCTGCAATCAATTGTGGAGGTGACATAGGGTGCTCCTGATTAAACGAGCCTTAATGGCCCAGCAAATTTAGATTTAGAGGCAGCGGCTAAATTGAACTCGATAGCCGCGTGCAAACTGTTGATTACCGGAAGAAAAAATATGTAATGGACCGGGAATCGAACAGGACTACTTTAAGCGATGAAACGTGTCTAAAACCTATCATATGATCATTTTGAAAGATACAAATGTTTGATAATGATGATGATATGCAGATCCTGACCCAAACCGACTGGTTTGGGGCACGCGGGCCGAAATTTCAGAATGATCTGATGACTTGTGCGGTTGTCCGAACGTTTGATCCAGGCGAAACACTCTATCACCATGGTGACCCGGCAAATGGTATTCACGCTGTGCTTGATGGGTCTGTTCAGATCACGGCACCCGCCGATGACGGGCAAGAATTTGTTGTGCATCGGGAAGGTGCAGGTTTCTGGATTGGAGATCTTGCTCTTTTTGCCGAAGCGCAAAGACTGGTCAGCGTGATGAGCGCCCAACAGACGCGTACATTGTTTTTTCCCAGTTCACGGGTGGAAAGAATGGTGCAAGAGAACCCGGAATATGTCCGCGATTTCTACGCGTTAACACGTGAAAACATGAAAACAGCCCTCCGGATCATGGCCAACTTGGCAGTTACGGGGTCGGAGAAGCGCCTTGTCTTACGTCTGCTGCATTTGGACGAGGGTGCCTCGAAATCCGACGGCTGGATTATTGTATCGCAGGATGAGCTGGCTGCGATGGTCGCAGTGTCTCAACCAACGTTGCATCGTAACCTGCATCGACTTTCAGGTTTAGGCCTAGTTGAGCTGGGATATGGTCGACTACGTCTGATCGACAGGCGCAAACTTATCGCAAGCTGCCAAAGTTGAAGCCTAGGGATTAAGTGGTGGCAACACACCCGGTTTGGGACGACTAGAGTGATTCAGGGCATTCAGTTTCCGCATGACGGCACTCCAATCCTCAAAGCCGATTTGGCTCTTCTTTGAATACCGCTCAGCACCTATCTGGGACAGGCTGCTCTCAAGGGGCGCGGCGCGTTCTGGTTGGAGGCTGCGCTCTTTCCAAAGTTCTATAGCTTCATAAGCTGCAGACAAATCCCGCGCTCGCAATGCTGCTCTCAAAGCTTCGGCGGCGTATTCCTCGGAGGCAAGGTATCTACTGTGTCGCTTGTCTTTCCAGCGCTGATAGCGTGGGCGAAGAGATCGCACTGCGGCCCACAATGCCAAAACAACAATCGCGATCCAGAATGCAGCCTTTGCAAGGGTTTCAATATCCGGCGGCTGCCATTTTGGTGGTGCCAGCGTTAGCTCGGTCGCTGGGACCGAGGCCGTTTCAATTTGTTTGGTTTGCAAGTTAAACCAATCGATTGACACAGCTGGCAACCTTGTCTGGCCACCCTCTTGCGCAATATAAACCGTCTTCTCCATGCGTTGTCCGGACAACACCCCTCGATCTTCGGTTTCTGTAATGCGCGGCTCCTTAGGATATGCGCGCAACAACGGGTCTTGCTCGTGAGGTGTGAGCACTGGGATCAAAAGAGGCGTCGTGCCAGATATCCGCGCGCTCAATTCGCGTGTAATGGCGTCACCAGCCTGCATATCTGTTGTGCCTTCTATTTGCTGCTGGAGCAAAAACCCGTTTGCGATGATTAACGGATCAAGACCACGAGCACCTTCCGGAATCTCGGCGCTAAGTTGTACAGACGGAAGCGCCAACGAAACCTGAATTGGATCGTTGGTTTGAGGATCGGCATAAGTTACAACTACCTCTTGCGAGTCAAACGCAACCGGACCTGCTGCCAGAGGGTATAGGCGATAGCTGCGCTGCACACCGGACCAGGTCGCTCCGTTCACCGTCTCACTGATTGGCCCCGAGGCGCGTTCAGGAAGACGAACCAAGAGGTTTTGTTGTTCTAAAGAGGGAAACACCGGAGGTTGTGGCATGAATGTTGGCACCAGAACTTTGATTCGAACGATCGCTGGTTGCCCTACAATGACCGGTTCATCAGGCGCTTCGACCGAGACCTGAGGGGCAGTCGCATCGTTATTCTGCGCAAATACTGGAAGAGCAAGAAAAAGAATAAAGAAAGTAACGTATCTCATTCCGTTCGCTCCTGATTTTCAAGAAGAAAACGGTTGCGCAGAAAGTCTTGCATGTCGGTATCTATCGAGCTGATCCATTGATCAGCCGAAAGGGTTTGCGGCCCTTCTTTAGGAGCTTGAACCGTAGTTTCGTTACCGCGGGCCGCATCATTGTCGAACACCGTGTCGTCCGCACCGATGCCAGCCTCTTCGCCCGTATCAGATTGTTCGCGGGTTGTTTCAATGTAATCAAGGATGGCTTTCGACACCTCGAGATTGTGCTGCGCTTCGGGCCATTCAGGACGCCGTTCCAAGGCGGTCTCGAAGGCGGATATGGCTGGGCGATACTCACGGTTCCGTATTCGCGCCATACCTTCAGCAAACGCGGCTTCCGGTGTGTCCAGCCCGGCAAATATGGAGGACGCCTCTGAATATTGACCGTCCCTGAGATAGGCATATCCCTTGTGATACGAGCCCTCAAACAATTCCGCCGCTTCAGCAAAGCGCTTTTGATTCATTGCAATTTGACCTTGCTGATCGGCCGTAAGGAACCAATCTTTCCACCCTTCGGCTCGAACTCCTGATGGTGGTATTATCATCAAAGCCAGTAGTGCCCAGCGGATCACCCAGCCTCTTCTGAACCAAAGAAGTGATAGTAACGCAGCAGGCCATGCCAAGATCCAGCCATTGTCCTGCCAATCAAGACGTTCATCATCATCCAGAGCTGCAGTGTAGGCAGTTTGGATTTGACGCTGCAGACGACTGATGTCCCGATCGTCATCCGAAAACGCTATCACGGATGCGCCTTGGACGTTGCCTAGCTGAACAATTCGCTCACCATTGGGCAGCATAGTGAGAAAGAAAATGTCGTTAGTCGAAGTGTTTAACTTAGATACCTGAGACGGGTCTAAGTCATCCAAAACAAACAGCACTGCCCCTGGGCTCTCACTTTCATCCAGTATGGATTGCGCTAAATCGAGAGCATCGGCCGCTGCGTCGCCTGGGGTTGGCATCACAGCCGGCGTTAAGCCTTCTAGCAGAGGGCGAAGAATGTTGGCGTCTTCGGTTAGGGGAGTAACTCGGTGCGGCGTTCCGGAATAAGCGATCAGCGCAGTGCGGGCTCCAGCGCGCTCATCGATCAGATCAGCGATCTTGAACCGTGCTCGGTCCAACCGTGAAGGAGCAATATCCGTGTTCTCCATGCTGTCGGTGACCTTTAGAGCGATCACTAACGGGGCGGTATCCGCAATTAGCGGGTTGGGTGCACGCGACCAGGTTGGACCGGAGGCCGCGAGGGCAACAAGTGTGGCGATGACCATCGCAATATCAATTGGTTGAATGCGACGGGTTTCAATCTTGCCAAGCTGCAATGCGGTCGCCAGATGCGGAGCGATCCCTGAGGGTAGCTTGGCTTCGGCCGCAGGCTTGGGTCTGATCAACCACCATAGCGCCACGATTGGGATTAAAAACAGAAGGTAATAATCTCGAATAAAATGGAAATCAGGAAGTTCCATTATTGAGCAACCTCCTTGCGCCGCTGGGCAAAATGGAACGAGATTGTGCTGATAAGAATAACGATCAGCGCACTCGCCAATGGAATATGGGCAAGGCTATTTGTCGGGCGATAGCTTTGAGTTTCTACTATTCTGGGGTTTAGCTGATCTATGCGCTCGTAGGTCTGTGCGAGGGCCGACGCATCATCTGCAAAGAAATATTCTCCACCGGTGCGATCCGCGATGTCCTTTAACGCTTGCAGGTCCACGCGATCTTCGCCCGTAGCATTAGGGTCTCCAACACCAATCGTATAGATGACCACATTCTTTTCCGCGGCAATCGCCGACGCGTTTACAGGCGTCATACGGCTGGATGTATCGGCCCCATCGCTTAGGACGATCATCAGGCGTTGCTCCACTTCGCTGGACTCGAATGTTCTGATCCCAAGCCCGATCGCGTCACCCAAGGCAGTGTTCGGACCAGCCATGCCAACTTGAGTTTGATCCAGGAAGCCATTCAAACTATTAAGATCTTCTGTAAACGGCGCTTGTATGAACGCGCGAGTTCCAAATATGATGAGGGCCATCCTGTCACCATCGCGCTCGGCGATGAATTGTTTTAGGACATCTTTTACTGCTTCCAACCTCTGCACCGGGCCGCCAGTCTCGGATTTGAAATCGCGCTGATCCATCGAGCCCGAGATATCCAACGCGAGGACGACGTCCCTCGCAGATTTTTCAATCACTATGGGATCACCCAACTGTTCTGGTCGAGCCAGCGACAGAACCAACAAAATCCAGATTAACACGACGCTTGCCGTTTGAAGGCGGGATCGAACTGGGATGACTGAGCCGGATTTCGGCTCGACGCCCGCGGCCTGCGCAACGCGGCGAAAGAAGGGAATACGAATTGAAGTGTTTTTTTCGCGATGGGGTGGAGCAAAAAAATAGACCAGCGCCGGAAGCGGAAGTAGCAGAAAAACCCACGGAGCAGCGAAGGAAAACATCACTTTCTCCGATATGGTTTGTGGGCTTT
The DNA here is from genome assembly GCF_056535285.1 of Ruegeria sp. O11. Classification (NCBI taxonomy): domain Bacteria; kingdom Pseudomonadati; phylum Pseudomonadota; class Alphaproteobacteria; order Rhodobacterales; family Roseobacteraceae; genus Ruegeria; species Ruegeria sp. O11. Next base: position 729,639 of record NZ_JBQERS010000001.1, on the reverse strand, counting down.
AACCCAATGCCGCGCAAGCTGCGTGACGGCGGGGTTTGGCGGTATGTCTTTGTACGGCGCTTCAACTAACGCTCGGCAAACTTCCGAATTTAATGATTTTCCATCAATGGTTTGGGATAGAAAGCTCAGCCAATCTTCGCCATGTATACCTGCAACCTGTTCGCGAGGATATGCGGCCAATGCAGTACGCCGAAGGATCTCGGCAACCTTGGCCACAGAGATGCCAGGCGCTGCGAGCTCTGCCAGCGCGTACCGTCTGTAGGCGTTCGCACGCCTGTGCCGCAGTATCAGGACTGTAGCGACCGAAACAAATGCCAGCAGGATGACCACGACCACGATCCATCCCCACGTCTGGGGCATCATTGAAATAGCTTCAGGTTCTGGCGCTGGTTCGAGCATATCTAACAGATCAACCAGAGATTTTCCTGTGGTATCGATGCTCATCGCCGACCCCCGCGGTGCCCGAATAAGCGCAATAGCTGATCTAAAGCCGGTTCCGAGGTCGTCAAAGGAACTACCGGAAAACCATATCGTCGGGACCAAGTGTGCAGTTGTACTAATCTATCCTCCATGGATTTTCGAATTTTGTCTGACAACTCAGGGTCGGAACTGTCGATTTCAATCTGCTTGCTACCATCAGAGACCGTCATCTTCAGGTTCGGCGCGAGGGCCGTTGCAGTTGGATCCGCGACATTGAAAACGATCAAATCGTTTGAGAACGCCAGTTGACGCAACAAATTCTCCGATCTTTCATCGAGCCCGTCGCAGTCTGAGAACAGACATATTAGTCCGCTGGTTTGGGTGATGCGGGTAGCCTCGAAAAGCATGTCATTCAGAAACACGGTTGGCTGTGGGGTCAAGCCTGGATGCAAGCTGGAGTTTGCTGTTCCGATGGAGGACAAGAACCGCGTAAGGGCTGCCACGCGGCGCTGTGGTCTGTGCTCGGCAACGTCTGTGTCGCTGAATACGAGACCTCCAACACGATCGCCTTGACCAAGAATTCGATGCGCAGAAATTGCTGCGGCTTCGGCAGCGATTACAGATTTCATGTAGACTTCTGTTCCGAAGAACATCGATATGCGCTGATCGACCAACAGCAGGGCAGGGCGATCACGTTCTTCGGTGTAGACCCTAACATGGGGCTTTCCGGTGCGTGCAGTGACCTTCCAGTCGATGGTTCGGATATCGTCGCCCGGCAAATAGCCACGCAATTCTTCAAAATTCAGGCCGCGACCACGCAGACGCGAGGCGTGACGACCATTCAGGATCGAGCGCGCGGGTTGACGCGGTAACAGGCTGAGTGCCCGCGATCTGGGGCCCAATTGCAATAGATGGTCCGTGTCGACACGGATGCGTGGGTCGTTCGGATATGGCGCAGTCAGGGTCATGCAGCCGTTTTCCTTAGCGATTAGGGAAGCGCCACCAGGCGAAGGAGTTCTGCGATCACGTCATCTGAGGATTTGCCTGATCCCTGCGCTTCGAAACTGAGTGTAACGCGATGACGAAATACGTCATGCGCAATGGCGCGGATGTCTGCAGGATCAACATAATCGCGTTCGTTCATCCAGGCATGGGCGCGCCCGCATTTGTCCAACGCCAGTGACGCGCGTGGACTGGCGCCGATCTCAATCCAACTCGCGAGTTCGGGGCTCAAAGCTTCGGGCGTACGCGTCGCCTGCACGAGGTCGGCCATATAACGATCCATCGCGTCAGACACATGGATTTGACCGATCTCTGACCTTGCCGCAAAGATGGCTTCCTGTGGTATCGCGGCTGGAGTTTCACGCGCCCCACCTTTGTTGGCTGCGATATCTTCGCCCCGGACCAGGCGGATAACTTCAACCTCGTCTTCGACGGGGGGGTAAGTGATTTGAACATGCATCAGAAATCGATCCATCTGTGCTTCGGGCAGTGGATAGGTACCTTCCTGTTCGATGGGGTTCTGGGTGGCCATGACGATAAACAGAGAATCCATTTTATGCGTGGTTCCTGAAACAGTGACCTGCCGTTCTTCCATAGCTTCCAGCAACGCCGCCTGCACCTTGGCGGGCGCACGGTTGATTTCATCGGCTAGTACGATGTTCGCAAAAATCGGTCCCGGTTCGAACTTGAACTTACCCCCTGCATCGGTCTGCTGGAAAATCTCGGTCCCAGTCACATCCGAAGGCAGTAGGTCCGGCGTAAACTGAATGCGGCTAAAGCTTGCATCCATATTCTTCGCCATTGCCTTGACCGCGCGTGTCTTGGCCAGACCAGGCAGGCCCTCGATCAAAAGGTTACCATTGGCCAAGAGACCGATCAGCAGGCGATCAATCACCTCGATCTGGCCAATGATCGATTGGCCCATACGGGATCTGAGATCCATAATCTGGTTGAGTGCGCTCATAACAATTGTCCCGTAATAGCCCGAAATACCGGTCTCGCGTTCTATCGTCTGCGATGGCCGAGAGTCGGGATCTTGAAGTAATGATAGAACGTTAGCAGGGCGAAGTTGCTCAGACTACATTGAATTCCGAGTTCTGAGTTTTTGAATATCACTCTTTAACTCCGCGCGGATGGGCCCGGGATTACTGGGATCACGTAGTGTGGTTGTCCAGTGGGTTGGTCGGTCGCGACCGGTCTTTCGGTTCCAACTCAGCGCGTTTAGGATAGATTGCTGTTCTTCTGTCAGATGAGAAGGGATTTCATATCCGTTCAGGGTTGCCCAAACACCGCTCCACAGACGGCCGACAGACCAAGGATTATAACCCCCGCCACCCAAGATCAAAAACCGAGGTGTTAAGTGTTGGAGGCTGGAAACGGCACGCCAGTGCGCATTGTTTGACAATGCGAGGCGCGATAGCGGGTCTTCGGTGACGGCGTCGGCACCGCATTGCAGGATAATGGCTTGTGGGTGGAAAGCGTTAGTTACAGGAAGAATCATCCCCTCCAGAATGGCTTGGAATTCATCGTCATTTAGACCTCGATCAACAGGTAAATTCCATGCGGCGCCACCTGCGTCATCTTCCAGTAGTCCGGTAAAGGGCCATCTGCGCGCCTCATGAATCGAAATTATGCGCACCATTGACGAACCGTGAAACGCAGCCTCGACGCCATCGCAATGATGGGCGTCGATGTCTATGTAGACAATTCGTTCAAGCCCAAGATCAAGCAGTCTGAGGATCGCGAGAACTGGATCGTTTAGGTAACAGAAGCCGTTGGCTCGACTTTCCAATCCATGATGCGTACCTCCTGCTGGGTTGAACACAATACCACCGTTCCAAATTAACTCGGCTCCCAGCATCGATCCTCCGGCGGCAGTGGCTGGCCGTCGATACATTTCTCCAAATACCGGATTGGACAATGTGCCCAGACCAAACCTGCGTTTTACCTCGTCGGAGACCGACTGTGTTTTTTCGGCGTTTAGCAATGCTGAAATGTAAGCAGGTGAATGAAATCGCTGCAGTGCCTTAGGTTTGGCACACGGGCTGGTCCGATAGTTCTGCGAGTTCAGCCAACCCATCGATCTGCAGAGGTCAATCACAGTGGAAACGCGCGGGATTGCAAGTGGGTGTTTTGCGCCATAGCTCGAGGTGCGATAGATTTCCGAGCCTATGAAGATGGGTCGAGGTTTATTGTTTGTCTTCAACACTCGCATGGCTGTCATCGTCCAATTGACCATCCAGCGACATCAGAACGGCAACAGGCCTGAGTGCTGGAATATGACTGAAAATAATCAGGATACACACCGTTAAGGGCACGCTTAGAAACGCTCCGATCAGACCCCAGACTGTGGTCCAGAATGTTAGTGCCAATATGACAAGAAAGGTCGACATATTAAGAGACCGGCCAAGCATGGCTGGGTCCAGGAAATTGCCGATCACAAATTGCAGCGTGCCGCAGCCCAAGACAATGATAAGGAATGGTCCAATGGTTTCAAATTGCACCAATGCGATCATGGACGGAAAGATCACTGCAATGATCGAGCCGATAGACGGGATGAAATTCAACGCGAATGTTAGAACGGCCCATGTCTCGGCATATTCCAGCCCCAGTGCTTTGAATATGGAATAGCTTATGAGGGCCGTGATCAGGCTGATCAAAGTCTTCACCCCGACATAGCGCTGCAGACTGTACGAGATAGCATCCAAAACCGAAGCCAGATCAGCGCCAAGCTGCGGGTTGCCTGCTGCAAGTTGGATTTTCTTGCGAAATGCCAGGCGCTCGGCCATCAGAAATGCGACATACAGGCTGATCAGGAAAAACTGGTTCAGTAGTGATGTGGCACTGCCCAGCAAAAGCCGTGCAACATAGGACATGTCGATGCTGACCAGATTGTCCCGAATGAAACTGGTGACGTCATTTCCGACCAATCCGGTAATTCTGTGCACCGCACCATCAAACTGGCTTTCATAGGTGTTGATCGAACGCGCAAATTGCGTGGCCTGACTGCCGAGAATATACATGATCATGAACAAGCCTGCCAAAACGACAGTAACTCCGGCTAAGTTCGCGATCCAGATTGGTACACGTGTCACCGCGATGACCCGGTCACTGAGGGCCAGGATCAGTACATTGATCAGCAGTGCCATGGTCAACGGCACCAGAAAATTCGCCCCTGCATAAAGGCCAAGCACCACAAGAGTGGCCACGATCACAACATCCCTCAAAACGCCCAGCTGCAGGCGCGCTCTGGATGGGCTATTTTCGGGATCAGAGGTCATGAGTTGGCCTGGGTCTGCTTGCCGCTGGTGCGTGATTTGGGACATCTTGCACGATCCTGCACAGGCTTACCAGTTTATGCAATCCATACAGAAGGTTAAGCGCTGGAATTCCTTGCAAATGGCGAATTGGCGGTTCTGCCAGCGCAAAAGGCGCGTTAGGCTGTTGCGATGTCACGTGTATCGATTCTCTCATCCAATCAGTTTCTGCGCGCGCTCTGGCTTGCTTTTCGTCGGTTCAACGACAAAGACGGTTTTGTCATGAGCAGCCATGTGGCGATGTCATTGATGATGGCGCTGTTTCCGTTTGTGCTATTCACAGTGGCGTTGGCGGGGGCTTTGTCACAGGGATATGTGACGGACGAGTTGATAGAGCTGATTTTTGGTGCCTGGCCCAAAGACGTCGCCGATCCGATTGTTTCTGAGTTGCGGGCTGTGCTGGCAGGGGCAGGGTCGGGCGTGATCACATTGGGCGGTTTGTTAGCGATCTACTTCGCATCCAATGGTGTTGCTGCCGTACGTCGCGCCATGACGCAAGCCTATCATGACAAAGATATCTGGCCGTTCTGGAAAACCCGGCTGTTGTGTTTTGCGCTTGTTATTATCGGTGGGGCCGCAATTTTGGCCATCGCAGCGGTTGAGGTGGTTTTGCCTGTCTACACGCGTCTGGTCTCGGAAAAGACGGCTGTTGATGTTGATAACTGGCTGTCCGTTGACCGCCTGCGATGGACGTTCACCGTTGCAGTACCGGCAGGCACAGTTATTCTGGCTCATCTGATCTTACCCACACGGCGGCATAGGCTTTCGCAAATACTTCCGGGGGTCATCCTGACCTTGGCATTATGGGCTGCAGGTGGATGGGGGTTTTCGATCTATATCGCCCAGTTTGCCACCTATAGCGCGACCTATGCGGGCCTCGCAGGGGCAATGGCAGCGCTGATTTTCCTGTACCTGTGTTCCGCCATGCTGATCCTGGGTGCCGAGTATAACGGGGCCTTGATAGACTTAAAAAATGCGGAAACCACTTGATGTACTTCCGCAAGCTCATTCTGATTGCGATCTTGTGGGCAACCACGCCGCCCGGCTGGGCACAGGAATATGTCGGATCCGAGCTGTGCGCAGATTGCCATCGAGACGAAACTGAAGCCTGGAAAGGGTCACATCACGATCTCGCTTGGACCGAGGTAGAAGATGGCCGAGTTCTGGCTGATTTCGATGGGACCAGCTTTTCCCATGATGGGATGATCGTTTCTTTCGTGGATAAAAACGGCGTTCTTTCAGCGCAAGTCACCGAAAAAGATGGCGTTATCACCGACTATCCGGTGCATTCGGTGGTCGGCATTGCGCCGTTGCAGCAATACCTCTTTGAAACTGAACCAGGCAGATTGCAGAGTTTCGATGTCGTCTGGGACACGGAAGAAAGCCGCTGGTATCACCTCTATCCAGAACAGGATTTACCACCCAATGACGGGCTGCATTGGACAGGGCCCTACAAGAACTGGAACGCGCGCTGTGCCGAGTGCCATGCGACCGGTTACGTGAAGAATTACGATGCCGAGACAAGGCGCTATGCGTCGACACAAGTTGAAATCGGCGTCGGTTGTGAGGCTTGTCACGGGCCGGGATCAGCGCATCTTGAGTGGACGACTGGGAAAGCGCTTGATGACGGGTTGGGCGCGTTTGGGTTTCCAATCAATTTGGGCAGGGGGCAGACCGAGGCAGACATCCAGCAATGCGCCGGGTGCCATTCCCGGCGCGAGGCGCTGGAGGATGGTAATCCGGTCCCCGGTACGCCTTTTCATGACGCATATAATTTGGCTGTCCTGCGACCGGGCGCTTACCACCCGGATGGGCAGATTTTGGACGAGGTCTACGTATATGGCTCGTTCCTTCAATCGCGCATGTATGCTGAGGGGGTAGGGTGCATGGATTGCCATGATCCTCACCGGGCCGAGGTAAAAGCCGAAGGGAATGGCTTGTGCACGCAGTGTCATTCGCCCGCTGGAAACTCGGAATTCCCAACCCTTCGATTGGCCAGTTATGACACGCCCGAACACCATCACCATGCAGAAAACTCTGATGGCTCCCAATGCAAGAACTGCCACATGATCGAGCGAGTCTATATGGGCGTGGACGGCAGGCACGATCACAGTTTCCGAATCCCCCGACCGGATTTGGGGCTTGGAGTTGACGCTTGCACCGATTGTCATGCGGAAGAGGGGCAGCCCTGGGCTGCGCAACAGATTTCTGACTGGTTCCCAAACTCTGCCCATCGAACCGTTCATTATGGTACAGCGTTTGCTGCGGCGGGCATTGGTCAATTGGACGATCCCGAAGCGTTAATCGCGATCGCTTTGGACATAGAGCAGGCAGGAATTGTCCGCGCGACTGCACTCTATCTGCTGCAACCCTTTGCGACGTCTGTACTTGCGCAGCGGGTAGCGCCGCTCTTATCCGATCCGGATCCGCTGGTTCGCGCCAACGGGCCGGTTTTGCAACGCCAAGCGCCGATGCCGGAACGTGTTGCGCGGCTTGAGCCGCTATTGTCCGACCCCTTGCGCAATGTCCGAAATTCGGCAGCCAAGGAGTTTCTTGCCATCCCTGCACAAGCCATGACGCAGGATCAACGGGCGGCCGCTCAGCAGGGTATGGCCGACTGGCAGCGCAGTATCTCGCATCGTCTGGATTTTCCTGAAACCCACTTAGTTTTGGGAGGCTGGGCACTGACGCTGAGAAATGCCCAAGCCGCGGAAAAGGCATTCCGAGAGGTTGTTACACTAGATCCACAGCGGTCTGAGGCCTGGCCGATGCTGGTTCAGCTGGCCCACATAAATCGTGGTCCACAGGCAGCGATTGCGACATTGGACGAGGCTTTATCCATCCTTCCAGATGATCCGAACCTAATGCAGTTGGCGCGCGATATGGGGCGGTAGCAGGCACCAATCCGGCAGATTTACGCCACGATACGGGCCCATTTGTTGGCTAGACACCGATGTCAGCACTTGGACTGTCAACAGGTGATGTATGCCGGATCGAACAGCTACTATCATAAAGCCGATTTCTGCTGATCGGAAAACAACGTTGGATCAGCGCATTGAAGAACTTCGCGCGCGCGAGCCTGTCGATATAAATCATGGAGAGGCAATCTTGTTTCAGGGGATTGCTACGGCGTCACTCAAGAAACAGCGGATCGCTCAGGGTAAGATCGATCTGGACTAGGACGGCGACCGTACGAACCCTAAAGCCCAAGCCTTTCTCGCAAACGCGATAGGTGCTGCATCATGTTGTACTGCCAGCCCGGTTGATAATTTTGTCGGAAGCCAGAACCGCCTGACAACTGAAGAAATGGACGTTCCTGCAAGATCGCAAATTGTTCACCAGACCCGTCAAGCGCATGACTGTCGTGAAGATTCAGCCAATTCAGGTTCTCGATTTGTAAAACAGGCACCAGCGTTTCAATTTGGGTATTGCCAATATCAAGGCGTTCAAGCGATGGCAGTGTCGCGAGAGGAGAAACATCAGAAACCCAGGTATCATGGAGGTAAACCAGCTTTAGGTTCGGTAAACCGTTAAGTGGGCTAAGATCGGAGACCCGCGTCATGTTCACGTCAAGCCGCTCGAGTGTTGCGTTCCGTTCCAGCCCGGTCAGATCACTTAGATTGGTTCCCCGTGCATTCAGAGATTTGAGATTCGGAATATCCGGGATGTTGGCCGGCAGCTTTCGAAGTTCAGTAAGATCTTTAAAATCAAGATCGTTCGTTCCCGCAGAAACGACATCTTTAACCCGCTGCTCGGCTATCAGTAGTTGTTGGTTTGCAGTTTTCTGCAGCTTGTACTGCCAGGCGGCCAACGCAATCAGGGCAACAATAAGTGCTAGGACAGTTTTTCTCATGTGATCGGCGGATAAAACGACAATGCGGCCAATCTATGACCGTGTAGCGCAGCGCGAAATGCAGGCAATCACGGTAAACCGCAACGTGTCGTGCAAGAGGACTTAATCGCCACCCGAGAATTACAGTTGGTTAAAAGATTCAACCTTACAGTCGCTTAGCCACGGAAACCGGTGGCGACAACGAATTTTTCCGAGCTGTCCGAGCGTGACGCGGGTGGCTTTACATTGGCCACCTTGTTGAATTTCTGCTTGAGCAGCTTCTGAAGGTCTCCCTCGGCACCGCCCGCAAGAACCTTTGCGACGAAGGTGCCACCCTCTTCCAGCACATCAAACGCAAAATAGGCTGCCGTTTCGCACAAGGCCATAATCCTAAGGTGATCGGTCTGCTTGTGGCCTGAGGATGCAGCCGCCATGTCGGACATGACCACATCCGCTTTACCGCCCAGCCAGTCTTTGACCTTCTGGTCGGCATCATCTTCCATGAAATCAAGCACATGCGCAGAAGCCCCCGCTACGGGTTCGACCTCTTGCAAATCGACACCTAGAACCGTGCCAATACGCTTACCGCTCTTCTCGCCTAATGCGTTAACACGTTGCACTGCAACTTGCAGCCAACCACCGGGCGCACAACCCAGATCAACCACGCGCGCGCCGGGCACAAGGAACCGGAATTTATCGTCTAGCTCCAGTATCTTGAACGCTGCGCGTCCGCGATACCCTTCGACCTGCGCCCGCTTGACATAAGGGTCGTTCAATTGCCGCTCAAGCCAGCGGGTCGAGCTGAGCTTACGCCCGCGCGCTGTCTTAACTTTAACCTTCAGGTCACGTTGCCCGCGACCCGAGTTGCCTTTGCCGGTTGGTGTCTTCGCCATCAGAACGGTCCGTCTTCCAATACACCGTCCGCGCTCATCTGCGCATAGAGCAAACCTTCGCGTAGCCCCCGATCCGCCACAGAAAGGCGATCAGTGGGCCAGCAGCGCAACAATGCCTGCAAAATGGCCGAGCCGGACATGATCAGGGCCTGCCGATCTTCTCCGATCCGGGGATCACGGCGGCGCCCACGAGGGCCGAGTTCTAGATAGCCTCGTATGACCTTGTCAATCTGATCGCTGGTCATTCGCAATCCGTCCACCTTGGTTCGGTCATAGCGTTTTAGACCCAGATGCGAAGCAGCCACCGTGGTGACGGTTCCGCTTGTGCCCACGATCTGGAACCCCTCGCGAGCCTGTTCATCTTTGTAAGGTGCAAAATCAGCAAGGTTTTCTTCAAAGTACCAGCTCATCAGCGCAAATCGCGCTGCATCGTCTTCGACGTCGTTGAACTGGTCCCGCAAAGTGGCCACTCCCAACGGTACACTGATCCAATCCACGACTTTAGCCGCAGGAAATGGGCTGTCGGCGGTATGAAATCCGTTATGCAGCCGCATGATCGAGGCAGGTCGGTCGCGGCGCGGAACCGAGGATATGTCGATCCAGACCAACTCGGTCGAGCCGCCGCCAATATCCACGACCAACAATTGCTCGGTTTTGGTTGATACCAGCGGCGCGCAGGAAATGACGGCCAGGCGCGCTTCTTCCTCGGGCTGAATGATGTCAAGCGTCAGGCCAGTTTCACGTTTGACCTGACGGATGAAGTCGCGTGAGTTCTTGGCACGACGACAGGCCTCGGTCGCGATCAAGCGCATGCGCTTGACCTTGTTCCGTTTCAGCTTTTGCTGACAAATCCGAAGGGCTTGCACCGTGCGCGCCATAGACGCCCGCGACAATCGTCCGGTGCGTTCCAGACCAGCGCCGAGTTGCACTGATTTGGAGAAGCTGTCTACCACATGGAAGCCACTGCCCTTGGGCTGGGCGATCAACATGCGGCAGCTATTTGTCCCCAAATCCAGCGCCGCATACAACGCATCTGGATCGGGTCTTGCCGGCGCGGGGCTTTCGACCGCTTTCGGGAACGCGCCCGCACCTTTGGGACGCTTGGGCGCCATCTGAAACGCCCTCCGATTTTCGAGTTACCCCGACCATAGGTCGCGCTTTTCAATCACGCAAGACACTCATTAAAGTCATGAGGATTTTGATGTTCGGTTTCGAGGCAGGGGTCTTTAAAAGCAGCGATATCCGATCCTGGGCAAAAAGGTCGCTGCAAATACGCCGTGTGTCGAAAATCGACCGACCTGCGCCCATATTGAAGTTTAGAACCGGCCCATCGGGTTAGGAGGAATCACAGTTATGCCTGACGTCACCATCGTATACTGGCGCGACATTCCCGCTCAGGTCATCGTCGGCAAAGGCCGTCGTGGCGCCAAGCGGCAATTGGAAGAGCGGTTTGAACAAGCCATCGACCGGGCCGCAATGAAGGTGAACGCCAAGGATAGTGATGCCTATCTGGCGGAGTGGCGCAAAGCCGAACCTTTCGCGGTTGAGGGCGACCCGTCCGAGATTGCCGAGGCCGAGGCCACGCGCCTGGAAACGGAATACGATCAGGACCGTATCAAGTCCCTGATCGCCAATGACGGTTGGGCATGAGCCCCAGATCTTTATGGGAGGCCGCTATGGCTTTGCTGAACTTCAAGAAACGTGATGCGGTCGAAAACGGCCCTGTGAACCCGACCGTCGAGGCCTTTCTGCAGGGCTATTCGATCGAGGTAATGCCGCGCACCGCCGAAAAAGTCGAAGACTTCCGCGCGCTGCTGCCCGAAGGCACACGCGTTTACATCGCCCATATCGAGGGCACGCCAATCGAAGACATGGTCAAAACGGCCAAGCGCATTGCGGCTGAAGGTTACCCTGTCATGCCGCACTTCCCTGCGCGGATCATCAAGGATGCGGCGACTCTGGAAAACTGGATTTCGATGTACCAGGGCGAGGCGGGCGTTGAACAAGCGCTGCTGCTCGCCGGTGGTGTCGCGACCCCTCACGGCGACTTCGACAGCTCGATGCAATTGCTGGAAACTGGCTTGTTCGACAAGGCTGGATTCAAGCGTCTGCACGTTGCCGGTCACCCCGAGGGGAACAAGGACATCGACCCAGACGGTTCGACCAAGAATGTCGATGATGCGCTGCGTTGGAAGCAAAAATTCAGCGAAACAACAGATGCGGAAATGGCGCTGGCCACTCAGTTTGCGTTTGATGCCAAGCCGATCATTGCCTGGGCGGAAAGCCTTAAAGAGGCCGGCATTGATATCCCAGTCCATATCGGTATCGCGGGCCCTGCCAAGCTGCAGACTCTGATTAAATTCGCCATTGCCTGCGGTGTAGGCCCGTCGCTGAAAGTTCTGCAAAAGCGCGCAATGGATGTGTCCAAACTGCTGCTGCCTTACGAGCCGACTGACGTGATCACCGAACTCGCCAACCACAAAGCGGCCAACCCGGATTTCAACATCACCAACGTCCACTTCTTCCCGCTTGGCGGCATCAAAACCAACGCCAACTGGGCGATCAACAACGGCGGCGCTTCGGCAAAGCCAGCAAACTCCTAAGGAACGGACATGACCCGTACAGTCGTCGAATCAAAAACAAAAACAGCCGTTCTGGGCTTTGATGAACCGTTCTGCGTGATCGGAGAGCGGATCAACCCGACAGGCCGCAAGAAACTGGCCGCCGAATTGGAAGCGGGCGATTTCTCAACCGTTGAGAAAGACGCATTGGCGCAGGTTATGGCGGGCGCGACCGTTTTGGATATCAACGCGGGCGTTGTTTACAACTCGAACCCCAACCCAAACGAGACCGAGCCGCCGCTGATGCGCAAGATTGTCGAACTGGTGCAGGGTCTGGTTGACGTACCGCTGTGCATCGACAGCTCGGTTCCGGGTGCGCTAGAAGCCGGTCTGGCAGCCGCAGAGGGCCGTCCGCTGCTAAACTCGGTCACGGGCGAAGAAGAGCGTCTGGAACTGGTTCTGCCGCTGGTAAAGAAATACAACGTACCGGTTGTGGCGATCTCGAACGATGACACCGGTATTTCGGAAGACCCCGATGTGCGATTTGCCGTCGCCAAGACCATCGTTGAGCGTGCAGCGGATCACGGCATCCCGGCGCATGACATCGTTGTGGACCCGCTTGTTATGCCCATCGGTGCGATGGCAACTGCAGGCCAGCAGGTATTTGCTCTGGTCCGTCGTTTGCGTGAAGAGCTGGGTGTAAACACCACCTGCGGTGCGTCCAACATCTCGTTTGGTCTGCCCAACCGTCACGGTATCAACAACGCTTTCCTGCCGATGGCAATGGGCGCTGGCATGACGTCGGCGATCATGAACCCGGTTGCTCTCCCGGTAACCCAGAAGAAGATTGCCGAGAAGAAGGAACAGGTTGCCGCCGCTGGCATCATCCTGCCAGAAGGCATGGATGACGAAACCTTCGTTCAGATGTTCGGCCTGGGTTCGACCAAACCGCGCGCTGGTAAAGAGATGGAGGCCATCCGCGCCGCAAATCTGCTCACAAACAATGACCCGCATGGTGGTGAATGGATCAGGTCCAACAAAGCGCCTGAGGAAGCCGGTGCCGCCGGTGGCGCTGGTGGGCGTCGGGGCGGTGGACGTCGTCGTCGCGCTTAATCTATGGAAAACAACAGATTGAGCCGGGTCTTTGACCCGGCTCTTTCGTTTTTGTCGGTACTGGTTTGGCTTGAACCCCGGTCAGGACAAGTGGTAGTCAATTCTTAGCGGCGGGTATGATGTAATGGTAGCCTGTCAGCTTCCCAAGCTGAACGCGCGGGTTCGATTCCCGCTACCCGCTCCAATACTATCGATCAACTCGATACACGCGCCTGCAGCAGGTTGATGACCGCTGGAACCTGTACGCCTTTTGGTGTTTGGAATGCGCGAAATTCTTCGGCGACTCCACGCACGATGGCGTCAACATCCTCCTGTGTACCTTCGAAATGGGCGATCACCCGCGCGGCGGGGCCGACCCGGGTACACAAAAGCGCAGCATCTCCGACGGATGCAGGGGCGGTCAGCGCAAGGGGGACCGCTTCAATATGGATATCTTTTAAACCAGCCTGCGCCATCAGGTTTGAAACCCTGTCGCGGTCATGGAATGCTAAAGGGCCGGGTGCATTCCGGTCCACCTTGGGTGGTTGGCCCAACCGTTTGACGGCGGCGACATGCGGGATCTTGAACCAAGGGTTCTCTGACAGACCACCCCAGGCTGCAAAGGTTATCTGACCGCCTGATTTCAAGGCCCGAGCCATATTGGCGAAGGCTACTACGGGATCGGTGAAGAACATCACTCCAAACCGCGAGATCATTGCATCAAAACCGCCTGACGAAAGCTCAGCGATCTGAGCGTCGGCATATGTGAACTCGAGATTGTCGAGCTTGGCCTCGTCTGCGCGCATCCGCGCTCGTTCGAGAAATTGTTCCGAAATATCGATGCCCAGAACATGCCCCTTGGGTCCAACCTGCTGCGCCGCCCGAAGTGCACTTGCACCGGTACCGCAGCCGATATCGATGACGCGCATTCCACCAACCAGCGCGGCGTGATCGAGGACCAGATCCAGTACGGGCGCGAACAGATGGTCCAACTGATCCTCGAAGGTCAGCCAGCGCGTGCCCATTTCGGACTTGCCCCAGAATTCTTCCTGATCACCGTTGATTGTCAGCATCGCGCCCTCCAGGTTTTGAAGGGACTATGACCTCCTGCGGCGGCGACGACCAGACTTTTCATCGTCTCCGCCGCCGGTGTTGAAGGACGGAGCGGGCAGGGTGACGACTTGCGCCAATTCAGGGAACGGATCGGTTTTGTGCGGGATCGCGTTGGCGGCGACGAAATGGTCTTGGAACTTGGGTTCGATCGCGGTTTCGACCTTGGTTATCTCGCGCACGACGCGCTCGATCTCGGCCCGCGATCCGATGTTGCACAATGCAATTCGCGCGCCCGTACCCGCGGCATTGCCCGCGCTGGAAACCTTGTCCAGAGGCGCGTCGGGAATCATGCCTAGAACCATCGCGTGTTTGGTCGAGATATGCGCGCCGAACGCCCCGGCCAGTACCACGCGGTCCACGTGGTCGACCTCCATCTCGTCCATCAACAATCGCGCACCGGCATAAAGCGCGGATTTGGCCAGTTGGATGGCACGGATATCGCCCTGAGTTACCGTGATACGCGGGCCGCCTTCAGAGCTGGCATCGTGGATCAGATAGGAGTTGGTGCGGCCTTCAGGAACGCAACGGGGAGTACCCGTCTGTTCAGCCGAGCCGATCAGGCCACTTTCGTCCAGCAGGCCAGCGATACGCATCTCAGCGACAGCCTCGATAATACCCGAGCCGCAGATGCCTGTGATACCGGTTGTCGCGATGTCCTGATCAAAGCCATCTTCATCCGACCAATTCTCGGACCCGATCACGCGGAAACGCGGTTCTTTGGTGACGGGATCGATTTCTATGCGTTCAATCGCGCCGGGGGCCGCGCGCTGGCCCGAGCTGATCTGCGCACCTTCGAAGGCGGGGCCAGTGGGTGAGGAACAGGCTAAAACGCGCTGAGTGTTGCCCAACAGGATTTCCGCATTGGTGCCCACATCCACGATCAGCACGAGGTCTTCGGATTTGCCGGGTTCTTCAGAAAGGGCAACGGCGGCACAGTCTGCGCCCACATGGCCTGCGATGCACGGCAAGATATAGACCTGCGCACGCGGGTTCATATTAGTCAGGTCCATTTCTCGCGCGGGCAGGGACATGCTTTCCGAAGTTGCCAACGCAAACGGGGCCTGGCCGAGTTCAACCGGATCAAGCCCGAGCAGTAGGTGGTGCATCACTGGGTTGCAGACAAATACTGTTTCAACAATCAGCGCTGCGTCAATCTCGGCCTCATCTGCGATTGAGTTTGTCAAATCATTAATCGCCTCGCGCACGGCTTTGGTCATTTCTTTGTCGCCGCCGGGATTCATCATGGCGTATGAGACGCGACTCATCAGGTCTTCACCGAACCGGATTTGTGGATTCATCAGACCCGATGAGGCCTTGACCTCACCCGTCTCCAGATCGGTCAAATGTGCCGCAATGGTTGTCGAGCCGAGGTCAATGGCCAAACCATAGAGTCCGTGTTCGTGCAGACCGGGCCAGATTTCGACGATGCGCGCCACTTCATCCTTGTGGCCCTTGTGAACGGCGACCGTGACCTCCCATTTCCCTTTGCGTAGAACTGGCTGCAGCTTGGACATAAGGGACAGATCGGCGGTGATCGCATCGATCTTCCATTGCTCGCGCAAAGCGCGCTCCAACCGTTCCAGATCTCCGGTGGGCGAATGCATGTCCGGCTCTTCCACCACTACGAAATAGAGGCGCGTGGCTGGGTCCATTGTAATCGCCCGGGCCGCTGCGGCCTTGCGGACGACTTGACGGTGCACCTGGCTTTCGGGCGGAACATCAATCACTACATCGCCCTGAACTGATGCCTGACAGCCCAGACGCCGACCCGGTTTCAGGCCGCGCTTGTCATCATAGCGCTGCTCGACGGCGTTCCATTCGCTCAGGGCATCCTCGGAAACCGTCACACCGTGCTTGGGGAACTCGCCATAGCTGGGGGTGATCTGACATTTCGAACAGATGCCACGCCCGCCGCAGACCGAATCCAGATCGACGCCCAATTGGCGCGCAGCAGTCAGGATTGGCGTGCCAACGGGAAAGTGCCCACGTTTGCCGGACGGAGTGAAAACGACAAGAGGATCGGTGGTCATGAATGGCCTGCCTTTGTATTCGCGCGTATGCCGGCGAACATATGGGTTTGAACGCAAAGGGAAAGGGCATTCAGCGGCACGTTTTGCATTGCTTGCGTCGTTTTCGGGCGTGGCAGAAGCCCGCAGGGGAAAACAACTTGGGTTCGGGGCTTTCCCTCGGGTGAAATCCATGTAATAGGGTCACCGTCAAACGGGCTTTTGCATGGGGTTTTCAGATGCAGATTCGTGAGGCACTCACCTTTGACGACGTACTTCTTGTTCCGGGCGCATCTTCTGTGCTTCCGGCGACGGCGGATACAACCACGCGTGTAACGCGCGAGATCACTATGAACATTCCGCTGCTTAGCTCGGCAATGGACACGGTAACCGAGGCGCGTATGGCCATTGCCATGGCACAGGCCGGGGGCATCGGCGTTGTGCACAAGAACCTGTCGGTCGAAGAGCAGGCCCGAGAGGTGCGGCGCGTGAAACGGTTCGAATCCGGGATCGTCTACAATCCTGTGACGTTGCGCGCGGATCAGACGCTGGCTGATGCACAGGCGCTGGTCGAACGCTATAATTTCACCGGCTTTCCTGTAGTTGATGAAAGTGGCCGGGTCGTGGGGATCGTGACCAACCGCGACATGCGCTTTGCGACCTCAGACGATACGCCAATCAAAGCGATGATGACTTCGGACAACCTGGCGATGCTGCAAGAGCCCGCCGATCTGGAAGAAGCCAAAAGCCTGATGCGTGCCCGTCGGATCGAAAAGCTGCTGGTCGTCGATGGCGAGGGCAAGCTGACCGGCTTACTGACGCTGAAAGACACAGAACAGGCTGTGCTAAACCCTACAGCTTGCAAGGACCGGTTGGGCCGTCTGCGCGTAGCTGCAGCGACCTCTGTCGGGGACGCGGGTTTTGAACGGTCCGAGCAGCTGGTCGATTCCGGGGTTGATATCATCGTTGTAGATACCGCGCATGGTCATTCGCAAGGGGTTCTGGACGCAGTGAAACGCGCCAAAACGCTGTCGAACGAGGTTCAGATCATCGCTGGCAACGTGGCCACCGCCGAGGCCACCAAAGCACTGATTGATGCAGGCGCTGATGCAATCAAGGTGGGCATCGGGCCCGGCTCGATCTGTACAACGCGGATGGTCGCTGGTGTTGGGGTTCCCCAACTAACTGCGATCATGGATTGTGCGGCAGCAGCGGGTGACGTGCCAGTCATTGCTGATGGTGGCATCAAATTCTCGGGTGACTTCGCCAAGGCGATCGCGGCGGGGGCATCTTGTGCCATGGTTGGTTCGATGATCGCTGGCACAGACGAAAGTCCGGGTGAGGTCATCTTGTATCAGGGCCGTTCGTTCAAATCCTATCGCGGCATGGGAAGTTTGGGCGCGATGGCGCGCGGCTCGGCGGATCGGTATTTTCAGAAGGATGCAGCCAACGATAAGTTGGTACCCGAGGGGATCGAGGGTCAGGTGCCCTACAAAGGGTCCGCCAGTGCGGTTGTGCATCAACTGGTTGGCGGCTTGCGCGCAGCGATGGGCTATACCGGATGTGCAACGGTGGATGAAATGCGTCGCAACTGCAACTTTGTCAAAATCACCGGTGCAGGCCTGAAGGAAAGCCATGTGCATGACGTGCAGATTACGCGCGAAAGCCCGAACTATCGGATCATGTAATCGCTATGGTGCTCGTATCTGGGCATCGAAGTTTATGACAAAGTCAAACGGACCCAGCTATGACACCCGCAGCCCGAGTTCAGGCCTCGATCGACATCCTCGATGAGATATTGGCCGGAGCGCCAGTCGAGAAAGCGTTGACAGGTTGGGCGCGGCGCAGTCGGTTTGCGGGCTCGAAAGATCGTGCGGCAATCCGCGATCACGTATTTGATGCGTTACGCTGCAAACGATCCTTTGCCGCGCGTGGTGGGGCTGAAACAGGGCGGGGCTTGATGATCGGCGCGATGCGATCATCGGGTCAGGATCTTGCTCAGTACTTCTCGGGCGCGCGATATGCGCCAACTTCGGTAACAGATGCCGAGAAAGACCGAGGTTTCCAGACCGAGGCCGAAGCCCTCGACATCCCTGAATGGTTGTGGCCCGAATTCAAGGCGTCGTTGAAAGATGAGGCCAACGCAGCCGCATCTGCATTGCAGGGGCGGGCCCCGGTGCATTTGAGGGTAAACCGGTCGCGGGCTGATCTGGTTGAAATCATCCAACGCCTCTCGGATGAAGGCATAGTGGCGCAACCTCATCCAGCGTGTGACACTGCTTTGGAAGTCACCGCTGGTGCACGAAAAATTTCACAATGCAATCCATATATTGAGGGATTAGTCGAGCTGCAGGACGCCGCCAGTCAGGCCGTTACCGCAGCGATGGATTTGCGACCTGGAATGAGGGTTCTGGACTATTGCGCCGGTGGTGGTGGCAAAGCCTTGGCCTTGGCGGCAAGGGCCGAAGGCGTTCAGGTATTTGCGCACGATATCAATCCAGGTCGCATGGCAGATTTGCCTGCACGTGCAAAGCGGGCGCGCGCAGAAATTTCATTGCTGACGTCGGATCAGGTATCAGGACAGGCACCCTTTGACATCGTTCTGGTGGATGCGCCCTGTTCTGGAAGCGGATCATGGCGCCGTTCGCCCGCGGGGAAATGGGCGCTGACGCCTGAGCGCTTGCTTGAACTTACCCGCATTCAGGCAATGATTTTGAAGAGCGTCGCTCCATTGACCGCAGACGCAGGTACGATTGCTTATGCCACATGTTCAATGCTGTCTGTCGAAAACGACGCGATAGTGGACAGTTTTCTGCAAGAGCATTCGGATTGGCGGTCTGGGTTTCGGGGTACGTGGCTGGTTTCACACGGGGCGGATGGATTTTATTCGGCCCACTTGACTAGAACCTAGATCCGATCAAACAACTTAAAGGAGTTTTCACCGCTGATTTATTAAGCGGCAATTAACGATTGCGGGCCGATATTGGTCAAATATGTCTTAATAAGAGCTGCTTTATGCCCAGTGTTCCCCAAGCGTTTCCCCGTTTGTCAGATCGGGTCGTATCTGATCGCGGGCGCCATGTGTCTTTGGGTTTGATTGCCCTTCTTCTCTGCCTGCTTGCTGCCTCGGGTGTCCTTCCAAAACAATGGAACACTGGTGTTGCAACCGTTGGTCTGTCTTTTCTTGCGGTTGTTGGGTTTGCAATCTTAGGCAATTGGATCGCCAAGCAGATTGAGCAGCGTACAAAAGGCGTGATTGCAGCGCTTTTGGAACAAGATACCGCAGCCTGTATCGTTACGGATCAAAATGGCCGAATAGTCCTGGTCAATTCGCAGGCCAGCCTCGGCCTTGATGCCATACCAGAGAAACAACTGGATGACGCCTTGCGATCTGTATTCGCCAATCCGGCGGCGATTCTGCTGCGTCTTCAAACTCAGCTCCGGTCACGGGTGAAAGCTGAAGAGGATGTAGTTACACGTGGTCAAACCATACCGGTGACGGTATCGAAACTGGATCAAGATTGGTATTGCTGGCGCTTCGCATTAGAGGCTGAGCAAGCCTGGCGAAATGTCGGGTTACCGGTCATCACCATTGGTCGGAATGAAGTTATTCTAAACACCAATGATGCAGCTGCAAAATTTTTTGGCCGCACGCCCGCCACGTTTGCAGAGTTATCACCAGAGAATGCTGTGCTGGGCGATCCCGGCGGGCTTGGCAGTGCAATTCGAGTAGTGACGCCCGAGGGTGTAAAACTGTCCTGGTTTCTCAGTTACGCCGAAGCGGAATTGCACGCGAACTGATTTTGACCCCGATCACTGGTAGCGGTGCAAAACACGAGGCAACTTCGTTCGCTGATTTGCCGGTTCCGATCATGAGATTGGCGCCCGATGGTGAGATCATCGAAGCCAACCACCTTGCAATCGAACTGGTGGGCGAGGTTCGGCTGGGCAATTCCAGAATTGACGAGGTTATGCACGGGCTTGGCTATTCCATTCGTGATTGGCTCGCTCGTACGGTTGAACAGACTTCTGCTCCAAAGTCAGAGTTTCTGCGCCTTACCCGTAAAGACAAAGAAGTGTTCGTTCAGGTCACGCTGTCTCGTATTGTGAGTGACGGTCAGGTAAATCTGATCGCAGTTCTGAATGACGCAACCGAGTTAAAAACGCTTGAGGCGCAGTTCGTTCAGGGGCAAAAAATGCAGGCCGTGGGCCAGTTGGCAGGTGGGGTTGCACATGATTTTAACAATCTTCTGACTGCAATATCAGGGCATTGCGATCTTCTGTTGCTGCGCCACGACCAAAATGATCCGAATTATGGTGACCTTGTACAGATCAACCAGAATGCCAACCGCGCTGCCGCTCTGGTCAGTCAGTTGCTTGCATTTTCGCGAAAGCAAACCCTCAGGCCCGAGGTGTTGGATTTGCGAGACACGATTTCCGATCTGATCCACCTTTTGAATCGCCTTGTGGGCGAGAAGGTCCGCTTGACGCTCAGCCATGATCCCGTGCTCAAGCCGGTTTGTGCCGACAAACGACAGCTTGAACAGGTGTTGATGAATCTGGTTGTAAACGCGCGCGATGCGATGCCCGACGGCGGTGAGATTCGGATCGAAACCGAAGTTCTGAATCTAGAGCGGGCCTATTCGCGCGACAGGGCGACAGTGCTGCCGGGCGAGTATGTGATGGTCAAGGTCATAGACAGCGGCATAGGTATCCCTCCGGACAAGCTGCAAAAGGTATTCGAACCTTTCTACACCACCAAGCGCACCGGAGAAGGGACAGGTCTGGGTCTTTCGACGGTATACGGCATTGTAAAACAGACCGGAGGATTCATTTTCGTGGACAGCGTACCCGGTACGGGTACCGAATTTACCGTTCTTCTTCCTGTCAGTGCTGCGGCGCAGACATCTGAACCGATCACACCAGAGGCCCCCGAAGAGCAAAAGCCGCGGCAAGGTGAAGGTGTTGTTCTGTTAGTCGAGGACGAAGCCCCCGTCCGCGCTTTTGCCACGCGTGCGCTGCGTCTGAAGGGGTACACAGTGCTTGAGGCGGAATCAGCCGAGGATGCGCTGCATATGTTGGAGGACCCAAATCTCACGGTCGACGTTTTTGTCACAGATGTGGTGATGCCTGGCATGGATGGTCCGACCTGGGTGCGCGAGGCAATGAAAACGCGCCCTGAGGTCCGGGTGGTCTTTATGTCCGGCTATACGGAAGGCGCATTTGGTGAATCCGGTCCCGAGATTGAAAACTCGACCTTTCTGCCAAAACCATTTTCATTGACGCAGCTGACCGAAGCGGTGTTTCAGCAACTCAACTGACGCCGTTACTCAGCAGATTGATGCAGAGCAAATTCCGCTGCGAATAAGCTGCGAAATTGCTGGTCTGTGTCTTTCGAGAGTTCAAGCTTGAGCTTGGGCGAAACATTCTCTTGCGGAAGCTGTATGTCGCAGTTCAGGCGATTTCGTAGGAAATCGAGTATCGTGCCTTGGTTTTCGTACTTAAACACGTGGCTCACTCCGGCACCATTGCTGCGTGGCATTAGGAATTCGCTCTGGCGTCCGACATCCGCACAGGCCGGAGGGGATTTCTGCATATGGGCAACTACAAATGCCTCAAAATCAAGGCCCAGGGTAGAGTGTGGATGATTTCTCAATTCTTGCCGCGTGCGATATCGATACCAACTCCCTAACCAGTCGATGGGTTCTCGGACGACGGCCATAACCTCCATTTCAGTGTCAAACAGCTTCTTGAACATGGTTTGATAGAACCGGTCAAAGCGGCGCATGTTTGCGTGTTTTAATTCAGTTGGACCTGAGACAACGATATCGGCACGGTCTTTCAGAGCAGATTGGTAGGCTGTGCTGCCGGTTTTGGGGACGGACAAAAACGCGAGACGCTCTTCATAAAAAACAAGCATTTATCTTTTCTCTACAACGCTTTTCGATTGGCAGATTGTCGTAAACGACTCTTTAACACAATTGCCTAAGACTGAATTTCATAAGTTTTAGTTGAAATGTTCTCTTTTTGGTCCCATAAGGAACAAGAGGCGAACAAAGCAGCGATTGCCGCCCGTCAAAGGGTGTGACAAAAGGGATAGTGACAGGACAATGGCGGATCTTCTGACGATGAGCGACAAGAAAAACGCAGACAAGCAAAAGGCGCTCGACAGCGCATTGGCTCAGATCGAACGGCAGTTCGGCAAGGGCTCGATCATGAAGTTGGGCGAGGATTCCAAGCAGGATATCGAGGCAAGCTCGACCGGCTCACTGGGCCTGGATATTGCTTTGGGTATCGGTGGTCTACCGATGGGGCGGATTGTTGAAATCTACGGGCCTGAAAGTTCGGGTAAAACCACGCTGACATTGCATTGCATTGCTGAACAGCAAAAACGTGGCGGTGTTTGCGCTTTTGTAGACGCAGAACATGCACTTGACCCGCAATATGCCCGCAAGTTGGGTGTTGATCTGGATGAACTGCTGATTTCGCAGCCCGATACCGGTGAACAGGCGCTTGAGATCACTGATACGTTGGTGCGCTCTGGTGCGGTGAACATGGTTGTGGTCGACTCGGTTGCGGCCCTGACGCCGAAATCCGAGTTGGAAGGCGACATGGGCGATAGCAGCGTGGGCGTTCAGGCCCGGCTGATGAGCCAGGCAATGCGCAAACTGACCGGCTCGATCAATCGCTCGAACTGCATGGTGATCTTCATCAACCAGATCAGGATGAAGATCGGCGTGATGTTCGGTAGCCCCGAAACCACGACCGGTGGCAACGCACTGAAGTTCTACAGCTCGGTTCGTCTGGATATCCGCCGCATCGGCGCGATCAAGGATCGCGACGAGGTGGTCGGCAACCAGACCCGCGTCAAGGTTGTGAAGAACAAGGTGGCGCCGCCGTTCAAGCAGGTGGAATTTGACATCATGTATGGCGAAGGCATCAGCAAGATGGGCGAATTGCTAGACCTGGGCGTTAAAGCCGGAGTGGTTGAAAAGTCAGGTTCATGGTTCAGCTATGGCGACGAGCGGATCGGGCAGGGGCGTGAAAACGCCAAGCAATATCTGCGTGACAATTCCCGCGCCGCGTTGGAGATCGAAGACAAGATTCGCGCGGCCCACGGTCTGGATTTTGAAATGCCCCCGGAGGCGGAAGAGGATGATATCCTCGAAGCGTAATGCACTCTGACGGCATCAGCAGAAATCCCCCGGCACTCCGATCGTGCTGAGAATACCTGGAACGGGGCGGCTCAAGGGGGCCGCCTTGTTTCGTTTGGGCCGTCCAATGCTGTGGACACTCCTCTGACAGAGGGCTAAACCTTCGCAGACCATTATGAATGCGCGTTGAGAGAGCCCAAATGCCCACGCTGAATGATATCCGCTCGACCTTTCTGAACTACTTTGCCAAGCAAGGCCACGAAGTGGTTGCGTCCAGCCCATTGGTGCCGCGCAATGATCCGACGTTGATGTTCGTGAACTCAGGTATGGTTCAATTCAAGAACCTGTTTACCGGCGTAGAAACCCGTGATTATCATCGCGCGACTACAGCACAGAAATGTGTGCGCGCAGGTGGCAAGCATAATGATCTGGATAACGTGGGCTATACCGCGCGCCATCATACGTTCTTTGAAATGTTGGGAAATTTCTCGTTCGGAGATTACTTCAAGCCGGAAGCAATCCCATTCGCCTGGGAGCTGATCACCAAAGAATTTGGGATCGACAAGAACCGCCTGCTGGCGACAGTATACCATACCGACGACGAAGCCTTTGAAATTTGGAAGAAGGTAGGAGTTCCCGAAGACCGGATCATTCGCATCGCCACCAATGACAACTTCTGGCAGATGGGTCCAACCGGGCCATGTGGCCCGTGTACCGAGATATTCTACGATCACGGCGATCACATCTGGGGTGGCCCTCCGGGTTCCGCCGAAGAAGATGGCGACCGTTTCATCGAAATCTGGAACATCGTTTTCATGCAAAACGAGCAACTCGAAGACGGCTCGATGGTCGAGCTCGATATGCAGTCGATCGATACTGGCATGGGGCTTGAGCGGATCGGTGCACTGCTGCAAGGCAGTCATGACAACTACGACACAGATCTGTTCAAAACACTGATCGAGGCTTCCGCAGAGGCCACCGGAGTTGATCCTTATGGGGATCAGAATGTGCATCACCGTGTGATTGCGGATCACCTGCGTTCGACATCTTTCCTGATCGCTGATGGGGTGATGCCGTCAAATGATGGGCGTGGATATGTTCTCCGTCGTATCATGCGTCGTGCGATGCGCCATGCACATTTGTTGGGCGCGAAAGATCCGGTGATGCACCGTTTGGTGCCAACTCTGGTTCAACTGATGGGCGCGCAATACACCGAGCTTGGTCAGGCGCAGCCTCTGATCGAAGAGACATTGTTGCTGGAGGAAACGCGGTTCAAACAAACATTGGATCGCGGCTTGAAATTGCTTGATGACGAGGTCTCTGGTTTGTCGGAAGGTGATCCGCTGCCGGGTGATGCGGCATTCAAGCTTTATGACACATACGGTTTCCCGCTGGATCTTACCCAGGATGCGCTGCGCGAGAAAGGACGTACAGTAGACACTGACGGGTTTGATGCCGCTATGGCCGAACAAAAAGCAAAGGCGCGCGCTGCCTGGGCTGGTTCTGGCGAAGCAGCTGATCAGGTCGTATGGTTCGATGTGTTAGACTCCGCCGGTGCTACCGATTTCCTTGGTTACGACACGGAAAAAGCCGAAGGTCAGGTGGCTGCACTGGTAGTCGACGGTGCCTTGGTCGATAGTATTGAGAAAGGCGGCAGTGGCTGGGTCGTGGTTAACCAGACGCCGTTTTATGGTGAAGCCGGTGGTCAGGTTGGCGATACAGGTGAAATCCGCAGGCTCGATGAACGAAATGACATTTCCCGTGTTGTAGACACCAGAAAATTTGCCGACGGCAAGGTCTATGCACACAAGGTGACAGTTGATCATGGATCGATCTCGACAGGTGACGCTGTTGAGCTTGAAGTCGATCACGCAAGACGTACGGCCATTCGCGCAAACCATTCAGCGACGCACCTGTTGCACGAAGCCCTTCGTGAAACGCTGGGTGATCATGTGGCTCAGCGCGGCTCATTAAATGCATCCGACCGTTTGCGGTTTGATTTCAGCCACTCAAAGGCTTTGTCGCGGGAAGAGATTCAAAAGGTCGAGCGTGAGGTGAATGCCTTTATTCGCCAGAACTCGGCTGTCGAGACGCGTATCATGACGCCAGACGATGCCCGTGCGCTGGGTGCACAGGCGCTGTTTGGCGAGAAATACGGTGATGAGGTCCGTGTCGTGTCGATGGGTAAGGCACCTACCGGCAAAGGGCAGGATGGTGAGACCTGGTCGATCGAATTGTGTGGCGGCACCCATGTGCGCCAGACGGGGGACATAGGTACGTTTGTCCTTCTCGGCGACAGCGCCAGCAGCGCAGGTGTGCGCAGGATTGAGGCTCTTACTGGGGACGAAGCTTTCAATCACCTGTCGGCTCAGGATCAGCGTCTCGGCGCTATTGCTTTGGAGTTGAAAGCACAGCCTGATGACGTTGTTGCGCGTGTGAAATCGCTGATGGATGAGCGTAAATCGCTTCAAAACGAAGTTGCTCAACTGCGCCGTGATCTGGCGATGGCTGGTGGCGCAGGGCAGGGTGGCTCTGAAGCAAAAGAGGTCAATGGTATGGCCTTCCTCGCCCAATCACTGACCGGCGTGTCCGGAAAGGACCTGCCAACGCTGATCGATGAGCACAAGAACCGGTTGGGTTCAGGTGCTGTGTTGTTAATCGCAGATACAGGTGGAAAAGCTGCCGTTGCCGCCGGTGTTACACCGGATCTGACTGACAAAGTTTCGGCCGTTGATCTGGTTCGCGCTGCCGTTGCCGAACTTGGCGGCAAGGGTGGTGGTGGTCGGGCTGACATGGCACAAGGCGGAGGCAAAGATGCCTCGAACGTTGAAGCAGCCATAAAAGCCGCAGAACAGGTTTTGGGAGGATAAGATGCCTGCACTCTGGATTGCTCATGTCACTGTGACTGATGCCGATGCATACGGAAAATACGCCGAGCTGGCAGGTCCCGCGATCGCCGCCCATGGCGGTGAGTTCATAGCCCGTGCCGCGCGGTACGTGCAGTTGGAAGGCAAAGAACGTCCGCGTAATGTGGTCGCCCGCTTCCCCTCGGTTGAAGCTGCTGTTGAGTGCTATAATTCGCCCGCTTACCAACAAGCACTGGATCATGCCCGAGGCGCCAGCGAACGTGAGCTGGTTGTAGTCGAAACCACTGAGTGAGAATCACCCTGATTCTTTGGACCAGCGGAACGGAAGTTCCGACGGCTTAGTTTTACGTGTGGCCTCGGGATGCGGGGGCGCGCGTCCTTCGAATTGCAAAAATACAATAATAACAATATTATAATCTGAGAATTCTAACAATCCCTCCACAGCGAGAATACGAATGTGGCGGCGACTGCCATGATCTTGTGCAAAAATGGTCATGGAAATTGACGATTTTCCGCCGTTTTCCCCCCTCAAATTATTCAAAGATTGCGTAAGTGCCGAGTTTGCCGGATATTTTCTGTTCGAACTCAATGAACTTCACGAAGCGCCAATCGTCTGGATTAAATCTAATCTGAGGGACAGACATGACGACCAGAGGCACTACCCTGAATGCATTTTGCGAATACACAGCAAAGTTCTGTGGACGCATCAGTTTGGCCGTGTTGATCGCAAGTTCGACAATGATCGCCTCAGAAGCCTCGGCCCGTGATGCCGCATTCATTCAAAGCGTTGTTGCCTCGCCTCCGCCGACAGGGGCACAGCAGTTGTGTCGTCAATACACATGGGCTTGTGCTCAAAAGGGAGCCGCTTCGCTTTCCAGCGCACAAGAACTGAAGCTCGTAAAGCAGATCAACCGTCGCGTAAATGCGTCGACGCGAGAGGTCACCGACCAAAGTCAGTACAAGACCCGCGAGATGTGGGCCCTACCGACATCTCTTGGCGGGGATTGTGAAGATTTTGCCCTGCTTAAAAAGCGTGATTTGATCAATGCAGGAATCGATCCCCGCAAACTATTGATCGCGACTGTTTTGGATACCCGCAGAAACTCTCATGCCGTGCTGGTCTACCGTTCGAGCCAGGGTGATCTGGTTCTGGATAACCTCACAAACCGGATCAAGCCCTGGTCAGAGACGCGCTATCTGTTCCTGCGCATGCAGGATCCGAAGCAGCCACGCAAATGGGTTGGGGTTTATGGGCGGAGCTAACGCGCAGTTAGGAGTATCGGCCTTGAAATCCAAATGGTGGAAATGAGATCAAAAGATACGGGCGCGTGAATCTGCACAGCGCCCGTTTATTTCGTCTTAACTAGACTTTGCCACCAATCTTCAGACTGGTGGCCTGTACTCGCAGGGTCTAACGGGTAAACTCTTCTGCCCGCTGATGTGCTTCCTCCATTTCCTGCGCACCATCGCTCATTCCACGGGCCGCGTTCCGATATTCAAGAGCCAGCTGCCGATATTTCTCGGCCTCGCTTCTTTGCTCTGCAGCACCTTCCGGGTTTTGTTCTTGGTCACGAATTTCAGCTTTGTTCTCGTGCCACTGAGCTTTTGATTCGTACGAATCCGCCTGAGCGTGCAAATCTGAGGCTGCTTGCCGCTTTTCTCTTAGGATGTCTTGTATATCGCGCGGATCGGTATCGTTAGTCGAATCTTTGGGCTCGCCACCTTTGGGATTGTCGCCACCTTTGGGATTGTCGCCACCTTTGGGATTGTCGCCACCTTTGGGATTATTGTCGCCCCTGGGATTGTCACCGCCCTTGGGACTATCGTCGTCGTCAGAAGTCCGCTCACCGTCTGGCTCGTTGCCACCGCGAGGGTTTTCATCATCAGGACCATCGCCGGAACGTCGATCCGCCAGGCCAAGCGATGCTGTCGGAAGGTCGGTCAGCAGGGATGCAAATGCAGGGCAATCCAGCAGCGTCTGCTCCAGAACGGATTCAAAATCCGCCCGACGTTGGATGTATTTTATCATCCGAGAACTTACGACGTCGCAGGCGCAAAGGGTATTTGAGGACACGGATTGCTTTGCCGTCTTTACAGTACACATCTCAGATGCCTGCGCAGTACCAGCAGATGTAAACGGGAATGTAGAAGCAACAAATACTATCGAAAATAGTTTGGAATTAATGCGCATAGCATTTCTCCTTAGATACTCATTAACTAACTCGCCGTATACTCGTGCGGCGCCACACTTTGAACACAAAATCTCCTTTTTAGGCCTTATTTTCAAGCGGCCAATGATGAGTGCACAAGGATCAATATTGGCTTACGCCAGGGAAAGGCGTTTAAAAACAAATAGAAAGCCCGCCAAATTGGCGGGCTCTAGATTTCTGGACTATTTCCATATTGACGCAAATTTGCCACGAATGGGCCATTGTTGCGTATGTGTGAACTGAGTTACTGCAGGACCTACGCAGATCGTGCCATTCTCTTCCGCTCATGTGGATCCAGATAGCGTTTACGAAGCCGGATCGCATTTGGCGTCACCTCAACCAGTTCGTCATCGTCGATATACGCGATCGCCTCTTCCAAAGAGAATTTTATGTGAGGCGTCAGGCGCACCGCGTCATCCGATCCGCTGGCGCGTACGTTGGTCAGCTTCTTGCCTTTAAGCGGGTTCACTTCCAGATCGTTGTCACGAGAATGTTCACCGATCACCATGCCTTGATAGACATCGGTTTGCGGCCCCACGAACATGCGTCCACGTTCCTCCAGGTTCCACAAGGCGTAGGCGACGGCCTGGCCTTTTTCCATTGAGATCAAGACGCCTGCACGACGACCGGGGATCGATCCCTTGTGGGCAGCCCATCCATGGAAAACGCGGTTCAGAACACCGGTCCCGCGCGTGTCGGTCAGAAACTCGCCGTGATATCCGATCAGGCCGCGTGATGGGACATGGGCAATGATGCGGGTTTTGCCAACTCCTGCGGGGCGCATCTCGACCAGTTCACCTTTGCGTGCTCCGGTGATCTTCTCGATCACCGAGCCCGAGAATTCGTCATCGACATCGATGGTGACTTCTTCGATGGGCTCAAGGCGTTGACCGTCTTCGTCGCGGAACAAAACCTGCGGGCGCGAGATGCTGAGTTCGAACCCTTCGCGGCGCATATTCTCGATCAGAACGCCCATCTGGAGTTCGCCACGGCCAGCGACCTCAAAGGCTTCACCACCGGGTGTATCGCTAATGCGGATCGCGACATTTGATTCAGCCTCCTTCATTAGACGATCACGAATGACGCGGGACTGAACCTTTTTACCGTCTCGGCCTGCAAGCGGAGAATCATTGATGCCGAAGGTGACGGTGATCGTTGGTGGATCTATCGGCTGAGCGGGCAAAGCCTCATTTACCTGCGGAGAAACTAAAGAATCCGCAACCGTGGCTTTGCTCATTCCCGCAATAGTGACGATGTCCCCGGCTTCGGCCACATCGATAGGCTGTTGTGCGAGACCACGGAACGCGAGAATCTTTGTCGCACGGAAATTCTCGATCAATGTTCCGTCACGGCTGAGAGCCCTGAGGCTGTCACCCGCTTTCAACGTTCCGCTCTCGACACGACCGGTCAGGATGCGGCCGATGAAAGGATCGCTGCCAAGCGTGGTGGCAAGCATTCGGAACGGCTCGTCTTTTTTCTCAATTTGCTTGGGGGCGGGGACGTGATCGACGATCAGATCGAAAAGGGCAGTCAAATCCTTGCGCGGTCCGTCCAGTTCCATATCTGCCCAACCTGAACGGCCCGAGGCATACATGGCGGGAAAATCAAGCTGATCGTCGTCAGCACCAAGGTTGGCGAACAGGTCAAAACATTCGTCCAGCGCGCGATCTGGTTCGGCATCCGGTTTGTCGACCTTATTCAATACAACGATGGGACGCAGTCCCAATGCCAGCGCCTTGGAGGTCACGAACTTGGTTTGCGGCATGGGACCTTCGGCGGCGTCGACCAGAAGAACAACTCCGTCCACCATGCTGAGGATGCGTTCGACCTCGCCTCCGAAATCGGCGTGGCCGGGGGTATCGACGATGTTGATACGAGTGTCTTTCCATTCGACCGAAGTCGCCTTGGCCAGAATGGTGATGCCACGTTCCCGTTCCAGATCATTGCTGTCCATTGCGCGCTCGGCAACGGCCTGATTCTCGCGGAAAGCGCCGGATTGTTTAAGAAGCTCATCCACCAGGGTCGTTTTACCGTGGTCCACGTGAGCGATGATTGCGATATTGCGCAGGTCCATGAGAGGTCAACCTTTGAACGGGAAGTTGGCCCGGCGCATAACGCGGCGCGACAAAATATACCAGCCCTAACCGGCGTTCAGTGACCCGCGGTCGAAGAAAACAGGTGAATGATCAGAATTCCAGACAGTATCAGAACAAGCCCCAGGATCGCCGGCCAGTCGAGTTTCTGACCAAATACCAGAAAACCAATCAGTGCTATTAGGAAAATCCCAAGTCCCGACCAGATTGCATAGACAATCCCGACAGGCATCACTTTCAGAGTGAGCGCCATAAGATAGAATGCGCTGCCATAGCCAACGACCACCAGGGCAGAGGGCCAAAAGCGGGTAAACTGATGGCTGGCTTGCAGTGCAGTGGTCCCGATGGTTTCCGCAATGACCGCCAGCAACAGAATGAAATATGTTTTGGGCAAGATTGATGCCTTTCCGAAGTGTCGCGGAAGGTTGACCATAGTTGGCTATTGCCGGGCAAGAGGATTCTGACGGCGTAGAATAAAGAGTGACTTTACCAAGGGTCAGGTAAACCTGACTATTCGATATTCCTGAGGCATGATAGTGGGTTGGGTGTTTTAGTTAGTTTTTAACGAGTTTGATTGAATGACGACATTTGCAAAATCAGTCATTATCGTTTCGGTGTTGATCGTAGCGCTAGGGTGGCTTGCAGACGGGGGGTCCGTCGACATTGATGCAGCCCAGAATGTTGAGCGGTTAAAGGGTATTCCAGTTTAGGCGACCACCGAACGATCTGACGAAAAGGAGCTTTCGGGCTCCTTTTCTTTTGTTCGCAACAAGATTGATTCAATTCTTACTGCTTCTCGATCGCTTTGAGTTTTGAGCGATGATCGGACAATTTCTTGACCACAAACTTACGGGCCTTGCGTTCTGCGAGCCGTACCCGAACTTCGGTCAAAAACGCTTCTTCCAGCGTCTGAGATGACGCGCCCAAAAGCTCGCCGACCTCCACATAAAACCGATCCTCACCGGTTTCGTCCATGACCTTCATCGTATCCTCTGCCAATCTCGAGGCAAGGGTGGTGATGGTATCAGACATCAGCGCGTATTCTCGGTCAGGCGACGCTTCACATAATCCGTCACGTCGGTCATCAGCGTGTCCATGTGGCGATCCTGGAAGAAGTGATCCGCGCCTTCAACCTCGTGATGCGTGATTGTGATCCCTTTTTGCTCGTGCAATTTGCTAACCAGCGAAGTGGTATCCGCAGGGGGTGCAACGCGGTCTGACGACCCGTTGATGATCAGGCCGGAAGACGGGCAGGGGGCTAGGAAAGAAAAATCATACATGTTCGCCGGGGGTGACACGCTAATAAAGCCGGTGATCTCGGGACGACGCATCAGCAGTTGCATTCCGATCCAGGCGCCGAATGAGAATCCTGCAACCCAGCAATGCTTGGAGTTGTTGTTCATGGACTGAAGATAATCCAGCGCCGACGCGGCATCGCTAAGCTCGCCAACACCCTGATCATATTCGCCTTGGCTGCGGCCTACGCCACGGAAGTTAAAGCGCAGAACTGTGAAGCCCATGTTGTAGAAGGCATAGTGCAGGTTGTAGACCACCTTGTTATTCATGGTCCCGCCAAATTGAGGGTGCGGATGCAGCACGATTGCGATCGGTGCGTCTTTTTCCTTTTGCGGGTGGTAGCGGCCTTCCAGGCGGCCTTCGGGTCCGGGAAAAATCACCTCGGGCATGTGTGCTTTAGTCCTGTTTTTTGACGCCTCGGCCCCGAGATTATCTTGACGGTAATCGTCAGGCACCTTAGAACGGTTCTAATTACATTGTGTCGCGTGAAAACGCTGTCAGTGGGAGATACGCACTGGCTGCGGCGGCGTCAATGTTTTCGCGGTTCTTGCCTTAAGGAATTCAAATGAAGCTGTCGACCAAAGGACGCTATGCGATGGTTGCTCTGGCGGATATTGCTCTGCAATCCTCTGACAAGCTTGTTACACTTGGTGAGATTTCCGAGCGCCAGGATATTTCTCTTCCTTATCTGGAACAGCTTTTTGTAAAACTGCGTCGTGCTGAGTTGGTCAGCTCGGTTCGGGGTCCGGGTGGAGGTTATCGTCTTGCGCGCCCTGCATCCGAAATTCGAGTGGTTGAGATTTTGGCTGCGGTCGATGAAACCGTCGATGCGATGCACAAAGGGGCGGGGGCATCGGGTGCTTCGTCCGGCAGTCGGGCGCAATCCCTGACCAATCGCTTGTGGGAAAGCCTGAGCGCACATGTATATGTGTTCCTGCATCAAACGCGGTTGTCGGATGTGATCCGAAATGATCTGGCACCGTGCCCGGCAGTTCCAAACTTGTTTGCGGTCGTGGACGACTGAGCTGATGAAACAGATTTTCGTTCCACAGGAATCCATGTTGGAAAAGATGTATCTATGAAACGGGTTTATCTCGATCATAATGCGACGGCTCCATTAAGGCCCGAAGCCCGCGCTGCAATGATTGCGGCGATGGATCTGGCCGGCAATCCGTCATCCGTTCACGCCGAGGGCCGTGCCGCAAAGGCGGTGGTCGAGAGAGCACGCGCACAGATTGCCACCGCATTTGGGGCGGATGGCGCTGACATCGTGTTTACCTCGGGCGCTACCGAAGCGGCGGCGTTGGCAATGTCAGGACGTGGTCTGCAGGGGTCCGCGATCGAGCATGATGCGGTACGTGCTTGGGCCAATGAAGTTTTACCAGTGTCGAATGACGGGCAAGTTACGGTTTCAGATCCCGCCTTAACTGCATTGCAACTTGCAAACTCCGAGACGGGCATCATTCAATCTCTCCCGTCTGATCTGGCTGTAACTGACGCCACTCAGGCGTTTGGAAAGCTGCCAGTCGCGTTCAACTGGCTGGGCGCGGAAATGGCCTTGATTTCTGCACATAAACTGGGCGGTCCCAAAGGGATCGGTGCGTTGGTGATGAAACGCGGCACGGATTTGGCCGCGCAAATCAAAGGTGGCGGGCAGGAGATGGGTCGTCGCTCGGGCACTGAGAATGTTATCGGAATCGCGGGCTTCGGTGCGGCTGCTGAAGCTGCATCCTGCGATCTTGCAAATGGTGTCTGGGAAAAAGTTCGTGAACTTAGAAATATTCTAGAAAACGCTCTTGAGGCCGGATCGAAATCTACTATTTTTGTCGGGAAAGATCAGGAGCGACTCCCCAACACGTTGTGCTTTGCCACTCCGGGCTGGAAGGGAGAAACCCAGGTCATGCAGATGGATTTGTCAGGATTTGCGATCAGTGCAGGCTCAGCCTGCTCCAGTGGCAAAGTGCGCGCCAGTGCTGTGCTGACGGCCATGGGATTTGATGAATACGCGGCGGCCAGTGCGATACGCGTATCGCTTGGTCCCGAGACGACGGAAGAGAATGTGCTGCGTTTTGCGGAAACGTGGCTTGAGAAAGAGAAAAAGCATCGCGCGCGCGCCGCGTGATCTGACGGAGGGTGTCTTATGGCCGCTTTGGACCAGACCCAGGTAAAAGAAGGTGTCGATCAGGAAACCGTGGATGCGGTACGCGAGGTCGGAACCTACAAATACGGCTGGGAAACTGAAATCGAGATGGAGTACGCCCCGAAGGGTGTAAACCCCGATATCGTCAAGCTGATTTCAGGCAAGAATGATGAGCCCGAATGGATGACCGAGTGGCGTCTCGCCGCGTTCGAACGCTGGACCAAGATGGATGAACCGAACTGGGCCATGGTCAGCTATCCTAAAATCGATTTTCAGGACCAGTATTATTATGCCCGTCCGAAATCGATGGAAGAGAAGCCAAAATCCTTGGATGAGGTCGACCCCAAGCTGCTTGCGACATACGAGAAACTGGGTATCCCTCTGAAAGAACAGATGATTCTTGCCGGAGTTGAAGGTGCCGAAGATGCGCCAGCCGAGGGGCGCAAGGTCGCCGTCGATGCGGTGTTTGACTCGGTTTCGGTTGGTACGACTTTCCAGGAAGAGCTGAAAAAAGCGGGTGTTATCTTCTGCTCGATTTCCGAGGCGATCCGAGAGCATCCGGAACTGGTGAAGAAATATCTCGGAACCGTGGTTCCGGT
The DNA here is from genome assembly GCF_056535285.1 of Ruegeria sp. O11. Taxonomy (NCBI): domain Bacteria; kingdom Pseudomonadati; phylum Pseudomonadota; class Alphaproteobacteria; order Rhodobacterales; family Roseobacteraceae; genus Ruegeria; species Ruegeria sp. O11. The sequence goes on along the minus strand of NZ_JBQERS010000001.1, from coordinate 695,044 downwards.
ATCCGACAATTTCTATGCCACTCTGAACTCCGCTGTGTTTTCGGATGGTTCGTTTGTCTATGTGCCACCGGGTGTCCGCTGTCCAATGGAATTGAGCACCTATTTCCGCATCAACGCGGAAAATACGGGGCAGTTCGAACGGACGCTGATCATTGCCGACAAGGGCAGTTATGTCAGTTACTTGGAAGGTTGTACTGCACCACAGCGCGACACTGCACAGCTGCACGCGGCCGTGGTGGAAATCATCATCGAAGAAGATGCTGAGGTGAAGTATTCGACGGTTCAGAACTGGTTCCCCGGTGATGAGAACGGCAAAGGTGGTATCTACAACTTCGTGACCAAGCGCGCCGATTGCCGTGGGGATCGCTCCAAGGTGATGTGGACGCAGGTTGAAACCGGCTCGGCTGTGACTTGGAAGTATCCGTCCTGCATCCTGCGAGGCGATGACAGCCAGGGTGAGTTCTACTCGATCGCGATCACGAACAACATGCAGCAGGCCGATACTGGCACGAAGATGGTTCATCTGGGCAAGAACACCAAGTCGCGGATCGTGTCGAAAGGGATCAGTGCGGGTAAGGCGCAGAATACCTATCGCGGACTGGTCTCGATGCATCCAAAGGCCAAGGATAGTCGCAATTACACCCAGTGTGACAGCTTGCTGATTGGTGACAAGTGTGGGGCGCACACGGTTCCGTATATCGAGGTGAAGAACAACTCATCTCGTGTGGAGCATGAGGCGACGACTTCGAAGGTCGACGAGGATCAGTTGTTCTATTGCCGTCAGCGCGGCATGGACGAGGAAGAGGCCGTGGCGCTTGTTGTCAACGGGTTCTGCAAGGACGTGCTGCAGGCACTGCCGATGGAATTTGCGATGGAGGCTCAGCAATTGGTTGCAATCAGCCTAGAGGGATCGGTCGGCTGATGACGCCAAAGCCACAACAACGTATCCGCAAGGATGATGTGCTGACAGCGCTTGGCTACGCGCTGCCGGTGATCGGCGGCTTGTTGGGGGTGGCTTACGTCAACACGAAATACATGGACTTCATCAACCCGGTCTGGGCAGTGGGCGGAGGCGCGCTGCTGGGTTGGATCATCGCTCGTGTGATCCGCAAGGTGCTGGGATAGATAATTATCTGGGGTCAATCTGCGCCCCTTGCGAGATGCAAAAGGACAAAAAATGCTGGAAATCAAAAACCTGCACGTAAAACTTGAGGAAGAAGACAAACAAATCCTCAAAGGTGTCGATCTCACTGTTGAGGCCGGCAAGGTGCATGCGATCATGGGGCCGAATGGCTCTGGCAAGTCTACGCTTAGCTATGTCTTGTCCGGTCGTGACGGATATGAAGTGACAGATGGTACCGCCACACTTGAGGGTGAAGATCTGCTTGAGATGGAGCCGGAAGAACGCGCGGCTGCTGGTGTATTTCTCGCATTCCAATATCCGGTTGAGATTCCCGGTGTCGGCAACATGACGTTCTTACGCACAGCGGTGAATGCTCAGCGTAAGGCACGTGGTCAGGAAGAACTGTCTGCGGCGGATTTCCTGAAAGAAATCCGCGCCAAGGCAAAGGCGCTGAAGATCGACGCGGATATGTTGAAACGCCCAGTTAATGTTGGATTCTCGGGTGGTGAGAAAAAGCGCAACGAAATCCTACAGATGGCAATGCTTGAGCCCAAGTTATGCATCCTTGACGAGACTGACTCGGGGCTCGATGTGGATGCGATGAAGCTGGTTTCGGAAGGCGTGAATGCGTTGCGCGACGAAGGGCGCGGTTTCCTTGTTATCACGCATTATCAGCGTTTGCTGGATCACATTAAACCAGACGTCGTGCACATTATGGCCGATGGCCGTATCGTCAAATCCGGCGGACCCGAGTTGGCTCTGGAAGTTGAGCACAATGGGTATGCTGACATTCTGGCCGAGGTAAACTGATGGCTCTCGCTCAAGCAAAACAGACGGCAACGGAAGAGCGGCTTGCAGCTCTGAGCATGCCAGATGCGGGTTGCACGCGTAAGGCGCGAGAGGCTGCTCTGGCGCGGGTGCACGAAATGGGTCTGCCCGGACGTCGGGATGAATACTGGAAGTATACCCAGCCCGATACATTGATCTCGGCACAAGCACCCGCGGCGGCATTGTTTCAGAACGACGAAGCGCCGATGTTCAACGAATTTGACAGGCTGAAGATTGTCTTCATCGATGGTGTATTTAGCCCTGAAGAGTCAGACCAACTGTCGATGGAAGGTGTCACTATCGACAGGTTGGAAGATATTTGCTGCAAAGATATCCATTGGGCCAAAGAGTTATACGGTGTTCTTGAAGCAAATGGTCAGACCCCGGTGCATCGCCCTCTGGCGGCATTGAACACTGCATTTGCGTCAGATGGTGTTGCCATCCATGTGACCGGAAAACCTGCCAAACCGATCAGCCTGATCTATCGCCATGCTTCGGAAACCTCGGATGCGATCCTGCACCATGTAGTTCGTGTTGAAAGCGGCGCCGAGGTGACCATCCTTGAAAATGGCCCGGCCGCATCGCGTTTCAACAAATGTATGGAGATCGATATCGCCGATGGCGGTACGCTGCACCATGTTCGCGCACAGGGTCGCGATCATCAGCGGCGAGCAGCGACGCATATGTTCACTCGAATGGGAACGGAGTCTGTGTACAAATCCTTCACACTTACCGTGAACGGTGTTCTGACGCGGAACGAGCAGGTGGTTGAACTTACCGGCGACGATGCCGTGGTCCATGTTGCGGGTGCTTGCGTTGGAGATGGTGAATTCCATCATGACGACACGGTATTTGTGACCCACGATGCGGTGAATTGCGAAAGCCGTCAGGTGTTTAAAAAGGTGTTGCGCAATGGGGCGACAGGCGTCTTTCAGGGAAAGATCCTCGTCAAAGCGGGGGCGCAGAAAACCGACGGATATCAAATCAGCCAATCGTTGCTGCTGGATGAGGACAGCCAGTTTCTCGCCAAGCCCGAGTTGGAAATCTACGCGGATGACGTCGCCTGTTCGCACGGCTCGACCTCTGGTGCGATAGACGAAACGGCGTTGTTCTACCTGCGATCGCGTGGTGTCCCGACCAAAGAGGCGACGGATATGCTGACTTTGGCTTTCCTCGCGGAAGCGGTTCAGGAGATCGAAGATGAAGCTCTGGCCGAGGTGATTGTCACACGATTGCAAGATTGGCTGGCACGCCGCCGCTGATGTCCGTCACAACAGATATCGTTGCCACGTATCGCGGACCGGGGCGTGTTGTGCGTCGCCTGTTGGATATGGGCCCGCGTGAAGATCGTGCGCTGGCATTTGTGATGGCCTTCTGTGTAGTTGGTTTCATCGCCCAATTGCCAAGCCTTGCACGCCGTGCCCACATTGAGGGGCTGGAACTGAACATGCTCATGGGCGGCGCCTTGTTGGGCTCGGTCTTCATACTTCCTCTGTTCTTCTATCTTCTGGCGTGGCTCTCACAGTTGGTGGCACGGGTTTTTGGAGGTCGTGGAAACGGCTATGGCGCAAGGCTGGCGTTGTTCTGGGCGTTGTTGGCATCGGCCCCATTGGTGTTGTTGAACGGGTTGGTCGCGGGCTTTATCGGTCCGGGCCCGGAACAAACGCTAGCCGGAATGTTATGGGTTGCGATTTTTACCTGGTTCTGGTTGTCCGGTCTCAGACAATCGCAAAAGGCCATTAAATGAACTCTGCCGTGCTGCTGAATATGGTCGTCCTGACCCTGACAAACCCGGCCGAGGCTGCCAAGCGATTGCTGGCGATGCGCTTTGGTCCAGACGTGCTGTGGATTGCATTCTTTCTTGCCGTGATCCTGAATGCGTTGGTTCAAACTTTGTCCGGCTTTGTGATGCCTTTTATTAACCCAGAGGTTCAACAATTTGCCGAGCCTTTATCGCGGACCTTGTTTGTATCAGTTGCCGCGATTCTGATCAGCGTCGTTGCTTTCCTCTTGGTAGGGCGGGTACTGGGCGGAGAGGGGTCGTTCAACGACCTCATGACTCTGGTCGTCTGGCTGCAGATCCTGCAGATTATCGGGCAGGCGATCATACTGACATTGGTCTCGGTGCTGCCGTTTTTGTTCTTACCGGCAAGCCTCGCGATGTTGGTGCTGAGCCTCTACATCACCTTACATTTCCTCAACGAAGCGCATCGATTTCAATCGCTGGGTAAATCGTTTCTGGTGATCCTATTGTCTGGCCTCGTGGCTATCCCGTTTGTCCTCTGGCTGTCGCCTGTATAGGGAACCTTTGTCCATGTATGACGTACAGAAAATTCGCGCCGACTTTCCGATCCTGTCGCGGCAGGTCAACGGAAAGCCTCTGACCTATCTCGACAATGGCGCATCCGCGCAAAAGCCTCAGGCTGTTATTGACGCAGTCACGCAGGCCTATGCCCATGAGTATTCGAACGTTCATCGCGGGCTTCACTACCTGTCCAATCTTGCGACCGAAAAGTACGAGTCCGTCCGGGGCACTGTCGCGCGTTTTCTGGGCGTTTCGAACGAGGAAGAGATTGTATTGAACTCGGGTACGACCGAGGGGATCAATCTCGTCGCTTACGGTTGGGCGATGCCGCATCTGCAGGCGGGGGACGAGATCGTGCTCAGCGTGATGGAACATCACGCAAACATCGTACCCTGGCACTTCTTGCGCGAACGGCAGGGCGTCGTTCTGAAGTGGGTTGATGTGGACACAACCGGTCATCTTGATCCACAAGCCGTCATCGACGCAATCGGGCCGAAGACAAAGCTGGTGGCGGTGACACAGTGTTCAAACGTTTTAGGCACACTGGTCGACGTCAAATCGATCACACAAGCGGCCCACGCCAAAGGTGTTCCGGTACTGGTGGACGGTAGCCAAGGCGCTGTCCATATGCCCGTGAATGTCGAGGATATCGGCTGCGACTTTTACGCGATAACGGGCCACAAGTTGTACGGCCCGTCCGGTTCAGGTGCGATATTCATTAAATCGGAACGCATGGCCGAAATGCGCCCTTTTATCGGGGGCGGCGACATGATCAAAGAGGTGTCAAAAGATCAGGTGATCTACAATGATCCACCGATGAAGTTCGAAGCCGGAACGCCGGGCATCGTGCAGACCATCGGTATGGGCGTTGCGCTGGATTACATGATGGACTTGGGCATGGAGAACATTGCATCACATGAGGCGGGCCTGCGCGACTATGCGATGCAACGACTGAACGGGCTGAACTGGCTGCAGGTTCAGGGAACCACACCTGACAAGGCCGCAATCTTCAGCTTTACGCTGGACGGGGCAGGGCATGCCCACGATGTTTCGACGATACTTGACAAAAAAGGTGTCGCAGTGCGTGCGGGCCATCACTGCGCGGGGCCATTGATGGACCATCTGGGTGTCACCGCCACCTGCCGCGCCAGCTTCGGCCTCTACAACACGACCGAAGAGGTCGACACGCTGATCGATGCTTTGGAATTGGCCCACGATCTGTTTGCCTGATGTGGTCGCATTTGCAGTTGCACCCGGATTGGAACGAGGGTAGCTAACGGCCAAGGCACCTGTAGCTCAGCTGGATAGAGCGCTGCCCTCCGAAGGCAGAGGCCAGAGGTTCGAATCCTCTCAGGTGCGCCACTTCTCTTGTGTTTGTTTTTGCTCTGCACAGTAGCGATTGGTATGCAATCTAGCTGCCGACAAAACAAAACCCCCATCAGAGATAACTGAGGGGGTTCACATTATGGTACGGGATAATGAGTTAAATCAGCCGCGCCAGGAACGGATGACACCGCAATCCATATGCACGAAATTCGACCGATAGTACTGGCCAACGCCTCCGGCGCGGCAGGAAATTGCAGCTTTTGCCATTTGCGAGACCGAGCGCGAGGATAAACGCAAGTCGGCAGCCTGGCCTTTCATATGCAGGGAATTCTTGGCGACACCGCGAGAGCGACGGCGCAGCATGGCATTGGTTTGCGGTGAGCGGTAACCAGACAGCAGCATATAGGGTTCGCTTACATCCAGCATATTATGCGCCGCAGCCATGATGTCGATCGTGCGCAGGTCCATGTCCTTGACCTGATCGCTGCGCCAATCACGCATGAAGTGATTAACCTCTTTCACCGCGTCCTTGATATATTTTCCGTCAACCCAATATACCATGTCGATCCGCTCACCGGTGCGGCCCGAATACATACGAATGCGGCGAATGTCGCCACCGCCACGAAGAAAACCCGCTGCTTTGGAATAGGTTGGTGCCGCGACAACCGCCGTTGCGGCGAATGCGCCCAATAGGGCACGCCGGGTCAAGCCCGATGTACTGCTCTCGGTCATTTCAGTTTCGTCCCGTACTGTTCCTGCCTGCACACGATGTTACGCGCGCTGTCTTAATTTTTATCCCATCCCAGATGCGGGATTTATTGCACAGTCGGAATCATCCGCCAAGGAGTCTTTGCTTGCGCTTTAATCAAGGGGGAATTTTCGGCAGTTTTTTGCGCAACTGATGCAAACATGCATGATAATTCTGCATCCCAGGTTCCGACGATGCAAACACGCATCACGGTAAAAAGAAGAGGCTAATTGATATATTTGTGAATAGACATTAACTGCACCTCCAAACATTATTTCTAAACGCCGTAGAAATTTTGCGGCAAATCATTGAATAACCAAGGCTATCTGATGTCGTTTGTTTCTCGTGCTCGTTCTAGTGTATTTGCAGCTACCTTTGTGGCAGTTTCAGCTTCCGTCGCCTTGGCGGGAACGTCTGACACCGCCTTCCAGATGGCGGTGGCTGAAAGCACGGTTTCAAACACTGCGATCGCTGAGTTCTACCGGAAAAATGCGTTTGATCCGGTGTGGGTAGGCAGCACTCCTGAACATGAAGCGCGGCGCGCTGCCTTGATAAAGGCTTTGTCAACAATCGACATGCATGGGCTTCCGCGCGCGCGCTATGATGTCTCGGCATTGATTGCGAAGATGCAGGACGCCAGAACAACCCGTGATTTAGGTTTGATCGAGGCTGAGCTAAGTCAAGTTTTTGCTAAATATGCCAATGATATACAGTCCGGTGTTACTTCACCTTCGCAAATTGATGCTGGCCTTGTACGGGATGTTGAACAGCGCAACACGCAAGAACACCTGAAGCGTCTTGTTGCCGGCGATGGTGATGAGTACTTCAATGAGATTATGCCTCAATCACGCCAGTATCGAGCGTTGATGAAGCAGAAAATTGCGCTCGAAACGCTGATCGAAGAGGGCGGGTGGGGTGAGACCGTTCCTGTCACAAAGCTTGAGCGCGGAGACACAGGCGCGAATGTCATCAAATTGCGCAATCGGTTGGTCGCTATGGGTTATTTGAAGCCCACTGCAAGCCCCAACTATGATGACGTGTTGCTTGCTGCCGTTCAGGCGTTTCAAACCGCACATGGGCTTGAACCGGATGGCGTTGCAGGTAATGGAACAATCACCGAGATCAATCGGCCAGTATCCGACCGTCTGAAAGCGGTTTACGTTGCTTTGGAACGTGAGCGTTGGCTGCCCGAAGAACGTGGTGAGCGCCATATTCTGGTGAATCAGGCAGACTTTTCGGCAAAGATCGTTGATGACGGTCAGGTCACGTTCGAGACACGCGCAGTCATTGGCAAAAATACACATGATCGCCGTAGTCCAGAATTTTCGGACGAGATGGAGCATATGGTGATCAACCCCAGCTGGTATGTTCCGCGCTCGATCATCACCAAAGAGTACCTGCCGAAATTACAAGCTAACCCGAACGCAGTGGGGCATATCCAGATTACTGATCGTGGGGGGCGGCAAGTTAACCGGGGCGCTGTTGATTTCACCCAGTTCACCGCAAGGAACTTCCCGTTCTCGATGCGTCAACCACCAAGCAGAAGCAACGCGCTGGGTCTGGTGAAGTTCATGTTCCCGAACAAGCACAACATCTATCTCCACGATACGCCACAGAAGTCTTTGTTCGCGCGCGAGGTGCGGGCTTTCTCACACGGATGTATTCGATTGGCGCAGCCATTTGAATTTGCATATGCATTGCTGGCCAAACAGGAAGAGGATCCAAAATCTTTCTTCCATCGTGTGTTGAACACTGGAAAAGAGACGAAGGTGAACCTTGAAAACCCGGTGCCGGTGCATCTGATCTACAGAACGGCCTATGTCGGACCGAAGGGTGAGGTTCAATATCGCCGTGATGTATATGACCGTGATCGCAAGATCTGGGAGGCATTGCAAAAGGCAGGGGTAGCCCTGCCGGACGTTCAGGGGTAATCACGGGGCAACTACGCGCCACGAGGAAGCCCGCATGCAATTCACAGTTCAGCAAATCGCCGACGCTCTTGGTGCTGTGGCCGAGGGTCAGACGAGTTTGACGATCCTTCGCGCAGCCGAGCCAGGCGATGCGGGACCGACCGATCTGGCGATGGCAATGTCGCCCAAATACGCCGAAGCCTTGGCGAATGGCGCGGCGCGGGCCGCTGTACTTTGGGATGGGGCAGATTGGCAGGCTTTGGGTCTTGAGGCCGCCATCTTTGTTCAGCGCCCGCGTATGGCGATGGCCGGAATAACGTCGATGCTGGATCGCGGGCAGGGCATTGCACCGGGGATCCACCCATCGGCTGTTATCGATGAAACTGCTGAGATTGGAGAGGACGTATCGGTCGGTCCGCTTGCCGTGATCGGAGCGCGGGCAAAGATCGGTAAGGGTTCGGTTATAGGCGCGCATTGCGTGATTGGGATGGATGCTTCGCTGGGTGAAGGCGCTCTGCTTCGCGAGATGGTAAGCATTGGGGCGCGGGCGCAGATTGGTGATCGTTTTATTGCTCAGCCGGGCGCGCGTATCGGAGGTGACGGGTTCAGCTACGTCACGCCTGAGGTATCAGGCGCTGAAAACGCGCGGAAAACACTTGGCGATCAAGGGGATGCAAAAGCGCAGAGCTGGTTGCGCATTCACTCACTTGGGGCGGTCGAGATTGGCGACGATGTTGAAGTTGGGTCGAACTGTACCGTCGACAACGGCACTATCCGCAACACTGTGATCGGAAGCGGGTCCAAGTTGGATAACCTTGTACATGTGGGTCACAACACGCGCGTGGGGCAGGATTGCTTGCTCTGCGGTCAGACTGGAGTTTCCGGTTCGGTTGAGATCGGAAATAACGTTGTATTGGGTGGTCAGACTGGCGTTGTCGACAACATCTTTATCGGTGATGGGGTAATATCCGGTGGAGGCACCAAGATCTTGTCGAATGTGCCTGCTGGCCGCGTGATTATGGGTTATCCAGGGATCAAAATGGAAAGCCACACAGAGATTTACAAAGCCCAACGCCGATTGCCCCGTTTGGCCCGTGACGTTGAGGCGTTGAAAAAGGCTGTTTCCAAACAGGCTCCAAGCGATTAAATCAACCCCAACACGATAACCAGGGGATCGAGATGAGCATCAGCGACCGCGTCATTGCAATCATTGCCGAGCAGGCCGTGCTTGAGCCTTCGGATGTGACGCCCGACAGCACGCTCGAGGATTTGGGCATCGATAGCCTGGGTCTGGTCGAGAGCATCTTTGCCATCGAAGAAGAGTTTGATATCACGGTGCCCTTCAACGCGAACGAACCCACTGCAAGTGATTTCGATATTTCAAACGTGGCCGCGATTATTGCGGGCATAGAAAAACTTGTATCGGAAAAGGTCTGACCTCCGGTATGAAACGCGTCGTCATTACGGGTGCGGGCACCATCAATTCTCTGGGTCATTCTGTCCCCGATACGCTGGAAGCCATGCGTGAAGGCCGATGCGGTATCTCAGATCTTGAGTTCCGTGATGTAGACCGGTTGTCGATCAAAATCGGCGGTCAAGTGCGCGGTTTTGAGGCTGAGGGGCGGTTCAATCGTCAGCAGATGACGCTGTATGATCGGTTCACACAGTTCACGCTGACCGCTGCCAAAGAGGCGATTGACCAGTCAGGTATTGTGTTCTCGGGTGATACTGCGGCACGGTCAGGCGTTGTTTTGGGAACCGCCGGGGGCGGTGTTTCAACCTGGGATGACAACTATCGTTCGGTCTACGAGGACGGTAAAAACAGGGTGCATCCATTTGTTGTCCCCAAATTGATGAACAACGCAGCAGCCAGCCACGTTTCGATGGAACACAACCTAAAAGGCCCCAGCTTCACGGTGTCGACCGCTTGTGCATCATCGAATCATGCCATGGCACAGGCATTTCAGATGGTGCGCAGTGGGGCTGCACCAGCCATGGTAACTGGCGGGTCGGAATCGATGCTGTGCTTTGGCGGTGTTAAGGCGTGGGAAGGGCTCCGTGTCATGTCCAAAGATGCCTGCCGCCCATTCAGTGCGAACCGAAACGGGATGGTACAAGGCGAAGGAGCGGGTGTCTTTGTCTTCGAAGAATATGAACATGCGCGTGCGCGTGGCGCTGAAATCTTGTGCGAAGTCGTGGGCTTTGCCATGTCTTCAGATGCGGCTGACATCGTTATGCCAAGCAAACAAGGGGCTTCTCGTGCGATGGCCGGTGCCTTGGCTGATGCAAAATTAAACGCCAGTGACGTGGGGTATATCAACGCGCATGGCACTGGCACGGCTGCCAATGACAAAACCGAATGCGCTGCGGTTGCTGATGTATTTGGCCCTCATGCAGATGACCTCATGATCTCATCTACTAAATCAATGCATGGTCATTTGATTGGTGGAACTGGCGCGGTCGAGTTGCTGGCCTGTATCATGGCCTTACGCGACGGAATTGTCGCCCCGACTATCGGCTATGAAGAGCCTGACCCCGAATGTGCACTCGATGTGGTGCCGAACGAAGCGCGTGAGGCGAAGGTCGATGTCGCACTTAGCAACGCGTTTGCCTTTGGCGGATTGAATGCCGTTCTCGCGCTAAAGCGGATATGAAAAAGCCGTCGCTGTTAAGCAACGGCCGGGGTTTTAGCTAAATTCGGTATCAGTTTGCTGACTCAGTCAGGCCATCAAATGCTGCGGTGAAACCGCTTAGCGACATCTCCATGTTCAGCACCTGATCCGGCAGGCGGGCAGGGACCAGCGAGAGCACTGCAGTGGATCCCGATCTCATGGCATCGATATCGCCCTGTGTCAGTCCCAGTTGCGCAAGACATCCTACCGGGACACAGTGGTGATAGTTATACAACTTGCGCGGCGCACCATCGATTGAAACCGCCAACTGAGCCTGCAGAAGTGTTTCAAGCGGAACCACGACATTTGCCCAAGCGACAGCGGCACCTCCTTGCGGCAACTTGCCGATCGACACCTCGGCGATTGGATCGCCTTGCTGATTGTTCAGAATCTGAACCATGGCGCACGGATCCTGGCTAGCATCGGATTTGATGCAAGAAATTTTCCAATCGCCCGATTGCTCTTTCTCATATTGCTCGCCAATCCGGGGACCGGTCTGGCCCAAATCCAGATCAGAACCGACCTCGGCCCCGGTTTCCGGAGCGTCGGTGCTTTCCTGCGCCAGGGCCGTGGTGCAGAAAAGTCCTGCCGCCACGATGCTAAGGGGTGCCAATTTCCTGATCATAAATGCCTCATCTTGATGATCCAGCTTTTTGCCTCGTCTAACATTGTTGTAGGGCGGTGTCAGGAACAATCCGAACGACGGTCTGCAAATTACTCAATTTTTTGCCGATACGCGCCAAACACAGCAAATTAAGCAGTGAACAGGCAATGAAAAAGGGAGCCGGTGGAGCGGCTCCCTTCTTGAATTTTTCTCCCCGTCGGACTGGCCGACTTAGTTATGCGCAGACGTTACGAAAGCGAAACCCATCGGTCAACTGCTAACCCCAAAAAAAGAACCGATATCGTTGGATTTGGTCAGAATTCATAAAAAAGCCGTGCCCGAAGGCACGGCCAGTCGACAGGGAGGAAGTTTGTCACCGCAGTCAGACCACGATGAGCAACATTTACTCTCGCAGCGAAAGGTTAACTTTGTATGCTTGCAGCAGATCGGTAGAATTCAGGGCAGTTTCTTAATGGACAACAAAATATTCGTAGGCGGCGGCGGTGATGGATACTCAGTGGCACAGGGGTTGTCATTGAAATACGCGAACCGACACGGTCTTATCGCCGGCGCGACCGGAACAGGTAAGACGGTAACGCTGCAAATTCTGGCCGAAGGGTTTTCGCAAGCCGGTGTTCCGGTGTTTCTGTCCGATGTCAAAGGTGACTTGTCGGGATTGGCGCTGCCCGGAAGCGAAAGTCACAAGCTGCATCAAGCCTTTCAGGACCGCGCTGCAAAGATCGGGTTCGATACATTCTCGTACACCGCGTGCCCGGTTACTTTTTGGGACCTGTTCGGTGAACAAGGCCATCCCGTCCGAACGACCGTGACAGAGATGGGCCCGCTGTTGTTATCCAGACTGATGGAGCTTAGCGAGGCGCAGGAAGGTATTCTGAATATCGCCTTTAGGGTCGCGGATGAAGAGGGCATGCCGCTGCTGGACTTGAAAGACCTGCAGGCATTGCTGGTCTGGATTGGCGAAAACCGAGCCCAGCTGTCGCTACGATATGGCAACGTTTCCACGGCATCGATTGGTGCCATTCAGCGGCGTTTGCTGGTGCTTGAAAATCAGGGCGGCACGAACCTGTTCGGTGAGCCTGCGCTGGAACTTGCAGATCTGATGCAAACTGACGAAAGCGGGCAAGGTATGGTGAACATCCTGGCCTCGGACAAATTGATGGGTTCTCCGCGTCTATATGCGACTTTCTTGTTATGGTTGCTCAGTGAACTCTTCGAGGAATTGCCCGAAGTTGGTGATCCGGAAAAACCCAAGCTGGTGTTCTTCTTTGACGAGGCGCATTTGCTATTCGAGGACGCTCCAAAAGTACTGGTGGATAAGGTCGAACAAGTGGCACGGCTTATCCGATCGAAAGGTGTGGGTGTATACTTTATCTCGCAGAACCCGGCCGACATTCCCGAAGATATCCTCGGCCAGTTGGGCAATCGGATTCAGCATGCGCTTCGGGCATTTACCGCACGAGACCGAAAAAACCTGCGTCTGGCGGCAGAGACCTATCGCGAGAATCCCGCCTTCGATACCGAGGCCGCCATTCGCGAAGTCGGCGTGGGTGAGGCGGTAACCTCGATGCTGCAAAAAAAAGGAGTCCCGGGTGTCGTCGAACGCACCCTGATCCGACCGCCGGGTTCTCAACTTGGTCCGATAACCAAGGCTGAGCGTCAATCGTTCATCGAAGCGTCTCCAATGGGTGCCAAATACGGCACCCGGATCGATCGCAAATCTGCCTTTGAAATCCTGCAGGCCCGAGCCAATGCGGCGGCCAACGCGGCTGAACAGGCCGAATCTGACGAAGTTTTGGAGCAGCAGAGCCCGATGGAACGGGAATATGCCTCGGCCCGCAGATATTCGGGCAGTCGTGTCGGGCGCTCTTCTTCGCGTGTCTCGCGAAAGAAGGATACTTTCGCCACGGCCATGAGCGAGGCCGTGATCAAAGAGCTGAAAGGAACGACAGGTCGCCGTATCGTTCGCGGCATCCTGGGCGGATTGTTTCGCAATCGCTGAAACGTAGGATCAGGCGCGCGATCAACAGGTCGCACGCCGCCTGATCAGCGCTTCAATCGCCGCAGGCCTTCTTGTTTGCAGTAGTTGTCTGCCTCGGGCACCGACATCTTGGTGGCGGGGAAATCGATCGCACGATCCCAGCTGACCCTGTCATGCCGGTAAAGCTGGCAGGTCACGACCCCTTTGGGTGTCTGCACCTTGACCGGGGTGGTTTCCAATTCCTCTGGCGTGGGTACGCAGGCCGACAACACTGCCATTGTCGGAACGGCCATAGCGAATGTTTTGAGTGGTTTGTTCATAGCGAGGTCGATGCTCTCATCCTGGTAAACTTCAGATCATTAACAACCCTGCGCCAATCTCGCACAGAGCTCGGCACAGCAGCGATGTGGTGGTTCGCAGTGTGCAGGTTTAGCCCTTTCTGATCTTCCGCACAATAAAACGCGCCGGTTCACGGCGCGTTAGGGGAAAATCTCACGAAATTTTGCTTATTTCTCGGGGATCAACCCTCTTGGGCTGAATCTGAGAACAATCAGCAGAATAAGTCCCATCGTAAACAACCGCATATGTGCTGCGCTGTCTATCAGATGCGACTTCAAAGCGCTGCCATCGGGCATTCCCGCGGTAATCAGGTTCATCAGCCACAGGCCAATGGGTTCAACCTGCACCCACAAGAACCAGATTAGGAACGCTCCCAGTACGGCTCCGAAGTTGTTGCCCGATCCACCGACGATGACCATGACCCAAACAAGGAAGGTAAAGCGCAAGGGGTTGTAGGTACCTGGTGTCAGCTGCCCGTCGAGCGTGGTCATCATTGCACCGGCAATGCCGCAGATGGCCGAACCCAGAACAAAGATCTGCAGGTGCCGGCGGGTGACGTCCTTGCCCATCGCCTCAGCTGCAACTTCATTGTCACGAATGGCACGCATCATGCGGCCCCAAGGACTTTTTAATGCCATCTGAGCCATCCAGAGCAGTATCAGCAACACGATGAGGAACAGCAACGAATACCCAAGCTTCACGGATAGGGTCGAGGCGGTGACGGGGTCCAGCCCGATCCATTCGGCCCGCGCGATGAAAGAGGGGTCTTGCTGCAGCTCAACCTCATAGCCCACCACTGGTGCGGGGCGTGGTATGCCGTAGACATTCTTGACCCCTCGGGCCAACCAGTCTTCGTTTTTCATAACCGCGATGATGATTTCGGCGATCCCAAGCGTAGCAATCGCCAGATAGTCCGAACGCAAACCCAGAGCGGTTTTACCGATCAGCCAGGCCGCGCCTGCGGCCAGCAGCCCTCCAGCCGGCCAAGCGAATAGGACCGGCAGGTTCAGCCCGCCGATATTGCCTGCTACAGCAGGATCAATCGCTTCGATCGAAGCAACATTGGGATCAAAGATTGCTCGGTAAACAAAAAAGCCAACGACCAGAATGCCGATGATCGCAAACGTCCGTGTGCGCCCTTTCGGCATCTTCTGCGCGACCATAACGGCCGCGACCACCGTTGCCGCGCCCAGCAATAGCGAAAGGATGACACCGTATCCTCCACTTGACCATGCGCCGGGCGTCGGTGGGGTTGAGACCAGAACAACCGCAAGCCCGCCCAGCGCGACAAAGCCCATGACACCGACGTTGAAGAGGCCCGCAAAGCCCCATTGCAGGTTCACTCCGATCGACATGATGGCTGAGATCAGGCCCATGTTCAGGATCAGGATCGCCGCGTTCCAGCTTTGCGTAAACCCGGTCAACAGGATCAGGCCGCCAACGACAACAAATAGCAGCGTGTTTTTGACGGGCTCGCTCATATTACTTTTCCTTTGAACAAGCCTGTCGGCTTAAACAGCAGCACGATCAGCAAGATGGCGAAGCTGACAGCGAATTTGTAGTCGGTGGAAAGAAACTGAACCAACCCTGACGGTTCCAGACTTTCCGGTGCCAGATAGGTCAGCACCTTCTTCCACGCATAGGTGACAGTTACTTCGGAAAACGCGATGATGAACCCGCCAGCAATGGCGCCCAGAGGGTTTCCGAGGCCGCCCACAATGGCCGATGCGAAGATCGGCAGCAAAAGCTGGAAATAGACGAAAGGCTTGAAGCTTTTGTCGAGCCCGTAAAGCACACCTGCTGTGGTCGCCAGGGCGGCGACGATGATCCAAGTGATCATCACCACGCGTTCGGGGTTGATACCGGACAGCAACGCCAGATCCTCGTTATCCGAGTAGGCGCGCATCGATTTGCCGGTGCGGGTCTTGTTGAGGAACCAGAACAAGGCGGCAACGGCTACCACAGCGACAACAACCGTGATGGCTTGCGAGGTCTTGATCGCAAGCCCCTCGTTCAGCCCTGTCCAAGCCTTGAAATCCCGCGCTTTGATCAGGAACCGCGCACCGTCTGAGAACCTCTGGTCATCCGGCCCGATGATGAACCGTACCAGCCCGTTCATGATGAACATCACGCCCATGGATACGATCACCAGAATAACCGGTTTGGCCTTTTGTTCCCGGTAGAACCGATAAACCAGCCGGTCGGTGATCAGCACCAGAACAATACAGCCCAGAACGGCAAAGGGCAGGGCGAGCAGAGCGGTCGGCAACGGCCCAAAACTGACACCGGCGGCCTGCAAGCCCCACGTGACCAGCACGGCAATCATCGCACCAAAGGCCATGGTGTCGCCATGGGCAAAGTTCGAAAACCGCAGGATGCCGTAGATCAGCGTCACCCCCAACGCGCCCAGCGCCAACTGGCTGCCATAAGCGATTGCTGGAACAAGAACGAAGTTGGAGAGCGCCACAAGGGCGTTGAGGAAGTCCATTAGTTCGTTACCTCATTTTCCAAGTTCGTTCGTCTTTTCGACCTGATTTCAGAGTGATCAAACACGAGAGTAGCTGTCACTGGCCTCATCCCCCCAAGAAACTCTTGCGAACTTCGGGATCGGCCAGCAGTTCCTTGCCCGTGCCAGTATAGGCATTGCGCCCCTGGACCAGCACATATCCCTTGTCCGCAATCTCTAGCGCCTGGCGGGCATTCTGTTCGACCATCAGGATCGGCAGGCCGGTGCGCGAGACCTCGATGATCCGATCAAACAGCTCATCCATCACGATGGGCGAGACACCAGCGGTGGGTTCGTCCAACATCAGCACCTTCGGCTGCGTCATCAGCGCGCGGCCCACAGCGACCTGTTGGCGTTGACCACCTGACAGCTCTCCGGCGGCCTGATTGCGTTTGTCGCGGAGAATGGGGAAGAGGTCATAGACCTGCTCCATCGTATCCGAGAAATCGTCACGACGGATGAAAGCGCCCATCTCAAGGTTCTCTTCAACCGTCATCGACGTGAAAATATTCGAGGTCTGTGGCACAAAGCCCATGCCACGCTGCACACGATCCTGCGGGCTGAGATTGGTGATGTCTTCGCCATCCAGGCGCACAGACCCTTGGCGCACGTCTAGCATGCCAAAAACGGCCTTCATTGCAGTCGATTTACCCGCACCGTTGGGTCCCACGATCACCGCAATCTCACCCTTGTCAACGGCAATGGTGCAATCATGCAGGATGTCCGGCCCTTTGCCATAGCCGCCGGTCATGGTGTCACCAATCAGGAAAGGGCCGCCCTCGACTCGGTGAGTCTCACCGCTTTTGCGATGCGCTGGGGTCATTGTGCCGACACCATGCGTATTGGTGATCGAGGCGTCCTTGTTGCCCTTATCGTCCTGGTAGGGGTTGTCGCTCATGCGCCCGCCTCCAGCTTGTCTTTGTTCTTCAGGCCGGTGCCTAGGTAAGCTTCGATCACGTGTTCATTGGCTTTGATCTCGTCCAGAGTACCCTCGGCCAGCACCTTACCCTCGGCCATACAGATGACCGGGTCGCAGATCTTGCCGATGAAATCCATGTCGTGCTCGATGACGACGAAGGTATAGCCGCGTTCCTTGTTCAGGCGCAGAATCGTGTCAGCAATGGTCATCAGCAGGGTGCGGTTCACGCCCGCGCCGACCTCGTCCAGAAACACGATCTTCGCATCGACCATCATGGTGCGGCCAAGCTCAAGCAGCTTTTTCTGACCACCAGAGACCTGACCTGCCTTGTGATCTGCCAGATGCTCGATGGTCAGGAACTCCAGTACCTCATCGGCCTTGGCTTTCAGCGCGCGTTCCTCATCGGCGATACGTTTACGCCCGAACCATGTGTTCCACAGCGATTCACCCGATTGCGCACCGGGTACCATCATCAGGTTCTCGCGGCAGGACATCGAGGAAAACTCATGCGCGATTTGGAAGGTACGCAGCAGGCCTTTGTGAAACAGCTCATGCGGAGGCAGGCCAGTGATATCCTCACCATCCATGTGGACCTTGCCGCTGGTCGGTGGAAGAACACCCGCGATCACGTTGAACAGAGTGGTTTTTCCGGCCCCGTTCGGACCGATCAGGCCGGTGATGGACCCTTTTTGGATTTCCAGCGATGCCCCGTCCACCGCATGAAACCCGCCGAAATGCTTGTGCACGTCTTCGACGACGATCATCTTTTCCCCTTGCCGCCCTGTTCGGCGTTCTTGTTGTCACATCCCCTTAAGGGAGGTGCGGCCTTTTGTCATTGAAACAGCCCGGACACAAGGCCCGGGCTGCTTGATTTTATGACTATGAAGTTCGGATCAACGGAAGTTGACGGTCTTGTTCTCGCCGTCGGTCACTTCGATCTCGCGATAGGAACCTGCGCTTTCACCGGGTCCGATCAGTTCAACACCAGATGCGCCGACATAGTCGATGTCTTGACCAGCAGCCAACAGTTCCAGACCTTTGGCCAGTTCACCGGGATAGATTTTCTCACCCGGAGCGTTGGCAACCTCCATGATCTTTGCACCGTATTCTGCCGGAGCGGTCGAGCCTGCGGCCTGCATGGCCAGCATGAACAGTGCGGCGGCGTCGTATGCTTCAGGTGAATAGGGCGACGAGCCGTCAAAACCAGCGGCTTCGGCCATGGCAAAGTATTTCTCGGCACCTTCTCCACCCGAACCGGCGATCTGTCCGAACGAGCCGTTCAGATCGGGCCCGACGTTTGCGGGCAGCGAGTCACCGATCATGCCGCCAGGCAGACCGAACGTGTCAAACGCGCCGCTGTCCAGTGCTGACTGGATGATGCCCAGACCGCCTTGGTCCAGATAACCCGCAACCACCAGTATGTCGCCACCGGCGGAGGCCAGCGCGCCGACTTCTGCCGAGTAGTCAGCCTTGCCGTCTTCATGTGCAGCGACGATGGTGACTTCACCACCCGAAGCTTCGAATGAAGACTGGATCGCGTCTGCCAGACCTTTGCCGTAGTCGTTGTTGGTGTATGTCAGAGCGATCGAACTGATGCCGCGATCGTTCAGGATATCTGCCATCACCTGACCTTCACGCGCATCCGACGGGGCGGTGCGGAAGAACAGGCCGTTATCCTCCATGGTCGACAGGCC
Organism: Ruegeria sp. O11; assembly: GCF_056535285.1. Lineage (NCBI taxonomy): Bacteria > Pseudomonadati > Pseudomonadota > Alphaproteobacteria > Rhodobacterales > Roseobacteraceae > Ruegeria > Ruegeria sp. O11. The sequence goes on along the minus strand of NZ_JBQERS010000001.1, from coordinate 676,071 downwards.
AGGCGATGTTGCCGAGGGTGAGATCATGACCATGCCGTTCGGAATCGCAACGTTCTGCAGGATGGCGCCAGTTACGCCCGAGCAGTCACCGCCGATGATGCCAGCGACGCCATCCGCGATCATGCGTTCGCCGTTCGATGTCGCCAGGCCGTTGTCGATGCAGCCGGTGTCAGCACGCGTTCCGGTAACGGTTGAGCCATCCAGCAGCTTCCCGGATTCGGTAACTTCGGCCATTGCCAGTTCAGCGCCCGAACCCATGGCAGGTGCCAGCGATTCAATCGGACCCGTAAAGCCAAACAGCACGCCCAGCTTAACGTCGTCGGCCATTGCGGTTCCCGCCAGCAGGGCGGTTGCTGCGGTAGCGGTAAGCAGCTTTTTCATTAGGTTACTCCCTATTTATTGTTTGAACGTTGTCGTTCTGGGCACGACCCTAGGCAAGCTGTTCGGAAAAGAAAAGTCCTAACAAAAAAGTGCTTTTGTCCGCAGACAATCTATCTGCTTTGATGGGAATTGAGCCTTAATACCGAAGTATTGTTGAGAAGAGGGTAGAGATGCATAGACTTTTAGCGATTCTGATTCTGTCCTGTTGGTCGGTGTCCGGCTGGTCCGATGTTATCGAGACTTCGGTCGGGAGAATTCAACTCAACCAAGTCGTGAAAGGCCTGGACACGCCGTGGGCCATTGGCATTCTTCCGGACAACAGTTTCGTCGTAACCGAACGCGACGGAGAGCTTCTTTACGTCGCTGAAGGCGAGGCAAAGCGCGTCAAAGGGGTGCCAAGAGTGGTCGCGAACGGGCAGGGTGGTTTGCTTGATGTCACGATTGCTCGGAATTTCAGTCAAACCCGAGAGCTTTTTCTAACGTTTTCAAAGCCGCAAAGAGGTGGTGCGGGTACTGCAGTTGCAGTCGCGCGGTTCTCCGAAAGCGGGGATCGCCTGACCAACCTGCGCATAATTTTTGAGGCCGTGCCCGGCGGTTCCGGGGGTAGGCATTTTGGCTCGCGTGTCGTCGAGGCCGAGGATGGTTCGTTGTTTGTCACGATTGGAGATCGTGGGGATCGTCCGGCTGCTCAAGACCGGTCAAATCATTTGGGGTCGGTTATTCGATTAAATCGAGATGGAACAGTTCCTCGTGGCAATCCGTTTGTGGACAATCCCGATGTCCGGCCCGAAATCTGGTCGTTCGGTCACAGGAACCCTCAAGGAGCCAACTTGGATCAGCAGGGTCGGCTTTGGGTATCTGAACACGGGGCCAAAGGGGGCGATGAGGTCAATCTGATCCGGCCCGGAGCTAACTATGGATGGCCCGTGATCTCTTATGGGGTGCATTACTCGGGTCAGAAGATTGGCGAAGGAACGTCGAAACCGGGGATGGAGCAGCCTAAACACTATTGGGACCCGTCTATCGCACCCTCGGGATTGCTTGTGTATTCAGGTAAGCTCTGGCCAAAGTGGAAGGGGGATCTGTTCGTAGGCTCTTTGAAATTCGACTATATCGCACGGCTTTCGGGCAATCCGCTGCGCGAGGTGGAACGGATCAAGGGTCCTGAAACAGAACGTGTCCGTGATATCGTAGAGGCGTCCGATGGGTCGATCTGGTTCATTTCGGTCGGGCAGGGCGCGGTTTATAGGATGTCGCGCCTCTGATAACCTGCAACGAAGTTATTGAATTTTCCAAGTCATCGAAGCGTTTGAGTAACCCGGTGGCCAGTTGTTTTGAGGTGCCAAATGAGTGGCTTCGTAATTGAACTGTGCAGCACTATACCGCCGAAGAGCGAACTGAATTCGATCTTGAAAGAGTATTACGCGCTTATCGTTGTCAGAATGCAGGCAATGGGATTTGAGATAGATCCAGCTGCCCCTGAAAGCGCGCTGGCCGAGTTCTGGGCAAATACGGATGACTATTTGCCTCCGAATGGATGTTTGGTCGTGGCCAGAAATCAAACCCGAGACATCATTGGATGCGGAATGCTGAAACGGTTTGATTCCCGTACAGGTGAGCTAAAGCGTGTCTTTGTGATTGAGGGAGCAAGAGGAACCGGCGCGGGGCGTGCCCTGATCATGGCCCGTGAACAAGCTGCACGCGATATGGGTCTTAAGCGCCTGATCGCTGACACACTGACGCCAAATGTCGAAATGCGAAGCTTGTATCCCAAGCTCGGATTCGTTGAGCTCGAAGAACCGATCGAAACCACAACCTATCTGGATCAACCAATGCTTCGGCCGCACCTGCATTACTTCGAAAAAGAGCTGTAGGTCTGGCAGCGTCCTTGGATCAAACAGACAATCGCCCGCTCTGCGCTCCACGTTCACGATAAGGCGTCGTATTATAGTGTGCCCGGTAGCATTTTGAGAAATGCGATGGGCTGGCAAAGCCACAGGCCAGCGCCACGTTGATGACACTCATATCTGTCTGCATCAGCAAGTTGCGCGCTTTGTGCAGGCGCAGTTCCATGTAGTAGCGCTTGGGGGAACGGCTAAGATAGCGGCGGAACAGGCGTTCAAGCTGACGCGTGGACATGCCCACGTCCTTGGCCAGAATCGAAGGCGAGATCGGCTCTTCTATGTTCTTTTCCATCATCAGGATGACTTGGCTGAGCTTGGGATGGCGAACGCCAATCCGCGTCGGTGTCGACAGACGCTGAGTGTCCTGATCCGTGCGGATTGAGGAATATATCATCTGATCCGCGACTGCATTTGCCAGATCTTCACCATAGTCATCGGCAATCAGTTTAAGCATCAGATCAATCGACGATGTTCCACCTGCAGTGGTCATTCGATTTCCGTCCACCAGAAATACGGATTTGGTCAGTTCGACCGTATCGAATTCCTCGGCAAAGCTATCAGAGTTTTCCCAGTGGATTGTGGCGCGTTTACCTTCCAGCAATCCCGCTTTCGCAAGCGTATAAGCAGCAGTGCAGAGACCACCAATCTTCAGCCCCTTGCGGGCTTCGCGGCGCAGCCAGTTCAACACCCGTTTTGTGGTGGCCGCCTGAACGTCGACCCCACCGCAGATCAGGATCACTTCATCGCGCTGCAATTCTTCGAGATCTGCATCCAATTTGAAGGTGGTTCCGGCTGAACAATGCACCAGCTCTCCGCCTTCACCCGCCAGCGTCCAAGTATACAAATCGCGATTTGCCATACGATTGGCGATGCGCAGACTGTCGAGGGCCGATGCAAAGGACAGCAGTGAAAACTTGTCCAAAAGGACAAACACAAAATTAAGCGGTTTGCCCGCGTCATTTTCCACGGTGACAACTTGGCGTTGCTCTTGCATGGCGAACTGTCCTTGATTCGGTACACGTCAGCTTCTTGGAGACGGCAGATATGCCCGTCAACATGCTCAAAGCTTGTTTGCGCCGTCAAGAGGTGCAAATCGCATATGGCCTCTCTTCAATGCTTTTTGTATAGAGACGATCTGAATTACCTCAGCGGAGATCCAAGCTATGACCGAGTGGCAAAAAACGAACTGGCGCAACAAGCCCCGAGTTCAGATGCCCGACTATACCGACGCGGCTGCGTTGGGAAAAGTCGAGGCGCAGCTTTCAAAGTATCCCCCGCTGGTTTTTGCCGGCGAAGCGCGGCGGCTCAAGCAGCATTTGGGTGCTGCAGGCCGTGGTGAGGCATTCCTGCTGCAAGGCGGTGATTGTGCTGAAAGCTTTGAACAGTTCAGTGCGGACGCTATCCGTGACACGTTCAAGGTGATGCTGCAAATGGCGATGGTGCTAACCTATGGCGCCAAGGTGCCTGTGGTGAAAGTTGGCCGCATGGCGGGTCAATTCGCCAAGCCACGCAGCGCGCCAACGGAAATTGTGGATGGTGTAGAACTGCCCAGCTACCGTGGTGATATTATCAACGAACTGGACTTCACGCCCGAGGCCCGAATTCCTGATCCGAGCAAGATGCTGCAGGCCTACACTCAGGCTGCCGCCACGCTAAACCTGCTGCGCGCGTTTTCGACAGGTGGTTTCGCGGATATGAGCCATGTCCACTCCTGGACACTGGGCTTTGCCGATGGGCAAGACGTTCAGAAATACTCTGAGATCGCCGACCGCATTCAGGATTCGATTGATTTCATGGGGGCGGCGGGCATCACTGCGGATACGACGCATGAGTTTTCGTCGGTAGAGTTCTACACCAGTCACGAAGGCCTGCTGCTTGAGTACGAAGAGGCGCTGACCCGTCTGGATTCGACCTCGGGCAATTGGTTGGCTGGCTCGGGCCACATGATCTGGATCGGCGACCGTACCCGCCAGCCCGACGGTGCGCATGTCGAATTTTGCCGCGGTGTCCTGAACCCGATCGGTTTGAAATGCGGTCCGACAACCAGCGCCGAAGACCTCAAGGTTCTGATGTCGAAACTGAACCCGGAAAACGAAGAGGGTCGTCTGACTTTGATTGCGCGTTTCGGCGCAGGCAAAGCGGGTGAGCATCTGCCGCGTCTGGTCCAGGCTGTGAAAGAAGAAGGTGCCAAGGTCACTTGGGTTTGTGACCCGATGCATGGCAACACGATCAAATCGGCGACCGGGTACAAGACACGACCGTTCGATTCCGTGCTGCGTGAAGTACGCGACTTCTTTGGAGTGCATCAGGCCGAGGGCACCGTTCCGGGTGGGGTGCATTTCGAGATGACCGGTCTGGACGTCACCGAATGCACCGGCGGTGTCCGCGCGGTGACCGAAGAGGATCTTTCCGATCGCTATCACACAGCGTGCGACCCGCGCCTGAATGCGTCGCAGTCGCTAGAACTGGCCTTCCTTGTTGCGGAAGAACTGACCAATCTGCGCCGGGATCGGGGCAAGCGCGCCGCGAGCTAAAGTAGCGATGGATCAAAGACGAAAACGGCGGGCAACTTGCCCGCCGTTTTTTTATTCATCCCGCGACGAAACCAGCTTTAGGTGCGGTGCGCCTTTGAACCCGCTCGGACTTTCGGCAAATCCTTCTGCCATGTTCGGCGCGTGTTTTGGCGGGGTCTGTAGATCGGAAACCTTATGTACCCGGTGATCGGATATTGTGAACCGGCGCGGCGTGACACCGATCATCCCATCACTGACCATGACACCCAGGACTCTGCTGATATCTCCCAGATCGCTCTTGAGTGGCAGCAAGATCATGCGCGCTTGTAAGCTGACCCGACCAAACTTCCCCTTTGAGACGAGCCCAAGTTCGGCAACTGCAGGTGCAGAGAACACCTGATCTAGAAGCTGCTTGGTGTCATCTCGGGCATCGGGCTCGAAGAACGAAGTGAGCGGCATCCCGCGAACTTCCATTCCCGCCAGTTTATTCAGATGACTCCCGGCCAGACGAAATCGGGCAAGACCGGGTGCGATGCGTTCAAGAATGAAGGTGTATTCCAGTATATTCTCAAGCCCGCGCGGATCGATTTGTGACCGCATTGGAACGCCATCTGCTGTCAGCAATGCTGTCCAATAGGCTTCGGCCTGACGAATAGGGGACAGGCTGCGTCCAATGTCAAATCGGTCCATCGCGATGATTTTTCCAAATTCAGAACCGGATTTAGTACTGAAAAACCTCTTCATTTCATCACCCCAACGTCAATCGATCACGATTTTTCTAAAATGCCACCTAATGGGCAATGCTGCGACCCACCAGCCTTTTCCGCTGCAAGATTGACAGGGGTTAATACAATTTTGGAGCAATTCTTTAACGAATGGTTAACCTCTCGGAATTGATCCGGATTTGAGCAAGGACTTGCCCCCTGCTGGTCAATGGCATTAGGTGCGACCAGTGAATTTGACGGAAAGGGCAGTCATGATCAAATCCATGACCGGGTTCGCCTCGGGTAAGGGCGCGTTCGGGCCCCATAGCTGGACTTGGGAGTTGCGCAGCGTCAATGGCAAAGGGTTGGACCTGCGTCTGCGAATGCCGGATTGGCTGACAGGGCTTGAGGCCGCGCTGAGAAGCGACCTGTCAAAGCAAGTCAATCGTGGCAATGTCACGCTGTCCCTGCGGCTGAGTCGTGAGGAAGCCGCCGCAGATATCCAACTGAACACTTCTGCGATGGAGGCTGCACTGGATGCGCTGGCTCAGACTGAGGCCATGGCTGGCACGCGCGGCGTGCTATTGGCGCCGTCGAAGGCCAGCGATCTGCTTTCCCTGAAGTGGATGATGGAAGTAGGCGGTGATAGTGATGATCCGGAGCCACTTGTTGAGAAGCTGAAAGCGGAGTTTGGCGGGCTGCTTTTGGAATTTATTGAAATGCGAAGTGCTGAAGGAAAAGCGCTCGCAGGTATACTTGGCGGGCAATTAGACCAGATCGCTGAATTGACAAACCAGGCTGTCAAACTGGCCGAAGGTCGTCGGTTGCAAATGGAACAGGCATTGCGAGACAATCTCGCGCGGGTTCTCGACAACACCCAAGGTGCCGATCCTGAACGAGTTGCGCAGGAGCTTGCGCTTATTGCGGTGAAGGCTGACATTACCGAAGAGATCGACAGGTTAATCGCGCATGTTGCAGCGGCACGCGCGCTGTTGTCGCAAGACGGACCGGTCGGGCGCAAGCTGGACTTCCTGATGCAGGAGTTCAATCGTGAAGCGAATACGCTTTGCTCGAAATCGCAAAATGCCGAACTGACAGCAGTCGGTTTAGAGCTGAAGGCCGTGATCGATCAGATGCGCGAGCAAGTACAGAACGTGGAATAAGGACGGATACATCACATGGCGGATCGCCGCGGTCTACTAATCATTCTGTCGTCGCCGTCGGGCGCAGGCAAATCTACTCTGGCCCGTCGCCTGATGCGGTGGGATGTCGGCCTTGAGTTTTCAATCTCGGCCACTACCCGCGCGCCGCGCCCAGGTGAGGAACATGGGCGAGAGTATTATTTCCTCTCGGAAGATGAGTTCAAGCAGCAGGTCGCGGATGGCCAGATGCTGGAACACGCTCATGTTTTTGGTAACTTCTATGGTTCACCTGCGGGGCCGGTGCGTGAATCCATCACGCAAGGGCGCGATGTGCTATTTGATGTTGATTGGCAAGGTGAGGTGCAGATCCGCAATTCTGATCTTGGCAAACACGCATTGTCAATTTTCATCCTTCCTCCTTCGATCCGCGAGCTTCGGCGCAGACTGGAAGGGCGCGGTCAGGACAGCGATGATGTGATCGCCAAACGGATGCTAAAAAGTTGGGATGAGATCAGCCATTGGGGTTATTACGATTACGTCCTGATCAACGATGATCTGGATGCAACCGAGGAAAAACTGAAAACCATTGTCAGTGCCGAGCGGATGCGCCGTATTCAGCAGCCCAGCCTGCAAAACCACATCCGCGCCCTGCAAACCGAATTCGATGGTCTATCATGACGATTTACGCCTTAGGCAAACACACACCAAAGATACACGAAGACACCTGGGTTGCACCTGATGCCAACCTGATTGGCAAGGTGGTATTGGAACAGGGGTCTTCGGTTTGGTTCGGTTGCACCATCCGCGCGGATCACGAGGAAATACGTGTGGGGGCTGGCAGCAACGTGCAGGAAAACTGCGTGATGCATATCGATGCCGGATATCCGCTGACGATTGGTCAGAATTGCACCATTGGTCACAAGGTCATGCTGCACGGCTGCACAATCGGAGATAATTCTCTGATCGGTATGGGCGCCATCATATTGAACGGCGCAAAGATCGGCAAAAACTGTTTGATCGGGGCAGGGGCGCTTGTTACGGAAGGCAAGGAAATCCCCGATAACTCACTTGTCATGGGATCACCCGGTAAGGTCGTGCGACAGATTGATGATGCAACTGCACAAAAGCTGACTTTGAGTGCGCTGCATTATCAGGAAAACATGCGTAATTTTCGCGATTCTCTGCGACCGGTCTGAGTTTGCATGACTGACACTTTGCTCGCTGATCTTGTCTCTGCCATTCCCGCACCAGCGCTTCTGGTCGGGCAAACCGAGCGGATCGTTGCTGCGAATACTGAGGCCTTGTCTCTGCTGGGTCAAGCCATTGAAGGCCGGCACTTTGCAACGATCCTGCGGCAACCGCAGATCATAGATGCGGTTGAGCAGAGCCTCCGGTCGAAAGAACCGGGTCGGGCGCGACATCTGTCAAATGACGGTGCGCAGGATACCACTTTTGAAGTGCAGTGCAGGCCCGTCAATGGGACCGATGCCGTACTGGTCGTGTTTCAGGATGTCACGCATCTGGAACAGGCAGGCCAGATGCGCCGCGATTTTGTAGCCAATGTCAGTCATGAACTGCGGACACCTCTAACGGCGCTGATGGGGTTTATCGAAACCCTGCAAGGCCCAGCCCGCGATGACACAGCAGCACGTGATCGGTTTCTGCAGATCATGGCGGATGAGGCCAATCGAATGAACCGGCTGGTGGGGGATCTGCTCTCGCTTAATCGGGTCGAAAGTGAAGAGCGGGTCAGGCCCAAGGAACCATTGGAGCTGACCGGGTTAATTCAGTCGACGTTGAACACGCTTCGGCCATTGGCAGATGATGCAGGTGTCGAGCTATCACTGGATGCCCCGAACGAGCCAATCACGATGGTTGGGGACAGCGATCAGTTACGTCAGGTTTTCACTAACCTTGTTGAAAACGCGATCAAATACGGCGGGAGTGGTGGCCGAGTCGATGTGATCGTGAATCTGTCCGAGCGAGATACCGCAATGCGCGGGCCAGCCGTGCGGATCAAGATCATAGATCAGGGTCCCGGCATCGATGCGAAGCATCTTCCCAGGCTGACCGAGCGATTCTATCGGGCAGACAGCCACCGCTCACGCGAATTGGGCGGAACGGGGCTGGGTTTGGCGATCGTAAAACACATCGTCAATCGCCATCGCGGACGACTGAAAGTGGATAGCGAGTTGGGACAAGGTGCCGTTTTCACGGTGATCTTGCCGCGTTGAAATTGCGCGGACGGTTGGCATCCAGTCATGACGCCTCGTCAAGTTAAGAATTTCTGAGAAATTCGTGAGTTGTCATGAAACTGTTACATGCCTGTCACAAAAGACTTACGCGAGCGTCATAGTGCTTCGCCCAGATCATCATAGGGGTGATCAGAACGTATATTTCTCAAGGAGACTGGGATGTCCTTTGTAAAACTGTCGGCTTCGGCTCTGGCCATCGCTGCCGTATCGGCGACCACTGCGGCCGCTCGTGATCAGGTTCAGGTTGCTGGCTCGTCAACCGTTCTGCCTTACGCTTCGATTGTTGCTGAAGCCTTCGGTGAGAACTTTGATTTTCCGACACCTGTTGTTGAATCCGGTGGCTCTTCTGCTGGTCTCAAGCGTTTCTGCGAAGGCGTGGGTGAAAACACCATCGACGTCGCCAACGCCTCGCGCAAGATTCGCGAAAAAGAGATCAAAGCCTGCGCAGACGCTGGTGTTACCGACATCATCGAAGTTCAGATCGGCTATGACGGCATCGTGTTTGCATCCGACATTAACGGCAACTCGTTCGCGTTCACACCGGATGACTGGTACAAAGCCCTTTCCGCTCAAGTTGTTGTTGACGGCCAGCTGGTCGACAACCCCTACAAAACTTGGGATCAGGTGAACCCGAACTTCCCTGCTCAGCCGATTGCTGCCTTCGTTCCTGGTACCAAACACGGCACCCGTGAAGTGTTCGAAGACAAAGTGATCCTGGCAGGTTGCGAGCACACCGGCGATTTTGACGCCTATCTGGCTGCTGCCGAAGGTGATAGCGACAAAGCCAAGAAAAAAGCGGCTGAAAAAGCTTGTATCGCGCTGCGTACTGATGGCGTTTCAGTAGACATCGACGGCGACTACACTGAAACTCTGGCCCGCATCGACAGCAACAAAGACGGCATCGGCGTCTTTGGTCTGGCGTTCTACGAAAACAACACAGACAAGCTGCAGGTTGCCACCATGTCCGACGTGGTTCCTTCGACCGAATCGATTGCAACCGGCGAATACCCGGTCTCTCGTCCGCTGTTCTTTTACGTAAAGAAAGCGCATATCGGTGTGATCCCCGGTCTGAAGGAATATGCTGAATTCTTCGTCGCGGACGAGATTGCTGGCCCTGATGGCCCGCTGGCAGAATACGGTCTGGTATCGGACCCGGAACTGATCAAGGTTCAGGAAGCTGTTGCCAATGAAACCGTTCTGGGCGGCGGTTCTTAAACCATAGAACTTATGAACCGGGGCGATGCAAACACGCCCCGGTTCTTTTTGACTCCAACTCTGCCATACCCACGGAGTTCACATGGCGTTATCCTGGATTTTGCTCACCCTGCTTGCTTTGGCGGTGCTTGGGTACTTCGCGGGCCGGTCCCGCGCCTTGGCAAGCGCCGAGGGTGATGCGCGCGCATTGCATTCCCTGCCATCCTATTATGGGTACAATGTCGCGCTGACCGCGCTTGTCCCCGCGCTGGGATTGCTGATCCTGTGGCTTCTGGTGCAGCCATTGATTGTGAACAACACGGTGTCAGGTATGATCCCGGACACTGCGATCGCCGAAGGCTCTGATCGTGGTCTGGTCATGAGCGAAGTTCGCCGCGTCGCCTATGGGTTAGACGGCGCGATTGCGTCTGGACTGCTGTCCGAGGTGCAGGCGCGCAACGCCGATGCAGATATCGAAGCACTGACACAATCGCTGAAAGATGCAGGTCAGGTGTTAACCCAAGACATCTCAAAGCCCATTCTTTTGGCCGCTCAAAAATACCGTAGCATGACGTCAACCGGTTCAACCGCAATGCAGATCATGGTGCTGGTCGTTGCGTTTTTGGGAGCCGCCTTTGCATATATCCGCACGCACAGGGAATTCCGCGCCCGCAATGTTGTCGAGCAAGGTATTCTGGCGCTGCTTCTTCTGGCCGCTTCTATCGCCATTCTGACAACCGTAGGCATCGTTCTTTCAATGCTTTTCGAGACGATGAATTTCTTCCAACTGCATTCATGGAAAGACTTTTTCTTTGGCAGCACATGGGCCCCGAACTTCCGTGGAGGTAGTGAGCTGTCGATCCTGCCGTTGCTGTGGGGCACGCTATACATTTCGGTTATCGCGCTGCTGGTGGCGGTGCCGATTGGCCTTTTTGCGGCGATATATCTGTCGGAATACGCGACCGGAGCGACCCGTTCGATTGCCAAGCCGCTGCTTGAAATTCTCGCCGGTATCCCAACCATCGTTTACGGCTTATTTGCTTTGTTGACCGTTGGTCCGGCGCTGGTGTCCCTGTTCGGGGACGGCGGGGCACTGGGGCTTGGCTGGATGGCAAGTTCCAACGCCGTTCTGACTGCAGGTCTGGTTATGGGCATCATGCTGATCCCGTTCGTCTCGTCGTTGTCGGATGACATCATTAACGCGGTGCCTCAGTCGATGCGCGACGGCTCGCTTGGGTTGGGGGCAACCAAGTCCGAGACTGTGCGTCAGGTGGTCTTGCCGGCAGCGCTGCCGGGGATCGTCGGTGCGATCCTATTGGCTGCCAGTCGGGCCATTGGCGAGACCATGATCGTGGTGATGGCGGCCGGTGCGATTGCGAAATTCTCGGGCAATCCCTTTGAGGCGATGACGACCATCACCACCCGGATCGTCAGCCAACTGACCGGCGATACCGACTTTGCAAGCCCTGAAACGCTGGTGGCCTTCGCACTGGGTCTCACGCTGTTCGTCATCACGCTGGGGCTGAATATCTTCGCCCTCTACATCGTACGCAAATACCGGGAGCAGTACGAATGACCGATATTTCCCAATCCCCTGGCGCTTCTTCTGCTGCGAAACCCAAAGGTTCGCTGTTTGATAAGGATGCACGCACTAAACGTCGCAATGCCGCTGAGGGGCGGTTCAAACTGTATGGCATCGCCGCCATTGGTATCGGTCTGCTGATGTTGATCGTTCTGGTGACCAATATCGTGACCGCCGGTACTGGCGCTTTCCAACAAAGCTTTCTAGAGCTGAATGTCGAGCTGAAGGAAGACAAGCTGGACAAAAAGGGTAATCGAAATATCGAGGATATCAAAAAGGTCTCAACCTTTGGTTACGCCCCATTGATCGCTTCGGCGTTGGAATCCGAAGTACAAAAGCTTGGCATTCAAACAGATCTGAAGCCCAAAGAAATGGGTAAGATTCTGTCGAAGGCCGCACAAGCAGAACTGAGGAACTATGTTATCGCCAATCCGGATGAGATTGGAAAAACCGTAAGCTTCCGCTTTCTGGTCAACAGCCGTGTCGATGGTTACATGAAAGGTCGCGTGACGCGCGAGTCTATTGCCAATGACAAGAGCATCTCGGTCGCGCAGTTGGACTTTGTTGACCAGCTGAGAGATGCGGGCATCTTGTACAAAGCCTTCAACCCGGATTTCATCTTTGGCTCGGACGCCTCTGACCAACGGCCCGAAGCGGCCGGGATCGGTGTATCCATGCTCGGCTCACTGTTCATGATGTTCGTGGTGCTGGCGCTGGCATTGCCCATTGGTGTGGCCGCTTCAATCTATCTTGAGGAATTTGCGCCGCAAAACCGGCTGACCGATATCATCGAGGTGAACATCTCGAACCTCGCAGCCGTACCGTCCATCGTGTTTGGTATCCTCGGACTGGCGGTGTTCATCAACTACATGCACTTGCCGACCTCAGCCCCGCTGGTGGGTGGATTGGTGCTAACGCTGATGACGCTGCCCACGATCATCATCTCAACCCGCGCTTCACTTAAGGCGGTGCCGCCTTCGATCCGAGATGCGGCGCTTGGGGTAGGGGCCTCGAAAATGCAGGCAGTGTTCCACCATGTCCTGCCACTGGCAGCGCCGGGCATCCTGACAGGTACTATCATCGGCCTGGCACAAGCGCTGGGGGAAACGGCTCCGTTGCTGCTGATCGGGATGGTAGGCTTTATCGCTTCAAACCCGCCGGACGGAATCGTTGCGGGGTTCCTGTCTCCGAACTCGGCCATGCCTGCGCAGATCTATGAATGGTCCAAACGCGCTGACCCGGCCTTTTACGAACGCGCATGGGGGGGCATCATCATTCTGTTGATCTTCCTCGTGACAATGAACACCATTGCGGTCATCTTGCGCCGCCGCTTTGAACGCCGCTGGTAAGAGGGGGCTATGATGAACGATATGACTCGAGTGGAGAGAACCGTGGACTCCAAAGCAATCAAGATCGCCGCGAATAATGTTCAGGTCCACTATGGCGATACCCATGCCATCAAGGACGTGAATGTCGAGATCGAAGACAAGACGGTTACCGCCTTCATCGGCCCCTCGGGCTGCGGCAAGTCCACGTTCCTGCGCTGCCTGAACCGGATGAATGACACCATCGATATCTGCCGCGTCACCGGGGATATTCTGTTGGATGGTGAAGATATCTATGACAAACGGGTCGACCCTGTGCAGCTGCGCGCCAAAGTGGGCATGGTGTTCCAGAAGCCCAACCCGTTTCCAAAGTCGATCTATGACAACGTCGCTTATGGTCCTCGCATCCACGGCCTTGCGAAAAACAAAGCGGAACTGGATGAGATCGTTGAGAAATCCCTGCGCCGCGGTGCTATCTGGGACGAGGTGAAGGATCGTCTGGACGCGCCCGGAACAGGCCTGTCCGGTGGCCAGCAGCAGCGCCTATGTATCGCCCGCGCCGTCGCGACCGAACCAGAGGTTTTGCTGATGGACGAGCCATGCTCGGCGCTAGACCCGATTGCGACGGCACAGGTCGAAGAACTGATAGATGATCTGCGTAAGCGGTATTCGGTGGTGATTGTTACCCACTCAATGCAGCAGGCCGCGCGTGTCAGCCAAAAGACCGCGTTTTTCCACCTGGGCAATCTGGTCGAATTTGGTGAGACCGGCCAGATATTTACAAATCCCGAAGACCCCCGGACCGAAAGCTACATTACTGGCCGGATCGGCTGAGAACAGGTATTCAGACATGACCGAACAACATATTGCATCCGCGTTCGACCGGGATCTCGAGGCCATTCAAGCCCATATTATGAAGATGGGTGGCTTGGTCGAAGCCGCCATCATGGGCGCCGCCCGTTCGCTGGAAACCCGCGACGAGGAATTGGCGCAGGAAGTGCGACAGGGCGATAAGGCCATCGATGCGCTGGAAGAATTGATCAACGAAGAAACCGCACGGCTGATTGCGTTGCGTGCCCCCACGGCAGGTGATCTTCGATTGGTTCTGTCGGTACTCAAGGTTTCAGCCAACCTCGAACGGATCGGCGATTACTCCAAGAACATCGCTAAGCGAACCACCGTTCTGGTCAATGCGGGCGAGATCAATGGCAGCGCCGCCGCGCTGCGTCGCATGGCGCGCGAAGTTGAACTGATGTTGCGAGATGCGCTGGATGCTTACATCCAGCGAGACGCAGAATTGGCCACCGACGTAATCGAACGCGATCAGGAAGTGGACCAAATGTATAACGGCTTGTTCCGCGAGTTCCTGACCTTCATGGCTGAGGACCCGCGCAACATATCATCCTGCATGCACCTGCATTTCATCGCAAAGAACATCGAACGGATGGGCGACCACGTGACAGCGATCGCCGAGCAGGTTGTCTATCTCGTTACGGGTGAGCGGCCCAGCGAAGCCCGGCCCAAAGCTGATAACACGTCTCAAACGATCTAGGAGACTTTCGACATGTCCGCTGATCAACCGACGGTACTGGTGGTTGAGGATGAGCTGGCTCAGCGAGAGGTGCTGGCCTATAATCTGGATGCCGAAGGGTTTCGCGTATCACGCGCTGCCAATGGGGAAGAAGCTTTACTGCTGGTCGAAGAAGATCGCCCTGACATAATCGTTCTCGATTGGATGATGCCCAATCTCAGTGGTATCGAGGTCTGTCGTCGATTGAAATCGCGGTCTGACACGCGCTCGATACCGATCATCATGCTGTCAGCCCGGTCCGAGGAGGTCGACAAGGTGCGCGGCCTTGAGACGGGCGCGGATGATTATGTGGTCAAACCGTACTCGATCGTGGAATTGATGGCGCGTGTCCGGACGCAACTGCGGCGAGTGAGGCCAGCGACAGTAGGTATCCGACTGGAGTTCGATGATATCATTCTGGATTCCGAGACCCACAAGGTCAGCCGAGACGATAAGCCTTTGAAATTGGGACCAACTGAATTCCGGCTGCTGAGCACATTCATGGAAAAACCCGGCCGCGTCTGGAGCCGCGAGCAATTGCTTGACCGTGTTTGGGGGCGCGATATCTATGTCGATACACGCACCGTTGATGTCCATATTGGTCGCTTGCGCAAAGCATTGACACAGCACGGCGGTGAAGATCCGGTGCGTACGGTTCGTGGGGCAGGGTACGCGTTGGGCTAACGCGGTAGCGCTTCTTCGGTTTGTGCTTGAGACGCCAACCAATGTCTGAACTGCCGCAGGGCGTCGTCGTCGGACTTTTCGCGCGGCCAAACCAGATAATAGGCACCCATAGCCTCAATTGCGTTTGGGAAAGCCGCAATCAGTTTGCCGGTCGCCAGGTCCTGTTCGACCAGATAGTTCGGCAGTAGCGCCACACCCAATCCATGCAACGCAGCTTGATTGATCGTGTTGAACTGGTCGTGGACCGTGCCGGGTAGAGGGTGCTGATGTTCGATTCCCATTTGGCGAAACCAGTCTTGCCATGCACGGGGTCGGGTCTGGATGTGCAACAAAGGCAGTTTGAGTAAGTCTCGAGGTGAGGTTGGCGCGCCTTGCGGTAAGAGACCGGGCGCGCAAACAGGTAGAACACGCTCCATACTCAACAACAAGCGATCGGTTCCAGGCCAATCCGGCTCCCCAAAATGTAATGCCGCATCAAAGGGTTCGGATGCAAAGCTGAATGGCCTCAGTCGCGTGGTCATGTTGATCGTAATATCAGGGTGGAGCCGCGCAAAGTCGGGAAGACGCGGCACCAGCCAACGCATTCCGAACGTTGGCAGGATCGCCAAGTTTAGTGTTCCACCGGCCGGAGCAACATGCAATTTCAATGCAGCCTGTGCGATCTGCGACAAGGCTGGCCGAATTTCCCGGACGTAGTCTTGCCCCGCCTTTGTGAGTGATAGCCGCTTTCGATCACGACTAACCAACTCGGCGCCCAAATGCGCCTCTAGTGTCTGAAGTTGTCGGCTGACAGCGCTTTGCGTCAGAGCCATTTCATCAGCGACTGCCGATGCTGACCCAAGTCGATCCAAAGCTTCAAGCGCGCGCAGTGCAGATATGGGCGGTAGAGTAGGGCGGTTCGGTCTCATCTATGCGTTTTGATCATGAAACCATGCAAATGTCTCGCTGTTTTTTGACAATAGCTCAGGTTATGATTGTACAAACCAATTCCTGCCGGAGAAACAAAATGAATGCTCCAGATACAAAACCGGTCCTGCGCGCGAAGGATGCGCCCGAACTTGGCAGTTTCAACTGGGATGATCCATTCCGCCTGTCTGACCAGTTGGAAGAGGATGAACGCCTGATCGCCGACAGCGCGCGTGCTTATGCTCAAGAAAAACTACAGCCGCGCGTTACTCAGGCTTTCCAAAACGAAGAAACGGACCCCGAAATCTTTCGTGAGATGGGTGAAATGGGTCTACTCGGCACGACAATTCCTGAGGAATACGGTGGAATTGGTGCCGGTTATGTCACCTATGGCCTGGTAGCGCGCGAAGTCGAACGTGTGGATTCTGGCTATCGTTCGATGATGTCGGTGCAAAGCTCGTTGGTGATGTATCCAATCTATGCCTATGGCAGCGAGGAACAGCGGCGCAAATACCTGCCGAAACTGGCCAGCGGAGAATGGATCGGCTGCTTTGGCCTGACGGAACCGGATGCGGGTTCTGATCCGGCGGCAATGAAAACCCGCGCCGAGAAGATTGATGGTGGCTATCGCTTGACCGGCAGTAAGATGTGGATCTCAAATGCGCCGATTGCCGACGTTTTTGTGGTCTGGGCCAAATCCGATGCGCATGACGGTAAGATCCGCGGATTTGTGTTGGACAAAGGTGCCAAGGGATTGAGCGCTCCGAAGATCGAAAACAAGTTGAGTCTGCGAACCTCGATCACCGGTGAAATCGTCATGGATGGTGTTGAAGTGGACGAGGGTGCCTTGCTGCCTCATGTTCAAGGCCTAAAGGGCCCGTTCGGCTGCTTGAACCGCGCACGCTTTGGTATCAGTTGGGGTGCGATGGGTGCGGCGGAATGTTGTTGGCACGGAGCTCGCCAATACGGATTAGATCGCAAGCAGTTCAATCGCCCTCTGGCACAGACCCAACTGTTTCAGCGCAAACTAGCAGAGATGCAAACCGAAATCTCACTCGGCTTGCAGGCAAGCTTGCGTGTCGGACGTTTGATGGATCAGGCCGAGGCTGCACCTGAAATGATCTCGATTATCAAACGCAACAATTGCGGTAAGGCGTTGGACATCGCTCGAATGGCGCGTGATATGCACGGCGGCAATGGGATATCGCTCGAATTCCAAGTCGTGCGCCACATGATCAATCTGGAGACCGTCAATACCTATGAGGGGACACATGACGTCCATGCATTGATCCTGGGACGGGCGCAAACAGGTCTGCAGGCTTTTTATTAAAGCTTTATCGATTAATCGTATAATCGGTATTATGTAAATAATAAGATGGATAAACCATAGCTGGCTAATCCGCATTGGCTGTGGTTTCCCAAGATGTTACGCTGTGTTTGAAATGTAGAACACGGATATCGTGATGGATCTGAATGGAAAAACCGTTGTCATCACCGGTGCAGCAAGTGGCATCGGCCAAGGTCTTGCAGAACGGTTTTCAAAGGAAGGCGCACATGTGGTCTGTGCGGATATCGATCTTACTGGCGCGCAGGTTGTGGCCAAGAAAATCGGTGGCGATGCAATCAGATGTGATGTTTCCAAAGAAAGCGACATTCGAGAGCTGATCGATGTGGTCGAGGATACCATTGCTCCGATTGATTTGTTCTGTGCCAACGCTGGCATTCTAACGTTTGGTGGGCTTGACGTACCTGACACGGATTGGGAGCGTATTTGGCAAATCAACGTAATGTCGCATGTCTGGGCTGCGCGGCATCTGATCCCAAGGATGGTCGCGCGTGGTGGCGGTTACATGATGTTTACTGCATCTGCCGCTGGACTGCTCAACATACCCGGCGCTGCGCCGTATGGAGTTACCAAGCACGCGGCCGTAGGATTTGCTGAGTGGATTGCTCTGACATATCGCGACCGTGGCATCCGAGTTTCTGTTTTGTGTCCGCAAGCTGTGCGGTCAGAGATGATGCGTGGATACGAAGATTCTGTTGCCGCGTTCGACGGAATAATTGAGCCTGCTGAGGTTGCACAATCCTGTATTGAGGCAATTTCCGACGAGCGTTTTCTGGTTCTTCCGCATCCGCAAGTCTTTGATTACATGCGCATGAAGATCGAAGACTATGATGGCTGGTTAAGTAATATGAATAAGATTAATCAACGCTTTATCGGTGATATCTAACGTAACCGACGCCGCCTGAGCAGGCCTTCCTGCGCGACTGACGCAACCAGCTTTCCATCCTGAGAAAAGATTGATCCGCGATTGAAGCTACGCCCCTGCCCCGTCCATGGTGATTCCATGGAATAAAGATGCCAGTTCTGAAACATAACGGGTGCATGAAACCAAATGGCATGGTCCAGACTGGCACCATCGATTTCGCCAGTAAACCAACTCAGCCCATGGGGCCTCATCCCGGAAGTGAGCAGCCCCATATCCGAGGCATAGGCCAAGAGAAGATGTTGCGTAATCGTGTCTGCATCATTCGCCGCACCCATGCGAAACCAGAGATAGTTCTTATCATCTGCCTTTGAGGGCGTGAACAGGTCCAGAGGATCAACTTCGCGCACTTCGATGGGACGTTCGCGCAGAAACTCTGACTTTAGCTTGTCCGGCACACGGCCAAGATACTTTTGCCGCAGATCGTCACGCGATGGATGGTGTTCTGGACCATCAACATTGGGAATCGGATGCTGATGATCCCACCCATCATCCTGTTTGTGGAATGAGGCGGACATGTTCAGGATCTGTTTGCCATGCTGGATCGCAACCACGCGACGGGTCGTAAATGAACCTCCATCTCGTGCGCGATCCACTTGATATATAACGGGAATGGATGGATCGCCGGGGCGGATGAAATAAGCATGTAGCGAATGACACAGGCGATCTTCGACCGTCCGGTAGGCTGCCGCAAGCGCCTGTGCAATCACTTGACCGCCAAAGATGCGCGTTGGCGTTTCACCACCTGATCCGGTGCCGCGGAATAGATCGACTTCGAGCCTCTCGATATTCAGCAGATCAAGCAGTACACGTTCGGCTTCGGTCATCTTGGGGTCTCCTGCATCCAGACTTTTCCGGTATCATTCGACAACCGATCATTCAACGAGCGTTGCATGCACAAGCGCCTTCAATTCGGCGCGCGATGGACAGGAGCTGGACGGCGAAAGCTGAGTGAAGAATACGGTCGTCAGATCATTGACTGGATCGGCCCAGAAATACGTCGATGCCATACCACCCCAGCCGAAGTCACCAACCGAACCAGGGCATTTGGCAAGTGCCGGATTCAGAACCACCGCTCCTCCGATACCGAAACCTGTCCCGTCCATGGGTTGTTCCGCGAAACTTTGCGGCCCCATTGATGCAATGTCGCCCGGTAAGTGATTGCGAAACATAAACTCCATCGTCTTTGGCCCCAGGATTCTGGCGCCATTTCCTGTTCCTTTGCTCCGCAACATTTCGGCGAATTTACTGAAGTCGTCGATCGTACTGATCAGCCCGCCGCCTCCGGAAAATGTAGTCGCCGCCTCGAATGGAGATTGCCCGAAATTATCCACCAATCGGAGTGTTTCGCCGCCTGATTTTGCGGCGTTCAGCGCCATCGCGTCACCTTCCAATGGGGTGTAGAGTGAGGCAAACCTGTCCCCTGCCCCATTAGGCACTGAGAACGCGGTTTCATTCATACCCAAAGGCTCGAAGATATGTTCAGTCAGAAATACGTCGAGCGATTTGCCTGATACCACTTCGATCACGCGCCCAATTACATCTATCCCGACCGAGTATTCCCATCGCGCACCCGGTTGAAAGGCCAGCGGGAGTTGCGCCAACAGCATAACCCTTTCTGACAGAGGGCCCTGTTGTGGTGAAAAGATCAGATCAAGATCGTCCATCGCCTTGGGCAGCAGGCCGGGATTGAACGGGTAACTCATCCCGCTGGTATGGGTCAAAAGTTGATGCAAGCTCGGTGACGGCGCATCCTCAGTCTGATCAAGACTAGTTGCGTCCGGAATAAGGGCCCTCATGGACGAAAATTCAGGCAGAAACTCGGAAACTGGAGCGCCGAGATGAAACAATCCCTGTTCGACCAGAGTCATAAGGGCAACCGAGGTCACCGGTTTTGTCATCGAATATATCCGAACCAAACTATCACGTTGGAAGGGAAGGTCGTTCTCTATGCAACGCCGCCCGCAAGTATGAAAGAACGCCTCTTTCCCGTGCTGGCGGATCAGAAGCGCGCAGCCCGCATATTTGCGCTGGTCCACATACTTGTTCATCCATTTGCGAATATTGGCCAATGAGGTCGGATTAAATCCCATGAGGCAACTCCGTTTGGGTCAACCCGCTTACGCCTCGCTGCGTAAAGCAGACAAGCCATGTTGGGCAAAGATTGGGACATAGGCACCAAATGCCTGTGCCCGCTTCGGATCAGATGCATTTCCATCAAGTGCGCGCTTGTAAACACCTTGCAGAATTCCAGCCATTCGAAAGAAATTGAAAGCAAGGTAAAACCCAAAGTTCTCGATCGCTGGAATGCCGCGACGTGCGCAATAGTTTGCGACAAAGGCGCGATCTGTTGGTAAGCCAAGGTTTTCTCGGTCTACGCCCGCCAATCCGCGCCCCTCTTTTCCCGGAGGCAACTGCCATTGCATGATAACTGCCGCGAGATCCGCATATGGGTGGCCGATGGTCGACAATTCCCAATCCAGGACCCCGATGCAGCCCGTGCCATTCGTTTCAAACATCAGATTGTCGATGCGATAATCCCCGTGCACCAACGTCCTTTGGTTGTCATCCTCTGGAACTTGATGCTCGAGCGCGGCAATCAACTGGTTCATGTCTGGGATAGTTTCGGTCTCAGAAGCACGATATTGCTTGGTCCAGCGGGCAATTTGCCGTTCGAAATAGTTGCCAGGTGGCCCATAATCCGAAAGACCAACTGCATCGATATCGACCATGTGTAACTCAGCCAGAACGCGGTTCATTTCATCAATCACGCCCGTACGTGTGTCGTTGTCTTCACCCTTCATGACCGGATCTACAAACGTACGCCCTTGCAGATATTCCATTACGTAAAAAGCCGACCCTATCACCCGGTCATCTTCGCATAGCAGGTGAACTTTCGGCACGGGCACATTGCTGCCAGCAAGCGCGCTCATGACGCGAAACTCGCGATCCACTGCATGGGCTGATTTCAGCAAAACCCCGGGCGGCTTGCGCCTTAAAACATATGCCTCACGCGGTGTGCTGAGCAAATATGTCGGGTTGGATTGGCCTACGGTGAACTTTGTCGCCTTCAATGGGCCGTAAAACCCATCAAGATGTGAGTTAAGATAGGTCTCAACTGCGTTGATATCTAATGTACTATCGGTTTCTTTCATCTACCAAACCTGCGGTGGATCTGGGGCTAAAGAGCGTCGGCAAAGATGTTACCGCCTGTCTGGACGTTGATACCGCCGGATACCGGCAACACCGCACCCGTGATGTAGCTGCCACCACGGCCACACAGGAACAACATACAGCCCGCGATATCTTCGTCACGACCCACGCGACCCAACGGTACCGCCTTGCCGACACGCTCACGCTTACTTTCATCTTCGGTTGCAAACGCGGTCATGCGCGATACGAACGGCCCAGGCGCCAGAGCATTTACTGTGACACGATACGGCGCAAGTTCCTTGGCCATGATTTTTGACAGGTGAATCACCGCGGCTTTTGACGCGGAATAGCTGTAGGCCCCGTCACCCATCGGGACCTCGCCCATAACCGATCCAATATTTACGACCCGTGCTGGATCATCGTCGCTGGCTGATTTCATTAAAAGCGGTAGTAGCTTTTGGGTCAGATCGAATATACCTGCGACATTGACGGACATCACTTTGTCCCACGCCGAGTGGGGAAACTGACCCATCGGTGCGCCCCAGGTAACACCAGCATTATTCATTAATATTTCAAGAGATTGCGTTCGTTTGTTGACCTCACCAACTAATGCATCAATACCCACTTCGCTGCCGATATCGCCTGCGAAACCTTCTGCAGATCCGGCGGTGCCTAACGCGTTCAACTCTGCCGCAACCTGTTCACATGCATCACCCTTGCGCGAGGCAATCAGAACATGAGCACCGGCACGAACAAGCGCCTCGGCTGCCATCCGGCCAATACCCGTGGCCCCACCTGTCACCAGCGCAGTTTTTCCGTTGAGTGAAAACAATGTCTCGGGCGTCATGAAATCTCCTTTCAGGTGATCTGCTCTTTGCGCCTATCGTTTGAGAACCAGAGCGGCGGTCATCTTGACAATACGTTCGTGTAATCCAACGATTTCAATTCAAACGAAGCAAGGGGCAAGTGGGGCATATGCAAACATTACTCAGCGTCAAACCGGGCGGACCAGAAACATTGGAGTTGACCACCCTGCCCGATCCCGTGCCAAAGGCTGGTGAGATATTGGTGCGAATTCACGCGGCCGGAGTGAACTTTCCGGATACACTGATGATCCGGGACCTTTACCAGATGAAGCCTCCTCGTCCATTTGCCCCAGGTGGCGAGATTGCAGGTGAGATCACCAGCGTCGGCAAAGATGTCGTTGAATTCTTGCCAGGAGATCGTGTTCTGGCGCTGACAGGACATGGAGGGTTCGCCACGCACCTGACGCTCAGACCAGCGACGGCGATCAAAATCCCGGATGATATGCCATATGAAGACGCTGCGTGTTTCATTTTCACGTACGGTACGTCTTACCATGCGCTCAAAGATCGAGCACAGCTGCTCTCGGGGGAAACCGTACTTGTGCTGGGCGCATCGGGTGGCGTTGGCTCTGCCGCGATAGAGCTTGCCAAAGCCATGGGCGCGCATGTGATCGCGGCAGTTTCGTCCGAAGAAAAAGCACAGTTTTGCAAAAAAGTCGGTGCAGATAAAACACTGATTTATCCACGTGATCTGGACCGAGCGGCGCAGAAGGCGCTGTCTGCTGAAATCAAATCGCTGGCCGGTGGCGAAGGTGTGGATTTGGTCTATGACGCCGTTGGCGGGGACTACGCCGAACCTGCCTTGCGCAGCTTGGCGTGGGGAGGCCGATATCTGGTCGTCGGTTTTCCAGCAGGCATTCCCAGCATTCCGTTGAACCTGACGCTACTCAAAGGATGTCAAATCGTCGGCGTGTTTTGGGGCGCGTCAGTGTTTCGGGATCCGAAAGGGCATTCTCAGAATGTGGGTGAACTGTTCAAAATGTATCGAAGCGGTGCCATCTGCCCTCGTATCAGCGCCCGCTTTCCACTTGAAAGTGCGGCGGAAGCGATCGCCAAGATGGATCAACGCAAAACTCTCGGTAAAGTTGTGGTCACAATGGGAACTAAATGAGCTGATATTCATTCAGAACTTTAGATTCTTACCAATATGCGACACAACCACTCGCGCCAAAGGGGCGATGGTCGCTGGACGCCTCAAATTTTCGGGTTTATGAAAAAGAAGAAGATGGGGACAGTTTGAATATGCAAAAAATATTGGTTCTGAATGGTCCGAACCTGAATCTGCTGGGGACCCGGCAGCCCGAGGTTTATGGATCAACGACCTTGAAGATGATTGAGGACCTGTGTGTTGCTCATGGTCAGGCACTGAATCAGACGATCACGCATATTCAAACCAACCACGAAGGCGCATTGATTGATGCGATTCACGCAGCACGCGGCGAACAGGATGGAATCGTCTTGAACGCGGGTGGATACACCCATACGTCGGTCGCGCTGATGGATGCGATTTCTTCCGCCGAAGTTCCGGTTGTAGAGGTTCATCTGTCGAATATTCACGCACGCGAAGTGTTTCGACACAAATCATACGTCGCCCCAGTTGCCATTGGTCAGATTTGCGGATTCGGCGCACATAGCTATGTGCTTGCGCTGAATGCACTTGCTGCCCATTTGGCTGAGGGGGGCACTGGATGAACCTCAACGATTATCTGAACTTTCTGAGCTATACCAAGACATTGGAAGAGCTGTGGGATGCCCACTGCCGCCAGATGGCAAAGTTCGGATTTGATCGGTTGCTGTATGGTTACACCCAGTATCGCACGGCGACCTCGTTGGGGGACCCCGAAGATTTCGTCATCCTGTCCAACCACTGCAAAGACTACCTTGATGGGTTCCTCCGCTCGGGATTGTATTTTCACGCTCCGATGTTGAAATGGGCGTTGGATCATGAGGGCGCGGCAAGCTGGAGCATGATCAATGACATGATGTCCAGCGGTGTTATGACGCCCGAAGAACTTAGGGTTTATGAGTTTAACAAATCTTTGGGTCTTACATCGGGTTATACGGTTAGCTTCAACTCGGTTTCGATGCGAACCAAAGGCGCGATCTCACTTGCGGCCCGAATGCATGATCAGGATGAAGTGGACGAGATCTGGCAGGAACACGGCGAGGATATTTTGCTGATGAACAATGTAGCTCATCTCAAAATTCTGACCTTACCGTACAACGCTCCGAACCGCGCTCTGACTAAGCGTCAACGAGAGGCGCTTCAATGGGTGGGGGATGGAAAGACCACTCAGGACATCGCGTTGCTTATGGGTTTGACGGCCGCGACGGTGGAAAAGCACCTAAGGCTGGCGCGCGAGGCGCTTTCGGTTGAAACCACAGCGCAGGCAGTGCTTAAGGCGACTTTGCATAACCAGATGTTTGTAATGGAAGCTTGACCCTGACTTGACGCTACATTGCGTCAAATTGACCTAGGGTAAGGAATACATGACTTTCCGAATCTCCCCCATAAATTGCAAATTGGTATTGTTCCGTGAGTGGTGGCTTTAGCCAGGGAACGTTTTGATTGGATCTTTGTAATACCAAAGCTCTCTGATCGCTCTGACATAGAGGCGTCTATTCGTCCGCGTCGCTTTGTCGGAATTTTTGAGGGGCCCTTCCATCCCCATCATGCAGGGCCCCTCAATCTCCTCTTTTCCTTGATGTTGTTTACTGCGCATTGAAAAGCTGCCTAGCACAAAAAAACCCGGCTGCATCGCAACCGGGTCTTTTATGGATTGCAGCCCCTCGGTGAGGCTGCATTTTATCTTTAGCCTTGAGCTGCCTTCGCAACTTCGGCTGCGAAGTCTTCTTTTTCGACAACGATGCCTTCGCCTACTTCCATGCGGACAAATCCGGTGATGGTTGCACCCGCTTCTTTAGCCGCAGCTTCGACGGTCAGGTCAGGATTCACAACGAAGTCCTGGTTCAGCAGAGTCGACTCGGCAACGAATTTTTTCATACGACCGACGATCATCTTTTCGATCACCTGCTCCGGCTTGCCGGATTCGCGGGCGATGTCCATCTGGACCTGCTTCTCTTTCTCGACAACTTCCGGGTCCATGTCCGCCTCAGACAAGGCCGCCGGGTTCACTGCTGCAATGTGCATTGCAACCTGCTTGCCGAAGGCTTCATCGCCGCCAGACAGAGCAACAAGAACGCCGATTTTGCCCATGCCGCTGGTTGCAGCATTGTGGACATAGGACACGACAGTGTCACCGCTCAGCTTGGACATGCGGCGTACCGACATGTTCTCACCGATGGTGGCGATCTTGTCGGTTAGAGTGTCTGCAACAGATTTGCCGCCCAGATCGGCAGCCAGCAGAGCTTCGACATCGTCGACGCCTTCGGCTGCATAGGTGATCTTGCCGACCATTTCCTGAAACTCGCCATTTTTCGCAACGAAGTCGGTTTCCGAGTTCACTTCGACTGCAACACCGTTGCCGCCGTTGACGTGAACGGCCACCAGACCTTCGGCGGCGGTACGGCCCGATTTTTTGGCTGCTTTGGCCAAGCCCTTGGTGCGCAGCCAGTCAACGGCTTCGTCCATGTTGCCGCCGGTTTCGGTCAGTGCTTTTTTTGCGTCCATCATGCCTGCGCCGGTCGAGTCGCGCAGTTCTTTTACCATTGCTGCTGTGATTGCCATCTTTTGGCTCTCCTCAATTCAAACGGAATTGGGGCAGGTCTACCCTGCCCCATATGTCATTTACGTGACGGGCAGCTTACGCTTCGGCTTTGGCTTCCGGCGCGGCTTCTTCTGCGGGTGCTTCTTCGGCAACGGCTTCTTCAACCGGAGCTTCTTCGAATGCACCCAGATCAACACCTGCAGCACCCATCTGAGCGGTCATGCCGTCCAGAGCGGCGCGTGCGGCCAGGTCGCAGTACAGAGCAATTGCGCGCGCTGCGTCGTCGTTGCCGGGGATGATGTAGTCAACACCGTCGGGCGAGCAGTTGGTGTCGACAACAGCCACAACCGGGATACCCAGTTTGTTGGCTTCGGCGATTGCCAGCGCTTCTTTCTTGACGTCGATGACGAACAGCAGATCAGGAACGCCGCCCATCTCGCGGATACCGCCCAGCGATGCCTGCAGTTTGCCCTGGTCACGTTCCATGCCCAGACGCTCTTTCTTGGTCAGGCCTTCGGCACCCGCTTCCATCGCTTCGTCGATCTGGTTCAGACGGTTGATCGACTGGGAAACAGTTTTCCAGTTGGTCAGTGTGCCGCCCAGCCAGCGGTGGTTCATGTAGTACTGAGCCGACTTTTCAGCGGCTTCCGCGATCGGGCCAGCGGCCTGACGCTTGGTGCCTACGAACAGAACGCGGCCACCTTTTGCGACGGTGTCACGAACTGCCTGCAGAGCCTGATCCAGCATCGGAACAGTCTGGGTCAGGTCCATGATGTGGATACCATTGCGCGAGCCGTAGATGAACGGGCCCATGCGGGGATTCCAACGCTGTGTCTGGTGACCAAAGTGAACGCCAGCTTCCAACAGCTGACGCATGGAGAACTCGGGAAGAGCCATGCTATTTTCCTTTTCCGGTTTACGCCTCGGCGGGGGTGAAAGAAGCGGATGCTCCAACCGGCGGGCCAGATAAGGATGTCTCCCTCAAATGACCCAAACCCCGCCTGCGGGTTTGAATGGCGCGCGTATATGACAGGATTTGAGACAGTGCAAGGGCCAAATGCCCTTATTTTTCAAGCCGCGCCAAGCTGTGAGCGTGCCGCACGGCCTGTTCGCAATGTGCTGCCAGAGCTTTACGGTTTTCAAAATCGCTGACCTTGGCGGGCTCATGATATATTAATTCCACCCAACCTTGTCGTCGCGCGCCCAACGTCTTGAGCAGATGCGGCCCGAAATCCATGTCACCCCACCAACCGTAAAAACGCGCAGGCTGCCCTTTGGGCGCATGAAAAATGGCCGAGACGGGTTGGACATACATGAATTCACGCAGCTCATCCGTAAAGAACGCAGCGAAAAGCGTTGTTTTGAATGGCAAAACTCGCAAACCATCTGTCGAAGTGCCCTCTGGGAAGAACAATAGCTTATGCCCGGCTTTAAGGCGCTCTTCGAATATGCGGGTCTGTTCGCGAGCTTTTTGGCGATTTCGCTCAATGAATACCGTACCGGTTGCTTGTGCCAACCATCCGATCCCCGGCCATTTCGCCACCTCGGCTTTCGAGACAAAGTACACGCGTTTGCGGGCATTCAGCGCAAAAATGTCCAGCCACGACGTGTGATTTGCGACCACAGCGCCACGTTTCCGCATCAACTCACCAGAGCTATGAAATCCTATCCCGAGGATCCTGAACGCGTTGCGGCAGACAAATTGACTGATGAAAGGTGTAACTGGTCGCTGAACGCCACATAATGGACGTTCGATCAAGCGTATCGACAGCAGAACGATCAGGCCCCCAAAAACTAGCACCGCCAGAGGGACGCCGCGCAAGAACACCAATATCCAGCCAAGAACACCAAGTTCGATCGGATCAGGTTCGTCTTCGCTCTGCCATGAGGGATCGCTCACCTCGTTACGCTCCACTGTAAATGCGCCGCTGACGCGCGTTCATGCGGGTGGTGTCGAGTATCAAGCACACATCGGTTGTATTGAAGGCATGATCGATAAAAGCTCCCTCACCGACGAAACCACCCAGACGGAGGTAGGCCTTGATCAGGGATGGTACCTGAACTATGGCAGCACGACGATCCAGGGCATCGGCCGGCAGTAGGTCCATGGGCTGAAACACGCCCGGCTGTGCCCGGACCCGTAGATCCGGTGGGGCTAGATGATTGTGATGCAGCATCGATAGCGGCTGTGACAGTTTCTGGACATCGGTGCCATGAAAGCTTGCGACGCCGAACAGAACTTCGATTTTGCGCGCCGTGACGTAGGCCGCCAGCCCATTCCACAGGTGATACATCGCGGTGCCACCGCGGTAATCCGGATGCACGCACGAGCGCCCAAGTTCCAACAATTTGCGACCGCTTTGCTTTAAAACGGTGAGGTCATATTCATCCTCGGAATAGAACTGCCCCAATTCGGCCGCTCGCTCACCGGGAAGCAATCGATAGACGCCGATAACCTCGCCCGTTGAATCATCAATGGCCAGCATATGATCGAAATGCGGGTCGAACCGGTCTTTCTCGAGCCTGGACTCATGGTCCACCATCTCACCACCGCCGCCGAGTTCACGCACAAAGACGTCGTAACGCAGACGCTGGGCTGCGCGTTGTTCAGCCTCGGTTTCAGCAAGTTTTACGGTGAATGAGGGGCCTTTATCCGGCATCAATGATTGGTCCGCTATTTGTGATTGCGCGCTGATAGCGCGATTGCATTGCGAAAGGCAACAAGCCCGCGTTTCGCCTGAGTTGTTAACCTTTCCTAAACCAGTTTCACGGATCAAAGACCGGCATCAGGGCTATGCGTGTCCCGTCGATTACCACTTTCCCCTGCTCGCGAAAGTTTACGGTGATCTTGCCCCCGATATTGGACTGCACCTGTCCAACGCCCCAATCGGGGAAATCGGGGTGGCGGACATACATGCCCGGTGCAAGAATGGCATTCAGATCTGTCATATTGGGCTCCGGGTCCTGAGGCAGATGCAGCAGGAGGTACGCATGCGCGGTTTAGACGTCAACCTGGCCGAATTGATCGGCTCTCGGATCTGTCATGATCTGATCAGCCCAATTGGGGCAATCACCAACGGGCTTGAACTGTTGGAGATGGTTGGCGCAGTCCAGGGTCCCGAGATGGAGCTGATTTCCGGCAGCGTCGGAAGTGCGGGCGCGCGCATCCGGTTCTTTCGCGTGGCCTTTGGGGCAGCCAGTGATCAACCGCTGGGAAGAACTGAGGTAATTGAACTGCTGAAGGATCTGGAAAAGGCGAGCCGGGTTCGGATCACATGGAACCTGACCGAACCCGCGCCGCGCAATCAGGTTAAACTCGCCTTCCTCGCCGTGATGTGCTGCGAAAGCGCGATGCCGTTTGGTGGTGAGGTGGAGATCGAAACTCGGGGTGATGCGTGGACTGTGACAGGAACAGCCGACAAACTGAACCTCGACCCCGATTTGTGGAAAGGGGTTTCAACCGGCTGTTTTGCCAGCAAAGTCAGTCCGGCACATGTTCAATTTGCACTGTTGCCCGATACCGCCGCTGCGATAGGGCGTCGGGTTGCGGTAGAAACGACCACAACCCAGGTGAAACTGCGATTCTAAGCCCTCGTCGTTCCGTTTCCACGCACAAGATATTTAAAGCTGGTCAACTGAGCTGCCCCGACAGGTCCGCGCGCATGCATCTTGCCCGTGGCGATGCCGATCTCGGCGCCCATTCCGAACTCGCCACCGTCGGCAAACTGGGTTGAGGCGTTGTGCATCAGAATAGCGCTATCGAGGCGTTCAAAGAAATGCGCTGCAGCAGCAGTGTTCTCGGTCATGATGCAATCTGTATGGCTGGAACCATACGTATTGATATGATCGATCGCAGCATTGATGTCAGCAACAGGCTTGGCTGCGATGATGCTATCCAAAAACTCCTTGCCCCAATCCTCATCAGTTGCGGCAATAGTGCGATCATTGGCCAAGATGCCTTGTGCATGAACCTCGACACCCGCCGCTTGAAGCGCCGCAATGACGTCACGCCCAAGCGTTTCCGCCACGTCCTGATGCACCAACAAACACTCCGCAGCACCACAGATGCCAGTGCGCCGCGTCTTGGCATTCAATACCACATCCAGCGTCTTCTGAGGGTCTGCAGCCTTATCGACATAGATATGAACAATGCCTTCAAGATGGGCAAAGACCGGCACGCGCGCCTCGCGCTGCACAAGACCGACCAAACCTTTGCCGCCGCGCGGGACAATGACGTCAACGTAATCTGTCATCGTTAGCAGCTCTTGCACTGCGGAACGATCACGGGTCGGTATCAGTTGGATTGCATCTTCGGGCAGGTTGGCGGCCTTCAGTCCTTCGACCAAACAGGCATGAATAGCGGTTGACGAATGAAAACTCTCGGACCCGCCGCGCAGGATTACTGCATTGCCCGACTTCAGGCATAGCGCACCCGCATCCGCCGTCACATTGGGGCGGCTTTCATAGATCACTCCGATCACACCCAAAGGCGTGCGTACACGCTGAATGTTCAGACCCGAGGCCATGTCCCATTCGGCCAGAACCTCACCCACCGGATCGGCCTGTTCAGCCACGGTTCGCAAGCCGTCAACCATACCTTGAACGCGCGCCTCATCCAGCATCAGGCGGTCCATCATCGCGGGGCTTAGGCCCTTCTCGCGACCAAACTCCAAATCTTTCTTGTTGGCCTCAATGATATCATTGCGATTGTTCCATACGGCATCTGCAGCCGCGATCAACGCCGCGTGCTTTCGTTCGGCGCTGGCAAATGTCAGTTCGCGCGAAGCCAATTTCGCGCGTTTGCCGAGGTCTTCCATCAGGCTGGGAATACTGTCGAAGTCTTTCATCTCGTAAGCCTTTCAGGTGGTTCTCTCTATTCTATCAAAGCGCCAGATCATCGCGATGGATTAACACTGCGCGGCCCGGATAGCCTAGTGTGGTTTCGATTTCAGAGGACTTGCGCCCTTTGATCGCGTCGGCCTCTTGCGCGGTATAGCGGCTGAGGCCTTGCGCCAGTGGTCGCGCTGCTGGGTCTAGGATCGTAACTGGGTCACCGCGTCCAAATTCGCCGGTCACTTCAACAATTCCAACAGGAAGAAGGCTTTTACCGTTTGTCAGAGCTGTAACTGCACCATCATCGATCATGATCTCACCACGCGGTTTCATGGCCGATATCCAGCGTTTCCGGGCAGCATGCGGATCAAGTGTTGCTGTAAACCAAGTGCAATTCGCGCCGTTTTCCAGCGCTTTCAGCGGGTTCAATGTTGACCCTTCAGTTATTGCCATGGTGCAGCCGGCAGCCGTTGCCATCTTGGCGGCGAGAAGCTTGGTTTTCATTCCGCCTTTAGACAGCCCCGATCCCGCATCACCGGCCATGGCCTCGATCTCGGGCGTGATCTGGTCGATCACATCGTATCGAGTTGCGGTGGTATCTTCGATCGGGTTGCCAGTATAGAACCCGTCAACGTCTGACAACAAAATCAATTGATCTGCGCCGACCGTCACGGCGATCTGTGCAGCCAACCGGTCATTGTCGCCATACCGAATTTCATCGGTCGCCACTGTGTCATTTTCGTTAACGATAGGCACAACACCTAACCCAAGTAATGTCTCAAGCGTCGCACGAGAGTTCAGGTATCGCCGCCGATCTGCACTGTCCTCTAGCGTCACCAAAACCTGCGCGGTCTTGATGTCATGTGGCGTTAATACTTCCTCATACGCGCGCGCCAATCGGATTTGACCGACAGCAGCCGCGGCCTGAGATTGCTCTAACGGCAGCGTCTGCATTGGCAATCCAAGAACTCCACGCCCAAGCGCGATCGAGCCTGAAGATACCAGGATGACATCTGCCCCCTGCCCTTTTAGCCATGCCACATCCTGTGCGAGCGATTGCAACCACTCCAATCGCAACTGGCCGGTATTCCGATCCACCAGCAAGGCGGACCCAATCTTGACCACCATGCGGTTTGCGGCGGTCAGGGTTGCCAAGGCTCTGCCTCCTCGGTGGGTTTTTGCCGCAGGCGGTTTTTATCAATCTGTGTCCGCAAAGCGCGCAGCACTTCTGTTACACCCAGATGTGCAACACCAGACATCGTCATAACCGGGCCGCCCACGGATTGCTCGAGCTCTTCCTTGGTAAGCTCAAGTTCTTCCTCATCCAGAGCGTCAACCTTGTTCAGAACGGTGATACGCGGCTTGTTCGCAAGCTCGCCGCCATAGGCCTCAAGTTCGTGAATGATGGTGCGGTAATCTTCGGCGACGGTTTCGGACGTGCCATCGACCAGATGCAGCAGAACGGCGCAGCGTTCGACATGGCCGAGGAAGCGATCCCCAATCCCACGCCCTTCGTGCGCGCCTTCGATCAGGCCGGGGATGTCTGCGACGACGAATTCCACGTTATCTACGCCGACAACGCCCAGATTTGGGTGCAGCGTAGTAAAGGGATAGTCAGCGATTTTGGGCCGAGCGTTTGATGTTGCGGCCAGAAAGGTTGACTTGCCCGCATTGGGCATCCCAAGCAGACCCACATCCGCGATCAGCTTCAGCCGTAACCAAATCGTGCGATCAATCCCCGCCTGCCCTGGATTGGCACGGCGTGGAGCCTGATTGGTGGCTGATTTGAAATGCAGGTTACCGAACCCGCCGTTGCCACCTTTGGCTAACAGGACCCGCTGACCAACTTCCGTCAGGTCGCAGATTACGGTCTCTTCGTCTTCATCGAGAATCTCGGTTCCGACAGGCACACGTAGGATGATGTCATCACCATCCTTGCCAGTACGCTGCTGACCGCGCCCGGGTTGACCGTTCTTGGCGAAGAAGTGCTGCTGGTAACGGAAGTCGATCAGGGTGTTTAGTCCGTCTACGACCTCGGCCCATACCGAACCGCCCTTACCGCCGTCCCCGCCATCGGGTCCGCCGTATTCGATGTACTTTTCGCGTCGAAAGCTGACGCAGCCGCCACCTCCGGCCCCGGACCGGATGTAGACCTTTGCAAGATCGAGAAATTTCATAGCTGTCCCCTACTGCAAAGGCCCCATCGGCCACAAGTCAGAGTTTCTTTGTATACGTCCAGGTGGGCACATTCGCATCGCGCGCCACTGAATATGTTTCCGCATCGCCAAGATACTGGAACCCGCAATGAGTCAGCACCCGCGCTGAGGCCGGATTGTCCTGAAACACGCTGGCAAACATTGTTGCATTTTCCAGCGGATTGGCTTTGACCAGCGTTTCAACAGCCAAAGATGCAATGCCTGTGTTCCAATAAACCGGCGCGACCCAATAGCCGATTTCGGATTGATTGCGATCCAGCTTTTCAAGCGAAATCAAGCCAATCAGCTCGGGCCCGCCATCTTTGGTCGCATCCATCGCCCAAACGTCCTCGTCCCGCTCGTCCGACATGGCGCGCGTTACGAACGCCTCGACAGCTCCGGGCGGCAGCGGATGGGCGATCCGCGTGGTCATGCGCGCGACACGTTCATCGCCGGCGTAGTGCTCAATTAGTCCCATATCCGACCGGCGCAGGGGGCGCAGGTCGAACCGCTCGGTTTCAATGACCGGCTGATTTATTATTGCCTCAAGTTTCATGAGTGCGTTCCTCCTCCGAACAACACAAAAAGTACGGACGCTACTGTCAAACTGGCTAACGTCCACATCAGATATTTTTCAGCAGGCCGACCTTCAACCGCATGGGCGATCCGATCTCCTGCAAATGTCCAAATCGGGTGCAACACGATCTGGCAGATCAACAAACAGAGAGCGATCGTGAGGGTCGCCTCAAAACTCGGTGTCCCTGCGGCCACAAATCCAGTGAAGCCCGCAATAATCATCGCCCAGGCCTTAGGATTAAGCGGGTGTACAATTAACCCCGCCAGAAATCCGGGCACTTGCTTATCCGTTTGACCGCGAGAAAGCCGCAGATTGGCGATTTTCCACGCAAGCCAGCAAATATAGGCAGCCGAAGCATATTTGAGCGCCTCAAACACCAGCGGCGCCTGATCGGCCACCTGCATCAGTCCGAAACCAACCGGCCAGATGATCAACTGCTTGCCCAGAATGACCCCGCCTACAAACGGCAGCGCCGACCGAAACCCATAGCGCGCACCTGTTCCCAGCAGGACCATGTTGGCTGGTCCCGGTGTGCCAACCTGCGAGGCGGCAAAAATCAGGAAACTGGTGGTTGCGACTGTCATCGGCTCTGGTGATCACGACTGCGTTAAAACGAAAAAGGGACCGGCACTTTGTGCCGGTCCCCCATGAATTTTTCTTAAACCTTCTGGGTTTCGGCTTACTCTGCGGCCTCCGCCACTGGCAGGACCGAAATAAAGGT
Source organism: Ruegeria sp. O11 (assembly GCF_056535285.1). Classification (NCBI taxonomy): domain Bacteria; kingdom Pseudomonadati; phylum Pseudomonadota; class Alphaproteobacteria; order Rhodobacterales; family Roseobacteraceae; genus Ruegeria; species Ruegeria sp. O11. The sequence goes on along the minus strand of NZ_JBQERS010000001.1, from coordinate 641,631 downwards.
GCGGTTTTTAAGTCCCTTATGGAACTTCACGGCGCCATCGACAGTTGCAAAGATTGTGTGATCTTTGCCCATACCTACGCCTTCGCCCGGCCAGAACTTGGTGCCGCGCTGACGTACGATGATGTTGCCTGCGATGGCGGCCTGGCCACCATACAGTTTCACGCCAAGGCGGCGACCTGCTGAGTCGCGACCGTTACGGGAGGAACCGCCAGCTTTTTTATGTGCCATTCTCTCTCTCCTTAGCCTTGAGCCAGCTCTTTGGCTTGCTCAACCCATTCGGGTTTCACTTTGATGGTGTCGATAGCAGCAATCTGCTCATCCGACAAGGCGGCCAGAGCGGCAAAGCTCTCGATACCGGCCTCAACCAGCTTTTTGGCAGCGGCAGGGCCGACACCGTTCAGCTTGGTCAGATCGTCAGCAGCAGCAGCGGCGGGTGCCTCTGCCTTGGCTTCTGCTTTCTTGGCAGGCTTTGCAGCAGGTGCCGCTTCGCCATCCGGAGCAGATCCGGTTGCAGCTTTGATGCCCGACTTGTCAGCGCCCGACGACAGGATGTCGGTGATCTTGACCAGAGTCAGCTTCTGACGGTGGCCAACGGTACGCTTTGAGCTGTGCTTACGACGGCGCTTGACGAACTTGATGACCTTGTCACCTTTGATCTGTTCGATCACTTCGGCCTGTACGCCTGCGCCTTCAACGAAAGGTGCACCAACAACCGGAGCGTCACCGCCCAGCATCAGAACATCGTTGAATTGAACTTTTTCACCTGCGTCGGCAGCCAGCTTTTCAACGCGGAGGATATCACCCGCCTGAACCTTGTACTGCTTGCCGCCAGTCTTGAGGACCGCAAACATGCGTCTTTCCTTTGTCTAACCGCGTTCTGTGGTCCCCGGTTGGGTGTTTCTGGCTTTCGCCACCTCGAACAGCGCGCCCTTTTCGGGCAGAGTGGATGACCCTTAGCGCGTTGCTATCGGGTCAAAGAATAACGATACCCGGCGCGGAAAACCGGCCGGGATGCGCGCTTATCCAAGCATTGCCCGCTAAAGTCAACCCAAAACCGGGATCAAAGATCTGAGGCGCTCATTGCCTGCGCAACGGCCTGGCCAAGCTGGTATGAGATGCTGTTGAGCATCTCGTCAAAACTCTTGAACAAAGCCGCGTTTAGGGCGCGTCCGGCATCCGTGCGCGAAAAGGCAATGTTCTCGCGCAATTGCGTTTCACTCAAAGGCCGATAGGCTAAAAGAAGAAATGAGTACATCCATTCCGTCGTTTCTGCCTTGGTCTGCTCATGTTGGGACAGCAATTCATCCAACACGGATGCCTCATCCAATGACCCGTTCTGCTCCGAGGCGAGCCCACGGAAGAAACTGAAGTCTGCACTTATGGTTCCCCGGACATTCTGTTCGATTAAGTCGTTAACCTGCACGTACTCGTCCACCAGACGAAAAAACATGTCTTCACGATCACTCTCAAAATAGGCCGTTCGCGCCATCTGATCGATCGTATCATCCGCCAGAGCCTTCCGAGCTGAATTTTCAAGAGAAACAATGCTCTGCCCAAGATCGCTTTCGAAAAAGATCGAAGACTGTTCCAATTGTGCATTGGTCATTATGCGCCCAACCGATTGCGAAAGGCGTTCGTACATGGATGAAGGATCATACAATTCAGCAACCTGAGCCTGAAAATAGGACCCTCCCGCTCCGCCCAGCATCGACTCGTCAATCGAGAGCCCTTGGGCCAAGCCCTCTTCGCTTAGAATTTCCAGGAAATCCGACAAATGCATGGCCCGCATCAACCGTTCAGCCTGCTGATTGGCTGCCAAGGGCACTGCCCATACGACCAACAAGATCGCGGCAGCGAGAACGCGCATCAGATATCCTGCGCTGGACGAAGCTCGGCCATGCGGGCCGCCAAGACCTCGAATCGCATTGCCATGATCTCGTATTGGATTGCGTTCAACAGCTCATACACCTCTTGCATCAAAGGCTGTTCCAGAGCCTCGACATAGGCGTCGACATCATCATCCGAGAATTCCTGGTAGGTGTAAGCCGCACCGGCCAATGCAGACAGTTGCAGCGATCGACGCATATCGCCTTCGTTGCGGCGCATCATTTCACGCAGCTCATCCCCATTGAGTTGCAAGTCGATAATGCCAGACGCACTGGCCGCCATCAAAAACCGAACCTGAATCTCCTGCAGTGCACGTAAGGAAGTGCCGCTTGCATCTACCGCTCGGTTCATTCGTTTCAGGCTTTCGACGCGGGAAGATCCATTTTTGATGAGCTCGGACACAATTTCCTGCCCAGCAAGCTGCTTGGCATCGTCATCTTCATCCGAATGAGCTGCGTTTTCGGCAACGACAAGTCTTTGCCCCAGCGCGGATGCATAAAATGTCACAGCATGGTCCAACGCCTCGTCGCTGAGCGTCTGCTCAAGGATTGAAACAGCGGTATCGTACATGAGTTCTGTATCGAATACTTCTTCAGTCAGTCGCGTCCAATCTGAACCGAAACCGTCGGGGTCAATTCCCAGCATTTGCGGGGCCGAGGCAGACGCATGCGCGATACTTTCCAACGCAACGTCAAACCCTGTTGTGGTCAGAAATGCCTCAATCTGGTCTCGGCTGGCGGCAAGGGACTGCACCGTCATGGCACCTAGCGAAAGAAGCAGAATTATAACACTGATGGTAAACTGGCGTAGATGGTAGGTCATACCCATCAGCCTAGGAGTTTTCTTGTCTCAGGCAATGGAAAATCCAAGGATCATTAAATTCCGGAATTTTCCACTTGCGCCCCTGCCCGTTCACCACTAAATCCCCCCTTCACAGACCCCCGCGGAGAGGTGCCGGAGTGGTCGAACGGGGCGGTCTCGAAAACCGTTGTGGGTGCAAGCCCACCCAGGGTTCGAATCCCTGTCTCTCCGCCACTTTGCTAAGACTAGTACATGCCTTTGTCAGCGGCGCGAAGCGTCACTCGCTATTGGTGTACTATCCGTTAGACAACAACTGGGTCAGTAACCAGATATCTCAAAATAGTTTTAGAGTTTAAGCAAACATGTCTGCATAAGTCCGCGCCGCACAAAAATACAAAGACTGGGATGGGCTCGTAGCAGCCTCGGAACTCCTGAAGCATAGAACCCTGTCTCGTATTCCACGATCTATTCCCGGCCCATAAGAGGCATTCAGTGTGGTGCTCTTATTCTGCTGTGGTAGCCCCCGTTATCGCCATTCGCTACAAGTATAAAATGTAGCGCTGCGCGAACTAGCAGAGCGCGGGGTGAAACGGACCATACTTGGTGCTATCACCGCCTTTACCTTCGCGAATAGTATTACGCTGGCCTTGGCTTAATTGAATTTGATCCATGTCCCTTCCCCGCCGATGGAAGCTGTCATCGTTTTGTCAATCGTCATTCTTGTAGTTGAAATTGCAAAAATGCGATAGCGAGCACTTGCGTATGTCAGAGAGATGGCCGTGGATTGTCTCATTTTCTTATGGCCTTCTACACGGCCTGGGTTCTGCCAGTGCTCTGAATGAAATCGGGTTACCAGAGGGAGACAAATTTGTTGCTCGTTTGGGGTTCAACCTTGGTGTAGAAATCGGTCAAATCATGTCTGTTGCCGGGATCCTTTCACTGGCGAGTTGATCACGAAGCTTTCTCCGGCATTCGAACGGATCAAAGCAGAGAAACGGCAATTTCTAAACACGGCGACCATTTATCTGATAGGCTCAGTTTTGGCTGGTTGAACGTGTTGAGGGATTTTGGGGGTAGAACGGTTTCTTATGTCGAGTGCGGAGAAGCAAATCAATTGGATGCCACATCTTCCGCTGTTGATGGCCATTCTCTATCTGATTTTCTGTGTCGTGGCTTGGCCCCGGTCGCTGCACGCATGTTCGGTTTGCATCGAACTACCGGAAGCTTCTGTTGCGGACCATATTCTTTCGGCAGATTTCATCGTCCTCGCGAGACCTCAACCAGACAATCCTTTCAAGTTCGCACCAATTCAAGTGTGGAAAGAAAGTGATCGGAAAATTGGTAGACTACCTGAGATCCCGTTCCTGATCGACAGCGTGACAAGGCGCGCGCTGCAATCCGATCCCGACAAGACTGTGCTATTCACTTACGGCTCTATTGACCGGGATAGCGCTGGCCGCGCTATTTCCCGGCGTTGGACGCGAATTTTTCTGATGACGCCTGAAAGAGCCGAATTTGTGAATCGCTTGCGAGAGGCCGCAGCGTTCTGGCCTTCCACAAAATCCGTTAAACAGGAACGAATAGCCTTTTTGGCCAACTACCTGTCACACCCAGACCCGGTCTTGCGTAACGTCGCATTGATCGAGATACATCGGGCACCGTATCAACTCGTGCACCCCCTAAAAACCTCTGTTCAGACAAGCCAGCTTTTGGAAGAATTCGGCAGAATTGATCGCGTCAGTTACATACCGGTTTCCATCCGGCTACTGGGCCTGCAGACTGACGAAAAGGCCGCTGCGGTTGTTAGGTCCAACTTTGCGGAGGTTTTACGATCAAAAAGATCAAATGTGTATGAATGGGCACTTGCCGGGATCGAAGTCGATGGCATGAAAGCAATCCGCGCAATCGGAGAGGCACTCGGGCAATTCCATGTGCAACATGCAAGCATCAAGGAACTTGTTCGGGCATTGGCTGATGGCGGCACCGTTCATCCGGAATATAGACCATACATCATTGGTTTGTATTCGGAGGCCATGACTAATAACGCGTCTTTGGCTGCCCGCATCGCAACGACCATGCAAAACTGGCATTCAAAGGCATTAAACCATCAATTCGAAAGCCTTCTCCAAGGCGACGAAATTGATCCAGCAACGCGATTTGTTCTCGCTGCGATTGTGGATGCAAAATTCAAGGATTGATCGGAACTAAAATTGGTTTCTTGCCGAATTCTCACGCTCTGACTGTAGATCAATCAATGTCCTAACTTTATCGAATGTTTGATCTGTGTTCAGGAATGTGCCTCGCGGAAACGCGACAAATTCCGCACTATGCCCACGCTCGCAAGTACCGAAAACGGTCCTAAGGTGACATCCAACAGCAAGCTGAGATGCTGTGGTGGTATTCTGCTTTCTAGACATTCGCCTCCGGTGCAGAACATCCCCCACAGTGAATTCAACCAGCGAATAATTTCCCGAACCTGGAACACCCGCAAGTACCGAGATCTTATTGCGTAGATACTGATGTCTACGTCTTCAAAGGTGTTCTGGCGCACCGCACAGATGTTCTTCATCTTAGATCGCCTCGTTCATTCCGGCTGCTTGATTCAGAATCCAGTCAACACCGCGCAGAAAGTCGTCGATTGTGAGCGGATTGTTTTCTCCGCTGGATGCGGAGAGCACAAAGCCATGCGCATAGTCGATCAGAAGGTGAACAAGGACATCTCCGCCATCGCTATTCTTCAGCTGGTCCGTGCTGGTCTTCAATTCTACCGCGACACGGACAAGATCCTCGCTCATGAGTGTCACGTCGTTGAGGATCGCGCGCAGAAGTTTAGCGTTCTTCAACGCATACCCGTAGTAGGTCGCCAGTATGCTGCGGGCCCGTTTGATCGGAGGGTCGCCTTCAATGTCATCCAGGACACCCTCGAATGCAAGCTCAACCAGATCGCTCAAAAGCTGCTTCTTGCTACCTGCGTGATACGTGACTGCCATCGGGGTGACGCCCAGTTGTTCAGCCAACACACGAAATGACAGCCCTTCAACGCCGCCTTTCTGAACGATCGGCAGCGCCGTTCTGAGGATCAGTTGCTTTGAGAGCTTTTGCGACGACTTTACCGGCCGTCCGACTGAAACGACCTTGGTCACCGTTTCACCTTGTATTCAAGGTCCACCAGCCCCGAAGGGAAAGGTGTTGAGGACACCAGTTCCAGATCAATGTCCCTGTCGTTGGAACCAAAAATCCGGATGCCATCACCAAGAAGGATTGGGACGATGGTAATCTTCATGTCTTCGATAAGACCCGCCTCGATAAACGATCGAATAACCGCGCCACCATCGACATAGGCCCGTTGCAATCCGCGCTTCTGCAAAGAGGCGAATAGGACATTCGGCTCAAGCGTTGAAACCTCAACCCTGCTGCGCAGCTCCATGGGAACGTCTTCGACAGTCATAGTGCGGCTCATCACGATGCAGGGGATGGAGTATGGCCACTCCCCGAATCCCACAACCGTGCGAAACGATCCCGACCCCATGACGATCACATCCATCCGGCCCTGAAACTTTGCAAAGCCGTGATCTTCGTTATGCGTCGCTTGCTTGTTCAGCCAGTCAAGCGCGTGGTCGGGTCTTGCAACAAAACCATCGAGGCTCATGGCCATCATGATGTGCCCAGTTGTCATATCGGTGCCTCCGTAAGCCTTAATTTATACGGCGTATAAATTTCAAGCCGATGATGTTCAAGCCAAACGTGGTCAGGATTGGTTGGTCACCCATTCCGAGAAGGCGGCCACGGCCTCCGTCGCAACGGTGTTATGTGGCTGAATAAGAAAGTATCCGTAGTCGGGCAGTTCAATATCGGACAACCGGAACAGCCGTTGCGCCTCCAAATCAGCCGACACGAGGTCATCCATCAAGGCGATGCCCTGCCCGTCGATGACGGCTTGCACCCGGACATTGGGGTCAGGAACGATCAATACATCCTGCCGCGATTGCTGGGGCAGATGTGCCGCGGCCAGCCAATTGGACCAAGCGTTGCTGTCATCACGATCTCTGAGCAAGATGAGTTGTGATATGGAGGCATCTATTCCCGATTCTGCAACCATTCGGGCCGCTGAGGCATTCCCAACGGGATAGGGCGACATCGGCATGAAGCGGGTTACATTGCCGTGACTGAACTTACCGTTTCCCCATCTGATCGCCAGATCAACATCCTGCATCTCGTGATCAGAGAATTCGATCATCGGCTGAATGCGCAACTGCACATCCGGGTGGCGTTGCATGAACGTCATCAGGCGAGGAGAAAGCCAGCGCGCCGCGAAATAGGTGGACACGCCAACCGTCAGAGACCGTGAGATTTTCCCCTTCAATGCCAAAATACCGGATTCAATTTCTTCATACCTGGATTGGCAAGTCACCAGCAGCTTTAGCCCTTCATTCGTAAGCGTGACGCCGCGCGTCGTGCGCCGAAACAAGGCCATTCCCAAGTCAGTCTCAAGCGTCTTTATCTGATAGCTGATCGCGCCTTTGGTCATGTTCAGGGCCGTGGCAGCATCCGAGAAACTGGAATAGCGGGCAATCTCGGCAAACAGCCGCAGAAGGTCATGATGATGAAAGTGACGGGGCATACCCTCGTTGTATAAGAAATTTGAACGCTGAGACCAGAAAATTTCGATTTCCAATCACGCACCATTGGCCATTCTAAATCCGATACTGAAGAGCAGGAGTAACGCGTTTGGGTTCCTTGAACGCAACAACGGATACACCGCAACCAGCAGAGCGCCGCAGCCGATCCCGTCGCAGTCGGTCGTCGTGTCGAGGCACACTTGCGGCCAGCGCTCCGTTTGCGAAGCGAAAGATACCTGCATACGCGTTGCTGAGCGATGCGGCTTTGACGCGGATCGAAGAACAGTCGGACTGGATTCTGGGCAAGATCGGGATCGATTTTCGAGGCGACCAAGCAGCGTTAGAGATGTTTGCCACGTCAGGTGCCCACGTCGAAGGTGAACGCGTTCGGTTTGACCCGGGGCATGCACGCGACCTTTGCGCTACAGCACCGTCCGAGTTCAAACTGCACGGTCGGGACCCGACCAGAACCGTTACCCTCGGCGGCGACAATATTGTTCTGATGCCGGGATACGGGTCACCCTTTGTCAGCGATCTGACCAATGGTCGTCGGTACGCGACGCTCGAAGACTTCCGCAACTTTATCAAACTCGCATACAGCTCCCCAGCCCTGCATCATTCCGGTGGAACCGTAGTTGAGCCGACAGACATACCCGTGAACAAGCGGCATCTGGACATGTTGCTGGCGCACCTCACCCTGTCCACCAAACCCTTCATGGGGTCTGTCACCGCGCCAGACCGCGCACAGGACAGCATCGACATGGCGCGATTGGTCTTTGGGGGCGACGTTATGGAATACAACGCCGTGATGCAGGCCAATATCAACGTCAACTCTCCACTGGTTTTCGATGACACCATGTCGTCCGCGCTGCGCATCTATGCTGAAGCAAACCAATGTGTGTGTATCTCTCCGGCGATCTTTGCAGGTGCCATGGGGCCACTTTCGCCCGCAGCCGTTGCCGCGCAGACACTGGCTGAAGCAATGGTCGGCATCGCCTTGGCGCAGCTTGTCCGGCCCGGTTGCCCGGTTGTCATGGGGTCCTTTCACTCCAGCATGAATCTCCGCACAGGCGCTCTGACCTTCGGATCGGCAGAGGCGAACATGGTCACCATGGCGTTGTCGCAACTGGGGCGCAGACTTGGTGTCCCGGTGCGCTCGGGCGGCGGACAAATCACCGCGTCCAGCGCCCCGGACGGGCAAGCGATGCAGGACAGTACGGGGGCCATGTGGTCCACACTTCTATCCGGCGCACATCAGGTCTGGCATGCGGCGGGCTGGCTCGAAGGTGGGTTGGTCATGTCCTACGAGAAGTTCATCATGGACGTAGATCACTGCGGCGCGATGCTGAAACTTTTGCAGGGTTTTTACGTCGACGACGAGGCTTTCGGTCGAGATGCCTATCTCGAAACCGGACCGGGTGAGAATTTCCTCTCCACCAGCCACACGCTGCGTCACTACAAATCGGCGAATTTTGAACCGCAAATCCCGGATGCCGGCCCTTTCGAGACCTGGACGGAGAACGGCGCGCTCACGTCAGACCAACGCGCCACGGCGCGGTGGCGCCAAATGCTGGACGACTATCAACAGCCCGAAATGAACCCCGGTACAAAAGCCGCGCTTGATGACTTCGTGTCTGAACGCAAGGCAAGCATGCCGGACGAATGGTACTAGAAAGGAAGCCCCATGACCGAAGAGCTTAGCCGCACATCCGCCCTTGCATCGCGCCATACCGCGCTTGGCTCTGGGTTGGAGGACTGGAACGGCATGGGTACGGCTTGGACCTATAACTCCGATCCCAATGATGAGCACGATGCGGTCCGTGAACGGGCTGGTATGTTCGACATGTCTCCCCTGAAGAAAGTGTTCGTGCGCGGCCCCGAAGCCCAAGCGGTACTGGACCATCTGACCACGCGCGATCTGACCAAAGTTGGACCGGGTAAGGCTGCCTACCTCTGTGTTCTGACCGATGGAGGCGGGATCGCTGACGATGCGATCGTGTCGAACAATGGTGGCAATGAATGGATGATCGTGCACGGCTCCGGCGACACCATGGCGCTGCTGAAAGCGTCGGCGGCAGGGCGTGACGTTCAGATCGACTTTACTGACGATCTGCATGACCTTTCGGTGCAGGGCCCTGCCTCCTTGGAGATCCTGAACGCCCACACAGATATCGACTTGGCAGAGTTGGACTATTTCGAACACGCACTGGCGACGCTTTTTGGTTATCCGTGCCGCATCTCACGCACAGGCTATTCCGGCGAACGCGGTTACGAGATTTTTGCAGATGGGGCAGTGATTACGGATATCTGGGACAAGCTCGCGCAACAGGGTGTCATGCCCTGTTCCTTTACCGCTTTGGACAAGGTGCGTATCGAAGCCGGGCTGCTGTTTTACGGCTATGACATGACCGAGGAAAACACCCCATGGGAGGTTGGCTTAGGCTTTACCGTAAGCACAAACAAGGCCGACTATCGCGGAAAAGCTGCCGTCTCGGCAGCAAAGGGGGCCGAAAAAATAAGCAATGTTTGCCTGGAAATTGACCACACCAACATGGTTGTTGGCGGTGAAACGCTTTTGTTGGATGGCAAATCCGTCGGCGTGATCAACAGTCCCTGCTACTCACACCGGATGGAAAAGTCCCTTGCACTTGCGCATGTTGTTCCAGAACTGGCTGTTGGAACGACGCTCTCCGTCGCAGGCGAGGGTCTAAACACAAAAGCAAAGATCGCAAACTACCCCATCTACGATCCAACGAAGCTACGAACGCACGAATAAGGAGATCGTTGCGGGTTTCTGCAAAAACTGTTGGCGGCCCAAAGTGGACTTCAACGTTCCAAATATGATGCCGCGGTGCAGTCGTCCAAAGCCGCCTTTGGTGTGGCGCGCAGCATTTCAGCACCTCGATTGACGGTAGCCAAGCTCAAATAAGACCCTAAGCGACTCTGACGGTGCCGCTGCGCAGCATATGAAGTGCGAACATTGGATTTTCAAACACACAGCATCACAGATGTTTATTTCTTCAAGTCGTTGGCCTTCTCGCCAACGATCTCGAGTATTCTGTTTCTTTGAATCTTTCCCGACGGCCCTTTTGGAAGTTCCGGCAAGATATGAACTTCGTCGGGGGACTTAAAACGACCCAATTGAGCTTCACAAAGTTTCGAAAGGCCCAGCGACGTCACCTGGGACCCTTCACGAATTTTGACCGCTGCCTCGACGGTTTCGCCATAGCTTTTGCAGGGACGCGCAAATGCGGCGGCTTCAACAACATCGGGATGCGAATAAAGTGCTTCGTCAATCTCGCGCGGTGCAATGTTTTCGCCACCCTTGATGATCAGCTCCTTAAGCCGGCCAGTCACAAAAACGTAACCATCCTTATCCATGCGGGCGAGATCACCGGTTCGCAACCATCCGTCAGACGTAAACGTGCCCCTGGTTGCGTCTTGGTCGTTGAGGTACTCCAGCATTACATTTGGTCCGCGAATAACCAGTTCGCCCTCTGATCCGTGTGGAACAGGTCGCAGGTCGGCATCAACGATTGCCGCCTCGTTCCCGTATGGGATGCCGGGAGAGCCGATCTTGCGAACGGCTGGAGGCAATGGGTTGGACAGAATTTGCGCTGCTGTTTCCGTGAGACCCATAGTTTCCACGATGGGGATTTTGAACCGGTCCTCAAAGGCGCGCTGCACATCCGGAGCCAACGCTGACGACGCAGAACGACCGAAACGCACATTCTGGCGCGTTTGGGTGTCCGGGCAGGTATCCGAGTGCAGCAGGTGGGAAATGATGGTTGGAACCACAGAGAACCATGTCGCTTGGGACTTTCCAACATTGCCCCAGAATCGACTGGCCGAAAACCGATCGCACATGGCCAGCGATCCGCCCGAGACCAGTGTTCCCATGACCGTCACACAAAGACCGTTGATGTGATAGATCGGCAGAACGCAGAACCCACGGTCGGCTTCGGTCAAATCATGCGCCACGGTGGTTGTCCAGCCTCCGGCGAGCAGGCTGGAATGCGTGTGGACCACGCCCTTTGGACGCCCGGTCGTGCCGGATGTGTACATCAAAAGCGCGTGGTCGCCGGATGAGAGGTCATGCAAGTTGCCATCGGAACTCTGGGCATCTTCAACCCGCATCGCGGTGACCTCATCAGGATTGGCCGTGCGCGCGAACAAATCCATCTGTCCGGGATGGACGAAGCCATAACGCGCGCCGCTGTGTTCCAGCGCATAGGCCACGGCGCTGTCACCAGCGACAAGGTTAATCATCGTCGCCCGGAACCCGCCATACAGGACGCCGAAAAGGATCTCTAGCGCTTCACGGCAGTTAGGGTACAGGATCGCCACGCTTTCTCCTTTCTCCACACCCATGCCGGTTAACATAACTGCGATGCGGTGGGCCGTTTCGCGCAACTCACTCCAACTCAGCTCCGGTGCCCCATCCGGGAAAACAAAACCGGTTCCTCCCTGGCTTGCCCTGTAGTCTAACCATTCGCGAACAGTTCCCTTGGGCGGTTCCATCATTGTCCGGCCTCCGACCAGTAGTCACCGAAGATCTCTTCCAGCTCGGGTTCACGCGGGGATGTTTCTCGAACGATCTTGGTGGTCTGCACGAAATGCCGCCAATGCAGGTTGGTGTCGATTGAATTGCCGCCCCAGCTACCGCAGCCCATCGAAAGGGAAAAAGGCATTCCATTGGTGAAACTGCCGCCAGTGGCAAAGGTGTGCGGCTGATTTACGATGACCCGACAGGTTGGCAAATCATTACCCAATCCAATCGCACGCTCGTCGTCGCCAGTATGTATGCCAACCGAATGCCCGGCCCCCTGATGCACCAAAATGCTCGACGCTATGGCCTTGGCCGCCTCAAAATCTGCAGCATGATAGAGAGCTAGGACCCGACTGAGCTTTTCGCCTGACAAAGGATGATCCGGGCCGATTCCATCAGTCTCCACCGCCAGATATCTAGTCCCCTCAGGTACTTTGCCCGCCATCCCCAAGGCTTCGAGCATTTTGTCGGCGTCCTGCGCTATAGCCGATCGGTTGAGATGGCCATCGGGCCAAAGTCGCGCCACGATGTCACTTGCCTTAGAGGACGGCACCAAGGCACCGCCCTCGGCAGCCATTGCAGCCACGAACGCGTCATAGACTGCGTCCACCACGACCAGTGCGTTTTCAGAAGAGCAGGACGTCGCGTTGTCGAAACATTTTGAAGCCGTGATTTTAGCTGCCGCTGCCTGCAAATCAGCGGTCTCGTCCACAATCACGGTCACATTGCCGGCGCCAACCGCCACGGCTGGCGTTCCACAGGATTGCGCGCGGTGGACATTGTTCTGGCTGCCAGTGCAAATCACGCGATCAACAGTTTCCATCAACCGTTGTGTCTTGGCCTTGGATCCGGGCGCGGGGATCATCTGAACCAGATCGCGATCCAGCCCCAGCTTGTGGAATTCGGAATGGATGTAGTCAACCAACATTTCGCAGGACGCGACGCCTTTTGGCGACGGAGCCACCACGATAGAATTACCGCCTTTGAGAGCATTGATGATGTTGTTCGCGGGCGTTGCGGCAGGGTTGGTCGAGGGTACAACCGCGCCGATCACGCCGATTGGACGCGCAATTTCGGTAATACCTGTTTTCGGGTCGTCACTGATGACGCCGTGGGTTTTCACGTCGGCAATATCGCGCAGCAGGCCGAGTGTCTTCCGATGGTTCTTGGTGATCTTGTCCGACACGTTGCCCAGACCGGTGGTTTCAACCGCAGTTTCCGCCAGCGTCCGATTGCGCGTTGGTTCCATTATGGCCCATCCCGCTGCCAGTGCCGCTTTGTCGTATAGCGACTGACTTCCACCAGCTTCGAAATCCCTCTGCGCCTTGCGCGCTTGAGCTACGATACGATCTACTTCGGCTATTTCCGGCGAAATCCCGTCCTGAGCGTTCATCTTGGTCCTCGATATATTGTTCGGGGCGGACCAGCTCCGCCCCGCTGCGTCCGTCCGGCTTAGAGGCCGGCAAGCAACTCGTTCAGTGTCTGCTGACGCTGAGCCCACATCTCGATCACTTCATCACGTGTCATGATGTGCATAGGTGAACCGCCGGCCTCCATCTTTTTGGCAACGCGGGAATTGGCAAACATCTCGGGCACTGTTGCCGAGAGTTTCTCGATAACCTCGGGTGGAGTGCCTTTGGGCACCATCACGCCTCGGAAATTGACCGACGAGTTGTCGACGTCCAATCCCTGTTCCATCATCGTCGGCACGTCGGGCAGGAATGCGTTACGCTCGAGGTCAGCAACACCCAGAATTTTGACGTTGCCCGCTTCCTGCGCGCGGAACGCATCCGACAGGTTGTTGATACCACCCAACACTTCACCGGCGATCACGGCTTTCATGGCCGCGGCCCCGCCACCTTTGGTCGGGATGTAGGCCATCTTGGTTCCCGCTGCCTTGTCGATCTGCAAGGCTGCAATGTGGTGACCCACAAAAAGACCCGCGCCGGAAACGGTCAGCTTGCCTGGGTTTTCCTTGGCAAAGGCGACAACATCCTCCATCGAGTTAAACTCACTGTCCGCGCCAACGACAAATACAGCCGGATCAGCGCCCCAGTTCGCGATGGGTTCAAAGCTGTCGGTCGAATATTCCACCCCGCCTTTGATCGACTGAGCGATAAAATGGGGGACGTTGTAGGCTGCCAGAGTGTAGCCATCCGGATCAGCCTGGGTGGCAAACCAGTTCCAGCCCACACGGCCACCTGCCCCGGGTTTGTTGATAATGGCAATGGGCATTCCAAGCGCGTCTTCATTACCGGATGTCATGGTGACAATGCGCGCCTGAAAGTCGGTCGCGCCTCCCGCGCCGTAACTGACCATCATCATGATCGGCCGTTCGGGGTACTCCTCTGCCACTGCGGCTCCTGTCAGGCTCATGAAGGCCAATGCGGCCCCTGCAATCATTCGTCTCATTTGCGTTTCCTCCCTAATTTAGTTCCCCGCGCCCTGCGCGGTTAGAACAGAATCTCTCTTGGTGTGTAGACGTTCAGAAGCATGGCGAAGAGCCCGTACATCACCGCCAAAAAGACTGCCGTGATGACGCCGCGCTTAACCCAGGTTTTGGTTTCGGAATGTGGGGCTGGATCATAAATCGACAGCAGAACGAAAAATGCGATGGCCGTCGCTGTGTAGAAGCCCAACGACTTGGCCGCCCAGAACACGTAGATCAGTGTAATGATCAAACCCGGCAACATGTTCAGGAACATCGTGCGTGTTACGCCATTCCCGACCTTGGACAAGCCCATTACCGCTTTGCCAAATGTCCATCCGGCCAGAACCACGAAAACTGATGCGATAAGACGCGGGAATAGGAATGCCTCGGCCGGTTGCTGGGTATAGCTGACCCAGGTCACCCATAGACCCACGGCAAAGACCAGACCCGACCCGAATACGTGTTGCGAGCGGTTCATGCCTGCGCCTCCTCTTTCGTGGTGTAGCGACGGTGGCGCAGTTCCATCCAGACTGAGTAAGCGATTGAGGCCAGCACCACTGCAATCAGCAACAGGTTCAGTCCACCGGTCAGGAAATACGAAGCCTTGCCGACGGTCGCGTCGGCGATCATCCCGCCTTGAATAAAGTTGGCTTCGGCGATGGGGCCAAGGATCAGACCCAGCACCAGCGGTGCGGCAGAGAATCCGAAACGTTCCAGAAAGAACATGCCGATGCCAAGACAGGCCATGACATAAACATCGCCCATCGACCCCTGCACCGAATAGGCCCCGAATACAGACAGTGCCAGAACGATGGCTGCCATAACCGATTGCGGGACTTGGGCTACACGCGCTGCGAGACCGGCGACATAGAGGCCAAAGATGCACATCAAGACCTGCCCGATCAGCATCGAGTTAATGAAAGTCCAAGCCACGTCGGGATGGTTGTCAAACAGATCCGAACCTGGGAAAATCCCATGGATCAGCAATCCGCCCAGCAAAACAGCAGCCGTTGGGCTACCTGGGATCGACAGGGTCAGCAGCGGCACCAGAGACGGGCCCACCATCGCGTTATTGGCAGACTCTGCGGCGATTACGCCTTCGGAATGTCCTGTGCCGAACTTGTCTTTTTCAGACGAGAACTTTTTGGTCTGGTCATAAGCGACGAGCCCGGCGATCTGCCCTCCGACGCCGGGGATCAGGCCGATGATCGAGCCGGTCATCGTTCCGATGCTCAACGCGCGTGTGCGGCTAAAGAGTTCGCGGAAGGCTTCGAGGATAGAATGCCGTTGCACCTCGATGACTTCAGCACCGGTGTTGTGGCGACCCTTGGCGAACATTGTCAGCACCTGCGGTATCGCGAACAGGCCAATCAGCGCAGCGATGATATTGATGCCGCCGCCCAACGCAGGGTGAAAGATGAAGCGCTGCGCACCCATGATATCGTCAAAGCCAATTGTGGCCAGCCACAACCCGATACAGCCTGAGAGCAGACCTTTGACCACCGAGGCGGAATCCAGCGTCCCGATTACTGTTACGCCCAAAATAGCCAGCCAGAACAGATGTGACGGCCCGAAAGCCAAAGCCCACTTCGCCAACACCGGGGTCAGAAAGATCAGTAAAAGCACGCCAAAAATACCGCCCACGGCCGAGGCTAGAAACGACAATTGCAGCGCCCGCGCACCCTGACCCTGTTTGGCCATGGTATGCCCGTCCAAGGTCGTTGCGATATTTGCTGGCGCACCGGGAATCTTGAGCAAGATGGCGCTGACTGCACCACCTGCGACTGTTGAAGTGTAGGCGGCACCCAGCAGGATCAGGCCCTGCGCAGCCTCCAGCTGAAAGGTGAAAGGGATCAATAGTGCGACTGCCATTGTTGGCGACAAGCCCGGCGTCGCGCCCAGGATAAGCCCCCCAATCGTGCCGCCCAACAGCAGCATAAAGGACAGCGGCGTGAATACGTCTCCGAAGTAATAAATGAAGTCCATTCAGGGCCTCCCAACCCATCGGTTCACACTTTTACTTTTGTTGACAAATCAGGGTAGGCGATGAAAATAGTATTGCAAATGTTTTCATAAATTCGATCAAGTGAGAGAATATTATGTCTAACTTTCAAAAGGGTAAGGTGGATATTGTAGCGGTCGCAAAGGCCGCAAAAGTGTCACCGTCAACAGTGTCGCGCACGTTCAATCACCCGAATTTGGTCAACCCCGCGACTCGGAAAAAGATCAATCGGGCGGTGAAAAAGTTGGGGTATATCCGAAACCGTGCGGCGCAGACGATGCATGGCAAACGTTCCGGCACCATCGGCCTGGTCGTCCCCACGATCAACCACGCCATTTTTGCCGAAGTGATTCAGGCCTTCTCGGACTCAATCGACAATGCCGGATTCAGCCTGTTGCTGGCGTCGCATGGATATGACCTCGATCGGGAATACGCGATGGTCCGAAAATTTCTTGAACATCGTGTCGACGGAGTAGCGCTGGTTGGATTGGAACATTCTGACGCCACCGCCCGACTGATCGAACAGCAGAAAATACCCGCGCTCGCTCTATGGAATTTTTCGGAAGAATCCATCCTTCCGTGTGTGGGGGCCGACAATCGGCTGGCCGGGCGTCTTGCGACGGAACATCTACTGGGCTTGGGGCACCGTGACATTGGGCTGATATTTCCCCAAACCAATGGTAATGACCGCGCCCAACATCGGATATCTGCCGTGCATACAGCGCTTAACGAAATGGGTATTTCCGTTCCGAGTGAACATGAGTCTGAAGCCCCATATAGTGTGTCGCAAGCTAAGCAAGCAGCCCTGACCCTCTTGACGAAGCACTCTCGTCCTACGGCTCTGCTTTGCGGCAATGACGTCATTGCGCAAGGCGCATTGTTTGCAGCCCAAAGTCTTGGATTGAAGGTCCCCGATGACCTGTCGATCATCGGCATCGGAGATTTCAAAGGATCAGCGGATGTTGAGCCGGGCCTCACAACCATTCGCATCCCGGCAGAAAACATCGGCAAACTCGCTGGCGAGAGGTTCACCGACTACATTACCTCAGAACATCCAGAGCCTTTTAAAATCTGTTGCGAACTCGAATGTGTCGTTAGAGGAACGACAAGCCCGATGTCAGTATATTAACCTACTTGGACAGATTATTTCGCCAACTGAAATTGTTAGGCTCAGGAGCCATTGAATTCCGTTTGGTTGCGTGATTCACGGGTCGAAAAACGAGCGGTGAACATATGTGGTCTATTCTGGTTGAGCGACGCGCAGATGGCGCGGCTTGCACCTTTCTTTCCGAAGTCCCATGGCAAGCCCCGTGTTGACGATAAGCGTGTGCTGAGCGGGATTATCTTCATCAATCGCAATGGGTTAAGGTGGCGCGACGCACCCAAAGAATACGGGCCGCACAAGACATTGTACAATCGTTGGAAGCGATGGAGCGATAAGGGTATCTTTGCTGAGATGTTGATTGGTTTGGCCGCAGATCAAGGTGAAAAGAATACAGTCATGATCGACGCAACCTATCTCAAAGCCCATCGCACGGCGTCGAGCCTTGCGGTGAAAAAAGGGGACGTAGCCGTCTGATCGGGCGGACAAGGGGCGGGATGAACACCTAGCTTCACGCGATCTGTGACAGCACTGGATGACCGTTGAACTTCTTCATAACCGCCGGTCAGGTCAGTTGATTACATCGGCGCTTGAGCTCTCGTTTCCAGTCTACCAAAGGTCGATTGGCTGCTGGGTGATCGAGGCTATGACGCTGATTGGTTCAAAGAAGCATTGAAAGACAAAGGGATACGCGGCTGTATCCCCGGTCGAAAGCCACGCAAGACGGCAGTTCGATACGACAAGCGACGATACAAACGACGTAACCGGATCGAGATCATGTTCGGCAGGCTGAAGGACTGGCGGCGAGTTGCAACAAGATGCGACAGATGCCCGAAGGTCTTTCTGTCCGCAATCGCGCTCGCCGCGCTCGTTATTTATTGGCTATGAGTCCTGAGCCTAGTTGGACGCTTGAGTTTCCACCACAAACTTCCGAAACATGTTTTTATCTGATCAATCGACCGAATACGGCATGATGTTGCCACCGGATACCATGCCTATCAGCACAGTGTAGCTCAAACCCGGAATGTGCTGCAGATTCACGGGTTTTCCCCTTGGCGCTAGGGTAAATTCAACCCATGTCGGCGACACATTATTTGAAGGAGACCCCCTATGTCGCGTCTATTGTTAATTGTTGCCATCGCCATCATTGGCGGAGGGGCATACTATTTCGCCACAAAACCTGAACCAACACCGGCCGAACAGCTTCAATCGGCTGCCGAGGACGCATCCGACGCTGTTGGCGAGGCAGCCACAGCCATTCAAGAGGCTGCGAGCGATGCGGTTGAAGCGGCGACCGAGCAAGCGTCTTCGGTTGCAGATCAGGCAAGTGAAGCGGCGTCATCTGTCGCAGAACAAGCCAGCGATGCAGCTTCCGACGCCGGAGAGCAAGTTGCTGCGCTCACGGCGCAGGGGCAAGAGCTGTTTAATTCCTGGGTTCAACAGGGGATGCTGACTGCACAGAATTTTGACTATGACGCCATGGTCACATCGATCCAGGACAGCACTCTAACTGAGGATGTTAAATCCAAAGCTCTTACGATTCTCGACGAAATTAAAGCATCGCCCGAGCTGATCGTCGCCAAAATACAAGACCTGCGCAACTTGCTGACGCAGTAGTACGGCTCTTTGAACCAGCCCGGTTGGGGCTGGTTCAGCTAAGCTTGGGTACTTTGATTCCTTAGTGTTGCGATCGTGCAAAGTAATGCAGCAAACCCAAGAACGCTTAGTTCTGCAACACTGGGAAATACAATTTTAGATGTTTGTCAGAGTGTTACGTTGAAGTAGTTTCCACATTGTGTTGAACTTCCTTTCCAAAAGGATTGTAAAATGACCGCTCTGCCCGACTCCATGATTGCCATTGTTCAAACACATGACGGCTATTCCGGTACTGCCACCGGACCCACTTTGGAAAAGGCATCGGATTGGTTGGCCGAAGCTAATCTGCCCTTGCCCGTTCCCGGGCCGGGTCAGGTGTTGATCAGATTGCGAACTGCCTCGGTTAACCCATCTGATATCCATTTTATCAAAGGCGAATACGGTCAGCCTCGGGTCAAAGGTGCTGCTGCAGGTTTCGAAGGATGCGGGGACGTTGTCGCCACAGGAGCCGGCGCTGAAGCCCTGCAGGATCAGCGGGTGGCGTTTGTTGCAGCAGGCTCAGGTGCATGGGCCGAATATGTCGTCACGCAATCTCAGATGTGCATCCCTTTGCGGCCCGATATCTCAGACGAAGACGGTGCTGCGCAGATTGTTAACCCTCTGACAGCTATGGCGATGGTGGATATCGCGAAGAATGCAGGTGAGGCCTTTGTGGTATCCGCTGCGACCAGCCAACTCGGAAAATTGATGTGCAGCCTTGGGCGGGACCTTGGGTTGAAACCAATCGCATTGGTGCGACGAGCTGAGACGGTTGACCCGCTAAAGGCCCTCGGCGCTGCAGAGGTGGTGGTAACTGGTGGCGCTGATGCAGCCACGCAGTTCGCGACTATCAGCAAAAACCTAAAACCTCGTGTGTTCCTTGATGCCGTTGCAGACCAACTGTCCGAGCAAGTGTTTTGTGCCATGCCCAATGGCGCACGCTGGGTGTGTTACGGCAAGCTCAGCTCTGAATTGCCAAAGCTGACCCAGATGGGACAGTTGATCTTTATGAGCAAACGGATCGAAGGGTTTTGGTTGACCCGCTGGATGATGGACACGCCCCCGGCTGATCAAATGCGCGTTGTCGGCGAAGTACAGGCACGATTTGCGGACGGACGCTGGCACACAGATGTTACCGCAAGGCTTTCGTTGCGAGAAGTGCTGCCAAATCTGGCAGACGCTCTAAAAAAGAGTGACGGCAAGGTGATTATCACGCCATAGTAGAACAAAGCGCCGGACATAACCGGCTGAGGGAGGGTGAGATTGGATAACGCACAGCTGCTGATCAGCGGGCTGGCGAATGGCTGCGTTTACGGCCTGATCGCTCTGGGCTTTGTTCTGATTTACAAAGCGACCGAGGCGGTGAATTTCGCGCAGGGCGATTTCATGATGCTGGGTGCGTTTGTCACTATCGGCCTTACGAATACTGAATATATGGGTCTGCCCTTCTGGCTGGCATTGCCAATCTCACTGATGATTATGGGGGCGTTGGGATATCTGATTGATCGGCTGATCATCCGTCGCCTGTTTGGCGAAAGCCAAACCGCGGTCGTGATCCTGACCATCGCTTTGGGCTTTGTGATCCGGTTTGCCGCCGGTCTGATCTGGGGGCACGAGCCACAAACGCTGCAGAATCCTCTGGCCGGGAAGGAAATCCGGTTTGGTGGACTGGTTCTAGGCATGGAAGATGTGGCCGTTATCGTCGTCACTATCCTACTCACCTGGGGCCTTTATGTGTTTTTCAGCAAGACCAAGTTGGGGCTTGCCATGCAAGGTGCGTCTCAGAACCAGTTGGCGGCCTATTACATGGGCATCCCGGTCAAGCGCGTTCAGGGGTTTATCTGGGCCTTGGCAGGAGTCGTTGCCGGAATCGCCGGAATATTATTCGCCGCCAAAAGCTCGGTTGATCCCACGACCGGATTGCTGGGAATCAAAGCCTTTGCGGCCGCAGTGATCGGAGGGTTCGGCAGCCTTCCGGGTGCATTGGCCGGAGGGCTGATTGTCGGAGTGATCGAACCTTTTGCCAGCCGTTATGTCGCCGCCGGATACAGCCAGATCGCACCATATGCGCTCTTGCTGGCGGTGCTGATCTTTCGACCGCACGGGCTGTTCAGCCAGGTGCGGGTCAAGAAGGTCTGAGCGCTATGCGGGTTGTTTTCAAAACAAGCTATATGCAGGACATTCGCCCTTGGAAGGATGGCTATCAGCTTAGCCTCTATCTTATCCTTTTGGCGATCGTTACCGCTGCGCCCTGGTGGCTGGATGATTTCTATCTGGGTGAACTGACCAATGTGCTGATCTGGGCAATAGCCGGGCTCGGCCTGATGATCCTGACAGGTCATACTGGACAAGCCAGCCTCGGCCACGCCGCCTTTCTGGCCGTCGGATGCTATGCAAATGTTGTGCTCATAGAAGCGGGCGTACCTTTTCTACTGGCTTTCCCTGTGGCGGGCTTGTTGACCGGTATCGTTGGTGCAACGGTTGCCATCCCTGCCCTGCGCTTGCACGGCATCTATCTCGCGATCTTCACTCTAGCCTTGTCCGTCCTCATGGACGATATCATCGTTCTGGCCGAGCCCATCACCGGAGGTGTCGCGGGCAAATATTTGGGTGGTGTGGAAATCTTTGGTCATCTGGTTGATCGTTGGGCCACCCCGGCCCCGTTCTTCTGGCTGGTGCTGGCCGTCGCGGTTGTCGTGACACTGGGCTATATCAACCTATTGCGCGCGCCCTTGGGTCGCAGCTTCATCGCCGTACGAGACTCGGAGGTCTCAGCGCAGGCGATGGGCGTGGATATCGCGCGCACCAAATCGATCTCATTTGCCCTCTCCTGTGCGGTCACCGGGCTGGCAGGCGCACTGATGGGAATGTTTGCGGGAGCGTTCAATAACGAGACTTTCAGTGTCGTCATTTCGATCCAATTGCTGATGATGATCGTGATCGGCGGATTGGGTTCTATCCATGGCGCGTTTCTGGGTGCAATCGTGATCGGTTTCCTGCCGCAGTTCCTATCGATCTCGAAAGAATATGTAGCAGCCTTATTTGGCGGCAACACCGTTGCCATTCCGGGCTTGGAGTTCGGCGTATTCGGCATGATCTTGATCGCCTTCATCCTGTTTGAACCAATGGGCCTCTATGGCCGATGGCTGAAAATCCGCACTTGGTTCGAGCTGTTCCCCTTCTACCGCAAGGACATGTTCAAACGGCAAAAATCGTATCTCAAGACGGAGCGTCTGAGATGAGCTTGCTGGAGTTTGAAAGCGTCACCCTGAAATTCGGCGGTCTGACTGCAGTCGATAATTTGTCATTTGATGTTCAGGAGGGCGAGGTTTTTGCAATCGTTGGTCCGAACGGGGCTGGAAAATCTACTGTCTTCAATCTGATCTCACGATTTTACGATCCTTATGCGGGGGCGATCCGGTTCGATGGGCACGACTTGCTGCGCGTGAAACCTTCGGCCGTAGCGGCCTATGGTGTGGCACGTACATTCCAGAACATTGAACTGTTCGAACACGCGACCGTTCTACAGAACCTTCTGGTCGGGCGCCACCGGCACCGCAAAACCAACCTGTTTTCGGAAATTTTGTTTACGCCCGCTGCGCGCAAACAAGAGATTGAAAACCGTGAAAAGGTAGAAGAGATCATCGACTTCCTCGACCTTCAGGCATTCCGCGACAAGATGATTTCGGGCCTGCCCTACGGTGTACGCAAGGTGGTAGAGGTCGCGCGCGCGCTGGCCACCGATCCAAAACTCCTACTACTGGACGAACCCGCCTCGGGCCTGTCGGTTGAAGAGACCACCGATATGCGCTGGTGGATCGATGATATCCGGCGGCAGATGGGGATCACCGTGCTGATGGTGGAACATGACATGGGACTGGTCTCGGGCGTTTCCGACCGGGTGCTGGCGATGGCGGACGGAGCGAAACTTGCGCTAGGGACCCCTGCTGAGGTTCAATCGCATCCAGCCGTGGTCGAGGCTTATCTGGGGAAAACCTCATGAATGAGCCAATTCTCAGAATCCGCAATATCGAAAGCTTCTATGGCCCGATCATGGCCATTCGCGGCGTTTCGCTCGACGTGCATGCAGGGCAGATCGTCTCGATCCTTGGCGCGAATGGTGCAGGCAAGACGACACTAATGAAAACCGTCTCGGGCGTGATGGACCCCGAAAAAGGCACGATCACATTTGACGGCCAGCAAATACAAGGCTCCGAACCTCACAAGGTTGTTCAAAAAGGCATCGTACATGTGCCTGAAGGACGTGAGGTTTTTCCGCTACTGACCGTCGATGAGAATCTGAGCCTTGGCGCGTATACCCTGTCAGACAAAGGTCAGATCGATCACGATCGCGATCTGGTCTTTTCCTACTTTCCCGTTCTGAAAGAACGCCGGGGTCAAGAGGCCGGCACCTTGTCTGGCGGGCAACAGCAGATGCTGGCAATCGGGCGCGGTTTGATGGCCAACCCCCGTATCATGCTGCTGGACGAGCCCTCGCTGGGCCTTTCGCCGCTGCTTGTTCAAGAGATTTTTGGCATCCTCAAGCGCCTCAATGACGAGCAGAAAATGACGATGATGCTGGTTGAACAGAACGCCAATGCCGCCTTGGAACTTGCCCATCATGGCTATGTTATGGAGATCGGGCGGATCGTCATGGATGGTGCCGCCGATGTATTGCTGCAATCCGAAGACATCCAGAACTTCTATTTGGGCGTTCAGGAAGAAGGCGCGCGGGAGAACCGCCGTTGGAAACGCAAGAAGACGTGGAGGTGAGCCGGATGGACGCAAGCCCCCTGCCCCCTCAGATCACGATCAACGGCGTGCAGTTCAACGCGACGCCCGGGCAGCGCCCGCTGCGGGTCGATGGTTGCGTGACGATTTGCGAGCTGTTCCAAAAACGTTGTGCCGAGTTGGGATCACGCACAGCGCATCGTGAAAAGGATTTCGGCATCTGGAAATCCTATTCATGGGCCGACTACTGGCAGCACGCCAGATGGATCGGGCTGGCCCTGCGCAAGTTGGGCCTGCAACGTGGCGAAGTTGTGTCAATCCTGTCCGAAGACCGTAAGGAGTGGGCATGGTTCGATATGGGCATCCAATGCGTCGGAGGGATCGCCTCTGGCGTCTACACCACGGATTCAGCTGCTCAGCTGAAATATCTGATCAACGACAGTGGCAGCCGGTTTCTGATCGTTGAAGATGAAGAGCAGTTGGACAAGTTCCTCGAGGTAGAAGAGCAACTTCCTGATTTGCTCAAGGTCATTATCCTTGAAGACGAAGGCCTGCACGATCTCGACCATCCGCGTTGTATGATGATTGGGGACTTGTACGCTCTCGGGCGGCAGGCTGAGGCCGAAGAACCTGGCGCATTCGAATCGGAGATCGCTGCGGCCACGCCACAAGACACTGCCTTGCTCATCTATACTTCGGGCACCACCGGCAATCCTAAGGGCGCCATGCTAAGCCATGAAAACATCATGGCGGCGATCGAAGCTGGCGCCCATTCCCTGCCTTCTCAGTCGACCGACGAACAGCTGTGTTTTCTACCGCTCTGTCATATCCTCGAGCGCGATGTGTCGATCTATTACCCACTGGCGATGAAAAGCACCGTGAATTTCGCCGAAAGCCCCGAAACGGTATTCGCCAACCTGCAAGAAGTCTCTCCCGCCACCTTTACCGCCGTTCCACGCGTGTGGGAGAAAATCTACTCGCAGGTCATGTTCATGGCGAAAGAAGCCACGCCGACCGGGCGTTTCGCCTTTGTGCAGGCGCTCAAGGCGGGCACGGCACGGGCTGATTACATCCTTACGGGCAAGCCTGTGCCCTCGCCGGTCGCCATGCGGTTCTGGTTCTGGGATCGGCTGGTATTGCGCAACCTCCGACGGATGCTGGGCCTAGACCGGCTTCGTCGGGGTGGCTCCGGCGCAGCGCCGATCTCTCCCGATCTGCTTAAATGGTATTGGGCCATCGGCGTACCAATTGTCGAAGGGTTCGGGATGACCGAGACTGCCGGCATAGCGGCGTTGAACACGCTTGGGGTCAACAAGATCGGCACCATTGGAATGCCAGTGCCCGGCAACGATATGCGTATTTCGGATGATGGGGAAATTCAGGTTAAAGGTCTGAACATTTTTCAGGGCTACTGGCGCAATAATGCCAAGACAGCTGAAAGCTTCACCTGCGACGGCTGGCTGCGCACCGGGGATATGGGGCATATCGACGAGGATGGCTTTGTCACCATCACAGGTCGCCTCAAGGACATCATCATCACTGCAGGCGGCAAGAACATCACGCCCGCCGAGATCGAGAGTGGATTGAAGTTCAGTCAGTACATCTCGGACGCGGTAATCATCGGGGACAGGCGTAAGTATTTAACTGCGCTGATCATGATCGATCAGGAGAATGTCGAGAAATTCGCGCAAGAGCGTAAGATCCCCTTCTCGAATTTTGCATCCCTCTGTGCGGCATCGGAAGTCACCGAACTGATTGGTGCAGAGATCAAAGCCGTAAACAAAGAGTTTGCAAGGGTCGAACAGATCAAGGATTTTCGTTTGATCGATGTGTTGCTGACTGCAGAGGATGAAGAGCTGACTGCGACGATGAAACTCAAGCGTGGTCTTGTGGAAAAGAAACACGCACATCTCATTGAAGATATGTACAATTAGTTAAGGGACGACCCAACAGGGAGGAGAAATATGAAACAACTGATTAAGGGGTTTGCTGCAGCCACGGCATTAACTGCATCCGCCACAATAGGCTGGGCGCAAACCCAGGGTGTGAGCGATGATGAGATCGTCATTGGCTCTGTTAACGACCTCAGTGGCATCTTCGCTGCCGTGGGAGTGCCGGCCACCAAGGGCGCGAATGTAGTCTTTGATCGGGTCAACGCCGAGGGCGGCGTTCACGGGCGCAAGATTCGCTTTGTGGTCGAGGATAATGGCTATCAGATGCCACGCGCGATGCAGGGCTATAACAAGCTTCTGAACCGCGACAAGGTGTTTGCTATGTTGCAGTCGCTGGGCACACCGATGAATGTTGCCGGGTTCAAACTGCTGGACCCGAAAGGTATTCCCAACGTCGCTCCTCTGACCGCCGCGCGGCAGATGCTGCAAGAGCCAATGAAGAACAAGTTCACCTCGTTCTCGACCTATTACGACCAGGCGCGGATTGGAGTGAAATATCTAAACGGTGAATTCGGATCGCAAACCGTCTGCACAATGTATCTACCCACGGATTTCGGCGAGGAAATCCTGGAAGGCAGCAAAGCCGGAGCTGAAGAAGCTGGTATTTCGTTTGGTGCAGAGACCACCCATAAGCCTGACGAGACGGACTTCGTCGGTTCCCTAAGCAAGCTTAAGGAAGAGGGTTGCGATATCGTCACGATGGCCCTCGGCGTACGTCAGGCGATCACCGTTGTTGGAACGGCCAAAAAGATGGGCCTGACCGACATGAAATTCCTCGGAACCTCGGCCAGCTTCTTGACCGTGGTCGCACAGGTGCCCGGTGGCGTCACGGACGGATTTTATGCCGCGGCGTCTTGGCTGGACCTCTGGGCACGCGCGGAAGAACCTGCCCCGGCGGCGTTTATCGCGGAATACAAAGCGGCCACAGGTGAAGATCCTGTCGGTTTCTCAATGCTTGGCTATTCAGCCGCCGAAATGATGGTCAAAGCGCTTGAGGCCGCAGGGCCTGATCTGACCCACGAAAGTTTCATCGCCGCAATGGAATCGCTGGATTACATGGATGAACTGGTCGGCAACCAGATCACCTATGGGCCGGATGACCATCAGGGTGCTGATACTGTCTTTGTCAGCGTCGTTGAGAATGGTGCTTGGAAACTGGTTTACGAAGAATAAACCCACCAAAGAAAAAGGGCTCGCGGTTGCGAGCCCTTTCCAATTCGGTATCCGTAGCGATTAACGCTTCGCTATTCGTAAGTTCTACTTATACATTATATATCAATACATTACGAGTACCCAAAATAATCTGCTAACAAACTGCTAACTACAGCATTCCGCCTACGCCGCCTTCTTACCCCTGTTTTTCACCATGTTTTCAATAGCTTCGTCAAGCTCACCAGTCTCAACAGCTGCCTTCAAAGTTTCCAGTACAGTGCCCACATCTTTCAGCGTCTTCACAAACACCGCATTGCCCTTCCCCAGCGCCAGCACTTTGTTCCCATACTTGCACTGCACATACCAGCAACCGTCTTGTTCAAAAAACCACGCCCGCACCTTGCGCAGTTTTTCTACAAGCACCTTTTCGCCCTGCTCGTTCGTCCCCCAAGTCTTGCGCATCGTTTCGTAGCTTTCACCCTTCAACGCAGCCGCAGCAACTTTCATCTGCTCCTCAATACCCGCAACAAGCTTTTGCCTGCGTTGTTGCACAGGATCTTGCTTGCTAGCACGGGTAACGGATTTGACGGTGAGTTTGGACAAATTGGTCATGTTTTGCTCCTTGTGTTGTCAGCACAAGTCTGCAGCCTTCAATCTCGTTTTACGATCTAAAATCATAGCATTACGGTCTTATTGAGATAGTGTGTGTAAGTGAGGCAGAACTTTGGAAGAGCAGGAAGGGTAGCAAATTGGGTTCTTATGAAAATGCGACCGTAGCGATAAACAAAGTCGCAAAACAGCTGATCCACACAGCTATACTATTCGACTCTCTGCATGAACAAGAACGTTTTGTGAGCTGGGAAGACTATGAGCAGCTTGTTGAAAATGGCAACGATGAAATTATTCAAATTGAAGAAGAGAGCATTCAATTTATTGGCGACTTAAGCTCGCCAAGTTGGACAAGCATAGCGCTGCACCGCAACCTCAAACCGCTAACTCAAAAGCTATTTGGATTTCAATTTTCCCCGTATCCACAACTGCATAATGAAGAAGATGACTTGCTGGAAATACATTTGTGTTTGATGCCAACCGTTGAAAGCGGTCCAAAACTTGCGGAGTTCTTAGTCAAGTCTCACTACCTATTTGCAACTTTCCAAGTGCCCGTTGAACGTGATGATGAGCATACAGAGTTTTGGTTTGGAGCGAGCCTCGCATTCAATGATGTAATTACTGCAAAAAGGAGAATAGATTTGCATGTGCAGCAAAACATTGCAGATCAAATTAAGACGCTGGTTGACGAACTAGATCAGTTAGACGTGATGTGCAGAATGGGCGGTAGTTTTGCGCCATACAAAAAACTGATGGAAGAAATCTAGCGCGTCAGCGGAGCAGGCAGCGCAACTTTGCGGGCAAAGGCAGCAGAACTACATGAAAATTGTGCGTGGGCGCTGATTGAGCTTCGCTGAACACGGCAATAAGCCTTACTGAGCCAGCCTAGCATGCATTAGCTGACTGACTCTACCAAAGCGTCCTCGTCCTCACGATCTTTCGCTGAAACCTTAACCTTCAGCTGCGCAAGTGCATCCATCATTCTATCTGTGAGAATGACATCCTTCCGCCCCACTCGTTCCTTAAACTCTTGTTTGAGCCAGTCGTTGATGTAGCGTTTCTTGTTGTGGGAAACGCCAAAATCGTTGTCCCTACTGACAATGGTCACATCAGTTTTTTCATTCATGGCGCACTCAACAATCCATTCCCAATTCACAGCATCGCCAATTGAATTGTCGCCTGGCTTACGTGGTGGGTAACCAAGAAAAAAACGTTTTTGCGCTCGTCGCCTGACCGTATATCGCACATCTTTGTCCCTGTTGAGGTTCAGCTTGGACTTAGCTTTGAACATTCTCTGTAGGTGCTGATAAATAGGGTCGTTGTTGGTGGGATTGAGAAGTATCTTATCCATGCGGTCTTTGATCTTCTTTTGCTGGGTCTCAATCTCTTTGATGTTCTTCTTGATCATTTTAACTGGCTGCGACTCCAACAAAAGCGGTGAGAACTGTTTTTGATCAGAGGAAACTCCCCTCAGCTGATTATGCGTATCAATAACCATTTGTTGACGGTGCTTCTTATATTCCATTTCAACCTGATAGGTTGTGATGACGTGGTCCTTAACTTGTTTGAGAAGCTCCAACTGCCTCAACGCTCCCTGCCCACTACCCATGCGGTAGAGGTCTAAGAAGATATTTGTATCAATGAAAACCAGCATTTTTTAGTTCCTCATTCCTATCTTCTCACGTGCCATACGCCACCCGTCTTCAAACTCTGCAAATACTTGCTCACCAAGCAATGCACGCAGCTGACGATTTTGTACGTTTTTGCCGCCTCTAAGCCGCTCCAAAACAGCATTCAGCTTTGCTACGCGCTTGTCGCCAGCAGCCATACCCGCAACTAGTCAATGTCTAGCTTTGGCAAGCTGTTCACAATCTTCATCGTTTCCAAGCTTACATTGATAACGCGCTGGAAAAGCTCAAGCGGATAAGCTGGATTGTTCATTGTTTCGTTCGCGTAGTCGTTCGCGTCGTTCACAATGCCGCTCTTCTTGTCAGTCTTCACGCACTGCCGCTCCATCACCCATTCAAGTGCGCTCTTACCGTTTACAACGTAGTCGTAAGCTTCAAGCGGAATATCTGTCATTGTGATGTTGGCGTTATAGTGCACTTTCGATTTGTCCAAATTGGGTCGCTTCCCTGAAAATTTCATTTTTTCAACGCGGTAAAAATCCTTTGCGTCGTCATACTGCGCAAGCCTCAAATCACCTTCCGCTATAGTCACAGGGTATGCTTCAACTTGCTCATAGCTCACATGCAAGTCGCCTAGCTTGCGCCCAGCCTGAGCAAACGTCCAAAAATCTTCCTCGTTGTTAACTGGTGGAATGCGCGGCAACTGCTTGCTTAGGTTGTCAGCAAATCTCACTCTGTAGTCCGCGCTGTGAAGCAATCCGTAGACGTAGTAAAACAAGTCTTCTTTTGTTATTGTGTTGTTGCCGTAAGCAGTTTGAAAGTGCTTCAAACCATAGTCAGTTATGCCGTCCTTTTCTCTGTACCCAGTTTCGTCTTCACCACGTGCAAATAGGTCATCAGTCTCAACTTCAACTTCCTCAAAAAGCCGCAGCGGAAAATTTTGACCATTGTCCATTGCCTGCAAGTCAGCCAAACTGCCGTACATAAGAACACTCACACCGCTACGCGCACCTACTCCGCTTACTGCTATCGTGCGATTCAACACATCGCTTGAAGGAAAGATGCGAGGCATTTGATAAACACGTTCATTTAGCTTTCTGCTGTAGTACAGCCATTGCTTTGTGAACGGACGATAGGCAGAAGTAATATATTGACCATCGCTCTCGTTTAGCTCGCGCCCCCTCCTAAGCTCCATTTTTAGATTGTGCGTCCAAGCAATCTCACTGGGATCACTTGATGCTACTGCGTGCTCCTTATCTGCATCGCTTCCACCTTCAACATCAACAAGGCAATTGTTGTATGTGTTGATTAGATTTTTGACGTTATATTGAAGCTTTGTTTTGCTTGAATTCAAACACCATGCATCCCTGTTTGTAACAACACCTAGCGAAAAATTTTCAAACAGCTTCTCCGTTTCGCCCTTTTCCTTACTTCCAATTTTTATGTGGTTTTCAAAACTTTTGTCCCTTTTGTTAATCCAGTCAAAATCATCATCCGTTTGCGTTTCCTCAAAGTGTCCATCAACTGATAGTCTTCTTGCACTCCCAAAAGACTTAAGTAGCGAAAGCTTTTGTGACCTTTTTAAGTCATCCCCAATATCAAAATAGTGCACACTTGCAGGCGTTACACGCGATGGATTTTTCACTAAGAAAGTTATTGCTGCGCCAGTCATGCTACCTTGTGCAAAAATGTTTTCGCCTTCCTTAGCCACACCCTTGCTCAACATGTTCTTGCGTATGTCGCCGCGTAAATTAACAACATAAATGCTGCTACATTCTTCCTCTAAGCACTTACGCATTCCGTCAGCATATGCTTTATCCAACCACCCGTTGCCCGTAATAAATCCAACAATACCTCCATCTTCGCCAAGCCTGTTACTCGCCCATCGAATTGCCCTAATGTAGCTGTCATACAGAAAGCGTTGCAGCTTTGCCTTTGACCTAGCTGCGTAACTGTCTCTTATACTTGCATCAAGCTCTTCGTACGAAACGTTCTTAGCGTTGTCGCCTTCGCTTTTTTGACCCGCACTGTACGGCGGATTTCCAATTATCACTTTAATATCAAGTGATTTTTGCCTGTTACGCCGCTCACTATTGTCCGCCATCAGCGCAGCAACCATGTCGTCGCTTTCGTACATTTCAAACGTGTCAGTCAGACAAATGCCCTCAAACGGCGCGTAGTCGTTGCCGCTCAAACTGTGATATGCGGCCTCAATGTTTACGGCGGCTATGTAGTAGGCAAGCAGTACAATTTCGTTGGCGTGTATCTCGTTCTTAAACTTGTGCTCTAGCTCATCCGCATCAATCAGCCCGCTTTGCAGCAAGCGCGTGATAAACGTGCCTGTGCCTGTAAACGGATCTATGATGTGTACGCCTTTGCTACCAAGCGTTTGCCCAAACTCTTGTTTCAGAATGTCATTGACGCTGTTGATGATAAAATCAACGACTTCAACGGGCGTGTACACAATGCCCAGTTTCTCTGTGAGTTTTGGGAATGCAGTTTTGAAGAACTTGTCATACAGCTCAACAATAATCTTCTGCTTGCCTTCCGCATTATCAATGCCACTCGCGCGCCGCTTCACGCTTGCGTAAAAGCCTTCAAGTTCTTCCGCTTCCTTCTGCAAATTTTGTGGCTCAAGCACAGAAATGACGTTTTGCATGGCTTGGGAAACAGGATTTAGGCTGGCAAAGTCATAGTCTTCAAACAAAGCATCAAACACTGGTTTGGTGATAAGATGCTGCGCAAGCATCTCAATCGCTTCTTCATCTGTGACCGCGCTGTTCAAGTCATCGCGTATCTCAGCAAGAAATTCGTCAAAAATCTCGCGCTCTGCTTCGCCCGTCTCAAGTATTGCCTTGATGCGCTCAATGTGCTGTTGCGCAATCTTGCCAATGTCCTTCGCCCAGTTTTCCCAATATGTGCGCCGCCCGCATTTCTGCACGATTTTTGCACGTATAGCTGCTGGAAATTCATCAAAAATAAAGTTCAGCTGTTCTTCTGTGCGTGTTGTTCCACTTGTGTCGCCATCGTCTTCACTACCGCCTTCGCCTATGCCAGCACCTTCGTCGCTTGTTTGCTTTTGAGGCAACTGGTCAGCAACAGCGATCACTTCTATCTGCCCACCTGTATCGTTGTTCAGTTCAAGTTTGTTGATCGTCGCATCAAACCTGTCGTCGTGTGCACGCAACGCGTTCAAAATCTGCCAAACGACCCTGTAACGTTCGTTGTCATTCAGTGCATCTTCTGGAGCTACGCCAGCTGGAATGACTACTGGCAAGATTACGTAGCCTAGCCTTTTACCTTCCGCCCTGCGCATCACGCGTCCAACACTTTGAACAACGTCAATTTGTGATTTGCGTGGATGCAGGAATAGAATTGCGTCTAGCGACGGAACGTCAACTCCCTCACTCAAGCAGCGTGCATTACTAAGAATTTTGCAATTGTTTTGTTCAACATCGTCGCCAAGCCAGTGCAAAAGCTCGCCACGTGTTTTCGCATTAAATGTGCCGTCAACATGCTCAACTTCGCAGGTCAGTGTGTCACTGTCCGTGTCTTCCAGCACACTCTCACCATTGTACTCGTCCACAACGGCTGCAAACTCGCGTGAAATCAGCTTGCTGGAACGAATGTCTTTGCAAAACGCGATAGCACGCCGCATTGGGTCAGCATCTACAGCAAATTCCTGGTTATCGCCGTGCTTTTGCAGCGCCTTGTAACAACCAATGATTTTAGTCGCGTCGTCCAGCTTTAGCTCGTTATCTTCAGCCAACCTGCTTTGCACTGACCTGCTTACAACTGTCTCGTCCATTGCCAGCACGATAACTTTGTAATCTGTCAGCATCCCGTTCTCTACAGCCCAGCTGAAACCGCGCGTAAAAAACGTTGGTCCGTAAAGCGCTTCGTCGTCCATGTCGCAAAGCTCAACAGCAGCATCAGCCGCCTTTGTTCGTGCATTTTCACCAAAAATGCGCGGCGTTGCGGTCATGTAAAGGCGCTTGGCGCCTTTCACGTATGCGTTGTCATGTATTTTGACAAAGTTGCTTGCTTCTTCACCGTCAATCGTTGCGCCCGTTGTTCTGTGGGCTTCATCGCAAATGATGAGGTCAAACGGCTGCAAACCTTGTTCTTGTGCAGCGGTGAGAACGGGAATGCTTTGATACGTGCTAAAGACAACCGTCATGCGTTCAGCATCATCAGCGCCAGCTTTTTCAACTAGTTTCGCTGGTTGCGTTGTGGCTGGAAATTCCAGCTCGTGCACTTCAATTTCAGCTATATCGTTGTTGTCTTTTCTACGCTTGCCAACTTGCGCATCACTACACACGGCAAACGATCGCAACTCAGTTTCAGTGTCAAAAGTCCACTCACGCACCGTCTGCGCAATCAGTGCAAGTGATGGAACGAGAAACAGAACACGCTTGCCTTCGCCAGCCAACGATTCCGCAATTTTCAAAGCCGTAAACGTCTTGCCAGTACCGCAAGCCATAATCAGCTTGCCTCTGTCGTGTTCTTCAAAACCGCTTCTTACCGCATCAAGTGCCTGCTGCTGATGTGATCTCAGCTGCTTTTTGTCATGTAGCTTGATGTCTTCGCTTGCTTCAAAAACACTCCAGTCAATCGCACTGTCACGCAACGCATCCAAGCCAATACGCACAACTGGAATGCTTTGACCGCGTATTGTGTCTTCTGCGTTTTCGCTCCAATCAACTTCCGTCGTGTCAATAAACACACGGCGCAGGAAAGGTGACTTGGATGAAGCGCTTAAAAACTTGTCTACGTCACCTTTTTGCACGCGATGCTTGGGTGAGTAGAACTTGCACTGCACAGCCGCATAACCGTCTTCGTCAGCAAGTTTTGCTACCAAGTCAATGCCAGTGTCTTTTCCACTCCATCCGTGTTCCTTCGCCCATTCGCTGTATGTCCAAACGTCGCTAAACTGCTGCGTTTGCACTGGGTCATTGCGCAAGTAAGCAAGCGCAAGGCGTTCAAAATATGTGCCTTTCTCACGCTCTGTTACTGCTTCGTTACGATAAGATTGAAGGATACGGTCTAAAGCTGACATAAAATTCGCTGCTCGCCACTAAGTTGCTGTTTTTCATCACAGTATCCCTCAAGCACGCATCGCGCCACAGCTTTGTTTCTCCTTCGCTTCCTTTCCCTGCAAGCAAATCACCTTGCTTCAACATAATTTTCTCCAAAGCGCCCCAACACCGCTCAAACCTTTGCCCCCAAAGCATAAATAACTTGAAGGCTTTACACATGGGACAACTTGAAAACATAGGAAGGCAGCTGGAGCTGCTGTTTGCTGGCTACTTAGAGCTTGATGACGACGAGCAAGACACTGCGATGGACATGACGGTGCTGCTGTTGCGTCAAATGCTACGCGACAAGAGCGGAAAGCGGCAGAAGCTGACAGAGCTGGGAACTGACGCAAAACGCACAGCGAGAAGAAACGGCAAACAGTCAAACGCTGAAAAAGAGCGCGGCAGGCTTGTGCGCAAATCAAACGAAGCCAGTCCCAAAACACCAATAAAACCTGTGCAAACGACAAAGAAAAATGAACTACGCAAAAAATGAAAAACAGAAGCAAGCTTTGGCAAGCTGGCTGGCAACAAAACAATTTACAGTTTTTGGTACGCTGAAGTTTACGGACGGGCACAGTATTAGTGCGCACAATGCAGAGGCTATTGTGCGGAAGTTTTTTAGTAGCTTGGACAGAGCGTACTTAGGGCGCAATTTGGTGGACGACGGACACAGAATTGAGCGCGCTGTTTTTAGGCAACTAGGCACTAGTGGTAGTAACTTACATTATCATTTCGTTGCCAAGCCAAGCGCAAATATTGGGCAATTTTGCGAGACAGCGCGATGTGTTTGGGATGAAGCAAGCAGCTTTACGATGGGCTACGAGCACACGGTAATTGAAGAAGCTAGGAACGGAGAACACACTGCACGTTACGGCTTGCACGAGTTTAAAAAGCTAGGCGCTGATACTTTGTATCTACCAGCTACACACCTCTCTCTCCTCCCCCCAAACCCAAAGCCCATGCACAAATTCCGTCGTCTAATAAAACGACAAGCGACAAACGAGCTGACAAAAGAAACTGCGTTGATGCGAGCCGCGCTTGCAACGCGCAGAACAAAAATAGCAGGACAAACTGCACCACACTGAAAAACTGCGATGCGGACTGATGTGTGCTGGCGGAGACGCTGGAAGTTGTAAACGCTGTTTGCAGCTAATCCTGAACTTTTGCCAAATTCCAATACGAATAAACAAACAAACGAAGTTTTCGAACAAAGGTAAACAGACATGAAATTGATGAACTACACATACATGAAGCTAGTTGAGATTGACGAGATTGAGACGGCAGAGGAGTTAAGCAAGACTTGGTGCAAGAAAAACAGGAACTGGTTTGCTTGGCAGAAGCATGCAGGACAGGACTTTAGTGTAGACGCTGCAATCAACTGCCTTGCACACACGCGGGCCAGGTTAAGCGAGCGCAACGACAGGCAAGGCAAGCGTGGGCTGGAAGAGGTGGAGCGGTTGCTGAGCGATTATTTGATGCACAAACACAGGATTGCAGAAATTGTGCTTTGAGCAAAATGTTAGCTTTCGTGTAGAGTTTAACATTTTAACTGAAGTGCATTTGACAACAAAGACTTAGCTTCTTTGCCTTTTTTCATCGCTTAGCAAAATGTGCGACATTACAATGTTTTACGACATAAGCACACATTTAGGTGAGACATGAAACAAGCAAAACTACTGACAACTGCAGAACAGAAGCGCGTTTACGCAGTCATTGACGCTCATCGCTACAAAACCCGTAACCGCACAATTTTTGCATTCAGTTTTTTTGCTGGGCTACGTGCATGTGAGATTGCAGCACTGAAAGTTGGCGACGTTTTTGACGAGAGCGGTAACGTACGCGACACGGTTTACTTGGCAGCGATGCAGACAAAGGGCAATGAAGCTGGCACTGTGCTTGTGAGCAAACGGTTGAACAAGGCACTTGCTTCATATGCAGCAACCTACCCTAGTCATGTCAGCGAACCAGACGCAGCATTGTTCTTCAGCGCAAAGCGTGGCGGATTCAGTGCGCAGACGATTGTGAACTTGTTTGGGCGCTTTTACGCGCTTGCTGGCATTAAAGGTGCTAGCTCCCACAGCGGACGCAGACAGTTTTTAACTGAGCTTGCAGACAAGGGCGTCAATGTGCGGGTGATACAGGCACTTGCGCGACACAAAGACATTAGCACCACGCAGCGCTACATTGACTATAACGAAAGCAAGCTGCGCAACGCGATTGAGCTTGTTTGAAGCAGGGAGCGAGAATGGCAACTGTAGCAACAGCAAGAGAGTTCTTTGACCAAGTCGTTGCTTACAACTTGCAGCAGTACAAATCGCAGCCAACCAGCTTGCCCGCAGCGTTCAACTTAGCTAGCTCACTCTTTAGCATGCACGAATGGATGTGGCACACATATGGGAACGCGCTGGGTGCAGACTTAAGCAACGCACGCGATTTCAACAGCCACGTTCAAAGCGCGTGCCCTGCATTCAAGCACGTGCGCGACCTAGCAAACGCTTCTAAGCATGTGTGTCTCTCATCGCCGTCAACGCAAGCAACACACATAACGGACACCACTGCGATTGAGAGTAGGTATGGTGAAGGTGTGTATGGCGTAAGCAAGTATGGACGCGGGGTGGTAGTGATTGATGACGGTGGGACAAAGGTAGATTTTGAGAACACAGCAAACGCTGTGCTAAAATACTGGGAAGACTTGCTGGAAGAAATGCACAGCTAACTAGCTTTTCCCTTCGCTATCGCCAAAAAAACGTCGTCACTCAGCTCACCTGCTTTGTAACGACGCATTGCCTCAGAAAAAAATGCATCATCTTGCATAGCAGCGCCTTCCTTAGCGCCGCTTTTCTTTTTTCTTACAGTGCGCGTGATCTGCTGCCTGCGCTGCTTTGAAACTACATGGCTATAGTGTGTTTCAATCTGTTTCACCTTGCAGCCCATGTTCAGCGCCAAGTCGTATATGTTCACATCGCCCTTCTCCAAGCGCAGCGTCGCGTATGTGTGTCTCAAGCTATACAAGCTGCGCCTGTCACCGTCCCTATCGTAAAGCAAGCCATCTTGCCTGCCATCAAAGTCAATTGCGCGTAAGTATTGCTGAAAGCTTTTGTTAAGGTCGCCAATTTGCGTAACCTTGCCGTCTACATCGTGCTTCTGCCCAAACCAAATCCAGTCGTTTGCGTTTGTATGCGGTGAGATTTTTTTCCACTCCACAAGCGCTGTGTTTGCACTTGGCTGTGTCTGCACAAAGCGCGCTTGCCCCTTCTTCGTCGCTTTGCTCACCCGCACTTCTGCAATGCGTTCTTCATCGCCTTCTACCACTTCATCAAGCTTCACATCGCTCCACTTCATTTCTCGCGCTTCACCAACGCGCAATCCGCTGTGCAGCAAAAACATGATGAAGTGTGACAGCTGAGAACGGTGCAGTTTATGCCATGCATTCAGCCCTTCGCTTGCAAATCTACCCACACAATCTCTGTAACTGCGTAAGTTGCGCACCAAAACCAAATGCTCTCGCCCTGTATCAAAACCCGCTCTTCTGTTTGGTGCCCTGCCCTTGTCTGCAACACGCATCTTAAACACCTGCTGCATGCGCCCGCGTTCAAACGCGTCGTAGAAGATTTGATTCAGCGCACTTTGCTCCATCTGCAAAGTCTTTAGTGCAGGCGAAGCCTTTGCGTTCGCTGTTCCTCGCGTTTTGCTACCGCGACGCTTTGGATTGTAGTCACGAAGCTTTTCAGCCTTCTCACTTTGCCAGTAAGCCTTCCGCCAGTCCCAGTAGCCGTGTGCAAACTGTGGTGTTATCTCGTTAAGAAACTTTGGGCTTTTGTCTGCGTTAGAAAAATAGTCTTTGAAGTAGCGATTGAAATACATCTTGTGCCAGCGCGCGCGCTCATTTGCCCAAGTTCCATTGCGCACGTTCCGCTCGTACCAATCGTTCCAGTGTTGTTCAAAGGTGTATTCGTCTAAGCTGTGCCCCAATCGTGCCGCCTGCTGCAAACGCAAATACTCGTCGTGCGCAAACGCGTAAGCATCTTCATACTTTGTCAATTTTGTACTGCGTGTCACATAGCCTTTACGCCCTGCAATTTTCAGACGCATGTACCAGGTTGGTTGACGATGGGATTTGGAATTGGGAACGGCAACAGCGAGATTGCGTTGGAACAGCACTAAAGCACCACCGTAATGCTCTTGCCTATTCTCGTAAAACGCCAAAATCACTCCATTTCATACATGCTTTATACGCTGCAAATATGCTAATTTCGCTAACTTTAAACGTCAATGACTTCAGTACAATGCTAACTACCTGCTAACACAAAAAAACGCCCGCAAATCAATGCGAGCGTTTGATTTAATTGAGATTATAGCTCGTTCTGTGTTAGCGCTTGGAGAACTGGAACGAACGACGCGCTTTGCGCTTACCGTATTTCTTACGTTCCACAACGCGGCTGTCGCGGGTCAGGAAGCCAGCAGCTTTCAGAGCGCCACGCAGGTTCGGATCGTACAGTTGCAGCGCTTTCGAGATGCCGTGCTTGACCGCACCGGCCTGCCCCGTCAGGCCACCGCCTTTGACGGTTGCAACAACGTCGAACTCACCTTCAACACCGGCAACCTGGAACGGTTGGCGCAGGATCAGCTGCAGAACGGGACGCGCAAAATACTTGTCCTGATCTTTGCCGTTCACGGTGACCTTGCCGGAACCCGGCTTGATCCAAACGCGGGCAACGGCGTCTTTACGCTTGCCGGTGGCATAGGAGCGGCCCAGTTCGTCACGTACGGGTTCACGCACGATGACTTCTTCGGCCACGGTTTCAACGCCTGCGACGGCGCTCAGCTCTTCGAGAGTATTGATCTGATCAGCCATCGGTCATTAGCTCCGGGTGTTTTTCTTGTTCATGGATGCAACATCCAGAACTTCGGGCGCTTGCGCCTCATGGGGATGCTCGGCGCCTGCGTAAACGCGCAGGTTGGTCATCTGCTGGCGAGCCAGGCGGTTGCCCGGCAGCATGCGCTTGACCGCCTGGGTCACGACGCGCTCGGGGTGTGCACCCTCTAGGATCTGCTGCTTGGTGCGCGATTTGATGCCGCCCGGGTGGCCAGTGTGCCAGTAGAAGTTCTCTTCGCGCTTCTTGCCGGTCATCTGGATTTTGTCAGCGTTGATCACGATGACATTGTCGCCCATGTCCATGTTGGGTGTGAACGACGCTTTGTGCTTGCCACGCAGGCGCATGGCGACGATCGAGGCAAGACGGCCCAGAACAACGCCTTCTGCGTCGATCAGGATCCATTTCTTGTCGATGTCTGCAGGTGTTGCAGAAAAGGTTTTCATGGCAGGATAGTCCTGTTTGATGTGAAAGACCGCCCCAAGCGGAGCGGCCCGAATTCGATGGATGGGGTTTAGACCTACTCGTGATGCAGGTCAATACACGCAAGGTAGAATAAACTAAGCAATAACAACTACTTACAAAATAGGTATTATTTTACCCCCAATGATTCATCTGCCAAACTATCTAAATCTATAAGATGCGCAACGGTAACCCGCTTATTAGAACCAACCAGTCCCCGGAGGCTACAATGCAAGAACTAAACAATGTAATTGCCGCTTATGGTGCGGCCTGGCAGGAAACGAACCCGAATAGACGACTGGAACTGCTTGATCAGTGTTTTGCTGGCAATGGCCGCTATGTCGATCCTACCGCTGCGGTAACTGGAAGAGATCAGCTATCCGAACATATCGGAGAAGTCTTGAAAGATACGCAAGGCCGCGTTGAACTGACAAGCGCCCCCACCTCACATCATGACGTCGTCCACTTCACCTGGCATATGGTTTCACCCAATGGTTCGATCATGGTCGCGGGGCATGATTTCATCCGCCTCGATGCCGACGGCAAGATCGGGCATTTGGCCGGTTTTTTTGGGGACCCCACCCCGTTGAATTAAGGCTTAGACGCTTATTTGTTCGGGTGGGTTATCCAACAACGCGCGCAGGCGCAGCATTGCATCTTCGAATTTAGCTAACGAGACATGCCCGTTCACTGCAATACGGACAGCATTTGGTGCCCTGCCGTCCCTAAGCGCGAATTCGTCGGCAGATCGCAATTGAATACCTTCACGTTCGGCTGCGCGACTGAAGGCAGCAGAGCGCCAACCCGAAGGCAGATGCAGCCACACAAAGGGAATCTCTGAATCCCAATTGAGGTCAAAGCCGCCCAAGGCGTTTACTGCGACCCGCACATATTCTCCCATCTTGGAGCGAACATCTCGTGCCAGTTGCCTCGCCTCTGGGTGCCCCAACAATAGCCGCGTCAATTCGGCTAAGGGTTGGGCCAACCCAAAGTACCCGTACTCGGCAGATCGGCGCAAATCTACACTTCGCTCCCGTGGGGCAATCGCGAATCCAACACGTAGCGCTGGCGTCAGCGTTTTTGAAATTGAAGAGACATGCCAGCCCCGCTCAGGTGCCAACGCACGATAGCTGGGCGCGCGTGCCTCACCCATGCGATAGCAATCATCTTCGATGATCTGCAATTCATACTTTCGCGCAATCTCGACCACCTCTTTGCGTCTCTCCAGCGGAGAATGCCCGCCCGTAGGGTTCTGCACCTCGGGTGAGACGCAGATCGCCTGCGCCTTGGTTTGCCTGAGGATGTGATCCAGCGCGTCGGGGCTTATTCCCCATTTGTCCATCTTTACCCCAACAATCTCGGCGCGCATCAACTCGCCGGCCCGCCGGAAACCGGCATACGACAGATCCTCGACCAGCACGACGGGTCTAGGATCCCTCAGTACGGTTTGAAAAACGACACAAATACCACTTTGTCCGCCATGCGTCAGTACAATGTCAT
The DNA here is from genome assembly GCF_056535285.1 of Ruegeria sp. O11. Classification (NCBI taxonomy): domain Bacteria; kingdom Pseudomonadati; phylum Pseudomonadota; class Alphaproteobacteria; order Rhodobacterales; family Roseobacteraceae; genus Ruegeria; species Ruegeria sp. O11. The sequence continues at coordinate 600,616 of NZ_JBQERS010000001.1, read as the reverse complement.
CTGCGTTCAATGAACCAAGTGGAAGATCCGATAACCAGTCAGCCACAACTTGGCGCACCGGTAGATAAGCATCGCGGGTCGGATAGTTCATGAACATCCGCGGATCGCCTTTCGCAACCTTTTCAAGGCATTCGCGGATTAAGGTCACCTGCCCTACATCTGGCAGGCGTGGGCTGAACAGGCTAACGTTGGACTCATATTTATCGTCCCTCAGGTGTAACTGCCGCGACCAGACATCATCCAAAATGGGCGATCGCGGCGGGGCGACAAATGTACCACGCCCGACCTCGGCTTGTAGCAAGCCTTCATCGGTCAGGATCGTATAGGCACGCGCGACAGTGCCTGGTGTGATCTTTAATCGATACGCCAGTTCCCGCACCGGAGGCAGTTTCTTTCCAACCTCCAGTGTCTTGTTATCTATTGCTTTTCGGATCGTGTCGGCGACCAGAGTGTACTTTGGACCTTTGGATTTAGGTAATGCCTCTGGCCAAATTGTATCCATTACAATTCTTCCTTTGATTTCGATACAATGTTGAATGTATCAACGCACTGTACCGAACATCTTAGCTTTGTGTCAATACAATTTGAAAGGATACCCAAGATGACACGCGCAATGCACAACCCCGCCCTCTTGCTGCTGAACGACAGCCCTCGGCTGCCGCTGATCGCCGCGCTGGCCGTGCGGTTTGCGGCGATTGTCACACAGTGGGAGCAACGCCGCCGCAGCCGCGTCAATTTAGGCAAGCTGGATGACAGGCTGCTTCGCGATGTAGGACTGACCCGCCATCGCGCCGATGAAGAAGTAAGCCGCTACTTCTGGATGAAATAATTATCCCCAGTCCCATCTAAGGGACCCCTTCCTGGCCGGGGTTTGTCCCCGGCCCTTTTTTATCCAAACGCGGCGGCGGCTGAGCCTTCTGGAGGAATGGAATACGTCATACTCGCCCGTGCAACCGGTTTGTCTGAGCCTTCCGAGTAAATCAGCACATCCCCTACTGCCAATGTTCGACCTAATTTCAGCAACTTGCATTCGGCAATTAAGTCAGCACCACCTTCCGGCTTGCGAAGAAAATCCAGCGAACTGTTTGTGGTTACCGCCAGCGATTGCCGACCCTTTCGCGCCAAAACCATCGCATAAACGCTAACATCTGCCAGCCCGAACATGGACGGCCCAGATACGGTGCCGCCAGGGCGCAGATGTCGGTCCTCGACCCTTAGTCGCATCGTGATGGACGTCTCGGTCAGTTCTTCCACAACAAAATCGCTGTGGACCTGTGGAAATACTTCTTCCAGATACTCTGTCAAATCTTGTTTGCTCAGTGCTAACGACATGCTTCCCCTCATGGCTCTGCCCGCCTAGAGTTGGCCCAAACGCCAGTGGGAGGGCAAGATGGCAATTCTGGAACGTAACGACACAGGCGCTATTGCGCGGCTCAAGATGAATGCGCCTGAGCGTTTGAATGCACTGAGTGACGAAATGCTCGCCGCGTTGCAGGCCGAGCTCGATGCACTGCGTGATGATAATTCGATTCGTGTCGTTGTTCTTTCAGGGGCAGGAAAAGCGTTTTGTGCCGGGCACGATCTGAAACAGATGACGCAAGGACGACAGGCCAGCGACCGAGGGCTTTCCTACTTTCAGGATCTGTTCGACCGCTGCGCAAAGATGATGCTGTCTATCCAGTCCCTGCCCCAGCCTGTTATTGCCCAGACGCACGGAATCGCTACGGCGGCAGGCTGTCAGTTGGTAGCAACCTGTGACATGGCAATTGCGGCCGAGGGTACACGGTTTGGCGTAAATGGCGTTAATATCGGCCTGTTTTGCTCGACACCGATGGTGGCACTCAGCCGGAATATTCCGCGTAAACAGGCGTTTGAGATGCTGACGACCGGTGATTTTATTTCAGCCGAGCGCGCAGCAGAGCTTGGTCTGGTCAATCGGGTTGTCCCTGAAAACCTGCTGGCGGAAGAAACTGATACGCTTGCAGAGAAGTTGGCGGCAAAGCTTAGCAGTGCGGTAAAAATCGGTAAAACAGCTTTTTATCAACAAGTTAACATGCCCGTTGACCAGGCCTACGCGTACACTGCCGAAGTAATGGCTCAGAATATGATGGACCGGAATACCGAGGAAGGCATAAGCGCATTTATAGAGAAACGTCCGCCCAATTGGCATCAGTGACGCTGTTATTTCATACATTTTTCAGCACTGTTCGCATTTTTTCACTTTTCAAAAGGGCGACACTGTGGCAATGCTGGGACAAGGCCAAGGCCTGAATATGCTTTTGGGTCGCCGTGGGCGGAAGGTCCCTCCAGCTGGTTTCTCTCACCGGCGCAGACATTCCCGCAGCGGCGACCCCAAAAACTCCTCCGTTTAAAGTTGCTGATATCTGTGCATTGCGTATGACGTTGCAGTACCCTATTTGGCAGCGCATGACAGATAAGTTGCACATCGTGGGCGGCGGCATGGCCGGGTCCGAGGCCGCCTGGCAGGCGGCGGAAATGGGCGTGGATGTTGTGATCCACGAAATGCGACCTAATGTAGGCACCTTTGCGCACCAGACCGGCAATCTGGCCGAGATGGTATGTTCGAACTCTTTCCGCTCGGATGATGATGAACAGAACGCTGTCGGATTGCTGCATTGGGAAATGCGCGCAGCAAACGGGTTGATTATGACCACGGCTGATAGCCACCGCCTACCAGCAGGTGGTGCCCTGGCGGTTGACCGTGATTCTTTTGCTGAATCTGTGACCGCCAAGTTGAAGGCACATTCACACGTATCAGTCACTGACGAGGAGGTCATCAGCCTGCCCAGTGAGGGCCACTGGATATTCGCCACAGGCCCGCTGACGTCACCCGGTTTGAGTGAGTCCATACGGTCAGAGACAGGTGCCGAAGCACTAGCCTTTTTCGACGCCATAGCGCCTATCGTCTACGCCGACAGCATTGATATGAGCAAAGCATGGATGCAGTCGCGCTATGACAAGGGCGAGACCGAAGAAGAACGGACGGCCTATCTCAATTGTCCGATGGATCGTGAACAGTACGAAGCCTTCATTGATGCGCTGCTGGCGGCTGACAAGACCGAGTTCCACGAGGGCGAAACCGCTGGTTATTTCGACGGCTGCCTGCCGATCGAAGTAATGGCCGAGCGCGGCCGTGAAACCTTGCGTCACGGACCGATGAAACCCGTTGGTCTGACCAATCCGCACCAACCGGATGTAAAGCCACACGCTGTTGTTCAATTGCGGCGTGACAATGCCTTGGGCACCTTATTCAACGTCGTTGGTTTTCAGACCAAGATGAAATACGGCGCACAAACGGATGTTTTTCGTAAAATCCCAGGGCTGGAAAACGCCAGCTTTGCGCGGTTGGGTGGCATTCATCGTAATACCTTCATCAATTCCCCGACATTGCTAGATGCGCAGATGCGGCTGAAATCCCGGCCCAATATTCGATTTGCGGGCCAGATCACTGGGGTTGAAGGCTATGTTGAAAGTGCCGCGATGGGCTTGCTGGCTGGTCGTCTTGCTGCCGCCGAGATTTTGGGCAAGACCTTGCCCGAAGTGCCTCAAGACAGCGCGATGGGCGCGTTGATCCACCATATTACCGGCGGTGCTGAGGCCAAAACGTTCCAGCCCATGAACGTGAATTTCGGATTATTCCGCCCGGTCGATGGTCTGAAAGGTGGTCGTCGGGGCCGTAAAGATCGCTACAAGGCGTATACAGACCGGGCAAAAGCTGTCTGGAGAGACTGGTTAAACCAGTGTTGACTGGACGGCACGCCTACCCTGCGCCTAACATGTAAGGTATGAGCGACAAGTTTCTGAAAAACACATACAATCTGAACTCTGCCCAGGAAACGCAGGAACACTATCAGAATTGGGCGGCTTCGTATGATGATGAAGTCGATGAGCATGGCTACGTCACCCCGGATCGTGTTGCCGCCGCATTGTGGTCATTTATCGCAGATGCCGAAGTGCCGGTTCTGGACTATGGCTGTGGCACAGGGCTTTCGGGTGTTGCGCTGAGCAAGGCCGGTTTCCGCGTGATCGACGGCATGGACCCATCGCCGAATATGCTGAAAGGGGCAGCGGCCAAGGGTGTCTATCGCAATCTGATAGGCTTTGACGTCACCAACCCCGAACCGATTGAGGCGGGTGCTTACTCTGCCATCACATCTATAGGGGTTATTGGAGCCGGCGCGGCTCCGCCTGAAACATTTGATCTTCTTATGAATGCGTTACCACGCGGTGGGTATCTGGCCTTTTCTTTCAATGACCATACCTTGGCCGATCACGCCTATACCGCGCGTCTCAACGATTGGCTGGACATGGGGCGCGCACGGTTGTTATTTCGTGAATATGGCCCTCACCTCCCCGGAATGGACATGAAATCTAACGTCTACGTTGTTGAAAAAGCGTGAGATTCATAACGCGCTTTGCGCCTTCTCCGACAGGTCCATTACATCTGGGCCATGCATATTCTGCACTTCTGGCCAATGATCAAGCGCAGGCTGCAGGTGGAGAATTCCACTTGCGGATCGAAGATATAGATCAGTCGCGTTCTCGCCTTCATTGGGAAAACCAAATCTATGACGATCTGCACTGGCTTGGCCTGACATGGCCTCTGCCGGTGATGCGCCAATCAGATCGAATCCAAAAATATCGACACGCGCTCGAAACCTTGATCGATCTGAAGTTGGTCTACCCTTGCCAATGTAAGCGTGCCGATATCGAGGCCGCGGCTGGGGCCCCACAGGAAGGAGCGCCCCAGTTTGGACCAGATGGGCGCATCTATCCGGGTACATGCCGTCAGCGGCTCCTGCTCGATGCGGGCCCCGAGGATGTTCTTCGCATCAATATGGAAAAAGCGCTAGAGGCGTCAGAGCTTCGCCCTTTTCGTGAAACCGGAGCGAAACATGCGGGAACGCACTCACTTAGTGCCGATACGCTTCTCAACGCAGTCGGCGATATCATCCTCGTTCGGCGCAATATGGGCAGTTCTTATCATTTGTCCGTAGTCGTTGACGACGCAGATCAGGACATAACGCATGTGGTCCGAGGTGAAGATCTGTTCGACGCTACGCAGATACACGTCTTGCTGCAGGGCTTGCTTGGGCTGCCAACGCCGGTATATCACCACCATCGTCTAATCCGGGACGAGGCTGGCAAACGGCTTGCAAAACGAGATGATGCGCGCGCGATTTCTCTCTATCGCGATCAAGGCGCTACACCGGCCGAAATCAGAGCGATTGTCGGGCTTTGATCTGAGAACCAACCAGATCGCCTAACGCTTCATTCCATCGGTGACATAAGCTCGACTTCAGTGCCATCGCGAACCGCTGTATAGAAACAACTCCGCCGATTTGTGTGACAGGCCGGACCGGTTTGTTTCACTACGACCAGAAGGCAATCCCGGTCACAATCGACGCGAAAATCAACCAACTCCTGCACATGGCCCGAACTTTCGCCTTTGACCCAGAACGCCTGTCGCGACCGCGACCAATAGGTGACGCGCCCAGTAACCAGCGTACGCTCGATGGACTGGACGTTCATCCACGCCATCATAAGAACCTCACCGGTTTCTTCATCCTGCGCAATCGCAGGGATCAAACTAGCCTCGTTGAATTTCAGTGTCGACGGGTCGAACAAGACTGTGTCAGCCATCGCAAAAACCTTTTGCATCCCAGAATCTCGCCATTATGTATGGGGAATAGAAAACGAGGGAAAGCCATGAGCGGCGAAACCGATCTAATCAAGCTCTATTCCGGACGCATTCTGGCGCTGGCGGCGGATATTCCGCATCTGGACCGCTTGGAAAATCCCGATGCAACAGTGAAAAAACGTGCACCTTTATGCGGCTCGACAGTAACTGTTGACGTCAAAGTAGAGGATGGGCGGATTACAAACTTCGGGCAGGATGTTAAGGCTTGTGCTTTGGGTCAGGCTTCGGCTTCGGTTGTCGGCAGCGCGGTGATCGGTGCGACACGGGCTCAGGTAGAAACCGCGCGCGATCAGCTTTCGGCAATGCTGAAGAAAGACGGCCCGGCCCCCGACTCTCCATTTGACGGGCTCGAGGTTTTAATGCCCGCACGGGACTATAAGAACCGGCATGCGTCGATCTTGTTGGCACTGGACGCAACTGCGGAAGCGATGGAGCAGGTAGAACAAGCCAATTGCGCCTGATCGTGGCCTTTCCAAACAAAGACGTATAGTGTGCCCTCAATTGATTTGGGGGTTAACGTGAACAATTTGCTGGAACATTTCGTGACGCTCTGGGTTGTGATCGACCCTATCGGCACGATCCCCGTCTTTATCGCCGTCACTGCGGGTATTGCCGCTGGGGCCCGTCGCAAGACCGCCCTATTGGCGGCATTGGTGAGCGCGGGAATACTAATGTTCTTTCTCATCTTCGGACAACTTGTAATCGAGGCATTGGACATCGGCCTAAACTCGTTTCAAGTAGCCGGCGGGATAATCCTGTTCCTCTTCGCGTTGACCATGATCTTTGGCGAGAGCAAGCAAGAGATTGAACAACGTCAGGCCGAAGAGGACCTGGACGATAAAATGCACAAGACCAACCCGGCCATTTTCCCGCTCGCCGTTCCATCCCTCGCCTCCCCTGGCGCGATGCTCGCTATCGTTGTTTTGACCGACAACAACCGATACAGCGTCGCTGACCAAAGTATCACTGCATTGGTTATGCTAGCTGTGATCGCCATCGCATTTGTGCTGATGCTATTGGCAGAACCGATCATCCGGTTAATCGGTCATTCAGGTGCAGCCATCATCAGCCGCGTAATGGGAATGATCCTGGCCTCAGTCGCGGTCAACTCTGTCCTGTCGGCGACGATTGAGATTATCAAAACTGGTCAGCTTTGAAAAAAGAACCGCCGCACCTTCCGGGCGGAAAGGGCGGCGGCAAGTCATGCGTTTCTCATGTAGGGTCCGGATTACCGCACGGGGCCGAGGCTGGCCCCTACAAGGGAAATGGGACAGGCAGGTCACCCTTGATCAGGACGGGGAAACAAGCGCGGTATGATCGGCACGAGATCGCAGGCAGAAAGGCTTAGAACCCGCTTGGCAGGTGAAGGGCAACCACCAGCATCACAACCAGAGAAACCGCGCCTGCCGCATCCTGTAAGATCGTGGATTGCGAACGGGTAAAGGCAGTTTTGATCTGGCTCAGCATGGTCTCACCTCCGGTCAGGTTTAATCATTTGTTGACCTTTTGTTCTCATATTTTGACGAGTCGGTAAAGAACTTTTTAAGAACATTTGTGAACTTTATGGGATTTACAGTCTAACCCACTGATATCAAACGGATCGCCTTGTCCTGTTTCATGAGCCACAGAAGAACACGCGCCGCCTGGCCTCGGTCTGATGTCAACTTGGGGTCTGAGGAGAGCAACGCACGCGCATCTGATTGCGCCACTGCCATCAATCCTGCCTGGCGTTCGAGATCGGCAATCCGGAACTTGGGCAGGCCAGATTGCGCTGTACCGATCAAGTCACCCGCGCCGCGCATCTGCAAATCTGTCTCGGCAATGCGGAACCCGTCCTCGGTTTCACGCAGAACTTCCAGACGCTTGCGGCCACCTTCGCTAAGTGGCGGTTGATACATCAGCAAACAGGTCGAAGCATCCTCTCCGCGTCCAACCCGCCCCCGCAACTGGTGCAATTGCGCCAATCCGAAAATCTCTGCCCGTTCAATCACCATGATTGTCGCATTGGGAACATTGACCCCAACTTCAATCACCGTGGTCGCGACTAGAACCTTGGTTTGGCCGGTCTGAAACGCCGCCATTGCAGCATCTTTTTCGGTGGGTGGCATCTGGCCATGCACCAGCCCCACCACATCATCCCCCAAAAGCGCGCGCAGCCGCTTGAAACGCTCCTCGGCGGCGGTCAGGTCTGAGACTTCGGATTCATCGACCAGAGGACATACCCAATAGCATTGTTTGCCCGCATCAATCGCGCCGCGCAGGTGGGCCACAACCTCGTCCATGCGCTGCGTGCTGACGATCGCGGTCTTGATTGGCTTTCGGCCAGGTGGCTTTTCATCAAGAACCGAGACATCCATGTCACCATACTGCGCCAACGCCAAACTGCGCGGGATGGGCGTTGCGGTCATCACCAGAACATCCGCGCGTTGACCTTTTTCGGACAATTCCATCCGCTGGCGGACACCAAAACGATGTTGTTCATCAACGATGGCCAGCCTTAAGGCCTTAAACTCGACATCGTCCTGAAATACCGCATGGGTGCCGACCAGTATTTGAATGTCACCTTGTTTCAGTGCGGCCAACTTCGCCCGACGTTCGGCCCCTTTGTCGCGCCCGGTCAGGATTTCCAGCACAACTCCGGCCTCTTCGGCTAAGGGTCGCAATCCTTCAAGATGTTGTCGGGCAAGGATCTCGGTGGGAGCCATCATCACCCCCTGCCCGCCTGCTTCAACCGCGATCAAAAGCGCTATAAACGCCACAAGCGTCTTTCCCGCGCCGACATCGCCTTGCAGCAATCGATTCATGCGGGAACTAGAGGCCATATCCGCCGAAATTTCTTCGATTGCACGGGATTGAGCATCGGTTGGTCGATACGGCAAGCTTGCAAGCAACTTAGATTGCAGCGCCCCTGTTCCAAGACTGACGATGCCACGCGCCTTCCGCTCACGCTGTCGTGCCAGAGCCAAAGTCAGTTGATGGGCGAGCAATTCATCATATGCCAGACGCTCCCTTGCAGGTGCAAAAGGGGCTACGTCATCTGCCCCATGCGGATGATGAGCAGCACGAATTGCAGCCGACCAGTCGGGCCAGTTTTGCTGAGCCACCTGAGCTGGGTCTGCCCATTCAGCCAGAGCAGGCACCCGTTTGAGTGCGCTTTGCGCCGCCTTGTACGCCGTTTTCTGCGTAACGCCCTGGGTCAGATGATAAACTGGTTCAAACTCTGGTAATTCACCTGCGTTTTCTGGCGCGACCATGTGATCGGGATGCACCATCTGGGCCATTCCATCAAACAGTTCCAGCTTTCCCGAAACCACGCGGCGCGCACCCTGCGGCAGCAGTTTCTTCAGATAATCCCCGCGCGCGTGAAAGAACACCAGTTGAAAATCCGCTTGGCTGTCCTCGACATGAACGCGGTATGCACCACCTTTGTTACGCGGGGGCCGATGGGTTCCGATTGTGACCTCTACCGTCAAGGTGGTCGGAAGATCGGCCCCTTGTATGCTATCGCGTCGGCGTCGGTCGATCACCGCATATGGCAATGAAAACAAGACATCTCGCGGCGACTCGATGTCTAATTGGCCGAAAAGTTGCGCTGTTTTCGGTCCCACACCATCCAGCGTTTCAAGCCCCGCGAACAGCGGAAAGAGTTGCTCTGGCCTGCCGCTCATAGATCGCCGATCAGTTGAAGCCAGCCGTCTTCATCCAGGGTTTCTATACCCAGATCGGCCGCCTTCTTTGCCTTGGAACCCGCACCCGGACCCGCCACCAACAAATCGGTTTTTTGGCTGACCGAACCCGACACCTTGGCGCCCAACGCCTCGGCACGCGCCTTGGCCTCGGCGCGGGTCATCTTCTCAAGCGTTCCTGTAAAGACGACCGTTTTTCCTGCAACCGGGCTATCCGATGCAGGCGCATCCGGCGGAACAATGGTTAAGTGACTGCGTAGTTCATCAAACGCCTTGCGTTCGTCCGGGTTGGCAAAGGCGTCAGACAGCGACAGCCCCAGCGTGGTTCCAATGCCATCAATTCCAATCATATCCGTCCAAGCGCTGGCAGCGTCCGCTGGTACATTTAGCTTAGCAACCGTAGCATCCCGCGCCTCTTTGACTCTGGCGCGCCGACCTTCTTCTATAGCTGTGATCCTCTCTGCATCTTCCGCTTCGTCAGCGGCACGCTGCGCAAGTGCTGCGGGTCGCACCGTATCGATCGACGCGGTCATTTGATCCCACTCCCGATAGAACAAGGCCAAATCACGGGCGCCGACTTCGCCCACATGGCGAATTCCGAGTGCAAACAACAATCGAGCGAAGGGAATGGTTCGTTTGTCATCAATCGCGGCGAACAGATTGCTGGCCGAGGTCTCTCCCCAACCGTCACGGTTTTTCAAACGGGCAAGATTTTCAGCGTCCCGTTCTTTCAAGGTGAAGATATCGGCAGGTGTGTTGATAGGCAGAACGGGGTCGTTGTGGAACATCTCGATCTGTTTGGCACCGAGCCCTTCGATATCGAAGGCTTTGCGCGACACGAAATGTTTAAGTTTCTCCACCGCCTGCGCAGGGCAAATTAAACCCCCGGTGCATCGGCGTACCGCATCACCTTCTTCGCGGATTGCCTCACTGTCACATTCCGGGCATGTCGTTGGAAAGGAATAAGGTTTCGCATCATCCGGTCGTTTCGACAGATCAACATCCGAAATCTTTGGGATCACATCCCCTGCCCGATAAACCTGCACCCAATCGCCGATGCGTATGTCTTTGCCATCGCGGATAACCCCGCCTTTGGCGTCCCGCCCCGCGATATAGTCCTCATTGTGCAGCGTCGCGTTCGACACAACGACCCCACCGACAGTCACAGGATGCAAACGTGCAACCGGGCTAAGCGCTCCGGTCCGACCCACCTGAATGTCGATCGCTTCAAGCCGGGTCCAGGCCAGTTCGGCCGGAAATTTATGCGCGATCGCCCAGCGGGGCGTTGTCGAGCGGAATCCCAACCGGGATTGCAGACTCAGATCATCAACTTTGTAGACCACCCCGTCGATGTCATATCCCAAAATCGCGCGCTGTTCTTCGATCGCGCGGTAATGATCCAGCATCTGACCTGTCGTGGAACAGAGACGCGTAAGCGCGTTGACTTGGAAGCCCAATGCTTTGAGTCGTTCGATTGCCCCCATTTGCGTTTCAGCCAGAGGTTTCGACAGTTCGCCCCAGGCATAGGCAAAAAACTTTAGTGGACGTGATCGAGTTATTTCCGAGTCCAGTTGACGCAGCGAACCAGCCGCTGCGTTACGCGGATTTGCGAAAGTCTTTCCACCTGTTTCAGTTTGCCGTGCGTTCAGCGCTTCGAAATCATGATGAGACATGTAAACCTCGCCGCGAACCTCGAATATATCTGGAGCACCTTCAATTCGAGGCGGAATATCCGACACGGTGCGCGCATTGGCGGTCACGTTTTCCCCGGTCTCACCATCCCCTCGGGTCGCCGCCTGAATCAGCTCGCCGTGTTCATACCTCAAGGATAACGAGAGGCCATCGATCTTTGGCTCGGCTGTATATTCAAGCGGTGCGTCTTCCCCTAACCCGAGATACTTGCGGATTGAGCGGTCAAAATCGGCAACATCCTCATCGTCAAAGGCATTGCCAAGTGACATCATCCGCACCGCATGCGTGACTTTGGAAAACCCGTCTGAAACTTGTGCCCCTACTTGATCCGAAGGGCTGTCTGCACGTTTTAGTTCCGGAAAGCGCGCCTCAATATCGGCGTTGCGACGTTTGAGGTCATCATAATCGGCGTCTGATATTTCCGGCGCATCTTCAGTGTGATAAAGCTGGTTGGCCCTCTGCAACTCCTTGGCAAGCCGAGCCAGTTCTGCACGTGCTTCGTCTTCCGTCAATTCTGCGATTGCAGTGGTATCGCTCATGGCCCCGCCCTGTCACGTCATATTAGAATCCAGTGATAGGACGAGGCCATGATCAGGTCCAGTGTTGTGCTGAGACGCGAGTGAAATTACCGTCCTGGACCATCGACGGTAGCAGTCAGATCAATTCAGGCGCCAACGGCAAGGCGGGCTTCACCCATATTGCTGGATTGTGGATCGCGCAGAACATAACCGCGACCCCAGACTGTTTCGATATAATTCTCACCACCAGTGGCATTGCTGAGCTTCTTACGTAACTTGCAGATGAACACATCGATAATTTTCAATTCTGGCTCATCCATGCCACCGTAGAGATGATTCAGGAACATCTCTTTGGTCAGAGTTGTACCTTTACGCAGGCTTTGAAGCTCAAGCATCTGATATTCTTTGCCTGTCAGGTGTACGGTCTTTCCTTCGACCTCGACGGTCTTGGCATCCAGATTGACGGCCACCTGCCCTGTGTGGATCACGGACTGGGAATGCCCCTTGGAACGCCGGATGATCGCATGAATACGCGCCACCAGCTCTTCGCGATGGAAGGGTTTGGTCAGGTAATCGTCTGCACCAAACCCGAAGCCTTTGATCTTGCTTTCGGTGTCGTCCGCGCCCGACAGGATCAGGATCGGTGTTTCCACGCGTGCGATCCGCAGTTGGCGCAGCACTTCGTGGCCGTTCATATCAGGCAAATTCAGGTCAAGCAGAATGAGGTCATAATCATACAGCTTGGCCAGATCGATTCCTTCTTCGCCAAGGTCCGTCGCATATACGTTGAGATTTGCGTGCGTCAGCATCAATTCAATGCTCTTGGACGTGGTTGGATCATCCTCGACAAGAAGTATGCGCATTTTTCACTGCTCCAATTAGGTCAAATTCTTCAACTGATCTGAGCCTGAATAAAAATGGTTAATCTGACGTTACCGTTGAATCATTTATTCATCTTCACCTTTAGGTTGTCGATATTTTTTTAATGCAGTCACCTTCAGCGCATCGATTCCGTGCTCTGCGACGGCTGACACCCAGGAATTGAATTCCTCATCGCTAATGCCATAGCGTTTCTTTGCTTCAGACAGGGAAATCAGCCCGTAAAGCACTCCACGCACGACAATTACTTTGCGCGAAGCTACCCATCGCCGCGTGTCTGCCGGGGGTAGATCGGCGCGTGTTAGCACGCTTCCATCCGGCAAGGTGACCGATCTTGGACCTTCCACTTTGTGCAAATACATCTGTTCCACCTTCTTCTGCTGCGACAAAGCTGCATCCAATCTACTTAAAACGGTGTGAAACCGCCCCTTGAGAGTGTATAGAATTTTCCTATATTCTGCCGGTCTTTCTTAACCCGGACTGGAACCGCCAATGGCCCTCGATACCGAGACCCCGCTAAACTCGCTCGGCTTTGCCAAACCGCCCTCGGAAACGCGGGTGGTTGTGGCTATGTCTGGCGGCGTGGACAGCTCTGTTGTCGCGGCCTATCTGGCTGATCAGGGCTATGACGTTGTAGGGGTTACGCTGCAGCTTTACGACCACGGCGCGGCGCTTGCCAAGAAAGGCGCGTGTTGTGCTGGGATCGATATCCACGACGCGCGCCGCGTGGCCGAAGAGCGCGGCTTCCCTCATTATGTTCTGGATTATGAGAACATCTTTAAAGACGCGGTAATCGACGAATTCGCTGACAGCTATCTGGCAGGAGCGACTCCGGTGCCTTGTATCCGCTGCAATGAGCGGGTGAAGTTCAAGGACCTGTTGGAAACCGCCAAGGACCTAGAGGCCGACTGTATGGCCACCGGTCATTATATCCAGCGCAAGATGGGAACCAATGGGGCCGAGTTGCATAGTGCTGAGGATGCCAACCGCGACCAGTCTTATTTCCTTTTCTCGACAACGCCCGAGCAGTTGGATTTCCTGCGCTTTCCTTTGGGGCACCTGCCCTCCAAGGACGCCACGCGCGAGATGGCGGCGCAATACGGGTTGGCGGTTGCGGACAAACCTGACAGCCAGGACATCTGCTTTGTACCGAACGGCAACTACGCCAGCGTAATCGAAAAGTTGCGCCCAGGTGCTGCAGAGCCGGGTGAAATCGTACATGCCGATGGCCGTGCTCTGGCACAGCATGATGGAGTGATTCACTATACAATCGGTCAGCGCCGGGGGCTTGGTATCGGTGGCCTGAGTGAGCCGTTGTATGTGGTCAAGCTGGATGTGGACAAGAAACAGGTTGTTGTTGGCCCCAAAGAGATGTTGGCCACCCGAACCGTTCCGGTGCGTGAAATCAATTGGCTTGGAGACGAACCCTTTACGTCGCGAGACGAATGGCATGTGTCGGTCAAGGTCCGCTCGACCCGCCCGCCGCGTGAGGCGATCATTCGGCCTCTGTCCGACACGACGGCCGAGGTTGAGCTGTTTACGCCCGAAGAAGGTATCTCTCCGGGTCAGGCTTGTGTGTTTTATGAAACTGGTGGAAGCCGCATCTTTGGCGGCGGCTGGATCTGGCGCGGTTATTAAATCGCGTCGGTCCAGGAATTGCTGAGGATATAGATACCGGCACAGATCATTACGTAAGGAACCAGTTTCTCAAGTCGCCGCGCAAACCCGCCGGTCATGATCGGAGATCGCGCGCCTAGCAGACCAAGCATGGTTAGCGTCAGGGCCGCAGCAACCGCACCTGTAACGCCTGCAATACGGTAGCTTGGGGCCGAGTCTGCCAAAAGCGGTGCGAGCACAGCGAACGTATCCATCGACAGGCTTATGAACAGCAACATCGTTACAACGGTTGAGGCACCTGAGGATACTTGCGGAGCCTCCTCGGTCTCTGATCCCCGAAACTGCCGGATAACCCCAATCACGCCGAGGCCAAGCGGGATCACACCCAGATAGCCAGCCCAATGTGGCACCACGTCATCGACACCCAAAGCCAGCAACAAGGCGGCGGCGATGATCAATATCTGCGCAAGCAGGAACCCCGCAACGGTCCGTCGCGGACCGGAAACCATCATCAGCGCAACAAGCGCTGCGAGGTTGTCGAGGTTAGTCAGAACCTGTGCCATGTAGGCAGAGGCGGCAAAGATCACGTGATCCAGCATCACGTGTTCATTCTGTCCAAAACGGCTTTTGCCGCGCGCAGACCCGGCGCCTCTCCATCCCGCCCAAGACGCTCCATCGTCATCGCCATAGCCTCATGTTGGGCGTCCGGCGTAGCTGCAACCTCTTCCAGTGCTGCCGCGATCTTTAGCGGCTGGCAGTCGTCCAACAGACATTCAGGTACAGCACGCGTGTCCGAGACCAGATTGACAAGCGTCACCGTATCGAGCTTGACCATGCGCTTCGCGATCAATGTGGTCAGCCAATTCAGATTATAAGCGATCACCATCGGCGTTGACTGTGCAGCCAGTTCCAATGACACGGTGCCCGATGCCGCCAATGCCAGATCGGCTGACGCGAAGGCCGCCCTCTTCTGCGCCTGTGCCTCGTCCGATGGCAACTTTCGCGGATCGACAACAATCGGATTGCCCGGCCAATCCCGAACTTGTTCGGCAACCACATCAACCATATGCGCAACGGTTGGAACAACGACACGGGTATCGGGTCGATCTGTCAGGAATTCTTGCAGAGCAGCGCCAAATATCGGGGCCAATCGTTCGACCTCTCCCCGCCGAGAGCCGGGTAATGCGAGCACAATTGGAGCGTCGCCCAAGTCATGATCCGCACGGAATATCTTGATATCTGGTTCAGACGCAATCGGCTCGTTGACGACGGGGTGACCGACAAAATCACACTCCATCCCTACCCGCTCCATATAGGGCGGTTCAAACGGCAGCAGCGCCAGAACATGGTCGATCACCTTCGCCATTTTGTCGGCGCGCCCGGGCCTCCAGGCCCAAACGCTGGGTGCAACGTAGTGGACGGTTCGAATATTGCTGGACGCCTTCACCAGTTTAGCGACCCGCAGCGAGAAGTCCGGACTGTCGATGGTGATCAACACATCCGGCTGCGTGTCCAGAACCGCCTGAGCGGTCTCGGCGATCCGGCGCTTCAAGTGAAAGAACTTGGGCAGAACCTCGACCAATCCCATGACGCTGAGTTCGGACATGGGAAAGCGGCTGCTCAGTCCTTGCGCCTGCATCAGTGGACCGCCGACCCCATCAAACTGCACCTCTGGCGAAAGGGTTTTAAGTCCCTCCATCAAAGCGGCGCCCAATCGGTCGCCCGACGGTTCACCGGCGACCAAGAATACGCGCATCAGACGGTGCGCTCGCGAACGTAGAGAAATAGACCGAGGCGATTGCACTCTTCAATCACTCGGTCCCGTTGCAGGACAATGACACCGCCCTTTTCGATGACAATACCTGACAAGCCCGCCGCAACCGCGCCCGATACGGTGCCGGGTCCGATAGCAGGCATATCCGCGCGCCGGTCCTGATCGGGTTTGGGGCCTTTGTACAGAATACCCCCACCCGCGTCAGGGCGTTGGGTCAGCGACTGCAACATCCAAGCAGTACCATAGATGCCCTCAATTGCTAGCGCTTGCCCTTTCAGCACTACACATGCCTGACCGACATCTGCAGTCCCCATGCTTCGCAGGATACCTGCCGCACGGTCAGCATCTGCGTGATCAGTATCCGAGGGTTGTGCCTCAGTCAGCGCGCCGAGCGGCGGTAGCAAATCCGGTGCGATCTCGTGCGCGGCACGGACCGTCAAATCAGAATCTTCAAAAATCCCGATAACCGCGCGCAGGGCACCGTCATCACCGGCCATAATGGCCTTTTGTAAGATCGGAACCAATGGCATCGTCGCAGCATCAATGCGCGCAGGATTTACGGTGGGCCGGCGCACAGCCCCGGCCATGCAAATCTCGGTCACGCCGCGCGCTTTCAGATCGGCGATAAAGCTGCCCAATTCCTCAAGCGGAAAGACCACGTCAACATTCAGCCTTTCAGGCTCAAACCCTTCCAGCGCGCAAATCAAAGGTCGGTTCGGCAAACATGCAACCACCTCGTCCGGTAATGCCCCAGTTCCCGCGATCAGCGCCAACATATCTTATTTCCTCGGCGTCAGAAAGGAACGGTCCGTTTGCCCCGTCACAAACTCGACAATCTGGCGCACATATTCGTTGTCGGCTTCCTCGCCCAAGCGATTGGCGCGATCCATGAACGTACCATCACCTTCCGACAACTCTTTGAATGCCGCGCGCAGCGCCGATATATCCTCGCGCGTGACACCGCGCCGTTTCAACCCAACCAGATTCAATCCATCAAGCTCACCGCGTGGTGCCTGAACCAGACCATATGGAATCACATCGTTCGGAACCATAGTCAGCGCACCGATGATGGCCCCGCGACCAACGCGCACGAACTGATGCAGACCCGAGATACCGCCAACGATGACGTCATCCTCGATTATACAATGACCTGCTGCGCCTGCGTGGTTCACCAAAATGACCCGGTTACCGATCTGCACATCATGCGCAACGTGGACGCCAGCCATCAGCAGGCAGTCATCGCCAATCCGCGTGACGCCACCGCCGCCATCCGTGCCGGTGTTGATGGTGACGTGCTCGCGAATCCGATTGCGTTCACCGATTTCAAGCCGTGTATTTTCGCCGCCAAACTTTTTGTCTTGTGGGATTTCGCCGACAACGGCAAAGCTGAAGATCACTGTGTCGTCACCAATTGAAGTATCGCCGGTGACGACCACATGGGACTTGAGCTCAACCCGATCGCCTAGACGGACGGACGGCCCGATATGGCAGAACGGACCAATCGTACAGCCCTGCCCGATCTGCGCACCGTCTTCGATAATGGCGCTGGGATGAATGCCGCTCATGTTGTCTTTTCCATGTCCCAGTCGACATAGGCCGAAAATTCGGCTTCGGCGGCGACCTCACCTTCAACAGTCGCGCGACCACTGAACTTGAAGATCTTGCCGCCTTTCTTGCCACGCACAGTTTCAACATGCATCTCAAGCACGTCACCGGGCACGACTTTGCGGCGGAATTTGCATTTGTCGATGTTCATGAAATAGATCAGCAATTCACTGTCGATCACGTCCATGCCAACACCCAGCATGACACCTGCAGTCTGCGCCATCGCTTCGACAATGGTCACACCGGGCATGATCGGCGTGCCGGGAAAATGACCCTGAAAATGCGGCTCGTTCATAGTGACATTCTTGATGCCAACTGCAGATTGATAGCCGTCAATATCCACGACCTTGTCGACCAGCAAAAACGGATAGCGATGCGGCAATATACGCTGAATCAGCTGAATGTCGGCGCTCTGGGTTTCCGTGGTCATGGTGCGGATGTCCTGTTTTGGATGTCTCTTTCAAGCGTGGTTAGCAATACGCGTACTTAAGGGCAAGCCAGCCTATTCGTCATTAGCGTCTTCAAGTGCAGACCCGTCGCCAATTGCCGCGTCAATCCGGGCAATTGCGGTATCGGTAATATCCGACGCATCCGAGCTGAGAACAACATTTGAACGCTCGATGACAATCGACGCCCCATATTCGCGTAGAAGTTCGATCAATACAGGTTGAGCCATCTCAAAGAACTGATTGCGTGCTTCTTCTCCGTGCCGTGCCAAAGCATCCAGTTTGGCGCGTTGGCCATCCCGATGCGACTGGACTTTCTCATCAAACGCCTCGGCCAAAGGTCGAAATTCACTGGCGGACATTTCAGAGCGTTTGTCCGTCAGGTCTTTCTCTTCTTTGCTGAGCTGTGCCACGATCAACTCATTTTCATCCGACAGCAGAGCGCTCTCAGCTTCTATCTCGCGAAATATGCGCTGACCGAAACGAGAATCAGCAAACAGCCGTTCACTTGAAATGGTAAGTACGTCAGATTGCGGGACGCCCAATTGTTGCGCCAACAATGGACTTGGCGCCATCAGGGCCGCCCAAACACACAGGGCCCTTAGCGGGCCCTGCAGAATGTTCATGACTTTGGTCAACATCTGGGTTCAGAACTGTGCCTGAATGGTCAGGTCAAAGCTCTGTTCCTTGTCGAACTCTTCTTTCTTCAGCGCTTGTGAGAAGTTGAAGCGCAGAGGACCAAATGGCGTTGTCCACAGAACCGAGACACCTACCACATGGCGGATGGATCCGCTGGCTCCGACGATATCGGCACCCGACGTATCCACGTTGTTGATGTTGTACAGGTTGCCTACATCGTAGAACAGACCACCTCGCAATCCTAGTTCTTCAGGCAAGCCCAAGGGGAAATCAGACTCGAACCGGGCAACCCAATAATAGTTACCACCGATGGCATCGTCCTGACCGTTGGAAAGGTCGCGCGGCCCAAGACCGGCAGGTTCGAAACCACGGAACGTGTTCGGGCCAAGCACAAATCGATCAATGGTCCGGCTAAAATCATCCCCGGTCCAGTTGAGCGCGCCAAGTTCCAGAGATGCCCTAAGCACAACCTCCTCGTTGAGCACGCGCTTCTGAGCGATCGCGCGGGCTGTGGTCTTGATATACTCGTTGTCGCCGCCCAATCCAGCTGCATCTACGCCAAGCTCAAACAAGACGCCTGCATTGGGATTCAAGCCACCCAATCGACTGTCGTAGACATAAGAAACACCAATCGAACTGCTGGTTCTTTTGCCCTGAGCAATTTCAGAAGCGATGACCGCCCCATTGGTCTCATTGCTCTGCTGGGTCATTTCGCTTTGGTTCCAGCCGTAACGCAAGCGCAGCGCTGAAAGTTCGCCGATGGCATAGCTGACCTGAGGATTAAAGAAGACGGTTTTGGTGTCGTAGCTCGCAAAGCTTGAGTTGGTGCTTGCGAGACCCACCCCAAGATCAAAGCGTAATTTCCGCCCCAACAGATAAGGTTCGGTAAAGTTAATTGTATACTGCTCAGAATCTTGAGCCGTCGATAGCGTGATCCCAAGATTCTGGCCACGGCCAAGGAAATTGGATTCGTTCAGGCCAATGGCGATCCCGAAACCGTCCGAGACCGAGTAGCTACCACCCAGGCTAAGCGATCCGGTTGGTTGTTCTTCAACATCGACATCAACGATGACCTGACTTGGAGATGTACCTTCGCGGGTTTCAACATCAGCGGCTGAGAAGAAGCCCAGCGCACGAATACGTTCGGCGCTCTGACGGATTTCTCGGGGATTGAAGGGGTCACCTTCCACGGTATCGAATTGCCGCCGGATCACCCGGTCAAGAGTTGTGGTATTGCCTTCGATGTCGATGCGTTCGACAAAAATACGCGGGCCGCGGGTTAGGACAAACTGAACATCCAGCGTCAGATCACGCGGGTTGCGCGTCACCCGAGGTTCAACCCTCAAGAAATCGACGCCCTGTTTCAGGCCCAGACGTTCAAGTCGAGCAATCGAGTTTTCAATCAAAGTCGGCGAGTAGATAACACCAGGCTTGACCTTTAGTGCTGCCTGATAGGGTGCCGGATCGACGCCAGGAATTTCGCTTACAGTTGAAATCTGACCAAAGGCGAATCTCTGACCTTCGGTGATATTCATAACCAGGAAAAACGCATCCCGTTCACGCGTGAATTCCACATTGGCACTGTTTACTCGGAAATCGATATAACCGCGCGAAAGGTAGAAATCGCGGATGACCTGCTTATCGAATTCGATACGATCAGCAATAAACGTGTCGCCCCGCAGGAAAGTCCGCAGAATATTTGCCTGTTTGGTCTCGAGCACACGACGCAGGCGGCGGTCCGAGTAAGCACGGTTGCCAACAAAACTAACGCGCTCAACTTCGATGGTGGTGCCTTCGGCCACCTCAAAAACCAAATCCACACGATTGTCATTTCGGCGGATGATGCGTGGAATCACCGTTGCTGACACCCGGCCCTGCGCAGAATAGATCTCGGCGATCAAATCTGCGTCAGCTTCTGCCAATTGCGGGGTAAAGACTCGGCGGGTCTGAGACGAGATCGCCTCGAGCAGTACGTCATCCTTAACGCGACGGTTCCCCTCAATGCTGATTTGATTAATCGTCGGGTACTCTTCAACCGCGATAACCAGTGTGTTTCCGCGAGGAGTCAGTTCGACTGTTTCAAAAACACCACTGTCAAGCAAACGCTGAAAAGCATCATTTATCTGTCCGGCACTGACAGTTTGCCCCGGCTCGATTCCCGTTCGTGCGATGATTGTCGAGGTTTCGATCCGTCGATTGCCTTCAACCTCGAAGCGGTTAATCGTGTAAGATTGCGCCTGAGCAGGATCCGGCAATACCAGCAAACCCGGTGTAGCAAATAGAAAAAAGAGCGTTAGTGCCTGCCACAAAATGTTGGTCTTCTGCCCTCGAGCGCCGCAGAATGTGCTCGTGCCCCTGCAATCAGTCATTTTTATCACTACCCAGAAATCTCAGCCTGTAGTTGCTGAGTAGCCGGATTGAGAAGCCATGTCAAAAGAGCAAACACAAAAAAACGGCCCGGTGGGCCGTTACATTTTCATTGCCTTGGTCTGAAGAATCACAAACCGACGATATATCCACCTACAGCCAATGCCAGGGCGGTTACGCCAAAGCTAAGTAATACATCCCAGTTCAACTGAAAAAGGACGCTGACGCTTTTGTAAGATCTCTGCAACGCTTCGGTCATCGCTCTCTAGCCCGCTCATCGAATTACACTAATGAAGATAAGCTTCAATTGCGGCAATATTGCGTCCAAACGGTGCCTGTCACGCCTTATTCAGCAGAACAGGTCATTGCTGACAGAGAAGATCATCAACGAAAGGATCAGCGTTATCCCAATTCCCATCAAAATCCGCAGGGCATTGTCACTGGGTGGTTTGCCCGAGACGGCTTCGTAGGCGTAAAACAACAAGTGTCCGCCATCAAGCGCTGGGATCGGGAACAAGTTCAGCAGCCCAACCGCCGTAGAAAGTACCGCGATAAAGAAGATGAAATTCTGTGCGCCTTGACTGGCCATCGCGCCAGAGGTTTCCGCAATCCCGATCGGGCCGGAAATATTGCACGTGCTGATCGCCCCCGTGATCATGTGCCACATACCTGACAATGACCCTTCGATAATGCGTCCGGTCTGAGCAAAACCGGTTTTTACGGAATCCCAGATACCGGCGGGAACAGTCTGAGGTTCGAACATCATTCCCCGAACGATCCCGATCCGCCAATGGGTCACAAAACCACCATCTGCTTTCGGCTCGTCAGTACGTCTGGGGGCCAGCGCAAATTCAAGCTCGGTTCCATTGCGCCAAACGTCCAGAAGCAACACGCGCCCGTCCGAGCTTTCGACACGTTCTTTCAATTGTTCGAAATTGAAAATCGGGTCGCCATCGACCGCTGTAATTACGTCGCCCTGCTGCAATTGTATGTCCATTGCAGCGCTGCGTGGTGTAACCTGCTGGATCAACGCTGGAAACAGCCACGGGGCAGAAACATCGATGGTCTCACCGTCCCGGATTACAGTATAGTCCAGTTCAGGCTGTACGGGCAGAGCATCAACGAAATCCGACCAACTGCCTGCATTATCAAAATCCGGTGTCGGCACGCCTGCAATCGCAACAATTTCGTCCCCTTCAAGCAACCCCTGCTCGACTCCGGGGAGCGGCTGCAAGGAACCGACTGTCAAAGGTTCTCGTGATACGCCTTGCGACCAGTACACAAATCCAAAAACCAGGATCGACATCGCGAAGTTGAATATAGGCCCAGCCGCCACAGTGGCGGTACGTGCCCACAGCGGTGCCCCATGCATCGTTCGACGCAATTCTTCCGGGCTCTGCTCGACTATTTCGTTCATCGCATCCGTATCTTTGCCAGACGCAGCGTTGGCATCCCCCAAAAACTTGACGTATCCGCCAAATGGAAGCAACGCGACCTGCCATCGTGTGCCGCGCTTATCTACCCGGCTCCACAGAACCGGACCGAAGCCGATCGAAAACACTTCGGCATGAATGCCCGACCAGCGCCCGACAATGTAATGACCGTATTCATGCACAGCGACAATCACTGAAAGCGCAATAACAAAGGCAACTATCGTATAGAGAAGATTGCCGAATTGCGGGATCAAAGAGAGTATGTCCAAAGGTATTATCCTGCTCGTTCCAATACGGTTTCATCGACCCACTGACGTGCGAGATGGTCCGTTTGCTGTACATTATCAAGAGTCAACTGAGCATCAATAAGGCCATCTGTCGCCTCAAATCGCTCCAACACCGACGAAACTGCGTCAGCCATATCCAGAAACCGAATTCTACGGGCGATAAAGTGGTCCAGCGCGCGCTCTTTTGCGGCATTGAAGATCGCACCCGACAATCCGCCGCGTTGCATCACTTCGCGTGCGAGACGCAACGCAGGATACCGGGCCTCATCTGGAGCGCTGAAGCTCAATTGCCCCAATTGAGCCAGATCAAGCCTTGCGACAGGTAGATCAAGCCGCTCGGGCCAGTGCAATGCGTATCCGATGGCATGGCGCATATCGGGCGCACCCATGTGTGCCATCACGGCACCATCCCGATACCCAACCATCGCGTGAACAATAGATTCGGGGTGCACCAGAACTTCGATTTCAGAGGGCTGTATGCCGAAGTATTCTTTTGTTTCTATGACTTCCAGTGCTTTATTGAACATAGAAGCACTGTCGATTGTAATTCGCTGCCCCATGTTCCAATTCGGATGGCTTGACGCTTGTTCGACAGTTGCGTTCGCCAGATCACTCAGCGGCCAATCCCGAAATGCGCCACCGCTTGCCGTGATAATAATCCGCTCGACGCTTGTCATGTCTTCGCCAACAAGGGCCTGAAAGACTGCCGAATGTTCACTATCGACAGGAAGTAGCCTTGCGCCGTAGTTCTGCGCAGTCTCCAGAACCAAAGGTCCTGCACATACCAGCGTTTCCTTGTTCGCCAGCGCAAGCGTCGCGCCTTGCTTAAGGGCTTCGATCCCCGGAGCAAGTCCCGCAGCGCCGACAATCGCTGACATAACCCAATCTGCAGGGCGCGCACCTGCCTCGATCAAAGCCGCCTGCCCCGCAGCCGCTTGAACACCGCTTCCGGCTAAGGCTGAACGCAGGTCATCCAACCTGTCATCAAACGCGGTGACAGCAACATCTGCGCCCAGACGGACCGCATCTTGCGCCAATTTCGAAATATTGCCGCCACCGGTCAGCGCGACGACATCATAGGCATTCGGATTCCTCGAAATCAGATCAAGCGTGTTCTGCCCGATCGATCCCGTCGCGCCGAATATCGATACCTTTCGCATCACATGCCTCCGGGTGCATAAAGCAACCCTGCCAACAGGACAAAGACCGAGGCCCCCATCATCCCGTCGAACCGGTCCAGAAAGCCACCATGACCAGGTAACAAGTTCGAACTGTCCTTAACTCCAAACCTGCGTTTTGTTGAGCTTTCGACGATATCGCCGATCTGGCTCGCCATAGAGGCGAGAACCGATACAACTACGAAAGCCAAACCAAAACCCGCGTAGAACGCAAATAATGTACCAACTATTCCTGCGGCGACCCATCCCCCTATCGTTCCGGACCATGTTTTCTTGGGGCTGACCTTTGGCCAAAACTTAGGTCCACCAAGCGTTTTGCCCACAAAATACCCGGCAACATCCGTCGCTATGACAACAAGGATCAGCCACACCATCCATCCAAACCCCAAGCTTTCGCGTATCGAGATAAACCCCAGCCCCGAAGTTGCTATCCAGATCGCAAAAAGCGCGTAGGTACCACGCGCGCACTTGATTTGACCCGCGCCAACCAAAGCAGGTGCCAACAAAAATGGAATTTTATACAGCGGCGGCAAATGGTAACTCAGAACAACGGCGACACCGGTCAATATCGCAAGCTGAATCGCGACACCTCGTTGCTGAGGGTCCACAATCCGCACCAGCTCCCACGTCATGAGCCCGCACGCAGTGGCAATAAATGCCTCGAACCAAAGTCCACCCAGCCACACCATGATGGCCGCTATGAGGACCAACACGGACGCTGACAAAACCCGAGCGGTCAGATCAGACCATCGGCCATCACTCATGCCGGAACCGCCCCAAATCGCCGTTCACGCGATCCATAGTTCAGGCATAAACGTTCCAACTCGGCAGCAGTAAAGTCGGGCCACAATGTATCTATGAATTCATACTCTGAGTAGGCAGATTGCCAGAGCAAGAAATTCGAAATTCGTGCTTCACCACTGGTACGGATTACCAGATCAGGGTCCGGCAGAACCCGCGTGTCCAGATATTTGGGCAGAGTTTCTTCGTCCACATCTTCGGGACGCAAAACACCTTCGGCCACGTCACGTGCCAAACGTTTGGTTGCGCGAGCAACCTCATCTCGACCGCCATAGTTCAAGGCGACTGTCAGATGGACCAGATCATTATCCTGCGTTTCACGTTCAAGCGTATCCATCAGCTCGGTAAGTTTGGCATCCAAACGTACGCGGTCACCGATAAATCGCACCCGGATACCGTTGTTCTTTAGCGTATTGGTTTCTTTGACAATATAGCGTCGGAACAGGCTCATGAGGCCTGCAACCTCCACCTGCGTACGCTTCCAGTTTTCGGTCGAAAACGCAAAGATCGTCAGATATTTGATCCCGAGCCCTGGGCAGGCCTCGACCACCTCACGAACACGCCGCGCGCCTGCGTGATGGCCAAACAACCGAGGCCGTCCCCGTGCCTGAGCCCATCGACCATTACCGTCCATGATAATTGCCACATGGCGCGGACCGGCTTGCAAAGCGTTATCGGGATCCTTTGGCATGACCGAGTCTCAGACCTGCATAATCTCGGCTTGCTTGGTCTCAAGTGCCTCATCGACGGATTTGATCATCGTGTCGGTCAGCTCCTGCACTTCTACCTCCCAGAATTTCTGATCATCCTCGGACATGCCATCGGCTTTGGCTTTCTTGATCTGGTCCATACCGTCGCGGCGCACGTTCCGGATCGAAACACGCGCGCTTTCGGCGTATTGGCCTGCAACCTTGCCCAATTCACGTCGGCGTTCCTCGTTCAACTCGGGAATCGGCAGCATGATGATCGTGCCATTCAGCTGTGGATTGATACCAAGCCCGCTTTCACGAATTGCTTTTTCAACTTTGCCCACAAGACCTTTGTCCCAGACATTTACGGTAACCATACGTGGTTCGGGGACGTTTACGGTGCCGACCTGATTGATCGGAGTCATCGAGCCATACGCGTCAACCATCACGGGCTCAAGCATCGAGGCCGAAGCGCGCCCGGTCCGCAATGAAGCGAATTCGGTTCTGAGGTTGGCCATTGCGCCGTCCATACGGCGTTTCAGATCATCGGTGTCGAGTATGAAATCATCAGACATGCTGCTCACTCCCCGTCTTCAGGTGATGTTTGGATGGGTCTTAAGCCATCACAATTGGGATGTATAGCAATCATGCGGATGAATTGTGGCAATGACCAGAACTGTTTCTGGCATTCCGGCCCCAATCGCGACCAAGGGACCGACCGAACACTGAATTCGGTCGGATTCTTCTTGGTACAATCAATATCAGGTGTTCACATCGACTACGACGCGACCTTTGACTTGTCCCTGCAGAATATCCGCGCCCAATTGCGGCAGATCAGACAGTGTTGCTGGGTGAATCATGGCCTCAAGCTTTTCCATGGGCAGATCGGTAGCGATACGCTGCCAAGCGCGAACACGGTTGTCATAGGGCTGCATGACGCTGTCGATACCCAACAGATTCACGCCACGCAGTAGGAATGGGATCACAGTCGCAGGCAAACCCGCACCTCCGGCAAGTCCAACGGCAGCAACTGATGCCCCATATTTCATCTGACCCAATACGCGGGCGAGCATGGCGCCACCCACTGCGTCAACACACCCGGACCAGGTTTCACTTTCCAGCGGACGCTTGGTGGTTTCATTCAACTCGTCGCGCGGAACAATTGTGGTTGCACCCAAAGACTTTAGGTAGTCAGCGGTATCCGGGCGACCGGTTACTGCTGCGACCTCATATCCCAGATGAGCCAGAATGGCAGTGGCGACCGAACCCACGCCGCCTGCGGCACCCGTGACTAGCACCGGGCCATGGCCCGGCTGCATTCCATGATCTTCCAACGCCATGACGGCTAACATGGCCGTAAATCCTGCGGTACCAACCGCCATAGCCTGTCGCGTATCCAAACCCTGCGGTAAAGGAACCAGCCAATCTGCACGGGCATTGGCTTTCTGAGAATACCCGCCCCAATGCGCCTCACCCACGCGCCAGCCCGTCAAAACGACTTTGTCACCGGGTTTATAGCGATCATCAGAGGATTGCTCGACCGTGCCCGCATAATCGATACCCGGGATATGCGGATAACTCCGCACCAAGCCGCCACCCTTTGGCGACATACACAGCCCGTCTTTGTAGTTAACCGTTGAATATTCGACAGCAACAGTCACTTCTCCATCCGGCAAATCATCCAGAGATATCTGTTTTACCGAGGCGCTTGCGAGGCCACTTTCTTCATCTTTTTCAACGACGAGTGAATTAAACATAACCTTACTCCTTTAGTAGCCCGTATGGGCATGTCCTCAGATACAGGGCTCAGCGCCAGAATTTCTCTTGTACGACGGCCCATCGCATACCGTGTTCAGTCATCAACTCGATCCGCGTGCCGGGTGCCCAATGCGACCGGTCCACCATCCCTATGGCGACGTTCACTTCGAACTCGGGCGAATATGCAGCAGAGGCGACTTGCCCCACCTGACGACCCTCAGCCATCAAAGGCCAGGATTCGGTGCACGGTCCGATCTCGCCCTCGATAGACAGCGGACGGATTTGTCTGGGCGGCCCGTTTTCCGCGTGATCAGCCAAAGCGGCCTTACCGATGTAATCCAGCGGAGAATTGCAAAAGCGCTCAAGCCCGCATTCATAGGGAGTGTTCTCGCGTCGCATATCCGACCCAAAACTCAATAGGCCGCTTTCGATCCGTTCAATCCCGTTGGGGCAACCCGCACGTACGTTCAGGTCGCGACCATTTGAGAACAACGTGTCCCAAAGCGGCATTCCGTAATCCGCCCCTTCGACATAGATCTCGAACCCACCTTGTTTCGACCAGCCGGATCGGGCGATGACAAACGATGTATCTTCGAAGGGCAACCTATTGTATCGGAAGAATTTTATGTCCCTGACATCTTCTCCAAATACCCGTGCCATCAGATCATCTGCCCTAGGGCCTTGAACGGCTAGCGGAGACACGTCTGGTTCGGAAACTTCGACATCCAGCTCCAGGGCAAGCACGATGCCCAGAGCAAATTGCCAAAGATCGCCATCAGCGACGGAAAGCCAGTAATGGTCATCTGCCAGTTTGATCGCCACCGGGTCATTCAGCATACCTCCATTTTGGTCAACGATCGGCACATAATAACACTGATCCGTCTGCATCTTGTCCATATCGCGCGGGCTGAGCATTTTCATCAGTCGCAGCGCGTCCGGGCCTTTGATCAGAACCTGTCTCTCGCACGAGACATCCCACACCTGCACATGCTTTTTCAGATGCGCAGCATCAGCCTCGACACTTTCGAAGACTGTAGGCAGAAGCATGTGATTATAGACAGTGTATTCCTTAACCCCTTCGGCTTCGACACCCGGAGTAAACGGGGTTTTGCGCACGCGTCGGTTCGGCGTAATGACTGCCATGTCAGAAATCCTTTGGCAGAAAGACAAGATCGCTGACGGGCGCATCAGAGCCTGCCTCGGTCAGCATTTGGTGCAATTGTCCGCGATGATGCGTCTGGTGATTGAACATGTGAATGATGCATTGCGCATAAGGCTTTGTTACATCTTCTTCTTTTGCAGCGGAATACCATGTGAACGGGCCCTTAAGTTCGTCGTCTCCCAACGTTTCGCTCCACCTAGTAATCCGATCGTCAATGGTATCCCGCAGCGGCAACCAGTCGGACAAACCAGCGCAGATTGACACGCTCTCTGGGATGCCACCGCCTGGTCCAGGGCCTTTGTCGAACCGTGAGATCCAGATCCAGTCCCCCCAAAGCAGGTGATTGGCTGTTCCCATGATTGAACCGAAAAAGGCGCCCCGTTTCCGCGTCAGTTCTTCGTCGGAAAGAGCCTTAAGAAAACCCTTTAACTGACTGTTCTCCCATCGACTATAACGCGCCATCTCACGGGCATAGGCACCGGTGATCATTACTTTGGCCCGTGCCAGTCGATGGGGCAAATCTCGGCTGATTTCCCGCCAAAGTCCCAGACGCGACCATAATCACGTACCTTGGATTTCGTTCCTCTGGCCACGATGATGTCCGGGCCCATCCAGTATTTCGAGTTTGAAACCATCACTGGATGCTCAGGGTCTTTACCAGCCAGCATCTCGATCTCGCCCTGAATTTTCCGCCCGATCATGATCCGGCGCTTTGTCCCATCTCGCTCGATTTGAACCGGTGCACGCTCTGCCCCGATGATTTCACTAACCAACATGGTGAACAGACCGGTAGTGCCGCCGGCCTGCCCGCTGAAGATTTGCAACAATCCGTTATAGGCCTTCCCACTGGCGCGTTCGTCGACATAAGCCGCGACTTTCCACTGGCCCTCGCCCATGCGCCCGGGGATATCAACCAACAGCCCGACGTTGAGGCCTGACAGGTCCTCGCCTTCATAGTGCCCTTCGTCGATCACGATTCCCATCCACGCATGGCAATGTCCTTCGGTCGGAGGGTGTGCGCCTAGCGAGACGACGCAAGGACAAAACACATCGCAGGAGCAGTTCAGGATCAGTTCACCCTTGACTGCCCAGTCGGTCGGGCTCATCTCCCGGCGCTTGGGATTGGGCATTCGGCTGTCAATTCTCTGACTGACCGGCAGCTTATCCGCATCCGGTTTTCTGTTCTTAGCCATAGACCTATCCTCCGTAAGTAATGTGATGTACGAGCAGTGCCAGACCGCCCGCTATTAAGATGAACCCCATCGGCCGGGTCACTACGTGTCCGATTTGGGGTAGTTTTTCCAAAACCATGAACAGCGTCGCCAGCCCCATCCACAGCAGGCTCATGACGCCGCCCACAAAGCCCAGAGCCATGAAGCCCCAGCAACAGCCTACGCAAAATGCACCCAACCCTAAGCCCATGCGCAGGCCGCCTGAGAAACCCGTTTTCCAATGTCCCAGAAAGTACATCATGGGCGCATGACAAACGCCATGGCAGACCTCTTTTGCACGGGTGAATTGGAACGCGCCCACTGCCAAAAGCAGGCCTGCAGCCAAGTAGGGCGATTTGGCGATGCCCAACATATCAACCGCACCTCCGAACAGCAGTGCCAGCTGCAGGCCGGTGATCAACGCAGCAAAACCCACCCAAACTATGAAGTACCCGGATAGAACGCCCAGCCACCCTGCCCGCGTGCCATTCGCGCTGCGGATCAGATCATCGTAACTGCGCAATGTGGGGACTAGTGTTGGCAGCATCATTGCCGCCATCATGATCGCCCACATCCAGAACAGCGGGCCAAACTCGGCCATGGGCATATACATATCCATGCGCGGGTCCATCGCCGCCATGGCCTGTCCCATCGGGCCGGGCCGCCCGATCCAGTCCAAATCCATATCGCGGCTCATCGAGACCATCATCCACCACGCCCAAATGATCGCGATGTAGAAGCCCAACCAAAGCGCGCTGCGGAAAACTGAGCGACTCACTTGCCTCTCCCGACTCAACTCTCTTGCTTTTCAAATGTCAGACTTTTAAATGTCAGACAAATAAAAATTTACTTTTGAAGCAAGCGACGATGAAGATTGACCCCCAAAGCTCTGCCGATCTATCGGCTCAAATTGCCCAAGCTATCCGGGATGCCATCATATCGGGGCAACTCATCGTCGATGAACGCTTGCCCTCCGAATCTGAACTTGCCGAGCAATTCAATGTCTCGCGCCCGACTGTTCGCGAAGCTTTGAAACGCTTGGCGGCACAATCTCTGATCCGTACACAACGTGGGGCCACAGGGGGCGCGTTTGTAAATCGACTAAGCTTTGAAGGCGCTTATTCTCAACAGGTTACGACCTCAACGCTATTACTGTCGATGAACGCGGTCAGTTTCGACACTGCGTGCGAGGCACGGTACGCGTTGGAACGAGCCTGTGCGTCCCTGTCTGCGCAGCGTCGGACGGCGGATCAGCTTGCTACAATGCGGGCCGAGATCTTTCGGCAGGCACAGCCCGGTCTGACCGACGAAGCATTCTGCGCCTCAGATGTTGCCTTCCATCGAGCGCTGGTCGATGGCGCTGGCAATCCGGTCTTGTCCTACCAGCTGGCTGGCGCTGTCGAGGCGATGCAGCCATTAATGAACATGATCACCTTCACCGCTCGTTCGCGGGAAGAAATCATCGCGTTGCACACCAAAATCGCCAATGCCTTAGAGGCGCGTGACGTTGAAAAGGTTGATGCAGTGCTGGTTCAGCTTGAGAGCTATACTCGGCAACTGGCGCAAGATGTCGCCGAGAAAAAACGCAAACCGGCCTGATCTAAATAGCTTTATATCAGAGGTTTGAAATAGAAACATGAGGTGAAAATGATCACTGTCCTCAATGTAGTTGCCGCCTTGCTGACAATTGCTTTCGGGTTATTTGGTTTCCTGGCACCTGCGCATACTGCTAACGCATTGGATCTGGTCCCGACCAAAAGCACCATGGGTCTCAGTGAAATGCGCGCCTCGGTTGGTGGGCTGTTTGTAGTCACCGGCGCTGCGGTGCTGTGGCTTAACAATCCAATGGCTTATGTGATGCTAGGGATAGTCTATTCTGGAGCAGCACTTGGCAGATTCGTTTCTGTTGCTCTCGATCATCCACCTTTGGCGAAAGCATTGATTTTTGGTGGAATCGAACTTGTTCTCGCCATCTGGCTTATTCTGGCAAACATGAACAGAGCATCGTAACCCATTGAAACAAAACCACCCCATAGCCCACATTCCGAGTTTGCATCCCATCGTCACCTCACCTATATAAGAGAGGTCCCTCGGGACTATGGACATAAACGCGCTCGTAATACGCGGATCGGACCCGGGGGCGGTACCCGGCGGCTCCACCAACCATCCTTCGTTTGGGGATTTTGGGGCCGAAACAGGATCGACGAACGTCTAAAGGGGTTAGCTTTGTCTCGGCTGTCTGCCACCGTTACCGGCGAAAATAGTACAATTGCAAACGACAATCGTGCTCCGGTTGCAGTTGCTGCGTAAGCAGTAGCAAGACCGAAACTTAAGCCCTTGCGCCTAGCCGCGTAAGGCGGGGTTCGCAGGTACCTGGCAACAGAAACCTGCATTTTCCCTGTTATGTCTGTTTATTGCTCATAGCTCATTAGAGATTCAGGATTTATTCACTTGTTTGTCCCACATTTCTGTCCAGGCGACAGGAGGGTTAAGATGACGAATTCTGACAGGCTTAGGGCTTGGTATTCTGAGGTTTGGGAACAGGGCAATACCGAAGCAATCGATCAGTTTTTTGCTCCAGACACGATGGCCGAGGGGTTGATCCCCGAAATGCAAGTTGGGGCCGATGATTTTCGCGATCTGGTCATGGCCTTCCGACATGTGCTGGGCGAAATCAAGGTCGACCTCCCCAAAATCATTGAAAACGGTGATTGGGTGTCCGGAGTTCTTCACGTCCGCACATTTCGGGCTGACAACGGCGCACCATTAGAGGTTACCGGGCAAGTCATGGCCCGATTCAAAGGGGATAAAATGGTCGAGGCGTATAATCAGTTCGATTTCATTTCACTCTTCGAACAGCTTGGGCAGTTCCCGCAGGATACGCTTCCGGTTTGCATGACTGGGCAAAGGTTGGACTGGGTCGGTTAAACCACAACCGCAAGCTTGACCCCTACCGCATCCACGCGATAGCAGAGGTTCAAGGGGTAAGCTTGCGAACACCCCGTGAGGCGGCAGCCCAAGTTCGCATGTATCCAAAGCCACAAGGAAACATGCAATGGCTGCCCCCAATGCAATAACACCCCGACAACTGCTTCGCTTAATCGGTACGCCCAGGGCGCCTGTCCTTATCGACGTGCGAACCGAGGCGGATTTTGCGGACGACCCTGTGCTTGTTCCGAGCGCTATTCGTCGTTCCTTCAAAGATGTTGACAAAATCAGAGAAAGGATCGGAGATCGCTTTTCTGTTGTGATTTGCCAAAAAGGCAAGAAACTAAGCCAGGGTGTCGTCTCTTGGTTGCAATCCGAAGGCGTAATGTCCGAATATCTTGAGGGAGGCATGTTTGCCTGGCGCGATCTGCCAGGGGCACCCTCCGTGCCTGTTTCTGCCCTGCCTGAGATTGCCCAGGGCGGTACGATTTGGGTGACACGACATCGCCCCAAGATTGATCGCATTGCGTGCCCTTGGTTAATCCGAAGGTTTGTCGACGCTCAAGCGCGCTTCCTTTTTGTGGCGCCCGGCGAAATACAGGGAGTGGCGGAGCATTTCGGCGCCACTCCCTTTGACGTTGAAGGTGTCGACTGGAGCCATCGCGGTGAGAAATGCACCTTCGATACCATGCTGGACGTGTTCAACCTGCATTCCGAACCAATGGACCGATTGGCCACCATAATACGCGCGGCTGACACCAACAGGCATAATTTAGCGCCAGAAGCTGCTGGATTATTGGCAATATCGGTCGGACTGTCGCGCCAATATCGGGACGATCAGCAACAACTGGAGGCTGGTCTGCATATCTACGATGCGCTTTATCGATGGGCGCGGGATGGATCTGGTGAAACACATGACTGGCCAGCAGGTCACGGGAAATGACACCATCGTACCGTGAGTTGTTCAGCGTTTTCGGGCGTATCGGGCTTTTGTCCTTTGGTGGGCCAGCGGCGCAGATTTCACTGATGCATCAGGAACTCGTCGAGAAACGCCCCTGGCTGGACGAGCAAACCTATCTGCGTGCGCTTTCGTTGTGCATGTTATTGCCGGGGCCCGAGGCCATGCAGCTGGCAACATACTCGGGTTGGCGATTGCGTGGTGTGACCGGGGGCTTGATTGCAGGTGGCTTGTTTGTCCTGCCCGGGGCGCTGGTCATTGCAATACTTGTAGCGCTGTATGCAGCGTATGGTACATTGTCACTGGTTCAGGCGGGGTTTTTGGGCATCAAGGCCACCGTCATTATCATCGTTCTTCAAGCCTTGCGTAATCTGTCGAAAAAGGCGTTGACCGATACCGAACATCAGATGATCGCCGGGCTCGCGTTTCTTGGAATATTTCTGTTCAACCTGCCCTTCCCTCTGATCATTTTCTGCGCGGCCCTTTGGGGCTTTGCCACGTCCAAAGGCCAAGCTCCTACAGCCGTCCAGGCAAGCCCGGCATTAGGTAAACCCGTTCAAACGGCAGTATTCTGGCTCATATTGTGGCTGGGACCTTTGTTTTTACTGCAATTGTCAGGGCAGGAACTGCTCGGCGACTTGGGTTGGTTTTTTGCCCGTCTTGCCGTCGTCACCTTTGGAGGAGCTTATGCGGTGCTGGCCTATATGACCCAGACCGTTGTGGACACATACCAATGGATCAGTACGGATCAGATGATCGACGCGCTTGGCCTAGCCGAAACCACGCCGGGACCTCTAATCCTTGTGACGCAATTTGTGGCGATGCTGACTGGACAGGTTGCCGGAGGGCCATCACTTGCACTAGCGGCCGGAGTTGTCGCTTTATGGGCGACATTTGTTCCTTGCTTCCTCTGGATCTTCCTCGCGGCGCCACAACTGGACAGAATTGCAGCACGCCCTCGGCTTGGGGCCGCTATGCACGGCATCACGGCTGCGGTTGTCGGAGTGATTCTCAACCTCTCCGTGTGGTTTGGGTTGAACGTTCTGTTTGGCTCTCTCCCCGGTTGGTCATTCGGACCTGTGTCAATCCCCCTGCCCGATCCTGCTACGCTCGATATCTGGGCGCTTGTTCTTACGGTGCTAGCTGGCCTGTTGATTTTCCGTATGAAATCCGGTTTAGCGACCACATTAGGAATTATGGTTCTGGCCGGAATCGGGTTGCAGTTTTTGTGACCAATACAGCCCAGCACGGCCTTTCGTTTCCGTCCGAATGAACTATGCTGGTATTAACCACTTTCGAGGATCAAACATGTCGCAAGACATCGACTACGGGAATCTGATGCACACGGCCATGCGGGGCCTGATCAAGACCGTCCTGACGGATGTGTCCAAGACTGGCCTGCCCGGAGCACATCATTTCTTCATCACCTTTGATACACGATATGAAGGCGTTGAACTGGCTGACTGGCTACGAGAGCGGTATCCCGGTGAAATGACGATCGTCATGCAGCATTGGTTCGAGAATCTCCAAGTCGGCGATGAAGGATTTTCGATCACCTTGAATTTCGGCGATGCGCCTGAGCCGCTGTACATACCGTATATGGCAATAAAAACCTTCGTTGACCCTTCGGTCGAGTTTGGCTTGCGCTTTGAAAGCCCCGAGGATGAGGACGACGAAGTCTTTGTGGCGGATGAAGCCCCAATCGAACTGGAAGCAGAAGAACCGGAACCACAGCATCATGATGCGGATGTTGTTTCGCTGGATAGCTTCCGCAAGTGATCAGATAAAACCCCGCTTTATGTGGGGCTTACTTCTTTTTCAAAAATGTCTCGACCGAGCGTGATTTGACTCCGTCCCGGAACCTCGAAAATGACAGATCCAGACCGCCATCTGCCAAGGTCCGGTCAAACTGTTGCAACTCGTAGCCCCCATTTTCTGCGATGAACAACGAAAATACGGTCAGAGTGTCGCCTTCAATCCTACCCCAGACAAATGGCTCACCTTTCATCGGGTCAAGCGGCACCTCGTGCCCGAAAACGTTGCGTTTCATCGCGGCAGAATAAACATCCGCACGATCCGAGCTTTGAAAATCAACCGAATATTTCTCATCCTTGATGCGCCCATCTGCTTTGTAGGTCGTGGTGGTCCAACTTACATTGAAACCACCTTTAATCTCATGGATTGAAACACTCATATCCCGAGGCGTCGAAGTACCATCGGCGTCAACAACTTCGGCGGATCCAGTATAATCGCCGACAAAAGGCTCAATGTTGGTCGCGTTGGCTTGCTGTAAAGATGCGGCCAGCCAGATACATGCGGCAAACGCCAACGCAACCGCATGCAGGGGTCTGTTCATAAGTGATACTCGCATGGCTGACTCCGTCCTCTATGAAACTTCATTCTAACTTTAGTCCGTCTGCGCACAATGGCACTGTTTTCGCTAACAGAAATTAATTGGTGCGGCGCTTCGTCTATACCTTTGTCTGGCCTAGGTTTATGGTGCGCTCAACTGGCCGATTGCGCCTCAGCCCCGCTGCGGTTAAACGGCATACGACTGCATACCAGACCGGAGCGACCGATGTCTCAAACCCGTACCGAATCCGACAGCTTTGGCCCTCTTGAGGTGCCCGCCGACAAATACTGGGGCGCACAAACACAACGCTCGATCATGAACTTCCCAATTGGCTGGGAAAAGCAACCCGTCGCAATCGTACGGGCGCTGGGCGTGATCAAGCAGGCCTGCGCAATGGAAAACAAGGCAACGGGCAAGTTGGATGATAAGATCGCTGACGCGATTATTCAGGCCGCAGGAGAAGTATTCGAGGGTAAGTTTGATGACAACTTCCCCTTGGTCGTCTGGCAAACCGGGTCGGGTACTCAATCCAACATGAACTCGAACGAGGTCATTGCAAACCGCGCGATCGAGATTCTGGGTGGCGTGGTCGGCTCGAAAGAGCCAGTGCATCCGAACGATCATTGCAACATGGGT
The DNA here is from genome assembly GCF_056535285.1 of Ruegeria sp. O11. Taxonomy (NCBI): domain Bacteria; kingdom Pseudomonadati; phylum Pseudomonadota; class Alphaproteobacteria; order Rhodobacterales; family Roseobacteraceae; genus Ruegeria; species Ruegeria sp. O11. Next base: position 564,277 of record NZ_JBQERS010000001.1, on the reverse strand, counting down.
CAGTCCTCGAACGATACCTTTCCTACTGCTATGCACATCGCCACCGCAATGAGTGTGCGAGATGTGCTGATGCCTGGGCTCGAGAAGTTTGCGTCTGCGCTGGAGGCCAAGGCGAAAGAGTTCGCCGGGATCATCAAGATCGGTCGCACCCACACACAGGACGCCACCCCGCTGACACTGGAACAGGAATTCGGCGGTTACGCGCATCAGATTCGTCAGGGCATTGCGCGGGTCGAAGCCTCGATGCCTGGCATTTATGAACTGGCACAAGGTGGCACCGCCGTTGGTACTGGATTGAATACGCATGACGGTTGGGACGAGGCTGTCGCTAGGAATATGGCCGAAATCACCGGCCTTCCCTTCGTTACTGCACCAAACAAATTCGAAGCGTTGGCCGCTCATGACGCCATGGTCTTCTTGTCCGGCGCTTTGGCCACGATCGCCGGATCCTGCTATAAAATCGCAAATGATATCCGTCTGTTAGGTTCGGGTCCCCGCTCGGGGCTAGGCGAACTTATCCTGCCCGAGAATGAACCCGGCTCGTCCATCATGCCCGGTAAGGTCAATCCGACCCAGGCCGAAGCGTTGACACAGGTGGCCGCGCACGTGATGGGCAATGACGCAGCAATGAAGTTTGCTGGCTCGCAAGGACATTTCCAACTGAATGTCTATAACCCGATGATGTCGTATAACCTGTTGCAATCCATCCAACTATTGGGTGATGCGACCGACAGCTTTACCGAACGGATGCTACTAGGCATCAAAGCCAATGAACCGCGCATCGATAAACTGATGAAAGAGTCGTTGATGCTGGTGACCGCTCTGGCCCCCACCATCGGGTATGACAACGCCACGACCGTCGCCAAGACGGCGCACAAGAATGGCACGACGCTCAAGGAAGAAGCGATTGCACTGGGCTTTGTCGATGAAGAAACCTTCGACGCAGTTGTCCGCCCTGAGAAGATGATCGGGCCCAAGAACTGATGGGCAAGCCGGTCAACCTGAACCGGTATCGAAAAGAGAAAGCGCGGGCCGAAAAGAAGGCCCGTGCAGATGCAAACGCTGCGAAACACGGACAGACCAAATCCGAGAAAACTTTGGTAAGGCTGGAGAAAATGCGCCAGCGCCACGACCTCGACGGTCACAAGGTCGACGAATGAGCGGGCGGCCTGTCAAACGCTCTCTGACCTTGCAAGGTCATCGAACATCCGTATCGCTTGAGGATGAATTCTGGCAGGCATTCCGTGACATTGCGCGGAAAAAAGATATTCCAATCAATGTTCTGGCGGCAAATATTGATGCAGAACGTGATCCTGAAACCGGGCTAGCTTCGGCCATTCGCGTGTTCATTCTAAATTGGTATCGTCAAACTGAATGATTGCTTGATTTCAGCCAATCTCGTCGCTTATCCTCGCGGGGAACAAAAAGGGTACATTCATGAGCGATTTGGCAACGGGCCCAGATGGAAAACCTCGGTGCGCGTGGTGCAATGCCGCCCCTGAATTCTTCGACTATCATGACAACGAATGGGGATATCCCGTTTCCGACGACAGACGGTTGTTTGAAAAACTATGCCTTGAAAGCTTTCAGTCGGGCCTGAGCTGGCGCACCATTCTGTCAAAACGCGAGAATTTCAGAGCAGCATTTAGAAACTTTGATTTCAACAAGATAGCAGAGTTTTCTGATGCAGATATCAATCGTCTTCTGGACGACAAAGGCATTGTACGTCACCGCGGCAAGATCGAAGCCGTGATCAATAACGCCGGTCGCGTGCAGGACCTAATCGCAGCTGAAGGATCATTGGCAGCGTATGTCTGGAGGTACGAGCCTGAGACGCCACCTGCCCCGCAAAGCGCATCCACTTCGGCAGAATCCATTGCGATGTCGAAAGATCTGAAAAAACGCGGCTGGAAATTCGTCGGTCCTACGACCGTGTTTGCCTTCATGCAGGCCATGGGGTTGATTAATGATCACGCAGTTGGATGCGCCATGCGCGAAAAAGCGACACAAATGCGCCGCGATTTCATCAAGCCAGAATAAAATCTCCTGCGATCAGATCGAGGCGCGGTAGATATTGTCAATATTGCTTCCGAGCGCTGCATTGAAATCCGCATCGGATTGTTGCTTGGACAAGCCTTCAGTCAGCGCGCGAGAGAAAGACGCGATCATCTTGCCGTTCTTGCCGAGCAGGTCACAAGCCTGCTCGGTCGAATATCCACCCGACAGCGCAACCACGCGCAGGACACGTGGGTGGTCGGCTACCTCGTCATACAAGTTGGCCTGACTTGGAATGGTCAGCTTCAGCATCACCTCCTGCCCCTCGGCCAATTGATCGAGGTTCTTCAGGATTTCTGATTTCAAGATGTCTTCGGCCTCGGCTTTGGTTTCCGAATGGATGTTCACTTCGGGCTCGACAATCGGCACCATGCCTGCGTCTGTAACGACCCGGGCCACTTCAAATTGCTGTGCAACAACATCCGCGATGCCCTGCGCATTGGCTTCGTGGATGACCGAGCGTTCCTTGGTTCCGAAAACGCCATCCGCTTTGGACAGGGTTTCTACTAGCCCCGGGATAGGCTTCATCATTTGAACGCCATTGGCTTGATCCTCAAGCCCTTTGTCGATCTTCAGAAATGGCACGATGTTTTTGACCGACCACAGGTAATCTGCGACCTTCTTGCCTTCGATTTCTTCACCCAGCGTTCGTTCGAACAGGATCGCCCCAATCACTTTCTCCTTTGTGAAATCTTCTGCCAGTATGATCCGGGCGCGCATCTTCTGGATCTCTCCGAACATCTCTTCGTCCGAGTTATACCCAGAGGCATCAACGCCATACAAAGCCAGTGCTTTCGGGGTTGAACCGCCGCTTTGATCCAGGGCTGCAATAAATCCTGCGCCTTCGGACATCTGCGCGCGCTGTTCTGCTTTCGACATAACTCATTCCCGTTCAATATGATTCCGCATTTTCCAACCGCATACAGCAAGCCGACGAACGATGGTAGTTTGTTAGCGCTCAACTAGGCGCAACCAAATCCCATCCTTTGATCTGACGGTCAGATGTGCGACCGGTACGGGCGTATTGCCTTCGATTGTTTCGAAGTGATATCGACGTAGCAGCATCGACAGTATGAGTGGACCCTCAACCATGGCAAACCCCGCACCTGTGCAAACCCGTGAGCCGGCAGAAAATGGGATGTAGGCGTCGCGCTGACAGGCCTTTCCGTTCTCTGTTGCCCATCGCCCGGGATCAAATTCGTCTGGTCTGTCCCATAAGCGTTCGTGGCGATGTAAATGCCAGGGGCTGACCACGATCTGAGATTTTTGCGGGATATCTCTGTCACGGAATTTTTCGGGACAGGAGGCTTCACGCACCATCATTGGAACAGGCGGATACAGGCGCAGCGCCTCACGAAATACGTCGCGGCTAAGTCGTAGGTGGGACATGGCCGAGAACTCGGGTGTATCCAGCGCTTGTGCCTCTTCTGCCAGCTTATCCTGCCAATCGGGATACAAGGCCAGTAGATACAGGGCCCATGCCAACGCCGATGCACTGGTTTCATGCCCCGCGAGAAAGAAAATAGCGACCTGATCGACCATGTCTTGCGCGTCAAAACATTTGCCTGTCTCTGGATCGTTAGTCGTCATGATCTTTGTGGCCAGATCATCAGGTGCCGTTCCGTTCTTGATTGCTGCTGCCCGATCAAGTGTTAGTTGGCTGATCAGAGCGCGTATTTGTCGGGCGGTCTGACGCGTCTTGCGCGAATGTAACCGGGGGGCCCATCTGGGAAGCGGTACAAAGGCTGCCAGGTTCAACAAAGGTTGTTCGCGCTGATAGATCCTGAACTTTTCAAAAACCTGCGCAGCTACCTCATGCTCAATCGGAACCGAGAACAGGGTTCTAAATATGACATCTGCGGCCACGTGGCTGGTGATCTCTTCACATTCCACGTCCTGCCCAATGCGCACCCCAAGCCTGTCGACGCAAGCTTGCGCCGCATCTACCATCGCAGGAAATGTGTCTTTCAATCGGCCACCTTCAAACGCAGGATCGATGATCCTGCGCTGCTGCTTCCAGACCGCCCCATTGGTCAGAAACACGGACTGCCCCAGCAGCGGGCGCAAACCTTCGCTGATGCGGCTTGATTTGGGAAACACATCGGGTCGATCTTTCAACACAGTGCGGATCAGTTCCGGTTGGTTGATCAGGAACGATCGAAAGAAAGGCGTCCGAAACTCAGCCATCCAGGCCCGATACAAACGTTGAGGTTGTGCCGACAGAAGGTCTTGTCGAAACAAACGCATATACCGCCAGAGTGAAACCTTGTCGGGTCGTGAAGCAGGTTTAGGTGGCCTCATGCCGCCACCGTAGTGTGTTTCGAAATGGCGCGTTCAATGCGTGAACGCGAAGGTGTTCGGTTAGCAAACCTTTCTCCCAGCGTTTGCGGGCCCGCGGTTATTTTGAAGTAGTCGTAATCATTGGGCCTATCGAACGCGCACAGATACTGGAAATGCAGCCGAAAGAACCGCCACCTGAGCTTTTTCCAGCGCTTGGGTGAAAGAGTTTGAGTGAACGCTGCAGACAGTACCAGCGGCCAGCATTTGTTGGGTAGCGATACTCCGCTAACCGCCACTGGATCACACAAAGCGAAGGCGCAGCCGTCTCCGGGTGCTGAAACATCGACCCAAGCCAGTCCCTCGCTACCCGAGAGATATTGCAGATCGGTCCGCAATGCGCGGGCCTTTGGCAAAAAGGAAACCATCGGCACGACCTGCCCCAATGACAGGAATGACAAGGCCGGCCCGCCGATCTTGCCCTGCCTCCTTAGAACCTCAGCCAGGGCTGTCACGCCAAGATGAGCCCCAGAGCTATGGCCGACCACCAAAACCTCATCAACGTCAGATCCGAGGGCCTGCGAAATCTGATCTGAAAACTGGTCAAGCCGCGTTGTCAGCTCAGGTGAATATGCACCTTTTAAACGTGCGGAATGCGCATAGTCATGCATCAGGTAATAGGCGAACAATCGGTTGTCGATCGCTCGAAACCAGCGCATCAGAGCGTAAATGGCCATAGCAGCAGGCAGCACAGACCACCACCACATGAACGTGCCTAACCCAACGGCAACACCCCACCCAATCAGCAGAGCCAGCGCAAGTTGAGCCAATAACATTCCTACCGGATATAGTGCGGCGATAACCGGACCCTTACGCAATTGCATAAGGCGCCAAAGCGTTCCCGTGGATATGTAGATCCAGGCGGTTTGTACCATCTGAAAATACGTCGCCAGTATCGAGCGCGCCATGCTGTCCTTAACGATATCAGCCCAAACCAAAACCTCGATCTCGGTCTCAACAGATACACCGTCTTGATGTGAAAGAACGCGCCAACCATAGGCTCCACCATCGGTTTTGCCGATCACATCGATCTCGTAGCCAGATATCGCGGCCTGGGAACGGCTCTCTCTTCGATAGAGTTCGCGATAGCGGCGTGGGGGAATCGGATCATAGCCGGGTATATAAAACACCCGGCGCTTGCGCACCTGTGGTTGGGTTTGTTGACTGCTCATGACCCGGCCCTCTGATCCGCAGATTAGCGCAGCGGCAAGGTCAAGGTAAGACCCGCCGTTTAACCATCCACGTTTAGCGCCAGAGGGTTAACCAAAATTCGCCAAAGCTGGAAATGTTTCAAGCAGCCACCAGCTGAATTCCGTGAACAGCCCAGTGATCAACATGATACCGACGAACAATAGCAACCCACCCATCACCTTTTCGATCGTACCCATATGAGGTTTGATACGGTTCATAACGGCCATGGAACGGTTCAGGAACATTGCGGCCAAAAGAAACGGAATACCCAGCCCTGCAGCATAAACACCTAGTAACAACGTGCCGCGTGCGACAGACGCCTCTGACGCGGCCAACGATAAGATTGCCCCCAGTTGAGGACCGATGCAGGGCGTCCAGCCAAAAGCAAACGCCAGGCCCAGAATATAGGCCCCGAATACGGAACCACCGGATTCTCCCGCATCAACGCGCGCTTCGCGATCTAACAGAGGGATACGGAACACATTCAGAAAGTGCAGGCCAAAAACAATCACCACCGCGCCTGACAATTTAGCAAAAAGCACCTGATTCTGGAGTACGAACGCCCCAAAGGCCGATGCTGTGAAGCCCAGCAGAAGAAATACCGTCGACAGACCCAGAACAAAGAAAAGCGCCGACAGGGTCGCCTTGCGCCGCGCACGCGCCTCGTCCTGCATCTCGTGAATGGTCACGCCGCTCATATACGCTAGATAGGGGGGCACAATCGGCAACACGCAGGGCGACAAAAAGCTGATCAGCCCGCCGAGCAAGGCGACAAACATGGCAGGTAAAAGACCTGCATCGATGATCTCAATTCCGAACATGGATCAGCACATATGGTATCAAGTGGGTTTCGTCACGGGGCCATTCGGTCACATCCTCGTGGTTGCACGCTGGACAGTGCCACTTGTTGGAAATATCTCAACCAAATGACAGATGAGACAGATACATTAGATGCGCTGGGATTGTTATGCCCTCTTCCCGTCCTCAAGGCCCGAAAAAGGCTTAAATCCTTGCCTGCAGGTGGCGTCCTGCGCCTGCTTGCTGATGATCCGGCGGCGATAATCGACGTGCCGCATTTCTGTACTGAGGCGGGTCACACGCTCATTTCACAAGACAGTGTAGATGGTCATCAGATCTATTTGATCCGAAAATCCGACTAGCGACTCTTCACGATAGTATTAAAGAAAAAGGCGGGCCAATGAGCCCGCCTTTTCATTATTGCCCGAGTGACCACCACCCGCGCCGCTTTGGCTTGGCTGGCGCAGGTTCAGGTTCTTCCGTCACAACCTCCAAGACAGGCTCCGGGGTCTCAGTCTCAACAACGTCAGGTTCAATCTCTATTGGCTGTTCCTCGGCCTCTATGGCCACCGGTTCAGCCTGTTCAGAAGCTTCTACTGGCTGAGCCTCGGCAACCTCAGGTTCGGGTGCTTCCCCGGGGTTCTGGGTTTCTGGGGTTTGCTCTGGTTCGGCGTCGGAAACCTCAACTGTGGAGGCAACTGGTTCGCTCGCCTGTTCAGCCGCCGTGTCATCTGTGGCAGGCTGAGTTTCGTTGGCATCGGTGTCAGCATCTGCATCCTTTTTCCGGCGACGCGGCGCCCGACGCTTCTTGGGCTTGGCTGGTTTCTCAGCCGCTTCCTCATTAACCGGTTCAGCCTCGGCCTGCACGGTCTCAACAGTTTCAGCCCGTTCAGCCGCCTCAGCGTTATTCTCGGCCTCAGTTTCGTCAGTATCACTATCAGACGCCTCCGAACCGCCCGCGTTCTTTTTGCGCCGACGCCGACGACGCTTGCGCTTGGGCTTGGCCTCTTCCTCGTTCTGTACTGTGACTTCTTCTTCGCTTTCTTCCTCTTCGCTGGCGTCGACCAAATCCATCAGGGACGCATCCACCGATACCACCGGGGCAGTAGCCTCGGGAACAACGCGGCTGGCGGTTTTGAACTTCTCCATCGAGAAATCAGGGCTAACCAGATGCACATCCCCTTCGATGCGCACCGACAAACCATACCGCGCCTCGATCTGAGCGATATGTTCACGTTTCTGGTTCATCAGGAAGTTGGCGATGCTGACCGGACACCTCACCAGAACCTCGCGCGAACGGCGGCGAGTGCCTTCTTCTTCGATCTGGCGCAAGATCGACAGCGCCATATTGTCATCCGATCGGATCAGACCGGTGCCATGGCAAGATGGGCACGGCTGTGTCGTCGCTTCAAGCATACCGGGCCGCAGACGTTGGCGGCTCATCTCAAGCAGACCAAAGCCCGAAATCCGGCCCACCTGAATACGGGCGCGATCTGTTTTCAGCTTATCCTTCAAGCGTTTTTCAACAGCCGAGTTGTTCTTACGCTCGTCCATATCAATGAAATCGATGACGATTAGGCCTGCAAGATCGCGCAGACGCAATTGGCGTGCCACCTCTTCTGCGGCCTCTAGGTTCGTTTTCAGCGCAGTTTCCTCGATCGAGCCTTCTTTGGTCGCCCGACCCGAGTTCACGTCGATTGCCACCAGGGCTTCGGTCACGCCGATAACGATGTAGCCACCCGATTTCAACTGAACCGTCGGGTTGAACATCCCCGCCAGATAGCTCTCCACTTGATAACGCGCGAACAGCGGCAGCGCATCCTCATACCGTTTCACGTTTTTGGCGTGGGACGGCATGATCATCTTCATGAAGTCTTTGGCGATGCGATACCCGCCCTCACCTTCAACCAGAACTTCATCGATATCACGATTATAAAGATCGCGGATCGATCGTTTGATCAGATCGCCTTCTTCGTAAATCTTTGCCGGCGCGATGGATTGCAGTGTCAGTTCGCGGATCTGCTCCCACATACGTTGCAAGTATTCATAGTCGCGCTTGATCTCTGACTTGGTGCGCTTGGCCCCTGCCGTGCGCACGATCAGACCCGCACCTGTTGGTACGTCGATCTCCGAGGCGATGTCCTTCAATTTCTTCCGGTCAGCCGCGTTGGTGATCTTGCGGCTGATCCCTCCACCGCGCGCCGTGTTTGGCATCAGCACGCAATAACGACCAGCCAACGAAAGATATGTGGTCAGCGCCGCACCCTTGTTGCCACGTTCTTCTTTGACCACCTGCACCAGCAAAACCTGGCGCACCTTGATGACTTCCTGAATCTTGTACCGGCGTGGGCGCGGTTTACGCGGAGGACGGATATCCTCGCTATCATCCTCATCCGCTACGGATTCGATCGAGTCGTCTTTCGAGGCAGCGTCCGGCGCCTTGGCCTCCTCGCTCTCGTCCACATCTTGATCAGCCTCCTCCGAGGTCTCCGTGTCAACAGAGCCCTCAACGGCCTCTTCTTGAGCCGCATCCTCGGCAGTCTCTTCGGATGCTCCTTCTGTGACATCCTCCGCTACAGCTTCGGATTGCTCCTCAGAGGTACCTTCCGTGCTGGGTGCCTCTTGCTCGGCAACCTGCTCAATCGCGGTCTCTTCCGGCTGGTCAACTGCTTCGTCGGCCGGTTCCTCTACAGGGGTCTCAGCAACCGTTTCCATGGGCGAAGTCCCCTCGGGAACCGATAGATCGGTCTCCTCAGTTTCATCTCCCAGATCGATGGTTTCCATACCGGTGGGTTCGGACGAAACTTCGAGGGTTTCGACCGGGTCATCCGTTTTCACATCTGCCGCCTTGCTGCGTGAGCGCGAGCGACGTTTTTTGGGTTTGGATTCCTCCGCCTCATCCCGCGCCCTCATGGCTTCGGCATAAGCGCGCTCTTCTTCCATCAGCGCTTCGCGGTCGGCGACTGGGATTTGATAATAATCCGGATGAATCTCAGAAAACGCCAGAAACCCGTGCCGGTTCCCGCCATAATCCACAAAAGCCGCCTGAAGCGACGGCTCAACCCTCGTTACTTTTGCAAGATAGATGTTGCCAGCAAGCTGGCGTTTGTTTTCGGATTCAAAGTCAAATTCCTCAACCTTGTTTCCATCGACCACCACAACGCGGGTTTCCTCCGCGTGGGTGGCATCGATAAGCATTTTCTTAGCCATGTGTCCTTGGTGCACCGCGCCAAACGCGTTGTCCTGACCCGTCCAGGCGGACAGGCGCTTTTGGGGAGGTGTCTTGTACGGGCGATTTCAGACGGCGCGCGGCAGGGTGCGGCACTGTGGCCCCCTGCCCGTATACTCAATCGTTGCGCGCGCGTCATCGCGGTTCTTCTCCGACAGGCGCGGGATAGGGCCGCGGCCTGCCCATTATTCCTTTCACCCGCCAGAACGGGTTCAGGTACTCAGTTGCCCCGGTTGGGGCACAATCGGCCTGCTGAACTGCGTGGAAATGATCCTCAGCAGCAGATCAGCAGCGAAACTCAATGATTCGGGACTTCTGGGCGTCAAATCGCCCGGCCCGTCCGAACACAATAAAAGCAGTCCTGTAGAAAAGACAATGGGCAAACTGAATAACACCCGCAGATCACAGCACAGGATCTCTTCATCTGGCTGAAAATTTCTCGTGGGTGAATTGAGCCCAAGGCTCAAGAGGGGGTTGCCCCCCCCTCCGGCCTACAGGTAATCCGAGCGCTGCAACCCATACTTTGCCATCTTTTCATTCAAAGTTCGGCGCGGCAGGCAAAGCTCTTCCATCACGGATGCGATCGATCCCTTATGACGGCGCATCGTATTGTCGATCAGCATTCGTTCGAAAGCTTCGACATATTCCTTTAGCGGCTTGCCCTCGGTGGTCATTACGGGCTGCATCTCTTCATGATCGGACATCAGCAGCGACGCAATGGTCCCTGACCCGCGTCGCGATTGAAGCACTGCGCGCTCGGCAATATTGATCAACTGACGAACATTCCCTGGCCAAGGGGCTTGCAATAGCTGCGCCGCTTCTTGTGCGCTGACCTGGGGTGCATCGCAACCATATTCCTCGGCAAACTGTTCGCTCAAACGCGTAAACAGAGTCAAGATATCCTCGCCGCGCTGACGCAGCGGCGGCATCGTGATGCGCAAGGCTGCAAGCCGGTAGAACAGGTCAGGCCGCAAAACATCCTCGGATGTCTTGCCGGCCTCCTGCAGATTCGAGATCGCAACGATCCGCGTTTCCGCAGGCGTCCCCTGTTCGTTCATAACACTCAGCAAACGCGCCTGCAGCGTATCGCTCAGCGCTTCGACATCCTCCAAAACCAATGTCCCGCCTCGTGCTTCTTCGATAGCAGGCAACTGAGTATCCTCTGGCAGCATCGGGCCAAACAAGCGCTTCGACAGCGCTTCCTCCTCCAACGCGGCACAAGAAACCAGAACAAACTTTTTGCCCGCCCGGCTCCCGACAGCGTGCAAGGCATGCGCCACCAAAGTCTTCCCGGTCCCCGTTTCACCATCGATCAGAACGTGACCATCGGCCTGCCCCAGATCAAGAATATCCTCGCGCAAGCGTTCCATGACGGGGCTGGCACCAATCAGCTTGTTCATGATCTGAGTGCCACCCGACAATTCGCGGCGCAGCGCCCGGTTGTCCAGTGTCAAACGTCGTGCGTTGCTGGCCCTCTTGGCCAGTTCAGACATCTTGTCAGGATTGAACGGTTTCTCAAGAAAATCAAAAGCACCCACCCGCATGGCTTCGACGGCCATTGGAACATCGCCGTGACCCGTGATCATTATCACCGGTAATGTGCTATCCGCGCCCATCAATTTCTTCAAAAGCTGAATGCCATCCATGCCCGGCATTTTGATGTCAGAGATCACGATCCCCGGATATTCCGGACCAAGCACCTTGAGCGCATCTTCGGCGCTGGCGAAGGTTTCCGTGTCATACCCCGACAGAGCCAGCCACTGGCTAATCGACTGGCGCATGTCCTGTTCATCATCCACGATGGCGATTTTCATGGCCTGTGCCATAGTCACTTCCTTTATTCCGCGGCCTCAAGGCCGTCGCTTCCCAGAATGGGCAATTGCATCTCAAACACCGCGCCGCCCTGTTGGCCGTTTCGTGCGGTCAAACGTCCGCCATGGTCGTTCACGATCCCGGACGAGATGGCAAGCCCCAGACCAACACCGTCTCCGGGGCGTTTGGTCGTATAAAACGGCTCAAACAGGTTTTCGATATCTTCGATTCCGTGGCCATTATCACGTACGGTCAGTACAGCGGTATCTCCTGCAGCCAGGATAATCTCGACATCAGGTTCAGCGACAGATTTGGTGGCATCCAGCGCATTGCGCAAGAGATTGACCATAACCTGTTCAATCCGCATCCGATCCCCCATCACTATAACAGGGACTTCGGGTAAAATCTGGGTTATCTTAACGTGCCTTTGACGGAGCTGCGGCTCCATCATCGACAGGCTCGATGCTAGCGCTTCGCCTAGATTTACAGGCGAAAACGCATCCGCGCCCTTGCGGGCATACGACTTTAACTGGCGCGTGATCGCACCCATCCGTTCAATCAAACCATCAATGCGACCAAAACTGGCCAGCGCTTCTTCGGGTCGGTTCCGACGCAACAGCAAACGCGCGCCTGCCAGATAGGTTTTCATAGCGGCCAGCGGCTGGTTCAACTCGTGGCTCACCGCTGCCGACATCTCACCCAGAGCCGCCAGCTTCGAGCTTTGAGCAAGCGTTTGCTCGGCAACTTCCAGCGTCTTTTCAACCCTTTCTCGCTCAGCGATTTCCCGCTGCAGCCTGGCGTTCAATGCGCGAAGCTCCGCCGACTCTCGCTGGAACAAAGTCATGCGCGAGGTGGCCCTGCGACTGAGCGCATAGAAGGTCAGCGCCAGAAGAATCGCAAATGCCATGATTTCAAGCGCGAGGACGCTGTTCACACGTTCCCGGATTGACGAATAGGTGGTGAACGATGTCATCTGCCAACCACGGAACGGTATGCGAGTTTCCATTCGCATCACAGCTTCGCCTTGCAAGTAAGCATCCGGCGGCAGCGCATTCCAGTCGGCCGTCGCGCGGATCGCACGTTGAATGGCACTTTGAGGGGGCTGGCGCAGAATAGCGCTTCCTTCTTCCAGGCCACGCCATTGTGGTTCAGTCGACAGAATGATCGCACCGGTGCTGTCTGTCACCATCACGGCATCAGAAATCCCGGCCCAGGCGCGCTCGAATTTCTGCAAATCGACCTCGACCACAATTACCCCGAGTATCTCGGCATTGGCTTCAATTCTGCGTGAATAAACAAAGCTGTATCCCCCAGCCTCGCGCGGGATGACCGAGAATATCGTAGCATTCGATCGCATCGCATCAATGAAGTAGGGAGAGCTACGATGCCCCTCACCCAATCGATTGCGATCGGTTGCCGCCACCGTAAGCCCATCTCCGTCCAACAGAACCAGCGACGCCGCTCCGATTTCTTCTACAAAAGAGATCAGCCGCTGAGTCGACAGCGTATAGTCACTGGACTGCAAGGCCGAGATCAGCGTTGGGTCTCTGGAAAGAAGTTGCGGAACGATGGAATTGCGACGCAATTCACTGAGCAAGTTACCGGAATACAGCGCCAGACGCAGTTCGGCCCGGTTGCGGGTGGATTCTGTGAAACGGCTGGTCAGAAGACTGTTGGTAATCCAGACTGTGGCGACCGTTACAAGCAGCAGCAAGAACACAGCAAGACGCAACCGCCAGCCCATTGGCGAGCCACGCAGTCGGTTCAGGAACCCGTTGCGGTCTGATTGATCTTGGACAGTCATGTTCTGACGCTACGCGTCCCGACTGATGACCTCAAGTCACGCTGGCGCCAGCACCCCGGCCAATGCGCGGAAGAGCGCCGTTCCATCAGTGCCTCCGTGGCCTGAATCCGCCGCCCGCTCGGGGTGGGGCATCATGCCTAACACGCGGCGGTTGTGTGATAAAATGCCCGCAATATCGTCGCGCGAACCGTTGGGATTCTCGGCGTAAGTGAAGGCAATGCGATCCTGATCCTTAAGTTCAGAAATGGTCGCGTCGTCGGCGAAATAGTTACCATCATGATGGGCAATCGGGATATCGATCACATCACCGGCATTATACCCTTCGGTAAATGCACTGTTGCTGGTTTCGACTTTTAGTCCGATAGTTTTGCAAATGTATTTCAGACCGGCATTTCGCAGCAGTGCGCCGGGCAGAATTCCAGTTTCGGTCAGAACTTGAAACCCGTTGCAGATACCGACGGCGTAACCACCACGCTCGGTATGCGAAGCCAGCGCTTTGCAAATCGGTGACTGCGCCGCAATCGCGCCGCAGCGCAGATAGTCGCCGTAGGAAAATCCACCCGGTACACCGACGATATCGATACCCTCGGGCAGCGCGGCATCCTTGTGCCAGACCATATCGACGGAAAAACCGGCCTGTTCGAAGGCGACCGCGAGATCGCGATCGCAGTTGGAACCGGGGAAAACGATGACGGCTGCGCGCATGGCGGACCCTCCTAGGTCGGAAAAACTCAGAGCAGTTCGATCTCGAAGCGTTCGATGACCGTGTTGGCCAACAGCTTTTCGCACATTTTAGTTACGTCCGCTTCGGTCGCGCCGTCGGCCAGTTCCAAATCGATCACTTTGCCCTGACGGACACCTTCGACCTGATCAAAACCCATCGCACCCAATGCGTGACGCACAGCCTCACCCTGCGGGTCCAGAACCCCGTTCTTGAGCATCACATGCACACGTGCCTTCATTTTCGAAAACTCCACTGGTGGACCGCTCTCCGATCCGTTTCGTTGCGCGCGGGATACCCCGCTTGGGCGTGTCGGACAACCCTGCCCGTCCGGGGCAGGATCAGTTGATCAGCGTTGGCTTGGTCACATTACTTTTGGGCAGAACACCAAGACGACGGGCGACTTCCGAATAGGCATCCGTCAGGCTGCCCAAGTCGCGGCGGAACACATCCTTGTCCAACTTCTGACCGGTTTCGATATCCCAAAGACGGCAACTGTCGGGGCTGATCTCGTCCGCAATGATCAGGCGTTGGAAATCACCTTCGAACACGCGCCCGATCTCAATCTTGAAATCGACCAGTCGAATGCCGACAGCCAGCATTACACCGCTCATGAAATCATTCACACGCAGTGCAAGGCTCAGGATATCGTCCATGTCCTGCTGGCTAGCCCAGCCGAATGCCGCGATGTGCTCTTCAGTCACCAGCGGATCACCCAGCGCATCGTCCTTGTAGCAGTATTCAACAATCGGGCGCGGCAGCTGAGTCCCCTCGGCGATACCAAGACGTTTGGACATCGTTCCGGCGGCATAGTTGCGCACGATGACTTCCAGCGGCACGATCTCGCAATTCCGCACCAGTTGTTCGCGCATGTTAAGACGGCGGATGAAGTGCGTTGGCACCCCGATCTGGGCCAGACCAGTCATGAAGAATTCACTCAGACGATTGTTCAGAACACCCTTGCCGTCGATGACATCTTTTTTCTCGGCGTTGAAAGCAGTGGCGTCGTCCTTAAAATACTGCACGATGGTTCCCGGTTCCGGGCCTTCATACAGAATTTTGGCTTTACCTTCGTAAATCTTCTTGCGACGCGCCATGAGCGACCTTTCCAGGCTGGGGAAAGGGAATGAGTCCCCTTACGTTGGCGCCCTCATAGTGCAAGCCCCGCCTTCCCGCAAGTTCGCGACCCCGAGAGGCTTTGACGCAGCGCAAATACCTTGCGCCCGAGGCGTCGTATAGTCATATCATCAGGAAAGAGAATTCAAGCCAAGGGGTCCCCAACCAATGACCACATTCGACGAACGCGAAGCCGCATTTGAAAGCAAATTCGCTCATGACGAAAAGATGCAGTTCATCGCGCGGATGCGCCGTAACCGGTTTATGGCTGTCTGGGCATCGGCACTGAAGGGCGAAACCGTAGAGCAAGCTCGGAAATATGGCCAGGAACTGGTCCATACCGATCTGCAGAATGTCAGCGAGGACGATGTCGTCGAGGCGGTTAAAGGCTATCTTGGCGATCTTGCAGACGAGGCCAAGATTCGTGCGAAAATGGCGGAACTGCTGGTTGAAGCCAAAGAACAGGTTATGGCGGAAGCCGAAGATTGATTGCGTAAAATGCAAAACTCATGATCTTCATGAGTTTTATGAATTTGATTTGACGCCCCGGTCATGAGACACGGGGCGTCTCATATTTTGACGGGCCACGGCCTTATTCTTGGAATACCTCAATGACAAACGCGCTCAGCACTCTACTTGAAACCGTCGACGTCATTCTTGCGGATGGTGCGACGGGCACGAACCTGTTCAACATGGGCCTGCAATCTGGTGATGCACCTGAGTTGTGGAACGTCGATGCTCCCGACAAGATTCGCGCGCTGTATCAGGGCTCGGTCGATGCCGGTAGCGATCTGTTTCTCACCAACACATTCGGCGGAACCTCAGCACGTCTGAAACTGCATGATGCCCAGAACCGTGTGACCGAATTGAACCGTATCGGGGCAGAGCTGGGTCGTGAAGTTGCAGACAATGCAGGCCGCCCAATTGTTGTGGCAGGTTCTGTTGGCCCGACCGGTGAAATCATGGAGCCCGTTGGCAGCCTTTCGCATGCTGAAGCCGTCGAGATGTTTCATGAGCAGGCAGAGGCGTTGAAAGCCGGAGGCGCAGACGTTCTGTGGCTTGAGACCATCAGCGCCCCAGAAGAGTTCCGCGCCGCAGCCGAGGCCTTTGCTCTGGCCGACATGCCTTGGTGCGGCACAATGAGCTTTGACACCGCGGGCCGGACCATGATGGGTGTTACATCCTCTGATCTGGCGATGATTGTCGAAACCCTACCCAATCCCCCTGTGGCCTTTGGGGCCAATTGCGGTACGGGTGCGTCCGACATTTTGCGTACGGTGCTTGGTTTCGCTGCTCAGGGCAGCGAACGTCCGCTGATTTCCAAGGGAAACGCGGGCATTCCGAAATACGTGGACGGACATATCCACTACGACGGAACGCCCGAACTGATGGGCCAATACGCCGCCATGGCCCGAGATGCAGGTGCGACAATTATTGGCGGGTGCTGCGGCACCATGCCTGCGCATCTGCGCAAGATGCGGGAAGCATTGGATAGCGGCCAACGCGGAGATCGCCCGACCCTGGATCAGATTACATCGGCGCTTGGTCCGTTTACCTCGGCCTCAGATGGCACCGGCGACGAGGCGGTGCCTGAACGACGCACACGACGTCGCCGCCGCGCCTGAATGATCTCTCAGCGCCCCTCGAATTTCGGGGGGCGCTTTTCCAGAAATGCCACCACACCTTCGGCAAAGTCACGGGTTCTACCGCATTCGCCTTGCAGGTGCGCCTCGGCGGCAAGCTGTTTCGGCAATGTTCTATCGTAGGTCCCCCGGATCGCCTGTTTGATTGCCCGGAACCCGGCAGTTGGGCCATTAGCCAGATAGGCGGCCCGTTCGCGCCAATGCGCGTCGAACTGATCGTCAGAGACTGCTTCCCAGATCAACCCCCAGTCGTCCGCCTGACGCGCGCTGATCTTGTCTGCAAACAAAGCAGCCCCCATCGCTTTGGCAAATCCCATCTGACGCGGCATGAACCAAGTTCCGCCAGCATCAGGCAGCAATCCGATCCGAGCAAAGGCCTGCAGGAAATAGGCGCTCTCGGTTGCGATTACGACATCGGCACAGAGTGCAAGATTCGCCCCTGCCCCTGCTGCCGCCCCGTTAACGGCCGCGATCGTTGGCACCGGGCAGTCGTAAACCGCCTCGAGCATAGGCTCATATTCATCCCGTAATGCTCTTTCGAGATCGATCTTTCCTGTGCTCGACGCGTCCCCTAGATCCTGGCCAGAACAGAACGCAGGCCCGGCCCCTGTCAAAACAATTGCCCTGGCATGGCGAGCCGCTTCTTTCATCGCATAGGTGATCTCGGCCCGCATCTGCGTCGTCAGCGCATTCATCTTGTCTGGTCGATTCAATGTCAAAACCGCCAAATCATCGGTAATATCCAGAAGGACCGCTTCGTATTCCATGTACAACCTCACCTGCGCAGTGTTTCGCAAAACCCTGACGCAAATGTGGAAAAAGGAAAAGCAGAACCGCGCGTCAGTCTTCCAAGATTTGGCGCAAGCGTTCCTGTTCTTCATCGGTCAGCGCATCAGAATGCGCCGCTTGTTGGTGCCGCGAACGCTTCCGCAAAAAGCTCCAGCCCATGCCCGCCGCGATCAGCAACATGATCGGGCCTGCCAACCAAAGCATCAGATTGGCTCCGGTCGTGGTTGGTTTCAGAAGAACGTATTCGCCATAGCGATCAACGATAAATTCGACTGCCTCTTGGTCCGTATCGCCCGCAACAAGACGTTCCCGCAGCAGAATGCGCAAATCACGCGCAAGCTCGGCATTACTTTCATCAATGCTTTCGTTCCGACAGACCAGACAGCGCAAGCCCGTGCTGATATCCCTCGCCCGCGCTTCAAGCGCCGGGTCGTCCAGAACTTCGTCCGGCTGAACAGCCAAGACCGGTGACGCGATCAGTAGCAGTATCAAAAGTAAACGTTTCATTCGGCCGGCACCCCACCTGCAGGCGTCTTACGCGCGCCAGCTGCGACCCGGAAACGGCGGTCCGACAGGCTGAGTGCACCACCCAGAGCCATTAAGATACATCCGCCCCAAATCCAGTTGGCGAGAGGTTTGATGTAGGTTCGCATCACCCAGCCGCCATCCGCCTGTTGATCACCGATCACAACATAAAGATCACGCAGGAACCGATAGTCAATTGCGGCTTCTGTCGTCGGCATGCGGGCCACAGGGTAGTCACGCTTTTCGGGGTTAAGCGTCGTGACAAAACGCCCATCCTGTTCCACCCTCACATCCGCCATCGTCGAGAAATAGTTCGGTCCCTGGACCCGGCGCACATCCTGCAATGTCAACGTGAACTGCCCAACTTCGTATGGCTGACCGGGTTGGGCGACTCGAATATCTTCGACTTCCCACGCTGTCAGCCCCGCGATCGCAAACATTGTGACACCCAAGCCAGTATGGGCGACGGCTTTACCCCAATCAGCACCCGGAAGGCGGAACAGGCGTGCAAGGTTGCCTTTGCGGCCTGTTCGGCTCCAAAGATCGACAAGAGCGCCGAACGTAATCCAAGCGCCAAGGAAAAGACCAACAGGCCCTAAAGCACTGCGCCCTGTCTGCATCACCCAGACCAGTATCGCCAACGCTACAGCAAGAATGAATGCATAGCGCAGAGACCACGCCGCGCGACCTAACCTGCCCCGCTTCCAGGGCAGCATAGCGCCAACAGGCAGCACGATCCCTAGGGCAATCATGAATGGTGTGAAGGCCGCATTAAAGAATGGCGCTCCGACCGAGAGTTTCCGGTCAAATGCCATCTCAGCCACCATGGGCCACAGCGTACCAAAGAACACGACGAAACAACTGACTGCCAGCAGGATATTGTTCAGAATCAGCGCGCTTTCCCGGCTGACCATCCCGAACACTCCCTTTGCTTCCATCGCCTGCGCACGGGCCGCAAACAGGGTCAGTGCGCCGCCGATGAAAATCACCAGAATGAACAGGATGAATACCCCCCGTTCGGGATCATTTGCGAAGGCATGGACCGAGGTCAAAAGCCCCGAGCGCACGATAAAAGTCCCGATCAGCGAGAACCCGAAGGCGATGATCGCCAGCAAAATAGTCCAGCTTTTTAGCGCCTCGCGCTTTTCGACAACGATGGCCGAATGCAGCAGCGCTGCGGCCAGCAGCCATGGCATAAAGCTGGCATTTTCGACCGGATCCCAGAACCAGAAACCACCCCAACCCAATTCGTAGTAGGCCCACCAAGACCCCAGTGCGATACCAATGGTCAGGAAAATCCACGCTGCAAGCGTCCAAGGTCGCACCCAACGGCCCCATGCCGCGTCCACGCGGCCTTCGATCAGGGCCGCGACAGCAAAGCTGAAGGCCATGCTCAGGCCGACATAACCCAGATAAAGAAACGGTGGGTGAAACGCTAGGCCCGGGTCCTGCAAAAGTGGGTTCAGGTCACGACCGTCGAAAGGTGGAACTGGCAAGCGATCAAACGGGTTAGATGTGAACAGAATGAACGCAAAAAACGCAACAGCGATGGCCGACTGCACCGACAGAACCCGTGCTTTGAGCGTCGGGGGCAATCCGCCGCCAAAGATCGCAGCCATTGCCCCGAAAATTGTGACGATAAGGACCCATAGCAGCATCGAGCCCTCGTGGTTTCCCCAAGTCCCACTGATCTTGTACAGCATCGGCTTGGCGGAATGGCTGTTCTCAACCACAATCCGCAACGAAAAGTCGGACGCCACGAAAGCCCAGACCAGTGCTCCAAAGGAAAACGCGGTCAGCAAAAACTGAGCGATGGCCGCAGGTTCTGCGAAAACCATCCATCCGTTCCAACGTTTGGCAGCCCCGACCTGAGGCACCACAGTCTGAACAATGGCGACCAGGAAGGCTAGGATCAGTGCGAAATGGCCAAGCTCTGTAATCATGACGCGCTTATACTGCGGCAGGTCGGCATGTGCCATTAACATTCGTCAAGTATCACCGCACATAGTGTCGCGCCTCAGGCTGCGCGCAGCCGTCGCCAATCTTCTAGTGCAGGGTTGAAATCGGCCTGTATTACTGCTTCGGTCAGGGCCGCGTCCGACCGGGTATCCGCGATGCCGGGACTGTCCTCGCGAAGTTCACGGATTTTCGCTATGTTGGCCAATACTTCTGGCGCTCGCAGCACCGTTTGATTGATCTCGCGCTGAAAATCCTGCGCTTTGATCTGATGCCTTGCGCCAAAGTAGAATGACACGATCACACCCAACAGCCACCACAGCGGTTCCGGCACCAGTGCAATGCTCTGCATGCGCGCCGCGAACCAGAGCGGGTCGATCATAGCGGCAAGGAACAGGCACAAGGTGCCCAACGCCAAAGCAGGGCGCGGCAGACGATTCAGCCCGTCCATGAATCGATCAAACCCCCCTTTTCTGGGAACTTGGAACTCGGCCCCGAACTGTGCCATCGCCGCACTGCGTAACGCTGTGGTCCGCTGCGCCTCGCTTTCAGCATTTTCTCGAAATATCTCGGTAGTTTCACGAACCGCATTGCGGCCTCCACCGAACAACAGGGCTAAAAGGCCAGAGATCAAACCCATCCTGAAATCCTCCTCTGAAAGTCTGCATCCGTCAGGTGATACTGAGGAGACAAAAACTCTTCAGCGCGCTTGATCCAACCGCCTTTGCCCCCGGTCCGGGTTCGGGCATATTTACGCAGTGAAACCCTCCGATCTGCTAACCGAAAATAATAGTTACGCCGTGCGACGCCATAGGCATCTGTTAGGGCCTGTGGTTTTGGTTTGGCAGCAGCATCTGTTGCGCGCGCAGTTTGGGGGCCAATCACGCCATCAACCGCGACCTCAAACCCCATTTGGCACAGCAGGTTTTGCAATATTCTAACTGCCTGCGAACCCGCATTGACGTACATGTCAAACACCGAGGCCTGTACAGCCAAGGGTAGCAACTCAAGGCGAGGCCTTTCAAAATAGTGGTCGACAAAGATGTCTACGGCCTGTGCCCTGGTCAGAGCTTTCACATCCCGATGTGTCACAGCACCGTCGCGATCCAGATCAAGACCCAAACGCTGCATTGTGTGGATCGTCACACCAAATTTTGTCGCCCCACCGGGATCGTCGGGATCGTCGACAAAGCCACCTTCCCGCACCACGATTTCATCTGCGATCTGTCGAACCGTCCTCATGCCCGCCCCCTTTGCTGTGGTCAGGCAAACGGTCTGGCAAATAAGTTAATCCGACGATAGAACAAAGGGCGCTGCGTGTTTCTTGCACGCAACGCCCTCAAGATTTCAATGCTTTGGAACTGATCAGCTGTCACCGGCTTCTTTGTAAACACCTTGCTCTTTCAATGCGTCCACAACCTCTTTCGGCATATAGGTTTCATCGTGTTTCGCAAGGATTTCAGTGGCTTCGAAGACACCGTTCACATAGCTACCTGTACCGACCATACCTTGATTTTCTGAAAACAGATCGGGCAGGACGCCCGTGAAAGCGACTTTGACGCTTTCACCGCCATCGGTGACGACGAAATACACAGTTTCACCCTGCCCACGTATGATCGAGCCCCCTTCGACAAGCCCACCGATGCGGAACACTTCGGACGGCTTAGGCGGCTCGGCGATCACTTGACTGGGTGAACGGAAGAAGTTGATGCCATCTTTCATGGCCACCCCAATCAACGCCGTCGATAAGGCAAGGGCCACCGCGGCTAGCACAATGATCTGTATTCGACGACGTTTCTTGAGCGTTTTCATACCGTCCTCACGGGAACAGAGGGGCCATCATCAGCCCTTGGGTTTCATCCTCACCTAACATCAGGTTGGCGTTCTGCAAGGCTTGCCCGCTGCTACCTTTTGTCAGGTTATCCAATGCTGCCACAACGATTGCGCGGCGTTCGATCCGATCACCAACGACACCGATATGGCAAAAGTTCGACCCCCGTACATGGTGGGTTGAAGGTGTTTCTCCGAAGGGCAGCACCTCGACGAACGGCTCATCCTCATAGGCCGATTGCAAAGTCTCATAGACGCTCTGCGGATCGCCCTTCACGTAAGAGGTCGCCAGAATGCCCCGATTGGCCGGGATCAGATGTGGAGTGAATTGAATATGAACGGTCCGACCTGCAAGCTCAGAAAACTCCTGATCGAACTCACCCAGATGCCGGTGTGTCCCACCAACTGCATAGGCATTTGCTCCTTCGCTGAGCTCTGCGTGCAGAAGGTTTTCTTTCAGTGCCCGACCTGCGCCTGAAACTGCGCATTTCAGGTCCAGAATGATGTCATCCAGATCAATCACGCCCGCCGATATCAATGGCCGCAGCACATATTGCCCGGTCGCTGCGTTACAACCTGTGCCAGCGACGAGCCGCGCAGAACTGATATCATCACGATAGAATTCAGTTAGGCCATAAACGGCTTCTTCCTGATGTCCCAACGCGGCGTGCGGGTTGCCGTACCATTTCTGATATTCGTCTCCGTCCCGAAGCCGGAAATCAGCCGAAAGGTCAACGATTTTCAATGTGTTGGGTAGATCACGGATGACTTCCTGGCTGGTCTTATGCGGCAGGGCACAAAAGCACAGGTCGATCTGGGAAAAATCGATCTCGGAAATCTTGCAAAGCACTGGTAAATCCATATGCCGCAGATGCGGGAACACTTGCGCCATTGTCTGCCCGGCCTTGCGCTCGGCGGCCAGAGCCTTGATCTCCATATTCGGGTGCCCGGCGATCAGCCGTACCAGTTCCGCACCGGTATAGCCGGAAGCACCTAGAATTGCGATTTTATGGGTCATGTCAGACCTCTTTCATTCATGTGTCACATGGGGTGACCGCCGATGCGACGGTCAACGAATTACAAAATCAGAAAAGCGCCGTCCTTGACCAAAATCAGGCGGCTTCAAAGGTGATTTGTCGTCGGAGGAATTGCGTTGCGCGATCCGACACTGTGCTGGGCTTGCCGGTGGTCAAGAACCCACCCGAACCTTCGCCGAGCATGTTTGGGTGACGTTTCAAGTAGTCCGCAAGGCTTTCAGCCACCAAGTCTCCTTGGCTATAGACCTTCACATCAGGGCCTAATGCATTCTGAAACGCTTCCGCCATCAACGGATAATGGGTGCAGCCCAGAATAGCCGCTTGCGGTTCCGGCATCTTGCGTTTCAGAGCGTCAACATGACTGCGCACCAAGGCTTCGGCCAAAATCATATCGCCATCCTCAATGGCGTCGACCACACCACCACAGGCCTGCGCCTCTACATCCACGCCAATCGCCCGAAACGCCAGTTCTCTCTGAAACGCCCTGCTAGACACAGTCGCCGGTGTCGCAAACAGCGCGACATGTTGCACTTCGACCTCGCGCGGAGGTGAATTGTCACCCCATTGCCGCTCGGTCAGCGCTTCGATCAAAGGAACGAACACGCCCAGTACCCGCTTACCATCGGGCACACCCGCCTCCTGCATCCGGCGCAAAGCGGCAGCACTGGCTGTGTTGCAGGCCAGAATCACCAGATTGCAGCCGCGATCCCAAAGATCATGAACGGCAGTGCGGGTCAGGTTGTAGATGTCTTCAGCATCGCGAACGCCGTAAGGCGCATGAGCGCTGTCCGCAAAATACAGGAAATCCACGTCCGGCAGATGTTTCTGCGCGGCGTTCAGGACAGTTAGACCGCCCAACCCGGAATCAAAGATACCTACTGCCATTTGCCCCTTCAGGCGCGATGCCGTTCCTCAAATTCATAGCCGTAGTCATAAGACTTTAATGGCTCTGGAGACAGCTCATACGTCGCTTTGCGCAGGAAATCCATCATCTTGCGCGTATCCTTGCCCAATGGGTCCAGAATGTCGCGCCCGATGGGGTCTCCAACAACCACGCGCACTGGAGTATCAACACGTTTCTTGAACTCTTTGATTAGAAGACCCATGCGCAACGTGTTGTGCAGATGGCTAGCAATCTGGAACAATCGCGAGGTGTGTCCATCAAAAAAAACCGGCACAACAGTCGCATCAGATTTGGCCACCATCCGAGCGGTAAATCCGCGCCACCCCGGGTCCATCGGATACGCAAATGGCTTCGCAGCCGTGCTGACGGTGCCACCCGGAAATATTCCGATTGCGCCGCCGTCGCTTAAATAGCTCAGAGCAGTCTTGCGGGTCTCAAGGTTTAACCGCATCGCCTCTTTGGTAGCATCAAAAGAGATTGGCAGGACGATCCGATCCAAATCTTCAGCTTTGCGGAAGACATGGTTGGCAAGAATACGAAAATCTCCGCGCGTCTGAGACAGGATATGACCCATCATCAGCCCGTCCAGAATGCCGTATGGATGGTTCGCAATCAAAATCAGCGGGCCATCTTTAGGAATTTTCGATAACGCGCCACCGACCACATCCAATGTCAGCCCATAGCGTTCCACCATCACCGACCAGAAATCACGTCCCTGTGCGACTTCCCGATCGTAGCCATCTGCGCGACGGATAAGACGCAGGCGGCCCGTTGTGTTTTCCATCAACTTGATCACCATACGCCCACCCCGCGTTTCTGCGGAATGAGCGTAGGATATGTCACGAGCGACGTGATGATGCGGCGGCATTGGCTACTCCGGTTTGCTACCGACTAAATATGACGAGGTAACCAATTTGCCTAGATTTTATGACAGGATTGTAAAGCCTCACTCTGCCGCAGCTTGCATTTGAGGCCCGCCATTGCGGATAACAGCCAGTAATTCTTCGCGCCGTTTCGCGGCCTTGGCCTCATTCGCGACCAGAACCGGACCAAATCCACGAATCTCCAAAGGCAGAGCGGCAAGCGCCGTAATTGCATTGCTAGTTTCGGGTGTCAGCTTGGGCAGAACCTCTTTCAAATCCTTTTCATACTGACGGATCAAAGCACGCTCCATTTTGCGCTCCGCCGTGTAGCCGAACAAATCCAGAGGAGTGCCACGCAGACCTTTCAGTTTTGCAAGCACATTCAGAGGGCCAAGAAACCACTCGCCAAAGGCTTTCTTGGCCGGACGTCCATTATCGCCCTTTGTGCCCAAAGTTGGCGGTGCAAGATGGAAGGTCATCTTGAAGTCGCCGTCAAACTCGGCCTCTGCCTTCTGGCGACTGTCGAGCAGCAACCGTGCCACCTCATATTCATCCTTATAGGACAAGAGCTTATGGTAGCCTTTGGCGATTGCTTCTCGGACCTTCTGATCATCGACGCTTTCGACCAGATTACGATAGCGTTTGGCCAATCGCTTGCTCTGATAGTCGATTAGATGTGCCGCGCGGAAATCGATCACCTGATCCAACGATTTAGGTAATTCGGCCACGTTCGGGCTTAGGATTTTGTTGACCTCTTCGGGATGGGTCACAGCCCAGCGGCCAACTTCGAAGGCACGTTTGTTGCGTTCGACCGCCGCACCGTTCAGTTCAATCGCTTCCATGATCGCCTGATGGCTGATCGGTAGCAGGCCACGCTGCCATGTGGCGCCAAAGACCATCATGTTGGAATAGATCGAATCCCCCATCACCGCGCGGGCCAGATCGGTTGCATCGAACAGTGCGACCCTATCTTTTAGCCGTGCTTGCAGGGCAAGCTGCAGTTGATCGCTTGGAATGGTAAACTCGGTATCTCGAGTGAAATCACCGGTAATGATCTCATGGCTGTTCACAACTGCCCCGGTACGACCAGTCTGCGTTAGACCCAGCGTTTTTGCCCCTGCCGAGACCACCAGATCACCGCCGATCAGCGCGTGCGCTTCACCAGTGGCGACACGGATCGCGCTAATGTCTTCCGGTCGGTTTGCAAGCCGGCAATGGATATGAACGGCACCGCCCTTTTGTGCGAGGCCTGCCATCTCCATCATGCCTGCCCCTTTACCGTCGATCTGTGCAGCCTGTGCCAGTACCGCACCTATCGTGAC
Organism: Ruegeria sp. O11; assembly: GCF_056535285.1. Taxonomy (NCBI): domain Bacteria; kingdom Pseudomonadati; phylum Pseudomonadota; class Alphaproteobacteria; order Rhodobacterales; family Roseobacteraceae; genus Ruegeria; species Ruegeria sp. O11. Next base: position 538,345 of record NZ_JBQERS010000001.1, on the reverse strand, counting down.
GACGCCTGTGCCGCCAACACCCGTGATTACGACATTATGGGTTCCATCGATCTGCGGCAGCTCAGGTTCCGGCAGGTCAGGTAAATCAAGCTCAGTGGTGGCTTCTTTGCGGATTTTCGCGCCTTCTACCGTCACGAAGGAAGGGCAGAACCCATTCAAGCATGAGAAGTCCTTGTTGCAGCTGGATTGATCAATCGCACGTTTGCGCCCGAGCTCGGTTTCTTTCGGGACAATTGAGACACAGTTCGACTGGACACCGCAGTCTCCGCAACCTTCACAGATATCAGTATTGATGAACACGCGCTTGTCCGGGTCCGGGAACGTGCCCCGCTTGCGCCGCCTACGCTTTTCGGCAGCGCAGGTCTGTACATAAACAATGACTGATACGCCCTCGATTTCGCGGAACTTTTCCTGAACCTGCATCAGTTTGGCACGCTCAAAGGTCTCGACGCCCGAGGGTAGCGCCCCGAAGTTCACATCTTCTTTTTCGTCATATACGACGGCAACGTTGCTGACACCCATCGCGCTGACCTCAGCAACGATACGCTCAGCACTCAGACCACCTTCGTTCTCTTGCCCACCAGTCATTGCGACGGCATCGTTGTATAGAATTTTGAAGGTTATATTGGTGCCAGCCGCCAGCGCGGCGCGGATCGCTTGCACGCCCGAGTGATTATAGGTTCCGTCGCCAAGATTCTGAAAAACGTGCTTGGTGGTCGAGAACGGAGCCTCGCCAATCCAGTTCGCCCCTTCACCGCCCATCTGGGTGAATCCGGTGGTCTCGCGATCCATCCATTGCACCATGTAATGACAGCCAATCCCGGCATAGGCACGGCTGCCTTCCGGCAACTTGGTCGAGCTATTATGCGGGCATCCTGAACAAAAATAGGGCAATCTTGCTGCGATTTCCTGAGCATTATCAGCGCGGCGCGCCTCGTCCAGTTTTGCAAGGCCTGCGCGAACGCCATCGGTATCATGGCCTTCCTCAACCAAAATCTGCCCAAGTTTTTCAGCGATCATGATTGGATCAAGCGCCCCTCGGGTCGGGAACAGCTCTTCGCGGTGCAACGTCCCTGCCCCGCCTTTGTACCAGCCGTAAACACGACGACCACGCCGATCGTCGAAGATCGCCTCCTTGACCTGAACCTCAATCAGCTTGCGCTTTTCCTCGACGATCACAATCAGGTCGAGACCTTCCGCCCAATCGTGGAAACCCCTCATATCCAGAGGGAACGTCTGTCCGATCTTGTAAGTTGTAATACCAAGTCGCCCTGCTTCGTCCGCATCAATGTTCAGCAGTGACATTGAGTGCATCAGATCAAGCCAGTTCTTGCCCGCGGCAACAAACCCGATCTTGGCACCGGGTTTTCCCCAGACCCGTTTGTCCAGTTTGTTCGCATGCGAGAACGTCTCAGCCGCAAAACGTTTATAGTCAATGACCCGCGCTTCCTGTAGATGCGGCGTGTCTCCCAGCCGAATGTTCAGCCCTCCTTCGGGCATATCGAACTGTGGGATAGTTATCTGCATCCGATCGGGGCTACCATCCACGACCGAAGTGACCTCGATCGTGTCCTTCATCGTTTTCAACCCGACCCAAACCCCGGCAAATCGGCTCAGCGCAAATCCGTAGACGCCGTAATCCAGGATTTCCTGAACTCCGGCCGGACTGACGACTGGCATATACATATCGACCAAAGACCATTCAGACTGATGCAGAACGGTCGAGCTTTCGCCCGTATGGTCGTCGCCCATGGCCATCAAGACACCGCCTTGTTGCGCAGTACCGGCCATGTTGGCATGACGCATCACATCTCCGGACCGGTCGACCCCAGGGCCTTTGCCATACCAAAGGCCAAATACACCATCGAACTTGCCGTCGCCACGTAACCCGGCTTGCTGACTGCCCCACAATGCGGTGGCGGCAAGATCTTCATTCAGACCGTATTGAAACGTCACATCGCTTTCGGCCAATTGCTTTTCAGCGCGCGACATCTGCAAATCGACAGCCCCGAGGGGTGATCCTCGATATCCCGTAACCAGACCCGCAGTATTAAACCCCGTCGCGCGGTCACGTTCTTTCTGCATTAACATCAGACGCACCAACGCCTGCGTTCCGTTCAAAAGAACCGGGCTTTTGGATAGATCAAACCGATCATTTAACGTGATCTTCGGCTGACTCATCTGACGTCTCCCCTCGTCGGATTAGTGTGCTGTATCTTTAGTTATTTTAGGTCACAATTACTGACCTGTATAGTAATTTTCTCCTTTGCCGTAACGATTTCCCGGTTTGAATGTGGAATTTGTTACGTGTTTCATATAGGGCTGCCGAAAGATAACGAAAGTTGCGGCGATGGATTGGGACAAGCTCAGAATATTTCACGCGGTTGCGGATGCAGGCAGCCTCACACATGCAGGGGACAAGCTCAATTTGTCTCAATCTGCTGTGAGCCGTCAAATTCGCGCTCTCGAAGAATCACTGGATGCGACCTTATTCCACCGCCATGCCCGTGGCCTGATTCTAACTGAACAAGGCGAATTGCTGTTCGACGCGACTTCGGCAATGTCCAAACGTCTGGACACTGCGGCTGCAAGAATTCGGGACAGCGAGGACGAGGTGTTCGGTGTTTTGCGTGTTACCACCACGTTTGGTTTCGGCACGCTCTGGCTCGCACCTCGACTGCCAAAGCTTTACGAAAGATATCCCGATCTCAATATTGATCTGATGTTGGAAGAACGCGTTCTTGACCTGCCGATGCGCGAAGCAGACGTCGCCATCCGCATGAAAGAGCCCAGTCAGGCGGATTTGGTGCGCAAGCGCCTGATGACAGTGCAAATGATGCTCTATGCCACCAAAGCCTATCTGGACAGCCACGGCGGAAAACCTGAGTCACTCGAAGAAATCACCAAGCACAGATTGATCTGCCAGACACCATCTGCGCCTCAGGTCGGGGCCGGCGCTTCGATGGTAAAGCACCTAATGACCTATAATCCTGGATCGTTATTAACCGTGAACAACTATTTTGGTGTTCTGCAAGGTGTACTCCACGATCTTGGAATTGGTGTCCTGCCCGACTACGTGACCGAGGACTTTCCCGATCTGGTTCCGATCCTTTCGGACATTGAAACTGCTGATGTACCGGTTTACCTCGCTTATCCCGAAGAGCTTCGCCATTCCAAGCGGATCGCTGCCTTTCGGGATTTCGTGCAGGACGAAATCATAGCCCACCGCAAACATCTGAGGCAGATGGGGAAACTCTAGCCATGCACTCAGGACATAGCGGGCATGACGATCTTATCTCCTATTAAACCTTGATCGTTAACAAACTGATCCCTAAATGAGCAATTGAAGGCGATGATGCTGTAACGCTCATCATCTTCATACCTCCCTGTTGGACTACGGCCGAGCTTAGTGCTCGGCCTTTTTTTTGGCCTTATGTTCGGCAATTCTCAGGAAAGCACTGGGAAAATTGACTATGCGAGCCTATGATCCCGAAAAAACACTTAAAATCGTGTTCGAGGGCTAATTCATGTTCCATTCATTGCGCCTATTGTTGGCGATGATTTCAGTCTTGTTTCTGGCGGTGCCGCTGCACGCACAAGACACAAGCACAACTTCTACGGTTACGATCCCCCAGGATCTAACGCCTGAGCAAGTCGATGATCTGGTTGCGCGTATGTCTGATGACCAGGTACGGGCGATCTTGCTTGAACGCCTTGATGCAGTTGCCGAAAAACATGCCGCAGAGAAGGAAGGTCACGAAGATCCGCTGACTGAACTGAACGAGATCTGGGCGGAAATGGTTACCTCCTGGACGCAAGTTCTATCGACAGTTCCCAATATTGTCAGTGCGCAAATAAAATCGTTCAGCAATTTTGCGGATAAATTCAACGAAACCGGAGTCTTTACCCTGATCGGGCTAGTGCTATCGGTCCTACTGGTTGGATATGTAGCAGAAAAGCTGTTCAGCATACTAACCCGTCGCTGGTCAAAGGCATCCGAAGTCGGAGATGAAGCTGACCTTTGGGGAGCCGTGCAGTACCTATTCCGCCGGTTTTGCCGCGAAATTGCCGGTCTCATCGTATTTTACGTGGTTATCCGCGCGCTTGGTCGCGCATTACTAACCCCCGAACAAATCACGTTTGCCGCGCCATTCGTATTCTTCTTGATTTGGGTCCCACGTCTTGGGGCGGCTGTTTCGCGATTTGTACTCGCGCCGCAAAAACCTCAATACCGATTGGTGAATATTGATGACCACTGGGCTAAATACCTGCACAGAAATCTGATTGGCCTTCTGATCCTGATCGGATTCACGCTGTTTGTTGTCCGCTTCAATGCGCTCAACGGAATTACTCCAAACGAGACGCGCATCGGCTTTTGGCTGAATGCGGCAATCCACATCTATATCGGTATAATCGCCTGGACTGCACGCGAAGGACTGTCGCAGATGATGCTGGGCACAGACCCGGATCGCACCAAGTTTGATGAGGAGGTCGCGCATTATTACCCCTACTTCGCCATTGGCGTGTCGGTGGTGATCTGGTTGCTCGTTGAATTCCTCGTAGCACAGCGTAATCCGGCAATCTTGCGCGTGATTGGAACCGGGGCGCATTTCACCACTATGTTCTGGCTGCTGATCGCACCAGCGCTCGATACTTTGATACGTGGATTGGTCCGCCATCTGCAGCCGCCGCTATCAGGTGAAGGACCTTTGGCGGAACGCGCCTATCGGTCGGCCAAGCGCAGTTATATCCGGATTGGGCGGGTTATTGCGGGACTGTTCGTGGTCCTGATGATTTCGCGTGCCTGGCAACTTGACCTTCGCCATGTCGCATCAGCTGGCATCGGAGCAGAAGTCGGTGGCGCGGTCATCCAGTTCCTGCTGATAATCGCAGTCGGCTACATCTTGAACGAGATTGTCTCGCTCTGGATCAATCGTCGTCTGGCGAAAGAACAAACTGCTGCGGAAGAGCTGGATGAAGAAGCTGGCGGCGAAGGTGGCGGTGCTGGTGGTTCGCGACTGGCAACGGTTCTGCCTTTGCTGCGGATCACTGCACAGGTCACAATCTGCGTCATCTTCGGCCTGCTGGCGTTGAGTGCGCTTGGGATCAACATTACACCACTACTAGCCGGTGCTGGTGTTCTGGGTCTGGCTATTGGATTTGGCGCGCAAAAACTGGTGGCCGATATCGTAGGTGGTATTTTCTTCCTGATCGATGACGCCTTCCGTGTCGGCGAATATGTCGATGTCGGCGGTACGATGGGAACGGTCGAAAAGATCTCGATCCGATCCATGCAATTGCGCCACCATCGCGGGCCCGTTCACACGATCCCATATGGCGAGATTCAAAAGCTGACCAATTTCAGCCGCGACTGGGTCATCATGAAGCTCAAGTTCACTGTGCCTTTCGATACCGATCCCAATAAGGTCAAAAAGATCTTCAAGAAGATCGGTGCCGAGATGATGCAGGACGAAACTCATAAAGATGGGTTCCTGCAGCCGTTCAAATCTCAGGGTGTGTTCGACTTTGATGATGTCGGTATGATCATCCGAGGCAAGTTCATGGCCAAGCCTGGCAAGCAGTTCACGCTGCGGAAGGAAATCTTTAATCGCGTGAAAGCAGAGTTCAACGCCAATGGCATCGACTTCGCCCGCCGAGAGGTGCGCGTTGCGATACCTGGCAGCGAGAATATGACTGAAGAACAAAAAGCAGCCGCCGGTGCAGCTGCAGCTGATGCCGTCAACAAAGGTCAGAACCCGGCCTAAATCGGTAGGATTGGCGCTGGGATTTTACAGCGCCAATCTATAAGCCAACCTCCAGATGTGCGGAATCGGCGGCATTGTCGGTTCCGCATTTTCTTTTCTAAATGGCCCTGCGGTGACTTGACCCTTCCCACGGAAGCGCCCTTGCCCTAAAAGGCCCGCAATCTCGGCCACTATGGACACAGGACAGAAGATGCAAGAGCCCGCCATCACCCCGGATCTGATTGCTGCACACGGGCTCAAGCCCGAGGAATACGACATGATCCTCGAGATCATCGGGCGCGAGCCAACATTCACCGAACTTGGCATTTTCTCGGCTATGTGGAACGAGCATTGTTCATATAAGTCCTCGAAGAAATGGCTACGCACACTGCCCACCTCCGGCCCACAAGTTATCTGCGGCCCTGGTGAGAACGCTGGCGTGGTTGATATTGGAGACGGTCAGGCCGTGGTGTTCAAAATGGAAAGCCACAACCACCCCTCCTACATTGAGCCCTATCAGGGTGCCGCGACCGGCGTTGGTGGTATTTTGCGGGATGTCTTTACCATGGGCGCGCGCCCCATCGCCTCAATGAATGCGCTGTCCTTTGGTGAGCCCGGCCACCACAAAACCCGTCAGCTTGTAAATGGCGTGGTTGAAGGCATCGGCGGCTACGGTAACTGCTTCGGTGTGCCTTGCGTTGGTGGCGAAGTTCGGTTCCATCCAGCCTATAACGGCAACTGCCTTGTGAACGCCTTTGCCGCAGGTCTGGCCGACAGTGACAAGATTTTCTATTCGGCGGCCTCGGGTGTCGGTATGCCTGTTGTTTATCTAGGCGCTAAAACCGGACGCGATGGTGTGGGCGGTGCGACTATGGCTTCGGCGGAATTCGACGACACCATCGAAGAAAAACGCCCGACTGTTCAGGTCGGCGACCCCTTCACTGAGAAACGCTTGATGGAAGCCACGCTGGAACTGATGCAGACCGGCGCCGTGATCTCCATTCAGGATATGGGCGCAGCGGGGCTGACCTGTTCGGCCGTTGAGATGGGAGACAAGGGTGGCCTCGGCGTTCGCCTTGATCTGGAGAATGTCCCTCAGCGCGAAGAGAACATGACCGCGTACGAAATGATGTTGTCTGAGTCTCAGGAGCGGATGCTGATGGTCCTCAAACCTGAGCTTGAAGCCGAAGCCCGTGCGGTTTTCGAGAAATGGGATCTGGATTTTGCCATAGTTGGTGAAACGATCGCCGAAGACCGGTTCCTGATCATGCACAACGGCGAAGTCAAAGCAGACCTCGTCCTTTCCAAACTGTCTTCAACGGCACCCGAGTACGACCGCCCATGGGAACCAACGCCCAACGCGGAAGAGCTGACAGATGTGCCCCAGATCGACCCTGTTGATGGCCTTCGCGCCCTGCTCTCTTCGCCGAACTACGCAGGCAAGCAATGGGTGTACGAACAGTATGACACCATGGTCATGGCCGACAGCTCCCGCACGCCTGGCCTGGGTGCTGGGATGGTGCGCGTGCACGGTACTGACAAGGTGCTGGCGTTCACCAGCGACGTGACCCCGCGCTATGTCCGCGCAAACCCTGTTGAGGGCGGCAAACAGGCCGTAGCCGAAGCCTACCGCAACCTGACTGCCGTGGGCGCCAAGCCGCTGGCCACCACTGACAATCTGAATTTCGGCAATCCCGAAAAGCCTGAGATCATGGGCCAGTTTGTAGGGGCAATCCAAGGTATCGGAGCCGCAGTCGGAGCCTTGGACATGCCCATCGTTTCCGGCAACGTGTCGCTATATAACGAGACTGATGGGCAGGCGATCCTGCCAACTCCCACGATTGGGGCCGTGGGCCTGCTGCAAACTGCCGATGAAATCATCGGCAACGAGGTTCGTGAAGGCCATGTCGCTCTGGTTATCGGCGAAACCCAAGGCCATCTGGGCCAGTCGGCCCTGCTGGCCGAAGTCTTCAACCGCGAAGACGGGGACGCCCCACATGTCGATCTGGACGCTGAACAGCGCAACGGAGAGTTCATTCGCGCCAATCGTGAAATGATCAAAGCCTGCACCGATCTGGGTGACGGTGGCCTTGCCCTAGCCGCTTTTGAACTAGCCGAGGCTGCTGGTGTCGGCGTCTGCCTCGACGATGCCTCGACCGAGTTCCTGTTCGGAGAAGATCAGGCGCGCTATCTGGTCGCCTGTAACTTTGATCAGGCCGAAGCATTGATGATCGCAGCTGGTCAGGCCGGTGTTCCCCTAGTGTCAGTCGGACGTTTCAGTGGGGATAGTGTCAAAATCGGCAGCTCCGAAGTCTCGCTTGCCGAGCTGGCGGATACGTTCCGCAGCAGCTTTGCCGAAGCCGTTGCCTAGTCAATCTCTGTTCTGGTGCGATCAAACAGATTTCTTGCGCGTGTCGGCGCGCAGGAATTGTTGTTGAACGGAACCGGCCCCATCTTGCACGCCCCGTCTCATCGCTCTACATCTTGGGAAAGACCTTCAGGAGTAAACCTACATGCCGATGAGCGCCCACGAAATTGAAACTCTGCTACGCGAGAGCTTTCCAGATGCGGAAATCCAGGTTGGTGGCAGCGATGGCGTGCACATGTCTGCCATGGTCGTGGATGAAAGCTTTCGCGGTAAGAACCGCGTTCAGCAACAACGTGCTGTTTATGCCGCGTTGAAAGGCAAGATGGATGGCCCGGATGGAGAGTTGCACGCGCTGGCGCTGACCACGAAAGTACCGGAGTAATATGGAGCACGCGATTGTAATCTCATTTACATTCACCGTCTTTGTTGTGTTGATCGCGCTCATAGCTTGGAACCATTCAAAGGCGGGACGTAATACAAGACGAGGATCGCCACCTGGACAGGGAGAACACCTCCTGCATTCCTCCTACAATTCACATGACGGTGCAATTAGCTCGGCGCAGACCCATATTCCGAAGAATCCTCAAGACTACGCCAAAGCAATAATGCCGAAGAGCAAAGGAAACACCAAATGACCGACGTGAAAACCCAGATCGACGAAACCGTCAAAGCCAATGACGTGGTGCTGTATATGAAAGGTACCAAAGAGATGCCGCAGTGCGGGTTCTCGTCGCGCGTCGCTGGTGTATTGAACTACATGGGTGTCGAATATACCGACGTGAATGTTTTGGCGGACGACTCTGTCCGTCAGGGCATCAAGGATTATTCAGACTGGCCAACTGTGCCCCAGCTTTTCGTCAAAGGCGAGTTTGTCGGCGGCTGCGACATCATCACCGAGATGACCCTTTCGGGAGAGCTGGATACTTTGTTTGAAGAAAACAATGTCGGCTACGACAAAGATGCAGCCGACAAAATCCGTGAAGCAAACGCCTAATTCACCGGCTAGAGCAGTCCTTGAACAAGACACGTTCGGGGGCTGTGCTGCCTTGGGCCTGATGGCTGATCGTAGCTTCCCAGCCTTTGGATCGAAGGGTGTATGTCCCTGCCCCGTCTACAGATTCGTAGCGAATACCTGATCCGCTTTGAACCTGTTTCAGCGCAATTAACTGATCCTCAATCAGCATCGCGGCAGCACCCGATCCATCTGCGGCGTTGAAATAGGACACTGGCACCTGCGTGTTGCTCTCGCAGTTAAATGTCACAGACAGTATATCGATCTCGGCCAAACCTGCCGTAGCGTACAAAGACAATACCGCGGCCCCTGCTGCCGTTCGAACAAAGCCCATCAGGCGTTCCTTTCCTCGATCACCGCAGCCAGCGCTTCTGCACGCGCGGCCATCTCCGCCAATGTGTCTGTTACCGAAGGCGGCACCACTGCAACTTCAATTCGCTCGGGCTCGGGCAGAGGTTGACTACGCAGGCGATTCAACTCGGCTTCGGCTTCCACAAGCTTTGCTTCGGCCAGCTTCAGGCGATCTTCGTGCGCTGCAGCTTTGTCGGCCAACATTAGTCCGGCCATCAACAACATGCGCGATTCAGGCATGCGTCCGATCTGGTCCGACAATACCTGTGCTTCATCATCCAAAAGCTTGGCCGCGGCCTGCAGAAAGGGTTCTTCACCGTCCTGGCACGAGACATCAAATCCTCGTCCACCGATATGAATGGTCACCTCGGGCATTATTCAACCTCTCCTTCAGCCAGATTGGCATGGGTCAACAACGGTTCGAGCCGGGCCAGAACCGCGTGTGCTTCGGCCGCGTCCGAGGCTCTTGCGGCACGCGTTGCCTCCAACTCTGCAGCAGTTGCGCGATTCAGCATGTCTGCATCGGTCACGCCCTCTTCTGCAGCGGCGCGCAATTCATCCACTGTTCCACGCAACTGTTCGTTTGCCTTGCGCAACCGTTGCAAATCGTCATCCAGTCGCGACATCGCCGCGCCATGGCTGGCACGCTCTGCACGCAGCATTTCAAGCTCGGCGTTCAGTTCGGTCAGCCGCTCGCTATCGACCAATTCAGCGCGCAGACGGGACAGCTCTGCCTCCATCTCTTCGGCGCGATCTGCGATGGGGGTCAATTGCTCGACCTCGGCCCGCAACGACTCGGCTTCTTCTGCGGCATTTTCCATGGATCGCAGGGTTTCGATTTCGGCTTTCAGCGAATTTACTTCGTCGCTGTTATCCAGAGCGGCCTTGGCCTCGGCTAACTCTGCGCGCGCGGCCTCGACCGTTGCAAGCTTTGCGGTCGCCTCGGCCAATTGATCACGCAGTGCAGCAACTTCTTCTCCTGATCCCGCCTGCTCCCGGAGTGCATCAACCTCAAGAGCGTGCCTTTCTATGAGCGATTTCAGCCGCTCTTCCAACTGCGCATTGGCCAACCGCTCTTCTTCAAGTTCTGATCGTAATGCAGCACCATTATCGGCCGCGGGCTCAGCGTCCTGCAGTGCCTCGACTCCGGTGCCGATCCGCTCCATCGCAGTAATGATACGGCGTTGTAATTCTTCGATCTGACTCATGCCCCTGTCACCTCTTTATCAAGGTTCGTTCTGCTATACGCCTGTCCGAATCAAAAGCGGCGGCTCTCTGCACTAGTCTAACGGAAAGTAACAGAAAATACCCACTGTTTGGTTTCAATCACTTGCACACCGCTCTTGAAGCGCCAGTTCGGCGCAGAACCCGGTTCTGCTTGCACTTTGTCAGACGGATGGTATTCAGCGCTAAATCTGCCCGTAACCCAAAGGAATAACGCCCGTGGACCTGACTGCGCTGCGCAATGCCAACCCCGAACACTGGGACAAGGCTGCGGCCATCCGCACCCTGACCCTCGACGCCGTCGCCGCCGCCAATTCCGGCCATTCCGGTATGCCAATGGGCATGGCCGATGTTGCGACTGTATTGTTCGAAAAGCACCTAAAATTTGACGCCTCTGCCCCGAATTGGCCGGATCGTGACCGGTTCATCCTGTCGGCGGGCCACGGTTCGATGCTGGTCTATTCGCTGCTTTACCTGACTGGTCATGGCGACGTTACGCTGGAAGAAATCAAAAACTTCCGCCAGTTGGGTGCCAAAACAGCCGGCCACCCCGAGAACTTCCTGATAGACGGTGTCGAAACCACCACTGGCCCTCTGGGTCAGGGCATCTCGAACGCTGTGGGCTTTGCCATGGCTGAGGAAATCCAGCGCGCGCATTACGGCAAGAAGATCGTTGATCACTACACTTATGTGATTGCGGGCGACGGCTGCCTGATGGAAGGCGTTAGCCAAGAGGCGATCACCCTGGCTGGCCGACACGAACTGAGCAAGCTGATCGTCTTCTGGGACAACAACAACATCACCATCGACGGCACCGTTGATATCGCCGACCGCACCGATCAGGTGCGCCGTTTTGCGGCTTCGGGCTGGCATGTGCTTGAGATTGACGGTCATGACCCCAAGGCCATCGACGACGCCATAGTGCGGGCGAAAAAGTCGAACAAGCCGACAATGATCGCCTGCGAGAGCCACATCGCACTTGGCCACGCGGCGCAGGATACTTCGAAAGGCCACGGCGCACTGACCGATCAGGATCAGTTGAAGGCGGCCAAAGACGGCTATGGCTGGCCGCATGATGCGTTTGTCATCCCCACAGAGGTCAAAGCCGCATGGGAAGCTATCGGTACACGTGGTGCGGCCGAGCGCGCTGCATGGGAAGGGCGTTTCGCGCAAATCTCCGAGCGTAAGCAGGCGGAATTCAACCGTGCCTATGCGTTTGAAGCGCCGAAGAAACTGGCTGGTGCCATCCGGTCATTCAAGAAACAGATGTCGGAAGAGCAGCCAAAGCTGGCCACCCGAGCGTCGTCCGAAAAGGTTCTGAACGTGGTGAACCCGATCATGCCAGAAACCATTGGTGGTTCGGCTGACCTGACTGGTTCAAACAATACCAAATCGGCGGATATGGGCGTTTTCCTGCCGGAAAACCGCAAAGGCCGCTACATCCACTATGGTATCCGTGAACACGGCATGGCCGCTGCGATGAACGGTATGGCTCTGCACGGGGGCATCCGCCCCTATGGCGGCACCTTCATGGCTTTCACTGACTATGCCCGCCCTTCCATGCGTCTGGCTGCCTTGATGAAGGTGCCTACGGTCTTTGTGATGACACATGACTCGATTGGCCTGGGCGAAGACGGCCCGACCCACCAGCCGGTGGAACATCTGGCGATTTCGCGCGCAACGCCAAACACCTATGTCTTCCGCCCCGCTGACACTGTTGAGACTGCCGAAGCTTGGGAACTGGCACTTACCTTCAAAGACAGCCCCTCGGTCCTGTCGCTGACCCGTCAGGGCGTGCCAACAGTGCGGACCGAGCACAAAGGTAAAAACCTGACCTCACAAGGCGCATACGTGCTCGCTGACGCAGAAGCCAAACGTCAGGCAATCCTGATCGCTACCGGATCCGAGGTCTCGCTGGCCATGGAAGCCAAAGCGATGCTGGAGGCCGAGGGCATCGGCACCCGCGTCGTATCAATGCCCTGCATGGAGTTGTTTGCCGAACAGGATGAATCCTATCGCAAACGCGTCCTACCTGCCGGCGCTGTCCGCGTTGGCATCGAGGCCGCCGTACGCGCTGGAGGATGGGACCGCTGGTTGCTGGGTGAACGTGGCCGCGAAGCCAAAGCTGGGTATATTGGCATGTCGAGCTTTGGTGCATCGGCCCCGGCAGGTGAGCTTTACAAACACTTTGGCATTACCGCTGAAGCGACCGTCGCGAAGGTAAAAGAACTGCTGGGGCTGTAAGCAGTCGACTCAACAGTTGTAGATACAAAGGGCGGCTTTCTAGGCCGCCCTTTCTTATTTTGGCTGGCCCAATTTCGCCCTTAACACCTCATATGCCAATTTCGCAAAGTCCAATCGCAGTTCGTACCGTTCCGCTGGCACGATCCCTCCGGGTACGTTTTGCCCTGCCCAAGACAAAACTTGCCGCACATGCGTTCCATAAAGCGGAATGAAGTGCGCAGATTGACCCGTAAGCAGGTTGAACATTCGCCCGCCTGCCCACTTGGCACGTTCGGCAGCTTTGTCCGCCGTATCGATCCGAAAATGCAGAACCCGATACAGTGCGTTCGGTTCAAAGGGCATTTGTTCCGCACCAAGGTTCATGGCAGCCAATGCCGCTGCTTTACGTTTGGCAGCGAGCCTCCTCAACTTAAACCGGGTGCGGACTTGAACCGGTCGAAAGGCTGGTAAATGACTAAGATCCATCACCTCACGCCTTAGATTCAGTGAACTCCAGGCTTATTTGAAAACCTCCCGATCATCGGCGCAATGACCTTCGTCGCCAACGGTATTAACACAAATCCCCAAGCCAAACCGAACACCCCATCCATTGTCGCTTTTGCGATCCATTCGGCGGCTTTTTCCCATTGGGCAGGCACTGCGTGTCCTACCGCATAAGCCCAGTCATGAATATGATGGCCCAACCAGCCAAAGCCCAGAACCTCCATCCCGTGGATGATAATCGATCCTCCGACCCAGAGCATCGCGGCAGTTCCAACGATTGAAAGTGTCTTCATCACGCCGGGCATGGCTTTGACCAAGCCCCGACCAAGACCTCGGCCTACGGGCGTCGGTGCGTTCTTAGCCAGATACAACCCGACATCATCCATCTTCACTATCAGCGCAACCGAACCGTAAACTGCCAGAGTCACACCCAACCCAACCACCGCAAGCGTCGCAGCCTGCATCCAGATGTTGGGCGCTTCGATAGCCGCCAATGCAATGGTCATGATCTCGGCGGACAGAATGAAATCGGTCTTGATTGCCCCCTTGACCTTCTGCTCTTCCAAATGCCCTGGGTCGCGGTTTTTCATGTCTTCTTCGATGACGTGACTGCCATGCGGGAATAAGACATGAAAGATCTTCTCGGCACCCTCAAAACATAGATACGAGCCGCCTATCATCAACAAAGGCGTAATCAGCCATGGCGCAAAGTTCGCCAACAGCAGTGCCACGGGCAACAGCAAGACAATCTTGTTGAAAACCGATCCGCGAGCGATGCGCCAGATGATGGGTAATTCTCGTGCCGGCGCGAACCCCTGCACGTATTTAGGAGTTACCGCCGCGTCGTCGATTATTACACCGGCAGTCTTGGCCCCGGCCTTGCCAGCCGCCGCTACGACATCGTCCACTGATGACGCTGCAACCTTTGCAATGCCTGCCACATCATCCAACAGGGCCAACAGACCACTCATCGCGCATCCTCTTGTTTATCCGCTGTTGCCGACACTACCTGATCCAACCCTTAGCGCAAGCGTTAGCGCAACCGGCACAGGTTTGCGCTAACACCTTAAAAATATGCCATTTTTACCCTTTTGAGATTCGGTTTTCACGGCTATATGGCCAGCAACACAAGCGCAGTTTGGAGACGTCGGATGACCATCAAGGTCGGTATCAATGGTTTTGGCCGCATCGGCCGCTGTACACTGTCGCACATCGCCGCATCGGCGCGTAACGACATCGAAGTGATCAAGGTCAACGCCACTGGCCCGCTGGAAACATCGGCACATCTGCTGAAATATGACAGCATTCACGGCCGTTTCCCGCGCGAAGTGTCTGTCGAAGGCAACACCATGGATCTGGGCCGTGGCCCGATGGAAATGTTCTCGACCTATGACATGAACGAGCTTGACTGGGAAGGCTGCGATGTCGTCCTGGAATGTACTGGCAAATTCAATGACGGGCTAAAGGCAAAGACGCACCTAGATCGCGGCGCTGGTAAGGTGCTGCTTTCGGCGCCAGGTAAGAATGTCAATAAGACAATTGTGTTTGGCGTAAACCACAACACCCTGACTGCAAACGACAATATGGTGTCCAACGGCTCCTGCACGACCAACTGCCTTGCCCCGCTTGCCAAAGTTCTGGATGAAGGCATCGGTATCGAGCATGGCATCATGACCACGATCCACGCTTATACCGGCGACCAGCCCACTCTGGACCGTCGTCACAGCGACCTGTATCGCGCGCGCGCAGCGGCGATGTCGATGATCCCGACCACAACCGGTGCTGCGGCAGCACTGGGTGAAGTTTTGCCCAATCTCAAAGGACGACTGGACGGTTCAGCCATCCGTGTACCAACGCCAAATGTATCGGCCGTCGACCTGTCATTCCGCGCATCGCGCGACGTGACCGTAGAAGAAGTTAACGCAATCGTTGAAGAAGCCGCCAAGGGCCCGATGCAGCGGGTTCTGGGCTATGAGCCTGCGCCGCTGGTCTCGACCGATTTCAACCACACCGAAGAGAGCTCGATCTTCGCGCCAGACCAGACCCGCGTCGTTGACAACCGTATGGTGCGTGTGCTGGCATGGTATGACAACGAATGGGGCTTCTCGGTGCGTATGGCGGATGTTGCCGTTGCGATGGGCCACCTTAACTGACCCTTCGCACATCGCTTGTACCTTGATGCCCGCTCAGGTTATCTGAGCGGGCATTTTCGTTCAGGGCGCAGAAATGACAAATCAAATCGCTATTTGGCTTGGAATCCTAATTCTAGGCGGTCTGATGCTGGACGTTGCACTATTCGGCACCGAACACCTGCTGTTCCTAGGTAAGAAGCTCTACGATTTCCTGGATTGGCTCGCCTTCTGGCGATGACAGAGGTTTTGCTTGACTTTCGCGCCAATCTAGCTTTGTTAGCGCTAACCATCAATCGACCAAATTCTGACGGAGCGCATTATGACACTCAAGCTGGCAATAAACGGATTTGGACGGATCGGACGAGGCGTATTGCGAGCCGTCATGGAATCCGGACGCACCGATGTTGAAATCGTCGCTATTAACGATCTGGCAAAGCCGGAAATGAACGCTCATCTGTTTGAATTCGACAGTGTGCATGGCCGTTATCCCAACCAGGTAACGCTCAGCGATTCCGGCCTGGACGTCGGTGCCGGACCAATCCGCTTGACCAGTGAGCGTGATCCCGAAGCACTGGATTGGTCAGATGTGGATGTTGTTCTGGAATGCACTGGAGTTTTCAGGACCCGTGAAGCAGCCGAGCGGCACCTGAAAAACGGATCAAAGAAAGTATTGATTTCTGCCCCTGCCCGCGGCGATGGCGGTGTGAAGACCGTCGTCTTTGGCGTAAACGATCATGAGCTGACCGCTGACGATATCGTTGTCTCGAACGCCTCGTGCACCACCAACTGCCTGTCGCCCGTGGCCGCAGCACTGGACGCAGGGCTTGGCATCAAGCACGGCAATATGACAACCGTTCATGCCTACACGGCGAGCCAACCGGTTCATGACACAGCTGGGAAAGACCCCTACCTGTCGCGCGCAGCAGCACTGTCGATGATTCCCACGACAACCGGCGCGGCGTCTGCAGTGGGTCTGGTTTTGCCACAACTGGCCGGAAAGTTGACCGGGCAAGCCATTCGCGTGCCTACGCCCAATGTCTCAGTTGTTGACCTGGTCGCCGAAGTATCACGCCCAACAACCGAAGAGGAGGTCAATGCCCTCTTCGTAGAAGCCGCCGCGAAAGTCCCCGGCGTTTTGGCAGCCGAGAATCGCCCGCTGGTATCGATCGATTTCAACCACGACTCACACAGCTCAACTATTTCGCTGGCTGAAACCAAAGTAACCGACGGCACGCTGGTGCGCGTACTCGCTTGGTACGACAATGAGTGGGGCTTCTCGAACCGAATGCTGGACACGGCCGCCGCGATGGGTGCCCTAGCCTAAACGCTCACGCAGAGCTTCATTGACGCGGGGCGTGACGAATTTCGACACGTCCCCATTCAACCTGGCAATTTCTTTAACCAGTTTCGAGGCAATGGCCTGATGCCGAGCCTCGGCCATTAGGAAGACCGTTTCAATTGAGTCGTCCAGCGCGCGGTTCATGCCAACCATCTGGAATTCATACTCGAAATCCGCGACCGCGCGCAGACCGCGCACAATGATTTGCGCCCCGGCATCTCGTGCACAATCGATCAGCAGGTTTTCAAATGGGTGCGCTACGATTTCGGTTCCGGTCTGTTCGGTGAGAAGCGCACACTCGGCTTCGATCATCGCGACTCGTTCTTCCAAAGAAAACAGAGGGCCCTTGTCGCGGTTGATAGCGACACCAATCACAAGCTTATCCACCAATGCAGCGGCACGGCGAATGATGTCGATATGGCCCAATGTGATTGGGTCAAAGGTACCGGGATATAATCCAACCCGCATAGGGCTCTCCAGCGCAACAAAATTTCTGCGCAAGCAAACATAACTTTGCCGCAGGTGCAAGAGGCTGAAACAGCCTCCGCGTTCAGTGGCCCATGATCATGCCTTCAAGCGCGTCTTTTTCCATAGCAAGTTCAGCCAGTTGCGCCTTGACCGCATCGCCCAGCGTTACGATTCCGACCAGTTTGCCCTCTTCCAGAACAGGCATATGGCGAAATCGACCTTCCGTCATTTGTGAAAGGATGGATTCGACCGAGTCCTGCTGGCTGGCTGTTACAAGCTTCTTGGTCATGTAGGTACTGACCGGCTTGTCCAGACACCCGCTACCACTGGCCGCCAGCTCGCGCACGATATCACGTTCGGACAGGATGCCCGAAGCCGTCTGTCCGCCATCTTCGGAAACGATCACAGTACCGATCCGATTCTCTGCCAGAATTGCGGCGGCCTGCGAGACCGACGCCGATGGTTCGACCGTCACTACGCCGCTGCCAGCTTTGGACTTGAGAATGGCCTGAACGAGCATCTGCAAAAACCTCCGGAATAACGTACTGTTTTCTAAGCGTTGCCGGAATGTCTGAAGGTGTCAAGGTGAAGCTTCGGCTTCCAGCCGCGCTACTTCGTCCCGCAGGCCACGTGTTAGTGCTTCGGCAAACCGATTCAACCGCTCATTGCGCTGGTCACCCTGATGGCGGACCAGATAGAACCCCCGGGTCAGACTTACCTGATCCGTCAGTATTTTTTGCAATCCCCGGTGGAACGGCAATGTAAAATCATGCGCAACACAAACCCCGGTGCCCAGCGACACCTGCCGCAACTGAACTGAGACCGAGTTTGATGCAAGCGCGACACGCTCAACACCAATATCGTTGAGGTAGTCAAGTTCCCGATCGAAGATCATGTCCGGGATATAGCCGATCATCCTGTGCCCTTTCAGATCCTCAATGGATCTAATTTCAGCGTGGCGATTCAGGTAATCTTTCGTGGCGACCATGTGCAGCCGATAATCGGATATCTTTTGAACCAGCAATTGCCCGGCAGTGGGCGCACTGACAGTGACCGCCATATCGGCCTCTCGCCGGGATAGGTTGATAATGCGCGGTAACGCCAAAATCTGAATATCGAGGTCAGGATTCGCATCGCTGATCTTGGCGCAGACCTGCGGCAAAAGGTAATTGGCACTTCCATCCGGCGCACCAATTCTGATCTGACCACTCAGCGACTTGGCGGAACCCGACATGACACCTGTCGCCGCGCGCATAGCCTCTTCTGCCTGTAGCCCATGCTCCATGAGACGCTGTCCCGCAGTCGTCAACACATAGCCCTGCTGTGATTTCGTGAACAACACAGCGTCCAAAGCCGCTTCCAATCGCGCGATTCTGCGACCGACAGTCGCGGGGTCTATCTTAAGAACCCGCCCAGCCCCTGAAAGGCTTTCGTCGCGAGCAACTGCCAGGAAAACCCGCAAATCATCCCAATTCGGCGTCATGCCCTACCCTTTGCATTTTTGCAAAACTGATTTGGAATATTGCCTCTGTTCAGGTGATTTTCGCAAGTCTATTCTGCGCGCAACCTAATCCGGAGGAATTTGCCATGCAGAACCTGACCCATTTCATCAACGGCGAACATGTCGCCGGTACATCTGGCCGCTTTGACGATGTGTTCAACCCGGCAACGGGCGAAGTGCAGTATCAATGCCCGATGGCAAGTGTTGCCGAGACCACCGCAGCGATTGAGGACGCCGCCGCAGCTCAGGTCGCTTGGGGCGCGACCAACCCGCAGAAACGCGCGCGCGTCATGATGGCGATGGTTGGCTTGATGAACCGCGACATGGACAAACTGGCCGAGGCGCTCAGCCGTGAACATGGCAAGACCATTCCCGATGCGAAGGGTGACTTGCAGCGTGGTCTGGAAGTGATCGAATATTGCATCGGCGCGCCCCAGATGCTGAAAGGTGAATTCACCGACAGCGCGGGCCCGGGCATCGATATGTATTCGATGCGTCAGCCGCTGGGTGTGGTCGCCTCGATCATGCCGTTCAACTTCCCTGCGATGATGCCGCTGTGGCATGTCGGCCCTGCTCTGGCCTGCGGCAACGCAGTTGTTCTGAAACCGTCTGAGCGTGACCCATCTGTTCCATTGATGCTGGCTGAACTGTTTGTCGAAGCTGGTCTGCCCAAAGGCGTGTTCCAGGTTGTAAACGGCGACAAAGAGGCCGTGGATACCCTGCTCGACAGTGAGATCATTCAGGGCGTGTCGTTCGTGGGTTCAACCCCGATCGCGCAGTACATCTATGCTCGTGCAACCGCCAACGGCAAACGCGCGCAGTGCTTCGGTGGCGCCAAGAACCACATGATCGTTATGCCTGACGCCGATCTGGATCAGGCCGCTGATGCGCTGGTCGGTGCTGGCTTCGGCGCAGCTGGCGAACGCTGCATGGCAATCTCGGTCGCTGTACCGGTTGGCGAAGAAACCGCAGACGCACTGATCGAAAAACTGATCCCGCGTGTCG
This sequence comes from Ruegeria sp. O11, assembly GCF_056535285.1. Classification (NCBI taxonomy): domain Bacteria; kingdom Pseudomonadati; phylum Pseudomonadota; class Alphaproteobacteria; order Rhodobacterales; family Roseobacteraceae; genus Ruegeria; species Ruegeria sp. O11. Next base: position 518,474 of record NZ_JBQERS010000001.1, on the reverse strand, counting down.
AAAAGCTGAAAGTCGGCCCCTACACAGCCGGCGACGATGTTGACATGGGTCCGGTTGTTACTGCTGCCGCGAAAGAGCGAATTCTTGGTCTGATCAACTCGGGTGTTGAGCAAGGCGCGAAGCTGGTTGTCGACAACCGTGACTTCAGCCTGCAGGGTTATGAGGACGGTTTCTTTGTCGGCCCGCACCTGTTCGACAACGTAACGCCCGACATGGACATCTATAAGCAAGAGATCTTTGGCCCGGTCCTGTCGACCGTCCGCGCGGGTTCTTATGAAGAAGCGCTGAAACTGGCGATGGATCATGAATACGGCAACGGCACCGCGATCTTCACCCGCGACGGCGACACCGCACGTGATTTCGCCAGCCGGATCAATATCGGCATGGTCGGCATCAACGTGCCGATCCCGGTTCCTCTTGCGTATCACACTTTCGGTGGCTGGAAGAAGTCCATGTTCGGTGACCTAAACCAGCACGGCCCGGACAGCTTCAAGTTCTACTCGCGCACCAAGACCGTCACATCGCGCTGGCCGTCGGGTATCAAGGAAGGCGGCGAGTTCAACTTCAAAGCCATGGACTGATCTGTTAGTTCATTAATCGGGAAGCCCGGCCTAACCCAGGCCGGGCTTCTTTCGTTTTGGGCCTGTTCTCGCTGGTTCAGACACTTCACAAGAAATTCAGAGACCCACCTCTGGAAAAATCTGGCAATCACCAATATTTTATCGGCGATTCAACTAATCGAGCAGTTCGTATCTTTCCGGAGGCAACCATGTCACAAAATCGCTTGACCCGTCGCCATGCCCTGTTGGCCGCCGCATCTCTGATTGCGACACCAGCCATCCTACGCGCCCAAAGCATCGATGCTTTCCCGCAGGATGAAGAAGCGATCAGCACACAATTACCCGTCCGTCGCAATGTGTCGTCATTCTCGCAGCAGAATTGGCAGGATCACTTTGACGAACTGGGCGTCGGTGCGTTGCTGGCCGATATCACCAGCCGGGCTGTGCATTACTGGGGACCCGATGGGACCTATAAACTCTATCCCAGCTCTGTCCCGATGAGCGAAGAGCTCACCAAGCGCGGATATACCAAAGTCACGCGCAAGTCGGAAAACCCAAGCTGGACTCCAACTGCATCAATGCGCGAACGCGATCCGTCGTTGCCGGTTCGCATGGAGGGTGGCGAACCCGGGAACCCGTTGGGGACCCGCGCTATGTATCTTGGCTGGCCTGCCTATTTGGTTCATGGCACCCACGATACCCGCAAGATCGGACGCCAAAGCTCGTCCGGCTGTATCGGTCTTTATAACCAACATGTGGAAGAGCTGTATCCTCTGGTGAAGGTCGGCACTCAGGTACGTTTGGTTTAAACGGCAAATTTCTATCAGGAATTCAAAAAGCCCCGTCCTTCAGGAACGGGGCTTTTTACGATTGTGGAAGTGGTAGGTTTATTCGGGGATAATCACTTCATCTACAACGTGAATGACGCCGTTACTGGCTTCGATATCAGCCTGCACAACTTCGGCTCCGTTAACTTTCACACCATTCTTTGCGTTCACGCTTAGACGATCGCCTTGTACGGTCAGAACCTTTGCTCGTTTCCCAGCGATGTCACCAGACATCACTTTGGCTGGCACAACATGATAGGTCAGGATCGCTACCAACTGGTCTTTGTTTTCTGGTAGAAGAAGAGTTTCAACCGTGCCTTCGGGCAGAGCGGCAAAAGCCTCGTCTGTGGGTGCAAACACAGTGAATGGACCATCGCCTTTCAACGTATCAACCAAACCAGCGGCCTGAACGGCAGCAACCAGAGTGTTGAACGACCCGGCGGCGACTGCCGTATCGACGATATCTGCGGCCTGTGCTTTGACGGGTAGTGCAAGTGCAAATGCGGCGGCAGCGCCCATGAATGTGCGACGGAACATGGCTGTTAACTCCTCTCCAGCTTGTTATGCAGAGGATTACGGGCCTTTTCGCAAACCGGATCACATGTTGATCATTTTTCTTTGAGCTGCACCCATATGCTCTGCGCGCGACCGTCTTTCAGAAACGGTAATGCCTCCACCGCGTCGGGGCGTTCCTGTTGCAAATAATATCCGGGCCAAAGCATTGAATAGAAGCCAGATTGCAGCAAGGCGTGCAGCATGTATTGCTCGCCCCAACCCGGACAATCATAGAAGAACCGCTTAGGATATTCGTAAGGCAGAAAAACATCGTGGACGTGGATGACAACGCCCGGTTTCAGCGCCGGAATGATCCGACAGAATAAATGAGCCACGTCATTGCTTATCCGAACCACGTGGCTTGAATCGATGAAAAGAACGTCTCCGGCTTCAAGCTGTTCGAATATTGCGGGATCGACCTCTTCCAGTCGCTTTTGTTCGAACTGATCGACGACATGAGCGATATCGGCACGCGGATACGGATCAATTGCGGTGATGGTCGTATCCAAGCCTCCGTCGATTATCGCTTGGCGCGTCACGCGGGTTGAGTTTCCGCAGCCGACCTCGATCAGGCGTTTTGGCTGAAAGCGGCGGATCATCAGATAAAGCGCATCCGCATCCGGGCTATCATAATACCCATTGTTGGTTACATAACCTGTCTGATTGCGCGCAGGATCTTTTAGCGCCGCAAGATCGTCGGCGTGTCGCGTGTACGCGTCCACCAACTGTGTGATATCGAACTCTTCCATCCCCGGTGAAAGGGCATATGCAGGGCGGGTCAGCCCCCCTGCCCGCTCAAAGGCTTCAAGCCGCGCCCGTTCATCCTGTTCCGTGACCTTGTCGATCAGCTTCACTCCTAACTCGTCCAGAGCAGCGTTGATCTGTGGAAATTTTCTGGGTTTCACGAGGATGGCTCCATTCTACGTTGCGCCTTTCCTTACCTTTGCTCGCGGCACCTCTGCAAGAACCCTTGAGCCAAACCCTTGGCAAAAGAGAAAATTCCGTATTCACTGATTGGAATTGAACGACGAGGACCGCCATGCAGCAGGAATTCACGTTAGGCATCGAGGAAGAGTATCTGCTGGTTGATCGCGACAGCATGCAGCTTGCGCATGCCCCGACCGCGTTGATCGAAGCTTGTCAAAGTGATTTCGAAGGTCAGGTCAGCCCCGAATTTCTGCAATGCCAGATTGAAGTCGGAACCCGCCCGCACGCCACCATCAAATCCGCCCGAGAAGACCTAAAGCGGTTGCGGTCCTGTGTCTCAAAGCGCGCGGCTGAATACAATATGGCACCAATCGCGGTTTCCTGCCATCCATTCGCAAACTGGAAAGATCAGCATCATACAAGAAGAGAGCGCTATGACGCATTGCAGCACGCTCTTGGCGGCGTTGCACGCCGAATGCTGATCTGCGGGATGCACGTGCATGTGGGGATCGAAAACCAGGCCCTGCGCGCCGATCTGATGCCACAGCTGTCTTACTTTCTGCCGCATCTCCTGGCTTTGTCTACTTCGTCACCTTACTGGAACGGCGAGGATACGGGCCTATCCTCCTATCGGTTGACCGTATTCGATAACTTGCCCAGAACCGGTTTACCTCCGGTATTCAGTAGTTGGGGCGAATATGAACGTACAACCGGAGTTTTGGTCGAACTCGGGGTGATCGAAGATACCTCAAAAATCTGGTGGGACCTGCGCCCTTCGCATCGTTTTCCAACGCTCGAAACCCGGATCATGGATGTCCAGCCCCGGCTGGAACACACATTGTCTTTGGCGGCTTTGGCGCAAGCCTTGACCCGGATGTTATGCCGTCTGAAAGCGCGCAATCTACGTTGGCGGCAATATGACAAGTTCCTGATCGGCGAAAATCGCTGGCGAGCGCAACGCTATGGCGTTGGCGAAGGGCTGATTGATTTCGGGGATCGCTCGATCAAGCCGATGGCCGAACTGATGGGTGAACTCATGGGTATGCTGGCTGAAGATACGGAAGCGCTCGGCACGATGACCGAGATTGCACGTCTAAGGCACATTGCCGAGACAGGCACTTCTTCAACCCGCCAACGTCGCGTCCATGCCGAGGCTGTCGCGCGCGGAGATGATCCGGGGAAAGCCGTGGTTAGCCATCTGATCGAAGAGTTTCACGCTGATTTGTAGTTTCAGACTGCGGCCAGTATATCCTTAATCCGTTCAGCCACCGGCTCGTACAGGTCCCGGTCTGTCCAATATCCGTTGTGCGAGAACGGGTTCCAAGACGTAAATATTTTGCCCGCATTGATTGGTTTGTCTTTCAAGGCTCTGCTTTGTGCCAGCTGCGCATAGCTCGGCGCGCTTTTGCCCAACGGAAACCCAAGAACATCGTGACGATCATAGTAGTTGTGCCACCATGTCGTAAACCGGAGCGCGGGTGGAAGCTCGCGATTAGGAGCCATAATCGGGAATATCTCATTCTCGGGATACGCGAACAAGAAGATCGGAATATTGCATCCGAAGGTCACGATCCCCGCGACTGTTTTCATGTTTTCTACATGTGTCGGATGAACCGGTGATCCACCCTGCCGCAGATGCCTCTGCATGTCGTAGATATAGTTGGACATTATGTGCCCACCCAGTGAATGGGCCAGTATCAGGACGGGGCCGTCATGGCCTACCTGATGTTTGACCACACCCATCACATTCTCGATTTTCTTGTGGATCGCATCATAGATTTTGTCACCGTCATCCGGCGTCGGGCGATACGAGGCAGCATCGGACAAGTTACACACAACAAACTCGCGCAGCTTGTCATAGCCCAAACTACGGTTGATCCTGCGCAGATAATCTTTCTGCCGCCCCTGCAGGATTTGAGCCCAAACAACCTCATGCCAGATCACATGGCTCATATCGGCTCCGATCCGGTTCGCGACGCGCCGCTTCAGTCCTTTCGAAAATGTTGGGGTTGTCGATGCAGGTTGCCCTTGGGGTCTGTATTGGCTTCCCATTCCGTGAATGGCGATCACGGCCATTTTGTGAGACGGCATCAGAATACTCCATAAAATCGATCTTTTGAATTTCCTCAGTATAGCGCAGGCAAGTAATTCTCCCAAACCCGTCCGCAGCGTTTGCCGCCGTTGAAAAATTTCTGTAAGGATTGAAGAATAAAACGCTTGTTCAATTCTGCAGTATACAGGGACCACCGCCATGGATTTCGCGTTGACCGAAGAACAGACGGCCATTTTTGATATGGCCTATGCCTTTGGCCAGGAACATATCGCCCCATTCGCGCGCCAATGGGAAGCTGACGGCACGATCCCGAAAGATCTTTGGCCCAAGATCGGCGAACTTGGATTTGGCGCCCTCTACGTCTCGGAAGAAGGTGGCGGATCAGGCCTGAGCCGCCTTGATGCGACGCTGGTGTTCGAAGCCCTGTCGATGGCATGCCCCTCGGTCGCGGCTTTCCTGTCGATCCACAACATGTGCGCCAAAATGCTGGACAGCTTTGCCAGTGATGATCTGAAATCGCGCATCATGCCTGACATTCTCAGCCTTGAGACGGTGCTCAGCTATTGCCTGACGGAACCTGGTTCCGGCTCAGACGCAGCCGCTTTGAAAACCCGGGCGGAACGCACGAACGAGGGATACACCCTGAACGGCTCTAAGGCTTTCATCTCGGGCGGCGGTTATTCGGATGCCTATGTCTGCATGGTCCGCACGGGTGAGGATGGTCCCAAGGGAATTTCGACAGTCTATGTCGAAGACGGGACCCCCGGCCTTAGCTTTGGCGCTCTGGAGCAGAAAATGGGCTGGAAAAGCCAACCCACCGCGCAGGTCCAGTTTGATGACTGTAAGATCCCCGCGGGAAACTTGGTCGGTGCAGAAGGCGACGGATTCAAATACGCCATGATGGGGTTGGATGGCGGACGCCTGAACATCGCTTCATGCTCATTAGGTGCAGCGCAGAATGGATTGGATTTGACGCTGCAATACATGTCCGAGCGCAAAGCATTCGGCCAATCCATCGATCAGTTCCAAGCGCTGCAGTTCCGCCTCGCCGATATGGAGATCGAATTGCAGGCCGCCCGCACCTTCCTACGGCAAGCTGCGTGGAAACTGGATCAAGGTGCGCCTGATGCCACCAAATTCTGCGCCATGGCCAAGAAGTTCGTCACCGAGACCGGATCGAAGGTGGTTGACCAGTGCCTGCAATTGCATGGCGGCTACGGTTATCTGGCCGACTATGGCATCGAAAAGCTTGTGCGCGATCTGCGCGTGCACCAGATACTTGAAGGCACCAACGAGATTATGCGCGTCATCGTTGCACGGCAAATGCTGGCGAACGGCTGAGGGTCCAATGGCTGACATCGACATACGTACTGTAGGGCGCGCCGGGCGCATCACGTTAACTCGCCCAAAGGCCCTGAATGCACTTAGCTATGAGATGTGCATGGCCATCGACACCGCTCTCCGGAGTTGGCGTGAGGATGATGCAGTCGATTTGATCATTTTTGACGCCGAGGGTGAAAAGGCTTTTTGTGCCGGTGGCGATATTGCAGAGCTATACGCAACTGGCACCAATGGCGATTACGATTACGGCCGTACCTTCTGGCGCGACGAATATCGGATGAATGCCATAATCTTTGAATACCCCAAACCTGTGATCAGCTTTCTGCAAGGCTTCACCATGGGCGGCGGTGTTGGCATCGGCTGCCATGGCAGTCATCGCGTTGTTGGTGAAAGCTCGCAAATTGCAATGCCGGAGTGTTCGATCGGTCTGGTCCCTGATGTGGGCGGAACACTGATGTTGGCGCTGGCGCCAGGGCGTCTAGGCGAGTATTTGGGATTAACCGGCTACCGAATGGGCCCCGATGACGCAATCTTTGCTGGCTTCGCGGATCATTTCATTCCGCAAGACCGCTGGGCGGGCCTTATCGAAATGCTGGAAGCTTCCGGTCGTGCAGAATTTGTTGAAGAGCACACTGAAACTCTCCCGAAAGGCAAACTGGCCGAGCTCCAACCACAGATCGACGCGTTTTTCGGCGGAGAAAGCCTGACCGATATCCTGAACATCCTGCGTAGCGACGGCCAGGAATTCTCGTCGAAAGTTCTCAATGGCCTCAAACGAAATGCTCCGATTTCGATGGCCTGTTGCATCGAAATGCTGCATCGGTTGCGCGGACCGAATTTGACCCTGCGCAAGGCATTGGAGATGGAGTATCGCTTTACCTATCGCGCGATGGAACACGGAGATTTTCTGGAAGGCATTCGTGCACAGATTATAGACAAGGATCGCAATCCAAACTGGCAATTTGCAGATATGAACGTACCTGCGGCAGCAGTCTCGAATATGTTGCAACCATTAGGTGAGAAGGCGCTGACCTTTTCAGAGGAGTAAGGGATGAAAATCGCATTCATTGGACTGGGCAACATGGGCGCCCCAATGGCAGCCAATTTGGCAGCGGCCGGTCATGAAGTGGTCGGCCATGACATGGCAGACATATCGATCGATGGTGTGACGATGGCCGCGTCAGGGGGCCAAGCCGTTTCTGGCGCAGAGGCGGTCATCACCATGCTTCCCAATGGCCAGATACTGCGCACCGTGGCCAATGAGGTTATTCCTGCGATGCAGAACGGTGCGGTTCTGATCGACTGTTCGACCGTAGATGTCGACAGCGCCCGCGTCGTAGCCCAGCAAGCCACAGACGCCGGTCTGCTCTCGGTGGATGCACCGGTTTCAGGTGGAATTGGCGGCGCCGCAGCCGGCACGCTGACCTTTATGGCTGGTGGTTCTGACGCGTCTTTTGCCAAAGCCGCCCCGTTGTTTGAAATCATGGGCCAGAAAGCGGTTCATTGCGGCGAGGCGGGCGCTGGTCAAGCCGCCAAAATCTGCAACAACATGATCCTCGGCGTCACCATGATTGCCACCTGCGAGGCATTTGCACTGGCTGACAAGCTAGGGTTGGACCGCCAAAAAATGTTTGATGTGGTTAGTACTTCTTCTGGCTACAGTTGGACGATGAATGCATATTGCCCTGCGCCGGGTGTTGGCCCCGAAAGCCCTTCTGACAATGATTATATCCCTGGCTTTGCCGCCGAGCTGATGCTGAAAGATCTACGCCTCAGCCAACAGGCTGCAGAAAGCGCTGATGCCGATACTCCCATGGGAGAAATCGCAACGAAGATTTATGAACAGTTTGTCGAACACGAAAATGGCTTAGGTCGCGATTTCAGCGCCATGTTGCCACGGTTCGAGACGCGCAGCCGAAGCTAACACTCTGGCAGCGGAAAACCGCACAGGGCTGGAATACAAGGAGGCGCGCTCCTACGTGATTGGGTATTGTACAAGCAAATACAAACACCCACGCCGGAGTGCGCCTCGATGAAAATTCTGACCGGCCTTTCAATGGTCGCCCTGATTGCGCTGAGCCCAGCCGTAGCGTTGGCCGGGAATGGCAATGGTAAAGGTAAGAACAAGTCCAAGTTGCAAGTCGAACGAGTCGCTCCGCAATTTGGTGTGGTGCGTAGCAATGCTGGCCATTGCCCTCCGGGGCTTGCGAAAAAGGCTGTGCCTTGCGTGCCACCCGGGCAGGCCAAAAAGCTCTACCGAAAGGGTGATCGGCTTGACGATTACATCTGGATTGACGACCCTTATCGCTATGGATTGCGGCGCGGTGGCAACTATGTGCGTGCCGGTGACTATGTCTATTCAATCGACCCGGACACGCGCAAAGTGTTGAACCTCATCGGCGCAGTTGCCGATATCCTCTACTAGAGTTCGCTATTCAGCGGCCACACGTTCAGTATTGAGCATCGGTTTTAGGTAGCGTCCGGTATGACTGCTTTCGCATTCCGCGACATCTTCAGGTGTGCCCTCTGCCACGATCTGGCCGCCTCCGTCGCCTCCTTCTGGACCGATGTCGATAATCCAGTCGGCGGTTTTCACCACATCCAGATTGTGTTCGATCACCACAACCGTATTTCCCTGATCCACCAGTTCGTGCAGCACTTCTAGGAGCTTACGAACATCTTCGAAGTGAAGACCGGTTGTCGGCTCATCAAGGATATATAGTGTTCGCCCGGTCGAACGTTTGCTGAGCTCTTTCGACAGCTTCACGCGCTGCGCTTCACCACCAGACAGCGTTGTTGCTTGCTGACCGACCTTAATATAGCCCAGCCCGACGCGCGCAAGGGCATCCATCTTGTCTCTGATCGAAGGCACGGCCTTAAAGAACTCCTGCGCATCTTCGACAGTCATATCAAGCACATCCGCGATGGACTTACCCTTGAATTTGATCTCAAGCGTCTCACGATTATAGCGCGCGCCCTTACAGGTTTCACAAGTCACATAGACATCGGGCAGGAAGTGCATCTCGATCTTGATCACACCGTCACCCTGACAGGCCTCGCAGCGTCCACCTTTAACATTGAAGCTGAAGCGACCGGGTTTGTAGCCACGCGCCTTGGCCTCGGGCAGGCCCGCAAACCAGTCGCGGATCGGGGTGAAGGCCCCGGTGTAAGTCGCTGGATTTGAACGTGGAGTCCGCCCTATCGGACGCTGATCGATATCAATCACCTTATCCAAATGCTCTAGACCTTTAATCGTCTCGCAAGGCGCCGGTGTCTGACGCGCACCATTCAGCCGCATCGAGGCGGTTTTGAATAAAGTCTCAATCGTCAGGGTGGATTTACCGCCTCCTGAGACCCCAGTAACACAGACGAACTTGCCCAGCGGAAAGTCTGCCGTGACATTTTTCAGGTTGTTTCCGGTGGCCTTGACCACGCTCACCTTCTGCTTCTTACCTTTTCGCCTCTCTGCAGGTACCGCAATTTCACGCGTCCCAGACAGGTACTGACCGGTAATCGAAGCCGCATCACCAGCTATGTGTTCGGGCGTGCCATGGCTGACGACCTGCCCACCGTGAACACCAGCCCCGGGTCCAATATCGAAGACATAGTCAGCCTCGCGAATGGCCTCTTCGTCGTGCTCTACGACGATAACGGTGTTTCCCTGATCGCGCAGGTTCTTGAGTGTCCCCAACAGCCGGTCATTGTCGCGTTGATGCAGACCGATCGAAGGTTCATCAAGTACATACAATACCCCGGTCAGGCCCGATCCGATTTGGCTGGCCAAACGAATGCGCTGGCTCTCGCCACCGGACAAAGTGCCACTTGAACGTGACAGTGTAAGATATTCCAAACCCACATTATTCAAAAAGCCGAGCCGTTCGCGGATTTCCTTCAGAATGGCCCGAGCGATTTCGTTCTTTTGTGCAGTCAGATGGTTCGGCGCATCCTCAATCCAGGCCAATGCCTCTCGGATCGACATCTGGACCACCTGCCCCACATGCAGCCCTGCTATTTTTACAGCCAGCGCTTCTGCGCGCAGACGATATCCCTCGCAGGTGCCACAGGGACGATTGTTCTGGTAACGCTCAAATTCTTCGCGAATCCAGGCACTGTCAGTCTCGCGATATCGGCGCTCCATATTGGGAATGACGCCCTCGAAGCTGCGCGTGACCTGATAAACGCGACCACCTTCGTCATAGCGGAACTGGATTTCCTCATCGCCAGAACCGCGCAGAAACACCTGCTGAACTTTACCGGGCAAATCCTTCCACGGCGTGTTTTTGTCGAACTCATAGTGCCGCGCGATGGCTTCGATGGTTTGTAGGAAATACGGGGATTTTCCCTTCCGCCACGGCGCCAACGCCCCATCATACAGCTTCAGCGTCTGGTCCGGCACAACGAGGCGTTCATCAAAGAACAGTTCAACCCCCAGACCGTCGCAATCGGGGCATGCTCCGAAAGGCGCGTTGAATGAAAACAGACGGGGTTCGATCTCGGGGATCGTGAACCCACTGACCGGGCAGGCAAAATTCTCACTGAACGTGATCCGCTCGGGGTCGCCCTCTTTCGGTGCGGTTTCGAGAATTGCAATCCCATCGGCAAGATCTAGCGCTGTCCGCAGGCTGTCAGCCAAGCGCGTTTCCATCCCTTCACGTACAACCAAACGATCAACCACGACATCGATATCATGTCGGAACTTCTTATCCAGCGTTGGCGGTTCATCCAACTCGTAGAACTCGCCATCGACCTTGACGCGCTGGAACCCTTGTTTGCGAAGTTCTAGGAATTCCTTTTTGTACTCGCCCTTCCGGTCCCGCACGATTGGGGCCAGCAAATAGCCACGGGTGCCCTCCTCCATGGTCATGATCCGGTCGACCATGTCTTGCACTTGCTGCGCCTCGATAGGCAGCCCTGTGGCCGGGCTGTAAGGCGTTCCAGCACGAGCAAACAACAGACGCAAATAGTCGTAAATCTCGGTCACGGTCCCCACGGTTGAGCGGGGATTCTTGGACGTCGTCTTCTGTTCGATCGAAATAGCAGGGCTCAGGCCGCTGATGTGATCTACATCGGGCTTTTCCATCATATCCAGAAACTGCCGCGCATAAGCCGACAAGCTTTCGACATAGCGGCGCTGACCTTCGGCGTAGATAGTGTCAAACGCCAGCGAGGACTTGCCCGAGCCAGAAAGACCGGTGATCACCACCAGCTGATCACGCGGAATGTCGACATCAATGCTTTTGAGGTTATGCTCGCGCGCTCCGCGCACCTCGATATTCTTCAGCTCAGCCATTCTGGCCCCCAACAGATACGTCTTTCAGAGATAAGCGAGCAGCGCCGAGTCTCCAATCGAAAAGTTAGAACAAAGCAAGAACTAGCGGATTTTCTCCGGCTTACCAACTACTGAATCGATTTCCGGGCCAATGCCCATGCGCAAATTGGGAAATCCGGGTCATTTTCCAATTCGTCGGTCTCGGGATCGTAGGTCGGTGGCCAATCCAGTTCCAGATTTCGTTGGGCTGCATGGCGATTGCCCCACTGCTCTGCCTTGATGCCAGTCGGATCAAAACCGCACTCACTTAGCAAATTCTTCAATCCTCGCGCAGTCCACCGAGAACAATCCTGCGGAGCTGCGTGAAACGGAATGAAAAAAGGCACTGCGAGCCAGAAGTAACCGCCAGGTCGCAGCATCTCCAACACATTCAAAGTCGCTTCATAGGGTCGATCAAGATGTTCCCAAACCTGATTGGCCAGGATCAGGTCAAATTGCCGGACTTCTCCGTGTTCATCCAGCAATGGTCCGCAGCAGATATCAAGCTGACGCTGCCAGGCTTGCGTATAGTTCTGAAAGGCGAATTGCTTACCCCAGGAACCTGAAATCTCGAAAGCCTCCAGCTTCTGCGGATTGAGCCCATGAATCCACTGACGGCTGCGTCGGGCCATCACGACCCGGTTCAAGCTTGTCATGAGCACCCTCTCGGACAGAATTGAAACGGACGGAAACGTCATGCCAGACCTCAGGACACCCTGCAATGCGATAGCGTGGGTATGGTGTCTGACTTCAAAGGAAAATGGCGCGGTTGACGGGGCTCGAACCCGCGACCCCCGGCGTGACAGGCCGGTACTCTAACCAACTGAGCTACAACCGCGCATTTTGGGTCTATGTGTGATCCGTTTGCCCGGATCTAAGGCTGACAGTGATGGCGCGGTTGACGGGGCTCGAACCCGCGACCCCCGGCGTGACAGGCCGGTACTCTAACCAACTGAGCTACAACCGCCCACTGCCCGTTCATCTCTGAACGTTGGGGTGTATTATGGCCACCGCTGTGCAGCGTCAAGCGGCGTTTTCAAGTTTTTTGCTTAATCACGGATTTTTCCAATGCGAGTAACTTTGAACAAAGCGAACGCATTGTGAAAACCCTGGTCCACGGCCAACGGATAACGATTTCAGCTTGCGAATATTTCTTGGTTTCTTTATTTGAGCCCGCCAAGGGTGATTAGCTCAGTGGTAGAGCGCTTCGTTCACATCGAAGATGTCAGGAGTTCAAATCTCTTATCACCCACCATGTTTTCAATAACTTATTAGCTGCAAGTAAAGTGCTGGGGTTCCTTCAGATCAAGCGCGCAGCACACCCTGCACTACCCACCGACATACACGCCGGACTTTGGACGATAGAATATCTTCTGGTCATGTAACCTGCCGAGTAATTCGTGTGCCTTGCGCACAAAGTTCTCGCGGGCCTCTCTGTCCTCATTGCCTTCATCAACAAGTGCGACGGACCTGGCCGAAATCGCATGGCGCATTGCCTCTTCAATCAATTCCATATCTTCCACCGAAAGTTCGAACAGATCGTTGTACCGAGGCATCCTGGGGTCTCCTACAATGGCGCGGGCTCTCAGCGTGCTTGATATTCCAACCCGCGTCCAGCGTTATGATACCCTGAAGATAGACACTCATGGCAGAAAGTGCCCGAAACGACTGGAAAAACTTCCCAATTCGTTGCTTTCGACACTGAGATTACTGCATGATTATAGACACTTGCCATGTTTCCTACGGCCTGCTTATCCTGAAATGGTGGTCTTTCGAACCAACGGATTTCCTGGGTGGGTTAACAAATGGCGAAACTGAAGCGGGAAATCGGCCTCGTTGGACTTACGTTCATTTCAGTCGGCGGCATCATCGGATCGGGCTGGCTATTCGGCCCACTGCTCGCCGTGCAGCATGCCGGTCCTGCCGCTATTCTATCCTGGATCATCGGCGCGGTTGCGATGTTCATTCTGGCGATCACATTTGCCGAAATTTCGGCGATGCTGCCTATCCCCGGCGGCATCGCACGCGTCCCGCAGTTTTCGCATGGCAATATCGTGTCGATGGCGATGGGTTGGACCGCCTGGATTGGCTACAATACGACCGCCCCAATCGAGGTTGAGGCCATGCTTAAATACCTCGCGCCATACGCGTCTTGGCTCCATACGGCAGAAACTGGGGAACTGACCGGGGCCGGTGTCTCTGTTGCACTGCTATTCATGCTGTTATTCGTCGCGGTAAACGCGCTGGGGGTTAAGTTTTTCACCCAGGTAAATGCGACACTGACCTGGGCTAAAGTTGCGATCCCAGTTGTCTTGTCAGTTCTGTTGATCGTATCAAGATTTGAAACGCAAAACTTCACGACGCCAGATGGATTCGCCCCCTATGGTCTTAAGGGTATCATGGCGGCCGTATCTACTGGCGGGGTGATTTTTTCCTTCATTGGATTCCGACATGTGGTTGATATGGCTGGGGAAGTTCGCAATCCGAAATTTGCCATACCGGCCGCATTGATTCTTTCCATTGTGCTGTGCGCACTGATCTACCTCGGACTACAGGTTGCCTTTATAGGAGCACTGGACCCCACACTGATCAACCAAGGCTGGGCGCACCTGAGCTTTGGCGGTCAGGGGCCATTGGATGGTGTCATCATGTCAGTTGGGCTGTTGTGGTTTCTCAGCCTTTTGAACGTCGGTTCGATTATCGGCCCGTTTGGCAATGGGCTTGTAGCAACAGGTTCAAATGCAAGGATCGCAATGGCGCTGTCGCAAAATGGATTCCTTCCGAAGCGCTTGCAGATGCTCTCATCCTTTGGCGTCCCTTTGTGGGCACTGGCGCTGAACTTTCTGATCGGCACGCTGTTCTTGCTCACCGTACCGTTCACTACAGTCATCGCCTTGAACGGGGCCGCAATCGTCCTTTCATTTGCGGTCGGCCCCATCGCCGTGGTGTGCCTGCGCGATCTGCTACCTGATCAACCCCGCTCGATCCGTATCCCCGCGGTCAAATTTGTCGCGATCACAGCCTTCGCCATTTCGACGTTGATCGTTTATTGGAGCGGTTGGGACACGGTCTGGAGGCTTGGTATCGCCTTGCTTATTGGCATGGCGCTGCTGCTGATCCGCGTTCACAACCGGCTTGATGAGATGGACGCGACAGAAGCCCTTTGGCTGATGCCATATTTCTGCGGCCTGGGGCTGATATCTTACATGGGGCAATTTGGAGACGGTGCGCAGAAACAAATCCCATTCGGTTGGGATATTTTGCTTTGTGTCGTATTTTCGATGGTGATCTTCGCACTCGCTGTACGTTCGTCCCTGTCGGATAAAAAGTTTCAGGCTTACATCGCTGATGAAGAAGTGCTCGATCCGTCCAAACCGGTCATCGGCCTTTAAACAAAAAAAGGCGGGGATGACCCCGCCTCTTAACTTTATCAGCAGTCTTAGTGAGCTGTCGCAGACGGTCCGGCACCTTCGGCCGCTTTTGCAGCCGCCGCGGCAGCCTCTTCCGCAGCCTCGTCCCAATCAATCGACTCAGGCGCACGGATAAGTGCCTGCTCAAGGACTTCCGAAACGTGCTTGACCGCGATGATTTCCAGTCCTTCCTTCACGTTATCCGGAATATCTGCCAGATCCTTTTCGTTCTCTTCAGGGATCAGAACAGTTTTGATCCCACCACGAAGAGCAGCCAGCAGTTTTTCCTTCAACCCACCGATTGGCATCGCGTTGCCGCGCAGCGAGACCTCGCCTGTCATGGCGATGTCCTTACGCACCGGAATACCTGTCAGGACCGAAACAATCGAGGTCACCATCGCCAAGCCCGCTGACGGCCCATCCTTGGGAGTCGCACCATCGGGCACGTGGACGTGGATGTCGATCTTGTCGAACTTCGGCGGCTTCACCCCGATCTGAGGCGAAATCGACCGAACGTACGACGATGCTGCGTCGATGGATTCTTTCATCACATCGCCCAGCTTCCCAGTGGTCTTCATCCGACCCTTACCGGGCAGTTTTAGCGCCTCGATATGCAGCAAGTCGCCCCCGACCGAGGTCCAGGCCAAGCCGGTGACAACGCCGACCTGATCGTCCTGTTCTGCAAGGCCGTAGCGGAACTTAGGCACGCCTAGAAAGTCATCCAGATTTTCCGGCGTCACCGTCACGGTTTCCGCTTCTTTCTTGATGATCTTGGTCAGCGATTTTCGCGCCACTTTGGCGATTTCACGTTCAAGGTTCCGTACACCCGCCTCACGCGTATAGGTGCGGATGATCGATTGCAGTGCCTCATCGGTAAGTTCGAACTCTTTGTTCTTCAGACCATGGTTCTTGACCTGCTTACCGATCAGGTGCTGCTTGGCGATCTCGCTCTTTTCGTCTTCGGTATAACCTGCCAGCGGGATGATCTCCATCCGATCCAGTAGAGGCCCGGGCATATTGTAGCTGTTCGACGTGGTCAGGAACATCACGTTGGACAGGTCATATTCGACCTCCAAGTAGTGATCCATGAACGTGTTGTTCTGTTCTGGATCCAGCACCTCCAGCATCGCTGAGGCCGGGTCGCCACGGAAGTCCTGCCCCATCTTGTCAATCTCGTCGAGCAGGATGAGCGGGTTCGTGGTTTTCGCCTTTTTCAGCGCCTGAATGATTTTACCCGGCATCGAACCGATATAAGTCCGACGGTGACCCCTGATCTCGGATTCGTCGCGCACGCCACCCAGCGAGATGCGAATAAACTCGCGCCCCGTGGCTTTGGCGACGGACTTACCCAGTGAGGTCTTACCCACGCCCGGAGGGCCAACGAGGCACAAGATCGGGCCTTTGAGCTTCTTCGAACGCTGTTGAACTGCGAGGTATTCAACAATCCGTTCCTTGACCTTTTCAAGACCATAGTGATCAGCGTCCAGAATGTCCTGTGCACGGCCCAGATCCTTTTTGACACGGGATTTGGTGCCCCATGGCAGAGCAAGGATCCAGTCCAGATAGTTGCGCACAACAGTGGCCTCGGCCGACATCGGCGACATGTTCTTGAGCTTTTTCAGCTCACCCTCGGCCTTCTCGCGCGCTTCTTTCGAAAGCTTGGTCTCGTTGATTTTGGCTTCCAGTTCAGCGACTTCGTTGCTGCCGTCCTCACCATCGCCGAGCTCTTTCTGAATGGCCTTCATCTGCTCATTCAGATAGTACTCGCGCTGCGTCTTCTCCATCTGAGATTTGACGCGGGTCTTGATTTTCTTCTCGACCTGCAGAACGGACATTTCGCCCTGCATCAGGCCATAGACCTTCTCAAGCCGCTCACTGACGGAAAGAGTCTCAAGCAATTCCTGCTTCTGTTCGACCTCAATGCCCAGATGACCTGACACAAGGTCGGCCAGTTTCGCAGGCTCAGTGGTTTCGCCGACTGCAGCCAGTGCTTCTTCGGGAATGTTCTTGCGCACTTTGGCATAGCGCTCAAACTCATCCGCGACAGTGCGCAAAAGCGCCTCAGTCGTGGTGACATCGCCGGGAATTTCGGTCAGATACTCGGCGCGGGCTTCGAAAAACTGATCGTTTTCAAGAAATTCTGTGATCTGCACACGTGCCTGCCCTTCGACCAGCACCTTAACGGTGCCATCGGGCAGCTTCAGCAGTTGCAGTACATTGGCCAGAACGCCCGAGCGGTAGATTCCGTCGATCTCTGGGTCGTCTTCACCAGGATCAATCTGGCTCGACAACAGAATTTGCTTGTCATCCTGCATCACCTCTTCCAGTGCGCGGACCGATTTGTCTCGGCCCACGAATAGCGGCACGATCATATGTGGGAATACCACGATGTCGCGCAGCGGCAGGACGGGGTATGAGGAATTCAGAGGCTCTTGCATGCTCTATCCTTATCATTGGCAAGACGGCGCTGGTCCCTGGATCAGGCAACCATTGGCTGTCTCCTGTCTTGGACGATAAAGGTGGGGCACCTGTTCCCCCATTTCAACCTCATCGCCGTTTGTCGTGATGCAGCATGACCCGATGAATTGGGGACTTCAAGGCGTCCGGCAGACATATCCACCGATTTTGGCCCGGCGCGCTGACAAAACCTCCAATAAATTGTCAGTTGGGGATCAAAATATCCGCTGCTTGGCGCGAGATAAAAAGAACCCGTGGCCGACTTCATTCCTGCATTCCAAACCCTTTTCCGAGGAATGGCAGATAAATCCACCAAACGTCCCGGTTACGCCATATTCTGCGCGATCATAACCGTTGCGATTTTGATTGACGGGTTGGCACAGCATGCGGACAGCGCCTTTATCGGTCATGAAAAATTCATGTCCCCAATCAGACTGACAATCCGCAGGTCGTGGCAAAGCAGGGGCGCCGCTACGCCCAATTATAGTGCAAGACAAATCCGAGGTTCCGTCATCCTGCCCGACCACACATTGGATGTTTTCAGACGGGGTCTCAAAGGTCCAGACATCTGCGTGGGCCAAGGATGCACAAAAAACGATAGCTATAGAAACAAGTAAGCGAGGCATGGAATCCTCCTTAACAAAACAATGAAATTGATGAAACAAACTGAGAACAGTATAGCAAACAGGGCGATGTTTGTCACCGCATGAGACGCAATCTAGAGCGGTTCTATATCGCCCTGCTCTCGTTGTGCATGAAACTGCGCCTGCCACTGCGCAAATGTTCCTTTATAAATCGCTTCACGCATGCCCTGCATGACTTCCTGAAAGTAGTGAAGGTTATGCCAGGTCAGCAGCATACCCGAGATCATCTCATTTGACCGGAATACATGGTGCAGATAGGCGCGGGAATAATTTGAGCACGCAGGGCACGTACAATGCTCATCCAGAGGACGCGGGTCGTCAGAATGGCGGGCGTTCTTGATGTTGACCACACCGTAGCGCGTAAACACCTGCCCGGTACGTCCGGACCGCGAAGGCAGCACGCAATCCATCATGTCGATTCCGCGTGCCACGGCACCCACGATGTCGTCGGGTTTGCCCACACCCATCAGGTAGCGCGGCTTATCCTCAGGCAGGAATTCTGGTGCGTAGTCGAGGCAGCTGAACATGGCCTCTTGCCCCTCGCCCACCGCGAGCCCACCAACCGCATAGCCTTCAAAACCGATCTGTTTTAGCGCTTCTGCGCTTTCTTCACGCAGGTCTTGTTCCAACCCGCCCTGCATGATCCCGAACAAGGCATGTCCGGGGCGATCACCAAACGCATCCCGAGACCGTTCGGCCCATCGCATCGACAATCGCATCGACTCGGCGATGCGGTCCCGATCCGAAGGCAATGCCGGGCATTCGTCGAAACACATCACGATGTCCGATCCCAAAAGGCGCTGGATCTCCATCGAACGTTCAGGTGTCAATTCGTGCTTTGACCCATCGATATGAGATTTGAAGGTCACGCCCTGCTCAGTCAGCTTGCGCAAGCCAGCCAGCGACATGACCTGAAACCCGCCCGAGTCTGTCAGGATCGGGCGTTCCCAGTTCATGAACTTGTGCAAACCACCCAGTCGGTCGATCCGCGCGGCCGTAGGACGCAGCATCAGGTGGTATGTGTTGCCCAGCAAGATATCCGCACCGGTTGCGCGGACGCTTTCCGGCATCATTGCCTTGACCGTCGCCGCAGTCCCAACGGGCATGAATGCAGGCGTCCGCACCTCGCCGCGCGGCGTGTTGATCACGCCGGTGCGGGCCTTGCCGTCTGTGGCTTTCAGGTCAAACGAGAAACGGTCGGTCATATTGGGGCCTCGGGTCGCGGAACCGGGCAGGCTTTGCCCGATCTGCTGGTTCAATGCAACCCGTCAGGGCAGAGATGCAACGCGTTCGGTAAACAGTTGTACAACCCCTGCCCCGTCCACATTCCGGCATACGCGTACTGTAGGCCGCGAAGGGTTAATACGTGTGGCCCCGATGTCAGGTCCTTCGAGCGACACCTGCAAACCAGTTTCAACCACATCGAACATTGGCTCATGCGTGCAAGCGATCACTGCCGTCGAATCGTGCAGGCCACAACCTTCAAGCCCGCCAACCTCTTTGTAGAAATTCAGATAGAACCGCGAGATGTCGCGCAGAAAACCACCCATATCGGGGGATTTCTGAGCCAACCCTTCGAAGTCGGCAGTTTCATAGAGCGTTTTCAGGGTCACATCCAGGCCAACCAGCACGGTCGGCAGAGACGCTGCGAACACTTCATCGGCAGCCTTGGCATCATGGTAAATATTCGCTTCGGCATGCTCGGTGATGTTACCCGGGCAGTAAACCGCGCCACCCATGATCACCAGCTTGGCCACATTGTCGGCAAACTCCGGGTCAAGCTTGATTGCATCCGCAATATTGGTAAGCGGGCCAACAGCACAAACGACCAATTCACCGCGATGCGCGCGCGCCATTTCAACCAGGAACTCTGCGCCTGTCAGCGCGTGGTTCTCGCCAATATGCGGGATATCGGTAAAATCACCGAACCCTTCAGGCCCGTGTACATGCTCGGACGGCGCGTGGCGGTCTTCACCACGTGCAAATGGCGCCCCTTCAGCTACTGGAATATTCAATCCAAGTTTATCAACCAGATAGCGCGCATTGCGACTGGATTGATGCACATGAGTATTGCCAAAGACGGTCGTCAGGCCGACCAACTCTATTTCCGGAGCTGCAGCGGCATAGGCGATGGCCATCGCATCATCGATGCCGGGATCAGTATCAATTATCAGTTTCATCCCCGCCCGATACCGCAAACACAGGCAGGATGCAAAGCGGTCACAGGCAAAGAATTCGCGCCGCATTAACTGTTTCAAAGATTTGCATTTGGGCGCACTCAATCCATACCAGAGTTGAAATCGGGCGACTCAATCTCCAAATGTATACTATAGTACACAATAAATGAGGACAGATATGACAGAAGACCAGATTATCGGACTGCTTACTTCGAACATTATTTATCTGCTGGCGGCAGCGCTAATTGCACTTGTCATCTTCAAGGGCATCAAGATCGTGCCTCAATCCGAGAAATACGTGGTTGAACGGTTCGGCCGCTTGCGCTCGGTCCTTGGGCCCGGAATCAACTTTATCGTTCCTTTTCTTGATGTTGCACGCCATAAGATATCCATCCTTGAGCGCCAGTTGCCCAACGCAACTCAAGACGCGATCACCAAGGACAATGTTCTGGTGCAGATCGATACCTCGGTGTTCTACCGTATTCTGGAACCTGAAAAGACTGTATACCGTATCCGTGACGTAGACGGTGCGATTGCCACAACCGTGGCCGGCATCGTCCGTGCAGAGATTGGTAAGATGGACTTGGATGAAGTTCAGTCGAACCGCGCGCAACTGATTGAACGCATTCAGGAAAGTGTCGAAACCGCTGTTGACGATTGGGGTATCGAAGTGACCCGCGCCGAGATTCTGGACGTAAACCTCGACCAGGCCACCCGTGACGCAATGCTGCAGCAGCTGAATGCCGAGCGCGCGCGCCGCGCACAGGTAACAGAGGCCGAAGGTCAGAAGCGTGCCGTTGAGCTGCAAGCCGATGCCGAACTTTATGCCGCTGAACAGACCGCCAAAGCCCGCCGTATCCAGGCCGAGGCCGAAGCCTACGCGACTCAGGTTGTGGCCAAGGCGATTCAAGATAATGGATTGGAAGCTGCGCAATACCAGGTCGCCTTGAAGCAAGTGGAATCACTGAACGCTTTGGGTAATGGCAGCGGCTCTCAGACAATCGTGGTACCGGCAAATGCTATTGAAGCGTTTGGGAATGCCTTTAACATGCTGAAAGGAGGAAAATAATGGCTGAACCTTTCTGGCTTACTTGGTGGGTCTGGCTGGCCGCAGCGCTCGCTTTGGCCATCCTTGAGGTCGCCCTGCCAGGCTTCATCTTTCTTGGCTTTGCCATCGGAGCAGCCATCACAGGATTGCTGTTGCTGATACCAGGGCTGGTGCCTTCCCTGCCCGTTCTATTGCTGATCTTTGCGGTTCTTTCGCTGGTATCCTGGCTCGCACTACGCCGCATGTTCGCACTGCCTCACGGACAGGTCAAAACCTTCAATCACGATATCAACGAGTGATTTTGTACTGGCGCCCATTCCGGGCCCCACTGCCCCTCTGGACGCTGGTCAGCGGTTTCCCTATATAATTTCTCAGGTAACAGACCCGAGGCATCAATGACCCACCCCAGCGAACAGTTTGAAGGCAGCCCGCTCATTGCGCCTTCGACCATCGAACATCCTTTGTACGACGCGATAGTGGACGCGTGCCGAACAGTTTTTGACCCTGAAATTCCGGTCAATATCTATGATCTGGGTCTCATCTATACCATCGACATCACCAATGAAAACGCGGTCAAAGTCATTATGACTCTAACGGCCCCCGGCTGCCCAGTCGCCGGCGAGATGCCCGGCTGGATCGTGGAAGCCATTGAACCCGTTGCGGGCGTCAAGGAAGTTGACGTCGAACTGACTTGGGAGCCGCCTTGGGGTATGGAGATGATGTCAGATGAAGCGCGGCTTGAGCTGGGGTTCATGTGACACCCTTCTCTAATCAGGTTTTATCGTTTGTCGTGAAACGGTTACGCGCCTGTTACAAATGCGTAGACATTGTGACACAAAAAGCCGGTACTTTTCGGTTGTTGGCGCAGTGATACATGTTGTGCTGGCACACCGGGTCGCAAACCTGTCTGCTGTCCCCAAATTGACCTAGCCCGGATATTGACCGCCCTTGCCCGAGGGCGGTCTTTTCCGATTGCTACTAGTTGATTCCACAGGTCGAATTGATTTCCGCGGCTCTCGCATCCAACTGTTCGACGTAATCGCCTGAAAGCATCTTTAGGTGTTTGTTCTCGGTCCCGGTTATCAATCCCAATAAAGCTCCGGCTGGTAGGATCGAGACAACGCTTTCCGCTTGTTGTTCCTCCGCATGTTTCTTTTCCGCAGCGATCGCACGAAGATCACCCGGTGCTGTGGCACAATTGACCGGGTGCCGTTTGTCATCACCGGCGGCGAGTGCCGGATAAGCGAATGCAAAGCAAACCAACCCAGTGGAAATACTTCGACCAAACAACTGCTTTGCACTTAATGCCATCTTACTTCGCCTCTGTCAGAACAATAAATCCACGTCATCCGACCATATCCCGCGCGATATTGCCAACCCGAATTCCCGATCAACCCGCCACATGTGTGGGAATTGTGCCCTCCCTCTCTTGAGCCCGACGAGCGTCGGCCTTAGATTGGAGATAACGCGCGAATACGGAGCCCATCATGTTTGGCATTCCCGGCAAACAAGCCGTGACCATGACACCCAAAGCCGCCGAACAGATTGTTCGGCTGATGAATTCTGGCGGTCACGCCGGTCTGCGCATTGGCGTCAAGAAAGGCGGCTGTGCAGGTATGGAATATACCATGGACTATGTCGATGAGGCCGACCCAAACGATGAAGTGGTCGAACAGGATGGTGCCCGCGTGATGATCGCGCCAATGGCACAGATGTTCCTGTTTGGGACCGAGATCGACTATGAGGTTTCACTGCTCGAATCCGGCTTTAAGTTCCGCAACCCGAACGTAGTCGATGCTTGCGGCTGCGGGGAATCGATCAAGTTCGACGATACTCTGGCGACGCAGCGTTAAGACGCTGCCTGCAGGTGCACGTAAGTTTCCATAAATCGCTGCGTCAAGTGCTCTCCAGCCCGAATTATCTTGTCTGAATCCGGCGGGGCGACATTGGTGTCATAAGAGGGATTGAAGAACAGCGGGACCGAGATTCGCTCGTCTGAACTCCCTTCGACTCTATGTTCGGTTGCCTTGACTTCACCGTCTGTCCAGAACTCCAACATTTCGCCAAAATTGACAATGAACTGCCCCGGCGCGGCGTTTACGGCCTGCCAATCGCCATCAGGCATACGCACCTCTAGCCCCGGAGTACCATCGGTGGCCAACAATGTCAGGCAGCCATAGTCAGTGTGAGCAGCGATTCCAAAATCGTTTTCTCCTGCCCAATCAGGTCGTTGCGGATAGAAGTTACCGCGCAGCAAGGCCATGGGCGTATCAAAGGCGGCATCAAAACTGTTCGCATCCCGACCGATGGCAACGGCAATGGCACGCAAAACGCGCATGGCAATGCCACAAGCGTCCGAATAATAGCCTTGGATTATTGTCCGGAACTCGCCGGAAAATTCCGGCCAGAGGTTTGGGGCATACACGCTCAGTTCGCGGCCTGCATAGGGATTATTGGCAGACAGTTCATAGCCGCAGTCAAACACTTCTTTGAAATCCGGGTTCGCCGTAGGATCGACTTGCTCAGAACGAGGTGCGCCCCAGCCGCGGTTAGCACCGGTGGTGGCCATGTCTACAGTCCGCTTGATCTGTTCTGGTTGCCGAAAAAAGTCGCGATATTCGCCAATCACCTGCTGAACGCGCTCAGCACTGATTCCGGTATTGGAAATCGTCAGAAATCCGACCCGGCCAATGGCATGTCTCAGCTTATCCAGCTCCGCCGGCTCACGCTGGTCCAGCTTTGCAAGGTCTAGGTTGTCTATCATGCTGCCCTCTGCATTTACGCGTGCAATCTGTCCACACAATTCGCGGTCCGCAACCGGAATTGTCAGCGCTGCTTGCCGGTGATATCCGGGGTGCAGAACGCACAAAACCGGAGGGATCGCAATGCGGCGTAAGTTGGCGGCAGGCAATTGGAAAATGAATGGAACCGGCGTTGCGCTGAACGAACTAAAAGAGTTGAACGCGTCACATCCCTCTTCCCCCGTCGAAATACTGATCTGCCCGCCTGCCACATTGCTTCATCGCGCTGGTACTACTGTCGAAGGCTCGGGAATCACTGTCGGCGGACAGGATTGCCACGCCGCGACTTCGGGTGCGCATACAGGGGATCTAAGCGCCGAGATGCTGCTTGATGCAGGGGCAGACGCAGTAATACTCGGTCATTCCGAACGTCGAGAGGACCATGGCGAACAGAACGAAGACATTCGCGCCAAGGCCCGCACAGCGATGGACGCGGGCCTAAAAGCGATAATCTGCGTTGGCGAAAGCCTTGAACAGCGTGAAGCGGCGAACACACTGGACATCATCGGAGGTCAGATGTCGGGATCAATCCCGGATCAGGCGACCGGCGAAAATCTCATTGTTGCCTATGAACCCATTTGGGCGATTGGGACCGGCAAAGTGCCAACCCTGGAAGAGATCGGCGAAGTGCACGATTTC
Organism: Ruegeria sp. O11; assembly: GCF_056535285.1. Taxonomy (NCBI): domain Bacteria; kingdom Pseudomonadati; phylum Pseudomonadota; class Alphaproteobacteria; order Rhodobacterales; family Roseobacteraceae; genus Ruegeria; species Ruegeria sp. O11. The sequence goes on along the minus strand of NZ_JBQERS010000001.1, from coordinate 493,727 downwards.
ATCCGCGCCCGGCTGGAACGCCGCTTTGGTGAGGGCGTGGGCCGCTCGGTCCGGTTGCTCTATGGTGGGTCGGTAAAACCCAGCAACGCCGCCGAGATTTTTGGAGTATCAAATGTCGACGGGGCACTTGTGGGTGGCGCAAGCCTGAAAGCCCAAGATTTCTCGGGCATCATTCGCGCGCTTGAAAAGGCCTAAGTAGACTTAGGCCAGTTTCATTATGACCAAACCGGTCACAATCAGAATCGCCGCACCGATCCGCATCGGTGTCAGCGCTTCGCCCAGAAACAAGATGCCAACGGTGAACGCACCGACAGCGCCGATTCCGGTCCAGATGGTATAGGCCGTTCCAAGCGGCAATTCCCGCATGGCCATCGCAAGCAGACCAAATGACCCGATCATTGCGACACCCATGATCGCTGTCGGCCACAAGCGTGTAAAACCTGCGGTCTGCTTCATTGCGACGGCCCAGACAATCTCAAGCAGGCCAGCGAACAACAGTAATATCCAGGGCATAAGAACACCTCACTTTCCGAGTTCGGGTCGTCCCGAATGATCATCCATGATGGTGAGGTCGTCCTCTGACGCTCAGATATGTGCTTAGACTTCAGTTTCAAGACACAAAAAACCGGGCGGATTACGCCGCCCGGTTCAAATGATCGGTGTATATGATCTAGTTGGTTATGATCTCTGGCCCCATGAAAGTGTTGGGCAGGAAGGTCGAAATCCACGGGATATACGTCACCATGATCAGGAAGACGAAGAGCACAGCCAAAAACGGCAGCGCCGCGCGCACAACACTCATCATTGGCATACCCGCGACGCCTGAGGTTACGAACAGGTTCAGACCAACCGGCGGCGTGATCATCCCGATCTCCATATTCACCACCATGATGATGCCCAGATGGATCGGGTCGATGCCCAGCTCAATCGCAATCGGAAAGACCAGAGGCGCCACGATGACCAAGAGGCCTGAGGGTTCCATGAACTGACCGCCGATCAGCAAGATCACGTTAACCACGATCAGGAACGTTACCGGCCCCAGACCCGCGGACAGCATAGCGCTTGCGATATGCTGCGGGACCTGTTCATCGGTCAGAACATGCTTCAATATCAGCGCGTTGGCGATAACAAACAGCAGCGTGACGGTCAGTTTGCCAGCTTCGAACAGCGTATGCTTAGTGTCGGGGTGCACAAAGGCCGTGACGAGAGCATAGGGCTTCTTCAACACCGAGATGTTCTTTGCATCGCCTTCGGTGCTGAGCGGCCCCATGTCCTTGTAAACAAAGCTCGCGATCAGGAATGCGTAGACTGCCGCAACCGCAGCAGCCTCCGTCGGGGTGAAAATACCGCCGTAGATTCCGCCGAGGATGATGACGATAAGGAACAAGCCCCAACCGGCCTCGCGCGCCGAGGTGAAGACTTCTCCCCAACCTTTCCAGTCTCCTTTGGGCAAGTTCTTGACCTTGGCCATGACGTAGATGGTGATCATCAGCATCAGGCCCGCCATCAACCCCGGTATGACGCCGGCAAGGAACATCCGCCCGACCGAAACCTCGACGGCAGCGGCATAGACCACCATCACGATTGACGGCGGGATCAGAATACCCAGAGTACCAGCATTACAGATCACACCGGCGGCGAATTCCTTGGAATAACCAACTTGACGCATCCCGGCGATGACGATGGAACCGATTGCCACAACGGTGGCCGGGGATGAGCCCGAAAGAGCGGCGAACAACATACAGGCGAACACGCCCGCAATCGCCAACCCGCCCGGCAGATGCCCCACACAGGCAATCGAGAACCGGATGATCCGGCGTGCAACGCCGCCTGTCGTCATGAAGGACGATGCGAGGATGAAGAACGGGATCGCGAGCAACGTAAAGTGCCCTTCGAACGCCTCAAACAGCGTGCCCGCGACCGAGGCCAGCGAACTGTCGGAATAGATCAGCAGGAAGAGGGTCGAGCTGAGGCCCAGCGAAACCGCAATCGGAACACCGATCAGCAGCAGACCAATGACCATCGAGAAGAGAAGAACAACATCCATCAGTCATGCTCCCCCTGCTGCGCGCGAACCTCTTCGATCTCGTCCTCAACCTCGTGGCTAGCTACAAGGCGATCGGTTTCGCCGCGCCAGATTTGAACGGCAACCTGAGCGAAACGGATCACCAGCAGCAACATCGACAGAGGCAAAACGAAATAGGGAACGACCTTGGGCAGTTTCTCGTAGTACTCACCGTAGTTGATCATATCTTCCAGAAACCGCAGCGGAGCGACCATGGGGATATCGTCAACCTCGTAAAAACTCTGGCTGCGTGCACTCATGTCGAAGCCGGTCGGAAACCAGCGACCCGAAGTTGGCGGCAGATCGGCAAACACCGCCCAGTAGTCATACGACCCCTTGAGCAAGAGCAGCGAAAACACCAGACAGCACGCTACCGCTATCAGCGCCAAAACCCGGCGCGGCGCGGGGGCCAGCATGTTCAGGATCGCGTCCACACCCAGATGCGCATGCTTCTTCACCGCATAAGATGCGCCTAGCAGCACCAACCAACCGAAGGTGAAAACAGTCAGCTCCAGCGCCCAAAGAATGTTAGAGTTAAACACAAACCGCGCGATCACATTGGCGAAGGTGACAATCGTCATCAGGCCCAAGAGGCACGCAATCATGGTTTCTTCGATATGGTCGACCAGCCCGCCTTGGCCGGATTTCGCACCAGACATCTCTCTGTCCCCGCATTTTTTTGATGAGAGTGGAGGGAGTGTGGCGGGCCATCAAGGCCCGCCTGACCTACGCGTCCATAACTCCCCAGTTCCCGGACACGCGGCTTGATCCGGGATCAGAACCCGGCGTTGATCGCCTGTGCAGCGTCGATCTTGTCCTGACCAACGTCGTCAGCGAATTTGTCCCACACGGGCTTCATCGCATCGACCCAAGCCTGACGCTGCTCAGGGTTCAGATCACGAATAATACCGCCTGCGTCAGTGATCGAGGCCTTAGCCGCTTCGTTCACCGCAAAGGCTTCCTTGTTCCGGGTCTCCGTCACTTCGGTTAGAATTGCCAGGAACTGATCACGGACTTCGGGGTCCAAGCTGTCCAGCCAATCCACTGAAGTGACCACGAGATAGTCGATGATACCGTGATTGGTCTCGGTGATACCATCCTGCACTTCAAAGAACTTCTTGCCGTAGATGTTCGACCAGGTGTTCTCCTGACCGTCCACGACACCCTGCTGCAGTGCGCCATAGACTTCCGAGAACGCCATTTTCTGAGGGCTACCACCGATGGCTTCCATCTGTGCCACCAGAACATCCGAGGATTGTACGCGGAACTTGAGGCCGTCAGCATCCGACGGATCAACCAAAGGTTTGTTCGCGGACATCTGTTTCATGCCGTTATGCCAGAATGCCAGCCCTTGCAGACCACGACGCTGCATGCTGTCTTTCATCGCCTGACCATCAGCCGAGGCCTGGAATGCATCCACGGCATCGATGTTCTTGAACATGAACGGAAGGTCGAACAGGCGGAACTGTTTGGTGAACTTCTCGAACTTCGACAGCGATGGCGCGGCCAGCTGCACGTCGCCCTGCAGCATCGCCTCAAGCACTTTATCGTCATTGTAGAGGGTCGAGTTCGGATAGACCTCCATGCACATAACGCCGTTCATCTCGTCATTGACGCGCTGCTCCAACAGCGAGGCGGCAATACCCTTGGGATGTTTGTCAGTATTGGTCACATGGGCAAACTTAACCACGATCTCACCGTCATCACAGGCCGCGATCCCGGCCGTCGCGGTGACAGAAAGTGCAATTGCAGTTGCTGCCGTTGTTAGGAATTTCATCAGTCTTTTCCTCCCAGATTTCCCTAAAACTTCGATCAAGCGCTCAGTCCGCGCCGTATGAAGCGGAGTGAAGCGAATCAATCTCTCCCTCTCAACGGTTTGTTCCGTTACTAACCAAATTAATAATTATTATTTATTATCAATACGTTTAATGTCCCACTTCGCAAATCAAGAAAGCTACCGCAATGCTCTGTGCGAAATTTCGCACAGAGCAACCACGCCGAGTGCGAGTTTTCGCACAAAATCAAATCAACCCGACCGAATCGATTCGTCTAGGCAATGTGCGACCGCAGCCCGCATATGCGCGCTGCCCGGCCCAACAGTTTTGCTGGTATGTTAATACTGGCAAAATAGGCGGGAGGATCTGCCTACCGACGATAGTCTTCTGGTCGTATTTCGTAGCGAGCCAACTTGTCATAGAACGTCTTGCGCGGCAGTTTCAGAGCCTTGGCCGCGTCAGAAGCCTTGCCATTGTGGCGCCCTAGTGCAGCGACCAACAATGATTTCTCGACCAGCGCCAATTGTTCGCTCAGCCCCAGGTCCGCAGCCTGTCCGACCTCTTCTGGCATTCCCAACACAAATCGCATGGCGGCAGACATCAAAGAGCGCGCATTTCCCGGCCATTCCTGCGCCATGAGAGAGGCCAGATGTTCAGGTGTTATCTCAGGCTCGGCGATACCAGCCTGTTCCGCCGCCTGTGCCACATAACGGCGAAAAATGATCGGAATATCCTCTGGACGCTCGGACAAAGCGGGAATGCGAACCCGCATGACATCAAGGCGATAGAACAGATCGACGTTGAACCGCCCCTGTCCAGAAAGCTCTGACAAGTCGGAAGTTGTGCCTGCTATTATTCGCGCATCCGTTCCCTGCTCGATCAGTTCCAACGCTGCGTATTGAGTGGAATCCGGCATTGCAGAAACCTCATCAAGAAACAGCGACCCGCCAGCCGCGTCCCCACAGACCGTTAACAAATCTTCAGGCGCCAGGCTGGCGGCCGGGCGCTTAACAAACGGTCCCTGCCCGACCGGAGACATCAGATGCACTACCTCCGCGACTTTGGATATACCGCTGCCCGCCGGTCCAGTGACCAAGACTTCGGCGTGTGTCGGTGCCACGCTCCGCACGCGCTCTCGCAAGGCTTCGGCCTGCTCTGACAAACCGAATAGCATTCGGGCTGCAGGATCGCCTCGCTCTAACTCGCGCTTGAGCTCACGATCACGCAACACCTCTGACCGCGCGGCAATCGCACGCTCCAGAACCGCCAGAAGATCTGCTGCCGCACAGGGTTTTTCAAGAAAATCGAAAGCGCCTTGTCCCATGGCCTGCACAGCCATTGGAATATCTCCTTCGCCGGTCAGCAAAACGACTGGTAGTTCAGGATCAACCTCGCGCGCGAAGTTCAGTAGGTGGAACCCATCGCGCCCAGGCATCCGAATATCCGAGATTATCACACCGTCAAATTCGCTATGAATATGATCTTTCGCCGCAACAAATGATCCCGCTGTAACCGGTTCATATTCTGCCAATTCAAGCGTCTGTGCCAAAGCTTCACGAACAGCCGCATCGTCGTCGACCAAAAGCACTTTGCGGATCATGCAGCCTCGTCCTCTCTGAAGGGTTCCAGTTCGACGGTAAATTCAGCACCATCGTCGGTATTTGCGCCGCGAATGTCCCCTCCGAAACTTTGAACCAAACCGTAGGAGATGGATAGCCCCAGACCCATCCCTTCAGATGAACCCACTGTCTTCGTGGTGTAGAACGGTTCAAACACGCGATCTGGGTCTTCGATACCCGGCCCGGTATCTCTGACCGAAACACGAATGGGCTGCCCCTCCGTCAAAGTGATCGAGATTTTGCGGGCTGCCCGATCGGCCATGGCGTCTGCGCCATTATTGATCAGGTTGACAAAAACCTGCACCAAACGCACTTCACCTCCCCATGCGTAAACCGCCGAATTTGGCGGCTCCCAACTCAATTCGACGCCTTCGTCTCGTAATCGAGACTCAGTCAATTCGGCAGCCGTATTCAAAACTTCAACCAAGTCGACGCGCCCCATCGGCTCGCTCTCGTTTCTGGCAAATGCGCGCAGGTTTTTTATGATCCGGGCCATACGCGCAGCCATGTCGGAAATCCGACTCAGGTTTTCACCGGTTTTTTTTTCTTTACCGCGTTCCAGAAATGCTGACCCGTTGTCAGCGAATTGCTGGATAGCCATCAACGGTTGGTTCAGCTCGTGGCTGATCCCCGCTGACATCTTGCCCAATGCGCTCAGCTTACCTGCTTGAACCAGTTCGGTCTGAGCTTGCTTTAGCGCCGCCTCGGCTTCTTCACGCTCAGCGACTTCACGGCGCAAAGCCGAGTTTGCCGCTGTCAGCGCTCGCGTGCGCTGGGCCACCCTGCTTTCCAATACAGTATTGGCATCCGCTAATGTTCGCCGACGTTCTGAGGCCAGAAACAACAACGCTCCAAACGCGAAACAGATCGCTGCAACCGCTGCTGCTTGTAATCCTGCCAGACGACGAGCAGGCGCGACATCGACCAGCATCTCTGCAGTCATCGCAATCACCGGCAGGTCGAGAGTCAGGTGCAACGCACGGCGAGGAAGATAACGCCCCCAATTCAGTTTCCAAACTTCATGCCCGGCAACTCGTGACGACGCAAATTCAACATTCTCACCTGCTGGTGACATCAAACCCTGCTGGCCTTGCGCACGGTGCCAAAGCAACAGGTCCGAGCGGTTCGAAATAAAAACGACCCCATCCGCATCAACAAAGAACACCGCATCCGTACTTCCACGCCATGTCTGCTCGACATCCTGCACGTCGGCCAGAACCATCAGTGCACCCATTATTTGCCCTGAATCTCCAAACGCTGGCGCTGCGTACGAATATATCCGATCCCCACTCTCGTCTTCGACTCCATGCGCGCTCCCTAACGCGCCTTGCATGGCGCGTTCAAAAGCCGGGTGCTCAGACATATCGCGCTGCGCCACGGGCTGTGCCGCCGCCAGAGCCTGCCCATCTGTGTCCAGGTAGATCACATTAACCGCAGCGGTCTTGTCAGCCACATCCAGCAACACTTTTCGTGCTGCTTGCTGCTGCGCCCCGGCACCAAGCGCCTGTAATGCAGGATGGTCCGCCATCAACGCAGCCACTTCCTGATATACTTGCATCTGTGTGCTTAACCGGTCCGCCGCCAGCTCCAGATCCGCCTCGGCCTTTTCGCTCAGCTGCGACAAGGCCTGACGATAGCCATATGTCCAGATCGCAGCCGACAACAAACCAACTGCGCACAAAAAACCTGCAATGATCCAAATCCGTTGCATATCTAGGGTCTTGCATTCAGCGACGCCCATGGCAAGTGTGCAGCGCATGAAGACGCTCCACCAATCCCCGACTGACCCGGCATTCGTGCAAAATCCCTACCCGTTCTATGACACTGCGCGTCAATTCGGCGATCTGTTCTACTGGGAGCAGTATGGCTTGGTTGCAGCCGCTTCTTACAAGGCTGTGCATACATTGTTGCGTGATCGGCGCTTTGGGCGCGAAATACCAACGGAATTTGCAAAACCCGGCCCAAGCCACCTTGCCCTGTGGCTTGAGGTTGAGTCGCATTCAATGTTGGAACTCGAACCACCCAGGCACACAAGGCTGCGATCGTTAGTCCTGCGGGCCTTTACATCCCGCGCCATTGCCGCGTCGGAGCCCGCCATAGAAGAATTATGCAACGATTTGATCGAGAGATTTCCCGGTGGCCCCTTCGATCTATTGCAGGCCTATTGCACACAGGTTCCTGTCATTACGATCTGCCGCCTACTGGGCGTTCCCGAACAGATGGCACCAAAATTCCTGCATTGGTCCCACGCGATGGTGTCCATGTATCAGGCAAACCGAACCCGCGAAATCGAGGATGATGCTGTTCAGGCCACGCAAGAGTTTACGGCCTATCTTGAAGACTACATCGAACTGCGACGTAGAGACCCGCGCGATGACCTGATCACGCGGTTGATCGCAGCGGAAGAAGACGGCGAAAAACTCTCACGCGATGAACTGATAACAACCTGTATCCTTTTGCTGAATGCCGGTCACGAAGCGACGGTGCATGCCATCGGCAATGGCGTGAAAACCCTACTGACAACACGCACCCAGCAGCTTGCCCTGTCACCCAACTCCATTGATGGGGTCGTCGAGGAAATTCTGCGATATGATCCGCCCCTCCATATGTTCACACGCTATGCCTATGAAGAGGTTGAGCTATTTGGGCACCGCTTTTCCCGCGGAGATCAGGTCGCATTGCTTCTGGGGGCCGCCAATCGTGACCCCACGGTCTGGTACCAACCCGATAAGTTCGATCCAACACGAGAAATCAGCGCCAACACCAGTTTTGGCGGAGGTCTCCATTTCTGCGTCGGCGCCACTCTGGCACGTTTGGAAATGCGTATCGCGCTTCCGATCCTGTTCAACAGGCATCCAAATTTGCGGCTTGCAGATGACCCCGAATACTCAGACAGCTATCATTTCCATGGGCTAACCAAACTGATGGTGGAAACGTGAATCCCAGACGCGCATAAAGCATCAACCGGTCTATCGATCCCGGATCCGTTCTTCGTGTGGCCAGAATTATCCCCGGGAAGTCGCCCTTAGGCGACGGGGGCAGCGCACCCAATCACTCGCCTCAATTCAACCGACAGATTTCAATGGCAGCATGGTGGTCGATTTGATCTCTTCCATCGACAACAAAGCCGTAACGTTGTGTACCCGAACCTCTGATATCAGCGCCTGGTAAAATGCATCATAGGCACGCGCATTCCTGACCCTTACCTTCAGGATGTAGTCAATGTCGCCGGCCAGCCGATGTGCTTCCTGCACCTCAGGACGGTCTCGCAAAGCTTTCAGGAACTTCTGCTGCCATTCCGCTTCATGTTCCGACGTACGGATCAGCACAAAGAAAGTGGCCTCGAATCCAAGCGCCTCAGCATCCAGCAGAACCGTCTGCTGCCCAATGACTCCTGCCCCTTTCAGCTTGCGAATGCGATTCCAAACTGGCGTCTTCGAACTGCCGACACGGGCCGCGATTTCATCCAGCGACTGGCTCGCGTCCCGCTGCAGCTCGGCTAGAATTTTCCGATCCGTGTCGTCTATCCGCACCGACATTCCAAATTTCCCTCCAATTCAGGACAAAGGTTCCGCCTGCAGCCCGCAAAAGAACATGTGTCCTTATTTGTCGGCGCATATGGCGATTTACCGGGAATATTTCCTATATTGCCATTCAAGTCAATTCAGTCACGAGATGATCCGATGCAAGTCAAACAGTCAGATGAATGCATGAACAAGCCCGGCTTAGCCCAAGCCGTGTTCGGCCTGCACCTGATCTCGGTTTTTCATAAGGAGTTTGCCTGATGGCCCGCGCTTTTACCCCTAAAGTCGTCACCGCCAACGACCTGTTGGAAGGCGATGTGATTTACCAGACCGAAGATGACCGCTGGTCGCGCGATCTATCCGAGGCCGAGCTGATCACCGATGAAGCCCATGCGCAGGTTCGATTGCTGGATGCCGCGCGTCAGGCAAACAAGATCGTTGGCGCGTATCTCGCCGACGCGATCGCCGGTGACAAGGGACCTGAACCCACCCATTTCCGGGAGGATTTCCGCCGGACTGGTCCGTCCAACTATGCCCACGGCAAACAGGAAACCTCCCCGCAGCCCCGGGTCTGATTTCAGGCTCTTCTCTCTCCCCTTCAAGGCCCCAGGTCCGGGGCTGCAACTAAGGACAGCTAAACATGTATCGCTACTCCGAGTTCGACACAGCATTTTTGGCAGAACGCAACGCACAGTTCCGCGCGCAAGTTGAGCGCCGCATAGACGGTTCGCTGACCGAAGACGAATTCAAGCCCCTGCGCCTGATGAATGGCCTGTATCTGCAACTGCACGCATACATGCTGCGCGTCGCGATTCCCTATGGCACGCTCTCCAGTGCACAGATGCGTCAGTTGGCGTTACTGGCCGAGAAGTGGGACAAGGGCTATGGCCATTTCACCACCCGTCAGAACATCCAGTACAACTGGCCGAAGCTGAACGACGTGCCGGATATGCTAGACGCGCTGGCCGAGGTTGGTATGCACGCCATCCAGACTTCAGGCAACACCATCCGTAACGTGACAGCCGACCACTTCGCCGGTGCTGCCGCGGATGAGATCGCCGACCCGCGCCCCTATGCTGAATTGCTGCGTCAGTGGTCGACCGACCACCCGGAATTCCAATTCATGCCGCGCAAGTTCAAGATCGCCATCACCGGCAGCGAAAACGATCGCGCCGTGATCAAGGCGCATGACATCGGACTGCAACTGGTCGAGCGTGACGGCGTTCTTGGTGCCCGCGTCATCGTCGGTGGCGGTTTGGGCCGTACGCCGATGATCGGCAAAGAACTATCCGAATTTGTCGCCTTCGACGATCTCTTGGCATATCTCGAAGCGACTGTTTCGGTGTGGAACCAGATTGGCCGACGCGACAACAAGTACAAAGCCCGTATCAAGATTACGGTGCATGAACATGGCATCGACGCCATCCGCGCCAAGGTAAACGAGCGCTTCCTGCAGGTCCGCCCGCAGTTCAAAGGTGCTGACATGAACCTGCTGGAAGAAATCAAAGGTCACTTTGCGCCTCCGGCCTTCCGTGAAGGTTCGGTTGCCTCGTTTGAAAGCGCCTACACCAACGATCCGGTTTTCCGGTCGTGGGTCGACACCAATATCGCGCCGCACAAAAACGCGGACCACGCGATCGTTACGATCTCGATCAAAAAGCACGGCCAGACGCCGGGCGACGCAACTGCCGAGCAGATGCGCGTGATGGCCGATCTGGCCGAAGAGTTCGCCTATGACGAGCTACGCATCAGCCACGAACAGAACGTGATCCTGCCGCATGTCCACAAATCGGACCTGCCTACGATCCATGCGAAGCTGAAAGAATACGAACTGGCCACAGCCAATATCGGGCTGATCAGCGACATCATCGCTTGCCCGGGCATGGACTATTGTGCGCTGGCAACGGCCCGTTCGATCCCGGTTGCTCAGGAAATCGCGACCCGGTTCGAGGACATGAAGCTGGAGCATGATATCGGCCACTTGAAGATCAAAATCTCGGGCTGCATCAACGCATGTGGGCACCACCACGTCGGTCACATCGGCATTCTGGGCCTGGATCGCGCAGGCGTCGAGAACTATCAGATCACGCTGGGTGGTGACGCGACTGAAACGGCAGCCGTCGGTGATCGCACGGGTCCGGGTTTTGCCTATGATGAGATCGTTCCTGCCGTTGAACGCATCGTCGAAGCCTATCTGGACCTGCGTGATAGCGCCGAGGAAACTTTCCTCGAAACCTATCGCCGTGTTGGAATGGCTCCGTTCAAAGCTGTGCTTTATCCCGAGGCGCGGGCCAATGCCGCTTGACCTGATCCAGACGGAACTGGGTTCCAACAGACGCGAACTGACCAAAAAGGTCGACGCGCTGAATATCCGGTTCCGTCATCATAGTGCTCATGACGTGATGCACGGCGCGATTGAAGAGATCGAAGAACTTGCGCTCGTTTCCAGCTTTGGAGCGGAGTCGGTCGTGCTGTTGCACATGGCGGCAGTGGTCGACAAAGCCACACCGGTATTGTTCATCGACACGCAGATGCTGTTTACGGAAACGCTCGAGTATCAGCACGAGGTTAGTGAACGTCTGGGGCTGACCAACGTGAAAATCATCCAAGCGGATAAGGACGATGTTGAGCGTGACGACCCTTATGGGGCACTACATCTAAGTGACACTGACGCTTGCTGCAATTTGCGAAAGACTTTCCCGCTGCAACGGGCGCTATCTGGATATTGCGGCTGGGTATCCGGGCGCAAACGGTTTCAATCAGGAACCCGCGCGGCGCTCGAATTCTTCGAAGTCGAAGACGGCACCGGACGGATCAAAGTCAATCCATTGGCCCATTGGGCGCCCGAAGATGTGCGCGCCTATATGACTGAGAACAACCTGCCCCGGCACCCGCTGGTGGCCAAAGGATACCCATCGATCGGCTGTGCACCCTGCACATCGCCGGTCAAAGAGGGCGAAGACCCCCGCGCCGGACGCTGGCGTAACAGAGAAAAAGAAGAATGCGGCATCCATTTTGTCGACGGCAAGATGGTGCGTGTTGGAGAGAAAACATGAACGTAATCGTGAATGACCAAGGCTTTTCGCCCGAGGACTGGACCGACGGCTTTGTTACTTTGGACGATGCAGCCAACGATGTTGTAGCACTCGACGTCAGCTCGGACACGGATCCGGATGAACTGATTGACCGTTTGGGCAGCGCTCAGATGGTGCGCGTCGACTTCCCGTCATCAGCAGACGGGCGCGGCTTTACGATCGCGCGCGTGCTGCGGCTGAAAGGGTATACCGGTCGCCTTCGTGCAAAAGGCCATGTATTGGCGGATCAGTACGCAATGGCACGTCGCAGCGGGTTTGATGAAGTAGAAATCGATCACAGCCTGGCCGCGCGTCAACCCGAAGATCAGTGGCTGGCCCGCGCCAACTGGCAAGAGAACAACTACCAGGCCCGCCTGCGCGGTTGAACCCGCCATCGCCAGCTTGTGACACGAAAGGGGCAAACTGCCCCTTTTCCTGACTTGGATCAAAGATTAAACGGAGATGTCGGTTTAGCAGACCGGTAGTGAAACGATGACAGAGATGAAACCCGTGAGTGAAGCAACCGCCGTTAAGGCCCCTGTCCTGCCCGATGCCCAGACCGTGACCGAGGTCAAGCACTGGACCGACCGCCTGTTTTCTTTCAAGGTGTCGCGCCCGGCGTCCTTGCGCTTTCGCTCGGGTGAGTTCGTTATGATTGGCCTACTGGGCGACAACGGCAAACCGCTGCTTCGCGCCTATTCCATCGCCTCGCCTTCATGGGATGAGGAACTGGAATTCTACTCGATCAAAGTGCAGGATGGCCCGCTGACCTCGAAACTACAGCACATCCAGCCTGGCGATCAGATCATCCTGCGGCCCAAACCGGTTGGAACGCTGGTCCATGACGCGCTGCTGCCCGGCAAGCGCATCTGGTTCTTTGCAACTGGAACCGGCTTTGCCCCCTTCGCATCGTTGCTGCGCGAACCTCAGACATATGAGGATTATGACGAGGTCATCATAACTCATACCTGCCGCGATGTGGCCGAGCTGGATTATGGTCGCGAGCTGATCGAGAACATCCGTCAGGACGAGTTGCTGGCTGAACTGATCGGTGAAGGTTTCGCCGATAAGATCCGCTACTACCCGACCACCACGCGAGAAGAGAGCCTCAAAATGGGCCGCATCACCGAATTGCTGAAAGATGGCTCGGTGTTTGCCGATCTGGGCATCGAAGGTGGTATCAAACCGGACACCGACCGTGCCATGGTCTGTGGCAGCCTTGCGTTCAACCATGACATCAAAGCAATTTTGGAAGAGTTCGGCCTGCGCGAAGGCGCGAATTCCGAACCCAAGGAATTCGTGATCGAAAAGGCCTTTGTGGGCTAAACGGGTTTGCCGGTCGGGTCGTCGACAGCCTAAACCGGCAAAAACACCCGAATTTCATCGAAAATTCATGCGGCTTGCAATTTATGCCGCTTGAAACACCTCTCAGCCCGGTCTAAATTCCGGGCTCGAAATTCTGCAATCATCAAAGGAATGAACCCATAGCCCGCAGACCTCACAACGCGCCGCCACAGCGAGATACCGGCCCGCGCGTCAATGACAAGATCCGAGCTCCCGAAATTCGCCTGATTGGCGCCGAAGGTGAAAATGTCGGGGTGGTTCATCCCGCAAAAGCCATGCAGATGGCCTCCGATGTTGGCCTCGATCTGGTTGAGATTTCGCCCAACGCGAACCCGCCGGTCTGCAAAATCATGGATTTCGGTAAGTTCAAGTACGAACAGCAGAAACGCGAAAGCGAAGCCCGCAAGAAGCAAAAGATCATCGAGGTGAAAGAGGTCAAGTTCCGGCCCAACACCGATACGCATGACTATGACGTCAAGATGCGCAACGTGTTCAAGTTTCTTGAGAACGGCGACAAGGTCAAAGTCACCCTGCGTTTCCGTGGTCGCGAGATGGCACACCAAAATCTGGGCCGTGAGCTGCTAGAGCGTGTGGCTGAAGACGTCAAGGATCTGGGCAAGATTGAGAACATGCCCAAGATGGAAGGCCGTCAGATGATCATGATGATCGGCCCTCTGCCGCAGAAGTAACCGCGCATCAGGACGTGTTCAAAGGCTCCGCCAGTCTGGTCGGAGCCTTTTTTTATGCCTGGCTCGTCTCGAATCCACTCTGCGGATTTTCAACGTGCCGCGAACTATTTGATTGAGAAGACAGCTTTCAGTTTTCTCAGATAACGTTTGAGATCGCGCGATCCAACTTGGCGACCAACTCATCGATCTGCTTGCCTTCTATAATGAATGGAGGCGCCAGAAGGATATGATCCCCATGTTGACCATCGCGTGTTCCGGACATCGGATAACAAATCAATCCTTCCGCAAACGCCGCCTTCTTGATCTTGCCCGCAACTCCAAGTGCTGGATCAAACGGCGTTTTGGTCTCGCGATTTGCCACAAGTTCGATCCCCCGGAACAAACCACGCCCGCGGATATCGCCAACATGGGGATGCTGACCAAACGCAGTGGTCAGGGCTGACTGCAGTTTCTCGCCCATCAGCGCCGCCCTCAATGGCAGATCGTTCTGCGTAAGTTCCGTCACGACCGCCAATGCGGCAGCTGTTGCAACCGGGTGACCAATATAGGTGTGACCGTGTTGGAAGAATCCCGATCCGTTTTGGATTGCGTCGTAGATCCGAGCCGAACACAGCATCGCTCCGATTGGCTGATACCCGGCCCCCAACCCCTTGGCTATACACAAAATATCCGGTGCCACGCCGTCATGATCACAAGCAAACAGATGGCCGGTACGCCCCATGCCACACATCACTTCATCAAGGATCAGCAGAACACCATATTGATCACAAATCTCACGAATACGTTTGAAATATCCTTCAACCGCAGGAACGGCCCCTAAAGTCGCGCCGACCACGGGTTCTGCCATGAAGGCCATCACCGTATCGGGCCCCAGACGCAATATTTCGGCCTCCAATTCATTAGCCACACGCTGCCCGTAGTCGTAGCTGCTCTCGCCCTCAGGCTTTTCAGCGTATTCATAACAGGGTGCGATATGGGTCATCTCGATCAGCATCGGCGCAAACTGAGCCCGTCGCCATTCGTTGCCCCCCGCCGACAGTGCCCCCAGTGTGTTACCGTGATAGCTTTGCCGACGTGCAATGACATGACGGCGCTCAGGCTGACCTGATTCCAGATAGTACTGCCGTGCCAACTTGATCGCAGCCTCGGTCGCCTCGGACCCGCCCGACACGAAATACACGCGGTCCAAATCACCCGGAGCATGTTCGATCAACAAATCAGCAAGCGCCTCAGCCGGTTCCGAGGTCATGAAGCCGGTATGGGCAAACGCGATCTGCTCTACCTGCTGCTGCACCGCTTTGACCACAGTATCATTGGAATGACCAAGACACGAAACCGCTGCATCCCCGCAATCCAGATAGCGGCGACCGGTTGAATCAATCAGATAACAACCCTCACCACCTGCAGCGACCGGCAATTCAGACTTAGTGTGGCGCGGAAAAACGTGACTCATTTCGAAGTCCTTTTCAAAAGATCAATCAGAGCGGCAACGGATGCGGCGTTATCGGCCCAGGCCTGACCATCAAAGCCCGTAATACTGTTTTCAAACCCCACGCGCACATCACCACCAAGCTGTACAGCTTTTTGCAGGCACGCATGCTCTTGCCCGCCAAAGGCACAGACCATCCATGGGTCTGTCGTAGCCGGGAAGGCATCCAGATCTTCCGGTGTCGATTCCTGCGTTGTCGAGTAGCGGCCAAGTACAAACAGACGTTCGACCTGATGGGGTTTAACAACTCCATCCTTCTGCCAGCGGACCAACAACTCAACGTCGGTAGCGCCATAGAGAATGTGTTGAACGCGCGTCCCCTGTTCCGCGCACAGCGCATAAACACTTGGCGCAAGCTCCGGCGACCTAGCAATCTCGCGTACCGAAATCGAAGCCCAATCCGGCTTGGCGTTCTTCAAGCAATCGAACTGGGTCTGAACGTCAAAAATTCCGGCAGCCTCTGTGGTAATCTGGATGTCCATCTGCGGTACGGCGTGGTGCAATTCCGCAAGCGTCTCTCGATACAAACCTGCATCCAGAGAATGCTGACCCGCCTGATCACGGACATGCAGATGCAATCCATTGGCACCTGCCAGGCTGCAGGCTTTCGCCGTTTCGACGATTTCTTCCATTGTGACAGGCAAGGCGGGATGATCCCTATGCCCTCTGCGTGCTCCATTTGGCGCCACCAATATGTAAGGCAGGGCTTCGCTTACCAACATCCCGGAACCACCTTCTGACATTTCCAAACGGCTTAATCTGATCCCGAAATATATGCAGCCCTAGTGTTTTCAATTTGCTTTCTCCATAACATTTGTTTTTCTATGACAATGCAAAACAAACCAGCCCAACTGACCGAGCAGCTACGCGCTGATATCGAATCCCTGCCTCAACAGATGCAGGCCGCAGCAAAATACATCATCGATCATCCCGGGGATTTTGGGCTCGACCCGGTCCGCGTTACGGCTGAGAAAATCGGTGTAAGCTCAAATGTCCTCGTGCGTCTGGCGTACCGTCTGGGCTTCGACAGTTTCGAGGCTTTTCGAAAACCATTTCGGCAGACCCTTGTCACCGATCGCGAGGATCGGTTGGGCCAAGATTGGTTGGGCCGCATGCGGTCAGGTGATGACTTCAGCGCGGCTCAAGCAGGGTTCGCGCAAAATGAGCTGAATGTCGTAACCCGCTCCCTGCGTCTGGCTGATCCCGCGTTCATAAAGCAGGTCACGGACCACATGTTGTCAGCAAAACGCTGCTATATCACAGCAACCCGGGCCAGCTATGCTTTGGCCTATTATTTTCACTATGCCGGTCGGATGGCACACCCTGGATTTCAATTGGTCCCCCGGCACATGGGTTCAGCCGTCGACGATCTGCTCGAGGCCGATGCAGCGGACTGCTTGTTCGCCATCACCGTTCATCCCTATTCTTCGGACACTATCCAATCCATGCGTTTTGCGCGTAAACGCGGGATGCGGATCGTCTTATTGTCGGATAGCGAGGTCATTGCCCCTGGTGTTGACCCGGATGTCGTGCTGCCAGTCAGCACCCGCACTCAACATCACTTTTCCAGCTTCTCCGGGGCCATGGCCGTGCTTGAATGCCTGATCGGTCACCTTTTTGCTGCAGGTGGGTCGGCAGCGCGCGATCGCGTCGAACGGTATCAGACGGCCCGAGAAGACACTGGCGCATATTGGCGACCGGCCAAGCCGCCTCGGGTCAGAAAAAAGTAAAGCCCCGGCTTTCACCGGGGCTTATCGATTTGGCTGCGAACCTGCTTAGCTGCAGGCTTCGACGGCCCGTTTTGTCATTACGCTGACCAGATGCGCCCGGTATTCTTTGCTGCCATGCAAATCTCCGATCATGTTCATCGGATTGATGTGCAGACCCATCAGAGCATCGGTACGGAACTCTTTGTTCAAGGCCTCCTCGGCCTCGGACCAACGGAACACTCCATCTTCGCTGGCGCCGGTTACGGCAACCCGCACGCCATCCGCAAACCGGGCAAGATAGACCCCGACCAATGCAAAACGGGACGCCGGTTGCAAAAACTTCTGATAGCTCGCAGCTTGCGGCACCGGAAAACGCACCGAGGTGATAATTTCACCCTCTTCCAGCGCAGTCGTAAACATGCCTTGAAAGAAGTCATCTGCCGCAATCTGTCGCGTATTAGTGACAACGGTCGCCCCTGAACCCAGCACTCCCGCCGGATAACAGGCCGCCGGATCATTGTTGGCGACAGAGCCACCAATGGTGCCGCGATTACGCACCGCCGGATCTCCGATCTGACCAGCCAAGGCCGCCAGCGCCGGATAGCTGCTCGCTGCATCCGCCGCTACATTAGCGTGGGTCGTGGCACCACCAATGGCAACTGAACCATCATCCTCGACACAGACGCCCTTCATCTCAGCAATCCCACTGACTGAAACCAGCGTTGATGGCGCCGCCAATCGTTGCTTCAACGTGGGGATCAGGGTCTGACCACCCCCCAACGCCTGCGCATCCTCACCCGCCAACGCGGCAACCGCGTCAGCAATGGTCGAGGGGTTCTCAAACTCGAAATTGTACATTTCGTTCTTCCTTTCCGAAAGGCGCGGATCCGCCCTTCATCTGGCTATAAATATCTCGGGGAGCGCGAGGGGCTGGCCCCTCGCACCCCAACCTCTCAACCATGCATTGCCGTCCAAACACGCGACGGGCTCATCGGCATGTCAATGTGATCAACAGCCTTTCCACCCGAATTCAACGCATCCAAAACCGCGTTGACAACGGCAGGTGGCGAACCGATTGCTCCGGCCTCGCCGCAGCCCTTCACACCCAACGGGTTGTGTGTGCACGGCGTCTGGCTGGAATGGTCGACCTCATAGAATGGCAGATCATCGGCGCGTGGCATCGCGTAGTCCATGAACGACGCGCTCAGCAGTTGGCCGTTCTCGTCATAGGCGCAGTTCTCTAACAGCGCCTGACCGATGCCCTGACCAATACCACCATGTACCTGACCATCCACGATCATCGGGTTCACGATGTTGCCAAAGTCATCTGCTGCGGTGAACTTCTCGATGCTGACCTGACCGGTCTCGGGGTCCACCTCGACCTCGCAGGCATAGGCGCCGGCCGGGAAGGTAAAGTTGGCCGGGTCATAAAACGCGGTCTCCTCCAGCCCCGGCTCAACCTCCAGCGGGAAGTTGTGCGGCACATAGGCCGTGAGGGTCACATCACCCCAGGCCACCGATTTGTCGGTACCCGCAACGCTGAACTGTCCGTCCTTCAACTCGATATCGGCCTCGGAGGCTTCCAGAAGGTGGGCCGCGATCTTCTTGGCCTTGTCGATTACCTTTTCAGTCGCCTTGACCATGGCCGAACCACAAACCGCCAGCGAGCGTGAGCCATATGTGCCCATCCCGAACGGGATCTTCGAGGTATCGCCATGTACAATCTCGACCATCGACTCATCGATACCGATCATGTCCGCCACAACCTGCGGGAAGGCGGTTTCATGCCCTTGCCCGTGGCTGTGCGCGCCAACCATGACGCTGATCGAACCGGTGGCGTTTACCCGCACCGTGGCAGCATCATATAGACCCGCCCGGGCCCCCAACATGCCAACGATGTTGGATGGCGCGATACCGCAGGCCTCGATATAGCAATTGACACCCAAGCCACGAAGCTTGCCATTGGCCTCACTCTGCGCCCGCCGTGCGGCAAAGCCAGATAGATCGGCTGCGGCCTCAAGTTTGTCCATCGTCCCGTTGTAATCCCCGGTGTCATAGGTCAGTGCGACCGGCGTGTCATAGGGGAATTGGGTGATGAAGTTTTGACGACGCAGCGCAATCGGATCAACGCCCAACTCTCGCGCGGCCTTGTCGATGACCCGCTCCAACTGGAATGTTGCCTCAGGCCGGCCCGCGCCGCGATAGGCATCCACCGGCACCGTATTGGTGAACATCGCCCGCACATTCACCTGAATGACTGGCGTCTTGTAGTTCCCAGCCATCAGCGTGCCGTGCAACCAGGTCGGAACCGAACTGGAGAAAGTCGATAGATAAGCACCCAGATTGGCATGAGTGTTGGTGCGCAAACCGGTGAAGTTGTTCTCCGCATCCAACGCCAGCTCAATCGTAGTTACATGGTCGCGACCATGGGCATCCGACATGAACGCCTCGGACCGGCTGGATGTCCACTTGACCGGGCGGTTGCAGACCTTGGCAGCGAAGGTGCAGAATGCCTCCTCCGCATAGTGGAAAATCTTGGTTCCAAAGCCGCCGCCCACATCCGGGGCGACCACACGCACCTTGTGCTCGGGTAGGCCCAGAACAAACGCGCACATCAACAAACGGATCACGTGCGGGTTCTGCGAGGTGGTGTAGAGCGTGTACTCATCCGTGCCTCGGCTGTACTCGGACACGGCCACGCGCGGCTCCATCGGGTTGGCAACCAGTCGGTTGTTGACCAGATCTAGCGTGGTGACGTGGGCCGCATCGGCAAAGACCGCGTTGACCTTGTCATTGTCTTCTTCGCCCAAGTGCCAGTCATAGCAGATGTTGTTCTTCAGATCGTCGTGGACAAGCGTCGCGCCATCCTGCGCCGCAGCCTTCATATCCAGAACCGCGGGCAGTTCCTCGATCTCCACCTCGATCGCCTCAGCTGCATCGCGGGCTTGCTCGAGGCTATCGGCCACAACGGCGGCAATCGGATCGCCTACATGGCGCACCTTACCCTGTGCCAGAATGGGGTGCGGGGGTTCCTGCATCGGGGCGCCGTGCCGGTCGGTGACTTCCCAGCCGCAGGGCATTCCGCCCACGCCTTCAAAATCCTTGCCGGTGAAAACCTTCACCACACCTGGCATGCCCTCGGCAGCAGATGTGTCGATATTGGTGATCCGGCCATGTGCGATGTCGGACCGTAGAAAATGTACATAGGCCTGGCCATGTACGTTGATGTCGTCGGTGTAATTGCCTGCTCCGGTCAGAAAGCGTACGTCCTCACGCCGCTTGGAACTGGCTCCGATGCCACTGTCTTTGGGCATTGCTTGTTCTCCTCCCTGGAAAAGAATTTTCGTCGAAAATTCTTACCCGCCTTACTCGGCGGCGATGCTGGAAACGTCCTGGCCAGATGCGGCCATGATCGCCTTGACGATGTTGTGATAGCCTGTGCACCGGCACAGATTACCCTCAAGGTACTTCCGGATTTCCCCTTCGGTCGGGCGCGGATTATCCTTGAGCAGTGCCGCAGCACTCATCACCATGCCAGGAGTACAAAACCCGCATTGCAGCCCATGATGATCCTGAAAGGCCTGCTGAATGACATTCAGCGAACCATCCTCTGCAGCCTGCCCTTCGATCGTACCCACATCGGCACCATCCGCTTCCAGGGCCAGCATATTGCAGGATTTGACCGCCTCACCATTCACATGCACGACGCACGCACCACATTGTGCCGTGTCACATCCGACATGTGTTCCGGTCAGCGACAGATGATCACGCAAAAAGCTGGACAGAAGCGTCCGACCTTCAACGTCACCACTAACGGCTTTCCCGTTCACGGTCATTGAGACCTGTGTCATGAGATCCTCCCAATTTATTGTTTTTCCTTAGTCCCGAGTTAAACACGGGAAATTTTGTTTGAGAACAAAAATATTTGCCCGATTTTTCCGCAACTTCTTTGCTCATCTCACTAATCATGAGGCGTATGATCGAAACGGCAAAAATGCCGTTACGTCACTTTCGTTTGGCAGCGCGAGGTTGTGGCCGCGTGGGGATTTCCTTCAGTAGCCCTCCGACACCCATCGCTGCGATGTCAGCACCCGTCGTCTCGATCCCGCAAGCGACTCGAGACAGCACCCAATCCGCCCCGTTCAGTGCAGGCGAACGGGCGCATCCAGGCAGACCGATGATTGGGCGACCACCCAAAGACCCCAGAAACAACAGGTTTCCTGGATCAACCGGCATCCCAAATCGGTCGACTGCGCCTCCGGCTTCTCGAACAGAGGCCGGTGCCACATCATTTTCATCCGACGTGGCCGATCCGGTCAGAATCATGACGATCTCGCCGTGAACGGACTTTAGCGAGGCTGCTAAATCACCCTGTCGATGCGGAACAACTTTAACGTCGCACAGGTCCATCCCCAATGCCTCAACCCGGCCACGAATGGCGGCAATACCTTTTTCGTTCGAAGGCCCGCCGGCAATATCGGTGATGACGAGCCCGGCGTTCTTGTATTTCGGCACCGAAAGTCGAATGGAGTTCTGCGCCTGTTCGGCCGCACGGCGAACATCGGTGTATTGCACCGCATACGAGATGACCTTGATCGTCGCGACCATGCCGCCTGCAGTCATCTGTTGGTACTGCGGTACGGTTGCGACGGTGATCATCGGATTGACCCGATTGAAGTTTTGCAATGCATCAGTGTCCAAGATTGCCACACCTGGACCATCAGCAAGCAAGTTGACCCGCCCTGTAAAGGCGTCGGTCACGCGCAGGTTAGCCTTTGCAGGGTCCGGCACCAGGGCTGCAGACAACATTGCCGCCGCCTCATTCTCATGACAATCGCCGGGCTCAAGCCTGGCGACCGTTACCTCAGTCAGACCGGCCTGCTGCAATTCAGCGATATGCTGGGACGTCAGCGTGATGCCTTTGCGCAACCTCCGGTCACCTGCCTTGACGGAATGAGCCAGAATCGCGCCGCTGGCATCGGCAACGGCTACCAAAGCAAACTTCACGCCTTGCCCCGCAGAACCGCTGTCATTTGTGCAAGGATGGCCACCGCGATCTCGGAAGGGCTGGCCGCACCGATATCCAGCCCAATCGGTCCGTGAATCCGTGAAATCTGCTCGTCTGTAAACCCGGATTGTTTCATCCGATCGATACGCTTGGCGTGGGTGCGCTTGGACCCAAGTGCTCCGATGTAAAACACATCGGCTGACAATGCGGCCTGAAGCGCTGGATCGTCTAGCTTGGGATCGTGGGTCAGCAGAACAAGCGCCGTCCTTGTGTCCAGCCCCAGTTTCGACACCGCCTCATCCGGCCAGTCTGTCAGGATGGTCTCTCCGGGAAATCGGGCGTCCGAGGCAAAAGCTTCGCGTGGATCAACAATCGCTGGATCGTAGCCAGCGAGGCGTGCCATCGGCACAAGTGCTTGGGCAATATGCACAGCTCCAATCACGATCAATCGCAAAGGAGGATTGTGAACCGCAACAAAGGTTTGACCATCTTCTTCGAACCCAGACCTATCCATGCGCAATCGTTCGGTATAGGCGTTTCGACGCAATGCTCGGTGGCCGGTTTCAGTGTTTACCTCATACGCCAAAGGTTCACGCCGCGCCCGTGCGGCGACCAGTTCAGCCAGCATCGGTTCGGGCAGAACTTTTCCAACCGGTTCGACGAGAACCCTGATCGTCCCACCGCAGGCCAATCCGACGGCAAATGCGTCATCATCGCTGACACCAAATTCCAGCAGCCGGGCCTCACCTTCTTCGATGGCCTCCAACGCCTCGACAATCACAGCGCCCTCTACGCAGCCGCCTGAAACCGAACCTTCGATCCGACCGTCGCCTGCAATAACGAGCTGCGCACCGACACGGCGTGGTGCGCTGCCCCAGGTCTCGACTACAGTCGCCAGAGCCGCGCCCTTACCGGCGCGATACCATTCCAATGCGGTTTCCGGGCTGCTATCGAATCGTTCCATTGAGACCTCCGACCGTGCTCGGCTTCAACATAGTCAGCTTTACAACAATGAAAAGCGGTCCGAGGTCTAAGTTACCGGCGCTAACAGGCCGGTTTTGAACTCATATTCATAAAAGATTGATTGTCACCTGACCGCACTCTAGCTTGGACGCAGTTTCGGGTACTTCCCGAAATCACCCCTGCATATTTCAAAGCGGAGACAAACAGTTGAAACGTATTCTTACACTGGGAACGGCGCTTGGCATGATGGCTGCCAGCGCCGGATGGGCTGATACATTTTTGAAGTACGGTGAGGTTGAAGGCTGGAAAGTCTTCATCGATCAAGACAAGAAATCTTGCCTGATCGAAGCGGTGGATGACTCGGAAAATGTCGTGCAGATGGGGCTGACCGAAGATCGCGGTGTCGGCTATGTGGGTGTTTTCACCAAGGCAAAAACCAATATCAAGAAGGGCGAGAAAGAAGCCGTCGCCATCCTCATCGGAGACAACATTTATGTTGGTGAGGCCACTGGCATGAAAGGGAATATCACCAAGGGCTATTCAGGCGGGTATGTTCTGTCAGACGATCCTCAGTTCGCAGACGACCTTGCCAAGAAGAAGGTGATGGTCGTGTTCCCGGAAAAAGAGTTCGCCTTCACAGTCGATCTGACCGGCACTTACAAAGCCATGGAGATGGCGCGAAAGTGCAATGAAGAACAGCTGTCTTAATATCTAGTCGGAAAGCGCGGCCATCAGCCGCGCTTTCTGACCCTGATCGTCAGGCTGAGATATCACGGCGGCCAGATCTTCCAGCGACGCAATCGAATGCCCGGCGCGGAAGCTGTCGACATGTGGAAGCATTGTCGCAACGCCCTGAGCCTTTGGCGCGAACCCATCCCAGCGCAGCAATGGGTTCAGCCAGATCAAGCGTCGCGACGACAGGTGCAAACGCTCGATTTCCTTTTCCAGCATCTCGGGATCGCCCCGTTCCAAACCGTCGGTGATCAACAACACGACCGCCCCCTGCCCCATGACACGCCGCGACCAGTCGCGGTTGAACTGATGCAGGCATTCTCCGATCCGTGTTCCGCCTTCCCAGTCCTGCGCCTCGGCCCCGGCAGCGGCCAGAGCTGCATCGACATCACGTTGATGCAGATGGCGGGTGATGTTGGTCAGGCGTGTGCCAAACGTGAATGCGTGCACTTTGGCCCAACCTGCGCCTTTGGCATTCGAAACCGCGTGAAGAAAGTGCAGAATGATCCGACTGTACTGGCTCATCGATCCGGAAATGTCGCAGAGCGTTACCAAATTCGGCCAGCGAGGTTTTGGTTGCAGGCGCGCGATATCGCGTAGCTCGCCACCCTGCCGCATGGCTGACCTCAGGGTGCGTGCGCGATCGATGCGGTGACCGAGATGACTGGCCTGACCACGCCGAGACTCGATGGGTTTGACCGGTAGGTTCAGGCGCGACAGCATGCGTTTGGCCTGGGCGATCTCGGATGTACTCATCTGTTCGAAATCGAGGTTGCGCAAGCGTTCTTCGGAGGACGCGGTTTGGGTCGCGTCGATCTCGATCTCACTTCCTTCTTCCTGCTCCGTCGTTTCCGGCAAGTCGCGCTCGACGCCATCCAATAACGCCTCAGCCGCGCGCTTTTCAGCCGCATCCGCTTTGCGCTCCTCCTGCACGCCGCGAATGGCGGGCAGCATCATGGACATCATATGTTCGAGATAGCGCGGATCGCGCCAATACAGGCGGAAGACCTGCGCAAAAACCGTGCGGTGTTCAGGCCGGCTCACGAAACACGCATGTAGCGTCCAGTAGAAATCTTTTTTCTCGGTGAAACCCGCAGCCTGCACTGCACGGATCGCATCAACCACACGTCCGGTTCCAATCGGCAGCCCGGCCTTACGCAAAGCGCGCGCAAAATGGGTGATGTTCTGGGCCAGCTTGGGGTTGTCCGGGATATCGAGTGGGAGTTGTTCGGCCATCACACCCCCGAAATATTTGCAAGCGGATGAAGCATCAGGCCGGTTCGAGGTCGGCCTTGGCCTGATCGAGAATGCGCTTGGCCTCGGACCCTTGCAGCTTTTGGATGTCGTCCTGGTATTTCAGGATCGCACCCAACGTATCGCCAATCACCTCGGGGCTGAGGTTGATGACGTCCAGCGCCAGCAGACATTTAGCCCAATCAATGGTCTCGGCCACCCCCGGTTTCTTGAACAAATCTTCAGTACGTAGGCGCTGAACAAAGGCGACAACCTCGCGGCTCAGCGCCTCAGCCGCTTCAGGCGCTCGGGCGTGCAGGATTTCGATCTCTCGGTCAAAGTCCGGATAATCCACCCAGTGATAGAGGCAACGGCGTTTCAGCGCGTCGTGTACCTCTCGCGTGCGGTTCGAAGTGACGATCACGATCGGCGGTTCAGGCGCTTTAACAGTACCTAACTCAGGGATCGTTACCTGAAAGTCACTGAGCGCCTCCAGCAAGAAAGCCTCAAATGGTTCGTCGGTCCGGTCCAATTCGTCAATCAGCAACACAGGCGCCCCGTTTTCATCCGGGCGCATGGCCTGCAGCAAAGGGCGTTCGATCAGATAGTCGTCCGAAAACAACTCGGTCTGTAGCGCGCCTCGATCCGCACCGCCCGACGCTTCGGCGGTACGGATCGCCACCATCTGGGCGGGGAAATTCCATTCATACACAGCGGAGGAGGCATCAAGGCCTTCGTAACACTGCAACCGGATCAAGCGACGCCCCAATCCCGCGGCCAGCGCTTTGGCAATTTCGGTTTTGCCGACGCCCGCCTCACCTTCCAGAAACAGAGGCCGGCCAAGCTTCAGCGAAAGAAACACAACCGTCGCCAAAGCCCGGCCACAGACATAGCCCTCAGAGCCCAAAAGGTCCTGCACGGCATCGATGGAGTTTGGCTGTGTCATGAGTTCCCCTTTTTTCTCCGCCCCAACAGGTCATGACCACAACCAGAGGTCAAGACCA
Source organism: Ruegeria sp. O11 (assembly GCF_056535285.1). Taxonomy (NCBI): domain Bacteria; kingdom Pseudomonadati; phylum Pseudomonadota; class Alphaproteobacteria; order Rhodobacterales; family Roseobacteraceae; genus Ruegeria; species Ruegeria sp. O11. The sequence continues at coordinate 467,499 of NZ_JBQERS010000001.1, read as the reverse complement.
CCATCCGTCAGAGACTTACGACGATCTGCCTCACCGGCAAGGGCAACAGGGTCTTTCACCACCCAAGCGGCTGTGCTAGCCGGGGGCCATGACCCATTCCCTGACGATCCGCCGCCCCGATGACTGGCATCTGCATCTGCGCGATGGCGCGATGCTGCAAGCCGTCCTGCCTGAAACCGCGCGGCATTTTGCCCGTGCCATCATCATGCCGAATCTGGTTCCGCCCGTTGTGACCGGCGATCATGCGGCCGCTTACAGAGAGCGTATTCTGGCCGCTTTGCCCGATGATATGACGTTTGAGCCACTGATGACGCTCTACCTGACCGAAGACACGGATCCTGCCGATGTCGCAGCGGCGCATGCGACGGGATTGATCAAGGCGGTCAAACTGTACCCGGCAGGTGCAACAACCAACTCTTCTTCGGGCGTTCGCGATTTCGACAAGGTGCGCCCGGTGCTGGAGAAGATGGCCGAGATCGGTCTGCCGCTGTGTGTGCACGGCGAAGTCACGGATGCCGAAATCGATATCTTCGATCGCGAAGCCGTGTTCATCGACCGTGTTCTTGATCCAATTCACAAAACAACACCCGGGCTGCGGGTGGTGATGGAGCACATCACGACGTCAAACGGCGTGGATTACGTCAAGGCGAACGAGAAAGATCTGGGTGCAACGATTACGACGCACCACCTGATCATCAATCGCAACCATATCTTGGTTGGTGGCATCAAGCCGCACTATTACTGCCTACCAGTCGCCAAACGCGAAGAGCATCGGCTGGCGCTGTTGACCGCCGCAACCTCGGGTGATGCGCGTTTCTTCCTTGGCACTGACAGCGCGCCGCACACGGATGCGAACAAGGAAATGGCCTGTGGCTGTGCTGGGTGTTTCACTGCGACCAATACGATGTCACTGCTGGCTGAAATGTTCGAGCGCGCTGATGCGTTGGACAAGCTGGAAGCGTTTACTTCACTTAACGGCCCGGCCTTTTATCGTTTACCCGCGAACGAAGAGACCATCACGCTGACAAAGGGCGATGAGGTTGTCTATCCCGCCAAAATCGAATGCGCGGACGGTCCTGTCACAGTTTTCGATCCCGGCTTCCCACTGCACTGGCGAGTCGCCTAATCATTTAGTCTATCTGCCAAATCCGCTGCGCGCCCACCGGTGCGCAGCATCGACCAGACCGCATCTGCTTCATCCCCACCGATCAGTTTTGATGCTTTGTCCCTAACCCGATCTTCGCGGTCCGAAAGTGACATCGGGGCGAGCAGATCATGTTTGGCCTCGCGGCGGGCGCCATCGCGGCGCAAGAGGGACAGATGGGCTTGGGTCTCGGACAAGCTTTCATCTGCCTCTACACTAATCCGATCCCGCAGGGATTGAAGCCTCGGGTCCGCACAAATCTTGGCAGTATAGCTGCCCGGTAGCGCCGTATCGTACCCCATCGATTGCATTGCGATCACTGTGCGATAAGAAAACTTCGCACCCAACCCGCTAGTCGGCTGCAGTTGATTGCAAACGCTCATCCAGCGGGGGTGCGTTTTAACCTTGATCTCGGCCACCTCTGGTTCGGCAATGTCAAGATCGCGCGCGGCCTCAAGCGCCGCGTGCAGGCCATGGCAGCAGGCGTGGAACTTATGGCTTACGTTTTCGAACAACCATTCATCACCCAACCCATAAAGCGCTGCATTGATATCGTCTGTCCCCAGATGTGTCGCCCCAAACCCAAACGGACCTTCCAACGCGTCAGAACCGGGTTGAAATCCATTGCGGATCAACTGAGCCGCCTCAACGCCATTCGAGGCCGCAAGCCCGGCATTATAGGGTTTGCCCATGGTTCCGAACTGTGATTTCTGTCCGGATGCTCTTGTTGCGGTCAGCCCCAACAGATCACGCATCTGCTTGGCATCGAAGGACATGATGCGCCCCGCAGCTACCGCAGCCCCAAACGCGCCAGCCGTGGCGGTCTGGTGAAAGCCTGCCTGATAGTGACCGCGGCCCAACCACAGTCCAACGCGGATCGACAATTCCATCCCAACAAGCGCTGCTTCGAGCAAATCGACCAGCGGACGATCCTCCCACGCCGCAAGCGCAAGGGCTGCTGGAAACACAGCAACCGATGGATGACCGATATGGGCAAAATGGGTGTCATCGTAATCAAGCGCGTGGGAAACGGTACCATTCACCAGCGCCGCAGCGCGTAAAGGGGCTACACCACCCCCAAATAGGCGTGCTTGTGCTGCACCGCTTTCGGAAAAAACCATCTGGCGGATGATGCGGGAAACAGGCTCATCCGCACCCGCCCGCCCCACGGCGAGCCAATCCAACGCGGAAAGCGATGTCACGATTCGAGCCTGTGAAGTGGTCGACACAGGACCAGCGGCGAATTCGGCGAGGGCGGATGTGAGATCGGTCATGGCGCGCAGTCTAGCGCGCGCGTCACGGTCGTAAAGCCTTAGCCGTAGAGGACGGCGGCACGTTGTTCGAATGCGCGCACGATACGGTGCATAGCCTCGTTGAACACGACTCCGATGATCCCTTGCAGAACCGCATTTTTGAACTCGAAGTCAACGTGGAAAGAGACGTTGCAGCCGTCATCCGTATCTTCGAACTCCCAATCGGAACGCATGTATTTGAACGGACCGTCCAGATACTCGGTGTCGATCCGTTTATGAGCATCAAACAACGTAACCCGGCTGCCAAAGCGTTCGCGAAACACCTTGAATGAAATAACAAGATCCGCTTCCATCACCTTGCCTTCGCCCGCGGTATAGGTCCGACGGATACGGGCCGCGGCGCACCAAGGCAAAAACTCAGGGTATTTTGCAACATCCGCGACCAGATCATACATCTGCTGAGCGGTGTAAGGTAGCGGGCGGGTCTCTGAGTGGGTTGGCATGATATCCGGGATTAACTGGTGACAATGGCGCGTGATTTCGTATGTTGCGCGCCAAAGATCAAGGGGGCAGCGATGAGCCAACGCGCATATGTGATAGATGAGATGATCTCGGCCAAGGCAATTGCCGCCCGGATCGAAGAGCTTTGCCGCGAAATCACGGCTGAGTTCGGCGGCACCGATAAACTGGTCGTTGTCGGCCTGCTGCGGGGTAGTTTCGTCTTTATCGCTGACCTGGTGCGTGAGCTCGACCTGCCCATTGAGGTCGATTTTCTTGAGGCATCGTCCTACGGAGACTCGATGGAAAGCAGCCGAGAAGTACGCATTCTCAAGGACTTGCGCGGCGCTATTGAAGGACGCGATGTACTGGTGGTCGAGGATATTGTGGACACCGGCCATACCCTTAATCACGTCTCTAAGCTGCTCCGCACCCGCAAGCCACATCGGTTGAAATCCATCGCGCTGCTGGACAAACCCAGCCGACGCGAGGTCGATTTCCGTTCGGATTGGATCGGGTTCGAAATCCCTGATGAATTTGTCGTGGGCTATGGGATCGACTATGCGCAACGCAATCGCAATTTGCCGTTTATTGGCAAGGTTCGATTTGTCGAAGATCAGGATTGATGAATTTGCGCCACTTTCTTCGCATGTCGCAATGGGGGCGAAATCCGCCCTCGGAACGGCGGGTGAAACTGGTGTTCGGCGCAATCCTTGTCTGTCTTTTGGTTGCCGGCGTTGAATATATGGGCTGGTGGCCCGAATGGGCAGAAGGCCAGCCCAGAAAGCTCAAGCCTTGAGCGTTTGTTCGATCGCTGCAAGAAATATGTCGGTCCCGATCGGGATCAGAGCATCCGGGAAATCATAGTCGGGGTTGTGCAGTTGCGGATGATCCCGGCCTGCTCCAAGCCAGAACATCGCAGTTTTCGCGCCTTTGCCGAACTGCCCGAAATCTTCCGAGAACCGCTGTGGCGTCGGCACCAGTTTGCAAGGTATATCGCGTGTTTGGCAAGCCTCTGACAGGATTTGCACGGCTTCATCCGTATTTACACAAGCCTCAAACACATCGTCATAGCTGATTTCGACATCCAGCCCATGCGCTTGAGCGCTTGCGCTCACAAGCTGCTCCGCCTCGCGGATCAAACCGGTCATTCGCGTATCTGATACCGTCCGCAGAGTAACCCAAAGCTCGGCCATGCCAGGTGCGACCCCGAACGTGGTCTCACCCAGTCGCGCATGGGTTACAGTGGTCAGAGCGTAATCTGCATCCAGCACCCCTCCGTGTCCCAATGCGGCTAATGCAGGTATAAGCTCAGCCAAGGCTCCAGCCGGTGAAAGCCCGTCTTGCGGTGCGGCTGCATGCGAGGTTTTGCCTGTCAGCACGATCCGCATCCCGCGGGAGGCGCAATTGGCCGGGCCCGAACACAGCTCGACCGCCCCCAATTCCAGCCCCGGAAGATTGTGCAAAGAATAAACGTAATCCGGTGCAATATTGGCGAACTTGGGGTCGGCGCGAAAGGCTATAGCACCCTGCCCAGTTTCCTCAGCAGGCTGAAAAATCAGTACGACGCGCCCGTTTGCTGGGCGCTTATCACCAAGAACAAAAGCCACACCCAAAACCATTGCCATGTGACCATCATGCCCACACAGATGCCCCTTGCCCGGATGTTGCGACGCGTATCGCGCGCTAGATATTTCCTGGATCGGCAAACCATCCAGTTCGCATCGAATACCTATCGTCGGCCCCGGCTGGCCGCTTTCATAGACTGCCGCAACGCCGTGACCACCGATTCCGGTCAAAACCGCATCGGGGCCGCAAGCCAGCAGAAGATTGGAAATACTTGCGGCGGTTCCGCGCTCCTCGCCCGAAATCTCCGGGACCTGATGCAGCTCATGCCGTTTTTCAGTGAGCCAGGATTGAAGCTCGGGTTTCACACCTGATTCAACTTCTTTTGCCGGGCCTCACGCAAGCGAGCAAAATCATCACCCGCATGGTATGACGACCGGGTCAATGGGGTTGCCGAAACCATCAGGAAGCCCTTGCCAAAAGCAGCCTTTTCATAGGCCGCGAACTCTTCGGGTGTGACAAAACGATCAATGCCATGGTGCTTGGGCGTTGGCTGCAGATACTGACCAATTGTGAGAAAATCGATATCTGCCGCACGCATGTCATCCATGACCTGACGGACCTGTTGCTCGTCCTCGCCAAGCCCGACCATGATTCCGGATTTGGTGAAAATCGACGGATCCATCTCTTTCACCCGCTGCAGTAAGCGCAATGAATGGAAATAACGCGCACCGGGGCGAACTTCAGGGTATAGCCCTGGTACTGTTTCGAGGTTGTGGTTGAACACATCCGGCTTGGCTTCGACGACGACCTCTAAAACCGTAGGATCACATTTCAGGAAATCCGGCGTTAGAATCTCGATTGTTGTCTTGGGTGACCGGTGTCGCACCGCGCGGATGGTCTGTGCAAAGTGGTCTGCGCCGCCATCGAGCAGGTCATCCCGATCGACCGACGTGATAACAACATGATTCAAGCCCAGCTTTTGCACCGCGTGCGCCACGCGCCCTGGCTCGAACGCATCCAGCGTATCCGGCTTGCCCGTCGCAATATTGCAGAAGGTACAACCACGCGTACAAATCTCACCCATGATCATCATGGTGGCGTGGCCCTGGCTCCAACATTCGCCCACGTTCGGGCAACCAGCCTCTTCACAAACAGTGACCAGATTGTTGTCACGCATGATCTTGTGCGTTTCAGCATACCCTTTGCCACCAGGCGCTTTGACACGAATCCACGCAGGTTTGCGCGGCGCCGCATTATCAGGCCGATGCGCTTTTTCGGGGTGTCTTTGTTCGGGTATTTTCAGATCACGCACGGCTGGCTTTCCTGACTTCGGGTCAATTTGCTTGGTGCTTAACATAAACTGACTTTGTTGGTTACACCAGCGGCGCATAGCCGCTATGCGGACCGCATTCGCGACTGCAGCAAAAGCCTCGAATAAATCACATATTATTACCTATTTTCAATCAATTTACATGCGAATAAGATATATCGCAAGTGCAGCATATCTAATGTTGAAGCCGCTCTGGAATCGTTCTAACCCTCACGTTAATCACATGTGAATCACAGGAGTTTGATGATGAAAACCGGTGCAAAACTGCCTGACGTAACTTTCCACACCCGCGTCCGCGACGAGGCGATAGAAGGCCCCAATCCCTTCCGCTGGGAAGACAAGACAACCGCAGATTATTTTGCAGGCAAGCGCGTCATCCTGTTCTCGCTGCCGGGTGCATTCACCCCGACCTGCTCGACCTATCAGTTGCCCGGTTTTGAAAAAGGTCATGCTGATTTCGCGGCCAAAGGCGTCGACGCAATTTACTGCATGTCTGTCAACGACAGCTTTGTCATGAACAAATGGGCTGCGGATCAGGGGCTGAAAAATGTCAAAGTCATTCCTGACGGATCCGGGGAATTCACCCGCAAGATGGGTATGTTGGTCGACAAGGATAATCTGGGCTTTGGCATGCGCTCGTGGCGCTATGCGGCCATCGTCAATGACGGTGTGGTTGAGGCATGGTTTGAAGAGCCCGGCCTGATGGATAACTGCCCCGAAGACCCTTATGGCGTGTCGTCGCCAGAGAATCTGATGAAACATCTGGACGAGGCCCGCGAACCAGCGCTGGCATAATCCGATCAGCTAAACCGCTACCAGGCTCGCCATATCGGCGAGCCTTTTTTGTCAGGTACGGGTTCCCGAGACCACGTCTTCCCCAACCTCACGGATCACCCGCGCCAACCGATTGAACCACTCCTCCGCACCAGTCGACACGCGACGCACCAAACCGATGGTTCTGGCTGGCTGCGGGGTGCCAAACCGGAGCAACCGCAGGCCAGGCACAGCGTCTGTCTCGGCCTGCGCTGCGAGTTCTGGCATCAAGGTCATACCGAATCCTTCCGCGACCAACCGAGACAATGTCGCAAGCGATGACGCGCCCATATTTATCTGACCGCTGGTGCGATCCTGCCCGCAAACTTCAAGTGCCTGATCAGTCAAGCAATGCCCGTCTTCAAGCAGCATCAACTGAGCCGCCTTAAGGTCCACCGGCCGCAACGCCTCGGGGCTGATCGTTAGCCGGTCCAGCCGGGCTTGACTTCCTGCAAGCAAGAAGCGGTCTTCGAATAATGGTTCTTCGTGAAAGGCTTCGCTGCCTAACGGAAGCGCTAGTATAGCCGCATCAATTTCACCTGAGCGCAGCATTGAAAGAAGTCGCTCAGTGCGGGCCTCGCGAATTTGCACTTTTAACGAGACATCTGACGCGCGCAACCCAGCCAGCACCCCCGGCAGAAGGTACGGGGCAACGGTCGGAATTATTCCAATCGATAGGGAACGATGCCCGCCAGATTGATCACGCGCGAATTGATCCAGACGCGCTGCCGCATTCAGTACATCCTGTGTGTATTCCAGCACATCTCGCCCAAGTGGGGTCAGCAAAATATCCCGCGCTTGCCGCTCGAAAAGTGGCCCTCCCATCGCGTCTTCCAGTGCCTTGATCTGAACGGACAGCGCAGGCTGCGAAACATTGCAAACCTGCGCACCACGACCAAAGTTTCGTTGTTCAGCGACAGCACGGAAATACTGCAATTGTCGAATGGTAAAATTCATAACCTCTGACTATCATTTGCAGCCCGTTACTCAAGACCATCCTAATAGGATTTCAGCCGATCATGCGGTCTTGCTCGGCCTGATCCTGATAGTGTCGCTTTAGCCGCTGCAAAGCGATACGCAGAACGATCTTGCCCGACCGCGCCGACCAGCCCATGCGCTTTTCCGCCAACTCCAACCCTTCAAGGTAGCAGCAACAACGCAAGGCAACGTCGCTCAAACCCGGCCCTAAATCTGAAAGCGCCTTTGTCACACGGTCCCTGGCACTGGAATGGCCTTGTCCAATATGGGCATCTGAAACGAAATCTCCGCGCCCTCCACAGGTCAGAAAGCGATCCCAGTTCTGCGTGATCTGAGGGCCTATCTGTGCAAGTTCAAAATCCTCACGCAAACGCTCACCCGCGCCGACCAATGTCTCATCAAGGAACGGCTTACCACTCTTGTCCCGTCGACGCGCCAATGCGATCAGGGGGCTTTCGACCGTGTTATAACGAACCTTGGGTTGATTTGAGGAATATGTACCCGAGTTTGCGGGCGTGAATGAACTCTGAGATTCGGCCATGCCAAATTCATTCAGAGCGCGCGCCCGGTTTTCCACTTCGGCAATCAAGTGACTCAATGCCGTGCGTCCTGCACTTGAAATACGATATCGTGAAATCCGACCGGGATTGTCGCACGATATCCAGTCATTTAACGCCAGCGCCTGCGCTGTTCGGCAATCCACAACTGCTGTTTTGGTGGTCCCGCCTTCACCGTTGTCCCGAACCACTACAGCCTTATCCATGTCTTCGGCCACTGCAAGCACAGCACCGGATTCTCACAAACGTCTCAGAACACGCAGCGCCTCTCGATCAAACTTTGCGTTTTGAGATTCTGGTCGGTTCTCTTCGGATGTTACGACTGCAAACGCAGGTTTTTTGAATTCCGTGGGTGAAAAATGCGATTGGGCCAGTGATTGTAGCGCGGCGTCCACCAGAGGATCATCGCGACGCATCTCGACCTTGCGGATCTGTCGCAATATGGTCGAGGCATGGCATCCAGCCGACCGCGCGATATCCCGTATCGACCGCCCAGATTCTGTATGGTCAAGATATCGTTGTGCTCCTTCGGGAACCCATGCCGGAACGGTGAAAGCCACGCTGTTTTCCATATTTCTTCGCCCTTGTCGACAAAACAAACTGACAGTTTTAGCCGTCGGATTCTTAGTTAACCAAATCTAACTAGAGGTGCTTTCGTTACTCGTTCGTTAATCACAGACGGCTCAGCGCAGAATTGATTCAAAAAGATAAACAGTGGTGAAACCATAGTTCGAGGCGAACTACATCAAGGCAACACCCGCCCAGGTTGTGTCACATTTCAGACAGTGAAACTGAACGAAAAGGATACTGCCGTGCAGGACCTGATGACCTTGATTACTTCACTCCGCCGCCCGCGACTGCTGGCTCGTGCTGCCAAGATCGGGGCGCAGGACTATAATCGCGATCGTCATCTGCAACGTCTTCTGGGTTATGGATCGATTCCGGGACCGGGCGCTGCGTTGATGCGCCTGCTAGAGCTGGAACGCGAAGTGAATGCACAGCGGATAGAAGAAGACGCGGCCTATTCTTTGGTGCGTCATCTGGATTTGCTGATCGCATTGAATGGCGAGGCGCAACTGTATCAAACCAGTCGCGCCGCGCAATTTCAGTGATTAGGTGAAGGCATCCGGCATGGATGCTTTCTTTTCGGCAACGTATGCGTCCAGCGCCGCATTAATCTCAGGATCAAGTTGTGGCTGCTGATAATTGGCCAAAAGATGTTCAACCCGTGCCGATGCCAGCGTCCGTGTGTCACGCGCGCCTTCTTCTTCCCAGGTTTCGAACGGCTTGTAGTCCAGCAAATCGGTTTTCCAAAACGCTTCCTTGAAGTTTGCCTGCGTGTGTGCGCACCCAAGGTAGTGCCCTCCCGGACCAACTTCGCGGATCGCATCCATAGCCTGAGCATTTTCGTCATATGCGACGCCTTTGGCCAGACCGTGGAGAACACCCAACTGATCGGCATCCATGACGAACTTCTCGAAGTCGGCAACCAGACCGCCCTCAAGCCAGCCACATGAGTGCAACATGAAGTTCACGCCTGACATCAGACCCATATTCAGTGAATTTGCGGTCTCGTATGCCGCCTGCGCATCGGGCAGCTTCGAGCCGCAGAACGAACCTGCAGACCGGAATGGCAGCCCTAAACGACGTGCTAGCTGACCCGCACCATAGGTCACGTGCGATGCTTCAGGAGTACCAAAAGTCGGCGCGCCCGAGTTCATGTCGATCGATGAAACAAAAGCCCCAAAAATCGCCGGAGCCCCCGGACGGATGATCTGGCTATATGCCACCCCGGCCATAACTTCTGCCAGAACCTGCGTCAGCGTACCAGCGACTGATACCGGTGCCATTGCGCCACCGACGATGAAAGGAGAGATGATACAGGCTTGGTTGTTAGCAGCATAAACCTCAAGCGAACCCATCATCACATCGTCAAATGTCATCGGCGAATTGATGTTGGTTAGCGAGGTCATAACCGTGTTGTTCTGCACGAACTCTTTGCCAAAGAGAATCTCGCACATTTCAACCGAATCCTGCGCTCGCGAAGGATCGGTGACGGAGCCCATGAACGGTTTGTCCGACAAGGTCATGTGGGCCATCAACATGTCCAGGTGACGCTTGTTCACCGGAATATCCGTCGGCTCACACACGGTGCCGCCCGAGTGGTGCAGCCATTTGGACATATAGGCCAATTTCACGAACTTGTTAAAATCGTCCATGGTCGCATAGCGACGGCCGCCTTGCGCATCGCGCACGAACGGAGGGCCATATACCGGGGCCAGAACAAGATTCCGACCGCCAATGACGACTGATTTCTCAGGGTTGCGCGCATGTTGAGTAAATTCGCTGGGTGCGGATTTGATCAATTTACGCGCCAGTCCGCGCGGCAGACGCACGCGTTCACCATCGACATCGGCACCAGCCTCGCGCCAACGTTCCAATGCCGCCGGATTGTCAACAAAATTGACACCGATCTCGGCCAGCACAGTTTCCGCGTTGGTTTCGATGATCTCAAGCGCTTCTTCATTGAGGACTTCGAAATTGGGAATGTTACGTTCGATGTATTTTGCGGTTTCGATCTTTACCGCCGTGCGCTCGGCCCGGCGGGCGGCGCCACCGCCACCTCGTGCTCTGCGCCGGGTGCTTGCCTCTGTCATGAGAAAATCCCGTTTATTGGTTGGTTCGACAAGTGTGTTACATCAACGAGCCACGATGCCAGAGGTAGTTTACGGCGCAATAGAGGTAAAAGCGACATGAACTGGCAGCATCGCTATTTCAGACACATTTGCACGTCACGTCACACTCTTCTGCATCATGACCGAGTTCCCGGTCACCTCGACTTCTTGCCAGCCAAGATGTGTATACATGGCGCGGGTTGCTCCCATAAGTCGATGCGTTCTTAGGCAAAGCATGGACAACCCCGCCGTCAGCGCATCGGCTTCAGCAGCAGCAAGCAATTTTCTTGCGAGTCCCCGCCCCTGAGCTTGCGGCACAACGGCAAGATTGAAGACCATCATCACGCCAGACTTCAGACCATAAATAATGACACCCAAAAGTTGCCCACCTTCTTCTGCGACAAGGACATTTCGGTTCGCAATATCGCCCTCGATTCCGCTTGCCACATCCGGGATATCGGCAATTTTTCTGATCGCATCGGCGTAGGCGCTTGTAATACAGGTTTCTATCGCATTTGCGTCGCCTGGTTCCGCAGTTCTGAGAATTAGGTCAGTCATCTGAGTGCCTCCGTCACCAATTGACGTCATTGCGCTTGCACAAGCAAGGCTTGCGACCTAATAGCCAGTCATGACCCAAGCATCCCACGACCGCCTTCTGATCATCGACTTCGGCAGCCAGGTGACGCAGCTAATCGCCCGTCGCCTGCGCGAACTGAATGTCTATTGCGAAATTCATCCTTATCAGAACGTCACGATGGACTTTGTCCGACAGATGGCCCCCAAAGCTGTCATTTTCTCGGGCGGTCCGGACAGCGTTACACGAGAGGGTTCGCCCCGTGCGCCACAGGAAATTTTTGACTATGGCGTGCCAATCCTAGGCATCTGCTATGGCCAGCAGGTGATGATGCAGCAACTGGGCGGCCGGGTCGAAAGCGGTCACGGCACCGCCGAATTCGGGCGTGCTTTCGTGACGCCTCAGAACCAGTTGGACATTCTTGATGGCTGGTTCGCAGAGGGTGATGAGCAGGTCTGGATGAGCCACGGTGACCACGTCAGTGAAATCGCGCCGGGCTTTGAAGTCTTTGGCACCTCACCCAACGCGCCCTATGCCATAACGGCAGACCTGTCGCGTCATTTCTATGCCGTGCAATTCCACCCGGAAGTGCACCATACTCCCAAGGGTGCCAAACTATATGAGAATTTCGTCAAACTGGCAGGATTCTCGGGCGACTGGACCATGGACGCGTATCGCGAGCAAATGATCGAGAAAATCCGCGAGCAGGTCGGGGACAAAAAAGTCATTTGCGGTCTCTCAGGTGGCGTCGACAGTTCGGTCGCGGCAATCCTGATCCACGAGGCAATCGGTGATCAGTTGACTTGTGTCTTCGTTGACCATGGCCTGCTGCGCAAGAACGAAGCGACCGAGGTCGTCGGAATGTTCCGCGACAATTACAATATCCAGCTGATCCATGCTGACGAGAGCGAGTTGTTTCTGGGCGAGCTGGACGGGCAAAGCGATCCTGAAACCAAACGGAAAATCATCGGCAAACTGTTCATCGATGTTTTTCAGAAACACGCTGACACCATTGATGGTGCCGAGTTTCTGGCACAAGGCACCCTGTATCCCGATGTGATTGAATCCGTTTCGTTCTCTGGTGGTCCCTCGGTCACCATTAAATCGCACCACAATGTGGGCGGGTTGCCCGAGAAAATGGGCCTGAAGCTTGTCGAACCCCTGCGAGAACTGTTCAAGGATGAAGTTCGCGCCTTGGGTCGCGAGTTGGGTCTGCCCGACAGTTTCATCGGTCGCCACCCCTTCCCCGGCCCCGGCCTTGCAATCCGTTGCCCTGGAGAAATCACTCGTGAAAAGCTCGACATTCTGCGCGAAGCCGACGCTATCTATATCGATCAAATCCGCAAACATGGGCTATACGACGAGATCTGGCAGGCCTTTGTCGCCATTCTTCCGGTGCGAACAGTCGGCGTGATGGGTGATGGACGGACATATGATTATGCCTGCGCACTGCGCGCGGTGACATCGGTCGACGGCATGACCGCTGATTACTATCCGTTCAGTCACGAGTTCCTGGGTGAAACGGCAACACGCATCATCAACGAAGTCAAAGGCATCAACCGATGCACGTACGACATCACTTCGAAACCGCCCGGTACCATCGAGTGGGAATAAACGCTCACACGCAAAGCACAAAAATTCTGACACGGCTATTATTCGTTGCGTTGTCTCGTGAAACACCATTAAGTCGGCCTGCCATACGTCGGGACGTAAACCAAGTTTCATGAGCAGCAACTCAATGCAGATCGGCAAGGCCGCGCTCTGGATGACCGGAGCAATCGCCTCGTTTTCATCGATGGCAATTGCCGGGCGCGAACTTAGCGTAACTCATGATACTTTCGAGATTATGTTCTATCGCAGCCTCGTCGGGATCTGCATTGTCGCTTTTTTTCTGACGATATCGCGCAAATGGGATCAAGTCTCGACACGGCGATTAGATTTACATGGCGTTCGAAATGTACTGCATTTTACGGGGCAAAACCTCTGGTTCTATGCGGTGACGGTCATTCCTCTTGCGCAGGTCTTCGCGCTGGAGTTTACCCAACCGATCTGGGTGATACTCCTCTCACCATTGCTGTTGAAAGAAAGGTTGACCGCGCTTCGGTTGACCTCAGCACTAATCGGATTTGCCGGAATACTCATTGTAGCACGTCCTGGCGCGGCCTCGATCAGCCCAGGAGTGATTGCCGCAGCATTGTCCGCTTTGTTCTTTGCTCTGACGACGATATCGACGAAAACCCTTACTCGGTTCGCGAGCATCGGTTGCATCATGTTTTGGCTGACTCTGATTCAGGCGGGCCTTGGATTCATCGCATCGGCCTATGACGGACAGATCTCATTACCTAGCGTAAATACCGCGCCGTTTCTTCTGCTGGTCGGCGTAGCTGGTCTATTTGCGCATTATTGTATCACCAATGCTCTCGCGATCGCTCCAGCAACAATCGTGGTACCCTTTGATTTTGCACGCCTTCCGACCATCGCGATAGTGGGCATGATCCTTTATCATGAACCGCTGGACCAGTGGACGCTCCTGGGTGCGGCAGTCATCTTTGCGGGGATCTTCCTGAACGTCTGGTCAGAAAATCGTAACAAATCCGCAACACCCGTGCAGCGTGCGCACACCGAGTAACGTTCCGTCACCAATTGACCAAAATTTAAAGTTTAAGACAGTAAAAGCCGGTAACAAGGCCGGGTGCGTTTGATGGGATGAGCATTACAGGCCGCAGGACAGTGTAGGGAGAAGTATATGAAACGATCGTTGTTTCACGCATGCGCGTTGTGCATCGGGGCAACCAGTGTGCAGGCAGGTGGCCTAGATCGTAGCGGTCAGGGCGTTAACATTCTGTTTGAAGAAGGATCTGCCGTTCAGTTTCGACTGGGCTATACCAAGCCTGATGTCAGTGGCTCAATGGAAGACCAGATCCCAGGCAGCCCTACATTTGGTCAACAAGTCGACTCTGGCAATGTCTCGAACAGCTTCTTCACGCCACATCTGGCCTACAAGACTTCGTTAACCGAGAAACTCGACTTCGCTTTGGTCTATGATCAGCCCTTCGGTGCAGATATCGACTATTCGGCGGATTATCCGCTATCCCAGAACGTATTGGCGCTTGCGGGTCTTCCCGGAACCACCACCGACGTTCTTCGCGCCGAGGCTGATACAGACGCGATTACAGCGCTGCTGCGTTACAAATTGGACAATGGTTTTAGCGTAATTGGTGGCGTGAGGGCACAGCGCCTGAAAGCAAGCGTTTCAGTACCAATCGCTGGCGCAGGTGCCACGCCCACAGCTGGTGCATACCGTGTTGAAACAGACGCAGAGATTGACTTTGGATATGTTGTTGGCGTCGCTTGGGAGCGTCCGGATATCGCCGCGCGCGTAGCTCTGACTTACAACTCGAAGATTACTCACGATCTTTCACAGACTGAATCGAACGACGTAATAAATGGGTTCATCTTTCCGCCGGGCATCCCAACTGTAGGTCGTGTAAGCGCTGACTCATCGACCGAGGTTATAACACCTCAATCCGTCAATCTGGACTTCCAGACAGGTGTCGCGCCTAGAACATTGCTGTTCGGCTCGGTGCGCTGGGTTGACTGGCCACAAACCGTTTACGCACCGCCCGTCTATACCGGCCTGACAGGTATAAACCTCGTCGACTATGAAGAAGCAACTTGGACTTATTCGCTTGGTCTGGGCTACCAATTCACCGACGAATTCTCGGGCGCCGTAACTCTCGGCTACGAAAGTTCGCAAGGGAACTCGGTTTCCAACCTCGGCCCGACAGATGGTTTCTGGAGCATAGGTCTGGGTGGCACCTATTCGCTTGAGAAAGCCAAAATCTCCGGCGGCGTGCGCTATACCGACATCGGTGATGCCACGGCAAACGGTACGGGTCCCGACAACCGCGCCACTTTCACCGGCAACAGTGCATGGAGCGTTGGCATTCAGGTGACTTACGCCCTGGATTGATCCCAGCGGCAGCAAACACATCGGAAAGCCCCGCCTTGGTATGGTGGGGCTTTTCCAATTACACGCCTTCTTTTCATTGCGGAACACAGCAGCACAATTGACGCCGCGATCAGCCCGATTTAGCTAATGCAAAACAAGGGATGGTGGCGCATGATCTACAACTCGGCAAAGGACTGGCGCGACGCCGCGCGAAAGAAAGTACTGTTCTTCGGTATGTCCGGGTTGGGGAAATCCTATGTCTCGAACACTCTTCGGGATGCGGGTGATTGGTTCCACTACTCGATCGATTACCGGATCGGGACACGCTACATGGGCGAATACATCGCCGACAACGCCAAGGCCGAAGCGATGAAAGTGCCCTTTCTGCGCGAGCTTCTGCTATCGGATTCGATCTATATCGGATCGAACATCACGTTCGAAAACCTGACCCCCGTCTCCGCCTATCTGGGCAAACCCGGCAATCCCGCGCTTGGTGGACTTGAAATCTCGGAATACTGGATTCGCCAGGAACAGTTCCGGTTAGCAGAGATTCACGCCCTGTTGGATACCAAGTATTTTATCGACCGAGCCGAGCGCCTGTACAGCTATCCGCATTTTATCTGCGATACCGGTGGTTCTATCTGCGAGTGGGTCGAGCCCGAAGATCCGAACGACCAGGTCCTGTCCGAACTGTCGCGTCAGACGCTGATGATCTGGATCAAGGGCGACGAGGCCCATACTGAGGAATTGGTAAAACGCTTCGACAAGGCCCCAAAGCCCATGTCTTACCAAGCCGAGTTCCTGCAGCGGGTCTGGGATGAATACCTTGCACTTAACAACTGCCAAGCTTCCGCGGTCGATCCGGACGCGTTCATACGCTGGACCTATGCGCAAGCGCTGGCGCACCGACAACCGAGATATGAAGCGATGGCACGAAACTGGGGCGTCACAATCGCCGCCGACGATATCGCCAAGGTCCGCGACAGCAGTGATTTCGATGAGTTGATCGAACGCACCCTTGAGGCCCGCGCCAACCCCGCATAAGTTCCAGACTTCTTTCGCAGTTTCAACAGCGTGACCAAATGCCGATTAAAATTCCTTCCGACCTGCCCGCCTTTGACGTCCTGACCAATGAGGGTGTCATGGTCATGGCCGAAGATCAGGCCGCACGGCAGGATATTCGCCCCTTGCGGATCGGCCTGTTGAATCTGATGCCCAAGAAAATTCAGACCGAAAACCAGTTTGCGCGTCTGATCGGGGCGACACCTTTGCAGATCGAACTTTCGCTGATCCGTATGACCGAGCATCAGACCAAAAACACCGCTGCCGAGCATATGGCCGAATTCTACCATCCTTTTCAGGAGGTAAAGGACCAGAAATTTGATGGGTTGATCATTACGGGTGCCCCAATCGAGCACCTTGATTTCGCTGATGTCACCTATTGGGACGAAATCCGTGAAGTGTTCGAGTGGACGCAATCCAATGTGCATTCCACCTTCGGCGTCTGTTGGGGTGGCATGGCCATGATCAACCATTTTCACGATGTCAAAAAACATATGCTGAATGCAAAGGCCTTCGGGTGTTTCCGGCATCGAAATCTTGCGCCAGCATCGCCATTTTTACGTGGTTTTTCTGACGATTGCGTGATCCCTGTAAGCCGCTGGACCGAGATGCGGCAGTATGAAATCGACGCGGTACCTGATCTGATCACACTGCTTGGCAGCGATGATGTGGGCCCCTGCCTGATCGAAGATCCAGCACATCGGGCGCTCTATATCTTCAATCATTTCGAGTATGACAGCGACACTCTTAAGCAGGAATATGACCGGGACGTTGCCAACGGTACACCGATCAATGTCCCAATAAATTACTATCCAGACGATGATCCAAGCCAGCATCCGCAGAACCGCTGGCGCAGTCACGCACATCTGCTTTATGGCAACTGGATCAATTCCATCTATCAGACAACCCCCTTTGATTTGGAAAAAATTGGCCAGTAAACTCTTGATAACAATTGGCATTGCGCTAGCAGCCGTTGCCATAGTCACTGCCTGGCGTGGAACGCAACGCGAAGGCAGTGCCGAAGCTTCGTTTCCTCCTGAAGGTCAGATCCTGGATGTCGATGGTATCTCTGTACATGCCGTCGTCATGGGCGAAGGTCCAGATGTCGTGCTGATCCACGGTTCCAGCGGGAATACGCGCGACATGACATTTGCGTTGGCACCGATCTTAGCAGAAAGCTATCGGGTCATCGTATTCGATCGCCCTGGGCTAGGTTATTCTGAAAGCTTTAACCCAGACGGAGAAACCATTGTTGAACAAGCAGAAATCCTACAGAAAGCTGCCTCAGAACTTGGTGCTGAAAAACCCGTTGTTGCTGGGCAAAGCTATGGCGGGTCAGTCGCACTTGCCTGGGCAGTCACACGACCTGACAATATCGCCGCTCTCGTTTTGATCGCTCCTGCAGCTACCCCCTGGGAGACGCCATTGGACGCATTCAACACAATGGGCGCAACAACCATCGGCAACGCACTTGGCCTGCCGTTGGTCAGCGCCTTCGTTCCTGACTGGTTCGTTTCGAAAGCACTGGATCAGGTTTTTGCGCCGCAAGTAGCCCCCGAAGGTTATGCGGAACATTTCGGCCCCGGTCTGACCATGCGCCGCGCATCGATGCATGCAAATGCCAAACAGCGAGCAAATCTGCTGGACGAAATCACCGAACTTCAACCCCGCTATAACGAGATTACGGTTCCAACTGAAATAGTCCACGGCACCGCCGATACGACCGTTGGGCTGGATTGGCATTCTGAGCGCCTGATAGAGCAAATACCAGGTGCGGAGCTGGTCGAACTGGACGGTGTCGGTCACATGCCTCAGGTAGTTGCCGCACCGGAGGTCGCAGCCGCAATCGACCGTGCCGCCGCACGTGCGGGTTTGCGTTAACCCCATCCGTAATCCATAGTAAGTTATGGATTTTATGGCGAGGCCGCACATGACCAAATCAGAACATGGCGCTATCGAGAGCTATTTTCGCAATGACGCGCCCAAAACTGTTCAATCGGTCATTGAGCAGGCCCAAAAAGGGGAAATTCTGAACCCGACCTACCCTTACCCGAAAAAGATGAAGGGCAAGGAATATGACCAACAGATGCAGGGTTTGCAGATCGAGCTGGTCAAGATGCAGCGGTGGGTCAAGAACACTGATCAGCGCGTCGCCATCGTGTTCGAAGGACGCGATGCAGCGGGGAAAGGTGGGACAATCAAAAGGTTCCGCGAAAACCTTAATCCACGGGGCGCGCGCAATGTTGCACTTAGCAAACCATCAGATGCTGAACGCAGCCAGTGGTATTTTCAACGCTATATTTCACACCTGCCCTCTGCCGGAGAAATCGTGTTCTTTGATCGCAGCTGGTATAACCGGGGCGTCGTTGAAAACGTCTTTGGTTTTTGCACAACAGATGAGCGTGAGCGGTTCTTCAGACAGGTTCTGCCTCTGGAAATGGGGTTCAAGAATGACGGGATCCACATGTTCAAGTTCTGGCTGAATGTAGGTCGCTCAGAACAGCTAAACCGCTTTCTTGTCCGCGAAACCGACCCTTTGAAGCAATGGAAACTCAGCCCAATCGACATAGCTGGTCTGCACAAGTGGAACGAATACAGCCAATCAATTTCCGAAACGCTGACCCGCAGCCATTCCGAAGATTGTCCTTGGACGATCATTCGGTCCGATGACAAAAAACGCGCTCGGCTGGCCGCCATTCGCACAGTGCTTAGCGGGCTGGATTATGATGGCAAAGATGCCGACGTGGTTGGCGAGCCAGACAAAAAGATCAGTGGTGGACCGGAAATCTGGGATGCCTGAACTTGGTATGGGGCAATACACGAACTGCGCTGGATTAGGTCATGACCTGTGCGTATATACCCGTATAAGCACTTGAGGACGGGATGACAAAGCGCGGATACCACCACGGAAATCTGAAGCAGGCCCTGATCGAGGCCGCCCTGTCTCTGATTGAACAAAAAGGTCCGACCGGATTTACACTGTCCGAGGCCGCCAAGACGGCTGGGGTGACGCCCGCAGCGGTCTATCGACATTACGAAGGGCGCGAAGATCTGATTGCTGAGGCCGCGCGACAAGGCTTTGAGATGTTCGCTGACCTGATGCAATTCGCCTATGACAAGGGGCAACCGTCGGCACTGGCAGCATTTGAAGCCACTGGGCGCGCCTATCTAGCCTTTGCACGCAAGCACCCAGGCCACTACATCGCGATGTTCGAAAGCGGTATATCCCTAAACCGAACGCCCGAATTGGCCCTCGCCGCCAATCGCGCAAAGAATGTGCTGGAAAAAGCTGCTGGCGATTTGTCTCAACACATACCGCCAGAGAAAAGACCCCCTGCGTCAATGTTCAGTGCTCACATTTGGGCGATGAGTCACGGTGTCGTTGAACTTTATGCACGCAATACCGGTGCAAGCTCTCCCTTCCCTCCTGAAGACCTGCTCGAAAGTGGGATCGGTATCTACTTACGCGGTTTGGGGCTGGTCGCGCAGGACGAATGACAAAACTTCCAATTCCAGAGCAGGTCAGTCTGCTGTAAGAGGCGCATGGTTCCGCTCCATAACTACTCCAGCGGCTTTCATCGCTTCGACAAGTGCGTCGACCGGTTGTGACTGTTGGAAAACCCGCCGCTTTAAGGCTTCCAGTGGAAAATCGGGCCAGGTCTTTTGGTAAACACTTGCGAGCCGACGCGCTTCGGTCTGCTCTCCGTTGTTCCAGCGCGCCGCCATCAAATATGCCGCAGAAATTGGGCCGAAGGGGCCACCACGTGCGATAGTTTCTTCGTAGGTTCGGATCGCGGTTGCAAAATCACCAGAATGAAATTGAGCTGACCCGAGCACGTTCCCGAACACAAGCCCACCACTGCTTTCTGCCAGTTTCTTATATCGCTCTGATTGCGAAATAATATACGTGAAGTTCATAGTATAAAGCGAGATTAGCGCATCAAATTCAGCTATATGTGGATCACTTGGTGCAAGATCGACCGCCCTGCGGGACAACGCCGTAGCCTTTTCATAATTCCCCAATCCAAACTCCAGCCAGGCGCGCGATGAAAGTGCCCATGCCGCATCCGGTTCGATCTCTAGCGCATGAGCACTGTTTTCGTCTGCCACAGCAAGCATATCACTGGCTGCAGGATCGGAAGACTGAAGAATTGCAAGCATGGTTTCGACCTGAGCGGCCCCCGCGTATCCGCAGAAATAAAGCGGATCACGCTCAATCGCAGTTTCAAAGATCAACAACGCGGGTTTCAGGCGCGGCAAGTTTACAACAGGAAACATCACATCCTGTCCGGCACTACACAGGTTCATCGCTTCGACCCGCGCCGGAGACACGTCATAGATCGTGGTCTGCTCGGCCTGCCCATCGCTTGATGACCATTGCTTTGTAAGGATGGTGGCACCGACACCACCCAACGCAACAAGGATGATGGCAATCGCCGACATCACACTTGTACGCCACAGATTTGTTAACTTTCGGTACTGGCCCGTGCCCGGTCTGAACTCAGGTGCGTAACGACCAACGGGCAGCGATATCATGATCGGATCAGACGCGCCGGCTCCACCGTAATAGGCCTTCAACTTTCGTCGCACCCGACCTGCATCTACCCGCACAACGCCTTCGCGTTTTGTCAGCTCGTCAGCGCCGTAGCCATAAACATCCATCGCGATCGTTTTTGCGCGAATTTCATCGGTCCGTCCGGCAAGAGCCTCGTCGACGACATAGGTCAAGAAAGACCGCATCCGGGCCGATCCCTTGAATCCTGCCGAGTCTAAAACACGTTCTAGCGCAGAACGTACATCTTCAGAAGAGAAGTTACGCCTGTTGTCGTGTTGCTTTCCATCCCCCGTGCCGGTCAAGAACTATCCTTTCATGATAAGAACTTGTAGCTACCTTGCTACCGTAGCATGCGGCTTATTACGTTCAAGAAAATTCCTGCTGAGCGCATGCTGACCGAGCAACCAGCTTCGAAAGTGCTGCCGATGGTCGAGAGTGATTTCATTGCGGAACAGTTCCCTGAACACGCTGATCTTCTGCAAAGTTTACGCACCGAGGACAGTGAATTTGACCGGATATGTCTGGATTACCAAGAGATCTTTACTGAAATCGCTCTTTTGCAGCACTCAAACACGCCTCAGCAATCTCGGTTCCTAGCCGATTTGGCCGAAACCCTCGCCGATCTTCGCTGCAGTATCGAAACCAGAATAGTTGAAGCTCAAAAAATGCCTCAGAATTGTGGCAAACCCGGAGATTAAAATGAAACTAATATGCATCCTGTCTTCGTTAACTCTGACCACCGGAGCGGCATTTGCCCAGCAGTCTCCTATCATTCACGACGGCGAGTTCAACTATCTGCGCGTTCAATTCGGCGATGCGTGGGACGCACAGGATGCCGAGATCGACGCAAAGTTAGCCGAAATTCGTGAGGCGAATGGCGGTAATCCACCCAATTTTCTGTACATTCTGATCGATGACATCAGTTTTGGTCAGATGGGTGACCGCAAGATGAATTACGTGATGGGCATCGAGACACCCAGTATCAACCAGTTCGCCACCGAAGGCCTATCGCTGATGCGCATGTATACCGAGCCATCCTGCACACCGACGCGGACTGCCATGCTTACAGGTCGCCACCCTGTCCGCGCCGGGGTAACAGAAGTCAAAGTTGCGTTGGTGGGCGAAGGCCTGCCTGCTAGTGAAGTAACCCTGCCCGAGATATTGAAGGAAGTTGGCTACAAAACCGTACATGTCGGCAAATGGCATCAAGGTGATATCGAACAAGCCTACCCGCACAATCAGGGCTTCGACTGGGCAGCGTTTCCCCTACATCAACAGGTTCAACTAAGCCTCATGACCCCCGAGGCGATGCGTGCGAACAATATGCTTGGATATGTGCCTGAGGGGCAGAACAATCAGTTTCTTCTGGACGAACGTTTCAAGCCATACGGGTTGGTAACCGGTGTCGAGGCCGAAGCAGGCGGTACTGCCCGTGAGGTGGACATGTCACCGGGCGAGGTTTGGACCCAAGCCAAATACGAAGAGATGAACGAACGTTATCAACGTCAGGCCCTTGAGCAGCTAGAACGTGCTGCAGCCGAAGAAGAACCGTTTTTTCTGCAATATTGGCCTCTCTACCCCCTTAATTTCGTCTATGCGGATAAGGCCCTCTCTCGCAATGGTGGCTTTCACGCCGACAAACTGCAGCTGTTGGATGGATGGATTGGTGATCTTCTAACCAAGCTTGAAGAGACCGGAGAAGCCGACAATACGATTGTGGTACTGATGGCCGACAATGGGCTGATGTACCACTACGAGGGGACCTCGGGCCTTAATCAGCTGATCTATCGCGGTGGTAAGACCCAGCATCTAGAAGGCGGCGTACGCACGGACGCGTTCATACGTTGGCCCGGCGTGATCGAAGCGGACAGCGCAGCCGGTGATATCTTTCACGTGTCGGACATCTACACCACCATGGCGCGGATTGCAGGTGCGACTGATCATATCCCACGTGACCGCATCATCGACGGGATCGATCAGACGGCGCTGTTGCTGAATGGTGAAGGTCATGGTCGACGCGACTATGTGTATGTCTACGAAGGCCCTGTTTTGCGCTCAGTGGTTAAGCAGGAGTTCAAGATGCACCTGCCCGCGCCCGGCCAACCCGGTGCGGCAGCCCCGACCTTCAACATCTATCGCGATCCACGTGAACTGCACCCGTTGGTTGGGTACTCGCTGTGGGCCGGAGCTTCGTTTCAGGACATGATCAAACGCCATCAAAAAATGATCGCCAAACATCCGCATTCCGAGATCGGGCGCGGCATCCCCTATGAGGGCATCGACAACCTGCGCCCGGAATCAGAATTGACCCGTGATGTGTTCATGGGTTGGCAAAATTGAAATCTACAGAAATTGTTGTTTACATATGATAATGTTTAAATGTGAAGGCAGCTGCAAAAGCGTTTGCCTTCCACCAAGCAGATGACCGGGGAATATGGGATGAAGATTTCAGGGGTATTGGCTATGTCTGTTAGTTTTGCAGCGCAGACCGCACTGGCACAAGACAAGACAATCCAACACGACGCCGAGTTTTACATTCTGCAAGCACAACACGCAGAACAATGGGCACAGGATGATACCGCTGTTGATGAAGCTCTGGCCGCTTTTCGCGACAGCAACAATGGGCAGCCCCCGAACATAATCAGCGTTCTGATCGACGATATGGGCTTCGGCGACATGGGAATTCCCGAGCTCAACGCGGTGCGAGGTTATGAGACGCCGAATATCAACGACTTTTCAGATCAGGCGATGCGAATGGTGCGTATGTATACCGAACCTTCGTGCACGCCGACCCGCGTGGCGCAGATGACCGGGCGGTTGCCCGTGCGCATGGGTATGGGCGATACAACGGTGGACATTGCCGGGTTTGGCTTGCCGGAAAACGAAGTCACCCTGGCCGAGATTCTGAAGCAGGCGGGTTACGCGACCAGCCATGTCGGCAAATGGCACATGGGTGATATCGCCGAAAGTTGGGCGATGAATCAGGGATTTGACTATGCCCAGCACGCCATCCACCAACAAGGCCAGCTGACAATCTTCAATGATGATGCGATCAAAGAACAGGTCTCGGTCGCAATCCGGGACTATGACGACAAATACACGCTAGACGGCTGGTTCCGGCCGGACTCGGCCGCGATGATGACGGTCATCGAAGGGGAAACCGGCGGGCCTATCCGCGAAATTCGTATGGAAACCGGAGAGCGCTGGAACGCTGCAAAATACGATGAGATGAACCAGGCATTTCAAGACAAGACGATGGAAGAACTGGATCGCCTCGCAAGTGGGGAAGACCCGTTTTTCCTGCAATACTGGCCGATGATCCCGCTGGACAACACCCGGGCCGGGCGATCAGGACCAGAGAGCGTGAATGGTGGTCTGTATGTCGACAAGATGCAGTTACTGGATCAGTGGCTGGGCGACTTGTTTGCGCGCATCGAAGAACTGGGCTTAACGGAAAACACCGTGGTTGTGGTCATGGGGGATAACGGCCACTTCACCAAATACGCGCCGCAATCCGGGTTCACCCCGCTGATCTATGCGGGCGGCAAAGGCGATACGACCGAGGGCGGTATCCGAGTCGACGCCTTCATCCGCTGGCCCGGCATGATCGAGGCTGACGGGTTGCTCAACAGCATCATCCATGTCTCGGACCTCTATACAACGCTGTCGCGCTTTGCCGGGGCAGATCAGTATATTCCGCGGGATCGTCTGGTGGATGGCGTGGACCAATCTGCCGCCCTGTTGTTTGCTGACGAATCCAAGGCCCGACGCGATCACGTCATCGTCTATTCCGTGAACAAACCTGAGGCGATCGTGAAGGACCAGCTTAAGCTGAAACTGCCGGGACCTGGCGAAAGCGCTATTTTGGCAAAGTTCTTTGATCTCTACCGGGACACGCGCGAGGAATATTCAGTCTCAACCGAGGTTGGCGCCTGGGGAGGGCAGGAATTCGCACGCATTCTTGGCCGACATATGGCCCGCAAAGAGAAATTTCCCGACACCGCGCCAGCGTATGGTGTGCCATATGAAGGGATCGAGAACATCCGCCCGGAAACCCAGCAAGCGGTCGAGGCTTTCCTGATCAAACGCCAATCCGCTCAGCAATAACACCGTGCAACGGAAATCACGCGCTCAAGACTATAGGATCATGACATGATTGGACTACTTCTTTTTGCACTGGGTTTGATCGGATCACTCGGGATCGGGTTCATCTATTTCCGAGACCTTGGCGATGTGTCCCAGATGCTGCTGAAAGTGAAGCGCGAGAATATGGTGCGCTTCATCCGTCATGAATATCGCCTGATCGCTATTGGGTTGGGTGCATTTGCTGTCGCAACACTTGTACATTTCATACTTGGTGCAGGTCCGTTCTGGCTGTGGCTGGTGTCGGCAGTGCTGGTCCTTTTCTTCTATGGATTCCCCTACGTCTGGGTTCATCTGGGACTGAGAAACCAACTAAATACCGCGCAGTACTTCCCCATTGACGAGGCCCGTAAATACGTGGGGCCGACCGCGCCCGTGATGGTGATCGACAACAACGGCCACGCTCGTGCACACCCCGACGCGCAGATCATGCGACCGCATCTTGCCGGTAATGAAAAAGGGCTTGGTGGAGAGGACGTCGTCATGACGTATTGTGCCATGGCCAATCTCGGTCAGGGGTACACTCCAAGAATAGAGGGTAAGCGCCTGAATCTCGAGGTTCTCGCCCAGCACGGCAATAACCTGATCCTGCGCGACAACGAAAGCGGCGAGCCGATTCAGCAGATATATGGCTTTCGTGAAGCGGACCAGAACCCAAACACAGATGGCCTCGCATGCCCTCTCCGGCCCGAGGCCCAGATGAAGCCGTGGCCTACCTACCGGATGACATTTCGTGGCTTTCAGAAAGCCTACCCGGATGGAGAGGTTTTCCTGAATGAACCTTCCCCAAACCCATTGCTGCGCCTGCTTGATATGATGACCGAAATCACCTTTGGGTGGGGGATTGGCCGTCAACATCAGGAAGACGCTCCGGTGATGGACAACATGGATCGTTCAGACGACCGGTTGCCGAATAAAACCTATGTCTGGGGGATTACCATTGGGCAGGATGCCACCTGCTGGACCGATGATTTCGTCGTCGACAACGATTGGATCGTTAACGCAACAGTCGGAGGTCGGGATGTCGTCGTCAGCCTTGATCCGAAATATGAAAGTTTAGGCGTCTGGTACAATGACAGCGGGCAACCCGTGACCAAATGCGACTTTTGGGGAATGTCTGATCAAGGGCAACTACAGCGGGTCGAAACTCTACGTGCAGGCATGTTCTGGCATGTCTGGTCCGAGTTCTTTCCCAGCACTGATATCAATCGTGTTGGCGTTGGTTCTGGCAAAACCGAGGATGAAGCAGCCTGACCGCAAGTCAAAACTGCGCGGATTTTCGCTGCACAGTAACGAAAATTGGAAACAAGATCTTTGATGGGAGAGCAATAATGGGTGCGACACGAAATTGGAGAGGACCACTCCTTGGAATCTCATTGGCGGGCGCAATGGCGTCAATGGCCTCGGCCCAACAGTCCGACTGGTCATACGAGGCCTCAATCTACCTGTTCATGCCGGAAACAGAAACGTCGCTGGATACCCCGCTGGGCACATTAGATGGCACGCTAAGCTTTTCCGACGCGTTGGAGAATTTGGACTTTGCCTTTATGGCTGCATTCGGAGCGACCAATGGGCGTTGGTCATTCCTGGCAGACTACAATTATACAAATCTGTCTTTCAGCAGCGACACACCTGGCCCGGCGAGCTCGGGCTTGGACACCTCTTTCACCACTCAGTTTCTGAGCGGATATGCAGGATATCGGGTCTATGACGATCAAGACGCATATGTTGATATCGTCGGCGGCTTTAGGTGGTTTAGCACCGAAACTGAATTCGACCTGCAACCCGGTGCTGCCCCTGGGCGCCGAACAACGGTCGATGCAAGCTGGACTGATCCTGTGATTGGTGCCCGCGCACGTGTCAGGTTCTCTGACAAATGGTCTGGTACCGGGTTTATTGATTATGGCGGTTTCCGGAGCGGGAGCGAAACATGGCAAGTTCTTCTAACTGCCGACTACGCAATCAATGACCGTTGGCTGATCCGGGGTGGGTATCGCTATATCTCATTTGACCACGACATCGATGGTAACGACTTTAAGTTTGATCAATCCGGTCCGCTGTTGGGTGCTACCTACCGTTTTTGATCTGCGATAGGCAGTTTGCATTGGCTCAACCAACAAAGATTGGCGTGGCCGACAATGTTCAGCGACATAGTCGGCCATCCTGTTCTCAGTTCACATAATGCAGCGTGTCAAATTCACGACGCCATGCGGATACCTCTGACAGGATTTGTTCCCCACCCAGGCCACGCGTTATCAAATTAGCCAAACGCTCGGCATCCCCAGAGGTCATGCCCCACCGCACCAGTTCTGGTGTGCCGATACGAAGACCGTTCATATCGCCTTCCACTAATTCCACCGGCAATCCAATACCGCAAGCGAGGAACCCGCATTTGCGAAGCTGCTTAGATGCGGCCTGACCTCCTCCATATGGGGCAGCCAATACCGCGAACTGGTGAGAGTTGGTGAAGCCCTGTGTTCCAGAAAAGACGGGAACACCCTTTACATCTAATGCGTTGGAGAGAGCTTTGGCCATCGCAATCATCTCGTTCGCATAGGCAGAACCATACGCTTTCCAGTCCAACATCGTGACAGCAAGCGCCGCAGTTTTGGCCGCATCGAAATTGGCGGTCATGCCAGGGAAAGCGATTGCATCCAGCGCTTTTGCGATTTCTTCGTCATCCGTTACGATCAGACCCCCAGCCGGTCCTCCGAGGCTTTTGTAAGTGCTCATGGTCATGAAATGTGCACCCTCTTTCAACGGGTTGGACCAAGCGCGCCCCGCGATGATGCCGCATTGATGGGCCGCATCGAACATAACCTTGGCACCGATTTCATCAGCTATCGCACGCACTTCGGCGACGGGATGTTCAAACAGGTTAAGACTGCCGCCGATGGTGATCAGCCTTGGTCGTTCGATTTTTGCCAACGCTCTCAACTGATCCAGATCGACGGTATAGCCATCAGCGTTTACAGGAGCTTCGACGGTACGCAGGCCAAAGAGACCCGCGCAACCCGCCAGATGATGTGTCACATGCCCCCCAATTGATCCAGGCGGGGCTATGATAGTGTCGCCAGCTTTGCAGGTCGCCATAAAGCCATAGAGGTTGGCAATCGCCCCAGAGGGCACCCGGACTTCAGCGAACCGAGTATCAAAAACATCGGCGCAAAGCTCCGCCGCGATAACCTCGATCTGTTCGATTGCTTCCAGACCCATTTCATATTTGTCACCGGGATAGCCCAGCGAGGGCCGCGACCCAATCCCCGAAGACAAAAGCGCCTCGGCCTTTGGGTTCATGACATTTGTGGCAGGGTTCAGGTTAAAGCACTCTTGCTCGTGTATGCGGCGGTTTTCCTCTGCAAGATGCTCGATCCGCACCATCAGGTCATCTGAAGATGCCGATTCCGCCTTTTTTGCGATATCTTGAACCAGTGCTTCGCTTGCGGTGGGCACCCAGTCTCTTTGTGCAAGTGTCATCTGACATCCTCCTAGTTTTTGCCACATTGGCGGCAGTCGCGTGACATCGCAAAGCAGAAATGATATTTCTTGGTGTAGAAAAACTAAGGCTAGTGCAATGAGTGTTGCCCCCAAGCGCCCCAAAGGCCCTCCATTGAATGCGATGCGGGCCTTTGAAGCGGCGGCTAGAAACGTCAGCTTTGTTGCTGCAGCCGAAGAATTGAACGTTACGCCCGGGGCGATCTCGCAGCATATCAAGGCACTGGAAGGCTGGGCCGGTACACCGCTGTTTCGACGCAACGCGCAAGGCGTTGAGCTCACGCCTGAGGGGCAATCGCTTGTCCCGGTTTTCTCCGCTGCCTTTGATCAAATGGCTGATGCAGCACGTGCCCTGCGCGACCTCAAACCAAACGCTGATTTTCATATCGCTGCCCTGCCCGCCGTTGCCCAGCTCTGGCTTCCAAAACGATTGCGACGGATCCGAAAAGAATTGCCGGAGATCAATTTCTCTGTCACCGCTATGGAAACTCCGCCCAGTCTCTCGCGAGAGATGTTTGATCTGTCGATATTTTTCGCGGTTCCGGACGGATCGTCAAACCAAATTGCCTTGGCACAAGACGTAATCGCGCCAGTTTGCGCCCCTACACTTCTGGACCGAGCGCACTGTTCAAACGGTTTCCGAGAGATACCGATTTTGCACGACCAGACCTGGAACGACGATTGGTTCACGTGGTCCCGAAATGTGGGCTTTGATTTGCAAATTGACGCAAGCGGCCCGCAGTTCTCACTCTATAGCCTTGCTGTAGAAGAAGCCAAAGCATCGGCTGGTTTGCTGATGGGGCATCTGTGTCTGATCGAAGACGCACTAGAATCCAAAACGCTTCAGCTTGCAAATTCGCGCTCTTGTCCGACAGGTCGATCTCTTATTGTTTCATTGCCTTCGAAGACGCGACAAAGATCTGAAACAAGTCAAGTCGTTGCGTTGTTATCAAACTAATGAAGACCAACTGGGCAGCTAAGCACCCGCTAAATTTTAGCTTGAAATAGTGGCGGAGAGACAGGGATTCGAACCCTGGAGACGGTTTCCCGCCTACACACTTTCCAGGCGTGCGCCTTCGACCACTCGGCCACCTCTCCGGTAGAGGTGACTTATGCGAATTTCTGAACCGAGCGCAAGGCCCCATTCGTAAAAACAGGTGGCTCAAAATATACGAAAGCTGGCGACAAATGGCAGATGGTCTGAAACCTCGTCCTTGAAGGCTTCGCGCCCCATATTCATCGTCCAGTGCATCGGAAATAACCGTAGGCTGCCGCGGACATAGTCGGTGGAATAGGTTCGCGAAACAGCGAACCCGTCCAGCAGGTTGGCGCGACCCTTTTCCAGAATATGCGAGAACCGGTCTTGCAAATCCCAGCACGAAACAAAGTCCATCATGTCATCCCCACCAAGATGGTGGAAATTGCTGACGTCCTGACCGGGGATCATGTTGAAATCGCCCATCAGCAGGATCGTGCGCTGAGTCAGGCCCGGTGTCGCTCGGATTTCGGCGATCTTGGCACCGATGATCTTACATTGGCTATCACGTATCTGTTGTTCAGGCCGGTCACGGCCGGATTTCAGGTGCACCGCGATCAGTTTGGCTTTGAACTTGCCGACCTGCACATCGGCGATAAGGGCCTGACGCCCGCCGGAATCATTACCTTCCGAGCCGTCAATCAACTTTAGCTCCGTTACAGAAACCCCTGGTTTGTGGAGAAATCCAATGTGGATGTTACCGTTGGGTTGCTGCAGGATCTTGACCTGATAGTCCAAGCCCTTGTCCGCCAAACCCGCTGCCAACCGGTTGATATGTTCTATTGGGCTAACCTCGACCAGCGTGATCAACTCGGCATCAAGCAGAGCCAAGCCTTCAATCTGGTGGATGACCCGCTCACTATTGGCCGGTATGCCCAGACTTGTGTTAACCGGGTTGAAACCTGCAAGGTTCCAAACTGCAATACGCACAAGGCTGTGTGAGAAAGTTACCATCGAAATTCCTCCTTCAAATTAAATTCAGACTACATCGAAATGTAACAATCCGATAATCACTTGGGAAAAATGCTTGATGTGTCGCGTTTAGCGACCGTCGCCATCCGCGTCTGCATCTGCGTCTCCGGCAGAGTCCAGATCATCAGCTGTCAAATCGGCAGGCTTTGCGGAAGGGGCAGCAGTAGATAGGTCTTCGTCGGGCTTAGCCTCCTCAGATTGGCCCGTCAGCACCTCAGGATTTCGCAGCCACAGATCGCGCTGAGCGAACGGAATCTCGATACCCTCTTTAACAAATCTGCGATTGATCTCATGGTTCATGTCGGATTTGACCGATAGCACCCAGTTCACATCGCGCAGTATTGCCCGAATTTCAAAATCCAGTGAATCCGCACCAAATCCTTGAAACACCACACTCGGCGCTGGGTTGGCCAGAACCATCGGATGCCCATTGGCGATCTCACCCAAAATGGTTTCGACTTTTCGGGTGTCAGTACCGTAGGCCACGCCGACAGGAACGATCACCCGGCCAATGGTGTTGCCGCGGGTATAGTTGGTGACCACTCCGCTGATCAGGTCTGAGTTGGGAACGATCACATCCGTCCGATCAAAAGTCTCGATCCGCGTGGACCTGACCGAGATATCACGAACATATCCCATCATGCCGTTGACATCGATCCAGTCGCCTTTTGAGATCGGGCGTTCGACCAGCAGGATGATCCCTGAAACAAAGTTCGACACGATGGTTTGCAGACCGAAACCGATACCAACCGACAAGGCACCAGCCACGATCGCCAAGGAGGAAAGATCAAATCCAGCAATAACAATGGCGACCAACGCCGCCAGGAATATTCCGACATAGCCGGTTCCCGATACGATGGCATTCTGCCCGCCGGGATCGATACTGGTTTTTGGCAGCAATGAATTGCGCAACCCGCTTTGCAGAAGGCGGGTCAATGTGTATCCGATGGCAAAAACTGCAACGAAGGTGAGGAAATTACTGGGTGAAATCGTGACGCCGCCGATATCGAATCCCAGCAGCAATCGTGACCAGGCCTCGAGCAGGTCTGTCTCGCGAGCGCCCCAATACAGCGCCAGAATAGGCAGCGACAATATCGCCAGCGCAAACCCAACAAGAACCGAAAACAGAGAATCGCGCGCGGCCTCCCCCTGCCCCGATAACCAACCGTAAATCGTGGTGATAAACCGTCGTATGATCACAAGCGCCGCGATCAGTACCAGTGTTTTCACGGCTGGGAAAACGATTGCTTCGGCGGCATTGGTATACCCCAACGCGGCCAGTATCGGTGTTGCAATCCCAAGTATGAACAAAGCGCGCCGCAGCAATTCAATCAACTGACTAAAACCAGCCGCTCTGCGAGACGTTTCTGAATCGGCTTGCTCTTCCTGTGGTTCTGATTGGCGGACCTGACGCACACGTAGCAGCAGCAGCGCCGTAACCAATACGATCGGGAAACCAACAACTGCTCGTGTTGCGTCCGAAATATTCTCAATCTGCTCAAATAGCAAAACCAGATCATGCAAAATGAGTATGACGGCCAGTAGATCGATATAGACCCGCAGTTCTCGAATTCTGCCTGCCGACAATCGTTTGAAATTCTGAGAGGCCCCCATCAGGTAGACCTGTCGACCGATCCAGTCAAAGTAGAAGATGATGGCAGCCCAATAAGGAATATTCTGAATCAGCAACGTACCGCGCAAGCCCAGAACACCAGTCTGCACGATCGCCGTGACCAATGCCAGAACGCCCAACCAAGGCAGCAGTATGCGCAGCAGAGAGACGACGAAGGTCCAGACTCCACTTCCGCGCCCCCCCAGAGAACGCAGAAAAGCGCCCCCTTTTTCGGACCACTTGCGCCCAAATAGCAGCAATACCGCAGATATGGCCAACAGAACGAAAATGCCGAGACCACGCTCACGAATGCGCTCATGAACGATGTCAGACCGCATATTCGTGACGGTTTCATTGATCAGGCTCTGCGCCGCTTCCTTGACGTCGATCCAGGCTGGGGCCCAGTAAACGGGGTTGAAAGGCGATGGCCCGCGTTCCAGCATCTCTTTTTTCTGACGGTCACGAATGATCCGGTCGATTTCGCTGATTAACCCGTTGGCCCGGCTGAAAGCCTCTTCCGAGATTATGCGCGGCACCCGCAAACTGTTAAGTTGCTCTTCAAGATGTGCGCGTAGCTTTGCAATATCTTCAGGCTCGGTCTCGCCATCTGCCGGCTTCGCGCCAAGTGCCTTTAGCTGGCCCTCAAGCGTCTGAATACGATCCGTGTTTGCGCCGCGCGCCATGTTAAAGTCTTCGCGGTAACCGTTTATTTCTGAGCGCAAATTCTCTAATGCGGCATTCGATGCCCGGTTCGCGCGAATCACAGATTCCGCCCGATCCGCCGTGCTGACCCAGCCCTGGTAATATTCACTCTGCCGGTCAGTGAGCTGGGCAGATGCGATCCCACCCAGCCCGATCAGGCAGAATAAACTTAGAAACAGAAACAGGCGGACCTGTCGCAGCATCACACGTCCTCGAATACGCCGGGAATGCTGCGCGGTGCTTCGGTCATCCAATCCGGAACAGGCAATTCCTTTTCCCGCAGGAAGTCAGGATTGAACAATTTGGATTGGTAGCGCGTTCCAAAGTCACACAATACGGTCACGATGGTGTGCCCCGGCCCCATCTCTTTCGCGAGACGTACAGCGCCCGCAATATTGATCGCGGTTGATCCACCCATCACCAGACCTTCTTCGCGAAGCAGATCAAAGATATAGGGCAACGCCTCATTATCGGTGATCTGCCAGGTATGATCAGGGGTGAACCCCTCTAAGTTCTTCGTTATCCGAACCTGTCCGATGCCTTCGGCGATGGAGCCGCCCTCCATCGCGATCTCACCTGTAGTGTAATAAGAATAAAGGCCTGCCCCCATCGGATCAGCCAATCCGATTTTTACGCCTTTGGGCTGCAAAACCTCGGCGACACCCGCCAGGGTCCCACCCGAACCGACCGCACTGACGAAGCCATCAACTTTGCCACCGGTTTGGTCCCAGATTTCAGGGCCGGTGGTTTCCACATGCGCCTGCCGGTTAGCGACATTGTCGAACTGGTTCGCCCAGATGGCACCATTGGGCTCGGTCTGGGCAAGTTCCTCAGCCAAGCGGCGGGAATAGTGCACAAAATTGTTGGGATTGCGGTAAGGCGCAGCAGGTACCTGCACAAGCTGAGCTCCGGCAAGTCGGAGCATGTCCTTCTTCTCTTCCGATTGAGTCTCAGGAATGACGATCACCGTCTTGAAACCCATTGAGGCCCCGACCAATGCCAAACCAATGCCAGTATTACCCGCCGTACCCTCGACAATTGTGCCACCGGGCTTGAGGTCTCCGCGCGCAATTGCATCGCGGATAATGAACAACGCCGCACGGTCTTTGACGGATTGACCCGGATTCATGAACTCGGCTTTGCCGAGGATCTCACATCCTGTCTCTTCGCTGACGCGACGCAACCGGATCAAGGGTGTTTTACCGACCGCGTCGGCAAGGTCTTTCGCAATGCGCATGGCGTCCTCTTGTCATATGGTATTGCAGCAGATTTACAGTCGCCCTGACTTGATCACAAGCCGGGATAGTTATGCGCGCAGACGTTCGCGATTTCGTGCCAGCCAATGTGCCAGAGAAAGAAGCGGTAAATCCTTGAAAACATGTGAATCAACCATGTTCATGAATTCGTCAAACGGCAGAATTGTACTCCGAATATCTTCCCCTTCCGTGGCAAGACCACCACTTTCAACAGTCGTCGTCAGGTCACCCAGCCCGACGTAGAGGTAGACGTATTCGGTTGACGATCCACTGGATGTATAGGCACCACCTGCATATTCCAGCCGAGACAGAGAAACATGCGCCTCTTCCTGTGTCTCACGATACGCTGCCTGCTCGGGTGTTTCGCCGGGGTCAATCATACCGGCGACCGGTTCCCACATCCATGGTTCGGGGTCGTCGATCAAGAACACAGGTGCGCGAAACTGCTCGACCAGCAAAACCGTATCGCGCCTGGGGTCGTAAGGCAGGACGATGACTGCAGATCCTTGCATCAAGCCGCTGCGGTGCAATACAGGCCCCATCTTGCCATCATACTGACGGTGCTGCAGCTCTATCTCATCGATACCGAAATAGTTGACATAAGGGTGGTTGCGTTGGTGGATTACGACATCATTCTTGGTGTCCCGGGCATCTCCGGTGCTTCGCTGACGCGCTGCGAGTCTGGCCCATGCCCGTGTGAGGATCGCAGGGAAACTATTTGAAATCGTCGAGGCGTCAACACACCCATACTGGGCCATAACCTCTTGCGCCGCCAGCATCGACAAAGCGCTCCAATCATTTTTCCATGCCTCAAAATCCCAGAGAGTGTCGGTCTTCCATGCCTCCGATTCGGGAAAGAACACCAATGCCTGATGATTCCCATCTTCGCTGGTTTCGATCGTTTGCTGGCGCAGATCATATTCGAAGCCGCCTTCATAAAAGGCCAATCGGGCAAGCTCGTCCTTACCCAATCCTTGCACCAATACGCCATCTGCCGTTGCGCCTTTTTCAGCAACGATCATTGGAAAAGGCTGGCCTTTTACTGAATACACCGCGTGATCAGCTAAGATTGTCGGTTTCGCCGACAATTCGTCCGCAGATTGACCCATCACGAGTTCCAGCAAAGGCGCATGGCGCAAAGTGCCGTAGAAAAACAGGTTAGACAAAGTAGGAGCCCTGACTTGGCAGATCCGTTTTAACGCCAGCGTCGAAAGGCGATTTCGGTAAGTATCCCACTGACCACGGCACCAATACCAAGCGTAATCAAAATTTCACTGGGCAGCAGTTGTTCACCATAGGCCACTCCGATCTTGAAGATTTCCAGCAAGGCTTCAAATGGGCCACCATACCGATGGCGCATCGCCTGGCTAAACATCTCGTAGGTGCCTTGAACGAACAATCCCCAGAAAACCAGCGCGGCAACACCAGTCAGACCATTGTTAACTGCAGCCGTCCAACCCCGGCCTGCCCGCTTGCCCATGATAACCCAACCACAGGCCACCGCTAACAACATGTTCACATATGTGAACCAGCCATAGCTTTTACCCTCTTCACCATTGTTGATGATCATACTTGAAACAAGGAACGCAATGACCAGCAGACACAACGCGGCGACGAGGCGGGAAGCTGTAGGCATTTGTAGTTCCGTTCTTCAACTTGGCTTAGCTATAGTGATCTGTGTCACATCACAATTGCCGGTGTCAAAGGCTGCGCCGCATGCAGTTAAATAATAATTCCACATGCGGCGAAAACGCTCATCAAACCCCAGTTCTGAAATCTGGTCCCACTTGGCGTTGAAGGTGTCGTACCAGCGGCGCAGTGTCAGATCATAACTTTGGCCAAATTCCTTTGAGCGTACTACTTGAAGCCCTGCCTGATCTATCTGCTCTTTCAGGATGGACGGGGCGGGAAGCATGCCACCCGGAAATATGTATTTCTGTATGAAATCAACACCATTCTTGTAAACTTCCCAGCGGTGATCCGCGACTGTTATGATCTGTAATGTCGCTTGCCCACCGGGCTTCAACCGGTCACGAACAGTGTTAAAATATGCTGGCCAGTATTTCCGACCAACCGCTTCGAACATCTCGATTGATGCAATACCGTCATATTGTCCCTGTTCATCGCGATAATCCTGTAATTTAAAATCTACAAGATCCGATAGCCCAGCCTTTTCAATGCGTTCCTTCGCGAACTTCAACTGTTCCTGACTGATCGTCAATCCAGTGACTCGGAGCCCGCGCTCTTTGGCGGCATATTCGGCGAAGCCGCCCCAACCGCACCCGATCTCAAGGATATGATCCCCAGGTTTGGCCCCCATTTCATCCACCAAACTGGCATATTTCGCGGTCTGCGCATTCTCGAGGCTTTCCTGCCCGGTCTCAAAAATGGCGCTGGAATAAGTCATCGTGTCATCCAGCCACATACCATAGAAATCATTTCCAAGATCATAGTGATACGAGATGTTCTTCTTCGCCTGCGACCGGTTATTGCGGTGCAACCAGAACCTCAGACGCTCGTAGGCGCGAACCAGGAACTTGCCCGTGAAATCGTCATAAACGGTTTCAGTTCCCAAATGTACCAAGTCCATAAAGCTGCGCAGATCAGGTGTGCTCCAGTCGCCTTCCAGATAGCCGTCCGAAAACCCCAGTTCTCCTTCTCGTAGCAGCCTGGCAAAGACGTCGGGATCATGGATATCCACATGGGCAACCGGACCGGCTTTAGGTGCATCCGCCCGAAAAACCCGACCATCCGGCAGAGCGATATCAAGGCGGCCGCTTTCCATGCGGCTCAGCATCTTGAAGACTTGTGCAAAATATCTTGGCAGGTCCTCCTGCCCTTCGGTGCTCGTCAGGAACATCCGCTCTCCCCTCTGCGGTTGCAGAATAAAGCTAGGACGGGATTCGGTTTATGGCAAGTTTTCAGTTCCTTACCGGAACTTTTCTGGTTTCATACGCGTCCAATGCTCGGATGCGACCTTCTTTCAGCCCTACCACTGGAGCGCTGTAGCTGTCTTCCTGACAAAGCCCCCAAGACCGCGGTATGGCACTAAAATAGGCGCGTGCGGTTGGGGACGGGTCAGACCGACCCTCAGCAATCCAACGATTCAGATAATCCGAATGTGGATCAAATCGCTCGCGCTGTGTTTCTGGGTTGAAGATACGGAAATACGGGGCTGCGTCTGGCCCGGAACCCGCCACCCACTGCCATCCCATCGCGTTTGCGGCTGGGTCCCAATCAATCAGGCAATCGGCAAACCAATCAGCACCAATTTTCCAGTGCGTCATCAGATGCTTGGTTAGATAACTCGCCACAATCATCCGTGCACGATTATGCATCCGCCCGGTCACGTACATCTGCCTTAGCCCCGCATCGACTAGTGGCACCCCAGTTCTCGCCAACTTCCACGCGCGGACTTCAGGCGTGTCGGGATCAGTATTCCACGGAAACGCATCCCATTCAGGTTTCCAATTGTCGGTCAGGAGATGCGGCCAATGGTACATCAGGTGATAAGCGAACTCACGCCACACAAGCTGCCGTAGAAAGGCCTCGCCCCCGCGCGAACCAGTGCGATCCGCGTTTTGCACCCGGTGCCATATTGTGCGCGGCCCGATTTCGCCTAACGAAAGGTATTCTGAAAGATCAGACGTACCAACCTGATCCAATCGATCTCGCGCTTCCTGATAGTGATCAATATTTTCCAGAAACCTATCCAACTGATCCAAAGCCGCAGCCTCTCCAGGACGGACAAACGGTCGTACGATCGTCGCGCCACGCTGCATCTCCTGATCCAGATTCCAATCGGACAACCGATCAGAAGAAGGCCAAAGTTCTGGCTTGGCAATTCGTGCAGCAGTCGGTTCTGGCATCGCAACATCTCGTCCGCTCACCGACCTCCACATCGGAGTAAATACACGAAACGGTTGCCCCGCTTTGGTCGCAATCGTCCAAGGTTCGAACAAAAGATGCCCTGCAAAGGATCGCACCTCGATCCCCTGTTCGTTCAAGCTCGCCTTGATATGCATGTCCCTGTTGATCGCCTTCGGGTCATACTCTCGCGACCAAAATACAGCTCCTGCTCCGGTTTCGTGTATCAGACCTTGCAGGACGTTCAGCGCAGTCCCCCGGCGCAGGATCAGATTGCTGCCGATCTGATCAAGGGTCATTGCAAAAGCCTCAAGACCCAACCCCAGACGCCATTTGGGCGCTGCGCCCAATGCTTGAACCTGATCGTCCAGAATAAATACGGGTACAATCGGGCGACCCGACCGTAACGCCGCCGTCAACGCCGGATGATCACTTAATCTCAGATCGCGCCTGAACCATAAAATGATCGGAGAACGCCCGGAATCCATATCCGCCTCTTGTTTTTAAAAGAATACGAACCGGTACAAAAATTGGATCACAAAACGCGGTCAAGCGCCTGCAAAAGCTGATCAATTTCCTGATGACATGTATAGTGCGTGAAGCTGAGCCGCAGGACCCCCTGATCTGGATCAATCCCCATGGCCTGTAGAGGGCGATGCGCATAGAAATCGCCACCACCTGCCATGATCCCGTATTGGGAAAGCTCGGCTGCAACAGCCTCGGCCTTTTTGTTTAGGCTTAACGCCACCGTCGGTGCGCGCTGTTCGGCCTTGGACGGGCCAATCAAACGCAAAGTGTTCCTATCTTTGACTGCATCGAGCAGTGGCTGCAGCAACGCAATTTCGTGCCGGCGCATCAGGTCATGAACAAATCCACCGCGCGCAGACGCCCCGGTTTCCGGCCCGCCGTGATGATCGCAAAGCAGACCTATATAATCGGCCATGCCAGCACTCGCGGCGATCTGCGCATGATCAGGGCCGGCTGGAGTAAACCGTTTATAGAGCGTGCCACCGTTGAAATAGTGGGCCTGGTTCGGAAGCATCTCACCCAAAGGGCGTCGAATAACCATGCAGCCTTGGTGCGGGCCATAGGTTTTGTAGGCTGAGAACAAATAGATGTCGGGCCCGAGATCACCGACGTTCGGCAGGCCATGTGGCGCATAGGAAACTCCGTCGACACAGACAAACGCACCCGCGGCATGCGCTATCGCCGTGATTTCGGTCACTGGATTAATCTCGCCGACGACATTTGAGCAATGTGGGAAGCAAACGAGGCGGACTTTCTCGTCCAACAGGTTTTCCAGATCCTGTGGGTTTAGCGATCCACTGTCCGGATCAATCTGCCATTCGCGGATTTCGATACCGTCTTCTTCCAATCGACGCCACGGGCCGGTATTGGCCTCGTGGTCCTGATTGGTCACAACGATGGCATCACCCTGCCGCATCCACTGACGAAAGGCCTGCGCCAGAACATAGGTATTCTGAGTCGTCGAGGGGCCAAAGCTCAGTTCATCCGTATCGACGCCCATGATCGCGGCCAACCGCATCCGCGCTTCATCCATTTCTTCGCCGCCCAGACGGCTGGCTTCGTATGGCGCATAAGGTTGGACCTTGCGCTGTGTATAAAACCGGTTCAGGCGATCAATCACCGGCTTACAGGTATAAGATCCACCAGCGTTTTCAAAGAAGGCCTGCCCGTTCAGGCTGGGTTCAGAAAAGGCCGGGAATTGCGCCCTAACGAAATCGATATCAAGTGTGCCCATCACACGTCTCTCCCTGATCGCATGCCTCATTTCGGAAATCCGCCCGCGCAAGGTCTGGGCACTTCCAAAACAACCAAGGCATTACTGTCCGGCCGCCATCCCCATAAGAGGACATGCTATGGCAGCAGTCCTTCTGATGGCAGCTTGCTGCAAACAAACAGGAACAGATAGTCAGACGGAAAAGATTAGGTCAAGTCACTGTGCTGATAACATTTTTCATATCTAGCGCCAAAAAAGAACCGGGCTGCTAGACCCGGTCTATGTGCTAATTGATGCGCTATCCCTGGACTTTGGTATAGGTGCCCTCACCCGCCAAAATACCGCGGAACCCGCCGGGCTCATCCAGACCAAAAACGATCAGCGGCAGATTGTTGTCACGTGCCAAGGCGATGGCCGATGCATCCATCACTCGCAGGCGTTTAGCCAGCACATCGTCATACGAAACGTTGTCATAACGTACCGCGTCCGAGTGTTCTTTTGGGTCCTTGTCATAAACGCCATCGACACCATTCTTACCCATGAAGATCGCTTGGCAGGCCATCTCGTTCGCGCGCAAAGTGGCAGCGGTGTCAGTGGTGAAATATGGATTCCCGGTTCCCGCCGCAAAGATGCAGACCCGTTTCTTCTCAAGGTGGCGTACAGCGCGGCGGCGAATATATGGCTCACATACTTCGTCCATCCGAATGGCCGAAATGACACGGGTGAAGACCCCGGCCGCCTCAAGCGCGGATTGCATCGCGAGCGCGTTCATGACCGTTGCCAGCATGCCCATGTAATCGGCGGTCGTACGCTCCATCCCCTGTGCCGAGCCAGAAAGCCCCCGGAAGATGTTGCCACCACCGATGACCATACAGATTTCGACACCCAGATCGTGTACCGATTTCACCTCTTGTGCGATGCGCTGGACGGTTGGCGGATGAAGTCCGAATCCCTGATCCCCCATCAGGGCCTCGCCCGAAATCTTCAACATGACGCGGTCATACGTTGTTTTCGGGGTCTCAGTGGTCTCGTCAGAAGGGAAAAAGCTCATGTTGCGCTCCGGGCTGGCACGGGTTTATTTTCCGGCGCAAAATGAAGCAAAACCTCTGCAGGTTCAATGCGGATAGTCAGGGATAAGGCAATCAGCGATGGCCGATACAAATGAGAACCGGCTTTGGGCGCAGTTGCCTCCGATTCCTGATGACAAACCGGTGCTGATCGCTGGGCCTACGGCTTCAGGAAAGTCAGCGCTGGCGCTTTTGATCGCGCAGCGCTGCGGTGGTGTGATCGTCAATGCCGATGCAAGTCAGGTCTATGATTGCTGGCGCATCATATCTGCACGTCCCTCGATCGAAGAAGAAAAACGTGCCCCACATCTGCTGTATGGGCATGTCGCATATGATCAGACTTATTCCACCGGACATTGGCTTCGCGACGTCACGCCTTTGCTTGAACAAAAACAGCGCCCTATCATTGTGGGTGGTACAGGTCTGTATTTCACTGCGCTGACCGAAGGGATGGCCGAGATACCTGCAACCCCTCCTGAAATTCGGGCCGAGGCGGACGCATTATCACTAAGAAACCTGATCGAAGGTCTTGATCTTCAAACGCTGCAGAAAATCGACACCCAGAATCGAGCCCGTGTTCAACGCGCGTGGGAGGTTCAGACCGCAACCGGCCGCCCGCTCGCTGATTGGCAGGCTGACACACCTGCCCCAATTCTGGATCTTCGGAATACAGTTCCGATTGTATTCGACGTCGAAAAAAGCTGGTTACTGGATCGTATTAATCGTCGTTTCGATCAGATGTTGGATCAAGGCGCCATGGCCGAAGTGGCCGCGATGCAGAACCGATTTGACCCTTCTCTACCAGCCTTCAAGGCCATTGGCGTGCCTGAATTGATGGCATGCCTAGAAGGCCGCATGTCCCAGGAAGAAGCCAAGGATCGGGCAACAATAGCTACACGTCAATTTGCCAAACGACAACGAACTTGGTTTCGCGCCCGCATGAAATCCTGGCACCACATTGATGCCGCGTCTCATCAGTAACTGGCATTCCTCGGGCATTGGAAGCAGTTGGATTTCTTAGTTTTCTCCCCAAAATAACGACCGAATGTCTTGCAGCGTGACTGTCAATTCGATCCGCGGTGCTTTCGGCTAGTTTTGCGAACGCACCACGAAATAATCCTGAATGGCTTACTTTTCCGCCTGATGTCGTTTTTGTACCATCAATGACGATTTCCGACATTGACGCCGCAATGAAACTGGTGCCGAATGGAGGTCATGGGGATGTTCAATAGTCAAGAAAACAAGC
Organism: Ruegeria sp. O11; assembly: GCF_056535285.1. Classification (NCBI taxonomy): domain Bacteria; kingdom Pseudomonadati; phylum Pseudomonadota; class Alphaproteobacteria; order Rhodobacterales; family Roseobacteraceae; genus Ruegeria; species Ruegeria sp. O11. The sequence goes on along the minus strand of NZ_JBQERS010000001.1, from coordinate 425,402 downwards.
CAGCGGCCCGGTCAATCGATCCAATTCGTTGGCCGTAGCGCCCGTTTCAATCAATCACAACGCGAACTTTACCTAATAACTAGTGTCACAGGGAGACATCTATGAAAAACCAGACAATCAATGGAAAGCCGATGCACTGGGCGGCAGAAATGCATGCTCAAGAGTATCGCGACGGCAATCTGAGTCGGCGCGAGTTCATGGCGCGGGTAACCGCACTTGGCGTCGCTGTTCCGGCGGCATATGGCATGATCGGTCTGCAATCACCTGCTGCAGCGCAGGAGCCCCAGAAAGGCGGCACCATTCGCTACCAGATGGAAGTGCGCGCATTGAAAGATCCTCGCACCTATGACTGGACGCAAATTGCGACCTTCACTGCGGGCTGGCTTGAATACCTTGTCGAATACAACAACGACGGTTCGTTCAAGCCGATGTTGCTGGAAAGCTGGGAAGCCAATGATGACGCCACAGAATACACGCTGAACGTCCGCAAAGGTGTGAAGTGGAACAACGGAGACGACTTCACCGCCGAAGACGTGGCGCGCAACATCGCTGGCTGGTGTGACTCGTCGCTCGAGGGTAACTCGATGGCATCGCGCATGGCGTCACTGGTCGACGAGTCAACGCAGAAGGCAGCCGACGGTGCCATCACCGTTGTTGACTCGCACACCGTAAAACTGAAATGCAACGCGCCCGACATCACAATCATCCCCGGCATGGCCGACTATCCGGGCGCCATCGTTCACAGCAGTTTTGACGCGAACGACATGCTCTCCAACCCCGTTGGTACGGGCTTCATGATCCCGGAAAGCCACGAAGTGGGTGTTAAGGGTGTATTGGTTCGCAACGAAGGCTTTGACTGGTGGGGCTATGAGGCCGGCAAGGGCGGCTATATCGACCGGATCGAGTTCATCGACTACGGCACCGACCCGGCGGCCTTCCTGGCAGCCTATGAGGCCGAAGAGATCGACATGAACTGGGAATCGGTCGGCGAGTTTGTCGACATCTTCGACGGCATCGGCCTCGTCCGCTCCGAAATTCCATCAGGCTTTACCATCGTTATCCGCCCGAACCAGTTGGCTGAAGATGCGAATGGCAACAAGATCTATGGCGACAAGCGCGTGCGTCAGGCTCTGGCTATGGCCGTTGATAACGAAGTGTGTTTGGAACTGGGCATGTCAGGCTACGGCATCCCCGCCGATAACTGTCATGTCGGCCCGATGCATCCGGAGTATGATTCAGCTGTGACACGCATTCCGTATGATCCAGCGGGGGCGAAGGCCCTGATGGACGAAGCCGGAATGGGTGATTTCGAACACGAAGTTCAGTCGATTGACGATGACTGGCGTCGTAACACCACCGCTGCGGTGGTCGCGCAGTTGAACGACGCGGGCATCAAGGCCAAGCATACGGTTCTGCCGGGCTCGACCTTCTGGAACGACTGGACGAAATACGCCTTCTCGTCGACCAACTGGAACCACCGCCCGTTGGGCACTCAGGTTCTGGCGCTGGCCTATAAGTCAGGCGTCGCGTGGAATGAATCCGGTTTTGCCAATGAAGAATTCGATACTTTGCTGGCCGAGGCAAACTCGATCGCGGATGTCGACAGGCGTCGCGAAGTGATGGCCAAACTGCAGGCGATCATGATTGACGAGGGTGTGACCATCCAGCCCTACTGGCGGACCGCCATGCGCCACCATCGTGACAACATGGTGGGTGTTGAAAAACACATCGCCGACCTGCCGCAGTTGTACAAGTTCGGCATCATCTCCTAACCAAACCACAAAGGCCGCGCCGCTCTGGCGCGGCCTTTTCGTCCTGAACACGGCGACCATAATAACAGCGATGCATGAAGCCGTTTGGCATTCATGCTGGCCGACCAACAGGGGCTAATATGGGACTTTTCATTCTAAGGCGCGTCGGCATCATGCTGGTGACTGCACTGTGCCTGACATTCCTGGTCTTCTTTTTGACCAACCTCTACCCGAACCTCGAAAAGCTTGCGAAAACGCAGGGCAACTTCCGTATGTCGGATGAGCAAGTTGAGAGCTATTTGCAGAAAAACGGTTACCTCCAATCCACTCCTATCAAATATGGTGAATGGTTAGGGGTCTTGCCTTCGTATCGGCATACGAACGAAGATGGAACCGTTCAGGGCCGATGCATTCTGCCCGGGAAAACTGCCGAAGAATCTCCCAGTTTCTGTGGTATCCTGCAGGGGTATTGGGGTTATTCGACCGTCTTCAAGGATGAGGTCTCAACCGTTGTTGGCAACCGGCTGGCATTAACCGGGCGTTTGATGTTCTGGGTTATGTTGCTGATGGTCCCTTCGGCACTGATCTTAGGTGTTTTGGCCGGAATGAAAGAAGGTTCAGCAACCGACAGGACGCTATCGACCTTTGCCATCACCACAACTGCAACCCCAGAATATGTTTCTGGTGTTATCTTCATAGCGATTTTCACTTCATCCGCTGTCGGCTTGAAGTGGTTCAAGGGTACTGCCACGCAAGCGATGGAGAACCCGACTTTCGAGAACTTCTTCCTCCCGGTTTTGACGATTGCGCTTTACGGAATGGGCTATATCGCCCGGATGACCCGCGCCTCGATGACCGAGGTGATGACGGCGCAGTATATCCGGACGGCGCGCCTGAAAGGTGTATCGTTCTCGAACATCGTCATGAAACATGCGCTGCGCAATGCGCTGATCGCGCCCTTTACAGTCATCATGTTGCAGTTCCCATGGCTGCTGAACGGCGTGGTGATCGTCGAGACCCTGTTCAACTACAAAGGGTTCGGCTGGGCGCTGGTGCAGGCGGCAGGCAACAACGACATCCAGTTGCTGTTGGCGATTTCGGTCGTGTCGGTTTTTGTGGTTCTGGTGACGCAGCTGATTTCGGATATCGGCTATGTCTACCTCAACCCGCGCATTCGCATTTCTTAAGGAGGGTTAGATCATGGAACCACTTACCTGGACCGGCTCTATCGCCTTCCTCAACCCGCTACTGTTGCTGGCGCTTGGGCTTTTGGCTTTGTCCATCGTTGTCTGGATGCTGGCAAGTATCGTTCTGCCCGAAGACCAAATGACAGTGAATCCAGACGGAACGCTGAGTTCGAGCTCGGGTCTTCGCAATCTGATACAAGCCGCGCTGCGCTATAGTTTTCTAGCTATAGTGGGCCTCGCAGTTGCTTATATTGTGTTGGGCATTCTGATGGGCACCAGCGCCGGTATCATTGGCGCCATATCCCAGCAATTCCTGCCAGTTTGGCTGTCGCTGATCATCCTCTATGCGATGTCGATTGCGTTCAAACGCAAGCTTGGACTTTACGGCAAACTTTTCGACAGCCCTATTGGCATGATCGGCTTTGGCCTTGTTATGTTCTGGGTTTTCACCGGGATTTTCGGCGCGCTCGATCTGATCGTCACTCATGACCCGTTGGCTCAGCTCTCAGGCATGAAAAACAAGGTGCCGGGTACGCCTCTGGCCAGTGTGGAAGAGGGTCAATACGCCTGGTACCTACTGGGTGGCGATAACCTTGCACGCGACGTCTTCAGTCGCATGGTCAAGGGTGCCTGGATTGTTGTTCAAATCGCACCTCTGGCGACCATGTTTGCCTTCATGGTTGGTATCACTCTTGGTCTACCTGCGGGTTACTATGGCGGGCGGCTGGATACGCTTCTGTCGTTCCTTGCGAACCTGATCCTGGCCTTCCCAGTGATCCTGCTATTCTACCTGCTGGTCACACCCGAGATCGTTGCGACCGGCGTTCCTAATTATATGGCCGCCGTATTGTTCGTATTCCCAATTATCTTCCTGGGTGTTCTGCTGAATTCGCGGTACTATACACGGCCAAACTTTCGGACTCCGCTATTGATCGGAGTACTGGGCGTTGCGCTCTGGTTGTATCTCTCGCTGATTTCGACCAGCGGCTACATCATTAACACCGACAGCTACCGTATCTGGGGACTGCCGACCTATCTGGATCTCTTCGATATTCCGGGTGGTATTCTGGTGGTGTTTGTCTCGGTGGTCTTTGTGAACTCACCTACGGTGTTCCGCATCGTACGTGGCTTGGCGCTGGACATCAAAACCCGAGACTACGTGGCCGCGGCCCAGACCCGCGGCGAAGGCCCGTGGTACATCATGCTGTGGGAGATCCTACCCAACGCACGCGGCCCGCTGATCGTCGATTTCTGTCTGCGCATCGGCTACACCACCATCCTTCTGGGGACCTTGGGTTTCTTCGGATTGGGTCTTCCGCCGGAAAGCCCGGATTGGGGGTCTACGATCAACGAGGGGCGTAAACTCTTGTCGATCTATCTGCACCCAGCCCTTCCGCCTGCGTTGGCTCTGTTGTCGCTGGTTCTTGGTTTAAACCTGCTGGCGGATGGTCTGCGCGAAGAAAGTCTGAAGGACTGATGTGATCGAGGCCGGGGGGCCAGCCCCCCGGATCCCCCGAGATATTTTTAGCCAGATGAAGGGGATCCCCCGGACTCTCGCGAGGAGATACAAGATGAACAAACTGGCGGATTATGACGGGCCCATTCTGGAGATCGACAAGCTGTCGATCTCGTTCTTTACCCGTCTGCGGGAAATTCCGGCTGTGATGGATTTTTCAGTTAGCGTGCAACCTGGTGAGGCCGTCGGACTGGTTGGTGAATCCGGGTGCGGTAAATCGACCGTTGCCTTGGGCGTAATGCAAGACCTGGGCAAGAACGGCCGCATAGTCGGTGGTTCGATCAAGTTCAAAGGCCGCGATCTGAGCGAAATGTCCACAGAAGAGCTGCGCGACATTCGCGGCAATGAAATCGCAATGATCTATCAGGAGCCGATGGCCTCTTTGAATCCGGCGATGAAGATCGGCAAGCAACTGATGGAAGTTCCGATGATCCACGAAGGCGTCGGTGCGGAAGAAGCTTATTCACGCGCGCTTGAGGTGGTAACAGACGTGCGTCTTCCTGACCCCGAAAGGATGCTGAATTCGTTTCCACACCAGCTTTCCGGTGGCCAGCAGCAGCGGATCGTGATTGCGATGGCGCTTATGTCGAAACCGGCGTTGTTGATCCTGGATGAACCAACGACCGCTTTGGACGTGACCGTAGAGGCCGCAGTGGTCGAACTGGTCAAGGATCTGGGCAAGAAATACGGTACCTCGATGCTGTTTATCTCGCACAACCTCGGGCTCGTGCTGGAAACCTGCGATCGGCTGTGCGTGATGTATTCCGGTGAAGCGGTCGAGCGTGGTTCGATCAAGGATGTTTTCGACGAGATGCAACACCCCTATACGCAAGCACTGTTCCGGTCGATCCCGTTGCCCGGAGCTGACAAGAACTCGCGCCCGCTGGTGGCGATTCCGGGGAACTTCCCCCTGCCCCACGAGCGGCCCCCAGGCTGTAACTTTGGCCCGCGCTGCGACTATTTCGAAGAAGGTCGCTGTGATGCCAAAGACATCCTGATGGAAGCAGTGCCGGGAAATGACAGACACCATACGCGTTGTCTGAAATTCCAGGAGATTGATTGGAATGCGCCAATCACCGTGGGTGAGCAAAAAGAGAAAGGTGAAATCGGCCGGACTGTCCTGAAAATGGACAACCTCAAGAAATATTATGAGGTGGCTGCGAATGCCTTGTTCGGTGGGGGTGAGACTAAAGTGGTCAAGGCCAACGAAACCCTGAGTTTTGAGGCGCATGAATCTGAAACGCTGGCCATTGTTGGTGAATCCGGTTGTGGCAAGTCCACTTTTGCAAAGGTTTTGATGGGCCTGGAAACTGCAACCGACGGGCAAATTTTGCTGGACAATCGCAACATCGAACAGGTGCCTATCGAAGAGCGGGACGCGAAGACCGTGGGCGAGGTTCAAATGGTTTTTCAGAACCCCTTCGATACGCTGAACCCGTCGATGACTGTCGGGCGTCAGATCATTCGGGCCCTAGAGATATTTGGCGTCGGTAATTCAGAGGCTGAGCGGAAAAAGCGGATGCTTGAGCTGTTGGACCTTGTCAAACTGCCGAGGGCATTTGCCGATCGCATGCCGCGCCAGCTGTCAGGTGGTCAGAAGCAACGCGTGGGAATCGCGCGCGCCTTCGCCGGAGACGCGAGGATCGTTGTCGCGGACGAACCGGTTTCGGCGCTGGATGTTTCGGTACAAGCAGCGGTGACCGATCTGTTGATGGAAATTCAGCGAGAACACAAAACCACTCTGCTGTTCATCAGCCATGACCTGTCAATCGTGCGTTACCTCAGTGACCGTGTAATGGTGATGTATCTGGGCCATGTTGTGGAACTGGGCACGACCGACCAAGTCTTTGCTCCACCATACCACCCTTATACCGAGGCGTTGTTGAGCGCGGTTCCGATCGCGGACACGTCAGTTGAGAAACAGCATATCGTTCTTGAAGGCGACATCCCTTCTGCCATGAACCCGCCGCCGGGCTGTCCGTTCCAGACACGCTGCCGCTGGAAGTCCGAAGTGCCAGATGGGCGGTGTGAGTCCCATGTACCCCCGGTTCAGACGCTTGCGGATGGACATCAGGTCAAATGTCACCTTGCCGAAGATATTCTGGCTAAAATGGAGCCTGTCATCAAAATTGCGGCCGAATAATTCCTCGTAAAAGAATGAAGAAGGGCCGGTCCTCGACCGGCCCTTTCGATTTGCGTCACGATTGGTGGGGGGACAGGAGACGCAGGTCGTGGGTGAGTGGCAGTTTCAGTTTGCAATCAACCCGTCATCACGTTGTTGCCGAAGTGCATGAACTCCTGATTCATGCCCGCTAAATCCCCGGCTTCCAGCTTTAAGCTGGCGCTGTCGAGCATCTTGTAACTCTGCTGGCTTTTGACCCAATCGTCTGCCGCCTGCAGCGTCGTCAGCGTGTACGACGTAACCTCATTGAGGTAGTGTGTCGGGATGATGATTTTGGGCTTGAGTTTGGCGACAATATCATTTCCCTGATCGAAGCTTAGGATATGTTCCGACCCATCGACAGGCAAAGTCAGTACATCGACCTGCCCGATCGCATCCCAGAACTCCTGAGGCGGATTGTGACGGTTGTCACCCCAGATCAAAGTGCGAATGCCGCCGGTTTCGACTAGGTAGACCACCATATCCATGTGGCCCACGTTGTTGGGCGGGCAAGCTTCGGCACCAAATTCGGCCAATGCGTTGGTCCATTCGTACCATCCCGGCGCAACGCAGGCATGTTTGTCAGCAAAGCCCGTGATCTTTAGGTCGGCAAACTCAAAATTCCCCGCCATCCTGTCCAAAACCATTGTGGAGCTAGGCCGTTCGATAGCATCATGGTCAAAATGAGCATGAGTGGACATGGTTATATCAACGGGGATCTGCGGAAATTCGTTGCGGAACCATAACCCCCATGCGCCCGAGGGATCATCCCGCCAAGGGTCGAATAACGCGGTCGCTCCGTTTGGCGAGGTGATCTTGATGGCACAGTGACCGTAATAGTCGATCCCAACAGTTCCCGTGCTGGCCTGCCCAGTCGAGCCTTGCAAATCAATCACATGATTGTTGTTGCCCGGCTGCAGCCAAGCCTGAGACTGTGCTTCGGCTGGTTTGCTGCTCAGCATTGAGGCTCCTGCCCCCACACCTGCGGCACCGGCTGCCATAAAGAACGAACGGCGTGAAAGGCCTTTTGCCAGAATGTCTCGTTCCCCGTTCAGTATTGTCGGCTTTAGATCTTTGCGATCCATCTTGATCCTCCCGATTAAACGGGTGCGGCTGTATCCGCACCCTTCTGATCAGGTTAACAAGGTCATCGTGGAAGGCTCAGATCAGAAAAATCTGGGGGGAATATGGGGGTAATCCCCATATTGCTAGATCACGAAATCGACAAAAGATGGCTGCGGAGGTTCTGATCCCGCCCTTCGAGTCCCAGTTTCCGGCGAATATTATTGCGATGGAAATCAATCGTTGATGTCTCGCGCGACATGGCCCGGGCTATATCTTTGGTGGTTTTACCGGACATGACCAGTTGCGCGATTTCGATTTCCGTCGGCGTCATAACCGAAAACGCATCCGAGAGTTTGTCGGAAATCATCGTGGTGATGTCTTGCAGATTTCTCAATGCCAGTTCCAGATAAACTTGCGAGGCGTCGCCTTCGGTCATTTGGCTATGCAACTTGTCCAGATACGGCAAGACCATCGAACGAACCCGTTCAACAATGTCCTGATCGCGTTCTTTCCGGTCGTCGTCCAGACTTGTCAGCAATACCCGAAGTGCAGTGTTGGTTTCTTGTAACTCACGTGTCCTCAACTCGACGCGATTTTCCAACTGGGCCAGTGTTTCATTAAGCTTTTCCTCTAGCGCGCGCCGCAGATAAACCTCTTGAATCAAAGCCAAATCCGACTCAACCATACGTGCAAACTGCGCCAGACCCTCACGGAATAGCAAAGCGCGGCGATTGCGATGGCGATCCAGAACGCAGATGGTTCCGAAAACTGAACCATCCGGCCATTTCAGCGGAAAACCGATGTAAAAGGACATGCCGTGCTCCATGTCCTCATTGTCACTCCAGGCTGGATCGCAAGTAGCATCTTCGACAACAAATTCGCCATCTCGTTCAAGGACACCCTGGCAATAAAGCTTGGGATTCAGGCGAAAATTCATGCCGACAGGGTACGGATTTTCCGGATGATCCGAGGTGATCAGGACCGCATGATCGGGTGCTTCGGTCTTCATGATCAATGTCGCTGGCACGTCCGCGAGTTGTGAAACTAGATCAACCAGGCGTTGCCAGTTGGCCATCGTTTCGGCTGGTATATCCGGTCGATCCTTGATCATTACAAACCGCACAAGTCTGAGAGCTATCTTCCCAGACTAAGGCAGCGCTCTGTACTTGATCAAGAAACAGCCTCTCTGCGCCGCAGCACCGGTTTTTAGCCGCCCCAGATCACTTTCACATAGTTTTGGGTCTCTTTGTAAGGTGGTATGCCGCCATGCTTTTCGACCGCTTTGGGGCCAGCATTATACGCCGCCAAAGCAAGCCGCCAAGATTTGAACTTGCGATACTGCCACGACAGATAACGCGCGCCCCCTTCCAGGTTTTGGATGGGGTCATACGGATTGACACCCAGCAACCTAGCTGTCTGTGGCATCAATTGCGCAAGACCCAAAGCACCCTTGTGCGATTCAGCATGTGGGTTCCATCCGCTTTCCTGTTGGACAAGTCGCAAGAACAGCTCTTCAGGTACATTATGCTTTCGGGCCGCATTCCGGGCGTGATTCAGATATTGGCCCCGATAATTTCCGGTGTATCGCTTGGCAAACTTCCCGTTCTCAGTTTTAGGTCTAAGCCGATCTGAATCGCGATACTGGCTTGCAGCACGACCGTCCAATACCTTGGATTGCTTGAGGAAAAGGGCCTTTCGATTCTTTGTTGAAAGAGTTTCCGCCTGCGCCGAAAAGGACACAAGGCAAACACTTAAAACAGAAATACCACCGATCAGAAACCGCATTAAAGCCAATCCTGCACCCTCAATAACCAGCCGAATTATAGTTAAATCAACCGGAAATGAAAGCTTGGTTAAAGTTGGCCTAATATTTTCCCATTCACCGTTGCAGCATCAATCATGTTTTAACCAAGTCCCAGCCCGTATAGGGTCAGCAGCAGAACACAGCGCCAGATTCGGGCGCCATCCAGTCAGAGTAAAACGAGGGAATAAATGGCGGGTTCAGTCAACAAGGTCATTCTGGTCGGCAATCTGGGCCGCGATCCTGAAGTGCGGACGTTTCAAAACGGTGGTAAAGTATGCAACCTGCGCATTGCCACCTCGGAAACCTGGAAGGACCGCAATACCGGAGAGCGCCGTGAACGGACAGAATGGCACTCGGTCGCCATATTCAACGAAGGACTTGTACGCGTGGCTGAACAATATCTGCGCAAGGGTTCAAAAATTTACGTCGAGGGGCAATTGCAAACGCGTAAGTGGCAGGATCAGTCCGGTCAGGATCGTTATTCGACCGAGGTGGTGCTGCAGGGCTTCGGCTCGACGCTGGTAATGCTCGACGCCCGCGGTGAAGGCGGCGGCGGTGGAGGCGGCTATGGCGGCGGACAAGCCGGCGGCGGATATGGCGACCCATATGGCGGCCCCTCCAGCGCACCAGCCCCTGCGTCTGGCGGAATCGACGATGACGAGATTCCGTTCTAAACCAAGCGGAGACTAAATATGGCATGGTCCTTCTCACTTGGCCGATTACTCGGCTCGGAACTGAGGGTCCATGTCACCTTCTTTTTGCTGCTCGCCTGGGTTGGTTTTGCGGCCTATTCCACCGGCGGCTTGCCTGCAGCGATTGACAATGTCGTATTCGTACTCGCCTTGTTTGCTTGTGTTGTGGCGCATGAGTTCGGCCACGCGCTGATGGCGCGGAGATATGGCATCCGTACCCCTGACATCACTCTGTTACCGATTGGCGGGCTGGCGCGCCTTGAGCGAATGCCAGAAAAACCGATGCAAGAGGTCTGGGTCGCCCTCGCTGGACCCGCCGTAAACATCGCGATTTGGGCAATTCTTGTTGTCTTGGGGGCAAGCATACAGCTTGGTTCACTCGACCAGATTGACTCGGCCGCAACCGGCCTGCTCAGCCGTTTGGCCTATGTGAACCTGCTGTTGGCGGCCTTTAACATGATCCCGGCTTTCCCGATGGATGGAGGACGCGTCTTCCGCGCCTTGCTGTGCATGAAAATGGAACGCGCCAAGGCAACCCGCATTGCAGCACTCGGTGGTCAGATCGTTGCTGTTGGGCTTGGATTTCTGGGGCTGACCTCAGGCAATCCAATATTGGTCCTGATCGCCGTCTTTGTTTTCATCGCTGCTAATGCCGAGAATCAGGACGTTGCGTTGCGTTCAGTTGCACGGCGCGTGATGGCTCGGGATGCGATGATCACCGAGTATAAGGCGTTATCGCCGGACGATACATTGGCAACAGCAGCACAAGCAGTCATTCACACAACCCAGCACGAGTTTCCGGTACTGGCACAAGACGGCAGTCTTATGGGGTTCGTGACCCGTGATCGCCTGTTTACCGCATTGGCGGGTGACCATCCCCGCTCGGAATCGGCGGTCTCGATTATGGATACCAATATTCCGCAGGTTGAGCTGACCAGCGGATTGGACAAAGTCCTGAATGGCCTACACAAAGGTGCCCCCGCGATTGCCGTATGCACTAAATCGGGGCACATGGTCGGCTATATCACGCGTGAAAATATCGGCGAGTTGATGGTGATCCAGGGGCGCTAAGCCTCAATCACACCTCCAACGCGTCCTTTAGTACAGAAACCACCGTCTCGCGGGGCACATCCGGTGTGACGAAAGCTTGCCCGACCCCTCGTGCCATAATGAACCGTAACTGACCGTCCATGACCTTTTTGTCCTGCGCCATCAGATCGACCAGCGTTTCTGCATCCGGCAATTCACCCGGGATATCGGCCAGATCGGTCTTCATCCCCATCGCACGCAAATGCGCCCTGACGCGGCTCGGGTCTTCTTGCGAACACAGGCCCAACCGAGAAGAGGTCTCAAACGCCAGCGCACACCCGATGGCGACACCTTCGCCGTGCAACAGACGATTTGAATAGCCCGTTGCAGCCTCAAGCGCGTGGCAGAAGGTATGACCCAGATTGAGCAGCGCCCGGTCGCCCTGCTCGGTCTCGTCGCGTGCCACGATATCGGCCTTCATCTGAACCGAACGCGTGACGGCCTGCACTCGCGCTGCCATGTCGCCGGATGCCAACAGAGGCCCGTTATCTTCTAGCCACTCAAAGAACTGGGCATCACCCAACAGTCCGTATTTGACGACCTCACCATATCCAGCGAGAAAGTCTCGCGTCTGTAACGTACCCAGCACATCAGTATCGGCCAATACCAGTGACGGCTGGTGAAACGCTCCGATCAGGTTCTTACCCTGTGGCGCATTGATCCCGGTCTTGCCGCCAACCGAGCTGTCGACCTGCGCCAGCAGCGAGGTCGGTATCTGAACAAAGCGCACTCCGCGCCGCATCACTGCAGCAGCAAAACCCGCCAGATCGCCAATCACCCCACCACCAAGCGCAACGACGATGTCGTTCCGTTCAACCTTTTCCGCCAGCAACCATTCCACCGCGCGCTCAAAATGCGGCCAGCTTTTGGTTGCCTCACCTGCTGGAAGCGCCAGCGCGGTCATCTCGATCCCGGCTGAGGCCAATCCATCACGCAGAGCATCCAGATGCATTCCCGCGACCGTTTCATCGGTCAGAACCGCGACACGCGGGCGCTTTAACAGCGGGGCAATCCGTTCCCCGGATTGCGCCAAAAGTCCGGGGCCGATTTCAACATCATAAGAACGCTCGGCCAAGTCTACATGTACGGTTTGATGCATTAATTTCGTTCCAAAATATCTGGGCGTGTCACCAAGGCGGCGATGACCCGATCCACCATATCTTCGATTGCGGTTTCACCATCCGAGTCCGCCACCAGATCAGATTGTTCATAGATCGGCACGCGCGCTTCATACAAGTCGCGCAGCGTCGCATAGGGGTCCGCTGTACGCAGCAGAGGCCGCGTATCCTTGTGTTTGACACGATTCCACAGCACGTCCAAATCAGCCTTTAACCAAACCGAGGCACCACGATCCGAGATCATTTTGCGATTACCTTCGGCAAGAAACGCACCACCACCTGTCGACAGGATACCTCTTTCTTCGTCCAAAAGCCGCCCGATAATCTGACTTTCCTTGCTGCGAAAAAACGCTTCTCCATCCCGTGCGAAGATTTCGGGGATGGTCATGTTGGCTGCCGATTCGATTTCGGTATCGCTGTCAAGAAAAGGAACACCCAGCCGGGCAGCCAGCGCACGACCCACGGCTGTTTTGCCTGCCCCCATCATTCCAACCAAAACGACGGTTTTGTGCAGTCGAAACTGCGTCGCTGTCTCAGAAGGCACCGTGTTATGCTTAATTTCGCTCATTTCGTCGTGAATGACGTGATCTTAGGGAAAATGCTAGTTATAACTTGGCCAAAAGCAAAAATTGAGGCAGCGTTCACCCATGGGCCGTTTGATCAAGTTCCTGATATACATCATTTGCCTGTGCTTCATCGGGCTGGTCGGGTATGCCTATATCGGGCCGTATTTCGGCGCGGACTTCTCCGCCCCGCAAAATGAAGTTCGCGAGCCGGTCATCCTGAATGCAGACTAAAGGCACCTTACTGGCGCTTTTTCTGGCCGGGACCGCACAGGCGCAAACGCAAGAGCCATTGTCAGTCATCGACTGGCTAACTGACCCGCCAGAAAACCTGCCGGGCACCGTGCTGATGGAACCCCCTGTGACGCAGACGGGACTGCAACCCGAGGTGCAGGTCACCCCGTTGGAAGCGCTGTCCCCTCCTCTGGGGTTGGTTGCGTCTTCAGTCACTGGTCTGCCGGTGGACCTGTGGCGCAGCAGCGATGCTGATCGGCTCGCGGATTTGATCTCGAAGGTACAGGTCAAGTCCAACCCAGCGATGCAACGATTGTTGTTTACGTTGCTCTTGTCCGAAGCCCGCGCCCCAGCGGGTGGGCAGGCGGAAGATACATTGCTGATGGCGCGACTGGACCGTCTTATGCAATTGGGCGCATCCGATCCGGTGCAATCCTTGGTTCAACTGGCCGGTCCGACCGATACGCAAGACCGCTTTAGACGTTGGTTCGATGCCACGTTGCTGACCGGTGACGAAGATCGAAGTTGCACAGCCCTGATCGCTCAGCCGAATTTATCAAGGAACTACGCCGCTCAGATATTCTGCAAAGCGCGCCGAGGAGATTGGGCCTCGGCAGCGCTTACACTTGAAGCCGCACATGCGTTGCAGGTATTGCCCGACGATCAGCTTGCCCTGCTCGATCGCTTTCTCAGCCCGGAATTGTTCGAAGGGGCCGAGTATCTTCCGCAACCCGAAGATCCCGACCCTCTCACCTTCCGAATGTTCGAAGCCATTGGTGAACGCCTGCCCACGGCATCTCTACCTCGGGCCTTTGCAAACGCTGATTTGCGGGACGTGGCGGGGTGGAAAGCTCAGATCGAAGCTGCCGAACGGTTGACGCGGATTGGTGCTCTGACGCCAAACCAGTTGCTTGGCCTTTATACCGAACGCTCCCCTGCAGCCTCAGGTGCGGTATGGGATCGTGTCTCAGCCATACAAAAGTTCGAAGCCGCGCTCGAAACTGGCAAGCCGGGGCCAGTTTCAAATGCGTTAACAGCTGTTTCGGCACAGATGAAATCGGTCGGCCTGGAAGTGCCCTTTGCCGAATTGTTTGCGCCGCGTCTGGCATCGATGAAGTTGCCCGATCAGACTGCAGAAAACCTCCGTTGGCGTATTCTGCTTTTGTCCGAACTATATGAAGACGCGGCACGCACGATGCCTGACGAGTCGGACGCCAACAAGTTTTTGTCTGCCCTTGCACAAGGCGATCCGCAGCGCGCGCCCTCTCCTACCCCACTCGCTGATGCCATTTCACAAGGTTTTACCTGGTCTGCACCTGTCCCTTCGGACATAAACACCATGCTGCTCAATGATCAGTTGGGCGAGGCCATTCTGGAAACTATGCAGTTGTTCGCCCATGGCGCGCGCGGCAATCTGGTGGATCTGACAGCCGCGATTGCCACGTTCCGACGTGTCGGGCTCGAAGATACCGCGCGCCGAGCTGCATTACAGCTTATGATCCTGAACGGGGCCTGAGGATGACCGCACCCTCGTCTCAGGATCTATGGGTTTCCACCTTCCTCGAAGCGCAAGCCGCTGAACTTGGGGCTGCAACCAATACCTTGCTTGCATACGGACGCGACCTTAAGGATTTCTCAGACTGGCTGGTACGACGAAAGTCTGGCTTTGCCGAGGCTGACCGAGACAGGATCGAAGGCTACTTGATCGACTGCGATGCGCAGGGCCTGTCCCGCGCCACCCGCGCACGGCGGTTGTCTGCGATCAAGCAGTTGTATCGATTTGCGTTCGAGGAGGGATGGCGTGACAGCAACCCCGCGATCCAGATCAAAGGCCCCGGACGTGCGAAACGACTGCCCAAAACGCTGGATGTGCCTGAGGTTGACCGCCTGCTTGCCGCAGCACGCCGAACGGGTCGGTCCGAAGCCGACAGAATACGTAACACCTGTTTGATGGAGCTTCTTTACGCAACAGGGATGCGGGTTACTGAACTTGTGTCGCTGCCGGTAAGCTCTGCCAGAGGCGATCCCCGGATGCTGTTAGTTCTTGGCAAAGGCGGCAAAGAGCGGATGGTTCCACTGTCCCCTCCCGCCCGCGAAGCGTTAAGCGGATGGCTCATGGTCCGCGATGCGGCTGAAGAGCAAACGATAAAAAAAGGTGCACAGGCATCGCGTTTTCTGTTTCCTTCGCGCGGGAAATCAGGGCATTTGACGCGGCATCGCTTCTTCCTTCTGGTCAAAGAACTGGCCGTCGAGGGCGGCGTTTCACCCCAGAAGGTCACCCCGCACACACTGCGCCATGCGTTTGCGACGCATCTGCTGGCCAATGGTGCGGATTTACGCTCGATCCAGACACTTCTGGGCCATGCGGATGTCGCCACAACCGAGATTTATACTCATGTTCTGGATGAACGCTTGTCGGAACTGGTGCTGGAACACCACCCGCTTGCCAAGGATGACACCACAGATCAAGGCTAACCCCTTGATCGGACGAGGTCGCAGCCCCATAACGGATGCAGCAACAAGAATAGCCTAGGACCGATGGAACCCACCTCTTCTTTGCTCGACAGTGCATTCTGGATCACGACTGGATCCATTCTTCTTCTCCTTGTGCTATCGGGCTTTTTCTCTGGCTCGGAAACCGCCCTGACTGCGTCATCACGCGGAAAGCTAAGGGCGCAGGCTGACAAAGGTTCACGCGGGGCGCAGAAGGCGCTGGATATTACCGACGACAACGAACGCCTGATCGGCTCGGTCCTGTTGGGCAATAACCTTGTCAACATCCTTGCCGCTTCGCTGGCCACAGCACTGTTTACGCGGCTATTCGGCGAAAGCGGAGTCGCATTGGCGACGCTAGTGATGACCTTGCTGGTGTTGATCTTTGCCGAAGTATTGCCCAAGACCTACGCTATTACAAACGCTGAAAAGGCTGCCGCATGGGTCGCGCCTGTTATCGGTGTTGTAGTGACGGTGTTTTCGCCCGTCGTAGCCGCCGTTCGGCTTCTGGTGCGCGGAGTGCTGCGCTTGTTTGGCGTAAAAATCGACCCTGACAGCAACATCCTCGCAGTGCGGGAAGAAATCGCTGGCGCGCTGCAACTGGGCCATTCCGAAGGAGTTGTCGAAAAGGAAGATCGCGACCGTATTCTGGGTGCGCTGGATCTTGGTGATCGCGCGGTGGAAGAGATCATGCTCCATCGCTCGAATATCGAGATGATCGATGCCGATGATGAGCCCGAGGCGATCCTCAAACAATGTCTGGAAAGCCCCCATACCCGCCTGCCGGTTTTCCGGGAGGAACAGGAAAACATCGTGGGTGTGGTCCATGCCAAGGACTTGTTTCGCGCGATGTACGCCCAAGTCGGCGGTGCAGATGGCGATCCGGAGCGGCTTAAGAATTTCGACATCGCAAAGGTGGCCAACGATCCTTATTTCGTTCCTGAAACCACCACTCTGGACGACCAGATGCGCGAGTTTCTTAGGATGCACAGCCATTTCGCGCTTGTTGTGGATGAGTACGGATCGCTGCGCGGGTTGATCACGCTCGAGGATATTCTAGAAGAAATCGTGGGTGAGATCGCCGACGAGTTCGACATCGACGAAGAAGTACCCGTCACCCGCACCGATGATGGCCAATTCCTCGTCGAAGGTGCAATGACCATCCGCGACGTCAATCGCGCCCTCGACTGGGCCCTGCCGGACGAAGAAGCCAACACTTTGGCTGGTCTTGTCATTCACGAAGCACAGATGATCCCGATCGTAGGTCAGGTGTTTTCATTCCACGGCTTTCGGTTCGAAGTCACCGCACGCGAGGGTAACCGGATCACGGCCCTCAAAGTGCGACCTCTTTAAGTTCGGCAGCGTTCGCAATTGACAAGCGACGCGCAGTGTCGCGAACGGAATAGTATTGCGCCAGAGCCCTCGGCAGGCTCGGCCAAAAGCCGAGGGAGTTGCATCGTGAAAACCACCACCCGTGTTGTAGTGATTGGCGGGGGCGTCGTCGGATGTTCGGTCCTCTATCATCTAACCAAACTTGGTTGGTCGGATGTGATGCTGCTGGAACGGTCCGAGCTCACCAGCGGCTCGACCTGGCACGCGGCAGGTGGATTCCACACGCTGAACGGCGACACTAACATGGCCGCCCTGCAGGGCTATACCATACGGTTGTATAAAGAGCTGGAAGAGATCACGGGCATGTCTTGCGGCCTGCACCATGTGGGTGGCGTCACTCTGGCCGACAATCAGGATCGCTTCGACATGCTACTGGCCGAACGTGCGAAACACCGATTCATGGGCCTTGAGACCGAGATTGTCGGGCCAGAAGAGATCAAGAAGATCGCTCCAATCACCAACACCGATGGTATACTTGGCGCGCTTTATGACCCCCTGGATGGGCATTTAGACCCTTCGTGCACCACCCATGCCTATGCCAAGGCCGCGCGGATGGGCGGCGCCACGATCGAAACCCATTGCATGGTGCGCGAGACCAACCAGCGCACGGACGGAACATGGGATGTGGTGACCGACAAGGGTACGATTCACGCCGAGCATATCGTCAACGCGGGCGGTTTATGGGCGCGCGAGGTCGGCGCAATGGCTGGTATCTATTTCCCGCTTCATCCAATGGAGCACCAATATCTGGTCACCGACTCCGTCCCTGAGATCGAGGCCATTATCGACGCAGGTGGCGAGCATCCGCATGTGATGGATCCTGCAGGAGAAAGCTATCTGCGGCAGGAAGGGCGCGGGCTGTGCATCGGTTTCTATGAACAACCCTGTAAGCCCTGGGCCGTTGACGGAACCCCTTGGGAGTTTGGCCACGAGTTGCTGCCCGATGATTTCGACAAGATCACCGACAGTATCAAATTTGCATACCGACGCTTCCCTGTGCTGGCTGAGGCGGGGGTCAAATCGGTCATCCACGGACCGTTTACTTTTGCCCCCGATGGCAATCCCCTGGTCGGGCCTGTGCCCGGCGTGCGGAACTACTGGTCGGCCTGTGGTGTCATGGCCGGTTTTAGTCAGGGTGGTGGTGTAGGCCTGACTCTCGCACAATGGATGATCGAAGGTGAACCTGAACGCGATGTGTTTGCGATGGATGTGGCCCGGTTCGGCGACTGGATAAGCCCCGGTTACACGCGCCCCAAAGTGATTGAGAACTATCAGAAACGGTTTAGCGTCGCATATCCGAACGAAGAGCTGCCTGCCGCACGGCCAAATCGAACTACACCGATGTATGACATCTTCAGCGATCTCGGTGCCGTATGGGGGCAGCAATACGGGTTGGAGGTTCCGAACTACTTTGCCAAAGGGGATGAACCAGATTTCGAAACACCCTCTTTCCGCCGCTCCAACGCTTTTGAGGCCACTGGCCGAGAAGTCCGCGCCGTACGCGAAGGAGTGGGGATCAACGAGATTCACAATTTTGGTAAATACCGCATCACCGGTGCCGGTGCCCGCGCATGGCTGGATCGCATCATGGCTGGCCGAATTCCGAAACCGGGTCGTGTTTCTTTAACGCCCATGTTGTCGCCCAATGGCAAATTGATCGGGGATTTCACCGTGTCCTGTCTGAACGAAAATGAGTTTCGCGTCACGGCCTCATATGGCAGCCAGGCGTTTCACATGCGCTGGTTCCTGCAAAATCAGGACGAAGGCATAAACATCGAAAACATCAGTGACCGGCTGAACGGCTTTCAGATTGCTGGCCCCAAGGCCACCGAGGTCCTGTCGGCCTGTACCCGGGATGATGTTAGTTCACTTAGGTTCCTTGACGTGCGCGAGATGACCATCGGCATGACAGACTGCATCGTTCAGCGCGTCAGCTATACCGGTGACCTGGGATATGAGATCTATTGTGATCCGATGGCACAGCGGCAGCTTTGGTGGACCTTATGGCAGGCAGGCCAACCTCATGGCATCGCACCATTTGGCATGCGTGCGATGATGAGCCTGCGTTTGGACAAGTTCTTTGGGTCGTGGATGCACGAGTTTTCGCCGGACTATACCGCCGCGGAAACCGGTCTGGATCGGTTCATCTCATTTGCAAAGAACAGCAACTTCATTGGCCGCGCAGCTGTCGAGGCCGAACGCTCTGCTGGCACCAATCGCCGTTTGGTTGCGTTCGAGGTCGATGCAGCCGATGCCGATGTTAACGCGTATGAACCGATATGGATTGATGGTTCAGTTGTCGGCTTCTGCACGTCAGGCGGGTATTCCCACTATGCACGCAAATCGATAGCAATGGGATTCCTGCCAACCGAACAAGCAACCGAAGGTTGCGAGGTTTCGATTGAGATACTGGGCAGGATGCGCGCGGCCCGTGTGATCACCACGCCTCTGTTTGATGCCGACGGTGCAAGAATGCGGGGATGACACAATCTGAACTTAGCGGCATGGTGGCGAGATGATAGAAATTCCCATCATACTGCTCGCCGCCGGCCAATCCAGCCGTATGGGTGGGACCGATAAGCTGATGCAGCCAGTGGGTGGCGTGCCGCTGCTGCGCCGTGTAGCGCAAAGAGCGATTGCCGTTGGTCCTGTTTTCGTTGCCCTGCCCCCGATGCCTCATCCACGCTATACGGTGTTGAAAGATCTCGATGTGCTGCCGGTCGAAATCCCGAACGCACGGGAAGGTATCAATGCCAGTCTAAAAGGGGCGATGGCGGCAATCCCAGCCGATGCGAAGGCCGTGATGATCCTTTTGTCCGATTTGCCGGACCTTACGACTGCAGATCTACGCAATGTCCTGCAATCGGTCAAAACCCATCCTGCCAATCGAATTTGGCGCGGTGCGACCAACCAGGGCGTCCCTGGGCACCCGGTGATCTTTGATCGCTCTCTCTTTGCAGAACTGACAGAATTGACCGGTGACAGTGGCGCGCAATCTGTCGTACGGCGTCACAAGGATGCAGTTCACCTTCATCGCCTGCCCAGCCAAAATGCGCTGTTGGATCTAGATACGCCAGAGGATTGGTCTGAGTGGGTAGCCCGCCAACCTTCTGGGCTTCACCCGAAATAAACACGGCCCGGTCGTTTTCGACCGGGCCGTATGCCCAAAACAGGACTACCACTTTCACCAATCTCTAAAGCACTATCAGATCGCCAATCAGGCTGTCCGACTTTGAGCTGCAGAACCTAAACAAGACCCCCTCGTTAACATGCCGCTCAGCGCTGTGGAGACTGAGATGTGCCTTTGACACCCCCTAGTGTCTCAGGCCCCCCTCACTTGGGCATCTCCAATGTCGCCGATCAGATGCGTTCAAACAATGTAAAATTGGAAGAAATGGTAAATTTGAGCGAAGACGGTTTGGCTTTTGCGCAACAATACAACACTCAAGACTCTACCAGTGGTTGCATTTCCATAACTCTAATCGGAACAAATACAGCGTTAATAGTTCATCGATACGCCCATTGCGCCTATTTCATAGACACCTACACACACACTCAAAGATTAGATTGATTGCGCGATACAACTTTAAGGGGAGAAATTCGACGGGCCGTCCACGCGCCGTTTCTTTGTTAACAAAAATGATTCAATTCAATACTTTTCCGAAATTATCGACTTCGTCGGCAACAATCCACCGATTCGCCTCGATTCTCCCAAGCTGATTCTCGCTGTTAAGCCCTTCCGAACAGAGTCATTAAAGCGGCGAAACGTGGCGAAATTAAGGTTTCTTAATTTTTCTCTCAGGATATCCCAAGGTTGCTGGGGCATCTCCTGTCTGAATGCGCGGGATCAACCGCCAAACACAGACAGGAGTCAAAATGAGCATCCGGAAATCCTCACTGCTTCTTCCAAGCACATCCAGCTGGATGGGGGCTGGCGCACTGGGCGCGGCAATGCTGGCCACAACCGTTCTGCCCGCAATGGCAGACGAGGCGCTGGCTGATCTGGTCGAAACGGTTTCACCCTCGGTGGTGACAATCATCGCCAAACAAGACGCAACGCCAAAACAGGCGCAGGGGCAGGACTTCAATTTCGAAGGTCACCCCTTTGGTGAATTCTTTGAACGCTTTGGAGGCCCTGAAGGGTTCAACATGCCACAGCGCGGTCCAAGCCAGGGTTTGGGCTCTGGATTCGTGCTGGACGAGGCGGGTTACATCGTGACCAATCACCACGTTGTCGACAACGCAACCGAAGTGACCGTCCGCCTGAGCGATGACCGTACGTTCCAAGCTGAAGTCATAGGCACTGATCCGCTAACGGATATTGCCGTACTCAAGATCGATGCCGGTGAAGACTTGCAGGCCGTCGAAATGGGTGACAGCGATGTAATTCGCGTCGGCGAAGATGTGGTGGCCATCGGCAACCCGTTCGGTCTGAACGCGACTGTTACGACTGGCATCGTATCTGCGAAGGGCCGCAATATTTCGGAAGGTCCGTACGCCGAGTTCATCCAGACTGATGCCGCCATCAACAAAGGTAACTCGGGTGGTCCGCTGTTCAATATGGAAGGCGAAGTAATCGGAGTGAACTCGGCAATCTATTCGCCTAGCGGAGGCTCGGTAGGATTGGGTTTTGCGGTCACATCCAATATTGTCGATCACATTACAGCTGATCTGCTGGATGACGGTGAAGTCAGCCGCGGGTGGTTGGGTGTTTCGATTCAGAATGTGAGCCCCGAATTGGCGGCAGCAATGGGAATTGATGTCGCTACCGGCGCCCTGGTATCCGATGTTGTCCCGGACAGCCCCGCCGATGGCGTGCTGCAGCAAGGCGACGTGATCCTGACTTTCAACGACGATGCCGTTGAATCCAGTAATGAACTTCCCGTTCTGGTTGGAACCACCAAGGTTGGCACCGACAGCACATTGACAGTTCTGCGCAACGGCAAGGAAGAACAGATCAAGCTGACGATCGGCCAACATCAGGCAGCATCGGCGGCCACCGACAGCGTAGCGGAAGACAAGTTCGAAGGCACCAAACTTGGCGTTATCGTGGCTCCGCTGACTGAAAGCGCCCGTGCAGAAGTTGGTGTCGCGGAAACTGTCGATGGCGTTGTTGTCACCGATCTCCAGCCCGAAAGCCCTGCGGCCAAAGCTGGTTTGCAACGCGGCGATGTTATCGTCCGGCTAGGCAATCTGGATACGGTTTCGCCGGATGCGCTGAAGGAAGCACTGGAAAGCGAAAAGACCGATCCAGCGTTGGTTCTTATCAACCGTGGCGGCAACCAAATATTTGTCGCGGTCGAAATCGTCTGACCCCACACCTAAGCGCGCCACATGATGGGGAAATCTGGTGCGCTTATTTCTGGCCGACGCGGATTGTCCACGCGTCGCCGGAGCAGCCGGGTGCGGCATCGCACCCGGCATGTTTTTTTCAAACAGTATGTGTGTTTAAATCCCGATGTGAAGGAGCCCTGATTATGAGTAGACGCCTGTTAATCGTTGAAGATGACCAAGACACACGGGACTTCATTGCCAAAGGGTTTGGCGAAGAAGGGTACGTTGTCGAAGTTGCATCAGACGGCCGCGAAGGGTTGTACCACGCCACCGATGGCGGATTTGACGCAGTCGTGCTGGATCGAATGTTGCCAGGCTTGGACGGGTTGTCGCTGATCAAATCAATGCGTGCGGCCGGGGTAAAAACACCTGTGCTGATGCTAACCGCCATGAGTGCGGTCGACGAGCGCGTCAAAGGCCTCCGTGCAGGTGCTGATGACTATCTAGTCAAACCATTTTCGTTCCAGGAACTCCACGCCCGGATCGAGGCGCTGCTGCGCCGTCCACAAGAGTCAGAAGAAACCCCTTCCCTCGCCTGCCGCGATCTTGAGATGGATTTGTTGACCCGCAAGGTCACGCGCAGTGGCCGGGAAATCACTCTAACCCCGCGCGAATTTCAGATTCTGGAGTTCTTTCTGCGGCGTAAGAACCGAGTCGTCTCGCGCACCATGTTGCTAGAAGGGGTGTGGGATTATCACTTTGATCCGAACACCAATGTAGTCGACGTGCATATCTCGAAGCTTCGCCGCCAACTCGATGAAGACGGGGCCGACCCGATTATTGAAACGGTCCGAGGGGCCGGTTACATGGTTTCGGATGGATAACCTGCGCCTGTCGCTCAAAAATTCACGTACGCGGCTGGTTCTGGCCAGTATGGTTCTCAGCACGTTGCTAACAGCGGCGGTGCTTGCGATGGTCTATGTGACTGCCAACCGCACGATTACGGGCGAAACGCGCTCGGTCGTGTCGGCTGAGCTCACCGGATTGGCGGATGAATATGAACGGCACGGCATGATCGGTTTGATCACTGCGATCGAGAGGCGATTGCCAACAGCGGCCGAGCGCGATGCGTTGTACCTGTTAACCGGTCGGCAGGGTACAAAGCTGGCGGGAAATTTATCTCATTGGCCCGAAGGAATCACAGCGGGCAGTGGGTGGGTCGACCTGCAGTTGCGCAAAGGGGATACCGATCAACACGTTCCGATTTCTGCTGCTTCCATCAGATTGCCGGGTGGTGAAAGATTGCTGGTTGGGCGAGATGCGCTGGCAAGACAGCAATTTGATCGTGTTCTTCTTCGCTCGGTTGCTCTGGCACTGGCGACCGCGCTTGCGCTTAGCCTGTTGACCGGTTGGTTGCTAACTCGGCTTGTGTTCTCGCGGCTAAAGGATATTGCCGACACCGCCGACAATATCGTTTCAGGCGATTTGGCGCTGCGCATGCCCCTGCGTGGAACAGGTGACGAATTCGACCAAGTTGCTGGCACTTTGAACAACATGCTTGATCGCATCGAAGAGCTGATCAGCAACCTGCGCACAACTTCCAACTCAATCGCCCATGACCTGCGCTCACCCCTGTCGCGACTTCGTCAGCGCGTCGAGTCTCTTGCCGAACCCGGGAAAAGCGAACAGGACCGTGATATCGACTTGGCCCGTGCGACTGGGGAAATTGATCATCTGTTGCGCGTCCTCAGCCAATTGACCGAGATCTCGCGGGCAGAAGCCGGTTTGGGGCGCGAGCAGTTCGAGCCGGTGAATTTGCCGCAACTGGTCGGTGATGTGGTTGAACTTTATGAACCTGTCGCTTCTGATCAGAATATCCGTCTTGAAGTTGTTGGTAACGCCGAACCGATCCAGGGTCACCGCCCACTTCTCTCTCAGGCGTTGTCAAACCTGCTCGAAAACGCGATGCGCTATGCGCCTCCCGGTACTGCTATCACCATCGAAATCCGGGAAGATGAGGATTATGCATTGCTCAGCGTCCGTGATCGTGGCCCCGGTGTTCCGGAAAACGATCTGTCACGGTTGCAGATGCCCTTCGTCACCCTTGATCCCGCACGGACTGAACGCAACGCGGGGCTAGGTCTCGCACTTGTAGCGGCCATCTCGCATATGCACGGGGGCAGCTTTCAGGCCCGGAACCGCAAGCCCGGTCTGGAGACGACTCTGAGGCTTTCACGCAGGTTTTGATAATTGAAATTCAAGCCGCAAGGCATTGTGAAATAACTAAAGAATCGCAGGGAGAGAGGCGTACCCATGAAAGCGAATGCGGCCACCTCGAACCCTAGGTTCCTGAACTTGGTAATCCGGAAACCGGTTCAGCAATCGCCCTAGCGCCACGCGACCTTCAAGCCGCGCAAGGGTCAGGCCAACGCAGACATGCGGACCACCTGCGAACGCCAGATGCCGGTTCGGCTTGCGTGTGATGTCAAAACGCGTGGCGTCGGGAAATACCTCAGGATCGCGGTTCGCCGCACCGATACAGAGGTGCAGGTTCGTTCCTTTGGCGATCTGATGTCCCCCGATCTCAACCTCTGCCGTGGTTTCCCTGTTGCCAAACTGATTGGGGGACCGAAAGCGCAAGACCTCCTCGACTGTCGAAGCGATCAGGTCAGGATTATCCAGCAGGCGTTTGCGTTGTTCCGGGTGGTCGTTCAGCAATGCCAACCCATTGCCGATCAGATTGGTGGTGGTCTCATGGCCGGCGTTCAGGATGAAGATGCAATTCTGTAACAGCTCAATTTCGCTTAATTTTTCATCTGCGCCCTCACCTCGGATCAGGCGGGTCAAAACATCAATCTCAGGATCACCCGGTTTTGCACGGCGACGGGCAACGAGGTCCTGAAGGTAGGCTTTGAACTCACGTACCGCGCTGTGGCCTATTTCCAGCTGAGTGTCCGTCAAAGCGGGCTCCAAAGCACCAAGGATAGCCAAAGACCAATCCCTTAGCGGTGCACGTTCATCCATTGGGACGTCCAGCAGATTGCCAATGATCTGGATCGGAATCGTCGATGCAAAATCCTCAATCAGATCCACCTGTGCTTTGCCTTCCATGTCGTCGAGCAATACATCAACAGTTTCGATCAAACCCGGCTCCATCCGCGCAATTGCGCGCGGCGTCAGGGCCGAGGTCATGATTTTGCGCACCCGTGTGTGGAGCGGCGGGTCAGAGAACACCAGCGACGTTGTGTGATGCTCGAACAACGGCGAACCAACTCCAAATTTAGGACCAAACGCCGCCTCTTTGTCCGAAGAATAGAGCGTCGTGTTGCGATAAATCGCATCCAGATCTGCATGACGAGACAACAGTACGGAACCATCTGGTTGACGCAGTATCGGTGCGTATTCGAGCAAAGCATCGTAAAAGGGAAATGGGTCATCGACAAACCCCTCGGGCGGGTTTGTCAGGTCTAGATTTTGCGCAAGATTCTTTAGGCTTATGTCGTTCATGCTTCGCTCCCCTGACGTTTGGGTAGCGGAATAGACTACAGCAAACAACCTTGTCGGATGACAGGCCACGTCGGACCGGATAAGACAAGGCATGTCTGACCCGATTTCATCAATCCGCAATCTTGGCCCAGCGTTCGAACAGGCCTGCGCACGGGCGGGAATTATGACAGCTCAGGAGTTGCGCGATCTTGGTGCTGATGAGGCATATGCTCGCCTGTTGCAGGCTGGAACCCGCCCGCATTTCATCGGCTACTATGTCTTAGTCATGGGCTTGCAAGGACGCCCATGGAATGACTGTAAAGGCGAGGAAAAGAGGGCATTGCGTGAACGGTTCGATGCGATCAAGGCCAGCACCAGTCGGGCGCCTGAAAGCCAGTTGATTTCAGATCTGGATGCCGTTGGAGTGCGTGTAACGGCAAGTGACCTCAATCCTGTCTAAGCAACAAAGAAGGCCGCGCCCAACAAGGGCACGGCCTAACACTTTGATCTGACGAAAGATTAGCCGACCAGCTCGATGCCCGAGAAGAAGTAGGCGATCTCAACCGCAGCAGTTTCCGGAGCGTCCGAACCGTGGACCGAGTTTTCGCCAACCGACTCGGCGAACTCGGCGCGGATGGTGCCGGGGGCCGCATCAGCGGGGTTGGTCGCACCCATAACTTCACGGTTCTTCGCAATTGCGCCTTCGCCTTCCAGAACCTGGACAACAACCGGTGCCGACGACATGAATTCGCACAGTTCGTCATAGAACGGACGCTCAGCATGGACGTCGTAGAACTTGCCTGCTTGGGCTTTGGTCATGTGGATGCGCTTTTGCGCAACGATGCGCAGGCCAGCTTCTTCAAACTTGGCATTGATCTTGCCAGTCAGATTGCGGCGGGTTGCATCGGGCTTGATGATCGAGAATGTGCGTTCCAGTGCCATGTTGGCCTCTCCTTAACTTTAGGGCGCGCGACCCGCGCCGAAATCCATCGCGCGCCGCCTAGCATGGTATTTGCCTCATGAAAAGCGTTATGATCGTTTATCGTTCAGATCGCCTCAGGCAGTGGGTCGGTACGATCCAACCGTCGGACATAGAGCACTGCCAGCAATCCAACAAAGCCGCTGGCGCACATCATGCTCAATACAAGAAAAGGCCCGTTTTCAGGGCTCACAAAAGTCCCGGTCATCATGGTCAAGACTGCACCCAGTGCCACGATCAGTGCGCCTGACAGGCCGGCAGCACTGCCTGCCAGTTTCGGGCGTACCGACATGACGCCAGCCGAGGCATTTGCATTGGTCAGACCATTTCCGAAACCAACGCAGATGGCGGAACCGAAAAATACCCAGACCGAGCCCATGTTGCCGATGAACAGCAACAGCCCGCAGAACGGTCCGACCGACGCCACGATCCGACCGAATAGGATCATTGTGGTGAGTCGAGTGCGCTTTGCGATGCGCCCGGTGACAAAATTGCCGACCATAAAACCGCCCGTGATGATCCCGATCCCAAGGCCCAGCATGGCGGGGCTGAGATCAAACCAGGCCGCAGCGACCAGCGGTGCGCCGGTGATGAAACTGAAAAAACCGCCGATAGAGAACGCAGCGCATAAGGCGTAGCCCCAGAACCTGCGGGCGCGAAACAGATGAGGGTATTCGCGCAGTTGCGCGGCGAAGGTTGAGGATCGGTTGGTGTTGGTTTCACCCATGTCGAACCACAACAGCAGCAGTACCCCTGCTCCAAGAAACGAATACATTACGAACCCGGCGCGCCAACCGAACAGCATGTCCAGCGCACCGCCCAGCATCGGTCCAAGCATCGGTGCCAGCGCCATCGCCATCGCGACGTAGCCCAGTTTGCTGGCTGCTTCATTTGGGGGATATCGGTCGCGGATCGAAGCGCTCGACAGAACTGGCCCGGCCACCACCGCCGCCTGAACCATCCGAAATGTAAGGAATGCCCAGATCGAGTCTGCCAGCACACATCCAATCGATGCAGCTACAAATATGGCCATCGCGATCAGCAATACCGGCCTGCGTCCGTAGCGATCCGATAGCGGTCCGACGATCAATTGCAAGACCGCCGAGACACATAGATACCCGGCCACGGATACGTTCATCAGGCCATAATCCACGCCGAAATCTTCGCTCATATGCGCCAGCGACGGCAGGAACATGTTCAATGTCAGAACTGATAGCGCCGTCGCAAAAATCAGCGTTATCAGGGTCGGAGGAGTTTGAGCCGGACGCATATCGAAACCGTTTGGAAGACGAACCGGAACAGCGCTAACACATTGCTTCTGGCTTGAACATGGTGACCTCTGGCGGCGTCTTGGATGCTCTGATAAGAGCGCGTCATGCTACGGATTGAGAACATAAATTATGCCGTTGAAGGTCGTCCCCTGTTCGACGGGGCCAGTGCGACCATTCCCGACGGCCACAAGGTCGGCCTTGTCGGGCGCAATGGTACCGGAAAGACGACGCTCTTCCGGTTGATCCGTGGTGAGCTGTCGCTGGAATCAGGCAATATCTCGTTACCGAAACGCGCGCGGATCGGCGGCGTGGCGCAGGAGGTGCCGTCGTCGAATGTCTCGCTGATCAACACCGTTCTGGCAGCGGATGTCGAACGAAGTTCATTGATGGCCGAAGCTGACAACGCGACCGACCCGGATCGGATTGCTGAAATCCAGACCCGGCTGACTGATATCGACGCTTGGTCGGCTGAAGCGCGCGCGGCCTCGATCCTCAAAGGACTGGGCTTTGACGATGAAGATCAGCTGAAGCCCTGTTCGGATTTCTCGGGTGGGTGGCGCATGCGGGTGGCGCTGGCCGCGGTGCTATTTTCGCAGCCAGATCTGCTGCTGCTGGACGAACCGACCAACTATCTGGACCTCGAAGGTGCGCTGTGGCTGGAAAGCTATCTGGCGAAATACCCGCATACTGTCATCATCATCAGCCACGACCGTGGGCTTCTAAATCGTGCGGTGGGCTCAATTCTGCATCTCGAAGACCGCAAGCTGACCTATTACGCGGTTCCCTACGACAAGTTTGCCGAACGCCGCGCCGAACGTCTGGCGCAAGCCGAATCCGAAAATGCCAAAGCCAAGGCACGCATCGCACATCTGCAAAGTTTCGTGGATCGTTTCCGTTACAAAGCGTCAAAGGCCGTACAGGCCCAATCTCGCCTCAAAATGATTGAGCGCATCCAGCTGGTCTCAACCCCACAAGAGGCAGCTTTGCGCGCCTTTTCCTTCCCCGAGCCGGAAGAGCTGTCGCCCCCGATCATCCAGCTTGAAGGAGGCGTGACCGGTTATGGTGAGACCGAGGTTCTGCGACGACTGAACCTACGCATTGATCAGGACGATCGCATCGCTTTGCTGGGCAAGAACGGTCAAGGCAAGTCGACCCTTTCGAAACTGCTGTCCGACCGACTGCCCCTGATGGCGGGAAAAATGACCCGCAGTTCCAAGCTGCGCATCGGCTATTTCGCACAGCATCAGGTGGATGAGCTGCATGTGGACGAAACGCCTTTGGATCACCTGCGCCGCCTGCGCCCGAATGAGGCACCCGGCAAGTGGCGCTCGCGCCTGGCGGGGTTCGGGTTGAATTCGGATCAGGCGGAAACGCTGGTCGGTCGTCTGTCAGGTGGGCAAAAGGCGCGTTTGTCGCTGCTGATCGCTACGATAGATGCGCCGCATATGCTGATCCTCGACGAACCGACCAACCACTTGGACATCGAAAGCCGCGAGGCGTTGATTGAGGCGCTGACAGCCTATTCCGGCGCGGTTATCTTGGTCAGCCACGACATGCATCTACTGTCGCTTGTCGCTGACCGGCTATGGCTGGTCTCGGATAGCACCGTGAAGCCCTTCGACGGCGACCTTGAGGCCTATCGCGCCCTTCTGCTGGCCCGCGACAAGTCTGTTAAAGAGAAACCGCAAACCGCCAAACCCAAACGAGCATCGCGCGAGACGGTATTGGCCCTGCGCGCGGATCTGCGCAAATGCGAGGACCGGGTCGAGAAGTTGGCGGATATGCACGATAAACTCTCGTCAAAGCTGGCAGATCCGGCGCTTTATGAAGATGATCGGATCAACGATCTGGAAACCTGGAACCGCAAGTTCGCCGAGGTGGTCGAGGCCATGCAAAAGGCTGAGGCCCTTTGGGTTGCCGCCGCAGAACGCTTGGAACAGGCAGAGAGCGCAGCATGATCGACATGGCCTTTTTCATAACTGCTTTCACCACGATGTTCGTGGTGATCGACCCGTTCGGCACTACGCCGGTCTTTGTTGCTTTGACACAGGACATGGATGCCGCAACGCGCCGTAAGATTGCCATTCGCAGTTGCTTGACCGCCGTTTTCATCCTGATCGCCTTTGCCGCGTTTGGTGAGGCGGTTCTGGGCTTTATTGGTATCTCGATGCCTGCGTTCAAAGTGGCCGGCGGCGCATTGTTGTTCCTGACCGCGCTCGACATGCTGTTCGAGCGGCGCAACAAGCGGCGCGAGAACCGTGCGGAAGAGGAAGAGCATCCTGACCCGTCGGTGTTCCCATTGGCCATTCCTCTGATCGCCGGACCAGGCTCGATCGCAACTATCATTCTGTTGGCCGGACAGAACCCCGGCATTCAAGGGATCGCAGCCGCCTGTGCCGTCATGCTGGGCGTCATGCTGGTTGTTTTTGTGTTCTTTCTGGCCGGAGGTCTGATTGCTCGCATCTTGGGCAAAACCGGGTTGAACGTACTGACACGGCTGCTGGGTATGCTGCTGGCCGCACTATCGGTTCAGTTCATTCTAGATGGCCTTAAAGCCTTTGGTTTCGCCTCCTGAGGCACCATATTGGCATCAGACAACTGTATTCGGGTGATTGAATGGATGGCGAAGATTTTGGGCGATTGACCTATCTGGTTCTGCTGGGAGCCGCCCTGTTGATGTGGTTTTTCACTCAGAACCGCCAGTCATTGGGCAAAACCATGCAGCAGGTCGCGGCCTGGGTATTTATCTTTATCGGCGTTATTGCCGTAGTCGGACTGTGGGATGACATCCGTTCGACCGTCAGCCCTACCCCACAACTGACCGTGACCGATCAGAGGATCGAAGTGCCCCGCTCGTATGATGGACACTACTATTTGCCGATGCTTGTGAATGGCAAAGCCGTGACCTTTCTGGTCGATACCGGGGCCAGCAATATCGTCATTAGTCCGAAAGATGCCGAGCGAATTGGAATCGATACGGATCAATTGAATTATCTTGGTCGTGCATCGACGGCCAATGGCATCGTGCGGACAGCTCCGGTTCGGCTGGACAGCCTGTCCCTGGGCCCGATCACGGATCGCAATATCCCAGCCTCGATCAATGAGGGCGATCTGGATCAATCGCTGCTGGGGATGGAATATCTGCATCGGTTCTCGAATATCCAGTTTGCTGACGGACGCCTGATTTTGTCGCGCTGACGGCAATCCTCAATTGAGAACAAATTGGGAACATGCTAGTTTGATAAGCATGTCCACCCATCTTCTTGGCCGCAAGCCCGCGCGCACCCCGCCCGGGGTGGCCCTGCACCCACAGATCAGCCTGCAACTGGCCCGTGTGCACGAGGCCTGCGGCCCTGCCCGGCGCAGTTTTGCCCTGTGGGTGGCGGGGCAAACTCAGGGTCC
Organism: Ruegeria sp. O11; assembly: GCF_056535285.1. NCBI lineage: Bacteria > Pseudomonadati > Pseudomonadota > Alphaproteobacteria > Rhodobacterales > Roseobacteraceae > Ruegeria > Ruegeria sp. O11. Next base: position 393,925 of record NZ_JBQERS010000001.1, on the reverse strand, counting down.
GGTAATGTGGATTGCCCCGGCATGGGAGGTCCTCCAGCTGCATCCCGAAGGCATGTTACCTTTTGCCGACCCGTCCCAGTTTCTGCTGATCCGCCCTGATAAACCCGAAGACCTATTGTGGTGCATGGAAGAAGCCTTGCGCAGTGGTGCCGCGCCCGTGGTTATCGGCGACCTGCCCGGCCCGCCGGGTCTGACCCCTGTTCGGCGGTTGCATCTGGCCGCCGAACAGGGTGGCACATCGGGTCAGGCCCCTCTGGGACTGTTGCTGACACCTGACGATGGCGGCGCGCAGGGGATCGAGACGCGCTGGCATATGGAGCCGACTTATCGGGACGAGGCCTGCAGTTGGCGCCTGACCCGCCGCCGTGCCCGCGCCCTGCCCCCGGCCAGTTGGCACGTGACGCGGACGGCCCCACATTTCGGCCTGCAGTTACAACAGATCAAAACCGAAGACGCACCCACGTTCACATAACTTGTGACTGGTCAAAGCAGAACTTGCACCCTAGCGTGCCCGCATGACACATCCGATCCATGACAGCCAATACTCCTGGCTTCGCCTGCTGATCACTCTGGCGATCGCAACGGTGGTCAATGTGGGTATGTGGGCTGTGGTTGTCGTGATGCCCGCCATCGAGGCCGATTTTGGAGCAGGCAGAGCTGCCGCATCGATGCCCTATACGCTCACCATGATCGGTTTTGCCTTTGGCAACATGTGGCTTGGCAAGCTGGTGGATAATCTGGGCGTGACAAAGGCTCTGATCGGGGCCGCCCTCTTAAGCGCATTAAGCTATTTGCTGGCCACCCTTGCACCGAACATTGCCCTCCTTTCAGTCGCGCATCTGTTGCTGGGTCTTGGAACATCGATCGGGTTTGGACCACTGATCGCCGATATCTCGCATTGGTTCATGCGCAGGCGCGGGATTGCCGTGGCGCTGGTGGCCAGCGGCAACTATCTGTCAGGTGCAATCTGGCCCACGCTGTTATCGGGCATTCTACAGCGCGAAGGATGGCAACAGGTTTACCTGAGCCTCGCCCTCATCACATTGGTCGTTGTCATACCCCTGTCACTGCTCTTGCGTCGCCAAGTTCCGGTCGAAGCGCACAGCACCGCAGCAGCAGCAGCACAGATCAAGGCTCAGAGCGTCGGCTTTTCACCCCGCGCCCTGCAATACATCCTCGGGCTGGCTGGTATCGGCTGCTGCGTGGCAATGTCGATGCCACAGGTCCATATCGTGTCCTATTGCATCGGCCTCGGCTACGGCCCAGCGGTCGGGGCTGAAATGCTGTCACTGATGCTACTGGGAGGAGTGGTCAGCCGAATAATCTCGGGGCTGGTTGCGGACCAATTGGGTGGACTTTCCACACTGCTGATCGGCTCGACCCTGCAATGTATCGCATTGTTCCTGTTTCTGCCCTACGACGGAATGGTTTCGCTATACGTTGTCAGCATGCTGTTTGGATTGGCGCAGGGTGGTATCGTTCCCAGCTATGCTTTGGTTGTGCGCGAATACATGCCGCCACAAGAGGCCGGCGCGCGCGTCGGCTTAGTCTTGATGATGACCATTCTGGGCATGGCACTGGGCGGCTGGATGTCCGGCTGGATCTACGATGTAACCGGCAACTATCAACTCGCCTTTATCAACGGCATCGTATGGAATGGCATGAACATCGCGATCCTGCTGATGCTCTTGAAACGCTCAAGGCCACGCGGCGACACAGCATTGGCATGACCGACCTCACGCGCCGCACACTCATCGCTGGCCTTGCGGCTCTACCGTTCGCGCGCGACGCTCATGCAGCACTCACCCCATACGTTCTGGCAACTGCGCGCAGCTCGGTCGAATTTACCTACACTCTGTCTGGCACAGCACAAACAGGGACGATGCCAGTTCAGTCGGCGCAGATTTTAATCGACACGAGACGCCTTCAAAACAGTAGGGTCGATGTTGCGATGGACGTGGCCCGAGCTCGTACGAAATTACCCTTTGCGCGCGGTCCGATGTTAGGCAGCAGCGTGTTGAACGCCGCCCGATATCCAACCATTCGGTTCGTCACGACCAATATTCAACTTGGACCCACTGGTCGCATCTCGGAAGGCGCGACTGTAACGGGGGATCTGACAGTGCGTGATGTAACCCGTCCCGTAACGCTGAAGGCTGATCTTTATCGAAGACCAGGCAGCGCAGTGGATGATCTGGACATCCTGTTCATAAAGTTGGTGGGCGCGCTTAATCGGCACGAATTTGGTGCCTCAGGCTATCCTGATCTGGTACAGCCAATGATTGGTTTAAACATCCGAGCCGAAATCATTCGACAGGATTAGCCAAGGAACGCCAAAAAACGACGCTAAGGTGTCGAATAGACACGCGCAATTCGTGACAATAAAGACAAGCTGCCCCCATCATGCGTACGATCATTTCATTTGCCGCACTTTTTCTTTCGGTGATACTATTGCAATTGTCGACCGGCGGTGTCGGGCCATTGGATGCGATCTCGGGCCTGACACTGAACTTTTCGACAGAACAAATAGGTCTGTTGGGCTCTTCGCATTTCCTCGGCTTTTTCATTGGCTGCTGGTGGGCACCGCGCCTGATGGGAAGCGTCGGACACTCGCGCGCATTTGCCGTTTGCACCGCCTTGGGTGCCATGGGGCTGTTGGGACACACGCTGACCGAGAACCCCTATGTTTGGGCCATCCTACGGATCGCGTCGGGCACTTGCGTTGCCGGGTGCTACACGGTGATTGAGGCGTGGCTAAATGCAAAGGTCACAAATGAATCACGTGGACGTGTGATGGGAAGCTATCGCATCGCGGATCTGGGCGCCTCGCTCTGCGCGCAGTTGATCATCGCGGTTCTGCCTCCGGCATCCTATGTTTCATATAATCTTCTGGCCATTTTATGCTGCGCATCTCTACTGCCTTTGACCTTAACACGCGCGAGCCAACCCAAAACCCCGGACGCACCACGCTTACGGCCCCGGCTGGCGTGGCAAAACTCACCGCTTGCGGTGGCCGGAGTGATCGTCGCAGCCCTAAGCTCGGCCTCATTTCGAATGGTCGGCCCTGTGTACGGTCAGGAGGTGGGGCTGGCTGTAGATCAGATTGCGTTCTTTCTGGCCTCATTCGTTCTGGGCGGCGCACTGGCGCAGTACCCGCTGGGCTGGCTGGCCGACAAATATGACCGACGCTGGGTGTTGATCTGGTTATCGGCAGCAGCGGTCTTAAGTTGCGGCATCACAATGTTGGCCAGCGGAACCGGCACTGTCGGCGTCATGCTGACAGCCGGTTTTTTCGGCCTGACCACATTCCCGATCTTCTCGGTTTCATCAGCCCATGCGAATGACTTTGCCACTACCGAACAACGCGTAGAACTGGCCGCAGCACTGATGTTCTGGTACGCACTGGGCGCGATTGCCTCACCATACATCTCATCCACGTTGATCCAGCAGTTCGGCCCTGGCGCCCTATTTGCCTTCGTGGCTCTGGGTCATGCATTCCTGATCGTGTTTGGCCTTGCCCGCATGCGCTCGCGCCCAACGCCCGACGAACGGACAAATTACGTCTATGCGCCGCGTACTTCGTTTACGATTGGCAGATTGCTGAAAGGTTCGCGTGAAAAGCACTAAGCGCGATTTCAGTGTGAATTACACAGAGTCGCAAAACCCGGCCTTTTGCTAACCGCCGACATACTGTAGACGGGCGCGCAGACAGTTATCTGGAAACGCAAAATGGCTCGGATTCTCATCACCTCGGCGATCCCTTATATCAACGGGATCAAACACCTCGGCAATCTGGTCGGCTCGCAGTTGCCCGCCGATCTTTACGCGCGCTATCTGCGTGGTCGGGGGAATGAGGTCATGTTCCTGTGCGCAACCGACGAACACGGCACCCCTGCGGAACTGGCTGCGGCGAAAGCGGGCAAACCCGTCGCGGAATACTGCGCCGATATGTATGCGGTGCAGGCAGACATCGCCAAACGCTTTGGTCTGAGTTTTGACCACTTTGGCCGTTCATCCAGCGATCAGAACCGTAACCTGACCCAGCACTTCGCAGGCAAACTGGATGAGGCCGGGCTGATCCGTGAGGTCAGCGAGAAGCAGGTTTATTCAAACGCCGACGGCAGGTTTCTACCTGACCGTTATATCGAGGGCACATGCCCCAATTGCGGTTATGATCGCGCGCGTGGTGATCAGTGCGAGAATTGCACCAAGCAGTTGGACCCGACCGACCTGATCGAGCCCCGCTCAGCAATTTCCGGTTCGACGGATTTAGAGGTACGCGAGACCAAACATCTCTATCTGCGCCAATCCGCTATGAAGGATCAGTTGGATGCGTGGATTGACAGCAAGTCAGACTGGCCAATCCTGACCACCTCGATTGCCAAGAAATGGTTGCATGATGGCGACGGTCTGCAGGACCGCGGCATCACCCGCGATCTGGATTGGGGTGTGCCGGTTAAGAAAGGCGATCTGGACTGGCCTGGAATGGAAGGCAAGGTCTTCTACGTCTGGTTCGACGCGCCCATCGAATACATCGCCTGCGCAAAGGAATGGGCGGATGCCAACGGTAAGTCCGATGCCGAGTGGGAACGCTGGTGGCGCACCGACAAAGGCGCAGATGACGTGCGTTACGTCCAGTTCATGGGCAAAGACAACGTGCCGTTCCACACGCTCAGCTTCCCGGCTACCATTCTGGGATCGGGCGAGCCGTGGAAGATGGTCGATCACCTGAAATCATTCAACTATCTGAACTATGACGGCGGCCAATTCTCAACCTCACAAGGGCGCGGCGTGTTCATGGATCAGGCGCTGGAGCTTCTGCCTGCCGACTACTGGCGCTGGTGGCTTTTGAGCCATGCGCCGGAAAGCAGCGACAGCGAATTCACCTGGGAAAACTTCCAGCAATCGGTCAACAAGGACCTCGCTGACGTTCTGGGCAACTTTGTCAGCCGGATCACCAAGTTCTGCCGCTCCAAGTTCGGTGAGGCCGTTCCGGGTGATTGTGAATATGGTGAGCATGAGCAAACGCTTATCGCAGAACTGACCCGACGCATCCGCGCCTATGAAGGCCACATGGAAGCAATGGAAGTGCGTAAATCTGCGCAGGAGTTGCGGGCGATCTGGGTCGCAGGCAACGAATACCTGCAGGCCGCGGCCCCCTGGTCAACTTTCAAGGAAGACCCGGCGCTGGCTGCGGTTCAAGTCAGGCTGGGGCTGAACTTGATCCGACTCTATGCGGTTCTGAGCGCGCCGTTTATTCCTGAAACTTCGGCAAAAATGCTTAGCGCGATGAACACGCTGGACACCAGCTGGCCTGATGACGTCGACGCCGCACTGCGTGCCCTACCCGCAGGCCACGACTTCACGGTTCCCGATGTGCTGTTCGCCAAGGTGACCGATGAGCAACGTGAAGACTGGCAGAATCGCTTCGCCGGGACGCGTAAGTAACAACAAATCTTCATCTGTGAATGAAGCGGCAGAGGGCTGAGCAATCCTCTGTCGTGTTTTATTCAGGGGACCCACCGGCCCTAAAAGATGCCCTTTCCTCTGCAAATCTGCTGTTGACGCAAGCTAAGTCCGCCAATTGGAAAGAAATTTTTTACCATCTGAACTTAGCAGGAAGTCTCAACATGCTTGAGAAACTGCGCCAAACCCGCCATCCTGCCTGAAACATCACTCGACTCGTCCGCGCATATCTGATGCCCGGGCGCATTATCTTTAGTTTGAACGAGGCGCCATCATGTCCTTTGCATTTAAAAAGCCCACATACCGCCGCCGCGGATATTTCAGGACAATAGGCGCATCTCTCGGTGTAATCGCATGGTCCATCCTTCCGCACTCAGTTATGGCACAGGATCAGTCAGACGCCCCCGCGCCAAAAGTCTCGATCGCGGCGGCCTATACAGAAGAGATTACTGATCAGGCGACGTTTATTGGGCGGGCCGAGGCCATCGACAAGGTCGACATCGTCGCGCGCGTCAGCGGATTTCTGGACAGTCAGAACGTAGATGACGGCGCCCCCGTGTCTAAAGATGACCTGCTGTTCACGATCGAACCAGACCTTTACCAAGCAACTCTGGAGGCGCGCAAAGCTGATCTTGACCGCGCTCAGGCCAACCTTGAACTGGCCAAAGTCGATCTGGCGCGAAAAGAAGAACTGTACAAGCGAGACGCCACACCCGAGTCCGAACGTGATATCGCACGTGCCAACGAATTGGTTGCGGAAGCCGAAGTAAAAGCTGCGAATGCGGCCATCCAGCAGGCCGAACTTGATCTCAGCTACACCCAGATTCACGCGCCATTTTCTGGTCGGATCGGTCGGGTCGAAATTAGTGTTGGCGACGTCGTCGGCCCCAATAATCCGCCCCTCGTCACGCTAGTTAGCGAAGCCCCCATCTACGTGAATTTTTCATTGAACGAGAAACAGTTCACCTCGGTTCTTGAACAAATTGGTGAAGATCCAGCGACCCTGGCAGAAAGCAACAAAAGTCCAAACGTCCATGTGACCTTGCCGAATGGAACCGTACTGGACGAGACAGGCGAAATCATTTTTGTAGATAACCGCATTGACCCGTTGACCGGTGCGATCACCCTCACAGCACAGTTCGAAAATGCCAAACGTCTGCTTGTCGATGGCGCGTTCGTAAACGTCCAAATCGATGCTTTGGAGCCAACGCTGCAGGTCTTAATCCCTCAAGCGGCCCTGCAACGTGACCAACGCGGGGAATTCGTTTTGGTCGTCAATGACAAACAAATGGTCGAGCAGCGCTACATCACAACCGGAGACCCCGTCGACTCGGCCATTATCGTAACGGATGGTCTGCGTGAGGGCGAAAGTGTGATCGTCGAAGGCCTGCAGCGCGTTCGTCCCGGCGTCGCCGTCGATGCCGTTGTCGCCTCTGAGCAGCCAGGAGAATAACAGATGTTCTCTGCCCTGTTCATCAGCCGGCCCAAGCTGGCGCTTGTAATTTCGCTGGTCCTTACCATTTTGGGCGGGATCGGTTATATGGTCCTGCCGGTTGCGCAATTCCCTGATATCACGCCTCCAGTTGTCAGTGTAACGACCACCTATACCGGCGCGAATGCCGAAACTGTCGAGAACACTGTAGCCGCGCCAATCGAGGCGCAGGTCAACGGCGTGGACGACATGATCTATATGACGTCAACTTCGTCAGATAACGGTTCTTATTCTCTGAATGTAACGTTTGAAGTTGGCACCGATCCCGATATTGCATCGGTCAACGTGCAGAACCGCGTCGCGCAGGCCATGGCCTCGTTGCCGAGCGAAGTGACCTCATCGGGCGTGGTAACCCAAAAAGCGTCAACGAACATGCTGTTGCTGGTCACGCTGACCTCGCCCAATGGCACGTATGACAGTGTGTTTCTTTCGAACTATGCATCGATCAACCTGAAGGATGCGCTGGCACGCGTTCAGGGCGTAGGTAAGGCGGATGTTCTGACCAACCTGGAATACGCGATGCGGATATGGATGAACCCGGATAAGATGGCCGCGCTGTCGATCGCTCCGGGTGATGTCATAAACGCAATCCGCGAGCAGAATATCGAAGTCTCTGCAGGGTCAATAGGGTCTCCTCCGGTCCCGGAAGGGCAAACCTTTCAATACACGATCAAGACCAAAGGCCGCCTGACCTCTGCTGATGAGTTCGGAGATATCGTTATCCGCACCGGTGATGCAGGCGCGATTGTACGTGTCAAAGACATCGCACGCACAGAACTTGGTGCGCAGTTTTATTCAGCTTCGGGTTACTTTCAAAGCGTTCCAGCAACGGTTATCGGCATCTATCAGGCCCCCGGCGCGAACGCGCTTGCGGTTTCCGAACGTGTTGAAGCCGAGCTAGACCGTCTGTCCCGAGCCTTTCCGTCGGATGTAGAATATGCCGTTCCGTTCAACACGACAGACTTTGTGGAACAATCGCTCAATGACGTGGTGTCAACACTGATCCTGACATTCATGCTCGTGATTACAGTGGTGTTCATTTTCCTTGGCAGTTGGCGCGCGACTATTATTCCCGCGGTGGCAATTCCCGTCTCACTGATCGGAACATTCGCTTTCCTTCTGGCATTCGGCATGTCGCTCAATACGATCTCACTATTTGCGCTTGTCTTAGCCATCGGCATCGTGGTGGATGACGCCATTGTCGTAGTTGAAAATGTCGAGCGTATCATCGCGGATGAAGGGCTGAACCCTGCCGAAGCGACGCGCAAGGCGATGGGCCAAATCACTGGTCCGGTGATTGCGACAACCCTGGTTTTGCTGGCAGTGTTCGTACCCGTCACCTTTATGCCTGGCATTTCAGGGCGGCTTTATTCTCAGTTCGCAGTCACGATCTCGACCGCTGTTGTGATCTCATCGATCAACGCCCTGACATTGTCTCCGGCCTTGTGTGGGTTGGTTCTAAAGGCACGCTCCGGTCCCCCAACCGGGCTGCTGGCTGTGTTCGAAGGGTTCATCGGTACGATGCGCAACGGATATACCGCAATTGTACGAAAATTGCTGATCCTGCCGGTGATCTCACTGGGCATCATCGCAGCCTTCGCTGCCGGTACAGGGTCCATCATGGGTACCACCTCGAAAGGGTTTATTCCGCTTGAGGATAATGGCTATCTGTTTGTCGACATCCAACTGCCCGACGCGGCAACGCTGGAACGCACCGAAACTGTCTCGGCACGTCTGGATGCGCAGATTCAAGAGATCCCCGGTGTCGCGAGCACCGTTCTGGTGAACGGGTTCTCGCTGCTGAACGGCACGACGACAAACGGAGCGGCCATTTTCGTCAACCTCACCAACTGGGAGGAGCGGCAAGAACCTGATCTGGGCGCCGATGCCATTCTGGGCAAGGTTCTGGCGATTGCAAACCAGGAATCCGCAGCGTCGATTGTGTCCTTCAACCCGCCACCCATTCAGGGCTTGGGCATGTCCGCCGGTGTGGAAATGGAGGTACAGCAAACCGGAGGCGGATCGCCGCAGGATCTGGCCTCGGCTGTTGGCTCATATGTTTATGCCGCGAACCAGCGGCCTGAAATCGCACAGGCCTACACCACTTTCCGCGCAAACGTCCCGCAGCTTTTCGTTGATCTGGACCGGGAAAAAGCCAAGACGCTGCAGGTGTCGGTGGCCGAGATCTTCCAGACCATGCAGGCGCAGCTTGGTTCATATTACGTAAACGACTTCAACCTGTTTGGTCGTGTTTACCGCGTCATGATCCAGGCCGAAGGCTCGTACCGGAACAAGGTCGAGGATATCTCGGACCTCTATGTACGTTCCACCAAAGGCGAGATGGTGCCGTTGGGCACATTGATCGACGTCGAGAACGTACTGGGCCCGGTTCTGCTGAAACGGCACAATCTGTTCCGTTCTGCGACTGTGACCGCAGTTCCAGCGGCCGGACTGTCAACCGGTGACGCCATCACCGCTATGACCGAAGAATCGGCGACCGCCCTGCCCCCCGGTTATGCCTATGAATGGACCGGAACGGCGCAGCAGCAGCTGGCCTCGGGTGGTCTGGTCGTTGTGATCCTTGGGTTGGCGATCCTGTTTGGGTACCTGTTCCTTGTCGGCCAATATGAAAGTTGGACGATGCCCGTTTCGATCCTGATGTCGGTGACCGTTGCCTTGTTCGGTGCCGTCGCAGCGGTGGCAATCGTGGGCAGCGACATCAACCTCTACACTCAGATCGGGATGATCATGCTGGTCGGGCTTGCGTCAAAGAACGGGATTCTCATCGTCGAATTTGCGATGGAACAAAGGGCCAAGGGGCTGTCCGTCAAAGACGCCGCGGTCGAGGCTGCTTTCCAGCGTTTCCGCGCCGTGATGATGACCGCATTGTCCTTCCTGTTGGGCGTGGTTCCATTGCTGGCAGCGAACGGTGCCGGGGCGGCCAGCCAGAAGGCCATTGGTGTGGCCGTATTTGGCGGTATGCTTGCTGCGACACTGTTCGGCGTCATTCTGGTTCCCGTCCTTTATGCCGTTATGCAAAGCATGCGAGAGTGGATCAAAGGGAGCAAGAATGATCCAGGACCGTCAGAGGAAACCGCGTAAAAACGGCACCAAAACGAAAACGCCCCGCAAAACAGCGGGGCGTTTTTTCGTGTGAAGCGACTGGTTGTTGCGTTACCGATTTGTCATCCAGTCATCGAGCCGATCAATCTGCTCGGGGCTTAGTCTTAGACCCAACTTATTGCGGCGCCATACAACGTCCTCGGCGGTGCGCGCGTATTCCTTGTCCATCAACCAAACAAGTTCGGTCTCGGTCAGCGTCGCCCCAAAATCCTCGCCCAAATCGGTCTGATCTTTGGCCGCCCCCAGAATGTCCCAAGCTTCGGTGCCGTAGGCCCGGACCAGCCTATACGCCCATGCTTCTGTAAGGAAAGGATAGTCCGTTTGCACCTGCCGAACTAAATCCGGCGCACCATCAACGGGGAAATCTCCTCCGGGCAGCGATACCCCGGCAGTCCACGGCCCTGCAAGATCTGGGAAGTACTCTCCGATCTTCTCCAGCGCGCTTTCCGCGAGGCGCCGGTATGTGGTGATTTTGCCGCCAAAGACATTCAGAACCGGAGCGCCGCCTGTGGCATCAACCTTCAGAGTATAGTCTCGGGTCGCTGCGGTGGCACTGCTTGCGCCGTCGTCATAAAGTGGACGCACGCCGGAATAGGTCCAGACGATATCAGCACGAGTCACCGGTTTCTTAAAATACTTCGTGGCAAATGCGCATAAGTACTCCTGCTCGGCCTCGGTGCAAACTGGCCGCTCCGATGGATCAGAATGATCCTGATCTGTGGTGCCAATTAGGGTGAAGTCTTGCTCGTAGGGAATGGCAAAGATGATGCGCCCATCCTCACCCTGAAAGAAGTAGCATTTGTCGTGATCGAACAGCTTGGGCGTCACGATATGACTGCCCCGCACCAACCGGACCCCTTCGCGTGAATTTATGTGGATCTTGGTCTGAATGATATCGCCCACCCACGGGCCACTTGCATTGATCAACATCCTTGCCAGAATTGTCTCAGTCTCACCGCTCTGCTGATCGCGGATCGTGATATGCCACAAGTCATCAACACGCCTGGCCGCAAGAACCTCGGTCCGGACCCTGATCTTCGCGCCCCTTGCTTCAGCGTCTCGGGCGTTCAGAACCACCAGCCGAGAATCTTCGACCCAGCAATCCGAGTATTCATAGGCTGTTTCGAACTTGTCTTGCAAAGGCGCGCCCTCAGGCACAGAGCGCAGGTTTAACGCGCGCGTTCCCGGCAGAATTTTGCGGCCGCCAAGATTATCGTACAAAAACAAGCCCAACCGGATCAGCCAGGCCGGGCGCCGCCCACGCATCCATGGCATCACCGTACTCAGCAATCGCGAGGTTGGCGTCTCAGAATCAAAGCGCATATCGGCGTGATACGGTAGCACAAAACGCATCGGCCAACTGATATGCGGCATCGCGCGCAGCAGCGTTTCCCGCTCGATCAGAGCTTCGCGGACCAAACGGAACTCAAAAAATTCCAAATACCTTAGCCCACCATGGAACAGTTTGGTCGACGCCGAGGATGTGGCAGACGCCAGATCGTTCATCTCTGCCAAAGTGACAGACAATCCCCGCCCTGCAGCGTCCCTTGCAATTCCGCACCCGTTGATGCCGCCACCGATTATGAAAAGATCGGTTACATGACTGCTGTCTGATGACATATCCAAACGATTCCCCAAAAGTGGCAGTTTCGATGGCATTAGCATCACAACACTTCGTATCGTCAACATTACTTTTCGAAAATGTTCGTTTATTGTCAAATCTCGTGAAATTATTACAATTACTGCTCAAAGACTCTTGCCAGTTTGAATAAATAGAACAAAAACGAACTATCCCAAGCGCAGAGCTGATCTATGTCTTTATCCTTCCGTCAATCAGATATTCTTGAAATCGCCAATGAAGAGGGTCGCGTTACCGTCGACGGACTGGCCGAACGCTTTCAGGTGACGGTTCAGACCATCCGCCGCGACCTGTCCGAGCTGTCCGATGCAGGAAAACTGGACAGAGTGCACGGAGGGGCCGTCCTGCGTTCGGGCGTGTCCAATATTGGTTACGAGGACCGGCGTGCCCTGAACCATGAGGCCAAGATTCGCATCGCCGAACGCTGCGCAGCAGATATTCCGGAAGGCAGCTCGATCTTTATGAATATCGGCACCTCGACCGAGGCCGTCGCACGACAGTTGCTCGACCACAAGAATCTGATGGTCGTAACCAACAACATGAACGTGGCCAATATCCTTGTAGAGAACCCGGATTGTCAGATTGTCGTTGCAGGTGGTGTTCTGCGCCGATCGGATAGCGGGCTGGTAGGCAATCTGGCAGTTTCAACCATCCGACAGTTCAAATTTGATCACGCCATAATTGGGTGCTCGGCCTTAGATTTGGACGGAGATTTGATGGATTTTGACCTACAGGAAGTACTGGTCAGCCAAACAATCATTGAACAGGCACGGCAGATCAGCCTCGTCGCTGACAACTCCAAATTCCGCAGAACCGCACCTGCGCGCATAGCGTCATTGGCGGATATTGATACGGTTTATACAGATTCTGACTTCCCTGAAACGCTGGCCCGGAAATGCAATGACTGGCAAACGCAAATTATGGAATGCAAATAGCCCTCTACTGCGCCTTTCGGTTGTCTTTGCTTGCCAGACCACAAACCAGATGACAAAGTCGTGATCAATTGCAATTGGCGCAAGGGGGGCGGCAGCGGACCATGATCGCGCTTTTATTTTCGTTACTTACAGTCACAATGGGATTAAATTACTTTGGCCGGACAGGCGCCGGAATGGCACTGTTTCTGATCACTCTGACGTTGTGCATCTATTGGCTGAAATTTCACGCCACCAGCACGCTGACCATTCAGCTATAGGGGGCGCTTCAATGACACCTGAACTGTCTCGTACCCTGAATGCCGTTGGCGCATTTGCTGTCAGCCTCGTACTTGTATTGGCCTACGCCTATCAGTTTTCGCTGAACGAGTTGCCCTGCCCGCTTTGTTTGTTGCAGAGGGTCGGCTTTGTCGCCGTCGGCGTTGGACTTGGGCTGAACCTGCTTTACGGAGCGCGCGCACGTCACTATGCGCTGATGCTGCTTGCCGCACTTTACGGAGGCAGCGTTTCGATCCGTCAAATCCTGCTGCATATCGTACCAGGCACGGGCCACTATGGCTCTCCCGTTCTAGGACTGCACTACTACACCTGGGCCGCCATCTGCTTTTTTCTGGTCCTTCTGGGAACGGCGATCATGCTGATGTTTGACAGGCAATATGTCAGTGACGCGCAGCAAGGCCCGCGTTTCGGGGGAAGCGGGTTGGCGAAGGCTGCATTTTTTACGTTGTTGGCTCTGGCGGGGCTAAACGCGATCTCGACCCTGATCGAATGCGGCCCAACCATTTGTGCGGACCCGCCGACCAGTTACAAATTGATTGACGAACTGGGCAACAACAACTGAGGATGGCACAACCTTCCCAACAGGAGGCGCGAGCATGGGACTTTTGGGGCAGCCGCTAGGCTACTATGACTATTTGACATTTGTGGCACTCATTCTGCTTCTGGCTGCCGTGATGGCGTTGTTTCTGTTTCTCATGGGTCTGCCGGGGCGAATAGCGATCAAACGCAATCACCCGCATGCCGAAGCCGTCAAGATCATGGGATGGATGGGTTTTTTGGCTATAGTCCCGTGGGTGCATGCCTTTATCTGGGCGTTCCATGACGGGGTGACAGTCGACATGCGCCGTGGCCCTGATGAAGAACGCAAAGCGATCCGGGATGAGATCAAGCGTCTGGGCGGCACCGTTAAACCGGAATACCAAGACCCGCTGGACACCGACGAAACCAAGCAAGACTAACGCCAAAGGAATTCAGCACTCATGTTTGTCGCCCTTGGCATCACGCTGTTCTACATCATTTTTGTCTGGTTCATCTTTTTCAAGATGGAATGGCTGAAATTCAACATCATGTGGGGGATCGTCTCGTTCTGGGTCGGCGCTCATCTGCTGCTGATCTTTTTGGTCGCGCTGCGGTTCTTTCAGCCCTTCTCAGTCGACAGCCACGTTGTGCGGTCCACGATCCAGATCGTTCCGCGCCTGACACAGCCCACAATCCTGTCCGAGGTTCTGGTCGAGCCCAACACATGGGTCACGAAGGGCGATCCGCTGTATAAGTTCGACGACACGGTGTTCTCGCTGGCCGTGGACAAGGCAAATGCCCAGTTGGTGGCGGCACAGCAAAACGCGAAAATTCTCGAACAGGACGTCATCGCTGCAAGCGAAGCGGTTGAGCGTGCAAATGCGCAATTGGCGTATGCCCAAACGGAACAGGCGCGTTACGAAAACCTCGTTCCGGCTGGTGGGGCACGTCAGGACGAACTAGACCGCTGGAACGAACAGGTCGCGGAAGATCAGGCTAAAATCAAAGAGGCTCAGGCCAATCTGGAAAAGGCCAACCTCGCGCTGGATTCACAGATCGACGGGGTGAATACCGGCATTTTGGAGGCTGAGGCACAGCTGGCCGAAGCCGAGTATTTTCTAGACAACACAACGATCTATGCCCCCGAAAATGGCATGATCGTTTCACAACAGGCGCGTCCTGGTATGGTCGTGGGGGAAATTCGTCTGGGTGCCATTGCCAGCTTTGTCACCGAAGAAGACCCCTATATTCTAGCCACCTTCCGCCAGCAAAACCTGAAATTCGTCGAGGTCGGCCAACCGGTTGAAGTTGCGCTAGACCTTTACCCCGGAGAAATTCTGACCGGCAAGGTCGAAGCCGTCTGGTGGGCCACACGTCAAGGCCAATACCTGCCCTCAGGCCGCCTGCCCGGTTTTGAGCTACCTAAACTTCCCGGTCGCATAGCGGTTCAAATCTCGGTCGAAGTGCCTGAGGGGCATACCTTTCCTGCAGGTGGTCATGCAGCCGTGGCGATCTACACGGGCATGGGCCAAAGTTTTGAGTTTCTGAGGCGCATCAATATCCGCCTCTATTCCTTTGCCAACTTCATCCGGCCGCTGGATATCTGAGGATGCGTAAGATGACTCTCCGCCGGTTGTTGGGCACCGCCCTTTGCGCCGCCACTCTCGCCGCCTGTACGCCGGTGGGGCCCGATTTCGTGCGTCCCAACTCTCCAGTGGTGAAGCAATGGATGGAGGTCAACAACCCCAGCGCGGGTCAAAGCGGCCTGACCTCGCGCAGCGCCCCCGTTTTGCGCTGGTGGGAGACATTCAACGATCCGACGCTGAACAAACTAATCGCCGAAGCCTATGCGCAAAACCTGACCTTGCAGGTCGCCGGTGCCCGCGTACTGCAGGCCCGCGCGCAGCTTGGCATCGCATTTGGTGAGCTTTACCCGCAATCACAAGCCGTGGGCGGCTCGCTGCAACGCCGACAGATCAGCGACAACCTTGGGCCGATTTCGGATATCCGGCGTATCATCCCTTTGGACACCGAATTCTCAACCTCGCAAGTGGGTTTTGATGCGCAATGGGAGCTAGACGTTTGGGGCCAACAACGTCGCGGCGTACAGGCCGCACGGTCTAACCTTGCACTACAGGTCGCCAATTATGACGACGCTCTGGTCACGCTTACCGGGGACGTTGCAGCGCTGTATATCAACATCCGTTCGTTGCAGGAGGCGCTGCGCATCGCGCGGGAAAACATCACGATTCAGCAGGAATCGACAGATCTGACCCAGCTGCGTTTCAACAACGGCGTGACGACCGAGCTGGATGTACAGGAATCAACCGCCCTGCTCAACAACACCAAGGCGTTAGTGCCCGAGCTGGAAAGCGATATCCAACAGGCCAAGAACGCGCTTGCGGTTCTGTTGGGAAAAACGCCGTCTCAGATGGCGGGCTTGATCGGAAACTCGGGTCGCATTCCAACAGGGCGCAGCAACGTATCTGTGGGAGTCCCCGCCGAATTGCTACGGCGGCGGCCCGACGTTCGCGCCGCCGAACTTGCGGCAGCCACCCAGTCGGCGCAGGTGGGGATCGCTTTGGCTGATCTCTATCCGCAATTCATCCTGTCTGGGTCGATCGGGTTACAAGCCTCGGGCGGGCGCGATCTGTTCAGTACCAATAGTGCCACAGGATTGGCCAGTGCGGGCGTTGTCTGGAATGTCTTGAACTATGGCCGCATCAAGAACAACGTCCGCGCACAGGATGCGGCTTATCAGGCGCTGATCGCAAATTACCAGAACACCGTGCTGACCGCTTATTCCGAGGTCGAAAGCGCGATGGTCGCCTATGCACAGGCGCGCAAACAGGTCACCTTTTATCAGCGCAGCGTCGATGCCTCGCGCAAAGCCGCCGATATTGCCGTTGACCAGTATCGCGACGGCATCGCCAGCTACTCCCGTATCTTGAATACACAGACTGCCCTGCTCCGTTCACAAGCAAACTTGATCGAGGCGCGGCAAGAAGTCTCGTCCAATCTGGTCGCGATCTACAAAGGTTTGGGTGGCGGCTGGCAGATCCGTCAGAATCAGGAGTTCCTACCCGAGACTGTTCTGGCCGAAATGGCCTATCGCACCGATTGGGGTGATCTGCTTGAGAAAACGCCAACACGCGCCAGCCTGAACTAAACGCTATTTCGTCAACCCGCGCAGGCCACCCGAGATCAGGATGTTAACTTCGTAGAGGATACGTGGCGCCGCCAATCCGCCGGGGCTGGCCAGATAGTTGGGGCTCCATTCCGGATCGAATTTCTGCTTGAAGGCGCGCAGGCCTTCGAAGTGGTAGAACTGCTCGCCATGTTCATAAACGAACCCACCGATCCGATTCCAAAGCGAGGCCAACTGCCGGTTCTCAATCCCTGAGAACGGAGCAGCGCCCAGCGAGAACCAGTGGAATCCCTGCTCGGAACCCCAGACCATCATCTCGGCGAACAGTGCGTCCATGACAAAACTGGGACTGTCGGGTTCGTAACGCATCAGGTCCAGAGACAATTCGAATTTGTTTCCGCCTTGAAATAGGTTGGCGAAAGCCATGATCTTGCCTGTCACATCCCGCAGAACGGCGTGGTCAAAATAAGACAAATAGTCATCGTCGAACCCACCCAAGGCAAAGCCCTTTTCTTCACCCGCCTTCTGCGCCAACCAGTCGTCCGAGATCTGACGAAGCTCGGGCAACACCGGTGCAAGCTGTTCCTTGGGGATGATTTCGAACTTGTACCCTTCACGCTCGGCACGGTTCTTGGCCTGACGAAACCGTTTGCGCGATTTTCCATCCAGAGAGAAATCCTGCAGCGGCACGCGGGCCACCTCTCCGATCTTCAAAATCGACAGACCGAGGTCCAAGAAGGTTGGCAAATACTTGGTCGAGACACTGTAAAAGGCACAAAGCTTACCCTCCCGGTCGGCCATTTCTCTGAGTTGCCAGATCAGTTGTTGCCCTGCCTTTTCATCTCCCACCGGCTCACCTTTGGTGATGAGCGCGTTGCCAGTATCAGCATAGGCGAGAAATGCTGTTTCATCGGGTGAAATCAGGAATTGCTTGTCGCCCGTAAGCGAAATCTGAGACTCGGTATCTTCGCTTTCCATCACAAGCCGTTCAACGACTTTGGGAATTTCAGTGCGAACCGGAGCCGGTATTTCGCGCCCAAACAGAGAGTTCACCGCCACAATGCCAAGGATCACAGCGACAACAAGGCTCGAGCGTAGAAAACGTGAGGCATCGCCGCTCCAGGCAAAATCCCACCACAAGGCGTTCTCGTATTCAACATGGGAATAAGCGAACAACCCGATCCAGAAAATTACCGCCAGCAATGCGACTACGCTGACCAGCCATGGGATATTCAGCCGAAAGATCGACGCACCACTAACCCGGTAGAAAGCCCCCCGAAACATCGCCAGAAGGCCAATCGTAAACAGCAAGGACAGGGCTTCGTGTGTATCCAGCCCCTTGGCGAGCGAGGCAAAGAAACCAGCCGCCATCAACAACATGGCCACCACCCATGCGCGATAGAGTTTGCGGAATAGTCCACGCGATACCAATAGCAACAAAACGCCCACTACACTGCCTGCGAGGTGTGAGGCCTCGACAAACGACAAAGGCAGCACCGCACGCAGTACGCCAAGGTTTTGGGAACTGGAAGGTAAGGCACCCGAGACCAGCAAGATCACCCCGGCCACTGCTGCAACGCCCGCGGCCACCATCGGGACAATGGGGCGGATTGCGCGATAAACCCAGCTCATCGCGCCTCCGATGCGTTGGCGCTGAGTCATTGCCGATGCGACCGCAATCGACAGGCTGGCAATGGCAAATGGCAAAAAAGTATAGATCAGCCGGTACAGCAGAAGTGCAGCAATGACATCAGACCGGCCCGATGCCCCGAGGCCTGCAATCAGGGTCGCTTCGAACACGCCTATTCCACCCGGTGCATGGCTGAGGATACCCACCGCGATTGCGCCGATATAGACCGCGAAGAAATATGGATAGCCAACACCCAGATCGTCAGGCATCAATACCCATAGCGCCATGGACGCGCCGAACAGATCGCCAACTGCAGCGACTGTCAGCAAGCTGGCCAGCTTACCACCCGGCAGGTTGAACCCGAAGCCGCCATACGCCAATCGCCGCCCACCGCTTGAAAGCCAGACAAACAGAACAATCAGCCCCGCAAGCATGCAGAGGCCTATCACAGTTTCCATTGTCTCACTGATCGGCAGGACCTTGGAAATACCGTCAGGATGGATGGTAAGCAGCAGGCCCAGAAGCAGGATCAGCCCCATCCAGAACGCCACCCACGAGGTCGCGATCACCCCCGCAACGCGCCCCAAATCCAGCCCGAGCGAGGCATAGATCCGATATCGGATCGCGGTGCCGGTGATGTAAGAGAATCCAAGGCAATTCGACACCGCGTAACCGCTCGCCCCAGCCATCCCGGCAACGGGCAATGGCACCTTTCCACCAGCCACGCTCTGCACGGCAAGGACATCATAGAATGATAGAGACAGAAAACTGAACGCCGTCCAACACAGCGCGAAGAACATGAACTTCCCAGGCTTCGCCGCGATATCACTTTGGATATCTGACCATTTCACATGTGCAGACAGGTCGTGCAGAACCGCGAGTGCTATTCCGGTGATCAGCAGCGGAACCGCAATCTTGACCAATGGCTTTTCCAGCAACCCTGCTACGCGCTCGGCCAAATTTTCCACGCGCGTCTCATTGGTGCTCGCCTCTGTGGTCATACCGTACGTCCCTGCCCTATGATCTTCAGATCAGTGTTAATTCAAAGCTTTGCACGATTCTCGAATCCGTCAAAGTGGCTTGAACAGCCTGTCACGAACGGCCCTTGCGCGTAGAAAGCAACAGGTTTGTCTCGGACCGCGTGATGCCTTCCATCCGCCTGATCTGGAACAACACTTCATCAAGCTCGTCCAGAGTATCTGTGCCGATCTCGGCTATCAGATCCCAACTGCCATTAGTCGAGTGTACTGCCCGAACTTGCCGCATCGCAGCCAGCCGGGACCGGATCCGCTCGGTCCCGCGACCTTCGATTCCAAGCATCATCAATCCACGTACGGGGCTTTCCGACACACCCTGCCGGGTCACCACAGTGAACCCCACGATTTCGCCAGATTGCTTAAGTCGCTGCAGTCGGCTGCGTACAGTCGTTCGTGTTACGCCAAGCAATTCGGCCAACTCGGACAGCGATGCACGAGCGTCCCTATGCAGGGCATTCAGCAATCTATTATCCAGTTCGTCCATACTTAATTACCAAATAGAATTTTGTTGATCCAGTTTGATCAATTTGCCCTCTTCTCTCAACTCATATCGTATCGATAGATAGATTTATGAGCAAACAGAACATCATTCTCGCCGGGATTCCGATGGATGCTGGCAAACATCGTCAGGGCTGTCGAATGGGCCCTGACGCCTACCGTGTCGCCGGGCTTGAACAAGCGCTGTCTGACCTGGGCCATACCGTGACCGACATCGGCGACACTCGCCCGGATCAGGTAGACGTGCCAGAAGACGCCCATCTGTTCTCGCTTCCGGAATGCGTGGGCTGGACACAGGCGTTGAGCCGGACTGCGAATGAAGTCGCAGAGCAAGGTTTGCCGATCTTCATGGGCGGCGATCACGCGCTGTCGATGGGTACGGTCACAGGGATGGCGGCACATGCGAATGAAATCGGGCGCCCGCTCTTTGTTCTTTGGTTGGATGCACACAGTGATTTTCATACACCGAGCAGTACAGATAGCGGCAATTTACATGGAACACCCGTTGCCTATTTCACCGGTCAACCGGGGTTTGAACCCTTTCCTCCTGTAACCACTCCAATCCCAACCAATCGCGTTGGGATGATAGGATTGCGCTCGGTTGATCCAGCCGAACGCGCAGCGCTGGAAAAGGATGACGCGATGCTGGCCGATATGCGCAGCATCGATGAACACGGCATCAAGACCCCACTTCTGGCCTTTCTCGACAAAGTACGCGAGGCCAACGGCATGCTGCATGTCTCGTTGGATGTGGATTTCCTTGACCCCTCGATCGCACCAGCGGTTGGCACCACAGTCCCCGGAGGCGCGACCGAGCGTGAGGCGCACCTGGTCATGGAACTCCTGCACGAAAGCGGCCTCGTTTGTTCGCTGGACCTCGTCGAGTTGAACCCGTTCCTTGATGAGCGCGGCCGGACCGCAAAACTGATGGTCGATCTTGCGGCCTCGCTGATGGGTCGTCGCATCTTCGATCGCCCAACCCGGAGCTTCTGATGATATCTCTTCAATCGCCTTCGGCTGTAGTGATGGTGCGCCCCCATGCATTCGCGTCGAATCCAGAAACCCGAGACGACAATGCGTTTCAAACGCTGGCAAATCGATCTGCCGCAGCGACTTCAGCGGCTGCGCGGGATGAGCACGACAAAGCAGTAGAACAGCTTCACGCTGCTGGTGTAACCGTTCATGTGTTTGACGATGAAGGTGAGCGCGATACACCCGACAGCGTGTTCCCAAACAACTGGTTTTCGACCCATCCGGGCGGTCATGTCGCCATATATCCGATGTTCGTACCATCGCGCCGACGCGAAAGACGCTCAGATGTGATTGAGATGCTAAAGCATGAATATCGTGTTCAGGACATCATCGATTATTCCGGCCTCGAACAGGACGACCTCGCGCTTGAGGGTACGGGCGCATTGGTTCTGGATCACGTGGGCCGTATTGCCTACACCGTTCGATCCAACCGCGCTGATCCGGTGTTGTTGGAACGTTTCTGTACGCATTTCAACTATGAGCCGATCGCGTTCGATGCAAAGGATGCCGAAGGACGCGATGTCTATCACACCAATGTTCTGATGGGGATCGGGACGCACTACGCGCTGATCTGTTTGGACATGATTTCCGACCCAGAACGTCGGGCAACAGTTCGGGCACGGCTTGAGGAGTCTGGTCGTACTGTCATCGATCTGTCTCATGAACAGATCGCAGATTTTGCAGGAAACGCGATTGAGCTTAGCGGCAAGGATGGTCTTGTTCTGGCGCTGTCCAGTCGTGCCCTAAAGGCTCTTACGCCCGCTCAAGTCGCAGTTATCGAAGCCAGCGCAACTCCGCTGCCGCTCTCGGTTCCCACAATTGAAACAGCCGGTGGATCCGTACGTTGTATGATCGCTGGTATCCATCTTTCCCGCCGATAGGAGTCTTTGATGCAACCCTCTGATAAGGCCCTCGTGCCGTTTGTATCCGTCGACAACATGATGCGTCTGGTTCACCACGTCGGGGTCGAACAGATGATCACACAGATTGCTGCGCAGATCGAAGCTGATTTCAAACGCTGGGAGAGTTTTGATAAAACGCCCCGCATCCCGGCTCACTCACCACACGGCGTAATCGAACTGATGCCAACCTCGGATGGTGAGGCTTACGGGTTCAAATACGTAAACGGTCACCCCAAGAACACGTCTGAGGGCCTGCAAACCGTGACAGCGTTTGGCCTGCTGGCTGATGTTTATACCGGCTACCCGACATTATTGACCGAAATGACTATGCTGACCGCTCTGCGGACGGCAGCAACTTCGGCGCTGGTTGGCAAATACCTCGCACCCAAATCGGCGACGACGATGGCGATGATCGGAAACGGAGCGCAATCCGAGTTCCAGTGTCTCGCATTCAAAGCCATGTGCGGGATCGATACTGTCCGGCTCTACGACACCGATACGAACGCGACGGCGAAATGTGCTGCCAATCTGCAGGGCAAAGGGCTGACGGTCGTGCCCTGTAAAACGCCGGAGGACGCGATCGAAGGCGCTCAGATCATAACGACCTGCACCGCTGACAAGAAATACGCTACCATCCTGACAGACAATATGGTCGGCCCCGGCGTCCACATCAACGCGATTGGCGGCGATTGCCCCGGCAAAACCGAACTGCACCGCGATATCCTTCTGCGCTCGGATATCTTTGTAGAATACCCCGAGCAAACGCGGATCGAAGGTGAAATACAGGCTCTGGAGGATGATCACCCGGTCACCGAGATGTGGGAAGTGATGACCGGACAGGCCAAAGGCCGCACCGACGATCGACAGATCACGTTGTTTGACAGTGTGGGCTTCGCAATCGAAGATTTTTCGGCATTACGATATATCAAAAGTGCAATTGAAGGCACTGATTTCTATGAAGCATTGGATATGCTCGCAGACCCTGACGACCCAAGGGACCTGTTTGGGATGTTGATGCGGGCAGGATAAAGAACCCGCACATCAATAACTGTGCCCCGGCCTTTGGCCGGGGCTTTTTCTTATCCGGCCAGCGATGGCAAGTATAGAACGATCCCCGGAAAAGCCACCAGCAGCGCTATGGTCAGAGCATCTGCAATGAAGAAAGGCGTCACCCCCTTGAACACATCCTGAACACTAAGGTCAGGGCGCACCCCGGCAACGACAAAGCAATTCAGGCCAATGGGTGGTGTGATCAGGCAGAACTCGGCCATTTTCACCACAAGAATACCAAACCAGATCGCACACATCGGCCCGGACATGCCAAAGGCGCTGTCTGCGGCGCTAACGGCCTCGCCCCCATTCAGGGCCATAACGGCGGGATACACGACAGGCAGTGTCAAAAGCAGCATGCCGATCGCATCCATGAACATGCCCAGCACTGCATAGGCCAGCAAGATGCAGATCAGGATCAGCATCGGCGACATCTCGAGCGAGGTGATCCAGTCGGAAAACGCTCCGGGCAGATCAGCGAATCCCAAAAAGCGGACATAAATCAGAACGCCCCAGATGATCGCAAAGATCATGGCGGTCAGTTTGGCGGTTTCAAGCAAGGCCGACTTGAACTCTGGCCAGCGCATCCCATGGATCATGGCAAAGCAGAACACGATGAAGGCCCCGATGGCTCCTCCCTCGGTTGGGGTGCCCCAGGCCTTGTCGCCAAACGGGTTATAGACGAAGCAGATGATGATGAGGATCACTGCCACGATGGGCAACGCGCCCGGAAGCGCCGCAAATCGTTGTTTCCAGGTAAATCCTGTCACAGGCGGCCCGACGGATTTGAAAATCACGGCGATGCCAACGATCAACAACCCATAAATCACCGCCGAGAACGCACCGGGAATAAAACCCGCAAGCAACAGTTTTCCCACGTCCTGCTCGACAATTATGGCGTAGATCACAAGGATCGCAGACGGCGGAATAAGAGAAGCCAAGGTCCCACCAGCGGCGACCACCCCGGCGGCGAAACGTTTGTTATACCCTACGGACAGCATCTCGGGGATGGCGATGCGCGCAAAGACAGCTGATGTGGCGACCGAGGCACCTGAGACCGCTGCAAAACCGGCGGTCGCAAAGATTGTTGAAACGGCCAAACCGCCAGGCACCCAAGCCACCCAGCGTTTTGCCGCCTCAAACAAGGCGCGGGTCAGGCCAGCGTAGTAAGCAAGATAGCCAATCAGTATGAATGTTGGGATCAGGCTGAGTGTATGCGATGCCACCTTAGAGTGCGGCACCTGCCCGGCTGTTTTGACTGCGACCGTTAGCGCTTTGCCAAATCGCCCAGGATCATACCCAAACTTGGCCCAGAATATCCAAATAAGGCCAATCAAGCCTGCCAAGCCAGCGGCGAATGCCACCCGCATGCCCGTGACGACCAGGATCAGCAGACCGGCAGTGACCCAAAGGCCGATATCAATCGTATCCATGGGTCAGTTACGTCCTTCGAATTGTTCGGCCTCGGCTGCAGCCTGTGCAGCGGCATCCTGTATCAACGGGACGGCAACCGGGGTTTCGAGCCCCAGCAAGAACGCGCGCCCATAGCCCCAGACCTGCAAGATCAGCCGGGCACAAAGAACCGAAAAAGCAACGGGCGCCAGCAGCTTGGCTGGCCAAATAGGAATCCCGATGTCAATCGAGCTATCGCGGCTCCACATCGGGGCGCCAAAATCAAAGGAGCGGTCGAAATGGGACCAACTGCCCCAAACCAGCGCCAGCATCAGCAGTAGGATCAACAGGACCGAGATCAGTTCGAACAACCACAGCGCCCGCCCTTTCAGGCGCGAGATCACGATATCCATTCGAATGTGCCCGCCATCGCGTTGCACAAACGAAATGCCCAGAAATGCGATCAGGGGCATCGCCTGTTCGATCCAGTCAACATAGCCGGGCAACGGCGCGTTCAAGGCGTTTCGGCCGCTGACTGACACAACAGCCAGCACCATCAGTCCGAAGACCGCAAATCCACTGATCAGCGCCATAAAGCGCTCCAGTCGCAACAATCGGTGATCCAGCCGACTTAGAAGACTGCCATCCTCAAGCACCGTGGCATGTCCTGCCATCTCCGCAATCCTTTGATTGTAGGAAAGGCCGGGTGCCCAATGACACCCGGCGAAGAGCGATTAGTTACCGCCGCGTTGCTGTTGCAGTGTTGCCTGCACCAGATCGTACAGGTCCTGCGCTGGCAAACCCTGCGCTGTCATGTCTTCAATCCATTTTGCGCGGATTGGATCGGCGGCCTTGGCGCGGAACTCTTCAAGAACTGCGCCGTCAATCTCGACCTTTTCAACGCCCTTTTCTTCCAGAACGCCGTCCCACTTTTCAAGCAGTCCACCGTAGTTGGCCAGATAATGTGCGATCGCCTCATCAATCGAGCTATCAAGCGCCTCACGGTGTTCCGCTGGCAGGGCTTCATAGGCGTCTATATTCACCACAACTGGGCAATTCACGGTTCCCGGATTGAGGTTCGCCGTCCACCAGTCGGCTTCGTTGATGGTTCCAAACGACAGATGCGCATGCTGAGCGAAGGCCACTGTATCGACCACGCCCGATTCCATCGCATTGTAGGCTTCGGTTGCGGGCACGGACGTAGGTACTCCACCAACCGCTTCAAATGCTTGCCCCAAACCACCGGTGGCACGAACACGCATCCCGTCGAATTCGGCAAGTTCATCACGAGGGTCACCGGTGCCAACAAGGTTATATTGAGGCATCGGCGAGGTCATGATGATACGCGCGTTCCATTGCGCCATCTCATCTTTGACCGCCGGGTGATCATAAACCGCGTGGCTGACAGCCACTTCTTCATCCAGTGTGTTCACACCCAGGAAGGGCAGCTCCAGAACAGTGATCGCGCGGTTCTTGTCGCGGTGGTAGCCCGCGCAGAACTGCGCCATCTCAAACGCACCAATCTCGATCCCGTCCAGATTTTCCTTGGGCTTCGACAGGCCACCATAGCTGACATTGATGGTGAAATCGCCGCCGGTTTTCTCGTTCACCAGTTCAGCCAGTTTTTCAACATGTTCGGTAAAAGCACGACGTTTACCCCAGACCGAGGCATTCCATTCGGTCGCGGCTGCCTCGGTGACAAACGCCACGCTCAGGGCGGCAAAGGCCGCACCACTCACTATCTTATTCATTGTGATCTCTCCCATAGATGCGCCCCCTATCGAGGCGCTTGAAAGAGAAGCTAGCGCCTAGTCTGGAATCTGCCAACCCCTGCTTGGATAAGCGGTGTTACCGCCATCAATTCAGCTCAACAAAATGGGGCTATATACTAATATTCTAGAACCGATCCGGTGAGCTTTTTGTACGTTACAGTCATATTACTGTTATTATTTAATAATTACTGGTAATTTCATATTTATTTACAAGTATCGCGATTATTCTGAAACTTATTTACAAAGAAGTTCAAGGATTATCGTAATTTATTTATTTCTTTTCTGATCTCCGTATTATTCAACTTGGGGAGGAAATGGATCGACATTGTCTGATCGGCTGGCAATATCGGTCCCATGCAATCCAGTCCAGAGGGAGGAGCCTCAAAAATGACCACCGCTGCCCAGGCAGATGCCAAGACATATCCGCCATCCGCAGAAACCGTCGCCCGTGCGCATGTCGACGCCGACAAATACGCAGATATGTATGCTGCGTCGATCAATAACCCTGAGGCGTTTTGGGATGAGCAAGGCAAGCGCGTTGACTGGATCAAGCCCTACACTCTGGTCAAAGACGTCAGCTATGAATTTGGTTCGGTTGGCATAAATTGGTATGCGGACGGTACGCTGAACGTCTCAGCCAACTGCTTGGACCGTCATTTGAAGACGCGTGGCGATCAGACGGCCATTATCTGGGAGCCAGATGATCCAAACGACACGGCTCAGTATATTACTTATGCCGAACTGCATCGCCGCACTTGCCGGATGGCCAACATCCTTGAGTCGATGGGTGTACGCAAAGGCGACCGCGTTGTCATCTATCTGCCAATGATCCCCGAAGCAGCTTACGCGATGCTGGCTTGTGCACGGATCGGAGCGATTCATTCGATTGTATTTGCCGGATTTTCACCCGACGCGTTGGCGGCACGTATCAACGGTTGCGACGCCAAAGTCGTCATCACTGCCGATGAGGCGCCCCGTGGTGGCCGCAAGACCCCGCTGAAGTCGAACGCAGACGCTGCACTGCTGCACTGTAAGGACACAGTAAAATGCTTGGTCGTTAAACGCACTGGTGGGCAAACCACGTGGATCGACGGTCGTGACTACGATTACAACGAAATGGCGCTTGAGGCGGACGACTATTGTGCACCCGCTGAGATGAACGCGGAAGACCCGCTGTTCATCCTCTATACCTCCGGTTCGACAGGTCAGCCCAAGGGCGTTGTTCATACGACCGGCGGCTATTTGGTCTATGCGGCCATGACGCATGAGATCACGTTCGATTATCACGAAGGCGACATTTACTGGTGCACGGCGGATGTAGGCTGGGTCACCGGCCACAGCTATATCGTCTATGGCCCGCTGGCCAACGGTGCGACCACGCTGATGTTCGAAGGTGTGCCTACCTATCCGGATGCCTCGCGCTTCTGGCAGGTGTGTGAAAAGCACAAGGTGAACCAGTTCTATACCGCCCCAACTGCGCTGCGCGCTCTGATGGGGCAAGGCAACGAGTGGGTCGAGAAGTGCGACCTGAGCGACCTACGCACGTTGGGCACGGTCGGCGAGCCTATCAATCCGGAGGCCTGGAACTGGTATAACGAAGTGGTTGGCAGTGGACGTTGTCCGATCGTTGACACCTGGTGGCAGACCGAAACTGGCGGTCACTTGATGACCCCCCTGCCCGGTGCTCACGCGATGAAGCCCGGCTCGGCGATGAAGCCCTTCTTTGGCATTCAGCCTGTGGTTCTGGACCCTCAGTCCGGTGTTGAGATCGAAGGCAATGGTGTCGAAGGCGTTCTGTGCATCAAGGACAGCTGGCCCGGTCAGATGCGCACCGTTTGGGGCGATCATGAGCGGTTCGAAAAGACCTATTTCTCGGATTACAAAGGCTACTACTTCACAGGCGACGGCTGCCGTCGCGATGAGGATGGCGATTACTGGATCACTGGCCGCGTCGATGATGTGATCAACGTCTCGGGTCACCGGATGGGTACTGCCGAAGTGGAAAGCGCACTGGTGGCACATGCCGCCGTGGCCGAGGCCGCCGTTGTCGGGTATCCACATGAAATCAAAGGGCAAGGCATCTATTGCTATGTCACATTGATGAATGATCGCGAGCCTTCGGATGATCTACTGAAGGAGTTGCGCACTTGGGTCCGGACCGAGATCGGCCCGATCGCCAGCCCGGATGTGATCCAGTGGGCTCCTGGCCTGCCTAAGACCCGCTCGGGCAAGATCATGCGCCGCATCCTGCGCAAGATTGCCGAGAACGATTTTGGCTCGCTTGGGGATACTTCCACACTGGCCGATCCTTCGGTGGTCGAAGACCTGATCGAAAACCGCGCGAACAAGTGAGGATGTGATGGACGCTGCCACGACCATATCCCCCGCCGTTCTGATCCTTCTCGGCCCTCCGGGCGCCGGGAAGGGTACGCAGGCCCGTATGTTGGAAGAGAAGTTCGGGCTTGTACAACTCAGCACCGGTGATCTGCTGCGCGACGCGGTTGCCGCAGGCACTGATGCCGGTAATGCGGCCAAAGCGGTAATGGAGGCCGGTGATCTTGTCAGCGACGGGATCGTCATCGCTATCCTGCGCGACCGCATGGCGGAACCGGACTGCTCCAAGGGCGTCATTCTTGATGGGTTCCCGCGCACTACGGTTCAGGCCGAAGCGCTTGATGGTTTACTCGCGTCGTCAGATCAGAAGATCAACGCGGCCATCAGCCTTGAGGTTGAAGACGCCGAAATGGTTACGCGGATTTCGGGTCGCTACACGTGCGCCGGATGCGGTGAAGGCTATCATGACACCTACAAGCAGCCCGTAGAAGACGGCAAATGTGACAAGTGCGGCCACACCGAATTCAAGCGCCGCGCTGATGACAATGCCGAGACGGTCGCCTCGCGGCTCACCGCCTATCACGCGCAAACCGCACCATTGATTGACTACTATCAAGCCCAGGGCGTGCTGAAAGGCATCGATGCCATGGGTCAGATCGACGACATCGCGCGAGACCTTAACGGGATTGTCGGCGAAGTCATGGACTAAGGGGAGCAGATAAGCCCTAGGGCCTTGATCCAAAAACAGAATACTTCAATGGAACTGCCTCGGCAGACCGGAGAAGCTATGCCTGACGCCATCCGGCATCTGGCAATTTCGAGAAGCGGCCCACGGCACTGGAGGAGTTGGGCAACGGGCCGCCAATGAGGGAAGCGAAGGAGGAACCCGCGATGGCGGATCATTCAACAAACTCCGCGCAGACTGCCGAAGCCGACAAGGGCTATTGGCAGGCCAACCTGCGCCTCATCTACATCAGCCTCGCGATTTGGGCGCTGGTGTCGTTTGGATTCGGCATTCTGCTGCGTCCGCTGCTGTCTGGCATCGCCGTTGGCGGTACAGATCTGGGCTTTTGGTTCGCTCAGCAGGGATCGATCCTGGTCTTTCTGGTGCTGATCTTCAACTACGCCTGGCGCATGAACAAGCTCGACGCTGAACACGGCGTGGACGAGGAGTAAGAGCCATGGATCAGTTTACCATCAACCTGCTGTTTGTGGGCGCGTCCTTTGCGCTGTACATCGGCATCGCGATCTGGGCCCGTGCGGGTTCCACATCGGAGTTCTACGCTGCCGGACGCGGCGTTCACCCGGTCACCAACGGTATGGCGACAGCGGCGGACTGGATGTCTGCGGCCTCGTTCATCTCGATGGCGGGCCTGATTGCCTTTACCGGCTATGACAACTCAACCTTCCTGATGGGTTGGACCGGTGGCTACGTGCTGCTGGCGCTGCTTCTTGCGCCTTACCTGCGTAAGTTCGGTAAGTTCACCGTCTCGGAATTCATCGGCGACCGTTTCTACAGCCAGACCGCACGTATCGTGGCGGTTATCTGTCTGATCGTTGCGTCGGTGACCTATGTGATTGGTCAGATGACTGGCGTGGGCGTGGCGTTCGGCCGCTTCCTCGAAGTGTCCAACACCTCGGGTCTGCTAATCGGTGCCGCTGTTGTGTTTGCCTACGCGGTGTTTGGCGGGATGAAGGGCGTGACCTACACTCAGGTCGCTCAGTACTGCGTGCTGATCACCGCCTATACTATCCCGGCCATCTTCATCTCGTTGCAGCTGACCGGTACGCCGGTTCCGGCGCTGGGTCTGTTTGGTGACACCGCAAGCGGTGAACCCTTGCTGACCAAGCTGGACGCCATCGTGACCGAGTTGGGCTTCAATGAGTACACGGCCCACCACTCGAACACGCTGAACATGGTGCTGTTCACCCTATCGCTGATGATCGGTACAGCGGGTCTGCCGCACGTCATCATGCGCTTCTTCACCGTTCCTAAGGTATCTGACGCACGTTGGTCGGCTGGCTGGGCACTGGTCTTCATCGCTCTGCTGTACCTGACCGCCCCTGCGGTTGGTGCCATGGCGCGTCTGAACATCAGTGACATGATGTGGCCCAATGGCGGCATCGAAGGTGGCGCTGTCTCGGTCGAAGATATCGACAACGATCCGCGCTATGATTGGATGGCTACTTGGCAGAAAACCGGTCTGTTGGATTGGGAAGACAAGAACGGCGACGGCAAGATTCAGTACTACAACGACAAGAATGCCGACATGCAGGCGCTTGCCGAAGAAAAAGGCTGGGTCGGAAACGAGCTGACCAAGTTCAACCGCGACATCCTGGTTCTGGCCAACCCCGAAATCGCCAACCTTCCAGGTTGGGTGATCGGTCTTGTTGCTGCCGGTGGTCTTGCGGCTGCTCTGTCTACCGCTGCGGGTCTGCTGCTGGCGATTTCGTCGGCTGTGTCCCATGACCTTGTCAAAGGTGCAATCAACCCGTCGATCTCTGAAAAGGGTGAACTTCTGGCGGCGCGGATTGCCATGGCTGTAGCCATCGTTGTTGCAACCTATCTTGGTCTCAACCCTCCGGGCTTTGCGGCGCAGACGGTTGCATTGGCCTTCGGTCTGGCGGCTGCCTCGATCTTCCCGGCGCTGATGATGGGGATCTTCTCGACCCGCATCAACAACACCGGCGCGGTTGCGGGTATGCTGGCTGGTCTGACCGTAACTCTGGTCTACATCTTCCTGCATAAGGGCTGGCTGTTCATTCCGGGCACCAACTCGTTCACCGATGCTGACCCGCTTCTGGGTCCGATCAAGTCGACCTCGTTCGGCGCCATCGGTGCGATGATCAACTTTGCGGTCGCCTACTTTGTAGCGGGCGCAACCAAAGAGACTCCGCAGGAGATCAAAGATATGGTCGAAAGCATTCGCATTCCCCGTGGTGCGGGCGCAGCTCAGGATCACTGAGTGTGATGCGGTCGGCGGCTCTTGTCTTCGATCGCGTCTTTCGACTTACTGTTCCCGCCCGGCACACCACCGGGTGGGATTTTTATTCGGAACTCCGGAGAGCGTAAATGCCCCTGTCCCATGACGAAATCACCCGGTTTCTGAAATCTGTGCACCCCTATGACGCCCTGCCCCACGATGCGCTGGACGAGTTGGCCCAGCAGATCGAAGTGCGCGAGGTCGATGCCGATGGCAGCATTTACCAGTTGGGCAATGCTCTGCCCGGCGTCTTTGTGATCTACGAAGGACAGGTGGAGATTACAGATGAGAATGGCGCTGTCGTCTCGCATCTGGGACTGCGCAACTCATTTGGTGAACGCGGATTGCTGAAGGACGGCAAGGCCGCAACCCATGCGCGCGCGCATACACCGACGGTGCTGATCGTGCTGCCACCAGAATTGGTGAAAAACCTGATCGACGGGCACGACGTGGTGTCCAAATTCTTCAACCGCACACGCGGTGGACGCAGCGGGCCGCAAAGCCTGGCCACCAGTGCAATTGACATTTTGATGGCGCGCGACCCTGCCACTTGCCCGCCCGATACTCCGGTTCAAAACGCCGCGCAGATCATGCGCGACCGAAATATCTCATCACTCTGCGTGACCGAGGGTGAAAAGTTGCTGGGCATCGCGACCCTGCGCGATATCTCGGGCAAATTCGTCGCCGAGTCGATGCCAGCAGACACTGCGGTTTCAGCCATCATGACCACCAACCCGATCACGCTGTCCCCCACCGATATCGGCTCGGACGTGCTGCATGTGATGATGGAGCGCGGCATCGGGCATATCCCGATTTCCGAGGCCGGGCGGTTGGTTGGCATCGTCACTCAAACCGACCTCACCCGTTATCAGGCGGTCAATTCTGCCGAGTTGGTGGGCCGGATCGCCCGCGCCAATACTGCCGATGAGATGGCTACAGTCACTGCCGAGATACCCCAACTGCTGGTTCAACTCGTTGCAGGCGGCAACCGGCACGAGATCGTGACACGACTGATCACCGACATTGCTGACACCGCAACACGGCGCTTGCTGGCACTGGCCGAGGCCGAGCTTGGGGCACCTCCGGTGCCTTACCTGTGGCTGGCCTGCGGCTCGCAAGGACGGCAGGAGCAGACCGGTGTTTCGGATCAGGACAATTGCCTGATGCTGGATGACAGCGTAACCGAAGACGACATGGCGTACTTCGCAGATCTGGCCAAGTTCGTATCGGACGGGCTGGACACATGCGGGTATTTCTATTGCCCCGGCGACATGATGGCGACAAATCCACGTTGGTGCCAACCAGTCAGGGTCTGGCGCGATTACTTCAAAGGATGGATTGACAGGCCGAACCCTGAGGCACAGATGCTGGCCTCAGTCATGTTCGATCTGCGCCCAATCGGGGGCAATTTCGACCTATTCACTGATCTGCAGTCCGAGACTTTGGCCAATGCCAGCGCAAACTCGATCTTCGTGGCGCACATGATCTCGAATTCGCTGAAACACACGCCACCATTGGGGCTGCTGCGCGGTTTTGCAACGATCCGGTCGGGTGAACACCGCAATACGCTGGACCTCAAGCACAATGGCGTCGTGCCTGTGGTTGATCTGGCACGCATCTACAGCCTTCAGGGTCAGTTATCTGAGGCCAACACACGCGCCCGTCTGAGTGCTGCCCAGGCAGCAGATGTCCTGAGTGCATCCGGTGCGCGCGATCTTTTGGACGCCTATGATCTGATTGCCGAGACGCGGCTGGAACATCAGGTCAGATTAGTGAAATCCGGTGACGCGCCGGACAATTATCTGCCCCCAACCGCCCTTTCGGACTTTGAGCGAAGTCATCTTCGCGATGCCTTCGTCGTGGTAAAAACGATGCAATCGGCGGTTGGTCATGGCAAAGGTATGCTGGGCTAATTCAGGCCTGAATAACGGAGAGACAATATGTTTCTGGAATTGATAGGCACGGTCTTTGCAGGTTTTGCCTTTGCCGGCGTTGTCATGGTGCTGAACAAACTAACCGGTGGCCGGTTGCCAAAATGGGCCGCTCCGGTCGCGGCAGGCGTTGGGATGATCGCCATGACGATCTCAAGCGAATATTCCTGGTATGATCGCACGCGTGGTCAACTGCCCGATGGGCTAGCAATTGTCGAAGAGATCGAAAGCCGCGCGATTTATAGACCTTGGACATATGCGGTGCCCTTCGTCGATCGCTTCGCAGCCATCGATACCGTATCTGTTCGCACAAACGAAAGTGTCCCTGATCAACGTCTTGTGGATCTCTACTTCTTCGGCCGCTGGGCACCGGTTTCAAAACTGCCGATTGCAGTCAATTGTGCCGAGAATAGTCGCGCCAATTTGGTTGACGGTGCAGAATTTGCAACCGATGGCAGCCTGACGAACGCAACATGGTTCAAGGCCGAGACCGGAGATCCGATCATCGAGGCGACTTGCGGAGTCTGACCATGTTGCACAAGCTAAGCCTACGCCTGCGCATCTTCCTGTTTTTTTGTCTGCTGGCCTTGGGCGGGATACTTGTTAGCACAGTGGTCTTGTGGATTAGCTATGAACGTGCGGCCGACCCGGCACTGATCAATGCATTTATCTTCGCGGATGCGTTGATCGCCTTCGGTTTGCTCGGACTGGTCGCAGGTGTCTGGCTGTTGTTCGATGATAACGTGGCTAAACCGATCGAACGTCTTTCCGCGCAACTTCGGGCCCGCGCCCATGCAGGGGTCAGCACAGATCTCGATTTGGAAGCTGCGCGGTATCTGGGTGATCTTGCCCCAGCGGCCGCGGGGCTAGCAGAACAGCTGGCCGAAAACGCCATGACCACCGCCCAGGCCGTCGCAGCGGAAACCGCCCATCTGGCGGCTGAGAAAAAACGCCTCACCGCCCTGCTGACCGAGATACCCGTCGCCATGCTTCTGGCAAGCCCCAAGCATCAGATCGTTCTGTATGATGCGCAGGCCGCCGGGGTACTGGCCCAGATCGCCCACCCCCGCCTGAACGCATCTTTGTTTGACTATCTTGAAAGCACTGGCCTCACCGATGCCTACAAAGAGATGTGCAAGACCGGCATGGATGTCTATTGCACTTTGTCCAGCGTTGATGGGCGGCAAACCTATACCGCGCGGATGAAACCGCTGGGTGACGCTCCGGGTTATATGCTGGTCTTTGAAGGCAGCGTTGCCCGCATTCCGCCCGAGGATGCCCGCCCTCTGGTCTATGATTTCGAGCTGCTCGACACACCCGGGGATGACGTCTTTGAGGAACGCAGCCTGTCGGACCTGTGTTTCGTGGTCTTTGACACTGAAACGACCGGCTTGTTGCCTCATAAAGACGAGATCGTTCAGATTGGAGCCGTGCGGGTGGTAAAGGGCAAGATTGTCGAGGGTGAGAAGTTCGACACACTTGTCGATCCGGGTATACCGATCCCGCCAGCCTCGACCAAAGTCCATAAGGTTAACGACAGGATGGTGCAGGGTGCGCCCGACATCGCCGGGGCCGGGCAAAGCTTTCACCAATTCGCCCGTGACGCTGTGATTGTCGCCCATAACGCACCATTCGACATGGCTTTCCTACGCCGTCATGCCGACCGTATGGAGGTAGACTGGTCCCACCCCATTCTTGACACTGTTTTGCTGTCGGCTGTTCTTTTCGGAGCAAGCGAAACCCACACACTGGATGCGGTTTGTGATCGGCTGGGTGTAACCATACCTGAAACCCTACGCCATACTGCTCTGGGCGATGCGGTTGCCACTGCCGAGGCTCTGGTCCGAATGTTGCCAATGCTTAAGGCACGCGGCATGACAACCTTTGGCGACGTCATCGCGGAAACCCGTAAACACGGGCGGTTGCTGGAGGATCTGAACTAGCCGGAAAATCCTCAATTCACCGCAGCTTTTCGTGGACAATCCCTGCGCCACATGGCACCTGAGACAGGCCCCTTGAACGAGCGCGTGATGACGGAAAAAACATTCATTCCTGGCCCTGAGGACAATCTTGCCTTTCGCGAGGCGTTGGGCTGTTTCGGCACCGGAGTCACCGTAGTCACTACCAGCACCGCCGAAGGACCCGCCGCGATCACGGTGAACTCGTTCGCATCCGTATCTCTGGACCCACCTTTGGTTTTATGGTGTCTCGACCGGAACTCGAACCGGTATGACGCCTTCAGCACCTGCGAACATTACGCGATCCATGTGATGGCGCAGGACCAGCACGATCAGGCGCTGCAATTTGCGCGTAACGGGTTCGATTTTTCTCATGCCGACTGGCAGGAAGATGATGCCGGGCGTCCCCGTCTTGCTGAATGTCTGGCCCGCTTCGACTGTCGCTTGTCGGCGCGTCACGCGGCAGGTGATCACCTGATTCTTGTTGGCCATGTCGAGAAAGTTATGCACCGCCCCGGTCAAGGATTGATCTTTAAACGCGGCCAGTTTGGTGGTTTCGCAGATTTGATCTAGTCGTCCAGCGATCCGTGGACGGCCAATGCTTCAAGCTGCGTTTCTTGCGGCGTGATCACGCGAAACGCCTCGTGCACCCCTGCCCCTGTCAATTCCCGGGCCACAGTCAGCAACGTGTTCGGGGCATGATCCTCGCACATCTCGGTCATGTGCGCAATTTCGGTCTGCGCGACATCCATCGCCGCCTCGACCGATGGTGCACCGTATAACTGCACAAAATGCTCAGCCAGATTCTGTGTCAGTTGGTCAATTTCGGCCTGCTCAATTTGCGTAACCGCAACGAATGTCACGCGCCCAAACGTCTCAAGCCCCAGCCAACCATTGGCAAAGGCCTGACGTGCCTTGCCTTCCAAGTCGGCCTCTCCCCAATTCGAAAACTCGAATCCACCCGGGATGCACCACTCACCGGTTCGTGCAGGTGAATGGAACACGTTCATGTCGCTTTCATCAAAATGGATTGCGCGGGCGAGATTCATCAGACGGTCTCCAACAGTTCTGTCAGCGGGCGTATTTGGGTGTCTGCGCCCTCGCGGATCAGCATGCCAAACCGTTCGTCGGTGCCGAGAAATACACCGGAATCCGCGATGGGTTCTCCAACCCCTCGCAGTAGCCCCATCCATTCGGCATGGAGCGGCGCGTTGCCCTCTTCTTGCCAGCGGTTGAGCCATGTCAGCATGTGGCGCGACCAGCTTTCGACCAGTTGCGTCGCCGACACGTCAGCACAACCTTCATCATAAAGCGCAGTTACATCCGGCGTTTCCCCGGGGGCGTCGCTGGTCGACAGCAATGCAAGCTCCCAACCGACGACAAGCCAATTAGGAATCTCGCCTGCCTCGGCAGACGAGGCTGCAACCTTCATCGTCCCGCATGTTGCGCCATTCACGCAGATTACGCCGTCCCAGCCTAGATGCACAGCAACTTCTGGAGGAGCCAGTGCGCCCAGGGCGTTCTGGAAACCGACGGCACATAGCGGCAACATTGCTATTGCATCCTGCAGCGGCACCTCGGGGGCAAAGACGATGGCAACGCGCAGACGATCCGCCTGAATACTATAGACCACGGTTCCCCCATCACAGCCTAGCGCCGCCATGGCCTGAGCCTTTTCGAACGGATCCTCTCCGGCCTTGGCAGGATGCCCGCTGAGCAATGGGGGAAAGACCGGGTGGCTCATGCATTCCCCTTGGCAACCATGTCGCGAGCGATCTTGCGGAAGGCTTCTGCTTGTGGGCTGTCGGGTTTGCTGACTACGATCGGCGCCCCCCCGTCTGCTGCCTCGCGGATATCCAGATGCAATGGTATCTCACCCAGCAGTGGCACTCCCAATGCCTCGGCTTCTGACGCCACACCGCCATGACCGAATACGTGCTCTTCGTGTCCACAATTCGAACAGATATGAGTCGACATATTTTCAATCATCCCAACGATGGGTGTTTTGAGCTGATTAAACATGTCGATCCCCTTACGAGCATCGATCAAAGCCACGTCTTGTGGGGTTGAAACAACGATGGCGCCATCCACCTTAAACTTCTGGCTCAACGTAAGTTGCACATCACCCGTGCCAGGAGGCAGATCAACGATCAGCACATCCAGCGAGCCCCATTGCACCTGCCCCATCATCTGCTGCAATGCGCCCATCAGCATCGGGCCACGCCAGACAACCGCTTGTCCTTCGTTGGTCATCAGCCCCATCGACATCATGGTAACACCGTGATTGCGCAAAGGCAGAATCGTCTTGCCATCAGGGCTGGCCGGACGACCCGAAACCCCCAGCATCCGGGGCTGCGACGGCCCGTAGACATCTGCATCCAAAAGTCCCACGCGACGTCCTTCTGCGGCTAGCGCGCAGGCAAGGTTGGCCGACACGGTGGACTTGCCGACGCCCCCTTTACCAGACGCCACCGCGATGATCCGGTCCACACCCGGAACCGCCTGCGGTCCGGTTTGCGAAGGCTTAGGCTTGGGCTTCAAATCGGGTGGGGCCTTGTCCGAATGCGCGGTCATCATGGCCGAGACGTTGGACACGCCGTCCACCATCTGCGCCGCTTTCTCGGCTGTGGCGCGCACGGGCTCCATTTTCTCGGCCTGTTTGGGATCGATCTCAAGTACAAAGCGCACCGTATCCCCCTCGACATTCAGTGCGCGCACAATACCTGCGCTGACAATATCCTGCCCGGAAACAGGATCAGTGATCTTCTTTAGATTCGCCAGTACGGCGTCACGGATGCTCATGCGACCACCTCCGTTATCCACCCTTCGATTAGGGCCTTGCGTGTCGACTGATTGCGGTCGCCGCTCATTGCATGATACTCCGTCTCTTTTCGTTCATTTGACGCAATTGGCCTGACACCGCTAAGTTTGGCCATGCGCTTTGTCCTGTTGTGCCTGAGCCTGACGCTCACCGCCACCCCCTCTTGGTCACAAGAGGCAATTGGACTCGCAGCGCCAGATGAGATTTCAAACTCGGGTCTTCTGCAACATATCCTTCCGCGCTTCTCTCTCAAGACCGGGGTCCGCGTTCTCGCAGACAATGATGGTGTAATGGCTCTTGCTCCGGCACCTCCTGGCGATCCGGTTTTTGCCCGTGACGAAACAGTCTATCATCTGCGCATTAATGCCAGCGCAAAGGAAATCAAGTTCCGAGACTGGCTGTTGTCCGACATTGGCAAACGTACCGTCGAAAGCTTTGTTCCCGCTGAAGGTGGGCCTTTTAGCGCGAACTTCGAAATCGCAGATGTTGTCGAAGACGCTAAAATCGACGGAGATGCTGCATTGGGTCAGGATTTGTCGTTTACTCACTGTGGTCGGTGCCATGTGATCGGGCCGCAAAACCGCATGAACGGATTGGGTTCTACGCCGTCTTTCGCCGTCCTGCGCGCGATGCCTGATTGGTCCGAGCGGTTTCAGGCCTTTTTTGCCCTGAACCCGCATCCCGCCTTCACCCAGATTGAAGGCGTAACCGAGCCCTTCCCGCCCGAGCGTCCATCCCCGATCCATCCGGTGGAAATAAGTCTGGATGATCTCGAAGCCATTTTGGCCTTTGTCGCCGCCATCAGCGCCGCCGATCTGGGCGCACCGCTGCAACTTCAGTGATCCTTACGCTTTGAAAAATAGTCATCCGTCGTCACGACACGGGGTCTGGGAGATGACTGGAACGGATTGTCGGTGCTGTGGAACTGAGCATTTACCCTGCAATCATCACACATCTGGATCAGCCTTGCCTGATCCGAAGTTGCAAACATCGAATGTGTTCCGGACAGTTTGTCCATTATGCGCTCGACCGTCGACCTGACACCAAAGGCCGCACCACATTCGATACATTCGAACGGCTCTTCCTCATTAAGAACCTGCTGCGACAGGGCCTTGTCGCTTAGGTCAAGCTGCGGCACCAGATCAATGGCGTGCTCAGGACAGATCGTGCGACAGATACCGCATTGCAGGCAGGCATCCTGCTGAAAGTTCAACTGCGGCTTGTCTGGATTGTCGATCAGCGCACCTGAGGGGCACAATGATACACAACTGAGGCACAAGGTGCAGGTGTCAGTGTTTACTACGACGGCGCCATATGGCGCGCCATCGGGCAAGGCCAACGGTGATTCGGTCTTGGCATTCAGCGCTTGTGCCGCCAGTCGGGTGATTTGTCGCCGGTTCCCCAATGGAAGAACCGGATCGGTCAATGGTAGCGGCACCTCTTGCGCATAAAGCAGATCAGCAAACGCATCCGGGTCAACCTCGTCAATCAGGCTCAGGGCACTCTGCCCCGCGATGGCCTGCGCCAAGACCAGTTCCCGATCCAGAGCGTCCCGTTCGACTTTGGGCCCCAACAGGACGTCGACGCGGGCGAAGCCGTGTGCCAACCCGGCCAGCATCTCGGCATGACCAAACCCTGAAACCACGTGCAATTCTAGTGGAATGACATCCGCTGGAAGACCTCGGCCAAACCGGGCAACCATTCGGATCATCTGCGCCCCGTGGGCATCATGCACCAGCAAACGCGGCGCTGTACCCCCTGCCCGACGAAAAGTTCGCGCTAGTATGTGCATCCTAGAGAGAATGGCAGATACCGGCGGATCCTCGTAAGTAATGGCTGTAGACGGGCATAAGGCAGAGCACTCACCACACCCGGCGCAAATCATGGGGTCGATTGCCACATGATCTGTCGCTGATGTGATGGCACCGGTCGGACATATGTCCAAACAGTTCGAACACCCGGTCTGTCCTGCGCGTGAATGGGCACAAAGCGCTTCATCCAGTCGCACGTAAAGAGGCTTTTCAAAGGTACCGACCAGTTGCAGCGCATCGAAGGCCAGGCGCGCAACTGCCACCGCATCACGAGGATCGGCGCGCAGGTAGCCTTCGCGCTTATCCGGGGCCGCAACCAAAGCCGTACCTCCAGTCAGATCAACGACAATATCACAGCGCGATGTGGCCCGATCCCTCGGCGCGCTCCACGCGAAGTCACCGCGCCCGCCGGGTTCTAACTGTTGCACTTGATCCAGATGCCACGTGAACCCACCCAGTGCGCCCGACAGGTTCCGCACCTTGGCACGAATAACATCAAAAGCACGGCTCAGCGGTTGAACCTCATCTGTGACCAAAACCGTTACGGCCAAGCTGTCCGATAATTGTTCAGCCAGATCATAAGCGATCTCGCCCGACCCGATGATACAACAAGTGCCTTCGCTGATAACATCAACTGCAGAAGTGATCGGCTGCGGCAACATCGCTTCAGCTGCCAACGCTGCCATTTTAGGCGCTGCATTTTGGCCCTGCTCCGACCAGCCAGCACGGTCTCTGAGGTCAACGCATCCCGGCTGATCCACACCCAGATCATCTGCAAGGTCAGAAAACACGACAGTCTCTTGCCCGCAGGCAATCACCACCTGATCGTCAGTCTGAAGCATTTCAGCCACCACGCCAAGTTCTCGGGTACAAAGCGCAGTATGGACCTTTGAACAGCTCAGTTCACAGGCAGAAGATATGCGATCTGCGTCAATTGATTGCGTCCCCTCGCAATCACACAACAAAAGCTTGCTGGTCATATCTTCTCCCGGACTGTTCGCGCCCCAATTCACACTAGACCCAATCCGCACCGTGGCAATGCGATACTGGGCAGAATGGTAGATTTGTGCACTATTTTTTATCGACCCCCAAGCGATACACGAACCGCTGAGGTCAATAACGAATAAATTATCGAAGAAAACGACCTGATCAATGCAAGTGGACTTGGCACAGCGCCGATTTATGTACCATAGTACATCATAGGGAAGGCAGGGGAGAGCCTTCCGGGGAGGAGCCAGTGGCCAAGGCCGCAAGCCAGATTGAAATGCCGGTTGGCGTCATCGTGCGC
Organism: Ruegeria sp. O11; assembly: GCF_056535285.1. Classification (NCBI taxonomy): domain Bacteria; kingdom Pseudomonadati; phylum Pseudomonadota; class Alphaproteobacteria; order Rhodobacterales; family Roseobacteraceae; genus Ruegeria; species Ruegeria sp. O11. The sequence goes on along the minus strand of NZ_JBQERS010000001.1, from coordinate 352,887 downwards.
AAAACACCCGGGGTCACTCGTTGGGCCCGCTGGAGCTGGCGCGCAGTCGCTTTGTTGCCTGGCGCCGGACCTGCGGCTTGGCAAGAGCTGCGCCGCGAAGGTGAAACCGTCGAATATCACGCTGCCACACTGCCTCTATCACTCTGGGCTGACGAGACAGAGGCCTATATGGTGAACCTGTCGGACGGACAGCCGTCGCTTTACCTGGTGCTTCGGGATGAGTTGAAAGGTGAAACTCCCTTGAATGCAGTGCTGATCACGGCCTCTCCGTTTGAAGGTCAGGACTACGCTGATACCGGCGAGGAGATTGTCGAGAAGATCCCGATGACAGAAGGTCTAATCGCTTGGGTGCGCGATTTCACGCTGCAGCATCATCGGGACGAAGTGTTCGTAAAGCGCCGTCGGGATAAGAAGCGCATAGATTTGGTTGAGGACGGAAAAGGCGACGCTCGCATCCGTCAGGACACAGATGTCTACCGCGCACCGCGTCGGGTGCTGCAATGACCCAAGCGCGCGATTTCTGGTCCCGCCGCAAGGCCGCCGTTCAGGCCGAGACCGAAGCAGAAGCTTTCGCCGCAGAGGAACAGATCATCACGACGCGGCAAGCTGAGCTGGAAGAAAAAAGCGACGCCGAAATTCTGTCCGAGTTTGATCTGCCCGATCCCGATACGCTGCAAGCAGGTGATGATGTCTCGGGCTTCATGGCCAAAGCCGTGCCTGACCGCCTGCGCCGCCGCGCTTTGCGGCGCCTATGGCGGCTGAACCCTGTTCTGGCCAATGTCGACGGGCTGGTCGACTACGGCGAGGACTACACCGACGCAGCCTGCGTGATTGAGAACCTTCAGACCGCGTATCAGGTAGGCAAGGGCATGTTGGCTCATGTCGAAGCGCTCGCTGCCGAGGTTGAAGAGCAAGAATGCGATCCAGAGACAGATACGCTTGATGTGATCGAGGCGCGTGAAGAAGCGGCCAAGGCCGAAGAACCTGCGCCGGAACCCATGATGGTGGCTGATGTGGAAGAACCAGAGGAGCTTGAAGCCCCCCCTGCTCCGCGCCGCATGAAATTTGAATTCGAAGGATAACTCTATGACCGCAGACAACGCGCAAACCATTGATATCTCGGCCGAGGATCGTCTGCGCGCGGATTTCTACAATTTTCTGGGTTTGCTTCTGGCCGGTCCGCCCGATCAGTTGCTACTGGACCAGATGGCAGGGCTAAGCGGTGACGCCTCTGATCTGGGTCAGGCCATAGAGGCGATGGCGCGCGTGGCAAAGGTCACTAAGCCCGCCGCTGCCGAGCGTGAGTTCAATGCGCTTTTCATCGGATTGGGGCGTGGTGAATTGTTGCCTTATGCCAGCTTCTATCTGACCGGTTTTCTGAACGAAAAACCGCTGGCCCAGCTTCGGAATGACATGGCCGCGCGCGGAATCACTCGGGCGCAAAATGTTTACGAACCCGAAGACAACATTGCCTCTCTGATGGAGATGATGGCGGGCATGGTCGTCGGGCGTTTCGGCGCGCCTGCCTCGCTGGAAGACCAGAAGGCGTTCTGGAGTAAACACATCGGCCCATGGGCTGCACATTTCTATTCAGATTTGGAAGGCGCTGAGAACTCGGTTCTCTATGCCTCGGTCGGCACCGCCGGTCGGGTGTTCATGGAGATCGAGCGCGAAGCCTTCCGAATGACGGCGGATTAATCCGCCAATCGCCGGTGCTTTGCAGCGCCAAACCGCAATTGGGACAGGAGGAGCCCATGAGCAAGACAAAGGAAGAAGGCGCAACCCGCCGCGACTTCCTGAAACTGGCCGGAACCGCAGCCCCTGCTGCTGTTGCCGCAGCCAGCCTGACCGGACAGGCCGAAGCAGCCGAGCTGCCGACGGACGAAACCCGGATGCAGGATACCGCGCATACGCGCGCATACATCGAAAGCACCCGGTTCTAGGACTGGACGTTTTCATACCTGACAGACGGTTGCGATTGGCCCTGACGTCAGGATCAGCAGTACCAAGCCAGCCGTGGCTTACACGGCGCGCAAGGGAGGAAAGAAATGCTTAGGAAAAAGACCAACGGGGTTGCGAGACGCCCCCAGCGGACAAGTATCCTGTCCCAGGTCGGCGAGAAAACCGTCGATCGCCGCGCATTCCTGCGTGGCTCGGGCCTGACGATCGGCGGCCTTGCCGCGATCGGCGCCACGGGTGGAACCGTGACGCCTGCCAGCGCCCAGACAGCGGCAAACACCGCCGTTGAGAATATCAAATCCGTATGCACTCACTGCTCGGTCGGCTGCACGGTCGTAGCCGAGGTACAGAACGGTGTCTGGATCGGGCAGGAACCCGGCTGGGACAGCCCGTTCAATCTGGGCGCACACTGCGCCAAGGGGGCCTCGGTCCGCGAGCACGCCCATGGCGAGCGCCGCCTCAAGTATCCGATGAAAAAGGAAGGCGGCGAGTGGAAGCGCATCAGCTGGGAAGAGGCGATCAACGAGATCGGCGACGGCATGATGAGCATCCGCGAGGAATCCGGGCCAGACAGCGTGTATTGGCTGGGTTCTGCGAAGCATAACAACGAACAGGCCTATCTGTTCCGCAAGTTCGCTGCCTACTGGGGCACGAACAACGTGGATCACCAGGCCCGTATCTGCCACTCAACCACTGTTGCGGGTGTCGCGAATACATGGGGCTATGGCGCCATGACCAATTCGTACAATGACATGCACAACAGCAAGGCGATCTTCATCATCGGCGGCAACCCGGCCGAGGCACACCCTGTCTCACTGCTGCATATTCTGCGCGCAAAAGAGCAGAATAACGCCCCGCTGATCGTCTGCGATCCGCGCTTTACACGCACGGCAGCGCATGCGGATGAGTATGTCCGCTTCCGCCCCGGTACAGACGTGGCGCTGATCTGGGGTATCCTTTGGCACATCTTCGACAACGGATGGGAAGACAAAGAGTTCATCCGTACCCGTGTCTGGGGCATCGACCAAATTCGTGAAGAGGTTGCTAATTGGAACCCGGATGAGGTGGAACGCGTTACTGGAACTCCAGGATCGCAATTGAAGCGCGTTGCCCGCACAATGGCGAACAACCGTCCAGGTACAGTCGTCTGGTGCATGGGTGGTACTCAGCATACCAACGGCAACAACAACACCCGCGCCTACTGTGTGCTTCAGCTGGCACTTGGAAACATGGGCACCACGGGTGGTGGCACCAACATCTTCCGTGGCCATGACAACGTGCAAGGCGCGACGGACCTTGGTGTTCTGTCCCACACCCTGCCCGGCTACTATGGTCTGTCGAAAGGCGCATGGGGTCACTGGGCGCGCGTTTGGGGTGAAGAGCCCGAATGGCTCGCAGGCCAATTCGCCACGATCAAGGACAAGGAAGGCAAGGATAAACCGCTTCAGAATGAGCGCGGCATCCCGGTCTCTCGTTGGATCGACGGCGTTCTGGAAGACCCGGCCAACATGGACCAGGACAACAATGTCCGCGCCATGGTTCTGTGGGGCCACGCGCCCAATTCACAGACCCGGATGACGGAAATGAAGACGGCGATGGAGAAGCTGGACATGCTGGTCGTGATCGACCCATATCCGACAGTTTCCGCCGTGTTGCATGACCGTACCGATGGCGTTTACCTGCTGCCGGCCTGTACGCAGTTCGAAACCCGTGGCTCGGTCACGGCATCGAACCGGTCGTTGCAGTGGCGCGACAAGGTGGTTGATCCGTTGTTCGAAAGCCTGCCGGACGAGGTCATCATGGCCAAGTTCGCCAACAAGTTTGGCTGGGCAGACCGGTTCTTCCGCAATATCGAGATGGAAGATCCCGAAACCCCGAATGTTGAAAGCATCACGCGTGAGTTCAACTCGGGCCTCTGGACCATCGGCTATACCGGTCAGTCGCCGGAACGTCTGAAAAGCCATATGGCCAACCAGCACACCTTCGACAGGACCACGCTGCAAGCCATTGGTGGACCAAACGACGGCGAGTATTACGGTCTACCGTGGCCCTGCTGGGGTACCGCTGAGATGGGTCATACAGGGACACCAAACCTCTATGACATGTCCAAACCGGTAGCCGAAGGCGGCCTGACCTTCCGCGCCAGATTCGGCGTGGAACGTGACGGCGACAACCTGCTGGCCGAAGGGGTCTATAGCGTTGGATCGGAAATTCAGGATGGCTATCCCGAATTTACGATGCAGATGCTGATGGATCTTGGCTGGGACGGCGATCTAACCGCAGAAGAACGCGCGGCCATTGACGCTGTTGCGGGCGAGAAAACCAACTGGAAGACCGACCTTAGCGGCGGTATCCAGCGGGTTGCAATCGCCCATGGCTGTGCGCCCTTCGGGAACGCCAAAGCCCGCGCGGTTGTCTGGACCTTCCCGGATCCGATCCCACTGCATCGCGAGCCGCTTTACACGCCGCGTCGCGATCTGGTGGCGGATTATCCGACCTACGAGGACCGTCAAGCCTATCGCCTGCCCACCCTTTATGCTTCGATCCAAAAGAATGACTTTTCAAAGGATTACCCGATAATCCTAACGTCAGGTCGTCTGGTCGAATATGAAGGCGGCGGTGATGAGACGCGGTCGAACCCGTGGCTGGCCGAGCTTCAGCAGGACATGTTCGTCGAGATCAATCCGCGCGATGCCAACAACCTTGGTATTCGGGACGGATCACAGGTCTGGGTCGAAGGTCCTGAGGGTGGCAAGGTCAAGGTGATGGCGATGCTGACCAACAGGGTTGGTGCCGGTGTCGCCTTCATGCCATTCCACTTTGGCGGCCATTTCCAGGGCGAAGACCAGCGGCACAAATATCCCGCCGGTGCAGACCCCTATGTGCTGGGTGAAAGTACCAACACCGCCCAGACCTATGGCTATGATTCAGTGACCCAGATGCAAGAGACCAAGTGTACTCTCTGCAAAATCTGGGCAGCGTAAGGAGGACGATAATGGCTAGAGCAAAGTTTCTCTGCGACGCTGAACGCTGCATCGAGTGCAACGCCTGCGTAACCGCGTGTAAGAACGAGCACGAAGTGCCATGGGGTATCAACCGCCGCAGGGTGGTAACGATCAATGATGGTAACCCGGGCGAACGCTCGATCTCGGTGGCCTGTATGCATTGTTCGGATGCGCCTTGCATGGCGGTGTGCCCGGTCGACTGCTTCTATCAGAACGAAGAAGGGGTCGTCCTGCACTCCAAAGACCTGTGCATTGGCTGCGGCTATTGCTTCTACGCGTGCCCCTTCGGCGCGCCGCAATATCCGCAGGCGGGCAACTTCGGATCGCGCGGCAAGATGGACAAATGTACCTTCTGTGCTGGCGGCCCCGAGGAAACGCACTCGACCGCGGAGTTCGCCAAATACGGTCGCAACCGGATCGCCGAAGGCAAACTGCCGATCTGCGCCGAGATGTGTTCCACCAAAGCCCTGCTTGCCGGTGACGGCGACGTAGTGTCTGCCGTTTACCGCGAACGCGTAGTGGCGCGCGGCTTCGGCTCGGGCGCTTGGGGTTGGGGTACAGCCTACGACCAGAAAGACGGATAACTCCGCTTTCATGAACCAAACAGGCGACCCGCATCCGTGGGTCGCCTGATCAGGGATTTTGACCGAGGTTCAGATGTTCCGCTTACTCTTCGCATTGCTGTTCACCATCGGGCTGGTCCACGCTTCCGTTGCCCAAACCAACGATGCTGAGGCACCCGCAACCACGAATGAACGCGCTTCGACTGGCGGAGCGACAACGCTTGAGGACATTCTGGCCCGACAGCGCGGCGAGAAGGTCGACAACAGCTATCGGTCGGAAAATACCGGACAGGGCAATGTGGAAGGCCTGCTCGGGCAAATCGGCACACGCGGCGTCGCCTCAGACAGCGATGTCTATCGCGCGCTGCGCTATGGATCGGCAGATGTCACCGTTTCATCCCATGGACCAGCAGACAGCGTTTTGATTCAAGATGGCGGTATGTGGTGGCTGAGTTTCCGTACCGGGCCACTGCGCGAATACGGTACATACATCATCGCGGGAATGATTGCGGTCATCGTTCTGTTCTTCCTGATCCGCGGAAAAATCCGCATTGATGGCGAAAAGACCGGGCGCAAGGTCCTGCGGTTCAATAGTTTCGAACGGTTCGGACATTGGTTATTTGCCGGTTCATTCCTGATCCTTGGCATCACCGGCCTGCTGGCGCTTTATGGTCGTGACTTCCTGATCCCGATTTTCGGCAAGGAAGGGTTCGCAACCATCGCGCAGGGGGGTAAATGGCTACATAACAATCTCGCCTGGGCCTTCATGCTTGGTTTGATCATCGTCACCTTGAACTGGATTTCACATAACATACCCAACAAGACAGACCTGAAGTGGCTCGCAGCCGGAGGTGGTTTGTTCACCAAGAACAGCCACCCGCCCGCGAAGAAGTTCAACGCAGGTCAAAAGGTGATTTTTTGGGCCTGTATACTACTCGGCGCCTCGATCAGCTTGTCGGGCCTTTCGTTGTTGTTCCCGTTTGAGCTGCCGATGTTCGCAAAAACATTCCAAATCGCCAACGCAACCGGCATTCCGCAGATGCTGGGCCTGAACCTGCCCGTGCAGATGTCGCCACAGGAAGAGATGCAATATGCCCAGGTTTGGCACGTCATGGTGGCCTATGTGTTCATTGCAATCATCATAGCTCATATCTACCTCGGCTCAGTCGGCATGGAAGGTGCTTTTGACGCCATGGGCACTGGTGAAGTCGAAGAGCAGTGGGCGCGCGAGCATCACTCGCTGTGGCTGGAAGAGGTACAGGAAAAAGAGGCCAGCAAGGCGGCGGCCTCACCCGCTGAATAAATGCGCTGGCTGGTTCTGACGCTTGGCTTGATCCCCCTGCCCGCTTGGTCCGAGTTCTTCACGCTCAAAGGCCATGGCGGGCCGATCATGGGGATCGCAATCGCACAAGACGGGCGCATCGCAACGGCGAGTTTCGACAATTCGGTTGGCCTGTGGACCGGACAGACCCCGGAATGGCTGGAAGGCCATGAAGCTGCCGTCAACACTGTCGTGTTCAACGGCACCGCAATCTATTCAGCTGGTGATGATTTCACGCTACGCCGTTGGCCCGGAGGCGAAATCGTTGGACAACACAAAGGAAAGATCGTCGGGCTCGCTGCATCAAAAACTCATGTCGCTACGGCAAGCTGGGACGGAATGATCGGGCTTTGGCCGGTCGATGGGTCAGAACCTATGTTGCTCGGGCCAACGGGCAGCGGGGTAAACGCCGTGGAATTCACTGCTGATGGGTCACAGCTTTATTCGGCGGGTGTCGATGGTTCAGTCCGCCTCTGGGATGTCGCGAGCGGTCAGGAGGTGGATCGCCTTATCGAGCACGGGTTCGGCGTGAACAGGTTGGTCTTGAATTCTATCGACAACTGGATCGCATACGGTGCCGTCGATGGCGTCACCCGCATCCTTGACCTGGCAACCGGCGAGGAACGCGATTTCACCCTGGACCGAAGGCCGATACTGGCGCTTGCCCTCAGCCCTGATCGAAGCCTTCTCGCTGTCGGTGATGGTGAAGGTTTTATCATGGTCATCGACACCCTGAACTGGCGTATCTCGCAAGATTTCAGGGCTACGCTACGCGGGCCTGTCTGGGCTCTGGCTTTTTCGAACGATGGGCAAAATATTCATGCTGGCGGAATTGACGAAGCGATGTATAGCTGGCCGATCGCGGCCTCGGAAGACCGCGAGCAGATGGCGGCGGCCGAACCCAGTTTCCTGAAGAACCCGAACGATATGGGAAATGGGGAACGCCAATTTGCCCGCAAATGCTCAATCTGTCATAGCCTTTCACCGGATGACCAGCGGCGCGCGGGTCCAACCCTGTATGGGGTGTTTGGACGCAAAGCAGGGACAGTACCGGACTATCATTATTCAGATACACTGCAAACTTCTGATATCATTTGGGATGAAGAGACAATAAACGCTCTTTTCGACAAGGGCCCGGATCATTACATTCCGGGATCAAAGATGCCAATGCAGCGGATTAGCGGATCGCAAGACCGCATTGATCTGGTCACCTTTTTACGACACGCCACGGCACCCGAAAACTGAGCCGGAGGAAATAATGAAAGCCTTCCTTTCCGCCGTCGTTGCGATGGTCGTCATTACCGCTGCCGCGCCGATCGTTCTGGACAAGATCGGATTCAGCGCTGCAGCGTCGGGTTCCGGCTCTTCTGTGCGCCTAGACTGAATGTCGCAATACCTGACAACCCGCGAATTGGCGGATCTGCTGCGCATTGGTGAGCGGAAAGCCTATGATCTGGCGTCCTCTGGTGAAATCCCTTGTGTGCGGGCAATGGGAAAACTGCTCTTCCCGAAGGCAGAGATCATCGCATGGCTCAATGCTTCGCGCTCTGGTCCGAAAGTGGCAGAACCGCCCCTGCCCCCCATTGTCGCCGGCAGCCATGATCCGCTGCTGGATTGGGCGCTGAGGGAAAGTGGCTCGGGGCTGGCCACCTATTATGACGGTTCATTCGACGGGCTGAACCGCCTATCTGACCGCACAGCACAAGCGGCTGCGCTGCATATCCATGAACCCGAAGGCTTTAACACCCAGTCTTTGCGCGACAAAATGGGCAACGCTCCGGTGATCCTCTACCAAATCGCGCATCGGCAGCGCGGTCTGCTGCTTGCGACTGGCACACCTGAGATCTCTGGTATTCAGGACTTGAAAGGCCGCCGCGTCATCCTGCGACAGGACAGTGCCGCCAGTCAGCATCTGTTCGACGCAGAGCTTAGCAAGCATGGGCTCGGCCGAGAGGATCTGAATGCCCTCCCGATCTGCGCCCGCACTGAAGAAGAACTGGCGATTGCCGTACGGGATGGCAAAGCAGAAGCCGGGTTCGGCCTCGGTGCACTTGCGAGCCCTTATGGGCTGAGCTTTGTGCCCACTCACTCTGAACGGTTAGATCTTGCCATCTGGCGACGCGCTTTCTTTGAGCCGCCGATGCAGACTTTAATCCAGTTCCTGCAATCCGAGCGTTTCTCTGAACGCGCTACCGACCTGGGCGGATATGACCTCAGGTATCTGGGCAAGATTCACCACAACGGCGCAAGTGGCTGATCTTTCCATTTTTCCAATGACAATTGGCAAAGATGAAATTCATCTTGCGTTCGGAAAGAACATCTGCTGCCCATCCAACTCATAGGATTCAATCGCCGCCTGACCATCAGCACCAATCAACCAATCAATGAACCTCTGCCCCGAAGTTGCACGAACTTTTGAGTGCTTCTCTGGGTTCACCAGAATCACACCATATTGGTTGAACATTCGAGGATCGCCTTCAACCAGGATTTCCAAATCACCTCGATTTCCAAACGAAAGCCATGTTGCGCGATCCGTCAGGATATAAGCGCCCATTCCGCTAGCGATATTCAGCGATGCGCCCATGCCCGCTCCAGCCTCGCGATACCATGTTCCCGACGCAACTGTCGGGTCGACATCTGTCACCTGCCAATAACGCATCTCGGCCTTGTGGGTTCCGCTGTCGTCGCCGCGCGAAACGAAGGGCGCCTTGGAGCTGGCCACTGCCGCAAGGGCTGCGATGATATCGGTATCGCTCTTGACCTCGGCCGGGTCAGATTTCGGGCCGACGAGAATAAAGTCATTATACATGACATCGAACCTCTCAACCCCCCAACCATCAGCAACGAACTGCTCTTCGGCTGTCTTGGAATGAACCAACAGGACATCACCATCCCCGTTGATTGCATTTCGGATCGCCTGACCAGTTCCAACAGCCACAACCCGCACGTCAATACCGGTTTCGGCCTCAAACCCGGGCAAAATATAATCAAGCAAACCCGAGTTTTGAGTAGAGGTCGTAGACTGCACGATAATAAAGGGTTCTTCCGCCAAACTTGCGCCAGCGGTTAGCCCAAGCGCAACAATTGATGCCCGAATGAAATCTGGGATCATCCCATTTCTCCATCTGTATAAATCAGGTAACGAGGCCACCGGCCAGATACCGGCGCGACTCGTCGCTTTCTGGTGCTTCCAGAACCTGCATTGCTTTACCGTGTTCAACAACTCGCCCTGCTTGCATCATCACTATGTCAGATGCCAACCGGCGTGCTTGTCCAATGTCATGCGTCACCATAACGATGCGTACGCCCCGCTCAGAGGCGCGCAGGATCATCCGTTCGATCATCTGCGTTGCGCTGGGATCCAGTGCGCTGGTGGGTTCATCCAAAAACAACGTCTCGGGGTCCAAGGCCAATGCGCGCAATATTGCGAGCCTTTGCGCCTCACCACCGGAAAGCGAACGCGCGGGTTGACGCGCCTTGCCACCTAGCCCGCCCTCATCCAGCAAGGATTCGATACGATGCTTCCTTTCCGCGCGCGGCATGGATCCCAGCTTCAGAACAAAGTCCAGATTGGCAGCAACAGAACGGCGCAGCAAAACAGGGCTTTGAAATACCATCGCCTGTCGTGCCTTGTGGCGGGCATTCAACACAGCACCGTTCTGACAAACCCGTCCCCGATCTGGTTGTATCAGTCCGTGCAGGCAACGCAGCAGCAGACTTTTACCCGCCCCATTCGGTCCAAGAATAAGGGTCGGGCCCGGACCATCCAGACAAAGGTGCGGGACGTCCAGCAATGCCTTGCCATTACGTGCAATACTCAGGCCGCTCACGTCCAGAATACCCGGCGCCCCGGTCACGACATCACGCATGGCGCAGCCCTTCCCGCTCGGCACGAAGTGTCAGCGCACTGACCATCGCGTTTACCGCCACGGCCAAGCCGATCAGGATCACCCCCAAGGCCAGCGCCATCGCAAGGTTACCTTTGGAGGTTTCAAGAGCGATCGTGGTCGTCATCACGCGTGTGACGTGATTGATGTTTCCACCCACTATGATCACCGCACCAACCTCGGCAATCGCCCGGCCAAACCCAGCCAACAAGGCGGTAACCAGCGCCAACCGCGCGTCCCACAACAGCACCGGTACCGACGCCAACCGCGATACCCCAAGCGAGCGGAGCTGTTCGGAATATTCCTCGGCCAGCATTTCAACCACCTGGCGGGTAAGCGCGGCCATGATCGGCGTCACCAGAACCACCTGCGCTATGATCATGGCAGTGGGTGTGTAGAGCAGCTCCAGCACACCCAATGGGCCAGATCGGGACAACATCAGGTAAACCAACAATCCGACCACAACCGGTGGCAATCCCATCAGAGCGTTCATCAAAATGATAAGCGCGCGCCGCCCTGGAAATCGGGCGACTGCCAATGCTGCCCCGACAGGCATTCCAATGACTGCCGAAATCAGCACCGCAAATACCGAAACACGCAGCGACAACAGAACAATCGCCCACAACTCGGCATCCCCATTCAGGATCAACGAGATCGCTTGATTGAATTCTGATGCAAAACTCTGCATTTTTTACCTGATATATTTTACGGCGTCACTAAATGCCGGTAATTTCAGTGAAATACTATACGTTTCAAGCAGTAAGTACAGGCACGAATCCGGCATCTACAATAGAAAACGCGGCCCCAATGGGACCGCGTTTAGAGTTGCGCGTGTCGCTGAACTTAGTTCAGCGCAGCATCCGTGATCTGGTGTGTCCAAGCACCATCAGGCTGCTTGGTGATAACCGGATCGGAACCACCGGCCAGCAGAGTCTCAACCGTACGATTGAAATCTGTCGGGTCCAGAGCACCATTCGACCCTGCGGTCAGCTTGGCAATCTCACCCATCATGCGTTTCTGATGCTCTTCGGTCTGGGCACCGGTTGCATCATTTTCAAGCACGATCTCAGCAGCCTCATCCGGATTCTCTTCGGCGTATTTCCAGCCTTTCATTGAGGCACGGACAAAACGCTCCATCTTGTCGGCAAAGGCCGCATCGCTCAGGTTTTCCTCAAGCACATAGAGGCCATCCTCAAGCGTTGCGACGCCTTGATCTTCATATTTGAAGGTCACCAGTTCCTCGGGCGTGACACCGGCATCGATGACCTGCCAGTACTCATTGTAGGTCATAGTGCTAATGCAATCGGCCTGGCGCTGGAGCAACGGATCGACGTTAAAGCCTTGCTTAAGAACTTCGACACCGCTGTCGCTTTTGCCATCGGTGCTGATACCCAGCTGGCTCATCCAGCTCATAAACGGGAATTCGTTGCCAAAGAACCAAACACCCAAAGTACGGTTCTTCAGGTCCTCGGGAGCAGCAATTCCAGCATCCTTCCAGCAAGTGAGCATCATACCAGAGCTTTTGAAGGGCTGTGCGATGTTTACCAGAGGCAGACCCTTTTCGCGCGCGGCCAGCGCGGCTGGCATCCATTCAACCGTCACGTCTGCACCACCGCCTGCAATCACCTGAGTGGGTGCAATGTCGGGACCACCGGGTAGAATTGTAACGTCCAGGCCCTCTTCTTCATAGAACCCCTTGTCCTTCGCCACATAGTAGCCTGCAAACTGGGCCTGCGTGACCCACTTCAATTGCAGCGTCACCTCATCCGCAGCAAGTGCCGCACTGGCTGCCAGGCTAAAGGCGGCAACCGCCCCGCTGAGTAGCTTCTTCATCATCATATCTCCTAGTTGCTTATGTTTGCCCCGTTTGTGGGGTCTGTTGAATTATTCCATTTATCCTCTCTGCGAGGGATGCCAGAAGGTCACCGCCTTTTCGATCATCGCCACAAGGCCGTAAAAGGCCGTCCCAGCCAGCGCTGCGACCACGATCTCGGCCCACACCATATCCAGCGACAATTGCCCGACGCTGGTGGATATCCGAAAGCCCATGCCCAAGGTGGGAGAACCAAAGAACTCAGCCACGATAGCGCCGATCAGGGCGAGTGTGGTAGAAATCTTTAATCCGTTGAATATGAATGGCATCGCGGCAGGCAGGCGCAGTTTAAGAAAGCTTTGCCAATAGGTGGCCGCATAGGTCTCCATCAAATCCCTCTGCATCGCAGTGGCTTCGCGCAGCCCCGCGACCGTGTTCACCAGCATTGGGAAGAACACCATCACTACGACAACGGCCGCCTTAGAGTGCCAGTCGAAGCCGAACCACATTACCAGAATAGGCGCTGTGCCCACGATCGGCAGTGCTGCGACGAAGTTTCCGACAGGAAGCAGCCCGAGGCGCAGGAAATCCCATCGATCCACCGCAATCGCCATAAGGAAGGCCGAACCGCAGCCGATGAGATAGCCACTCAAAGCGCCCTTGATGATCGTTTGTACAAAGTCCGCCCAAAGAGTTGGCAAGCTGTCCCAGAAACGAACCCAGATGACAGATGGTGCCGGCAGGATGACCAATGGCACCTCGAGGCCGCGCACGACCAGCTCCCAGATGCCAATGACGGTTAAACCGAAGATCAAAGGCGCAAGAAACCGCACCATCCGAGTGTCGGAATAGGGTCCGCTGGCCAGACGGCTGTTCAACCACCAGCCCAATAACCAGACAGCTATTGCACCAAGAATAGGTATCATTGTGCCATCCCCATCCGTTTCAGAACCGTCCGCTCAATCAGCCCCAACAACCCTACAAGACAAGCGGCAAGAATGGCCGCTGCAAACAGCGCTGACCAGATTTGCACGGTCTGGCCATAATAGCTGCCTGCGAGCAATCGCGCGCCCAACCCCGCCACAGCACCTGTAGGCAGTTCCCCAACGATGGCCCCTACCAAAGACGCAGCGACACCAATCTTCAGCGATGTAAACAGATAGGGCATCGAGGCCGGCAGACGCAGTTTCCAGAACCCCTGCGAGCGGCTGGCATTGTAGGTTCGCAGCAAATCCAACTGCATGGCATCAGGGCTACGCAGCCCTTTCACCATGCCGACGACGACAGGGAAGAAACTCAGGTAAGCCGAAATAATGGCCTTGGGAATGATCCCCTGAACGCCAACCGAATAAAGAACTACGATGATCATCGGTGCCAGCGCGATGATCGGGATGGTCTGGCTAACAATCGCCCAAGGCATCACCGACAAGTCCATCACCCGGCTGTGCACAATTCCAACGGCAAGCAGAATGCCCAGCCCGGTCCCGATAACGAAACCTAGCATTGTGGCACTTAACGTGACCCAACCATGATAGATCAGCGAGCGTTTTGAGGTGATTTTCTTCTGAACCGTGGTCTCCCACATTTCAATCGCGACCTGATGGGGCGCTGGAAGGCGCGGACGCTCTTGCTCCCATGTCGCTGGTATGGCGAAAGAGTTATTCAAGGCCAGACCGATCTCACCCATGTCTCGGCGATCTTTGGCTGAGGGCGGCTGGACTTCGGCCCCCGCACGCTCCTGTTCAGTCAGAACCCCTTTGATATTCATCGGGATACAGGCCGCGTACCACACGATAACAATGGCCGCGAGGACAGTGAGGACTGCAATAAATTGCTTCATGCCTGCCACTCCATCCGAATGACAGGTACCGTGTCAGGCGGCACCGGAGGCTCCCGTCCCGTCTCGATAAACCCTTCGCGACGATAGAACCGCTGCGCGTCCACATTGGGCTCATGCGTCGTTAGCCAAAGATGGTCGCGCCCTTCCTTCGCCTTATCCAACAACCGTTTGCCGACACCCCGTCCCGTCCGCAGACAATAAAGCGCGCCCACTTTGTTCTGGACCGGATCAACCGACATGTAACAATCAGGCGGATCTCCGGCGACCCAGACGTCCCGGTTGGGAAACGCCTCACGGATCAGGCCCGCCAGTTCCTCTTGCGGCAGTTCATCGGGCATCCAGCCCGTCTGCTTCGCCCAAGTCCAAATGATCCGCGCGCAATCTTTCACATCATCCAAAGATGCCCGTCTGATGCCGTCACCCGCCATCAAACATCATCCCCATGACCGGCCCTCAGCCCCTCGCGCACGCGATGAGCAACTTCGATAAACTCGGGCGTATCGCGAATATCCAATGGCCGCTCTTTCGGCAGAGGACTATCGATCACATCCGTGATCCGACCAGGCCGCGGGCTCATAACCACGATCTTGGTGCTGAGATACACCGCCTCGGGGATCGAGTGGGTCACGAAGCCGATAGTCTTCTCGGTCCGAGCCCACAGCGCCAAGAGCTGTTCGTTCAGATGGTCGCGCACAATCTCATCCAAGGCACCGAACGGTTCATCCATCAGCAAGATGTCTGCATCAAAGGCCAGGGCTCGCGCAATGCTGGCCCGCTGCTGCATGCCTCCTGATAGCTGCCAGGGGAATTTACCCCAAAACCCTTCAAGATCAACAAGTTTCAAGACCTTTTTAACCCGTTCATTCTGCTCAGCAGACGAATAACCCATAATCTCAAGGGGCAGCTTGATATTCTTCGCAATCGTTCGCCATGGATACAGCCCCGCCGCCTGAAACACATACCCGTAAGCCCGGTTTCTCCGCGCCTCATCCGGGGTCATTCCATTGACGGTTAAGGACCCACCCGTCGGCGTCTCCAGCGCCGCGATACAGCGCAGGAAAGTGGTTTTGCCACAGCCAGATGGACCGATGAAACTGACAAACTCCCCCTTGCCAATCGACAAGTTCACATCTTTCAGCGCATGAATAGGCCCATCATTCGTCTGAAATGTAAGATCCAGCTGCCTTGCCTCAATAACGGGCTGAGTAGTATTTTCTGTATTCATTCCATTGCCTTGAAGAAGTCAGACCCGGGTCGCCGGAAAGGCAACCCAAGGGGTTTACACACCCGTTGCCGGTATACCTGTCCGCTCAACAGGCCGGGGCGCTGTCAACTCTTTCCAGGTGCTCAGCGCCTTGTTCACATGGGTATTGGCCTCACGCGCCACGAACTTCCCGTGCCCTTCCTGAGTCTGAATCTCACCATCATGTACGGCCACCGCACCGCGGGTCAGCGTGAACCGCGGCAACCCGCGCACCTCTTTGCCCTCAAAGACGTTGTAGTCGATGGAGGATTGCTGTGTCTCGGCCGAGATTACCTTGGCCTTGTCCGGGTCCCAAACAACCAAATCAGCATCCGCGCCCACAAGAAGTGCGCCCTTTTTCGGATAGCAATTCAATATCTTGGCGATGTTAGTTGAAGTAACAGCCACGAACTCATTCGGCGTCAGACGCCCGGTATTCACCCCATGGGTCCATAGCATCGGCATCCGATCTTCCAACCCTCCGGTCCCGTTCGGAATCTTGGTGAAATCACCCACGCCATACCGTTTCTGCTCCGTCGTAAACGCACAATGGTCCGTGGCCACAACGCTCAACGTTCCAGACTGTAGACCATTCCAAAGGCTGTCCTGATGCTGCTTGTTCCGGAATGGTGGGCTCATAACCCGACGTGCCGCGTGTTCCCAATCGTGGTGGAAGTACTCGCTTTCATCCAAGGTCAGGTGTTGGATCAATGGCTCGCCCCAAACACGCTTGCCCTGCATCTTGGCGCGCCGGATGGCCTCGTGTGCCTCTTCACAGGATGTATGCACCACATAGAGTGGCACACCTGCCATATCTGCGATCATGATCGCTCGGTTGGTAGCCTCACCTTCAACCTGCGGTGGTCGGGAATAAGCATGTGCCTCCGGCCCAGTATTGCCTTCGGCGAGCAGTTTCGCACTCAGCTCAGCAACCACATCTCCATTCTCGGCATGGACCATCGCGGTGCCACCTAGCTCCGCAAGACGTTTGAACGAGGCAAAAAGTTCATCATCGTTCACCATCAGCGCGCCTTTATAGGCCATAAAGTGCTTGAAGGTGTTGATGCCGCGGGTCTCGATGACAGTTTTGATGTCATCAAACACCTGCTCACCCCACCAGGTCACCGCCATGTGGAACGAATAATCACAGTTTGCACGCGTTGACTTGTTGTCCCAGCGTTTCAGCGCGTCCAACAAGCTTTCACCCGGATTGGGCAGCGCAAAATCCACCACCATCGTGGTCCCGCCAGCCAGCGCCGCCCGCGTCCCGCTTTCAAAATCATCACTGGAATAGGTGCCCATAAACGGCATTTCCAAATGCGTATGCGGGTCGATTCCACCGGGCATGACATAACAGCCCGACGCATCAAGTTCCTTGTCACCACGCAGGTCCGGCCCAATTTCGGTAATCACGCCACCTTCAACCTTCACGTCCGCCTTATAGGTCAGATCAGCGGTCACAACGGTTCCGTTCTTGATCACAGTGCTCATGTTAAACTCCCTGATGCGGTCTGCGCCGCTTGCTTCATCTGGCTAAAAATATCCCCGGGGGACTCGCCCATCGGGCGACGGGGGCAAAGCCCCCTATTCCACGATCACGGCCGTCTCAACGACAGCGTGCAGCAAAACATCCGCCCCGGCTGCAGCCCAATCCTTGCTGATTTCTTCAGCCTCATTATGACTGAGCCCATCTACGCAGGGGCACATCACCATCGCCGTCGGGGCAACTCGATTGATCCAACAGGCATCATGTCCCGCGCCTGAAATGATATCCGTATGGGAATAACCCAACCGTTCAGCCGCGTCGCGCACCGCCGCCACGCAACCTTCATCAAACTTCACCGGATCAAAACCGCCAACCTTCTCGAATTCGATCTGCAGTCCCATCTCATTGACGATATCCTCTGCCGCGACACGCAGCCGGTTCTCCATATCAGTGATTACATCCAATTCGGGTGATCTGAAATCGACCGTAAACACCGCCTTTCCCGGGATCACATTGCGCGAGTTCGGGTACACGTCGATATGACCCGCCGCACCAACGGCATGAGGCGCATGTGACCACGCAATCTCATCCACTTTCTCAAGAATACGTGCCATTGCCAGCCCGGCATTCTTACGCATGGGCATCGGAGTAGACCCGGTATGCGCATCCTTGCCAGTCACTGTGACTTGGGTCCAGCTTAGCCCCTGGCCATGCGTGACAACGCCGATATCCTTGCCCTCAGCTTCCAAGATGGGGCCCTGTTCGATGTGCAGCTCGAAGAACGCATGCATCTTGCGTGCGCCGACCTCTTCGTCACCACGCCAGCCTATACGATTCAGCTCATCCCCGAACTTCTTGCCCTCGGCATCCTCACGATCATAGGCCCAATCCTGCGTGTGCATTCCGGCGAATACGCCCGAAGACAACATCGCAGGCGCGTATCGCGTCCCCTCTTCGTTGGTCCAGTTGGTCGCGACAATGGGGTGCTTGGTCTTGATGCCTAGATCGTTCAGGGTTCGAATGATCTCCAACCCGCCAAGCACGCCCAAAACACCATCATACTTGCCGCCAGTCGGCTGCGTATCCAGATGCGACCCAACATATACCGGCAACGCTTCAGGATCAGCGCCTTCTCGACGGGCGAACATGTTACCCATCTGGTCCAATCCCATGGTGCAACCCGCGTCCTCGCACCACTTTTGAAACAATGCGCGCCCTTCGGCATCCTCATCAGTCAACGTCTGGCGATTATTGCCACCCGCCACACCGGGCCCGATCTTGGCCATCTCCATCAGGCTGTCCCATAGCCTGTCGCCATTGATCCTGAGATTCTGCGCCGGAGCTGCCATCTTGTTCTTCCCTGTTGCTTGCGATTTAGCTCGCTTTTGGTGTCTTGATTTGACCATCTGGTCAAACTCACGCTATCACGGGTTCGACATCAGTCAAGAAAATGCATGGTGTTGCCGAAATTTTCGACATATCCGCCACGCAGAAAACCAAAAATAGGCACAGGGAAACATGCCCAAGGACCGCGCGCCAACACGGATTCAGCAAAAAAACCGAGCAGCGATTCTGGACGCTGCCCTGAATGTGTTCTCTGCACATGGATATCGCGGGGCCACCGTTGACCAAATCGCCACCGAGGCGGGATTGAGCAAACCCAATCTGCTCTATTACTTCCCGTCAAAAGAAGCGATTCACACCGCCCTTCTAACTGGCTTACTTGAGGTATGGTTGGCACCTTTGTACGAGCTTGACGAAAACGGAGAGCCGCTGGAAGAGATCTTATCTTACGTCCGCCGAAAGCTTGAGATGAGTCGCGACCTCCCCCGCGAAAGCCGCCTGTTTGCAAATGAACTGGTTCAGGGAGCGCCCCGCATTCACAATGCTTTATCCAGCGATCTCAAGAAGCTGGTCGATGAAAAAACCGCCATCCTTACCCGTTGGATGGATCAGGGAAAGATTGCGCGCCTGCATCCCTATCATTTGATTTTCTCAATCTGGGCGCTGACCCAGCATTATGCAGATTTTGACGTGCAGGTTCGCGCAATCTTGGGCGACGAAGATCCTTTTGAAGGCGCTGAGACTTTCGTTGATACACTCTATCGCAAACTTCTAACGCTGTAGACGTTACTTCGCTGGTTTCAGGGCCAGAATACGCTTCAAAATCACGATGGTCATGGCCAGAATTATGGTCAAGTCGCCCATTGTATTGACTGTGTTGATTTTGGGTACTTTTCCGGCATCCCGTACAATTGCGGTGTACATCTTGGGCTGCTGAACACCTACCGAATGCTCACGTTCGGATGCTTTAATGAAAGCGCTAAAGTCCTTAAGAGATTTAACCTTTTTCGTAACTTGGTTCAGAAATCTCTGATCCAGTTGCCGGTCCTCTTTCAACTTCTTGAGCATCTCTTCGATCGAGCGCCGAAGTTTGATCAGTTGCTCCAGATCCTTTTTGAGTTGCTTTTGATGTTTCACGAAATTTTTTGCCGCAAGCGCGTCGCGCTGTTTCGCTTTGGAAAGGGCGACATTCTTCTTGGATGTATCCCGATCAAGCTTTGTGACCCGGTTGCCACCCTTGTTCCGACCCATTGGTGCCGCTGACATGACATGCTCCTTTGATCCTGTCCGTCAGCGGCAGTGTATCACCGAACCGGTTGTAGCGGGATTCCGGTATCTCTTACTCGGCGGCCTTGGCCATCGGATTGTTCGGATGCGTTGTCCAGTTGGCATATTCGGGATTAACCACTTTGCCCGTGCGCGGATCAACCTCTCCGGCTGCCATTGGCTCCATCGAGATACAGCCTTCGACCGGGCAGACATCTACACACAAGTTGCAGGCAACGCATTCTTCATCGATGACTTCGAATACCCGATCTGCCGACATCGAAATCGCCTGATGGCTGGTGTCCTCGCAGGCGGCATAGCAGCGGCCACACTTGATACACTGGTCCTGATCAATTTTCGCTTTTGCGATGTAGTTGAGATTCAAATATTGCCAGTCAGTGACATTGGGCACCGCGCGGCCGATCACCTGATCGATGCTGGTATAGCCTTTCTCGTCCATCCATTCTGACAAGCCTGCAGTCAGTTCGTCGATGATCTTAAAGCCATAGGTCATTGCTGCGGTGCAGACCTGAACATTACCACAACCAAGCGAGATAAACTCGGCAGCGTCACGCCAAGTGGTCACGCCGCCGATGCCCGAGATCGGCAGGCCACGCGTGGCTTCAGCCCGCGCAATCTCTGACACCATGGACAAGGCAATCGGCTTCACCGCCGGACCACAATAGCCACCATGGCTGCCTTTGCCGTCAATCGATGGTTCGGGGCTGAACGTATCCAGATTTACACTGGTAATCGAGTTGATCGTGTTGATCAGCGACACCGCATCCGCACCGCCGTTCCTAGCTGCCGCTGCGGGTTTGCGGATATCGGTTATGTTCGGCGTCAGTTTCACAATAACCGGGCGGTCGTAATACTGTTTGCACCACCGGGTCACCATTTCGATGTATTCCGGCACCTGTCCTACGGCCGAACCCATGCCGCGCTCGCTCATCCCATGTGGGCAACCGAAATTCAGCTCGATCCCATCTGCGCCAGTTTCAGCGACACGCGGCAGAATGGCCTTCCAAGCGGCCTCTTCACAGGGCACCATGATCGAGGCGATCAGGGCGCGATCTGGGTAGTCGGCCTTAACACGGGCCATTTCCTCAAGGTTCACCTCAAGTGGCCGATCGGTTATCAGTTCAATGTTGTTGAGCCCCAACAGCCGACGATCCGCACCGTAGATCGCGCCATAACGCGGCCCATTTACGTTTACGACCGGAGGGCCTTCGGAACCCAAAGTCTTCCATACCACACCGCCCCAACCGGCCTCGAAGGCGCGGCGAACATTGTATTCCTTATCCGTCGGTGGCGCGGAGGCCAGCCAATACGGGTTTGGACTTGAAATTCCCAGAAAGTTTGTTGTTAAATCAGCCATTTATCCGGCCTCCCTGATGCAGGTTTGCATCTTTGTCTTTGAGTTTCACGCGCCCAGACTTGCGTGGATGTCCATCGCGGCATCGCGGCCCTCGGCCACTGCGGTAACGGTCAGGTCTTCGCCACCTGCTGCACAGTCTCCGCCAGCCCACACACCGGTAATCGAGGTGCGTCCTGCCCCGGTTACAGCAATCTTATTGCCATCCAGCGTTAGCCCTTCCGGCGCACCGTCAAGCGTCTGACCGATGGCCTTAAAAACCTGATCGGCAGGCACACGAACGGTTTCTCCTGTACCGGTCAGTCGACCATCATGACTAGCAGTATACTCCAATTCGATCTCAGCCGCGGCTCCATTTCCGTGAATGGCCACAGGTTGAACGTTGCACAGAATACGAACACCGTGCGACGCCGCCAAATCCTGTTCGTACCGGCTGGCACCCATTGCGTCGCGACCTCGGCGATAGGCGATGGTGACATGCTCTGCCCCCAGCAGCTTCGATTTCACTGCCGCGTCTACTGCTGTCATGCCGCCGCCAATCACAACGACATTCCGACCGACTGGGAGATCAGCCAGGTCGCTGGCCTGCCGCACATCCGAGATAAAGTCGACCGCCGGGCGCACCCCGTCTTTATCTACCCCATCTGCACGTAGCGCATTCACCCCTGCCAGTCCGATCGACAGGAACACAGCGTCATAGTTCTGTTGCAGCCCTTCTAGTGAAATCGTCTCACCCAGAACTGAGTCGGTCTCAATCGCGATCCCACCGATTTTCAGCAGCCAGTCGACCTCGGCCTGCGCAAAGTCGTTGGTCGATTTGTACGCCGCAATGCCGTATTCGTTCAGCCCGCCCGGCTTGGGCTTGCCTTCGTGGATCACCACATCATGCCCCAGCATCGCCAGACGGTGGGCACAGGCCAGACCAGCGGGCCCTGCCCCGACCACGGCGACCGTCTTGCCCGTTGGTTCTGCACGCGCGAACGGATGAACGCCCGAGGCCATCACATCGTCGGTTGCATAACGCTGCAGGCGTCCAATCTCGACTGGCTTGCCTTCGGCCGTCTCACGCACGCAAGCCTCTTCACAAAGAGACTCGGTCGGACAAACCCGAGCACACATGCCGCCTAGGATATTCTGTTCCAGAATGGTCTGTCCGGCCGCAGCTGGTTGTCCGGCCTGAATTTGGCGGATGAACAACGGAATATCGATATCCGTCGGACAGGCCGTCACACATGGTGCGTCATAGCAGAAATAGCAACGATCTGCTGCCACGGCTGCCTCATGCGGAGCCAGAGGCGGATGCAGATCGGTGAAATTCGAGGTCAGCTCATCGCTGGAAAGCCGCCCGGAGACGATCCCGGGTGCCATCTGGCCCTGTGCCATCACTCTACTCCCTGTAGATATGTTTGTTATGAGCTTCAGCTTGCCACATTCTGATTTTTTATCAATTGGTAAATTTACCAAATGGTCAAAAAAATAGAAATCCGGGAAAATGACCCGGATTTCCTTAATAATTGCCCACATTGTTAGCACGTTTGGTGTCAGATCATCCCACTTAGGTGGCCGGATTTGATCCAAACACGGGCTCCACCCTCTCCTGCGATGGCTGTCGAGCGTGATCCAGGTGGTAGTCGCAACCAATCCCAAGTACCAAATTCTTCGCCTGTCTCGATAAAGCTGCCTTCGAGAACGAAGACCTCAAGCCCCTTGCCAGAGTCCAGTTCAATTTGCTCACCAGCAGCCCAGCATTTCACCTGAACATCCTCATGCGCATCCTTGAACAAATCGATATCTCCGCCCCTGTTGATGGAACGACGCACTTCGGTGCGGTCTTTGGGGTCGAACTGGTGAAGCTTGACGAGGATCGTCGCGCCTTCGCTGGCCGAAGGAGTGTGGGATGAAGTCGGAGGATTACGCACATAGCTGCCGACCGGAAAATCTCCGGTTTCATCCTGGAACACACCATCCAGCACCAGATATTCCTCGCCTCCGTCATGAGTGTGCGCTGAAAATGCGCTGCCAGGAGCAAAACGCACGATGGTTGTGGCACGCGCCACTTCCTCGCCAATGCGGTCCAGCATCTTGCGTTCAACGCCGGCAGCCGGTGACGCGACCCATGCGGTTTGATCAAAGTGGACAGCGACCCGCTGTGTGAAATCTGCATTGACGCGCATCTGCAATCCTCCTGCGTTGCTGTCACATTAGATGGGAGCACGAGCCGGATTTGCAAACCGGTCATGTTTGGGGTTTTGACGCCCTTCACAGCTTGTTGTACTTCCGGTCGAGACCGGTGCCCAATTCCGGCCCGTTTAGAAAGCGCGAAAAGATGCAGGCAAGCCCAACGACGTTCAACATCCTCATCATCGGGCAAAACAACCGTCTGCAATACGAGGCACTATTGTTCGCGGCATCGCTGCGCCATAGCTCACCCGGATTTACCGGACGTTTATTTGTTGGCGTTCCTCAGAAAGGCCCCTTGTGGTCCCAAGACCCGAGCATTCAGGATGAGGACGTGTTGCAAGCCTTGCGGCAATTGGGTGCTGAGATCCTGCCCTTCGAATCGCAAATATTTGGGGCAAGCTATCCCCACGGCAACAAGATCGAAGCGCTGCTAGCGATGCCGGAAGGCGAGCCATTTGTCTTCTTCGACACCGATACATTGATCACCGGTGAAATTGCCGATGTACCATTTGATTTCAACCGGCCCGGCGCCTCGCTCCGTGTCGAGGGCACATGGCCGAAGCCCACACTTTATGGCCCCGGTTATGACGGCATCTGGCGCGCGCTTTATGACCGATTCGGACTGAATTTCGAAAGCTCGCTCGATTCCAGACAGCCACCGGGATATTGGCGACACTACCTGTATTTCAATGCGGGATACTTCTTCTACAAATGCCCTCACCAGTTTGGTCGGCGGTATCTTGATTACGCCCGTACCATTCGGGACGAAGGTATCCCCGAACTCACCGGGCAGGTCCTAGACCCCTGGCTGGATCAGGTGGCATTGCCGCTGGTCATCCACTCGTTCGGCGGTGGTCGGGATGCGCTGCCTAAAGGTCTGCTGGATGGGTCAGTCAGCTGCCATTATCACCTGTTTCCGATGCTCTATGCACGAGAAAGCGATCATGTGGTCGAGGTGCTAGAGACCGTTGTGGCCCCCAACAAGATCAAGAAGGTGCTCAAAGGCTATGACCCGATGAAGAAGCTGGTGATCCAGCGCAAAGGTGCAAAAATCCGGGCAATGTTCGACAGGAACAACCTGCCGGCACGCGAACAGGTCATACGCAAGACCATCAAGGCCAAGGGACTTTGGCTGCGGTGACGTGGACGTTGTGTGGTGCAAAGCAATGTCCTAGAGATTTACTAACGCACATTCCAATAGGAGATTTCGAAGATGTCTGATGGCCCCACCTATGGTTTCGACACGCTGCAGATTCACGCCGGGGCCCGCCCCGACCCCGCTACCGGCGCGCGTCAGACACCGATTTACCAGACTACGGCCTATGTGTTTCGCGATGCCGACCATGCTGCTGCGTTGTTCAACTTGCAGGAAGTTGGGTTCATCTATTCGCGCCTGACCAATCCGACCGTCGCCGTTTTGCAGGAGCGCGTGGCAACGCTTGAGGGCGGCGTCGGCGCTGTCTGCTGTTCCTCGGGTCACGCAGCGCAAATCATGGCGCTATTCCCACTGATGGGTCCGGGCTGCAACGTGGTCGCCTCAACCCGCCTGTACGGGGGTACGGTCACGCAATTTAGCCAGACCATCAAACGTTTCGGCTGGTCAGCCAAATTCGTCGACACCGACGATCTGGATGCCGTAAAAGCCGCCATCGACGAAAACACCCGCGCGGTGTTCTGCGAATCCATCGCCAACCCTGGCGGTTATGTCACTGACATCCGCGCGCTGGCGGACGTCGCAGACGCGGCTGGCATCCCGCTGATCGTCGACAACACCTCGGCCACGCCCTACCTGTGCCGTCCGATCGAGCATGGCGCGACCCTGGTCGTGCATTCAACCACCAAGTACCTGACCGGCAACGGCACAGTCACCGGCGGCTGCATTGTGGATTCGGGTAAGTTTGACTGGTCTGCGAATGACAAATTCCCCTCGCTCAGCGAGCCCGAGACTGCGTATCACGGACTGAAATTCCACGAGACTTTCGGCCCGCTGGCCTTCACCTTCCACGGCATTGCAATCGGTCTGCGCGATCTGGGTATGACCATGAACCCGCAGGCAGCACATTATACCCTTATGGGGATCGAGACACTCTCACTGCGGATGGAGCGCCATGTCGAAAACGCCCAGAAGATCGCCGCCTGGCTGGAAGCGGATGATCGCGTGGACTACGTGACCTATGCAGGCCTTCCCTCGTCGCCTTATCATGATCGGGTCAAAGCGCATTACCCGCGCGGGGCCGGTGCGCTATTCACATTTGCGGTCAAAGGCGGATATGACGCCTGCATCAAGCTGGTCAACGCGTTGGAAATCTTCAGTCATGTGGCCAACTTGGGCGATGCGCGCTCGCTGATCATCCACTCGGCCTCGACGACCCACCGTCAGTTGACGCCTGAGCAGCAGGAAGCTGCAGGCGCGGGCCCGGGAGTCGTGCGCGTCTCCATCGGCATCGAAGACGCAGACGATCTGATCGCCGATCTGGATCAAGCGCTGTCCAAGGCGAGCGCCTAATCCAATGACCAAGCACAACACAAATGAACTGGGTCAACCCATCGGCTTGCCGGTCACGGGCGAGTTTCCTCGCCCCACCCCGCCTTACACACCGATGCAGGGCCGGTTCTGTTCCGTTGTGCCGCTAGATGTGAACCGGCATGCGCCCGGATTGTACCGGGCGTTTGCCAGTGACACGGATGGCCATAACTGGACCTATCTGCCTTATGGCCCCTTCGCCTCTGAGGCTGATTTCACCACATGGGCGCAGAACAACTGCATGGACGCCGATCCCATGTTCCATACGGTGTTGGATGCCGACGAAACGCCGGTGGGTATGGCCTCGTATTTGCGTGTCGAACCAGCAGCGGGTGCCATCGAGGTGGGCCATATCCATTTCTCACCCCTGCTCCAACGCAAACCGCAATCAACCGAAGTGATGTATCTGATGATGCGACGGGTGTTCGATGAGCTTGGCTATCGCCGTTACGAATGGAAATGCGACGCTTTGAACGCACCCTCAAAGCGCGCGGCCGAACGCTTGGGATTTACGTTCGAAGGTATTTTCCGACAAGCGACCCATTACAAAGGGCGTAACCGGGATACCGCTTGGTTCTCGATTATCGACAGCGAATGGCCGCGCATTCGCGCAGCATTCGAGAATTGGCTTGCGCCGGGGAATTTCGACGCGGCGGGCCAGCAGCGACAACCGCTGCAAGCCCGCGTTGGAGCGTAGCTTAGTCCGCGATTTCGAACTCCATAGCGATATTGACCGATACAGAAATCTCTCCGCCCGCTACCGGAACGCCGCCAGCGTCAGACATCGCCATTTCGCGCATCTGGGCCATCGGGCGAACGCCCCCACCGTGATCGTTTATCGAAATCACCGGACCCAAAGTCACGCCTGAGGCCTCGGCCAATTGTTGCGCCTTATCGGTTGCGTCTGCGACCGCTTTCGCGCGCGCTTCGGCCTCAAGCGGCTTAGGCTCCTGTACACTGAAGCTCAAGCCGCCAAAATCATTGGCCCCGTCCTTGATGACGGCGTCCATAATCTGACCCAGTTTATCCAAATCCCGAACCCGAACAGAAACGCGGTTTGAGGCTGTAAATCCGGTGATCCTGGGTGCTTCGTCGCTTGAGTTCCTGTGCCCAGACCAGACTGGTGACAACGACAGATCGCGGGTCTGCACATCACGTGATTCCAAGCCCATCTCATCCAACCGTTTTAGAATCTGTGTCACAGCGTCAGAGGTCGCCTGCATCGCAACCGATGCCTGGGCGTCCTGGTTCGTCACGCCAAGCGTTATGGTTGCCATATCTGGCGCAGCCAAGGCCGTTCCGGTTCCACTGACGGTGATGCGACGTTCTTCCGCATGGGCAGGCAACGCCGCGACGGCTGCGGTCATGGCAGCCAGAAAAGCAAGTGTCTTCAAGGTGATCTCTCCTTATGACTTGTCGCTAAGATGGGTGTCATACTCCGTACACGGCAAGGGGGAAACGCGCCTTTTTCTTTCCCTCGGCGAGTTCCTGCTCTAATCTCGTCGGGCAGACATCCAAGCGTTTGCATTGAAGCTGACAATTATGGTTCATCGCGATCATGAAACCCGCCTTTGTGCTGTCATTTTCTGAAAACGGTATTTCCTTGCATCACCAGTCGGATGGAGACTGGTACTGCATTGGCACGATCCCGTTGGATGCACCGGATTTCTCTGATCAGATCCGGACCCTGCGCGATCAGGGATTCGCACTAGAAAACAACCTAAGCTGCAAGCTCGTGATTCCTTCGGATCAGGTACGTCTTTTGACGGTCGATACCGATGGAATGGATACCGAAGCGGCAACGCAGAAAGTTGAAGAAACTTTAGCCTCAGCAACGCCATACCAGTTGTCCGAGCTGACCTTTGTCGCAACTCCGAACGGTTCAGACATTCACGTCGCGGCAGTCGCGCAGCAAACTTTGAAAGAAGCGCACTCATTTGCGGTGGAACATGGATTTATCCCAGAAGGGTTCTGGCTTAGTGCCAATGGTGAAGACGTTCTATCAGGGTCCGTTTACGAAGTGCCTGCGTCTGAGGTGGACTCCCAGTCAAATGAAATCAGCACTGCGCCCGTGGCAAAATCGCCGGAAGCCACGCCTGATGAGGCATCGAGTATTCCCATTCATCCCATCGCGGATACAGCTGATCCGACCGCTTTCCGTTCCGCTCAAAGCGCTGAATCGCCCACGATCTCTTCGTCGGTAGAGGTGAAAAAATATGTTATTCCGGCGGTTGCTGCATCCGTTCTATTGGGCATGGTACTTGGTCTCTGGTCACTGAACAGCGATGAACCTACGGTCGATGCCCCAGAACCAGTCGTTGCAGAGGCGCCCGTTTTAGTTCCAGAGCCACAGCAAGATGTCCCGACAGCCGTTGAACCCAGCGCACCAGATGTTGCGGAACTCGCAATTGAACCTGAACCCGCCGAGCCGAACACCGGTGACGAAACTGATCTGTCTGCAACTGATGAGGCCATTCTCGAAGCTTTGAAGGTTGCTCCTGAACCGGTTGAAGAAATTGCTGGCCTGCCAGACTTCGGGGCAGAGTTTCATGACTTCACCGGGACCGCGCCTGTTGAACCGAACCCGTTGGCCGAACCACCGCTGGAACAGCTTGCTGATGTCTATCTAACTTCGGTTGATCGCGCTGATCTGTCGACCGACACCGTTGCCCTGCCACCACATGAAAGCCTCGAAACTGACGAAGCTTTTGAGTTGACCGCCCTGCCCGGCGCCGCGGGTCAGAGGTTTGAGTTGGACGAACGTGGTCTGGTGACGCCGACCGCAGAGGGCACTCTGAATCCAGCCGGTGTGATGGTCTACCTGGGCCGCCCTTCATCGGTGCCTCCGGAATCCCCTACACGGTTTGAGACAGAGCCCGTTGTTGTTGAAGAGGTTGACGAAAGGCTCGCATCAATCCGACCCCGCCCAAGGCCCGACAACCTTGTTGATCAATTCGAAAGACAACAATTGGGTGGCCGGTCTCGCCAGGAATTGGCTTCGGTGCGACCAAAACTGCGTCCGGAAAGCCTGCAATCCAAGCCCGAGGTTGACGAAACACCAACCGCTCTGGCGGTGGTTCGTGTTCCACGCCCCAAGCCACGCCCTGCGAATATCGCCGCATTGGTTGCCAAGAAACCCAGCACCCAAAGTACTTCGCTGGGATCGACCGCGAATGTGGCAACCAGCAGTGATGAGGCCGGTTCATTCCAGCCCAGGGCTGTAAAACCCAAGATACCGACAACCGCCTCGGTTGCGCGACAGGCGACCATCGATAATGCCATCAACCTACGCAAGCTCAACCTGATCGGTGTATATGGCACCCCGGCCAATCGCCGTGCCTTGGTACGCCTGCCCAGCGGACGCTATAAGAAGCTGAAAGTAGGTGATCGTATCGATGGTGGGAATGTCGTGGCCATCGGAGATAGCGAATTGCGCTATCAGAAACGCGGTAAGAACATCACCCTCAAGATGCCACGCGGATAAAAGAAGAGCGCCCTGTTTGGTAAACAGTGCGCTCAGTTATTTTCATTGATGTCAGATCAGGCCGCCGAGATTTCACCCGATTCAATCTGTTCGCGTTCGATCGATTCAAACAGGGCTTTGAAGTTACCCTCACCAAACCCGTCGTCACCCTTCCGCTGAATGAATTCAAAGAAGATCGGGCCGATTACGGTTTTAGAGAAGATCTGAAGCAGGATCTTGGTCTCACCCCCATCAACAACCCCTTCGCCGTCGATCAGAATACCGTGCTTCATCATTCGATGCTTGGGCTCATCATGGCCAGACACACGGTCGTAAGACATGTCATAATATGTCTCGTTCGGGCCAGGCATGAACTTCAACCCCTTCTCGGCAATCGCATCGGTCGAGCCATAGATATCATCGCTACCCACCGCGATATGCTGGATACCCTCGCCATTGTATTTCTTTAGGTAAGAGACGATCTGCCCGGTTTCACCCCGGTCCTCATTGATCGGTATGCGGATGCGACCGCAAGGAGAAGTCAGCGCTCGGCTGAAAAGACCTGTATGTTTGCCCTGAATGTCAAAGAAGCGAATTTCGCGGAAGTTGAACAGGTCGCCGTAGAATTTGAACCACTTGTCCATGTTACCCTTGAATACGTTGTGGGTCAGGTGATCGAGGTAATAGAACCCATCACCGCGCGGTTTCGATTGCTCCAGCCACTCAAACTCCTCGTTATAAGGCGAGGTGTCATAATACTGATCGATGAAATAGATCAGTGAGCCACCGATACCCTTGATCGCCGGGACATTCATGGTCTTGTCGGCACCGTCATAGGGCTCGGCCCCATTGGCAATCGCGTGCTCATAAGCCTTCTGCGCATCCACGACACGCCAGCCCATCGCAGGGGCGCAAGGACCATGCTCGGCGACGAATTTCGCGGCAAAGCTGTCCGGATCAGCATTCAGGATGTAGGTCACATCACCCTGCTGCCACAGCTCGACCTTGGGGGTGTCGCGGTGGTAGCCGACATATTCGAACCCCATCCGCGCGAACAGATCGCGCAGTTCCTGCGGTTCGGGATGGGCGAATTCAACGAACTCAAACCCATCGGTGCCGGCGGGGTTTTCTTCGCTGATGACAGATTTCGGGGCGTTATGCGGGAAAGGACCCATGGCGCGTCTCCTTGGAAAACAGGAATTTCTTTGCTGATTCAAAAATACGCCTTATTCGGTGCTGTTTCTGCGCATTGTTTTCATGTAGACTGAATTTTAACGCGGAACATCCGCACGAAACGCACAAAAACCGGAGAATCACCGCACATGCTGGATGCAACAGACACACGACTGTTGTCAGCTTTGCAGAAAGATGCGCACCTGACAGCACATCAATTGGGTGAGATGTTAAACCTGTCGGCCAGTCAGGCGGGCCGCCGCCGACAGCGCCTTGAGGCTGAGGGCTATATTACCGGATATACGGCACGGCTGGATCCGCTGATGCTGGGATTGCAGGTTCAAGGGTTCATTCAGGTGCATCTGGGCACACATGGCCCCGAACAATCCGCCAGCTTCGCCCGCCTGGTCGACACGCGCCCCGAGATCACGAGTGCCTGGACGATGACGGGTGAGGCAGATTACCTGCTTCACGTCTATTGTGACGACTTATCCGCACTCAATAGCTTGCTTCACGAAGTCATCCTGCCGCATCCTGCAGTGGCACGTGTGCAAAGCCAGATCGTGATGGACCAATTGAAACGCGACGCGCCGCTCCCGACCTGAGCGGATTTAAGAGGAATATAATGAACGAGTTCCTTTATCAGGCATCGATCTATTTGGCAGCAGCGGTGATCGCCGTTCCGTTATCCGCGCGTCTGGGCCTGGGTTCGGTGCTGGGATATCTGGCCGCCGGAATTGCAATCGGACCGATTCTGGGCCTTGTAGGCGCAGAAACAGAAAGCCTTCAACACGTCGCCGAGTTTGGCGTTGTCATGATGCTGTTCCTGATCGGGCTAGAGCTTGAGCCCCGCGCCCTATGGGACATGCGCGACAAGTTGTTGGGGCTGGGCGGGCTGCAGGTTGGCCTGTCCACTGCCGCGATCGCAGCTGTGGCGTTCTACGCGGGCCATCAATGGTCGGTGGCGCTGGCTGTAGGCCTTACGTTGTCACTGTCTTCCACCGCTATCGTTCTGCAAACCTTGTCCGAAAAGGGGTTGATGCAGACCAATGGCGGGCGAGCCACATTTTCGGTTCTGTTGACGCAAGATATCGCCGTCATACCTATTCTGGCCTTTCTGCCCCTTCTTGCACTGCCTGCCAGCGTCCACATAGAAGACGATGGCTCGATCAATCGAGGTGTGGATTCCGCCCACGGAGCCGATCATCACGCCACACTTTCGCTGGTCGAGGGTTTGCCCGGTTGGGCCGTCACGCTGGTTACAATCGGAGTGGTCGCCTTTGTCGTGTTGGCGGGAATCTACCTGACCCGCCCCCTTTTCCGTTTCATCCACGCCACCCGCCTGCGCGAGATGTACACGGCACTCGCGTTGATGATCGTGGTTGGCATCTCGTTCTTGATGACTCTGGTGGGCCTTTCCCCCGCCCTTGGCGCGTTTCTTGCGGGCGTTGTTCTGGCCAGTTCGGAATTCCGGCATGAGATGGAAAGCGACCTTGAGCCCTTCAAAGGTCTGCTGCTGGGTCTGTTCTTCATCACCGTTGGTGCCGGGATCGATGTGGGCTATTTCTTCGCCGATCCATTTGATCTGATCGGGCTGGCGCTACTTGTGATCTTGGCCAAAGGTATCATCTTGTTCATCGTCGGTCGTGCCTTCCAGCTACGCGGACGCGATCACTGGCTGTTTACTTTGGGATTGGCCCAGGCTGGCGAGTTTGGGTTTGTACTGTTGGCATTTTCGACACAGCAAAACGTGATCCCTCCGGGTTTATCGCAAAAACTGCTCATGATCATCGCCCTGACTATGCTGATCACCCCTCTGCTGTTTATCCTCTACGATCTGCTTTCTCGCTATATCGGCGAGAGCAAGCCAAAGGTCGAACCGGATGAGATTGATGAGAGAGGGCCTGTCATAATTGCCGGGATCGGTCGCTTTGGTCAGATCGTGAATCGCCTGGTACAGGCAAGCGGATTCAAGACCGTGGTTCTGGATCACGACATTGAAACCATCCAGCTTATGCGCCGGTTTGGCGTCAAAGGATTCTTGGGTGATCCGACGCGTCCCGAACTGCTGCGCGCCGCCGGGATTGAAAAAGCCTCGGTTTTGGTCGCGGCCATGGATGATTACAAACAGGTCACTCGTCTGGTCGGATATGCGCGCCGCCAGCGGCCTGACCTGCACATCATCGCTCGGGCGCGCGATCGCACTCATGTTTACGAACTCTATCAGGCCGGGGCCAATGACATCGTGCGCGAAATGTTCGATGGGTCACTACGTGCGGGTCGCTATGTTCTCGAGAATATCGGCCTTAGTGAATATGAAGCCGCGCAAGCAGAACAAACTTTCTATCACCACGACCGAGGATCGGTGCGTGAGTTGGCCGAGCTGTGGATACCCGGCATGCCTACCGCAGAAAACAAAAAGTATATCGAGCGGGCGCGGCAACTTGAAAAAGATCTGGAAACCGCGCTGCTGGAACTTGCTGAAGAACACGCCAAGAAGTCGGCTTAACCGTCTGTAACTCCGGCCTCGGCAAACGTTGCCATGCCGGAATGACAGGCCACGGCGCTTTTGAGAATGTTGATCGCCAGCGCCCCGCCTGAACCTTCGCCCAAGCGCAATCCAAGGTTCAGCAACGGTTCCTTACCCAGCTTGTTCAGCATTGCGGCATGTGCACCTTCGGCACTTTGATGGCCCGCAACAGTGTGATCCAGCGCAGTGTCCGAAAGTTGCGCCAAACAGGCCGCTGCCGCTGTGCAGATGAATCCGTCCAGTACGACCGGGATCCGCAACACACGCGCTGCGGCAATCGCTCCTGCCATGGCCGCAATCTCACGCCCGCCTAGGCATTGAAGGATACGCAGACCATCGCCCTGACCGTGCAGGGCAACGCCTTCGGCAACAACGCGTGATTTGTTCGCCAACCCCGCATCATCTACGCCTGTGCCGCGCCCGGTCCAGTCAGATGCATCTCCGCCAAACAGCGCGCAGGCGATGGCGGCTGCAGGGGTGGTGTTGCCGATACCCATCTCTCCAACGACGAGTAAATCCGCCTGCGGATCAACCGCCTGCCAGCCTGTACGCAGTGCGCGCAGAAATTCATCTTCGCTCATCGCAGGGGCTTGGGTAAAATCTGCGGTCGGACAGTCCAGATCCAACGCATGCACATTCATCTTGGCGCCCGCAGCCTTGGCCAGTTGATTAATCGCAGCACCGCCGTGTTCGAAATTCATGACCATCTGAACAGTGACCTCAGATGGAAACGCTGAAACACCCTGCGCCGTCACGCCGTGGTTGCCAGCAAACACGATGACCTGAGGCGCGTTGATCTGTGGCCGCGCATCACCACGCCAACCCGCATACCATATCGCCAAATCCTCAAGCCGTCCCATGGCTCCGGGTGGTTTGGTTAGTTGGCCGTTGCGCTCTTGCGCGCCCTGCGCGGCAGAAGTATCCGGACCGGCCGCACCGATCAGCGCGTCGCGGAAACTGTTCAAATCGTCGAGTTCAGGCAGCATTGAAAGCCTCGTTGCATCAGAGTGGTGCTGTGTGTTTAACCAAACCTGACAAAGCAACAAGACCCTGAAAGGCCTGGGAGTGACCAAAAACGACACTGCCCCATTTTCCATGTGGGATATTCCGCTTGCGCTGGTCTTGCTGACACGCTTGCCCCTGCCACGCATGCCGGAAGAGGCGTTTACTCGCCAGTCGCGCGCCGTCTGGGCATTTCCGCTTGCAGGGCTGATCGTTGGTGCCCTGGCGTGTGGTATTGGGTGGATCGCAATCTGGGCGCAGTTGCCCGTTTTTGCTGTCGCAGGCCTGATCGTTGCCGCGCTGATCGCAACCACAGGTGCAATGCATGAAGACGGGTTGGCCGATACGTTCGATGGCCTTTGGGGAGGGTTCACGCCCGAGCGGCGACTCGAGATCATGAAGGACAGCCATATCGGCACCTACGGTGTGCTTGCACTGCTGCTATTTCAGATTCTACGTATCACAGCCATAGCAGCCCTTGTTGGCGCCGAGATGTTGACAGGCGTACTGGTTGCATGTGTGTTTTCCCGGTCTCTGATGCCCGTCTTGATGACCTTTCTCAAAAATGCCCGACACTCAGGGCTAAGCCATTCGGTCGGCGCACCGCCGGTATCTGCGGTTTTAGCCGGGTTGGTAGTGGCCGCAGTGTTGGCTTTGGGCTTGTTGGGGGTTCTGGCGTTGATCCCAATGCTTCTTGCGATGATCGCCAGCCTGATTGTGGCTAAGATCGCAAAGGCCAAGATCGGAGGTCAGACCGGCGACATTCTGGGGGCGACGCAGCAGATAACCGAGATCACATTCCTGCTGACGCTGATCGCTTTGATCTAACTGGCACCCCCCGTCGCGATCCGCAGCGTCGCGCCGCAGTGCTTGCAATGCACAGCGTCCGGGTCGTGGCGAAACAGACCACAGCTGGGGCATTTGTAACGCACTTTCTGCGGCATGAAGATCGCCTGCGCCAGACGCACGAACAGGGCCACACCAACAACCATGATGAAAACCGAAAACAACTTACCGCCCGGCGTCGACAACGTGATGTCACCAAACCCAGTTGTCGTCAGTGTGGCCATCGTGAAATACAGCGCGTCGATATAGGGCGTCTGGGTGTCTTCCGGCACAAAAAAGACCAATACAGCGGTCGAAGTCGCAAAGACAAAGACCAGCAAATTGATTGCAGCGATCACCGCGTCTTCATGGGTTCGGAAAAACCTGCTGTCACGCCGCAAATCCCTGAGCAAATGGTATGAATGAATCAAACGCAAGGCGCGCAGAATGCGCAGAAACGCCAGGTTGCCCGTCAGAAACGGATCAAGGAAAAGCGAAACGATAACAACAATGTCCGCCAACGTGTAGATCTGACGCAGTAGCTTCCAACGATCTTTCGATATCCAAAGTCGGGCAGAAAAATCCATGAGAATGAGCACACCGACACCAATACTGGCTGCGGTAATACCTGGACCGTGCGGAATATGCGCGGTCGCAACAAAGAACACGATCGTTGCGATGTCGAACAGGATCAGACCATATCGAAACCAGACCGAAATCGGGTCGTGGCTGATGTATAGAAACTTCACAGCCTGCTTCATCTTTACCCCGTATCAGCCTAATATTCAGAGAAAAATACCCTGAAACGACTACAGCACCAAGCGACGGTTCATAAAAAAAGCCGCCCCAATACCGGAGCGGCTTTGAAATGGGTGGTGCCTTTGATCAGGCAGCGCGCGAGGTCAGCACCTCATCCACCTGCTTGGCGGCCGAGATTTCATCTGCACCAGACACTGCAGCAACTTCGCGGGTCAGACGCTCAAGCGCGGCCTCATAAAGCTGACGTTCGGAATAGCTCTGCTCGCGTTGGTCGTCGGTGCGGTGCAGGTCACGGACCACCTCAGCGATCGAGATCAGATCACCCGAGTTGATCTTTTGCTCATACTCCTGCGCCCGACGCGACCACATGGCACGCTTGACCTTGGCCTTGCCTTTAAGCGTTTTCATGGCCTGGCTGATCACATCAGGTGAGCTGAGTGAGCGCAGACCAGATTCGGTGACCTTGTTGGTTGGCACGCGCAGCGTCATCTTGTCTTTTTCAAAGGAGATTACGAACAGCTCAAGCGAGAATCCTGCAACCTCCTGCTCTTCGATCGATACGATCTGACCTACACCGTGAGCTGGGTAGACGACATAATCGTTCGGGCGGAACTCAAGCTTTTTCGATTTCGACATTCAGATTCATCCTTCATTACTGATCGGGATATGAGACGACAAAAAGACCACAGCCGAGGCCCTAAACGGCCCCGTCAGGCGGCTTATTTGTCATAAAATCAGAACTCCAAAGCGAGCATACTTACGGAGCACATCCCAATCACAGTCATCATTCGACCTCAAGTATATCACAAAATTGCGACACTCAAAAGACCGACCTAAGGCAAATGGGAGATTCCCTTTTTACCTCAATGTATTATAGCGCAGATTGTTGTCTAACGTACGGTTAGGGGCCGCCGAATCGGTTAACCACCTTCGCCGGCTGCTTCCGAGAAATATTTCT
Source organism: Ruegeria sp. O11 (assembly GCF_056535285.1). Taxonomy (NCBI): domain Bacteria; kingdom Pseudomonadati; phylum Pseudomonadota; class Alphaproteobacteria; order Rhodobacterales; family Roseobacteraceae; genus Ruegeria; species Ruegeria sp. O11. The sequence continues at coordinate 316,370 of NZ_JBQERS010000001.1, read as the reverse complement.
CCATCTTGCCTTCTTCGCCGTCGCGTTCCTCGGCCTCGGGCAAGGGGTCTTTCTTAGTCACAATCACCGGCCACATTTCCGAGTATTTCCGGTTGAACTCGACCCACTGCTCCATACCCGGCTCGGTATCGGGGCGAATTGCGTCGGCGGGGCATTCGGGTTCACACACACCACAGTCGATGCATTCATCGGGGTGAATGACCAGTGTATTCTCACCTTCGTAGAAACAATCCACCGGACACACCTCGACACAGTCGGTGTATTTGCAGCCAATGCAGTTTTCGGTGACAACGTAGGTCATTTTGGAATTCCCGTTTGCGCTTTGGCGACTAGCTAATCCAGTCTGACCGCCTCTTCAAGGTCAGATCACCCCTTTGGGGTACGAGAAAGATCAAGCGCGCGCCTTTCCTTCTTGGTTGGACGACCTTTTCCTTCAAATCCGGGATTCTTGGGCGGTACATCCTGCTTTTCGGTCATATCGAAGTACAAACTTTGCGCCTCGGGGGCCGGGCCGCGGCGCTCTCCGAGCGCTTCGATACGCACAACGCGGACGATCCGCCCCTGGGGAAAGGTTAGGACGTCTCCGGGTGCCACGGCCTGCGCCGGTTTCAGCACCCGGTTTCCGTTCAGACGTACATGTCCGCCGCTGACCTGTTTGGCGGCCAGGCTGCGGGTCTTGAAGAACCGCGCCTGCCACAACCATTTGTCGATCCGCAGTTTGGCCTCGGCCATCGCGGATCAGTTACCGTCCTTCAGACCCATCAGCGCTGCTGCGAACGGGTTGTCAGGATCGATGGCCTTTTCCTTCTTGGGCGGCCGAGACGAGAAGGACTTGGCACCCTGAGGTTTGCCCCCCTTCTTGCCCTGAGGTTTACCGCGCGGTTTGCCCTTGCCTTGCCCCTGCTCGCGGCGCGGGCCCCGGTTTTGCTGACGTTGGCGGCCCCATGTGAAGGTGTAGAACACCTCAACCTCGGGCTCATCCGATGTCGGTTCTGCGGCTTGATCAGCTGAAGGAACCTCGGCTGCTGCCTCGGTGCTTTCGGTGGCCTCGGCTGGCGCCTCGGCGGTTGCGTTTACATCGTCCGCTTCGGCCTTGGGCGCCGGAGATTCTTCGCCCGCGGGCTGTTCCGCCATATCGACTTTGGGCTGGTCTGCGGGGGCCGGTTTGACCTTTTCACGCTCGCCACGTTCAGCCTTGTAGCCCAGCCCCTGCATCAGGTCGGCAAACTGATCCAACGTCATACCAGTGATCGACAGCATATCAGGCTTGGCTTCGAAACCACCCCGGCTGTCCTCGGACCGCAACATGTCGGCCAGACGTTCGAGCATGTCGATCCGGATCGAGCGTTCGCCCGCATCGCGATAACCGCACATGGTGTCATAACCCTGCGGTGCATCCTTCGCGACCGGCACGGTGACCAGACCCGGAGGCGGTGCTTCGGGGAATTCCTGCAAGCCGCTGGACAATGCCCACAGAACCAGACGCAGGCGCGTTGGTGCAGGTTTCAGCAGCAGTGGCATGAAGATGGTGAACTGACCAAATCGGATGCCGTGCTTGCGCAGCGCGCCGCGCGCGTCCTGATCCAGATCCTTGACCTCTTGCGCGACCTGCGCACGGGGCAGCACGCCAAGCGCCTCAACCATGCGGAATGCAAAGCCTTTGGCAAGACCCGTCAGTTCTTCGTCGCGCGACAGATTCAGCAGCGGCTCAAACAGCGCCGCCACTTTGCGGTCGATGAAATGCTGCAGCCGGCGCTGCACTTTCTGTTCGACGTCCGGGCCTGCGGCCTCATCGACAAAAACCTCGACCACTGGCTTGAGAGGCTCGGCTCCGGCAACCAGCTTGCCGACAGCATATTCGCCCCACATCAGTCCGCCCTGATCGGTGAAATCTATTTCGGTATCGGGCGCGTTGTAGAAGCGATCGGCACGCAGATGGAATTGCGGCGCGAGTGCTTGCAAAGAGGCCGATTTCAAAGCTTTCGCCTCGGTTCCTTGCGCGCTTTTGTCCGGCGAAAACCGGAACCCTTCCAGACGACCGACGAATTCGCCTTCGACGGTCACTTCACCCTTGTCATTTACTTCGGCCAAAAGGGCCTCCTTCTGTTTGAGCCGGCGCAGCAAAACAGATGTACGCCGGTCCACAAATCGTTGGGTCAGACGGTCATGCAGAGCGTCCGACAGCCTGTCTTCTACAGTGCGCGTCTCATCACGCCAATGGGATTCGTCACGCACCCAACTGTTTCGTTGCGCAACATATGTCCAAGTGCGAATATATGCCAACCTTTTGGACAGCGCATCAATATCTCCGTCCGTACGGTCTATGCGGCGGATTTGCCGCGCCATGAAATCGTCAGGGATGGATCCGCGCTCATGCAGGTGGCCATAGATCACCTCGAGCAGGCTGGCATGTTCCGCATGGCTGATACCGCGAAAATCAGGAATTCGGCATACATCCCACAGCAAGCGTACCGATGGTCCATCGCTGGCACGGGCGACAACTTCGGTGACCTGGGACAAAGATTTCAGAACGTTCAGGTCGTCGGCGGGCCGCGCCTTGATCAGGTGCTCATTGTCGGGGCTGACCTCAAGCGAGTCGATCAATGCCTCGATCGAGCCAAACCGCAAAGCGGCATTCCGCCAGTTCAGCTTCTTCATCGGCGTGAACCGGCTGTCCATAATGGCTTGGGCCACGCCCTCCTCCAGCGGAGGGGCTTCACCAGTTATACCAAAAGTGCCATCCGACATACCTCGCCCGGCCCGTCCTGCGATCTGGGCCAGTTCATTGGGCGCCAAAGGCCGCATTCGGCGACCGTCGAATTTGGTAAGGGATGAGAACGCCACATGGTTTACATCCAGGTTCAAACCCATGCCGATGGCATCGGTGGCCACCAGATAATCAACCTCGCCGTTCTGGTAGAGGTCAACCTGCGCATTCCGCGTGCGAGGGCTGAGCGCCCCCATGACCACCGCCGCCCCGCCCTTCTGACGACGCAGCAATTCCGCGATGGCGTAGACATTGTCGACCGAGAACCCGACAATCGCGCTGCGCGAGGGCATTCGGCTGATCTTTTTGCTTCCAGAATAGACCAGTTGAGACATCCGCTCGCGCCGGACAAACTGCGCCTCGGGAACAAGCGCGGCAATCGCACCCCGCATAGTGTCAGAGCCGAGGAACAACGTCTCATTCGTTCCACGCGAGCGCAGTAGACGGTCGGTAAAAACATGGCCGCGTTCAGGGTCGGCACAGAGCTGGATTTCGTCGATAGCAACGAAATCGGCGCCCATTCCTTCGGGCATCGCCTCGACCGTGCAGACCCAATATTGCGCCCGCGGCGGCACGATACGTTCCTCGCCCGTGACCAGCGCAACGACGGAGGGTCCGCGAATGGCGACGATCTTGTCATAAACCTCGCGTGCCAACAGACGCAGGGGCAAGCCGATCACACCTGTCCGGTACCCCAGCATACGTTCAATCGCGTAATGGGTTTTACCTGTGTTCGTTGGGCCAAGTACGGCCACGATTCGGGATGACCCGCTCACCTTCGCCCCCTGCGCCCTGAGACTTACAGCGCCTTGCCTTCAACCTGAGGCTTCAGCCGATTCACGGCATTGGTTACTTCTTCATGATGGGGATGTATAGCCAATGCGCGCGAATAGGCCTCGAACGCCTGCTCGGGCTTACCTACAATCTCGAAGATCAGCCCAAGGCCATAGATAGCCTCATAATTGTTTGGGTTAAGGGTCAAAGCGTGTTCAAGATCCGCAGCTGCCATACCAAACCGCTCTATGCCGAAAAAAGCCGATGCACGCACGTGCCAGCCTTCGGCGAATTCAGGTGCATGATCAGTGAGCGCTGTCAGATGGTCCAGAGCAGCCTCGACATCGCCATCATCCAACGCCTCTCGCCCGCGCTCAAGCAGCAAATCAGCCGAGGCCGAACCGGATTGTGACCACAGCGCCTGCAATTGCCGATCCAAACCAATGGCCTGCTCGGGCGTCGATTGCGCCAGTTGCTGCAACAGCTCCGCCTCGTCGCGCGAATCCGCCTCTTGCGCAGTACAAGTGGTGGAAAACGTGACTATGACGGCAAGTGCCGCGACGGTACGTTTGAGATTGGTGATTGCAATACCCATAACAATGGTCAGTGTAGCGTTGCGACCGGGGATGTCCATTCACGGCGCATGAACAATATGAGGAAGACCATGAGCGATATTCTGGCAAAAGCCGCGGCGGCATTGAATGAGAAACTGTCGGGCGGCGATTTCGACGCGTCGGCCAAGTTTGCCATCGCCGATCTGGGATCTATCATCCTTGATGCAAGCGGTGCGCGCGTCAGCGACGACGAGGCTGATGTGACCCTCAGCGCCGATGCGGATACCTTTGAACAAATCCTCAGCGGCGACCTGAACCCAACCGGTGCATTCATGTCCGGCAAGCTGAGCGTTGACGGAGACATGGGAATCGCCATGAAACTCGCTTCGGTGCTGGCTTGATGGAGTTTTCGCCGGCCCCCTTATTCGAAGACGTGGCCGGCGGCCCTGCTGGTGGAGTGGCCCATTGGCTGACTACCGAAGACGGAATACGCATCCGCGTGGCACATTGGCTGCCCGAAGGTGATGCGCGCGGCACGGTGATGCTGTTCCCCGGTCGAACGGAATATATTGAGAAATACGGCGACGCGGCCCTTGAATTCGTGAGCCGGGGCTTTGCCTGCTTTTCCGTTGACTGGCGCGGGCAAGGTCTGGCGGATCGTTTGCTTGATGATCCGAGAATCGGTCATGTCGAACAATTCACTGATTATCAGCATGACGTTCGATCCACCCTGGCACTCGCCACGCAACTGGAATTGCCCAAACCCTGGTTTGTGATCGGTCACTCGATGGGTGGTGCCATTGGGTTGCGCGCGGTTCTGGAAGGAGATGACTTCGCTGCTTGTGCCTTCACAGGGCCGATGTGGGGTATTTTCTTTACACCGATCATGAAGCCTCTCAGCCAGTTGACCGCCTATTGGGGGCCGCGCCTGGGGTTGGGAGAGAAAAAGCCGCCCACAACTTCGCTTGAAAGCTATGTTGTGTCGCAACCTTTCGAAGGAAACGTGCTGACGCGCGATCCGGCGATGTACCGAATGATGCAGGACCAGCTGGCCGCGCATCCCGAGCTGGCTTTGGGTGCTCCGTCCACCATCTGGCTGCGCGAGGCGCTGAATGAATGCACCTGGCTGATGGAGCAGACTGCGCCCGACATCCCTGCCCTGACCTTCTTGGGCAGTCACGAACAGATTGTGGATCGCAAAGCGATCCGAGCCCGGATGGCCGACTGGCCTAGCGGTACTCTGGTCGAGATTCCCAACGGCGAACACGAGGTTCTGATGGAGGCACCCGAGGTGCGCGGTCCGATCTTTGATCAGCTGGCGGCACATTTCGCGGCTGCCGCGGCGAAACCAAAACCCGAGCCCTGTCATTAAGGCCTAAGCCGACAGGTTGCTTGTGATCCGGACACGCCGCGCCTAAATGTTTGCCAACGCAGTTTATTCGAGGTGATCCATGCGCGACCTTCCCTTTCCCATCCGTGACGCAAATGCAGGCGGCGGTGCCGATGATCTGGGCAATTTGCCGGAATGGGACCTGACGGACCTCTACGCCTCGGAAGATGCTTCTGAATTGGCCCGCGATCTGGACTGGCTGGAAGGCGAATGTGCGTCCTTTGCCACGGATTATGAGGGCAAGCTGGCCGATCTGGACGCTGCTGGCCTGCTGACTTGCGTGCTGCGCAACGAAAAGATCAACGCCATCGCCGGGCGGATCATGTCCTTTGCCGGATTGCGCTATTACCAACTGACCACCGATGCGGATCGCGCCAAGTTCCTGTCGGACATGCAGGAGAAGATCACCGTATTCACCACTCCGCTGGTATTTTTCACGTTGGAACTGAACCGCATCGACGACGACGTGCTGGCCGCGCATTTCGCCGCCAATGCCGATCTGGCACGATACGAGCCCGTGTTCCGTCGCATCCGTGCGATGAAGCCCTATCAACTGTCTGACGAGTTGGAAAAATTCCTGCACGACCTCGGAGTTGTTGGCGACGCGTGGGAACGTCTGTTCGACGAAACCATCGCGGGCCTGACCTTCACCGTCGATGGAGAAGAACTGAATATCGAAGGCACGCTGAACCTGCTCACCGAACAGGATCGTGCCAAACGTGAGGCTGCCGCGCGTGAGTTGGCCACCGTTTTCCAAAGCAATATCAAAACCTTCGCCCGCGTTCATAACACGCAAGCAAAGGAAAAAGAGATCGTTGATCGTTGGCGCAATATGCCAACGGCGCAGACAGGTCGCCACCTGTCGAACGATGTAGAGCCCGAAGTGGTCGAAGCCCTGCGCGAGGCCGTTGTGGCCGCCTACCCCAAGTTGAGCCATCGCTATTATGAACTGAAGCGCAAGTGGCTGGGTCTGGACGTGATGCAAGTCTGGGATCGCAACGCACCGCTGCCGATGGAAGACACCCGGATCATTGACTGGGCCGAGGCCGAGAAGACGGTGATGGATGCCTATAACGCCTTTGATCCTCGGATGGGTGAGATCGCAGCCCCCTTCTTCTCGAAGGGTTGGATCGACGCGGCGGTGAAGCCCGGCAAAGCGCCCGGCGCCTTTGCGCATCCCACCGTGACCGAGGTTCATCCCTACGTGATGCTCAACTATCTGGGCAAACCGCGCGATGTGATGACCTTGGCGCATGAATTGGGCCACGGCGTACATCAGGTATTGGCCGCCGATCAGGGTGAGATGCTGTCTTCGACTCCACTGACCTTGGCCGAAACCGCCTCGGTCTTTGGTGAAATGCTCACTTTCCGCAAGATGCTGGATCAAGCCGAGACCCCAGAACAGCGCAAAGTGCTGCTGGCCGGTAAAGTCGAAGACATGATCAACACGGTAGTCCGTCAGATCGCCTTCTACGACTTCGAATGCAAGCTGCACGCCGCCCGCCGCGAAGGTGAACTGACCCCGGACGACATCAACGCTCTTTGGATGAGCGTTCAGGCCGAAAGCCTTGGCCCCGCATTCGAATTCATGGACGGGTACGAGACCTTCTGGGCCTATATCCCGCACTTCGTCCACTCGCCATTCTATGTCTACGCCTATGCCTTCGGCGACGGCCTCGTGAACGCGCTCTATTCGGTCTACGAAAGCGGTGCGGACGGGTTCGAAGACAAATATTTCGAAATGCTGCGTGCCGGTGGCTCGAAGCACCATAAAGAGCTTCTTGCCCCGTTCGGACTGGACGCCAGCGATCCCGAGTTCTGGGACAAAGGCCTGTCGATGATCTCATGCTTTATTGACGAACTGGAAGCGATGGAAAGCTAAATCTAAGGGGCAGCTTGCAAGGGCTGCCTCATTTCTCTTTGGTTGGTTTCATCGTCGTCACGAAAATGGCCGTCACGATCAAAAACGCGCCGACAATCGCTAGCGGTGTGATCGTTGCGCCCAGAAACAGCGCCGAATTGACAAAGGTAAACACAACCGACGCGGCGAATAGCAGCGTCGCCGTCAATGTCGACACGCGCGCGGCGGCTTCGTACCAAAGATAATAGGCAAGCGCGGTGGGCAAAACGCCCAGAAGGATCAAGAAGATCACATCGTTTGCGGTTGGCATCTGGAACGAGAAAGCCGCCAGTGGCATCAACAAGACGCCCGAACACAAAAAGATGCCAAACAGGAAGTTCAACCTTTCGACGGTAGTTTCCGAGGTCTGCATCGCGCGGCTGCTGGAAATCAGGAACACCGCCCAGCTGAGCCCCGCCCCGATTTCCATCAGATCGCCCAACAGGGGCTCTCCCCCGCCCTGAAAATCCCGGTAGACGGTCAGAAACACACCAAGGATCGCCAGCAGCGTCGCCAATACATCAGCGCGGCCAACGGCGGTATCCGCGAAGAAATACAGGAAAATCAACACGAAGAACGGCGCGGTATTCTCAAGCACCATCGCATTAGCAGCACCTGTATGTTCCAAGCCTATGTGGAACAGAATATAGTTCACCAACGTCGACAACACTGCCAGCCGGAAGTTCCAATCCCTGTACTGGACCGAGACCCGTGCGCCCATAAACCGCAACATGCAGAAGATCGCAAATGCGGCTATGAACAAGCGCGATACGGCAATCTGTAACCCGCCGAGATCACTGGTCAGATACCGCACGATAACGCTGTGCGTGCCCCATAGAAACGCGGCGAGGAACCCAAGAACCAACCCGTTTTGCAGCAATGATCTCTGCGACTGATCCTTCACCGGGTGCTCCTCGCGTTATTTCAGCTGACTGTCTTTCGAACCTCGCCGATTGATCCCGCCGCGGGTCTTGAAGCTGCTGTCACGCTCTTGCTGGCAGTCCAGGCACAGCTTTACGCCTGGCAAAGCAAGGCGGCGTTTTTCGGGGATCGGTTCCTCGCATTCGGCGCAATGGGTCAGGCTTTCGCCCACAGGTCGCTTTTGCGCCTGCATCCGCGCCAGCTCATCCGAAATCGACGCTTCGATCTGTTCACTCACCGCACCATCGCGCGCCCAGCCGCCCGCCATTTGACCCTCCTGATCCGGTCGGGACAGGATACGCGAGACACCAAGGGCGTGGCAAGCTAGAGCGATACAGCTGTATCAAAGACCTGATCGATAACCTCTTGCGTGCCCCGCACGAATTCCAACGGACAGGGGTAGTCAGCCCGATCGCGGACTGAGCGGCAGAATGCCTCGACCTGCAACTTATAGTGATCGTCCCCTGGAAAGCGCGTCACCTGTACCTCAAGCCCAGGGCGGTGCAACTCGACCCTTGCTTCGCCAAAAACACGCGCATTGAAAGGCGCGGTCAGACGGATCAAACCACCTTCGCCGTGAAACACCATCTCCTGATGCGGATGCATTCGGGTCGAGACGTAGGCGGAGTAGGTAAAGTCGGAAAACTGCGCGCGAATTTCGGTGAAGACGTCCACGTCATTCTCCCAGCGGATCGCAGCGCTGACCGAGGTCGGCTCTTGACCCGTCGCATAGCGAGCGCTGCCGATCACATACACCCCGATATCGCGCAGCCCACCCCCGCCGGTTTCTGCGCGGTTGCGAATGTTGGCAGCATCCGCCCGGTTGTCATAGCTGAACGCGCCGGTGACATGGACCAGCTTCCCGATTGCTCCGTCGGCGATCATATTGCGGGTTAATTGCCACTGCGGATGATGCACGATCATGTAAGCTTCGGCGGCCAGCAATCCGGTTTGATCCCGCTTGGCAATCAGAGTTTCAAACTCATCAGCCCGCATGGTCATCGGCTTTTCGCATAAAACATGCTTGCCCGCATCCAGCGCCCTCAGGCTCCATTCGACATGCAGATGATTTGGTAATGGGATGTAGACAGCTTCGATCCCCGGATCAGCCAGCAGCGCGTCATAGCTATGGAAAACGCTGATATCGGGGCAAAACTGTTGAAATGGCGCCGCTTTGGTCGGATCGGACGTGGCCAACCCAGCAAGGCGAGCACCATCGGCGGCGTGGATAGCTGGCCCCATGTGCTGAAGCGCAAATTTCGATGCCCCTAATATGCCCCATTGAACCGGCTTTTGCATGATCACCACCTCCCCGCGATGTTAGCGCCACCAATCATTAGCAGCGAAGGACAGGACTGTCATACCCCTTGGGCAAGAAAAAACCGGCCTGACGTGGATCAGACCGGTTGGCGCTTCGAATGCGAGCGGCTCAGCTTGAACTCAACATGCCCTTCTCGCGCGCAAGCTCTCGCATCTTCTTCTGCAACTTCTCAAACGCGCGCACTTCGATCTGACGAATGCGTTCACGGCTTACATTGTATTGCGTGCTCAATTCCTCAAGCGTGACAGCCTGATCCATCAGACGGCGCTGGGTCAGAATATCTTTTTCACGATCATTCAAGACGTCCAACGCAGCGGCAAGCAGCTCGCGCCGGGCTTCCAGTTCATCGCGCGCCTCATAGTCGCTAGCCTGATCAGCATCTTCATCCTCTAGCCAATCCTGCCATTGCATTGTGCCTTCGCCTTCAGACCCGACGGTCGCGTTCAGCGAGGCATCACCACCGGACATCCGGCGGTTCATGCTGATCACTTCATCTTCTGTCACACCGAGGTCTTCAGCGATCTTGGCCACGTTTTCAGGGCGCAGATCACCCTCTTCCAATGCGCCAATACGCGCCTTCGCCTTGCGCAGATTGAAGAACAATTTCTTCTGTGCCGAAGTTGTGCCCAGCTTCACCATCGACCAGGATCGCAGAACATATTCCTGGATCGAAGCGCGGATCCACCACATGGCATAGGTCGCCAAGCGGAATCCCTTTTCAGGGTCGAATTTCTTAACCGCCTGCATCAGGCCCACATTGGCCTCGGAAATCACCTCGGCCTGCGGCAAACCATAGCCGCGATATCCCATCGCGATCTTGGCCGCCAAACGCAGGTGTGACGTGACCATCTTATGTGCGGCCTCGGTATCCTGTTCCTCGACCCACCGCTTGGCCAGCATGTACTCTTCCTCTGGCTCCAGCAGAGGAAACTTACGAATCTCCTGCATATAGCGGTTCAGTCCACCTTCAGGTGTCGGTGCTGGAAGATTTGAATAATTTGCCATTTATTTCTGCCCCTTGGACAAATGTTTAAGCCCTTAACATGGGATATGGGTACCAGAACCGGAACATTCAAGAGGATCTGATACAAGTCTGGAATTAACCCTATGTAAAGGAAAGCTGAAATTGCGATTTTCACAAGCCTTTGCAAATTATTTCAGCGGCTTTCTCAGGTTTTCCAACAGCATTGACATATCCTGCGGCAACGGCGCCTCAAATCGCAGCATTTCGCTGGAAACTGGGTGTTCGAACCCAAGCACCGCTGCGTGCAGCGCTTGACGTGGGAATGCTCGCACAGCTTCAATCGCCTCGGGCGCGAACGCACGCGCTGCCAATTTGCGTTTGCCACCATAAACCGGGTCTCCGACAAGGCCATGGCCAGCGTGTGCCATATGGACACGGATTTGATGTGTCCTGCCCGTCTCGAGCCAGCATTCGACTAATGATAGGCCACCGGGCGACCCGAATACCTCGACAATCCGCGCTCGTGTCACTGCATGCCGACCACCGTGAAACAGCACGGCCTGCTTTTGCCGATCCGTTTTGTGTCGCGCCAGCTGAGTCGTCAGACGCATAATGTTGCCGGGCTCAAAGCTAACGCCCTTTATCCCACGCAATCGGGGATCGTTGGCGTCGGGCACGCCATAACAAATGGCGCGGTAGTAGCGCTCGACGCTATGCGCCTCGAACTGGGCCGCCAGCCCATGATGCGCCACATCCGATTTGGCCACGACCAACAGGCCACTGGTTTCCTTGTCGATCCGATGTACGATTCCTGGGCGTTTGACACCGCCGACTCCTGATAGATCTTCGCCGCAATGATGAAGCAGCGCATTGACCAGCGTGCCGTTCGGAGAGCCCGGTGCCGGATGCACCACCATACCAGCGGCCTTGTTGATCACGATCAGATCGTCATCCTCATAGACAACTTCCAAAGGGATATCCTCTGGGCCGATATGGCTGTCTTCGGCCTCAGCCACTGTAATCCCGATCTGTGCATCTTCGGAAATTTTGGCCTTGGGGTCTTTAATGACCGCCCCATCGACGGTCACTGCCCCCTCGCTGATCAATCGTGTCAGTCGGGTGCGCGACAGGTTCTCTTCCGCTGGCACATCCCGCGCAAGCGCCTTATCAAGGCGGGGCGGCGGAGCGGCCGCGATGTGAAACTCTATCAGGCGGGTGCCCATGACTGTCCCTTCCGAACCTCAGGAACCGCAGGAAACACCGCAGCTTCGACTGCTGCGGCGTATGGTCATGCTGTTGACCGCGGTTATGATTGGCGGGGTTCTAGTTACATTCGCCCTGATTGTCATCCGCCTATCCGATCGCACACCCAAGCTGCCCGATCAGATCGAGTTACCGGACGGAGCAAAAGCCCAAGCATTGACCATCGGCAACAACTGGTATGCGGTCGTGACCGAGGACAACCGTATTATGATCTTTGACAAGACAACCGGAAAACTGCGGCAAGAGATTGCGCTGGACTAGGGCCGCGTCTACCCCGAAAGCCTGTTCAACTGATTGGTAAACCGCTTGTAGGGCGGATAAAGATCGCGCGCTCTCTCAAGATACGGCCGCGCCTTTTTCTTGTTTCCACGTCGCATGTGGATCTGACCCGCCATACCCTGAATGGCGACACTGACTTCATCCTGATCAGCGGCTTGCAAGATCAGCTTCTCGCCCTGCCCGATTTGGCCCGTCCGCTCCAGCAAACGGCCCATTGCGTACAGAAGAAATGGGCTTTCGGGGTCGCAGGCCAGCGCCTCGGCCATTGTTTTTTGGGCAGCGTCGGTATCGCCCTCCGCTTCATGAAGCTCGGCCAGTCGTTTCTGATACAGTGTATTTTCCGGCACTTCGGCTACTATCCGACGTGTTCTGTCGATGGCCTGGGCGCCGGAGACCTCGCCCAGATGCTTTTGCAGTACCACCTGCGCGCTCTGCAATCGCGGGTCGTCTGCTGGCACGTCAGGCAGATCGTCCAAGGCTGAGCTCAATGCTTCCAGCCTCTTACGCTGATCAAACAGACGTCTTGCGCGTTGATCCAGCGCCAGATCCGCCCAATCCAGCAGAACGAAATCAAAGTTGCACGGCCGCCATGATACCACCTTGTGCTGAACCAGATACAGGTTGTTGAACGGTGGAAAACGGCGCTGACGCACCGTGCGCTGTAACGACCAGTCAACCGGTGGCAGCAGTCGATGTGCCAGATGTGACCGATACAACATTCTGGAACCCAGCACTACAACATCCGGCCGTAATGGCTTGGCCCAGAACGCTTTTGCGAAATGCCGTGTCGCCGCCCAGCGTTTGCCCTGCACACCCAGAATGGCGCCACGCAAAGCGCACATGACGGCATAATCTTCGGGCCAGAGATGCGGATTCTCCAACCCCTCACGGGCAAGCGTCTCGCTTTCCTGCCACTTGGACAGGTAAAAACAATTCAGTGATTGCAGCAACGGCATAAAGGCGTTGTCGGCCCCGGTGTCTAGGATGGGTTTCGCACTTTCATACGCCTCTTCACAGCGATCCTGAGCCGATAGATATTGCGCCGCTTTTGCATAGATATGCGCAGCCTCCGAAGGATTCAGAAACTCTGCTGGTCCTTGCGCGACCCGCTCGATGACGCGCTCATTCGCCCCTTGCAATTCCTCCTCAGTCAATACATCGCGAAACACCTTGCGCTGCTGTCCCGATATCCGCGCCGCTGCCATCGAAAAGGCCGAAATATATGGTGCAATCACCTGATCCGCCCGCGACATTGCGTAGAGTTCCAGAAAGTCTCGTTGCGCTCGTGTCAGACCCGACAACTCAGCAATGTCCGACATTTGCATAAGCTGCGGAAACCGCTGCTTAAACCGTACGATCAACTCGGGCTGATCTGAGAACATGATCGCCGTCTGGCCCCTGGATTTTTCCAGATGGACCTCATAAAACTCTTCGGGCTCGATCTTGGCGGGCCAGGTTGAGTGTTTCCACGGCAATCCATTCAAGATATCGCCACGACGGATGTGATAGGCAGAAACCCCCTGCCCTGAAAGTTTTTCATCCGCCCGATCCATGATCTGACGAACCTTATCGACGAACCCAACACCGCGGATGAAATCACGATAACGGGGGCGGATGGCTTCGATATCCTCCCAAGGGAACGCCAGCACCTCGAACCCTTCTTCGACCAGTACCGAACGGCCCGAAGCTAAATGGTCCATCAACCGCTCTGGCGATGGGTCGTTCTGGAAAGCCCAAATCGGCTGAGCGGTCTCATTCAGTGCGTCGAACTCTGGCTGATTAAGAAAATGCGCATCCATCCAATCAGTAGTGAACAGCTCCTCGGGCTGATCCAGTTCCGGTGCGTCCGCGCCCTGTGGGAACCAGTTCACGCGGTAGTCGGTCTCAAAATCTTCAGCCAGACGAATACAGGTCAGGATCATTAACAGGCGCGCGCCCATACGATCCTTGCGCTGCCCAATGAAAACGCCTCGCTTCTGGGTCATGGCAAAATCTGGGCAGCCGCCCTCATGTCGATTTTGCCAATATCTTGAAACATTAGGACATTCCCAAACTGTGTTTGCCTAACGTCTTACACAACCGCAGCGGCTGCGGCGAGATGCGAAATCTGTGGTGTCATGAGTTTCGCCAAAAATGGCGTTCAACCTGCAACAACCGGTCGAGCCTCTGACATATCCGGGGAAATTCGAATGGCCTGCGTGAGCGTGCTCAGATCAGAGATGGCTCTTTGCGAGATGATATCTCCGGGAATGCGCGTTGCCGCTGCTAAGGCATCGGGCAGTGATATTCCAACTTTTGTCGTCAACACACGCAAGGCAGTGGTCAGATCAAGATCAGCCCCAGCCAGTGTTCCGTCCTGCAAGGTTAGCCTGCCGTTTTCTCGTTGGATGATACGCCCTTCCAACTTGAACTCTGTCAAGTCTGTCCCAGCGACGGCCATCGCATCACTGACCAGAAACAGGCGGCCCGGCCCCTGCTTGGCGGCGAAGGCCGCGCGCATCGTCTCTGTGTGAACATGAATCGCGTCTGCGATCAGACCTGCGGACATTGCACCTTGGGAAAGGACGGCGCCAACGAGGCCGGGTTCGCGGTTGCCCAATTGGCTCATGGCGTTGAACAGATGCGTCGCACAATGCGCGCCTGCCTTAACGTACGCCACACAGGTTTCAAACGCAGCATCACTGTGCCCCATTGAGACGATGACTCCCGCTTTGGTAAGCGTTTCGACCTGAGCCGTCGTGACACTCTCGGGTGCAATCGTGACCATGAGCGCAGGCAGCACCTTTGCTGCATCTAACAGTTGCTGAAGATCGGCACCTTCCATGGGCCTGATCAGTGCAGCGTCATGCGCGCCTTTGCGACGCACGGACAGGTGCGGGCCCTCAAGGTGCAGTCCTGCAATCCCGTGCACCCCCTGTTTGATGGCCTGCGTTGCGGCCGCAATCGCGGCTCTGGTCTTTTCAGGTGTATCCGTAATCAACGTCGGCAAGATCGATGTCGCCCCAAGTTGGCGATGTGCCCCTGCGATACGCAGCAGTGTTTCGACTGACGGATCATCATTGAACATGACACCTCCGCCGCCATTGACCTGCAAATCTACGTAACCAGGGCTGAGAATGTCACCCGACAGGTTCTCGATCACTTCACCCGCAGACAGCTGAGATTCGGGCAAGATGCAATCCAACCTCCCGTCGACGAAGCGGGCCGCATGCCCTTCTACCAGCATTTCGCCGTCGAAAATCGGCCCTCCGGCGAAGGTGATCGTCGCAGCCGTCATACCGTTTCCGTCACTTTCCGCAGGTGGCGTGGTGCATCAGGGTTGATACCGCGCCGCGTGGCTACTGCCTCGACCATACCGTAGAAAGACGCAATCGAGGCAACCGGATCCGTCATCCAGTGCGATGTGCGCACATGCGGCAGCGACACAGCATCAGCCACCTTGTTGGTTGTCGCAAAGACCTTTGCCCCTTTGCCCGCAAGCGCATCCGCAACCTCGGCAATATTGGCCTCGGCCGCATCACCTGAGGCGAAGGCAATTACTGGAAACCCCTGATCGACAATCGAAACCGGACCATGCAATACCTCGGCCGAGGAATAGCTTTCCGCGTGGATCTGGCAGGTTTCCTTGAATTTCAGAGCCGCCTCATTCGAAATTGCCCAGGACATGCCACGCCCAAGCGTGAACAGTGATTGGCCATCAACGGTGTCTACGACAGCCCCCCAATCGCATGTGATCGCGCGTGACAAAACATCCGGCAGTTTGTGGATCGACGACAGCAATTCATCATCTCCCTTGACCTCGGCCAACAACCAAAGCCCGGCAACCAGAGAGGTGACGAAAGTTTTTGTGGCAGCCACGCTCAGTTCAGCGCCTGCGTGGATCGACAGAGCCGAAGACGCAACCTTGGCCAGGGCCGATCCTGTATCATTGGTAATTGCAACCGAGTATGATCCGCCTTCAGTCAGGGATTTTGTCAATTGAACGATATCCGGGCTTTGGCCCGATTGTGACACCGAGATACACAGTGCGCCGGGGCAGCGCATGTCTACCCCGTAAATCGATTTGACGCTCGGCCCGACCGACGCCATGGGCAGGCCCAGCAGCAGTTCAGACGCGTATTTCAGATAGCTGCAGGCATGATCCGACGATCCGCGTGCGACTGAGATCAGGAAATTAGGATCATGCTCGCGGATCGCGCGAGCAGTGGCGGAGATCGCCCTGGCACCTTCGGTTAAAAGTCGATCAACGGCAAAGGGTATCTCGTTGATTTCCCGCCGCATTTGAGTTGTTTCGGTGGACATATGTCCCGCCTTTCAGGTTGATAAACGCAGCTCTGCCACAAAATCGTAGGCATCGCCGTGATAGATGGATCGGGTGAGTTCGGCGACGCGCCCGCTTTCGAGGTATGAGGTACGCTGAATGCGCAGCCCCGCTGTGCCCTCTGCAACATCAAGCAAGCGTGCCTCGGTGGCTTCAAGGTTGATGGCCGAGATCTTTTGGATCGCGCGCACCGGACGGTTCCCGGATCTTTCCAGGAAGGCATACAAGGACCCAGTGACTTCGGTCGGGTTGGGCAGGATATCCAGCGGCAAAGCTGCGCGCTCTAACGCCATTGGCCGTCCTCCGGCAGCGCGCAAACGATGAATTCGGGCGACCTGATCATTGGTCGATAGCCCTAGTGCCAACATCTCGTCCGGAGAGGGCAGAAACACCCCGCGCTCCAACCAGGTCGAGGTTGTTTCAAAACCACGTCGCTCCATATCCTCGGTAAATGAGGTCAAGTGAGACAATGATTGCTCAACCCGTGCAACAGGCTGACGCACGAATGAGCCTGAACCCTGCCTCTGTTCGATCGCGCCTTTGCGCACCAGTTCCTGAATCGCCTTTCGCACCGTGACGCGCGACAGATCCGTGAGCTCAGCGATCTCGCGTTCGGGTGGAAGTGAACTGTTCGGGGCTAGAATGCCCTCTTCTATCCCCTGCTCCAACCGATGGCGCAATTGCACATAACGCGGACCAGCGGTCTGACCCAGCCATCCTTCGGGTTTCAGGAAGTCAGCAACGCTCATGTTCGATCTCCTCATGAAACGCACGGGCCAGCGCGATTGCACCGGCCAATGGATCGCCCAGTGGTTCAGTCAGGTCTTGCTGCATGATCTCTGAGAGGTAAGGCGCGTATTGCGGACCGATCCCCCCGGTCAGACAAATCGATAGACCGGGCTTCCAGCCCATCGCCTCGATCTGATCCGCCAGATATCGCGCCCCGGCCTCCATGATAGCGCGCGCAAGCGCATCCCCCTGATCAGCGCTAAGCGTGACTATAGGGGCCAGCGCACCGAACTCGGTGGGCGTCATCATGGATGCAGCCCCTACAATCCCGGCGGCACCATCAAAGCGTGCCAAAAGACCATTCGCCATCTCGGAGGTCGGCGCGATGCCATCGACACAATCGAGAGTGCGCGCCAAAGCCTGCCGGCCAACCCATTGCGCAGAAGCTTGATCCCCTAATACCGGTCCCCAGCCACCGGCCAAGCGAATCTGACCATCTCTCTGTGAAGCGAGAAACGACCCAGTACCACAATGCGCCACGAAACCATCTTTCGACCCAAGCGCACCCCTCAATGCGGAGGGCCTGTCATCTTCAATTCGGGCGCGTTCGAACGGCAGCCTCGCCGCAAGACGCCCTGCCAGCGTTTTGCCCGTGATCCCAGCCAATCCCAAATAGGCCGACGTCCCTGCAACCTGTGCGCCATTCAATCCGGCTTGCTTGGCCAGATCCGCAATGCCGCGATTCAGCTCGGCACAAGCTGCTTCGAAATCGGTCGAGACGTTCGCGGCCCCCACCTCAACTTGGCGAGCAACGGAACCATCAGAAACAGCGATACGACAACGCGTACCACCGCCATCTACAGCGAGCACTATGGTATCAGCAAGACGACTCATGGAAATACCTTTATAATACCTATTGAAGTTTTTGAAGACCCAATTGCGACCAAATTACAGAATTATGGCTGAAATTCTGAAACATATCGACACAAAAAGAAAATGGTAGACTAATGGTATCTAAAAGGTATGATGTCCAGAACTGAGGGGAGAATCACGTGGCAACGCCAGTAACGGAACAACTGCACAAGGATGCGATCGGGCTAGACGCGCGCCCCTTGGCCGAAGTTGCCGAGTTGCTAGCCCTATCTCAGTCTGAGGCCGCGACCACTCCGCTCACCTCGCTCACCCCCATTTGCACCGGAGCAAAAGCAATGGCGCAAACGATCCGCACGGGCGGGGTCTTGCATTATCTCGCGGCGGGGTCATCTGGCCTGATGGCCGCTTCGGATGCGCTGGAACTCGGCGGTACTTATTCAATACCTCCAAGCCAAATACGCATTCATATGGCAGGTGGTATGCCAACGGGTGTCGAGATGCCCGGAGATACTGAAGATGCGACCAGCACTCTTGCTCGTGATCTTGTGGATCTGTCCCCCAAAGACACTTTGATTACTGTTTCTGCCAGCGGTACGACGCCGTATACCGTTGCCGCAGCCCAGATCGCGCGCGACAAGGGTGCCCCTATCGTCGGGATCGCGAATAACGGCGATACCGAACTGTTGCGGCTGTCTGATCACCCCATTCTGCTTTCCACACCACCCGAGCTGGTGTCGGGTTCGACCCGCATGGGCGCGGGCACGGCACAAAAAATCGCGCTGAACATGCTGTCGACCCTGATGGCAATGGAGTTGGGGCATATTCAAGATGGCATGATGATCAATCTGCGTGCTGATAATGACAAGCTCCGCGCCCGCGCCAAAGGAATTGTTTGTCAACTGGCCGGAGTTGAACCCGAACAAGCCGAAACAGCATTGATGACGGCCAGCGGCAATCTGAAATGCGCCGCCTTGCTTGCAGCAGGGGTCCCGACACTGGGCGAGGCACAGGCCATGTTGCACGACGCGAATGATCACCTCCGCCCTGCCCTGGAGCGGATTAAGCAAAACCAAGAAACCATCAACCTGGGAGAAACCAAATGACACGCAAAGTTCTGAGCCTTGCTCTGATGAGTACGGCGTTGGTCACAAGCGCCTATGCGCAGGAGGCCACCCTGACAATCGAAAGTTGGCGCAATGACGATCTGGCTCTATGGCAGGAAAAAATCATTCCGGCTTTTGAAGCCGAGCACCCCGACATCAAAGTGATTTTCTCGCCCTCTGCCCCTGCGGAATACAACGCCGTTCTGAATTCGAAGCTTGAGGCCGGATCGGCTGGTGATCTGATCACCTGCCGTCCGTTTGATGCGTCGCTCGCGCTTTATGAAGACGGGCACCTGACGGATTTGTCCGATCTTGACGCTATGGGCAATTTCTCCGACGTCGCCAAATCTGCCTGGCAAACCGATGATGGATCGGCCAGCTTCTGCGTCCCGATGGCGTCGGTGATTCACGGCTTCATCTACAACAAGGATGCGTTCAACGAACTGGGCATCGAAGTTCCAACCACCGAGGCTGAGTTCTTTGCCGCGCTCGACAAGATCAAAGAAGACGGCACCTATATCCCGATGGCGATGGGCACAAATGACCAGTGGGAAGCCGCCACAATGGGCTATAACAACATTGGCCCGAACTACTGGAAAGGTGAAGAAGGCCGTCAAGCGCTGATCAAGGGCGAGCAGAAGCTGACCGATCCACAGTGGGTTGCCCCATATGCGACGCTGGCCAAGTGGGCGGACTATCTGGGTGACGGGTATGAGGCGCAAACCTATCCCGACAGCCAGAACCTGTTCACGCTGGGTCGTGCAGCGGTCTATCCAGCAGGGAGCTGGGAAATCTCGGGCTTCAACACGCAGGCCGATTTTGAAATGGGCGCCTTTAAGCCACCGGTCCAGAACGCGGGCGATACCTGCTATATTTCGGACCACACTGATATCGGCATCGGTATGAACGCCGCGAGCGAAAACCAAGAAGCTGCGCGCACCTTCCTGGCTTGGGTCGCAAGCCCCGAGTTTGCCAGCATATTCGGTAACGCCCTACCCGGTTTCTTCCCGCTATCCAGCACTCCGGTCGAGTTGGAAGATCCACTGGCCAAAGAAATCGTTGGCTGGCGCGAAGAGTGCGAAAGCACGATCCGTTCGACCTACCAAATCCTGTCGCGCGGCACGCCGAACCTCGAAAACGAGACTTGGGGTGCATCCGTTGCAGCCATCAAGGGTGCAGAGACACCCGAAGCGCTGGGTCAGCAACTGCAAGACGGTCTGGCCAGCTGGTACGCACCGCATCAGTAACACTTAGGCCACTCACACCGGACGCGGCCACCGCGACGCGTCCGGACCTTTTTCCCCGGAGATTCCCATGCAGACCCGCCGCATACGCTGGCACATTGCCGTTTTCCTCGCCCCTGCGGTGCTGGTCTATACGGCGGTGATGATCTTCCCCTTGTTCAACACTCTGCGCCTCGCACTGTTCACCGAGGTTGATCAGACACGTATCTACGTGGGCCTGCAGAATTTCCGCACCCTGTTCTTCGATCCAATCTGGTCCGAGCAGTTCTGGAACGCTTTGGGCAACAACTTCTGGTTCTTCCTGATCCACATGCTGGTGCAGAACCCAATCGGTATCGCTCTGGCGGCACTACTTTCGCATCCCCGCCTGCGGTTTGCGGCGCTCTACCGGTCCGCGATTTTCATTCCGACCATTCTGAGCTTTGTCATTGTCGGATTCGCGTGGAAATTAATCTTGTCCCCGCTTTGGGGCATTGCACCTTCGATGCTGGACGCCGTTGGTCTTAAGTCTCTGTTTGCACCATGGCTGGGCAAGGAAGAATACGCGCTGACGACACTGGCACTTGTCTCGGTCTGGCAATTCGTCGGCATCCCGATGATGTTGATCTATGCCGCCCTGCTGTCGATCCCCGAAGAGATCCTTGAGGCCGGAGAAATAGACGGCATCACCGGAGCCTCGGCATTCTGGAAGATCAAACTGCCGTTGATCATTCCTTCAATCGGAATCATCTCAATCCTGACTTTTGTAGGCAATTTCAACGCATTCGACCTGATCTACGTCTCGCAAGGCGCGCTGGCAGGACCGGATTTCTCAACCGATATTCTGGGCACCTTCATGTACCGCACCTTCTTTGGCTTCCAGCTGCAACTGGGCGACCCGCATATGGGCTCCGCCATCGCTGGCGCCATGTTTGCCATCATCCTCGTGGGTGTCTGTATCTACCTCTTCGGCATCCAGACCCGGATGCGCCGGTATCAGCTGTGAGGATCGCCGGATGAACAAAGCACGCCATAACCCGCTGAACACGGCCGCCATGCATGGGGCGCTGATCCTCTACACATTGATCGCCCTCTTCCCGGTCTTCGTGATCATCATCAACAGCTTCAAAACCCGACGCTCCATTTTCCGCGAGCCACTCGCCCTGCCCGATGCCGAAAGCTTCTCGCTGATCGGTTATCAGACGGTGATGAAACAAGGGGATTTCTTCCTTTATTTCCAGAACTCGTTGATCGTGACCGTGGTATCACTGGCCTTCGTTCTGCTATTCGGCGCCATGGCCGCCTTTGCGCTGAGCGAGTACAAGTTCAAGGGCAACACCCTGATGGGCCTCTATCTGGCACTTGGGATCATGATCCCGATCCGCATCGGCACCGTTGCGATACTTGAGATGATGGTTGCTACAGGGTTGGTGAACACCCTCTGGGCACTAATCCTTGTCTACACCGCACAGGGCCTGCCCCTAGCCGTGTTTATCCTGTCCGAGTTCATGCGACAGGTTTCGGACGATCTGAAAAACGCGGGCCGCGTCGATGGCCTATCCGAATACACCATCTTCTTCCGGTTGGTCCTGCCCCTCGTCCGCCCTGCTATGGCGACCGTGGCCGTGTTCAACATGATCCCGATCTGGAACGACCTCTGGTTCCCACTGATCCTCGCCCCAGCTGAGGAAACCAAAACACTGACACTGGGCAGCCAAGTCTTCATCGGCCAGTTCGTCACCGACTGGAACGCGGTTCTGTCGGCGCTCAGCATGGCGATCCTGCCGGTGCTGGTGCTCTATGTCATCTTCTCACGCCAGTTGATCCGCGGCATCACTTCAGGAGCTGTGAAATGACCAAAGTTCTGATCGCCGGCCTTGGCAATATGGGGCTGAGCCACGCTTTGGCCCACCATCACCACCCGGACGCTGAAGTCGTGGGGCTGGTGAACCGGTCTGGCCGCGTGGACCATCCTGACTTGTCAGAATATCCGGCCTTTTCCGAATTTCAGACGGCTCTGTCAGAGACGAACCCTGATTTGGTAGTCGTCGCCACCTATTCTGACAGCCATGCTGATTACGCCTGCACTGCGATGGAGGCCGGAGCGCATGTCTTCGTTGAAAAACCACTCGCGACGACTGTGGCAGATGCCAAACGCGTTGTAGCGAAAGCCATTGAAACCAAACGCAAACTGGTCATCGGCTACATCCTGCGCCATCACCCCTCATGGATTCGTCTGATTTCCGAGGCGCGCGGCCTGGGCGGGCCGTACGTGTTCCGGCTGAATCTCAACCAGCAAAGCAGCGGGGCCGAGTGGGAGACGCATAAGGCCTTGATGCAGACCACCTCGCCCATCGTCGATTGCGGAGTGCACTATGTCGACGTGATGTGCCAGATCACGGACTCAGACCCCGTGCGCGTCCACGGCATGGGCCTGCGCCTAAGCGATGAGATAGCCGAAGGCATGTATAATTACGGCCAGTTTCAGGTGATCTTCGAGGATGGCTCCGTCGGTTGGTACGAAGCCGGTTGGGGCCCGATGATGTCTGAAACCGCATTCTTCGTGAAAGACATTGTCTCACCGAACGGTTCCGTCTCGATCACCGATGGCAACAAGGGTGCGTCAGCCGATATCGACGGCCACACCAAAGTCGGCGGCCTTCTGGTCCATCGCCCCGAAGGCGACCAGACAATCGACATGCCGGATGAACCCGGCCATCAGGAGCTCTGCGATGCCGAACAAGCATATATGCTGCGCGCGATTGCTGAAGACATCGACCTGACCCGCCACATGAACGACGCCGTGCAATCGCTGGCCATCTGTCTGGCTGCCGATACTAGTATCCGCACCGGCCAACCAATTTCGCTGAAAGAGGCAAACACATGACCGCCCTGACGCTAACGAACGTGAACAAGTCCTTCGGCTCCGTCGAAGTCCTTAAGGATATCAACATCGAAGTCGAAGACGGAGAATTCGTCGTCTTCGTTGGACCTTCGGGCTGTGGCAAATCCACTCTTCTGCGCGTGATTGCGGGGCTCGAAGATGTGACCTCGGGCGAGGTTCGCATCGGCGGAGAACTTATGAACCTAACCCCGCCCTCCAAACGCGGCATCGCGATGGTGTTCCAAAGCTATGCGCTCTACCCCCATCTAAACGTGCGCAAAAATATGTCTTTGGCGCTGAAACAGGAAGGTCAGAGCAAGCAGGTCATCGAAGAACGGGTCACCAAGGCCAGCAAGATGCTGAACCTTGAGCCCTATATCGACCGTTACCCCTCTGAGCTATCCGGCGGACAACGCCAACGCGTCGCTATCGGCCGCGCCATTGTGCGCGAACCCAAACTGTTCCTGTTCGACGAGCCTTTGTCCAATTTGGACGCCGCCCTGCGCATGAATACGCGGCTTGAGATCGCCAATCTGCATCAGCAGCTTGATGCTTCAATGATCTACGTCACCCACGACCAGACGGAGGCGATGACCCTAGCGGATAAGATCGTCGTCCTACGCGACGGGCGCGTTGAGCAAGTCGGCAGCCCAATGGAGCTGTACAACAATCCCGCCAACCAGTTCGTCGCAGGTTTCCTCGGCGCGCCCTCGATGAATTTCTTCCCCGCCAGCGTGATCGGCGACAGCGTGGACACGACACTGGGAATACGCCCCGAAGACCTATACCTGACCGACGAGGGCCCCCTGACCGCGAACGTGACTCATGTCGAGCATCTGGGCGGAGACACCAACGTGATCGCGATGATGCAAGACCATCAGATCACCGCGCGCTTATTCGGCCAACATCAGGTTAATGCAGGTGAATCCGTACATTTCGGCTATGCTCAGGATCGAACCTATCGCTTCAACCCACAGGGCGCCCGTCTCACCTGACAATATCGGGTAACGATTTTAGGATTTTGGTGCGGTCGAGATGCATTGAAAACTTAAACACGCCTGTTTCCGGACTCCTCGAAAAACCAGAAGAATAATTTTAAAACAACATAATGAGGCTTCCAGTAGTCTCTAGATGGATCACTGTGTCTCACAGTAAAAGTTGGACCTTGGGGTGGACCAATTATAGCAGTCAACAAGCTGTTATCTTTGCAAGTGAAGAACACTCAAACCGGCTAGTACTTGGATGGCGAGAACCTCTGGCTGCCAAAAAGGACGGTGATGCTGGCAAGTAGTTGCTTCGGGTCCATGTCTACAGGCGTCGCAGAGAGATGGGTTTGGGCGCTCTGTCAGCCATAACTCTGAAGATTCACGCCAAGAAGCAGAGAAATGGCGACCCATAACCCGTCAAGGCAAAGACCCGATCAAAGAACAAGAACGGATACGCCGGGAAGCTGCTTAGACCGATCACGCTTTGACCGTGGTCGCGAAAGAAACCTTCAGGAAATTAGAGAGAGGCGAATACGCCAGATCTCGCATCAGATCAGATCTCGAGAAGAAGCTTACGGGATCTTTCTCCGAGTTGTTGCTGCCGGGTAGGCACTGAGATCGGACAAAGTAGACCAAAAGCACAAAGGTTGAACGTCTGATGAACGAGCGCGCGGATCTACTCAAACCAGAAAAATGAAAAACTCAGGGCGTTCAAATGTATTTTTTACACCAACAGCCTGGTCTTAATCACCATCCATATATGCAGTTTTTTAACCGATATTCGCCGCTCGACCCTCCGACATTTCAGCCATTTCGACGGCCTTGTCTATCAAGAACAACGCCTCCATCTTGGTTTTGGCTTTAAGCATAACTTCTTCGCTAACTTGGAAGCCAATTGGCCGACCTGAAGTGGTGTCACCGGAAATTTCTTTCAATGCCTCCGGAAGCGGAGCACCCAACTGGTCCACACTCAAATCAATTTGATTGTCATAGATCATCAAGAATACGCCATTTCCCCAATAGGTCGCTACTTTGCGCCCTTGCTGATTGGCTGTCAGAAGCGCGGTACCAGCTAAAGTCATGGCACTACGGAATTCACTGACCGTGCTCGTCTCATAGATTTGTTCGGCGCCTATGCATTTCACCGCCACAAGCTTTGCAGCCATGGAGTGCATCGTTGAAAGCTGAATTACGTAGTTCTCAAATTCAGCTAACCCAATGCAACCGGGCAAATCTCCGAAACATTGCGGATCACTTAAGCGAACGTCCGGACTATTGCCAAAACACAACTCAGAATCCGCTTCAGCTTCCAGCACTTCGATTGCGGCTCTGCGTTCCGCTGCCATTCTATAGGCGTCAGACAACCTCTGCTTCAGATCCGAGAACTCAAAAGGCTTTGTAACGTAGTCCGTTGCCCCAACTCCGAATGCTTCGTCGATGTACTCTTTTTGCACCATGGCGGTCACCATGATAATGGGCGTGTACGTGTATTCTGGTAATTTTCGCACTTCTTCGCAAAGAGTTATGCCGTTCATTTGCGGCATCTGCACATCAAGCAATAAGCAGTCGAACGCTTCATTTGGTCTCGACAGTATTTCAAGGGCCTCCCGACCACTTCTGGCGGTAACGACATCTTTGTATCCGAACGCTTCAAGAACTTTATCTAGCAACTCCAGGATGCTAGGATCGTCGTCTACAGCAAGTATACGCATAACTTTTCACCAACCTCTTACACCTCTCCAACCGTTGGGCATTGCAGACTTTAAGGCAACGGCTGGCTGGCGCATAAAACACTCAGGGATTACTCATCCTCTCTTATTTTCTTTTACGAAGGTGGCAAAACGGTGACATTAGGCAGACTTCCTTATGTCTGCACATTTTTTTCAATCTGTACAAATTTCTCAGCCCGAGGACGCAATTAGAAAAGTAACTCCCTCCAAATTTGGATGTCATCTTGATGGCTGCTTCTATCAGCAGTCAGGGCTGCCTTGAATTTTCATCAGACACCGAGACGGCACTTGATCCAGCGTAAGTTCTAATAGGTAATTTCCAATCGAAAGAGCAAAAAAACTTTTTTTTCAAAATGTTGCTGCACACGCAGAAATGAATGAAGCCTACGGGTGAAAAGAAAAGTTAAAAAAATCTTGCGTAATTGATCTGTCAGCGAACTCAACCATTGGGAGAGAGGAGATTTGGACACACCCATTCATCAATTCGGTTAACTACCGCATAGGTTGGTGGACTTGCCGAGCTGAATCTTGTCATAAGTGCGTCAATAATATGAGCAAAATATGGACCGTCCACTCAGGTTTAAGCAGACATACTCGGTCCCGGAGGGATTTCCGGAACTGACACCCGCTAACGCCACTTCAAGCGCTCCGAGTAAATCGGCGCGAATAGAAGTTTTCGCGGTTAGAAGTAGCCAGCCAATGCCACGTAGTGACGTTGGCAATATTCGTGCGACTACGCTTAGCTTTCGCAATATTCACGAGTATGGCCCACTGCTGGCAAAATACCTCGAAACCAGAAAGTCAATTTTCATAGATCAGCTAAAGTGGCAAGTCGGCGAAGCTGACGGGATGGAATTCGACCAATACGACACGCCAGCCTGTCGATGGGTTGTGTTGCACGAGTTTGGTGAAATTTTGGCAGGTGTGCGACTTCTGCCCACGACCGCACAATGCGGGGTATACAGTTATATGCTGCGCGACGCACAAAGAGGTATCCTTAAAGATATCCCATCTGACGTTCTGTTTGTTGAAGCCCCGGTAAAGCAATCTGTCTGGGAAGCATCCCGTTTCTTCGTGACAAAAGATGTAGCTTCATCACGCAGGCAGCAGGTTCAACAAGAGTTGTTTCACCAGATGACTACAGTCGCGATGGAAGGTGGTGCATCCAGCATACTGGGCATCGTTCCTTCAGTCTGGGCACGGTGGTCACGGCGACTGGGTATCAATGCCTCACCTGTCGGCGCAAAGTTCTCTATCGATGGCACCGTCAGTCAGTCAGTTTTGTTCAACATCTACAAGTAAATTGAACAACCCCGCTGCTGGATCGTCTATTATACTTTTTGACGCCCGACGCTGACTTCATTGCGACTAGGGTTTATTTTCAGGCTATTGGGAAACCATGGCTTTTATGCATGTTAGCAGCGTTACCAGAATTGATGCTTAATTTCCCAATCGCATTTCAATTCCGTTGTTTTGAGATGGTGAATTGTTCTTAGACGCGAACATATTGCCGAATAAATATCATCAAAAAAGCGCCACGGCCGCTCAAAACAAAAAACAGGCAACTCGTCGCTGAGGCCGTTTGCGCCAAACAAAGGTCAAGAAAAAACCCCTTTCTACGAAGAATTTCTCAATTTTTGCCGCGGTTTCGACCCACTCACCTCATAGGTTCAACCCGTTATGAGGATATCGGCGGTTCACCAGTTATGAGACATTCCACATT
This sequence comes from Ruegeria sp. O11, assembly GCF_056535285.1. NCBI lineage: Bacteria > Pseudomonadati > Pseudomonadota > Alphaproteobacteria > Rhodobacterales > Roseobacteraceae > Ruegeria > Ruegeria sp. O11. The sequence continues at coordinate 288,665 of NZ_JBQERS010000001.1, read as the reverse complement.
TGGCAGTGATCGGTTCCAAAGAAATTTAGAGCATCGAGCACAAAGAAAGACCGCACTTACTGTACTGGCGGTTGATGATGATCCTGACATTTTGAAATTGCTCCAGTCAGCGCTTCCTGAACTCGAAAACTGCAATGTGGCTGCTGCCAGTTCAGCTGATGAAGCGCTTGGGATGATAGAAGCAGCAGAAGCCCCGTTCGACTGTCTGCTTGTTGACATTCAGATGCCTGGAACCTCAGGGTTAGAGTTGCTTTCACAAATCCGAAACCTGCCGGAAAATCTGGAAACACCTGTCATAATGCTGACTGCTCTGGATGACAGGCAGAACATCGAGAAGGCATTTTTAGAAGGCGCGTTTGATTATGTAACTAAACCCTTCGACTTCTTTGAATTGCGCAGCCGTATGAACGCTGCTCACCTTCTGATGATGGAGAGAAAGAAAACCCAATCCTCATCGGCGTCGATAGAAAATCTTCGCAGTGAATTGGATTTCAACCAGAAATTCAATTTCAAGGATCCTTTGTCTATCGACGAGCAGGAACAATGCTTGGGGTATGTCGAATTCGACAACTATGTCGAGCAGCTTTCACGGAGGCGTCGATTTGACACCTGGGTCACCGCAATCAAATATCGTGATGCCGAGTATCACTTTGATCTGGGGAATTTTGGTGATTTTCGGCGATCTGTTTCCGACATCGGATCCTGCATTGAAAGAACAACACAGGCTGCTGGAGGAATCTATTCCTATCGCGGGAGTGGCACATTTCTAGTTGTTACACATGGGCGGGAACGCACCCAGAATATTCCGACCGAAGCTTTCCTAAACCAAGAACTAGGGACTGTTCTCAGCAACCGCTGCGCATCTGTCCATCTTAAAGTGGTGAAAGGTACACCGGTATCGCTTCGTTCTTTTACGAAGGTTGGAGCATTCGCCTCTTTGGACATGGCTATCAAAAAAGTGAATCATCGTGAGGCCAATCTCAGAAAGGGCCTGGTTACAACCTCTTCCACATTTTCAGAGCCCACACCGCATCGCAAAGAAATGGTCAACGATAGATTGTTTGATGTAGTCTTGCGTGAGCTGTACGGCGATAACACTTACCTCACTCGCCGGCAGTAAGCTAATTCTATCGCCAGACCTGACGTCGATCAAAGGTCAGGTACTGGAGTTTAGATATCAACTTTATTCGCGAACCCGTTCGGCATTGAGGATGAGTGGGCCACTGGTACGCATGGTGAAGGTCAAAACTGGTTCCGGCATTTCAGACTCAGTAATCGAAAAATTTATTCGACGGAGCACCGAAGCCATAAGTACCATGATTTCAGTTTCAGCGTACTGAGCACCTATGCAGATTCTGGGACCATCTCCAAATGGAATGTACTGGCCTCGAGGCAGTGTAGACCCCAAGAACCGTTCCGGTCGATAGTGGTCAGGAGCATCCCATAGTTTTTCGTTTCTGTGCAAAGAGTAAACTGGGAAGAACAGCGCGTCACCATTTGCAATCTTTACTCCTTTGATTTCAAGGTCGGCAGATGCGTCTCTAGCAAAGAACGCGGCTGAAGGGTAAAGCCGCAGCGTTTCTTTTACATGGGCGCGCAGGAGTGGCATTGCCTCCAGGTCCGAAAATTCCACTAGGCCTTTTGGGCGAACGGACCGAATTTCCTGTCTAACCCTAGCTTGCATATCTTGGTGCAAGGCCAGCAAATAATATCCCCAAGCCAAAGCGTTGGCGGAAGTTTCATGACCAGCAACGACAAAGGTTAAAAGATTGTCAACGGTTGTCGCTTCATCCTCGAAATCTGTTTTTAACGCCTCAATCATGAAATCGAGGAAATCCTGTGGCTCGCTGCAGCATTCGGAGCGACGCTGATCAATAACCTGTCTGGCAAGGTTCCGCATATTAGTGACCGGGGCTAGGCTGCGTAGCCAATTCTTGCGCGGCACCCACTTTGGCAAACCCATTAAATCGAAAAGAGACAAATCAGAAATGTACTCAAAATACTTGATCAGCCCCACGCGTATTTGCTCTGAACTGACTTTCTTGTTACCCGAAAAAATCACCCTAGAAATATTCGTCAACGTTGATGCAGGCGCAATTTGTGCAACATCTACGGGGCCTTCGTGTTCCGCCAATGAATCTGCAATCTCGACACCAGTCTCTGCAAAATGCCGAGCCAGAACCGGGAGGTTCCTGGCGGCGAATAGAGGAGAATACCTACGCCGCTGCTGACGCCATTTTTCCCCTTCAGAGAGTATCAACCCGTTGCCTACAGCCGATCCAATAATGTCTTTAGTGAACTTGGCTTTGGGAAACGAACGGCCCTGCCCGACAAGTAACTCGGTTATTATTTCAGGATCGCAGATATAGTGTATGTTCAAAGGCCCACGAACATAAGTTTCACGCAGAGTTTCGGCCGGGATGACTTCAAACATGTTTCGACCAGCGGACCTTGCAAACTGAAGCAGTGTCACCGGCTTTTTTGCAAGCCTAGCCGAAACAGGAGCGACAGCGCCCTGCCCCAACTTCGTAAATTCAACTGCAGTCAAACCCCAACCCTTTTAGATTTTCTCCTTCTTTCTGGCACATTAAGATAAAAAAAAATGCACTTAGCAACGAGATCGTCAAATTTGGGCGCCCCACACTGCATTTGCGCAACAAAAATTTTTCAACCTCTCACACCAGAATCTTGATTGAAACGCCAACAATCACGGTGGCCTTCAAAGGATTAGCGCCAAACTGTGAACCCAATTCAGACCAACTAAGTCCTCATTGTGCCGCTAATGGTACTGTCCAAGCGCTAAAAACGAAGACATCTAGATGACAGCCATCGACGCCAATCTGCCGAACCGGGACTCCGGTGAAACGGAAAACCGGCTTCTGCAAAACATCATAGATTATACTGCCATGAGCTTTGCGCTTCTGTGGCAGCGGCAGGCTATTTATCTGGCCACGACCATTTTAACTGCGTTCTTCTTCGATCCCATTAATGCCATGTTGTTCTACGGGACAATCCTCATTTGCGAAGCGCAAGATTTATTGCTGGCCAAACGCGTACCGCGCTTGAAGCCAGATCAGCACAAAGCAATTAGTATGATGGTTGTTTGGATTCTGTTGAACACGATCCTCAGCGCGGCCGCAATCTGCCTGTATGCTGTTTCAGTTGCTTTCGCACAGCCCGCCGGTGGTCACTTTACTCCAATGTTCTTCTTGTTTGCTGCGGCGTTGTTTGCAGCAATGAACAACCATCAGTTTCTGTGGGCAATGATTATCCGTCTGACCATGTACGGCGTATCGTTCATGTTGATTGTCGTCAAGGATATCTGGATCGAACGCCCCGAGCTTTCATCTGAACTCTGGCTGCACTTCTTCACCGTTATCTTTGTAATGTACTTTCTGATTGACTGTTCGATGGTGTTTCTGAAGCTCTACCGCAGGAATTTGGAACAACTCGAAAAGCTCAAAGCAGAGCACGAAAGAACAAAAGCGGCCTACATTGCGAAAACTCAGTTCATATCGACAGTTAGCCATGAACTGCGTACGCCTCTCACTTCGATCAAGGGATCACTTGACCTAATCAACACAGGCGCATTGGGTGAAGCACCAGAATCAATGCAAAGCCTCATTCATTTAGCAGGTAAAAATTGCGAACGGCTCGCATCCCTAATCAATGATGTGCTGGACATTCAAAAAATGGAAGCGGGCGAGATGAACTACCGTGAAGGAACTGTTGATGTACATGCGCTGATTCAGGAAGCGATCGCCTGTAACATGGGATATACCAGTGCTCACAACGTAGAAATTGTAGAAGACTTAAGGGGAAACAATGATCTGTACGTTAAAGGTGATCCCTCCCGCCTTCTTCAGGTGTTGGCCAACATTATCTCCAACGCAGCTAAATTCTCCCTTGATGGAGGCGAGATAACCGTCGGATGCGAGAAAGTCGGCGAGAATATTCGCCTCTTCGTCAAAGACCATGGCATCGGGATACCTGAGGGGTTCCATGACAAAGTTTTTGATCGCTTTTCCCAGATAGACTCTTCCGACGAACGTCACGCAGGCGGTACCGGACTCGGGATGCATATTTCAAAGGAAATTGTTGAGCATTTTGGCGGAACAATAGACTACAGAAGCAAACTTGGTGAAGGCACAGAGTTTTTCATTAAATTCCCTGCGATAAGCGGACGTGAAGTAGGTTCCACCGGAGAAGAGCACACCTCACTACCCTGCGCCACGCAACCGGAGCAACGATAACGGATTCCTGCCGAGCAATTTCGATGGCACATCACTTTGGATTTCTGAAGCAATCCCGTGATTCAGTAGCGGATTTTCGGTGGTGAAGTTATCCCTATGATCACAAGACCTCGTGGCACACTCGAGATCGTCAGTGGTAAAATGAGGCAGCCTGCATATTGCCAAAGCAACTCCAAAAAAGAAAATGCTGTCCCGATCATACGATCGAAACAGCACACTCGTTACCAAATACACTTCCGAAGATGCAGTAGATTTACAACTTTCGGCAAATAGGCCTACTACTTGCAGGCCGCGATATTACTATGAACATCATAAGGGATGAGCTGTCCAAGCACCGAGAAATTCTCGTGTTTTGTTCGTTTTAGTTGTTCTAATTGGTGTAAACCGGAAACAAAAAAGCCAATGACCGCCGGACTGTCAACATATTCAGCTTTTTCATCGATTGGGCGCACTCTATTTGAATTAATTCACTCAAGTTTTGACGCCCAACTCTGATTGTATGGTCGTCACAGTTCTTAAGCCCGTATTGCACGTTTATCTCAATATTCGCGGCTAATCAGCCTTAACAAGTGCGGCAGCTAATTTCGTTGACGCACTCATACAGCCTTTTAACCAGCAGTGGAGATCCATCCTCGATAAACAGTAATTGGTGGAAGCCATTTATGCACTTGATCGGTTGTCGGGCACTCTACTCGACGATCGGAGGCATCAGCGCACGCGTGCAGAAGCAGCGAAAGCGACTATGTTGTGCTGATGACCAAATCACAAGCCTTTAGGTGGACCAAGATCGTTCACGCCAACATAATAAATTGAAATTACACAACGAGATGAATTATGTGGTGCGGTCGAGAAGACTCGAACTTCCACGGGAGTTACCCCACAGCGACCTCAACGCTGCGCGTCTACCAATTCCGCCACGACCGCACTGCCAATGACTTGGTAGAGGGGCGTATAGACGTTGCGCCACGCGATGTGAAGAGGCAAAAACACAGCCGATTGAATTCACGCGCTTTAGCAATATCTAAACGCGACACAATGCAATCTGGAGCAGCTCATGCCCTCGCCCGATCCCCGCCCTACCGTGCAGATTGATGTCGTCTCGGATGTGGTCTGTCCGTGGTGTATCGTAGGTTTTCGTCAACTCGATGCCGCGCTGAAGCAAGAGAATGTGCTGGCCCGGTTGCGCTGGCATCCGTTCGAATTGAACCCCAGCATGGGGCCCGAGGGGCAGAACCTGCGAGAGCATATTGCCGAAAAATATGGCTCGACACCCGAACAAAGCCAGCAGGCGCGCGAGCGGTTGACCGCTTTAGGGGCTGAACTTGGATTTACCTTCAATTTCACCGATGACAGTAGAATTGTGAACACCTTTGCCGCGCATCAACTGCTTGATTGGGCGGAAACGCAGGGACGTCAGCATCCGCTTAAACTGGCCTTGTTCGACGCCTATTTCACCATGCAGCAGGATGTCTCTGACGCCGACGTGTTATTGGGTGCCGTCGAAACGGCGGGGCTTGACCCGAATGCGGCACGCGCGGCGCTTGAGTCGGGTGCACACGCCCAGTCGGTGCGTGAGAAACAACAATTCTGGACCAGCCGAGGCATTTCGGGCGTGCCTTCGATGGTATTTGGCGGGAAATATCTGCTGACTGGCGCGCAAGGCGCCGACACCTATGCGCAGGTGTTGCAGCGTTGTCTGGCCGAGGCCGCCTGACCCCTTCCCCCTGCCCCGCAGACGGTCTAAGGAACGAGTATGGAATGGAAAACCACCGATGGGCTGATCGACTACGACGAAGCCACTGCCTTTATGGAGGCGCGTGTTGCCGCGATTGCGGCAGGTGAAGCCGATGAATGCATCTGGCTGTTGGAACATCCACCGCTCTATTCCGCTGGGACTTCCGCCAAGCGTGAAGATCTGACCGATCCGGATCGCTTTCCGGTCTATGAGAGCAAGCGCGGCGGTCAGTACACCTATCACGGCCCCGGTCAGCGCGTCGTTTACGTCATGCTGGACGTGGGTAAACGCGGCCGTGATGTTCGCCGCTTTGTGCAGCAGCTTGAAGCATGGGTGATTGCTGCCCTGGCCGAATTCAACGTAACCGGTGAGATACGGGAAGGCCGCGTGGGCGTCTGGGTTCAGCGGCAGGACAAGCCGCTTTCGATAGCGGGACAGACCGCCGAGGATAAAATTGCAGCCATCGGAATACGTCTGAGGAAGTGGGTTAGTTTCCACGGAATATCAATCAATGTTGAACCAGATCTGTCTCATTTCGGTGGGATTGTACCTTGCGGCATACAGGAACACGGTGTGACATCTTTGGTCGACCTCGGGCTTCCCGTAACGATGGATGACGTCGACGTGGCACTAAAAAAGACCTTTGATGATGTGTTCGCCTCCGAAGGCGTTTGAAAACTAGGTGATTCCACGTATTCGGAACGATCCGGAAACATTACCCAAACAACAATGCTGAATTTCGATGCGTTCTGTTTCGAAAATCATAGTGGCTTGTCCTTCAAATCGCCCCAATTCGCCTCAAATTCAGGGATTCTTCACATCCACTCCTTACAAACGCCATTTGACCACGTAGTATGTAATGACCGTTCATGAGTGAGTGGTGTGTTAACCGGTGATCGCAGGGCTGCCCAGCGAAATCCGTGAAAGTGTTTGGTTACGAGTCTGCCGTTCCGACCCCATAATCGGAACGGCAATTCTCGTTTTAGGGCCTCGGTATTGTATGAATCCCTTGCCTTTGCGGCCTTTCGTGCAGCTTATCGACCCCACGTGCCAGCGGAACTTTCTTGGAATTCAACCCAATGCTGCGCGGATTTTGTCAGCGTGTTTGGCAATCAGATCAAAATCACCCATCTTGCCCGGTGGACGCATCGATACGCCTTCGTAACGGGGCAGGACATGGAAATGTAGATGAAACACCTCCTGCCCGCCCGCAGCTTCGTTGAACTGCTGAACAGTTACACCATCAGCTTCAAACGCGACCTTCACGGCCTGTGCTAATTTCTGAACCGTCGCTATCACTGCCGCAAGTTCTACGGACGACGCGTCCAGCATGTTGCGGCACGGTGATTTTGGGATGACCAACACATGCCCATCAGTGCGCGGCATGATGTCCATCAAGGCGACTGTTTCATCATCTTCATAAACTCGGTTCGACGGGATTTCCCCGCGTAAGATCTTGGCAAAGACGTTTTCGGGATCATATTCAGTCATCACGGGCCTCCGGTATTGCGCTTCTTTGCTGTTCTGTGCCGCCCCCCGATGCGGGTCAAGCGGGATTCCCCCATCGCCACTTGAATTCGCGGACTGGCCCCCCAAATCGCTAGGATCAGAGGTTGAAATGCCGGGCTGCGTGGGCTGCCCGCGACAATTAATCTTGATCCAGATCAAACTCGGCCATTGAAGGTCGCCCCCTTGCAATCTAAAACCAGCAGGAATCCCGCGCGTTGGAGAGGTCCGACTGCGCGGTGTAGTTGCAACAGGAGGCACCTAATGGCAGACGCAGCCATTCATGGTCACGAGCATGAAGACCAGCGTGGGTTCTTTACCCGTTGGTTCATGTCGACCAACCACAAGGATATCGGGATTCTGTACCTGATCGTATCGGCCCTGGCCGGTTTGATTTCGGTTCTGATGACTGTCTACATGCGGCTCGAACTGATGCACCCCGGTGTTCAGTACATGTGCCTCGAAGGTTTCATGGCCGATCCATGTACCCCCAACGGACACCTGTGGAACGTCATGATCACCTATCACGGTGTCCTGATGATGTTCTTCGTGGTTATCCCGGCCCTCTTCGGCGGATTTGGCAACTATTTCATGCCGTTGCAGATCGGTGCGCCGGATATGGCGTTCCCGCGGATGAACAACCTGTCCTTCTGGCTGTACGTCGCCGGGACCTCGCTGGGCGTCGCCTCGCTGCTGAGCCCCGGTGGTAACGATCAGCTCGGTTCGGGCGTCGGCTGGGTTCTGTATCCACCGCTGTCCACGACCGAGGGCGGCATGTCCATGGACCTTGCGATCTTTGCTGTGCACGTATCGGGCGCCTCCTCGATCCTCGGCGCGATCAACATGATCACCACCTTCCTGAACATGCGTGCCCCGGGCATGACCCTGTTCAAGGTGCCGCTGTTCAGCTGGTCGATCTTTGTCACCGCGTGGCTGATTCTGCTGTCGCTGCCGGTTCTGGCGGGCGCGATCACCATGCTGCTGATGGACCGCAACTTCGGCTTCACCTTCTTTGATCCGGCCGGTGGCGGCGATCCGATCCTGTATCAGCACATCCTGTGGTTCTTTGGCCACCCCGAAGTGTATATCGTGATCCTGCCGGGCTTTGGCCTTATCAGCCACGTGATCGCGACCTTCGCACGCAAGCCGATCTTCGGTTACCTGCCGATGGTCTGGGCGATTATCGCGATCGGTGTTCTGGGCTTTGTCGTGTGGGCGCACCACATGTACACCGTTGGCATGTCGCTGCGTCAGCAAGCCTACTTCATGCTGGCCACTATGGTCATCGCGGTTCCGACCGGCGTTAAGGTCTTCTCGTGGATTGCGACCATGTGGGGCGGCTCGATCGAGTTCAAAACCCCAATGCTGTTCGCCTTCGGCTTCCTGTTCCTGTTCACAGTTGGTGGTGTAACCGGCGTGGTGCTGTCGCAAGCAGGTGTAGACCGTGCTTATCACGACACCTACTACGTCGTTGCGCACTTCCACTACGTGATGAGCTTGGGTGCAGTCTTCGCGATCTTCGCTGGCGTATACTTCTACTTCTCGAAGATGACAGGCCGTCAGTATTCCGAGTTCTGGGGCAAAGTTCATTTCTGGCTGTTCTTCATCGGCGCCAACCTGACCTTCTTCCCGCAGCACTTCCTGGGTCGTCAGGGCATGCCACGTCGCTACATCGACTATCCCGAAGCGTTCGCGCAGTGGAACTTTGTTTCGTCGATTGGTGCATTCATCTCGTTCGCTTCGTTCCTGCTGTTCTTTGGCATCGTGATCTACGCCCTGCTGCGCGGCGCGAAAGAGACGCGGCCGAACCCGTGGAACGAATACGCGGATACGCTGGAATGGACCTTGCCAACGCCGCCGCCTGAACACACGTTCGAGCAGCTGCCGAAGCAGGAGGATTGGGATAAAGGCCACGCGCACTGATCCCGACCTGAATGACAAGAAAACCCCGCCCATTTAGGCGGGGTTTTTTGTTCCTGCCTGACCTGTGTAAGCGGGGCAGTCGCCAGAACAGCAAAAATAGAGTATTCTGGTCCGGGCAAAATACCCGGCCAACCGAAAGGGATTTACGATGCCCGAGATCGACTTTTGGTTCTCAATAGGTAGCACCTACAGCTTCCTGACGATCAAACGCCTGGACGATTGGAGTGCCGAACACGATGCCACCGTGAACTGGCGGCCGTTCAATGTGCGGACCGTGATGTCAGAACAGCAGAACATCCCCTTCGCCGGCAAACCGATTAAATCCGCTTACATGTGGCGGGATATCGAACGCCGGGCGGCCAAGTATCATATTCACGCCAACTTGCCTGCGCCCTACCCAATCTCGGACCTCGCATTGGCTAATCAGGTCGCCCTACTGGGAATGACAGAAGGCTGGGGAAAGACGTATACACAATCGCTCTATGCTCTCTGGTTTGAAGACGGCATAGAAGCCGGGTCCGAGACAGCCATCACCGAAGCCCTGCATCGTTGTCAGCAGGACCCCCGCCTAGCCCTCGCACGTGCGCGCAGTCCGGACATTGTGCAATCTCTCGAAAACGAGACCAACACTGCCATCCAACTGGGTGTGTTTGGCGCACCCAGCTTTGTCGTGCGCGGCGAGGTGTTTTGGGGTGATGACCGGCTGGACGACGCGTTGTCATGGGTGCGTGTTGGACACGTTGTGTGACAGTTTGCACTTCGACTCAGGCAGTTGCTGCGCTAGGTTTCAACCATGCCTTATCGATGGACCAAGAATTCAGATACTGAGCAGGAGTTGCGCCTCTGGCCGCATAACTCCTTACCGCCGCGTGGCGCAATGGGGGTTGTTCTCGCGGTCTTTCTGTTCGGTCTGATTCCGCTGTTTGCGGTGCTGGGATCTGTTCTGCTGTGGGGCTTGCTGCCCTTCTTGTTGCTGACCGTACTAGGTCTCTGGCTGGCATTTGAGATGAACTATCGCGCACGCAGCGTGTTCGAGGTTCTCACGTTGGATAAAACGCAGGCGCGCCTCGTGCACCGCAATCCACGCAAAGACGATCTGGAATGGTCCTGCAATCGATATTGGGCGCGCCCCGAAATGCACGCGAGCGGTGGTCCGGTGCCCCATTACGTGACACTGGTCGGAGACGGCCGGGAGGTCGAAATTGGTGCATTCCTCACTGAAGAGGAACGGATCGCGCTTTTCGATGACTTAACCCGGAAACTGCGCGATTCTGCTTGATTAACCGCCGTTTGATGCGGCGCAAAGGTGATCTTTGACCATTGGCCCGACCTTGCCGAAATCCATCTGACCGGTATAGCGCGTTTTCAATTCGCCCATCACCTTGCCCATATCGCGGATTGACCCCGCGCCGGTGGCCGTGATGGCCGTCTGAATAGCTTTGCTGACCTCGTCATCATCCAGCTGCTTGGGCAGGAATTCCTCGATCACTTCGACTTCGCGCAGCTCACGCTCGGCCAAATCCAGGCGCCCACCCTCTTCATAGGCGCGCGCGCTTTCCTTGCGCTGCTTGGTCATTTTTCCAAGGATCTCAAGCACCTCGGCATCGCCACAGCCTTTGGCCTCTTCATTTACGGATGCGCGCGACGCAATGTCACGATCCTTGATCGCGGCATTGATCAGGCGCAGCGTCGATAGGCGCTCGGCTTCTTTGTCTTTCATTGCTTGCTTCAGGGCGGCATTCACCCGTGATCGCATATCCATATGGTCTGTCCATCCCCATGGCAAAGGAACCTCGACCATATCGAAACAAAAAGGCGGGCACAACAGGGGCGATACTTTACTAAGTTATTGATTTTAAACAATAGCCTAAAATTTGAACAGGCTTGACCTGACGCGCTAACCCCCTTAGGTATGCGTCCGTTTACCTTGCAGGAGAGTCGCGCCATGGCCCAGAACGCCCCGTCCAAGCCCACCGCATGTCTGGCATTGGCCGATGGAACGCTGTTCTACGGTATTGGCTTTGGCGCCACCGGCCAGACGGTGGCCGAGCTGTGCTTCAACACCGCCATGACCGGCTATCAGGAAATCATGACAGACCCCTCCTACGCGGGCCAGATCGTGACATTTACCTTCCCGCATATCGGTAATGTTGGCGTGAACCCGGAGGATGACGAAACTGGCGATCCAGTTGCCGCGGGTATGGTGGTCAAATGGGACCCGACCGAGCCTTCAAACTGGCGCTCTGCCGAAGAGCTAAAAGCATGGCTGGCCCGTCGCGGCCGCATTGCGATTGGGGGCGTCGACACCCGCCGCCTGACCCGCGCTATCCGTCAGCAAGGTGCACCGCATGTAGCGCTGGCGCATGACCCCGAAGGTAACTTCGACATCGAAGCTTTGATCGCGGCTGCACGCGGGTTTGCCGGACTTGAGGGCATGGATCTGGCTAAGGACGTTACCTGCGCACAAAGCTATCGTTGGAATGAGATGCGTTGGGCCTGGCCTGACGGCTACCAGCGACAGGAAGCTCCGTCACATAAGGTGGTCGCTATCGACTATGGTGCCAAGCGAAACATCCTGCGCTGCCTGGCATCGGCAGGCTGTGACGTGACTGTATTGCCCGCGACTGCGACAGCAGCAGAAGTTCTTGCCCATAAGCCTGACGGTGTTTTCCTGTCCAACGGCCCGGGCGACCCGGCGGCCACTGGTGAATACGCCGTGCCGATGATCAAGGAAGTGTTGGAAACCACTAACCTACCGGTCTTTGGCATCTGCCTTGGCCATCAGATGCTCGCGCTGGCTTTGGGCGGACAGACCGTCAAGATGAACCATGGCCACCACGGCGCGAACCATCCCGTCAAGGATATGGAAACCGGCAAGGTCGAAATCACATCGATGAACCACGGCTTTGCCGTAGACGCTCAATCCCTGCCCGATGGCGTGATCGAGACGCATCGTTCATTGTTTGACGGTTCAAACTGCGGCATCCGCATGACGGGTCGCCCGGTCTATTCGGTGCAACATCACCCCGAAGCCTCACCCGGACCACAAGACAGTTTCTACCTGTTCGAACGCTTCGCTGCTGCAATGGCCGATCAAAAAACACAGGCCTAAGAGCGATTTAGTCGAGTTAACTCGGCGTTAACCCTGTTTGAGCAACCCTGCCGTCCGTGAACCGCGGCAGGGTATTCTTATGGTTGAACTGAATCTGAAACGCCAGATACCGGCGGAACCGGTTCCCGGCCCCCATTCACGCAAACCTCTTGGGGCCTGCCTGCGGGATCAAGGGGTGATATCAGAGGCTCAGCTCCAACAGGCGTTGCATTTACAAACCCGCCAGAATGCCCCGTTGGGGGAAATCCTTGTTGGTGAAGATTGGGCCAGTCGGGCCGAAGTTCTCTCTGCCTTGTCCGAACAAACAGGCTTGCAAATTGCCGATCTGGAACAAACTCCGCCTCCCGAAGAGCTTTGCGCGCTGAAACCATTGGAGTTTTGGCTAACGCACAACGTTCTGCCTTGGATGCGAGTTGGACCAATCCTGCTGATTGCAACGGCGCGGCCTGACCGGTTCGATACGGTTTCAACTGCGTTAAGTGATACAGGCTATACGATCGTCCCGGTTCTAGCCGGGGCCGAACAGATTGATGCCGCCATTGCGCGCCATTTTGCCGCCGATCTGACGGAGGCGGCTGAAACGCGCGTCGATTCGCAACAAAGCTGTCGCAACTGGTCGGCAACGGCTCGGGCCAGACCTATCACGTTGGTCGTTCTGCTAATCACTTTATGCAGCTTATTCCCAATGCTGGGTCTCACCGCTCTACTTTGGACAACGCTTGCGACTTTGGCGTTGTTCCTCCTCCTTCGTGTCTCGGGGCTGATTGCCCATTTGACACTTCGAAACCCTCGTCTTGTCACAGCAGATCCGATCCGCCTGCCCTGTGTGTCGATACTGGTGCCGCTTTTTAAAGAAAGAGAAATCGCAGAAATCCTGATCGCCCGTCTGCGACGGTTGACTTACCCAAAGGCGCTGCTCGATATCATATTGGTGCTTGAAGAGCAGGATAGCGTAACCAAAGCCGCACTGAATAACATCGAGCTTCCCAGCTGGGTACGGGTACTTGAGGTGCCGAACCGGGGTAAACTAACGACCAAGCCTCGTGCGATGAACTATGCGTTAGATTTCTGCCGCGGGGATATATTGGGTGTCTGGGATGCCGAAGACGCCCCGATGCCAGATCAGATCGAATCCGTTGTCCGGCATTTTGCGGCCGCGCCCGAAGATGTTGTCTGCCTGCAAGGCGTTCTGGATTATTATAACCCGCGCACCAACTGGCGGTCGCGCTGCTTTACCATCGAATACAGCGGTTGGTTTCGGGTGATTCTCAGCGGCATCGCCCGATTGGGCCTTGTGGTTCCGCTGGGTGGCACCACATTCTTTTTTCGTCGAGACAAACTGGTCGAACTGGGCGGATGGGATGCCCATAACGTTACTGAAGACGCAGATTTGGGCGTTCGTCTCTGCCGGGCTGGCTACAAGACTGAAATCGTCAGCACCGCCACCTTTGAAGAGGCTAATTTTCGGGCCTGGCCCTGGGTCAAACAGCGCTCGCGTTGGCTGAAGAGATTCATGGTTACGTATCTGGTCCATATGCGCGCGCCGTTAAGGTTGCTGCGCGATCTGGGACCGCTCCGTTTTCTGGGCTTTCAGGCCTTTTTTCTTGGAACGCTCGGGCAGTTTCTACTTGCCCCGGTGTTATGGGTATTCTGGCTGACCTTTCTCGATCTACCGCACCCCTATCAGCACATCACAACACCTGATTTTCTGCGAAACTGCATTTATTTATTGCTCGCTGCAGAGGCTGCAAATCTTTTGGTTGGCATGCTGGGCGTCATCGCGGGCAACAGGCGCTTTCTGCTGCCCTGGGTTCCGATGATGGTCCTCTATTTTCCACTGGGTGTTCTAGCGGCCTATAAGGGCTTATGGGAACTAGCGGTACGGCCATTCTTCTGGGACAAAACCCAGCACGGTCATGCGGTCGAGGAAAGCGAGGCTGTTATTTCTCGCGCCGGATCGCATCCTGTTTCAGCCGGGTCATGAACGCGACCGAGATATGGTCCTGCAGGGCTTGTTGGGCCCCTGCCTCATCACGGGCAGCAATCGCATCGACGATGTTTTTGTGCTCATTCTGCGCGATTTCACCGCGCCCCTCGGCCGCAAGGGATGTAGTCGCCATCAACGCCATGGTCCTGTGCACCAGATCAAGCTGTTGCACCAGATAGCGATTGTGCGAGGCCAGATGGATCTGCTCGTGAAACCTGCGGTTAGCACGCGAAAGCGCAGACGGGTCATTCACCAGCGCATCATCGGCTTCTACCATATCTTGAAGGACCCGGATTTCTTCTTCGGTTGCATGCTTGGCCGCCAGCCTTGCGGCGAGCCCCTCCAATTCACGTCGCACGACATATAGTTCTGCCATCTGGTTGTGGTCCAGCGACGCCACGATCAGAGACCGCCCGTCCCGTTCCAGCAGCGATTGCGTCTCTAACCGCTGCAACGCTTCGCGGATCGGTGTACGCGAAACGCCAAAACGTTCGGCCAGCTCGCTTTCCACCAACCGGTCGCCCGGCTTGTAGACGCCCACATCGATTGCTTCGAGTATCAGGCTATAGGCATCCGTATTGGACTGTTTGGATTGGGGCATCGGTTATTATGTCTCCTGGTTCGGACATGTCTAGCCGCCTCGCGCCCTGGCAATCAAGTGCGGCATTGAAAACCATCGTTCATCGCCCTAAACCCAAACCATGGTCAAACCTGCCTTTACTCACGTCACCCAATGGGTGTTCGACCTCGACAACACACTTTACCCACCGCATATGCGCCTGTTCGATCAGATTGAGGTGCTGATGACGGATTACGTGGTGCAAGCGATCGGCGTCGACCGACCCGAGGCCGATCGGCTCCGTTCGCACTACTGGCGTGAATACGGCACCACGCTTGCCGGCCTGATGGCCGAACACGATCTGGACCCCGATCCCTATCTGCATGCAGTGCATCAAGTGGATATGAGCCATATGGAGCCCGACGCAGCATTGGCCGATCACATCCGCGCGCTGCCGGGCCGACGCATTGTCTATACCAATGGGTCAGCACCTTACGCACAGCGTGTTTTGGCTGCACGTGGGCTGGATGGGCTATTCGATGCGATCTACGGAATTGAGCATGCAGGCTATCGCCCTAAACCGCAAAAGGCTGCATTCCAAGCCATCTTTGCTCAGGACGGAATCGAAGCCACACAAGCAGCCATGTTCGAGGATGATCCACGCAACCTGGCTGCGCCGCATGAGATGGGAATGCGTACTGTTCACGTCGCCCCTGATCCACACGATGCAGATCACATTCACCATCACACGGACGATCTGACCGGATTTCTGGGCCGCCTGCGATAGGCTGTCACACTGCGACGATCTGTGCGTTTCGCAGTCGCAGCATTAGCCCCATATGCAGCTCAGCGACGAACAGAATCGGAGATCCCAATGACCGCGCTCGATATGCCAGCGCGCCCGCCTTTGTGGCAGCGCCTGTTGTTTGCAATCCCGCTTTTTGGCTGGATGGCCCGGGATGTGGCCAATGCCGAAGCCGAAGACCTGTACTACACCGCCGCGGCACTTGTCAGCATGTGGGGCTGTTCTATCCTGCTGTTCGGCCTGCCGGGCCTCTACATCCCGGCCTTGATGATGGTGCCGACGATGTTTCTTATCCTGATTTTGATTTCTCGCGGATAAGGCACGAGACAGGATGTCACTTGGCACCCGCCTCGCAACAGCACTAGTGTCTGCGGCAACGGAGACATATTCATGACCGACAGCTGTGATATCCTGATTTCTGGCGGCGGAATCGCCGGATTGACCGCCGCCGCCGCCTTTGGAGCTGCCGGGTTTGACGTGATTTGCGTCGACCCTTCACCGCCGATCACAGAACGCGACGTGGATGGCTCGGATCTGCGCACCACCGCCTTTTTGCAGCCCGCCCATGGGTTGCTGGAGCAGTGCGGACTCTGGGCGCGTTTGGATGCACATGCTGCCCCTCTGCAGATCATGCGCATTGTGGACGCGGGCGGCGACGTGCCCGAACCCCGCGTGGTGCGCGATTTCAACGCCGCCGATATCTCGGATCAACCGTTCGGCTGGAACCTGCCCAACTGGCTGCTGCGGCGTGAGATGGTGGCACGGCTGTCAGAATTGCCAAACGTCGATTTCCGGCCCGGCACCGGCACGGTCAGCCTGTTCACCCGCACCAATGAAGCACGCGTCGGTCTGAGCGACGGCAGCCGCGTCCACTGCAAACTTGTCATCGCCGCAGACGGACGAAACTCGCCGATGCGGGAAGCCGCCGGAATTAGCGTGCATACCACCCGCTACGGCCAGAAAGCTGTGGCCTTCGCCGTTACGCACCCGATCCCGCACGACAATGTTTCGACCGAGATCCATCGTTCCGGTGGACCCTTCACCTTGGTCCCCCTGCCCGATTGGCAGGGTCAGCCGTCGTCTGCGATTGTCTGGATGGAACGCGGCCCACGCGCGGTCGAATTGCTGAACCTCGGAGCCGAGACATTCGAGGCTGCGATGACTGAACGCTCCTGCGGGCTGTTCGGACCGCTGAAACTCGCTTCGCGCAGGACAATCTGGCCTATCATCAGCCAATCGGCGGAACGTCTGGCTGGTGAACGCATTGCCCTGATGGCCGAAGCCGCACACGTGGTCCCCCCTATCGGCGCGCAGGGACTGAACATGTCGCTCGGCGATCTTCGTAGTTTGATGGAGCTAGCGCTGGCTCGGCCCGATGGCTTGGGTGACGCGCAAATGCTGGATGCCTATCATAAGGCCCGCCATACTGAGATCGGACTGCGCGTCAAAGGTATCGATCTGCTGAACCGCGCCTCGATGATCGAGGCGCGACCGCTGCGTGATGCAAGGGCGATGGGGCTAAATGCGCTCTATTCCCTACCAACGGTGCGGAAGACGCTGATGCAAATGGGCCTCGGCGTCCGCTGATCCGTCAGGCGGGCTTCTGCCCGCCTTGCCGGTTACAATACCTGATCCAAAACGCGTGTCAGTCGCGAAATCGTGCCGTCGACATCATAAAGTTTGTCCAAGCCAAACAGCCCTAGACGGAATGTGCAGAACCCAGCCGGTTCATCACATTGAAGCGGCACACCTGCCGCGATCTGCATTCCCAAAGCCGCGAACTTCTTGCCGTTTTGAATCTCGGGGTCGGCAGTGTAACTGACGACCACTCCGGGCGCGCCGAAACCTTCGGCTGCCACCGACATCACGCCTTTATCCTTCAGATAAGCCCGTACGCCATCCCCCAAAGCCCACTGCGCCGCACGCAACTTTTCGAATCCATACTCACGTGTTTCAAGCATGGTATCGCGAAAGGCACGCAGAGAATCCGTGGGCATCGTGGCGTGATAGGCATGGCCGCCATTTTCATAGGCCTGCATGATCTGTCGCCATTTCTTCAGATCAATCGCAAAACTGTCTGATGTGGTTTCGGTCAACCGTACTTCGGCCCGCTCGGACAGCATGACAAGACCGGCACAGGGCGTCGCACTCCACCCCTTTTGCGGAGCCGAAATCAGCACATCCACACCGGTTGCCTTCATATCGACCCAAGCACAGCCCGACGCGATGCAATCCAGTACCATAAGCGCACCCACCTCATGCGCGGCGGTTGCCATTGCGTTTACATAGTCATCAGGCAAAATCACCCCAGCAGAGGTTTCGACATGCGGGGCAAAAACGACATCCGGGCGTTTCTCATGGATTGTCGCGACAACTTCTTCTATCGGAGCAGGTGCAAAGGGCGAAGGGCTGGCATTCCCGGTCTCTCGGGCTTTCAAAACCGTCGTCGAACCGGTCAACTCACCTGATTCTATGATCTGGCTCCAGCGATAGGAAAACCAGCCGTTGCGGACCACGAGAACATTTGCCCCGCGTGCAAATTGTCGCGCAACCGCCTCCATCCCGTACGTCCCGCCTCCAGGAACAATGGCGACACCTTCAGCATTGTATACCTCGCGCAACATATCAGAGATATCGCGCATAACCTGTTGAAAGTTTGCAGACATATGGTTGAGTGAGCGATCAGTAAATACGACCGAGAACTCTTCAAGGCCATTGGGATCAACGGTTCCAAGTAATGCAGGCATCATGCGTCCTTTCCTATCGCCACTTGTTTCTGCCTTTTCCTTGCCTCGGGGTAAAGCTTCAAAGCGCCGAGATTGGTTGACCTTAAGTAACCCGCAACCTTAAGTTTTACTTTGAGATTTAACATGCAACAATTAGCAGAAATGACGCCAACTAGTGTCACCATCTCTTTACACCCTGACGTGTTTCTGACCAGATACACTCACTTTGAACAAGAATGGAATTTTTAGCTCGTGACTGCGCAAAAGCGGATCAATTTTCAGGTCGTCCGGGACGAAGTTAAACGGCGGATTGAATCACGTATTTGGCCACAGGGCTCACTTTTGCCCACCGAAACCCAACTTGCGGAAGAGTTCAATTGCGCCCGCGCTACAGTCAACCGGGCGTTGCGAGAACTTGCAGAACAGGGCTTTGTCGAGCGTAAGCGCAAAAGCGGGACGCGGGTTAAAAAAGAGCCGCGCAAACAAGCCAAACTTGAGATTTCACTGGCACGTCAGGCAGTTGAGAATCAGAACTCAGCCTATCGCTACGCACTGGTGGAACGTAAGGTGGTCTACAGCCCCGGATGGCTGACCTCACAATTGAATGTCGAACCGGATGCGCGTGTCTTGCATGTGATTTGTATGCACTATGCTGACAATCGTCCCTTCCAGCTTGAAGAGCGCTGGATCAATATTGAAGCCGTTCCCGAGGTTGAACACGCCGATCTGAACAATAGCGGCCCTCATGAATGGTTGCTGAACGCAGCACCTTTTACCGAGGCTGAGATCGCCTTTTGCGCCATCTCTGCAGATGGGCGCTTAGCTGATTTCATGGGCACCACGACTGGGACATCGATGATCCAGCTCGAGCGGACCACATGGAAAAACGGCCGCCCCATGACTTTTGCCCGCATGACCCATCATCCGGGATTTCGAATCCGCTCAAAGTACTAACCAATCGGTCCTGGAAGGCGCTCTTCGCTTAGCAATACGTTGGCCTCGACTTCCCCGGCCCCGGGCAGAGTCATAACGCGTCTCCGCAAGACTCTTTCGAAATCAGCCAGGTCCCGCGCCACAACCCGCAAGCGATAATCGTAAAGCCCTAGCACATGCTCGACTGTCTGCACTTCTGGAATGGCACTGACGGCGCGCTCAAAATCCTCAAGGCTAACCTGACCTTTTCGCGCTAGTTTCACGCCCAAAAACACCGTCACCCCGAACCCGAGCGCTTCGGCGTTCAGCCGCAATCGTCGACCTTTGATCACACCCGCATCTTCCAGCCGCTTAATTCGGCGCCAGGTTGCGGGCTGAGACAACCCGAATTTGCGCCCCAATGCACCGGCACTTTGGGTAGCATCCTGCCTCAAAGCGTGCAAAATCCTTCGATCAATTTCGTCCGATTCGATCATATCGGCAATGCCTCATCCTGCTTGACTCGGGCAATGTGCATCAACGCTTCAATATCTGCGATATGCGGCAGTGTCAGGATTCGATCCCGATAGACCTGTTGGTAGTGGCTCATGTCCTGCGCCAGCACTGAAAGGCGCACATCGACCCGCCCCAGAAAGGTCTGAAGTTCGATCACCTCGGCCACTTCACGGGCAGCCTCGGTAAATTCATCAAAGGCCCGTGCCTGCGTCTTGTCCAAGGTCACGCGCAGCGACACTTCTACCGCATATCCCAGAGCGGTCCAATCGATTACCGCCTCCTGCCCTTCGATGATACCCACCGCCTGCATCTTTTCGACTCGCCGCCCGCAAACACCTTGCGTGCTGCGGCAACGTTCGGCCAGTTCCGCACCGGACAAGCTCGGCTCGGCCTGCAGATGGCGTAATATTCGGCGATCCAGATCATCTAACATGAATTTCACAAGAATAGCATTTTTCAAGAATAGACAAGGCATTTATTCTTGATTTTCCAAGGATAGAGCCATCGCTATCCTTGGAAATACAAAGTAAAAACCACCGCAATCGAAACAGAAAGGACCGGCAAAATGCGCGTCTATTACGATCGCGATTGCGACATCAACCTGATCAAAGACAAGAAAGTGGCCATTCTGGGCTACGGCTCGCAAGGTCACGCCCACGCTCTGAACCTACGCGACTCGGGCGCCAAGAACCTTGTCGTAGCGCTGCGCGAAGGTTCGCCTTCAGCGAAGAAAGCCGAAGCGGAAGGTTTGGAAGTGATGGGCATCGCTGAAGCCGCCGCTTGGTGCGACGTCATCATGTTCACCATGCCCGACGAACTGCAGGCCGAGACGTACAAGAAATACGTGCATGACAACATCAAGCCGGGTGCTGCCATCGCATTTGCCCACGGCCTGAACGTGCACTTCGGCTTGATCGAGCCGAAAGAAGGCGTCGACGTCATCATGATGGCCCCTAAAGGCCCCGGCCACACTGTGCGCGGTGAATACACCAAAGGCGGCGGTGTTCCTTGCCTCGTCGCGGTCGACAACGATGCGACCGGCAAAGCGCTGGAAATCGGCCTGTCCTATTGCTCAGCCATCGGTGGCGGGCGTTCGGGCATCATCGAAACCAACTTCCGCGAAGAATGCGAAACCGACCTGTTCGGTGAACAAGCCGTTCTGTGCGGTGGTCTGGTAGAGCTGATCCGCTGCGGCTTTGAAACGCTGGTCGAAGCTGGCTACGCGCCCGAGATGGCCTATTTCGAGTGTCTGCACGAGGTGAAGCTGATCGTTGACCTGATCTATGAAGGCGGCATCGCCAACATGGATTACTCGATCTCGAACACGGCCGAATACGGCCAGTACGTAACCGGCCCGCGTATCCTGAAATACGACGAGACCAAAGCACGAATGAAAGAGGTTCTGAACGACATCCAGCAGGGCAAATTCGTTCGTGACTTCATGCTGGAAAACGCCGTTGGTCAGCCGACCATCAAAGCGGCCCGCCGCGCCAATGACGAGCACATGATCGAAGAAACCGGTGCCAAACTGCGTGGTATGATGCCTTGGATCTCGGCCGGTAAAATGGTCGACAAAGAAAAGAACTAGGCCTGACGTCTGTTAGTGAAAGGGCGGCCCATGTGGCCGCCCTTTTCATTTGCCCACCGCATCGGCAAAACAGGTCGCAAGTACATAATCCCAGCCACTGTTATAGCCATCTCGCTTGGTTTGTGCCTCAGCGGCCCAGACCTCCCAACCAGAATGGGTCAACGTAACTTTGGTTTGTCCCTGCCCATGTTCCTCGAACTTCACCTCGACGCGGGTCTGTTTGTCTGGATCAGTGCCCGGATGCCAGCTCATAGCAAAGTGGCGACCGACCTCATAATCCAGAACCTCCCCCCATTTGGCCCGTGCGCCATCATGCATCACTTCATAGACTGCGCCGCCAACTTCAGTTTCAATCACGACACCCAAAGCCGCCTTGCCCGCCCCTGCTGATACCGCGTGCCGGTTCAGTGGCCACCATGATGCTGTGCGCTTGACGAATATGTCGAAAGCCTGTTGTGGCGCTGCATTTACAACTACAGTTTTGATGATTGGATCCGTCATATGTCCTGCCCCCCTTCATTTACCTCAATTGCGAAGCTTTCCAGAACATCAGACCAGTAGCGCTCAAACCACGCCCGCATTTCATTCAGCCCGCCGGGCCGCGCCGCATAAATCCGTCGGGTGCCTTCAGCGCGGCATTCGACCAAACCGGCGTCGGAAAGCACTTTCAGATGCTGGGATACTGCAGGGCGACTAACGGGCAATTCACCTGCCAGTTCACCTACTGCACGGGGCTCGTCAGCTACCGCTTCGAACACCTGCCGACGGGTCGGATCACCTAATGCATAGAACGTATCTTGGTAAGTCATAACTAACGGTAAGCAAATACTTACATAAAGTCAAGATCGCGTCGTGACACGGACCTGATCGCAGGATAAGGGGATGGAATGGTTCAACAACCCGACCACCGCGACTGGAGCGGCATCGCAGCACTCGGCCTCATCTGGGGGGCCACTTTCATGGTCGTGGCCATAGCTCTTGAAGGCTATGGCCCCATTACTGTGGCCACCGCGCGCACAACTCTGGGCGCGGTCTCACTGCTGCTGTTGATGTGGATCACACGGCGCAACATGCCCGCGATGAGTGCTCAACTTTGGTGGTTCGTCACTGTTATCGGAGTGCTTTCTACCGCCCTGCCCTTTGTGTTGCTGAGTTGGGGCCAGCAATATGTGCCATCGGCATTTGCGGGCCTGTCGATGGCCGCGGTTCCGCTCATGGTGCTGCCATTGGCACATTTCTTTTCGGATGAGCCGATGAACCTGCGCCGCTTGGTCGGGGTATCGCTGGGATTTTCCGGTGCGCTTGTTCTGATCGGCCCCGGCCTGGCACAGCTGGGCCAAGGGGCCGAGCCACTGGCACAGCTTGCCTGTATCGGCGCCGCATTCTGCTATGCCAGTTCATCCGTTATCACTCGCCGCTGCCCGCCAATTGACCCGATAACGTTGTCTGCACTGACACTGGTCGTTGGGGCAGTGATCTTGTTACCGATCATGCTGATGACTGAAGGAACACCCACATGGCAAGGCACGCGCTCAGGACTTGCCATCATAATTCTGGGGCTGATACCAACAGCCTTCGCCACACTGCTTCGCGTGTCGATCATCCGTAGCGCCGGATCGGTTTTTATGACCTTGGTGAATTATCAGGTGCCCATCTGGTCAATGATCTTCGGAGCGTGGATTCTGTCCGAGGCTTTGCCTCTGCGCTTCTACATCGCTCTACTCATGATTCTAACCGGTTTGGCGATCAGCCAATGGTTCAGCCTGCGCAAAATGCTGATCAGGCGTTAGCCAGTGGCGGCCTCGACCTCGGCCACAATCCCATCAACAACCTGGTTCAGCAGGGTGGAATCTTCGCATTCAGCCATAACCCGGATCAAAGGTTCGGTTCCCGATTTGCGGATCAACAGGCGTCCCTGACCGTTCAGGCGTGCTTCGGCGTCGGAAATAGCACTTTGGACGCTGGCGGCCTCAAGCGGCGCCTGACCGGCACTAAAACGCACATTTTTCAGCAGTTGCGGCACCGTCTCAAACTGGCGCGACAGTTCTGAGGCCTTCTTTCCGGTCTGTACCATCTCGGCCAGAAAATGGAGCCCTGCCATAAGCCCGTCGCCGGTTGTGGCATAATCGCTCATAACAATATGGCCCGATTGTTCACCGCCCAGATTGAAGCCACCTTCGCGCATCCGTTCGACTACATACCGGTCACCAACGGCAGTGCGTTCCAACCGCAGCCCTTGGCCCGCCAGATATCGTTCCAAACCGAGGTTTGACATCACCGTTGCCACCAGCGCACCGCCTTTGAGCTGATCAGCGCGAGACCACGAGGAAGCCAAAAGGGCCATCAGTTGATCCCCATCAGCTACGGTGCCGGTTTCGTCGATCACAACCACCCGGTCGGCGTCACCATCTAGACAGATGCCGACATCGGCGCCATGCGACACCACGGTCTCGGCCGCAACGCGGGGCTGTGTCGAGCCGCAATCGAGGTTGATATTCTTGCCGTCAGGTGCAGTCCCAACCGGGATCACATCCGCACCCAGCTCCCACAGAACCTCGGGCGCTGTCCGATGCGCCGCCCCATTTGCGCAGTCGATCACGACCTTCAGCCCGTCCAGCCGCAGATCGCGCGGCAACGAGGATTTCACCCGCTCTCCGTAACGAAAGCGCGCATCATCGACCCGACGCGCACGGCCGATATTCTGTGCCTGCGCGGGGCTTACGCCTTCTTCGATCAGCCGTTCGATCTCAATCTCTGCCTGATCAGACAATTTGAAGCCATCTGGCCCAAAAAACTTGATACCATTGTCGATCGCCGGATTGTGGCTGGCCGAGATCATCACGCCCAAATCTGCACGCATCGAACGAGTCATCAACCCGACTGCGGGCGTCGGCACCGGCCCCAGCAACAGCACATTCATGCCCGTAGAGGTCAGGCCCGCCGTCAACGCGTTTTCCAGCATATAGCCAGACAGCCTTGTGTCCTTACCAATGACCACCCGATGCACGCCTGACGCATCCCGGCGAAAATACCGACCCACAGCTGCACCGATACGCAATGCCATTTCCGCCGTCATCGGGTGCGTGTTGGCGGTGCCCCGCACTCCGTCGGTTCCAAACAGCTTGCGCATAAGTCGTTCTCCTGAAATTCCTTGTGTCCGGATTACCGGACGGCGGCCCATAGACGCAAGGCCTGAGCCGTCTCGACCACGTCATGTACCCGCACAATCTGCACGCCCTGTGATATTCCCGCCAGAGCAACCGCGATTGATCCCGGCGCGCGGGAATCCTTGCGCGACTCTTTGCCGATCTCGCCAATGAACCCTTTGCGCGATACGCCTAACAGAATTGGGCAGCCTAACCCGTGGAACAGGCTGAGATTACGCAAAAGGGTTAGGTTGTGGTCTGTGTTTTTGCCAAACCCGATGCCGGGATCGACGATAATCAGATCGCGGTTCAGGCCCCGCCGTTCCAATTCAGTGATTTGCCCATCTAGGAAATCGTAAACGTCCAATAATACGTCGTCATATTGCGGGTCATCCTGCATCGTGGCCGGATCACCCTGCATATGCATTACGCAGACCGGAGCCTCGATCTGTGCGCAAAATGGCGCAAGTTGCGGGTCGAAAGTGAACCCAGACACATCATTGATCAACCCCGCGCCAGCCTGATGCGCAACTTTGGCAACGCTGGCTTTACGAGTATCGATCGAGATTAACGCATCGGTTTCGGAGCGGATCGCCTCGATCAGGGGGCGCGTACGCGCAATTTCTTCGTCCTCCGGCACGAAATCAGCTCCGGGGCGTGTGGATTCGCCGCCGATATCCAGAATGCTTGCACCATGCGCCACCATCTCGACCGCAGCGGTGCGCGCTGTGTCAATCGAGTTATGCACCCCTCCATCCGAGAAGCTATCGGGCGTCGCGTTCAGAATGCCCATGATCTGAGGCTGCGCCATATCAAGCCCGGCTATCGCGGTGCGCGGGTGGACAAATCGAACCAGATGTTCCTCTGGAATATCAGAGACATCCACGACCTTCTTGATTTTTCCGCGTTCGATCTTTTCGGCTTGTGTAAACCACAGCTTCTGACCTGCCAATGACATCGCTCCGTCAGGACGAAGGTCACCGTGCTGAACCAAAGGACGGTAGTAGACGGTCACAGTTGCGCCTGTTCGACCGGAATTGCACGCAATGGCGTTTTAGGGGCCTCGGGAAGGTCTCCGCCGATCACCAGCATTTCGCTGGCTTCAAATGTTGCCGCGAACCACGCAGCCAGCGCCACTGCATCCGACGGTGCCGCAGACGGGCCATCTACCGCATCCAACACTACTTTCGACGGCGCCCAAACGCATATCTGACCGTTTTTCATCGCCCAATCCAACTCGGTCCGTGTCGAGACGACTACGCAACGGAAATCCCTTGCGGCCAACACCCAGGCGTTCTGCTCGATCGCCAGCAGATCAATCCTGCGTTGCGTCATGGCATGGCCAGTCTGCGACACCGCCAGATCAGAGGCGCCAACACACAAGATCAGCGGGCGCTGCCGGTTCTCGAGCTGATCGATCCAACCAGCCAGGTTTTCGGATTCAATCGCGGCATTTGACAGGAAAACAAGCCGTGGATGAGGCCGCTCTTCTTCGGTCACGTCGTGATGCACCGCATCCTTTCCGCGGACGATCTCGACTCCCAGCGCACCGGGGCCACGATCCAATTTTTCAATTCGAACAAAGGCTCTTACGGCCTGAGGCTCAAGCAATATTCGCTCAGCCACACGGTCAGCCAGTGTTTCCAGAAGATTCAATCGCTCAGCCGCCAGCTCGAACGCTATCGCTTCGGTCACTCTGTCGTATGACAGGATGCGATCCACATCATCATCAATAGGATCACTAAGCGGGCGCACTTCCACGACGATGTTGAAACAGATACGTTGGGTTGTGCCACGTTCAGCCTGAAAGGCGCCGATCTCAACTTCGACAATGTGATCCCGCAAAGAAATACGATCCAAAGGGCCGCGAGGTGCGGTTGCCTCGGACCGCTCAGAGGGATGCGCGAAGGCAAGGCGGATTTCAGAGCTCATACGTCGGACCTTTTCGGGCTCGGTGGACTGATCAGCCCACTTTAGGCGTTTCGCGGGCGTATAGCACCGTAACATGCGCCTTTCCAGCTATCGATTGCGGCGTTACGTGACCCGAAACCAGCTCATCATTCCCGATGCCGCATGGCCTAGCATGTGACAATGCAACAGCCAGTTGCCTGGATTGTCGGCGACAAGCGCCACCTGCCGCACCTGCCCACGCTCGACCAGAACAGTGTCACGCCACGGCCCCAGCGTACCGTCCTGCAAGATTATGCGGAAATGGTGCCCATGCAGATGCATGGCATGTGGAAATGCCGTTTCATTTGCAAATTCAATCCGATGAACCGATCCTAATCGCACATCCAGAAACGGATCATCCGGCCGCTCTGCATATCCGTTCAATGCCCAGAGTCGCCCAAGCTGTGCCAACTCACGACCTGAAAGCTCCGTATCGCCCAAGTTGGCGCTCTCCAGCCAGCGCATTGCCCCACCTTGCATCGCCATACGATGCAGCGGAGTGTTATGCAGCGTAATTTCGGGCATCCGATTTACCGGTAGCGGATCAATTTTAGTGCGCGCAACACGTGAGGAAACTCCTGACACGTCAAACTTGAGCAATCCGTATGCGCCGTCCCTCTCCACGCTGACAATGCTAGCCGCCTGGCCCGAGTTCGCCAAAACATCAACGATCAGGTCGGCCCGCTGCGCGGGTGCCAATGGGAAACTGTTTTTAACCCGCAATGGAACCTCAAGCGGCATACCGTCAAGCGCCACGATCGAGCCGGCGAGCCCGTCGAGCGTGACGTCGAATACCCGGGCATTCGCCGCATTGATCAACCGTAAGCGTAATCGTTCAGACGTCTGTACCGGATATGAAGGGTCAAACTTTCCGTTCACCGTTACAAGGTTGCCCAGCCGACCCGCATGGCTCAGATCATGAACATTGTCGAAATCGTCTGAAATCTCTGCGCTTTCGGGGTCAAGGCGCCAATCGTCCAGCATCAGGGTCAGGTCTTGATCAACATCGGGTCCGCTGGCCTCTTCGACGATCAAAGGGCCATAAAGCCCTCGCGCGACCTGCTCCATAGATTGATTATGCGCGTGGTACCAATAGGTCCCCGCATCCGGCACCTCGAAATCATAGTCAAAACTAGCCTTCGGCTGCACAACCTCCTGCGTCAGACCGGGCACTCCATCCATCGCATTGTCAATCCGGATGCCATGCCAGTGAACAGTCGTTGGTTGGGGCAGCATGTTAACAAGCTTGCGACGCACCCGGGCGCCCTGTGGAACACGGATTTCGCTACCCGGAACACCACCGCCGTAACTCCAGATCGGAGTTTCCGGATACCCTTGGGGCGCGATCTGCTGCATGGAAATCTGTGCCACCAACTCTGAGGCTGATGCCATCGCCACGCGTGGCATCATCGACAAGGCCAAGGTCGAATGTAGAAACTGTCGGCGTGATATGGTCATTACGAGCCTCCTGGCTCGCAACATAGTCGGTAAAACGCCTGGGGCCAGCACCCTTCCAGCGCTGGTGCGTCAATCAGTTGCTGGCAGTGCGATAGTTGTGCTTGTAGAAGATATGCACACCAATCCGCGCAGTTTCCTTGTAAACCCGTGACCAGGACGGGCGAACTGCCTTGGTGTGATAGTGTGTAGCACCCGCTGTCATCTCTTCAGCAACGCCATCAATCGCCGCACGGGCAACCTTGGCGACACGCTCGTAAGCACGCTTTTCGTGGATGACCTCTTTGTGGCCATCGCAGGTGTAAGTAAACTGGCACTGATACTTCTTACCGGTTCCCTGCTTGATCACACCACAAAGCGAATCCGGAAAGCGGCCACTTTCGACGCGGTTCATGATCACTTCGGCTACTGCAAATTGTCCGCGTACGCTTTCACCACGGGCTTCGAAATACAGCGCCTCGGCAAGACAACGGAAATGTTCATCTCCGTTTGCGCTGGGCTGCTGATCCAACCAACCTTTGGTGTAAGAGATTTCAACCTTTTCCGGTGCCTTACGCGGCTTGAACAGCGTAAGATAGTCGCGAAAGTTCTGCGCTGGCAGCTCGTTCCGGGCAACCAGTTCAACAGGTTTTTCATCGTTCTGCCGTTCGGCGAACAACAAACTTGGCAGCACGGCTGCGGCCCCCACGGCGACAGCCATTATGTAGCGTCTCATCAGATAACCTCGCACAGGCACAAACGCGCCATACCCTCCCCCGGCGGGCGCGACGAGGCACATACCCCACTTCGAGGCAGAGGTCCAGTTTTCAAGTAGATGCAAGTAAAAAATCGCCTACGCCAACGATTCTCATCGACAGCGAGGCAATTACTTCGCCACTATTTCTAGGTAGTGGACAGTTAGTCAACCCCCAAGTTTGGACGAAATCGCCAGTTGAGCGGCAGACAGCCTAGCGACCGGAACTCGGAAGGGAGAGCAGGACACGTAGTCAAACCCCAAAGCTCGGCAGATGGCGATTGATTCGGGGTTACCACCATGTTCACCACATACTGAAAGCGTAACGTCTGGCTGAGCTTCCCGACCACGTTCGGCCCCAAGCTTCAGCAATTCGCCAACCCCGTCCCCATCAAGAACGTGGAACGGATCTTCATTGAAGACCCCCAAATTCACGTAAGCCGACATGAACCGCCCCGCATCGTCGCGCGACAATCCATAGGTCATCTGAGTCAAATCGTTGGTCCCAAAGCTAAGAAAGGCGGAATGCGGGGAAATCTCATTCGCGCGCAGACAGGCCCGGGGCGTTTCCACCATCACGCCCAGCCGATAGTCGAATTCCTGCCCTTGCTCCGAGGCAACCTCGGCCGCGACCGTATCGATCCGGGTTTTAACCAGCTCGACCTCGCGCTTGGCCGAAACCAGCGGGATCATCACCTCGGGCACCACGGGTGCGCCTTCCTTGCTGGCCTCCAACGTTGCTTCGAAGATCGCGCGCGCCTGCATGTCGTAGATTTCGGGTACAGTCACGCCCAGACGTACGCCACGCAGCCCCAGCATGGGGTTGTATTCGCTCATCGCCTCGACCCGACGCTCGACATCCGAAACAGGCAAGTCCAGCGCCTCAGCCAGCTCTCTCTGTCCGCTACGGGTTGTGGGCAGGAATTCATGCAACGGCGGATCGAACAGGCGGATGCAAACCGGCTGCCCCTCCATGATCCGAAACAGCTGTACAAAATCCTGCCGCTGCATCGGCAGTAGGCGTTCCAGCACCGCAGCGCGCCCCGATGGCGTTTGCGCAAAAATCATCTCGCGCATCACGGTCAGACGACCCGGATCAAAGAACATGTGCTCCGTCCGGCAAAGCCCGATCCCTTCTGCTTGAAAATTCCGCGCAGTCTGCGCATCGGCAGGCGTATCGGCATTCGCGCGGATCGCAATGTCCCGCTCGGCGTCGGCCCACCCCATCAAGGTTTGAAAGCAATCATCCAGCGCTGCCTCAAGCATCTCCGGCTGGCCTGCCAGAACCTGCCCGGACGTGCCGTCGATGGTCAGAATGTCTCCTGTTTTGAACACCCGCCCATCCGGAGCGTTCAGCAGCTTTTTCTTGGTTTGAAACCGCATCTCGGACGCGCCGACAATACAAGGCAGCCCCAAACCTCGGCCGATCACCGCCGCATGGCTGGTAATCCCACCCTTTTCGGTCAACACCGCAACCGAGGCATGCATTCCCCGCACATCCTCGGGCGAAGTTTCACGGCGCACAAGAATACAAGGTTCACCCCGCGCAGCGCTGGCCTGCGCTTCGGCTGCGGTAAATACAATCCGACCTGTCGCAGCGCCCGGGCTTGCGGCGATGGCCGTGGCCAGAACATCACGTTCAGCGTCTGGGTGAACCTGACGGTGCAGCAGTTCATTCAGCGAGTGCGGGTCGATGCGCATCACAGCCTCTTGCGGCGGGATGATCCCGTCCTCGGCCAAACGCACCGCAATCCGCATGCCTGCGCGCGATCCGCGTGGCACCCGGACACCATCCAGAATATGTACCTGCCCGTTCTGAACGACAAACTCGACCTGCATCTCTTCGCGCAGCTTCTCTCGCATCAAGGCAGCATTGGCTTTGAGATCCGCGAAAGCTTCGGGTGCCACGTCTTCCAGTGATGGTCCGCGCTCATCCTTCTCAAGATACAACGCAGCAACGCCTTCGCCGAGCGCATCTCGCCCCTGGCTCTGGCTCAGATAGCGCCCAGTGATCTGAGGCATGCCCGTTGCCGGATCAATCAGTTGCAGTACACCCGAGCCACATTCGCCTTGCCCCACGCCCGGGATCATTTCCTGAATCACCAGTCCAAGCCCAGCATCTGCGGGTGCCCCTTTGGCCTGTCGCAGCAACCGGGCCGAGGTTCCATCCCACGCCCGTGCCATCGACCGCAAGACACCGATCAACTGCTCACCCCGATCCTGAGGGAAGACCTCGTCGGTCTCATCTTCATACGCGCGCAGAGACAAGCTCAGCCCTTCGCGACCATCCGTCTCGATATCATCGAATACATCCGGGTCCAGACGGGCCACATGCAACGCGTAGCTCTGCACGAACCGAAGATAGAGCGCCGCCGCCGCATCTGCGCCCATATCCGCCGATCGGTCGAGATAACGTGCATCATTCATACCGATGTTCAGCACTGCGCCCGGGCCACCCCAATCGGGGTCTTCTGAACTAGGCCGTACGCACAGCAGCGCCTCGGCATCGAATTGTTCCAGAATGGCGGCGATGTCAGGAACTTGACCTTCCGCGATGCGCTGCACCGCGTCAAAAGACAGCGCCACCGTGCGCGGCACCGGCATGTCCAGCCGAACCAGTCGTTGCAGGCACTTCGCCCGGCCGCCATGGGTATTGGCGGCAACGGGCGCTTTCGGAGTGATAAGCGTGGTATGCGGATTATTCTGCACTGCGGCACCTTTTGGTTTGCCCGCAGCATAAGGCCCTGCGCCCATGGCGCAAGGGCGTTATCCTTCGATCCGGGTCAGATCAGCGACGCTGGAACAGACCTTGCGGATCTGGCTCAGCAGGTTCAGACGATTGCGGCGCAGGATGTCATTGTCGGTGTTGACCTGCACATCCTCAAAGAACGCATCCACCGGCCCGCGCAGTTCGGCCATTGCCGCCATCGCTGCCGGGAAATCTTCCGCCTTCAGCGCAGGATCGATCTTAGCCTCCGCTGCGTCGAGTGCTGCAAACAGAGCCTTCTCGCTGTCGGTTTCGGCAAGTTTCACATCCGCACCGTAGGAGTATTCCACCCCATCCTTCTCTTCCGCCTGAGACAAGATATTGTTGGCCCGCTTGAACCCCTGCACGAGGTTCTCTCCATCCTCGGTCGCAATCACCGCGTTCAGAGCACGCGCACGTTTGACCAACAGGTTGAGGTCGTCATTCCCCTCCATCGCGATACAGGCGTCGATGACATCATGGCGGATGCCTTCGTCTCGGAGGAAGACTTTGAGGCGGTCGTGGAAGAAAGAAAGGAGATCGTCAGACGCGTCGGGAACCTTTTTCTCAAGCTCGAGAAATGCTTTTGCGGGCAGTCCTTCAAGCTTTTCTTTGACTGTCTGGAATGAAGCACCAAAGACACCATGTTCTGCGATTTCTTCCAAGAGATCGCGGACATTCGTTTCGGGTAAGGCGTCATTGATAGCGCTTTCTGCTCGAACCAGTTGGCTATCGAAGAAACGGTCCAACCGAAGACGCAGATCGTTATTCACAATTAGTCGAATTACCCCTAATGCCGAACGACGCAACGCAAACGGATCTTTCGAGCCAGTCGGCTTCTCATCAATCGACCAGAATCCGGTCAGCGTGTCCAACTTGTCGGCCAGTGCCACGGTCACCGACAGCGGCGCGGTTGGCACATCGTCCGATGGCCCCAGCGGCGAATAATGTTCCTGCGCCACGGCGGCCACTGCGGCATCCTCGCCTGCCGCTTCGATGTAATACCGCCCCATAAGCCCCTGAAGTTCAGGGAATTCATAGACCATTTCGGAGTTCAAATCAGCCTTGGCCAAACGCGCGGCTTTCTCAGCCTGATCGGCATCCGCTCCGGTTACCGGAGCCAGTTCGCGGGCCAGTGCGGCGATGCGGTCGATCCGCTCGGCCTGTGTACCCAGCTTGTTTTGGAAGGTCACATTCTCCAGCGCGCGGGTCCATTGGGTGATGTCCGATTTGGCGATGCGCAAGTCGTTCTCCCAGAAGAACTTGGCATCCGCCAGACGCGCCGACAGCACCTTCTGGTTCCCTGCCAGAATGGTCGCACCATTGTCGGCGGTTTCGCGGTTGGCAACGGTGATAAACCGTTCGATCCGCCCCGTCTTGGGGTTCTTCACGGAAAAGAACTTTTGGTGTTCCTTCATCGAGGTCTGCAACACCTCGGGCGGCAGCTCAAGAAACTCCTCATCAATCTGCCCCATCAGTACAACGGGCCATTCGACCAGACCGGCCACCTCGGCCAGCAGACCCTTGTCATCGACCACTTCCAGACCGGCGGCAAAGGCCATGTTCTGGGCGTCGTTCCAGATATGCTCGACACGCTCCTCGGGCGACAGAACCACAAAGGCGCGTTTCAGCTTGGCGGCGTAATCCTCGAAGGATGTGACAGAAAACCGGTTCGGAGCCATGAAACGGTGGCCCTCAGTCGTGTCACCGGATGTGATCCCCTCGACCTCAAGCGGCACGACCTGCACGCCTGCCTCATCTGTCAGGATACACAGGATCGAGTGCAAAGGCCGTACCCACCGCATCGATCCAGCCCCCCAGCGCATCGATTTGGGCCAGGGAAAGTTTCGAATGGTAGCTTCCAAAACCTCGGCGATGATTTCAGCGGCCGGGCGGCCCGCCTTTTCGATGGTGGCGAAATAGACTGCGCCTTTGGGCGTGTCGCGCTCTTCCAACTGATCTCGGGTCAGACCAGCGCCGCGCAGAAAACCTTCAATGGCTTTGTCAGGCGCGCCTACCTTGGGGCCTTTGCGCTCTTCGCGGATCGTAGGGCTTTCCGCAAGCAGGCCCTCAATAGCCAGCGTCAGGCGACGCGGCGTCGTCAGTGCAGCGGCAGAGGCATAGGTCAAACCAGCCTCGACCAAACCGTCCGTGATCCGCTTTTTCAGATCCTCACCGGCGCGGGCTTGCATCCGCGCGGGGATCTCTTCGGAGAACAGTTCGATCAGCAGGTCGGGCATAGTCGGTCCTTAGAAATTGACAATCGTCTGGATGACGATGGCATTGGCGATATCCACAAAGAATGCGGATACAAGGGGCAGCACGATAAAGGCAATAGGTGAAGGCCCATATCGCTTGGTTACGGCGGTCATATTCGCGATAGCGGTCGGGGTCGCACCCAGAGCGAAACCTCCGAACCCGGCGGCCAGAACGGCGGCGCGGTAATTTGATCCCATCAGCGGGAACAGTGCCCAGATAACGAACACGACTGCAAACAGCGTCTGAGCGGTCATGATCACCGCGATCGCAAGGCCCAGCTCAGCGATGGTCCACAGTTGCAGGCTCATCAGTGACATCGCCAGAAACGCCCCCAGCGCAAATTCCGAGATCAGCGCCAGCGAGGGCGTACGCGACACCGGCGGTGCATTCGGAGCAAGCGCGGAGCGCAGGTTTGCAATGACAATGCCCATGATCAGGCAGGGCACGAACAAGGGCAACTTTAGCCCGGCGGCGGTGATCGCCTCACTCAGGATGTAACCCGAGATGATCGCAAGGTTTAGGTGCAGAAGCACGCGCATGATTGTCAGATGATCAATCTCGGACTTCGGGTCGACCTCATTGGGCAGGCCCACCGTATGCTCTTCCCCCGGTCGTTCGGGGCTGAGCTTGCGCCCTTCGATCAGCAGTCGCGCAATCGGCCCACCGACCAAGGCGGCCAGCACCAGGCCCAATGTGGCCACTGCAACCCCCAACTCGGTTGCGCCGCTCAAACCAGTGGCGTCCGCAACTTCGGGAGCCCAGGCGATCGCGGTCCCGTGCCCCCCGATCAGCGCAGCAGACCCGAACAGTACCCCGGCTTGCGCCGGATATCCGAACATCACGGCCCCCGCAGCGCCGATCACATTCTGCGCAACGATGGTTAGAAGCGTCAAAATAATCAGCAATAGCAATGGCTTACCGCCCGCGATCAAATCGGACAGGCGGGCGTTCAGGCCAATCCCGGCAAAGAACAGAACCAGTAGGAAATCGCGCGCGGTCAAGCCAAATGACAGCTCAATGCCAAATCCAAGATACAGAGCCAACACCACCAGCGAGGCCAAAAGGCCCCCGGTCACCGGCTCGGGGATGTTGAAGCTGCGCAAGGACGCAACGCGGGCGTTAATCTCGGCCCCCAACAGGTAAACCGCAAAGCCCAGCGTTGCGGTCAGGAACTCCGGAATTTCAACAACCGTACCCATCTGCGTCAACCCTCGGGTCTGGGTGGGCATTCCTCGCCCACGACCGTGCCGTCATAGGCCTTTTCACCGCAATTGTTTAGTGCGTGCCAGATGTAGCCTTTACCATCCTGTGTAACGGCGACGATCCGATCGACTCCATAATGGATGTTCTTGGCGCCCATGAAGGCCTGCGCCTGCCCTGTTTTCAACGCATCGGCAAGCGCAACCGCGTCGTAGCAGTCAAACCATCCCGGCGCAGTCAATGGCTCGGGGTTCTCGACAGGGATGAAATCCACCATCTGATCCGGCATCATCTCAGTTTCGAAACAGGCCCTATACCGGATCGGAGAGCTGTCGGCGTCAATGGCCTTGAAACCAGTATATGCGATGGGTTCGGGAGCCTCCGCCCCTCGTGCCAGCAATACCACATCCTGGCCCGGGCGCGGCTCGACCTCATAATAGAACCCATAGACCTGCAGATAATACATCCCTGCCCCTGCCAGAACGGCAGAAATCACAAGCATCAGCGCAAGCAGTTTTCCAGTCATCGTTTACGCCGCCTCTTTCAAGTTCACAGAAAATAGGACAGGTTTCAAATCAGTACGAGCAGAAACGAGGCTACACGCATGGAAACCACCCTTGCCGTCGGATTTTTCGGCGCGCTGTTCGCGATCATGAATCCGATTACCAACCTGCCTGTGTTCCTGAGTGTTACGCAAGACCTGCCCGTTTCGGATCAACGCAAAGTGGCTGTGAAAACCGCGCTCTACTGCTTGATCCTTGGTGGAGCCTTCGCTGCGATTGGCAGTCAGGTGCTTGGGCTGTTCGGCATCAGCGTCGATGACCTGCGTGTCGCCGGTGGCCTTGTCGTCCTGATGATCGGGCTGAACATGCTGAACGGAAACGAAAGCAGCTCGCACCACGGAACCGACGGAGAAAAGAAATCCTACCCGGCCCCCGAAACGGTTGCCTTCTATCCCTTGGCCTTTCCGATACTGGTCGGCCCCGGCACGATCACGACCATGATCCTCTACACGCATCATATCAAGACGCCGGTCGAAGCCATTGTCTATGCAGGCGTATTTCTGTTTGTCGTCGCTTTGCTTCTGGGCACGTTCTGGAACGCATCGGCGCTGGCCAAACGGCTGTCCGACAATGCCCGTGTGATCATGAGCCGCTTCATGGGCATGATCCTTGCGGCCATCGCAATCAGCATGATCGCAGACGGCCTGAAGGCGTTGTTGCCCGGTCTTGCCTAGACGCTGCATCAAACCTCGAACCCGGCGGCCTCGGTCTGCACGAACGCATCGGCGCATTGCTTGGCCAAAGCGCGAACGCGACCGATATAGGCCTGCCGTTCGGTCACCGAGATCACGCCTCGCGCGTCAAGCAGATTGAAGATGTGGCTGGCCTTGATGCACTGATCGTATGCAGGATGCGCCATGATGATGCGCTTGCCCGTCTTCGGGTCATCATGTTCCTGCGCCAGAATGGACGCGCATTCGGCCTCGGCCTCTTCGAAGTGGCGCAGCAGGACCTCGGTATTGGCCACATCAAAGTTCCAGCGGGCGTATTCCTCTTCGGTTTGCTTGAAGATGTCGCCATAAGATAGCGGACTGGGTGATTGCGGATCGTTGAACGGCATATCCATCACATGATCGATGCCCAGTACATACATCGCCAGACGCTCCAACCCATAGGTCAACTCGCCCGAAACCGGCGTACAGTCGTGGCCCCCGACCTGCTGGAAATAGGTGAACTGGCTGACTTCCATGCCATCACACCAAACTTCCCAACCCAGTCCCCACGCACCCAGCGTAGGGCTTTCCCAGTCATCCTCGACGAACCTGATATCATGCAGGTCCATGTCGATGCCGATCGCCTCAAGACTGCCCAGATAAAGCTCTTGCAGATCCGGCGGGCTGGGTTTGATCAGCACCTGATACTGATAGTAATGCTGCAACCGGTTCGGGTTCTCGCCATAGCGCCCGTCCGTCGGGCGGCGTGAGGGCTGAACGTAGGCCGCGGCCCAAGCCTTGGATCCCAGCGCACGCAGGGTGGTTGCCGGATGGAACGTACCCGCGCCAACCTCCATGTCATAGGGCTGCAGGATCGCACAGCCCTTCGACGCCCAATAGGTCTGAAGCCGCAGGATAATCTCCTGAAATGAACGAGGAGCGCTTTTGGGTTCGGTCATGACATTTCCCTTGGACGCCATTTGCGCCCTGTTTCAGTGGGTTTGGCCCTTCCTATGCAAGCCACCAAGGGGCGTCAACGGGCCAAACGGCACTGGCTGTCGCTGAGCAGCCACACCCAGAATTCCCCGTATTCCGGGCATGGCCATCGGGTCGCGATTCCGCGTACTCTGCGGCAAAGTGAAAACACTGCATAAAACGGGCAGACAATGACACGCGTATTTACGGTAATTACATTCTTTCTCTTCTTCGGTCTTCGCGCCGCTTTCGCCCAACAAGACGCCGGCGTTTGGATCCAGATTGAGGCACAGCCCTCGCTTCGCGAAGCGCAGGAGCGTGCTCAGGCTTACGCAAACGCCCTGCCAGATGTGAACGGGTTTCGCCTGAACTCGGGCTGGTATGCCATTGTAATCGGGCCATATATTCGCGATGACGCCGAGCAGGTATTGCGGGTCTACCGGGCTGAACGCCAGATACCGTCAGACAGTTTCATCGCTTTTTCCAATGCGCTGGCTCAGCAGTTCTGGCCTGTTGGAGCCAACATTCTTGAACGGGGTGTGATCAACGCACCCGTACAGCCGGAACAGCAACCAGAACAGCCAGCGATTGGTTTGAGCTTGCAGGACGCAGACGAAACGCGTTCGGAAGCCCTGCAGGGTGAACGCCTGCTGACGGCTCAGGAACGCAAGGACCTGCAGACTGCGCTGCAGGCGGCCGGCTTCTACAACTCGACCATCGACGGTGCGTTTGGTCAGGGTACTCGTCGCTCGATGAGCGATTGGCAAAGCTTCAACGGGTTTGAGGCAACTGGCGTTCTGACAACATTGCAGCGCAAGACGCTGATGGACGACTACAACGCACCGCTGATCAGCGTCGGCTCGGCGCGATATTCCGACGTTCAAGCGGGGATCGAGTTGGACATGCCTCTGGGCGTGATTGCATTTGACCGCTATGAAGCCCCCTTTGCGCATTTCAAACCCGCCTCGGATCTGGACGCTCAAGCGCTGTTGATCAGCCAGGAAGGTTCACCCGCCACCCTTCGGGCGCTGTATCAGGTGATGCAATCGCTTGAGATTGTTCCGCTTGATGGCAAACGCGCCTTACGCGGGAACAGTTTTACGATAGAGGGGCGCGGCCAGGGAATAACCTCGTACACTCAGGCGGCCTTGAAGGACGGGAAGATCAAGGGGTTCACTCTGGTTTGGCCTGAAGGCGATGAAGCGCGACGCGCCCGCGTTCTGGCCGCAATGCGCGCTAGCTTCACCCCAACGGATGCGGTGCTCGATGCCAGTGCCGGGGCAGAGGCCGAACAACGCATTGATCTGGTCTCGGGTCTTCAGGTCCGCAAACCGCGACTGTCGCGATCCGGCTTCTACGCCGATAGCAACGGGACAGTCCTGACTGTTTCGGAGGCTTCCGACAGCTGTAACCGCATCACTCTGGACGGTGGCCAGGAGGTTCAGGTCGCATGGCAAGACGCTGATCTTGGCGTTTCCGTTTTGCGCCCCAGCCAGACACTGGCCCCAATCAGCGTCGCCGAATTCCAATCAGACCAACCCCGTATTCAGTCTCAGGTCGCCGTTTCGGGCTTTTCTTACGAAGGCGCTTTGGGTGCCCCCACCCTGACCTTTGGCGAGATCGCCGATCTTCGCGGCTTGAACGGCGAAGATGGCGTCAAACGTTTAGCGCTGGCCGCGCAGCCCGGGGATGCGGGCGGGCCGGTCTTTGATGACAGCGGCAACGTGGTCGGCATGCTGCTACCCACCCCATCTGAGGGACGCACCCTGCCCGACTCGGTTAGCCTTGCGGCAAATGTCGATCGCCTGACAGAAGTCCTGAACAAGGCGGGTGTTTCCGGCCAAACCGCACAAAACTCGACCCAGATCTCACCAAACGAGCTAAGCCGCCGGGCCAGTGGAATGACTGTATTAGTTCATTGCTGGGACTGAATATCTGACATCACTGAAAAGGCGCTGGACCGAGGTGCAGCGCCTTTTTTCATGCCTCACAGAATTTCCGGCGTAATTCTGATCAGAGTTGGGCCGTTAGCAGTAAACGCCTTGCGAACTACCGCCTGCATCTCATCCAGATTACCCGGTTCTGCCGATCGAGCCCCGAAGGCCTCGGCCAGTTTGCAGAAATCCGGATTGCGCGCGATCACCGCGTTGGGCGCGATCTGACTGCGCACCATGCTATCTTCGATCGCTTTCAGCTTGCCATTGTCCCATAGAATAATGGGCAGAGGCAGGCCCAACTCCACTGCGACGCCAAGCTCTTGCATCGTGTAGTGGAAACCATAGTCGCCCGCGATCACCGCTGTGGGTTTTCCACGTCGCGCCATGGCACCACCGATGCCTGCGGGCAGAGCATATCCCAGTGTGCCGAACCCAGTTGGGTGATGCCAGTGATAAGGATAATGCATGTCCCAGATCTCTTTCGAGACATAAGCGAACTGCGTCATATCCGAATAGATCATCGTCTCGACCGGCATCGCCTCGCGCAGCGCGTCGGACACCTGAACGATGCCCGGTAGTTCGGCGTTGATTTCCGCACGCCAGCGCGCGCGTGCCTCACTTACTTCATCCTGGGACCATCCGCCTGCCGGTTGAACCTTTTCGACGGATTGCCACAACGCATATGCGAAGCTTTCGCCATCAGCCTGAATCTTGACTGTCGCCCTATGGTGGTCGGACAACACTTCGGGGTCGAGATCAACGCGTACCAGCTGGGCGGAATGGCCCAATCGATCACGCCACAAATCAACCTCTCCCAGCTCTGCCCCGACAACAACAACAAGATCGGCCGAGGCGATCACCTCGGCGCTGCCCGGACGAGGCAACATCGATCCGAAATCCAGCGGATAGTTGGCCCCAACAAGCCCTCGTCCGGCAAATGTGGTGAAACAGGCAGCACCTAGCTCCGTCAGGATCTGCCGCCACAGGTTGGAGCGGCTACCACCGCCTAGAATGAACAATGGCCGCTGCGCAATATTGAGCAAAGACAAAACAGGAGCGACATCGGGCGGCAACGCCTTGGTACGCAAGGCGGGTTGGTTCGGGAATGGTGCCGGCTCAGCTTCAGCTTCCAGCTGAGCAATTGGGATCTGGATATGCTTGGGCCGTGGTCGCGACAACTCAAAGTCTTCGAACGCTCGTTCAACCAACCGATATGCGGCCTGCGCATCGTCTGCCTGGCAGGACCAGTCTGCCACGGTGTCCGCTGCGCCGCGTTGATCTTTCATCTGGTGCAACTGTCCACTCCGTGACTGAACATCGTCAAGGCAAGAGGACAACACCAGCATTGGAACTGAATCCGAATAGGCCTGGCCCATTGGCGTCATGATGTTGCACAGGCCGGGACCGGTGATCACATAAGCCACACCAGGCTTGCCAGAAGCGCGCGCGTATCCATCGGCCATGAACCCAGCGCCTTGTTCGTGGCGCGCCAGAACATGCGTTATGCCAGCTTCTTCGATACCACGGTACATTTCCTGATTATGAACGCCGGGAATTCCAAAAATCACATCAACGCCGCGATCTTTTAACATGTGCGATATCTGCGCACCAAGCGGTCGCTTCATTAGTCTCTCCAGAATTGAACAGTAAATATTGCGTAAACGGCAAGCAGCTCTAGCCGCCCAACCAACATACCTACAATCAGCATCCATTTCGCGCTGTCGTTGAGTCCGGCAAAGTTTCCTGCAGGGCCGATCTGATCACCCAACCCAGGACCCACATTGGCCAGTGCAGTTGCGGCACCCGAAACCGAGGTGATAAAGTCCAGTCCAGTCAGTGCCAGAGCCCAGGACAGCACCCCCATCGAAAGTGCGAAGAACATAAAATAGCTCATGACCGAGGTCAGAACATCGCGCCCTATGGGTCGCCCGTCATATCGCGGCACGAACACACCATGCGGAGACCGGATGCGGCTGATCTGCGTTTTGATCGAGGCAAACAGCAACTGATAGCGGAACACCTTGATCGAACATGCGGTAGACCCCGCACAACCGCCAATTAGGCCGATCAGGAAGAACAGCATGATCGGGAAGCTGCCCCAGCCCATATAATCAACGCTGGCATAGCCGGTACCCGAGATGATCGAAGTGATATTGAACAGCGACTCGCGGAACGCTTGTTCCCAATGGTGTGGAAAGACCGATGTCAGGAATATCGACATGAGAACCACAAGAACCGCAATCGTTGCCAGAAATGCCCTGATCTGACTGTCTTGCCAAAGCGAACTCGTATTGCCGTTGGCAAATTGGACATAGCGTACGAATGGCAAGGCTGCGAGGATCATGAAAACGGCGGCGGCGTATTCAGCAGGTCCCGAAAAAGTCCCGAATGATGCATCATAGTTGGAGAACCCGCCGGTGGAAATAGTGGTCAGCGCATGGACCAGAGCGTCAAAGAAGCTCATCCCAAGACCGGCATATACGAGGGTGCAGACCACTGTGAGAACGACATAGATCAGGGAAATCTGACCTGCAATTTCTTGCGCACGAGGAAGGATCTTCCCCATAGTTTCAAATCCTTCCGAGCGGAAGATCTGCATTCCGCCTACGCGCAGTTCGGGTAGGAAAACCATTGCGACAACGATGATGCCAATGCCACCCAGCCATTGCAGGACCCCCCGCCACAACAACAGGCCACGCGGCAGATCATCCAGCCCCGAGATCACAGTCGACCCGGTGGTGGTCAGCCCCGACATCGCCTCGAAATATGCATCAACAAAGCGGAGCTCGGTCTCGCCGAACACAAAGGGTATGGCGCCAAAAACCGGCAGTGCGACCCAGACACCCGAGGTCAACAAAAAGGTCTGACGGATGGTCAGACCTTCCCCCACCCCGTTCGAACAACTCATCGCAAGAACACTGCCAGTCAACAGCGTGATGACCGCGCTTTCAAAGAAAACATGCCACTCGCCCCGCCCCTCGATCATGTCGACAAGCATGGGCAGCAGCATGGTCGCCCCTAGAATGGCGACCAGCAGGCCAATCACATATCCGACCGGGCGAAGATCCATCATGACGGGCAGCGTTGGCGCGCCAACCCGATGGTGTCAAGCAGATGATCGGCGTTAACTGTCGGATTTTGCCTCAGAGCCCGGCATCGCGGGTGGCTTCGACGGGGCGCGTGCACGACGCTGCGCTGGTTTGGCCTGCTCAGCCGACGCAGCTGCGGGTTTCTGCGGCGCAGGCTTTGCCACGGCAGGTTTCGGGGCCACTGTGACCTGAGGCGCAGCTTTTGCAGGCGCGGGCTTTACGGGAGCAGGCTTAGCTGCCGCAGGTGCCTTGAGCCCAGCTTTTGCCGTTTTTGCCGATGCTTTCGGCGCTGCGGCAGCCGGTTGTGCCTTGGCCTGCGCGGAGGATTTGAACTCAGCGACCGCCTTGGCCGCCGTTGATACTGGCTTGGCCGATTTCGAGGCGGGTTTCGCAGGTACCTTGGCCTTGGCCCGTGCTGTTTTCACAGCCGGTTTGGCCGCAGGGGTCGCCATAGGTGCAGCGGCCGCAACCTTAGGAGCCGCCGCTTTCGGCACTGGTACCACCGCGGACTTAGCCGCCGCCTTTGGCTTAGGTGCCGCTTTGGTTTTCGGCTCAGCTTTATGCTTTGCTGCAACCTTGGTTTTAGCAGCCGGCCTGGCTGGCTTTCGTGTTGCTGGTGTCGCCGCTTTGCGGGCAACCGGAGCGGGTGCCTCGGCTGTCTTCAGTCCGTGAAGAGGTGTCATCGGCAGATCAAAAGCCGCGCGGGTCATGATCTGCATGATCTCAATCTGACTGGCCATTGCGTAACCGGCCATCCGGATGGCCGCTGCCTGAAACTCAAGCGGTTGAGTAATCGGATTCATTGCATGTCTCTCCTGATAAAACCGAGGCAGCGGGAAAATGAGTAAAAGACCCCACCCGCCCCAATCGTCCGGGCGGATTTGCAGGTTGGCGGTCCAAGGCGTTGCACGTCCCGGCTTCCTTTCGGGCTGCACCATCCGGATTTTGCGGAGGTGCAGCAGCTGCACTCAGGTGCAACCTATCGCAAATTGAGGTGCAGATGCAGCATTATTTGCTGCGTTGCGGCAAAAAAGCGCCCATGCGGGATTTATGATCGTTTTTCCAGCAGCTTCCGTGGGGTCAATCAGCCCACATGAAACAGCGTCGTGAACAAACGCGGGTCCAGGCTAGCCGTTTCGAACGTTGGACCTTCGGTCAAAATCGAGACCGCATCATGGCTGTGCAGGCTTTCCTGATGGCTGGCAATCACGCGGAAATCGCCGACATGATGATCGGCCTGCAACTCGGCGCAGAACAGACGCGCGGCATCTTCAACGAAAATGGGGTTGGCCGCATTCAGCTCAGCAAATGCCTGTTCATCCTCGCGCTTGACCATCACCTGCGTTTCGGTTGGCACCGCACGGCGACAGAGCGCGATCAGATCTTCGAACCACAGGCAATCCGCGTTGCAATCTACCACGACCGAAATGCGCGCGACTGAGCGCTGCGAGTGCGGCGTTGCCAACTGCCCACGTGTGGCGCGTGCGTGTTCGCTAAGTTCCAGTGAACAGGGGCATGTGGACGAATAGACATAGTCGAGATGCATGATCTTTAGACGCTCTCCGCCCCGATCAACCAGTTCCAGCGCGATGTCGTAATACTGGTAACCGGACAATCCCGAACGCAGGCTCTCGATCCGGTCGGGATAGGAAAACCGCATCTGAATCCGCGCATCCAAACTGTCCAGATCGGACAGATAGTCGTTCAGCGCTGCCTCCATCACCTCAAAACTAAAGGTGCGCTCGGCGTGCTTGTAGAAAGACCGCATGATCCGGGACATGTTGATGCCCTTCTTTTCGGCCTCAAGGCTGACAGATCCGGTGACCGAGGTCTCAAGTGTCAGCTCGGCACCGCTTTTGCGGTGGAACCGGATCGGCAGGCGAAAATTCGAGATGCCGACATGCTGGATCTGCTGCTTCGACCCCCGGATCAGGCTGGACGGCCCGTTCTGCAAATCGGGCAAGGTGGCCCTGTAGGCTACATCTGCCTCAAAGCTTTCGGGATATTCGCGCGACAAAGCAGGATAGTTTGACGGCTGTAAACCCGGAACAAGCTGCGCCACCGCTGGATCAAGCTGGCTGATTTCGGCCGCCGAGGCCGATTTCGCCCATTCGCGCAGTACCTTTAGCGCTGCGGCGGCTTGATCGTGATCGGGTGTTTCGTTGATGTCGCGCGGATGAATGTTCATTGGCACGGATCCCTTGCTAGGCCGACGGTTATATACCACCGAGGTTTAATTACCAGTCCTGAACGA
Organism: Ruegeria sp. O11; assembly: GCF_056535285.1. Taxonomy (NCBI): domain Bacteria; kingdom Pseudomonadati; phylum Pseudomonadota; class Alphaproteobacteria; order Rhodobacterales; family Roseobacteraceae; genus Ruegeria; species Ruegeria sp. O11. The sequence goes on along the minus strand of NZ_JBQERS010000001.1, from coordinate 244,083 downwards.
TACGCGCGGGATAGCAGCCCGGATCGAAATTCGAGGCGAGAAATCGTCACATTACAACCAAAAACGCCGGATCAGGCGGTTCACACCCGCCTGACCATGAATTCCCGGCGCGGCGCTAGCCCTGAGATACCTCCAGCGCGCGCTGGATATCCGCCAGCAGATCCCCGGCATCCTCAAGCCCGACCGACAGGCGGATCAGGCCCGGCGTAATTCCCAACTCATCGCGTTGTTCTTCGCTCAGGCGCTGATGCGTGGTGGTGGCCGGGTGCGTCGCGATCGACTTGGCGTCACCCAAATTGTTCGAGATCACCGGGATCGTGAGCGCATTCAGGAACGCAAACGCTGCGGCTTTGTCGCCCTTGATATCCAGCGACAGAACCGTGCCGCCTTTGCCGCCCAGCTGATCCTGCACCAATGCGTTCTGCGGGTGCGTCTTAAGGCCGGGGAACAGTGTCCTCTCTAGTGCGGGATGCCCTTCAAGCGCCTCAGCAATCTTCTGGGCGCTGTCTGCCTGCGCATTCACGCGCAGGGCCATGGTTTCAAGACCTTTGACCATGATCCAGGCGTTAAACGGGCTCAGTGCTCCGCCGGTGTGTTTCATGTAGGGTTCGACCGTGCCACGGATGAAATCCTTGGTGCCGATGATCACACCGCCCAGCGCGCGGCCCTGCCCGTCAATATGCTTGGTTGCCGAATAGACAACCACATCCGCGCCCTGCTCAATCGCACGCGAGAACACCGGCGTCGAGAATACGTTGTCTACGATTACAACGGCACCAACCGCGTGGGCCAGTTTCGACACACCGGCGATATCGATCACCTCAAGCGTCGGATTCGACATGGATTCGAAGAATACCGCCTTGGTGTCAGGTCGGAGCGCAGCCTCCCATGCGACCAGATCGGTACCGTCCACAAACGTCACCTCAACACCGAACCGAGTCAGGATGTTTTCAAGGATATACAGGCAGGACCCAAACAGAGCTTTGGCTGAAACCACATGGTCGCCAGCTTTCAACATCGAAGTCAGCGCACCGTTCACAGCCGCCATGCCCGAGGCGGTGGCAAACGCATCCTCCCCGCCTTCCAAAGCCGCTATACGTTGCTCGAACATTGAAACGGTGGGGTTGCCGTAGCGGGCATAGATGAACTCATCCGGGCCGCTTTCGATAAACCGGGCCTCGGCCTGCTCAGCGTTTTCGTAGACAAACCCTTGTGTCAGAAAGATCGCCTCGGAAACCTCATTGTACTGACTGCGACGGATGCCGCCATGGACGGCTTGGGTGCGTTTGTTCCAGCTTTCGCTCATCTCATTCCTTTCGGCCCCGCTTGGGAGGCAAACAAAAAACCCCAGACGCGGCCAAGCGAAAGGGGTCTTTCATCCTGACCTTTTAGCGGTGTTGTTTAGCGTGGCCCGCAATCCGGTAACAAATCGCCACGTGGTAGGCATGCATTTACGCCCCGTCCCAGGCCTCGTCAAGCCCGTCCCGCTTCGGGTCACGCTTTCGTAAATGGCCCGAGCAGGCTCTTGCCGTTTGCTCAAAAAGCTTCATCATCGCTTCAACCTGAGGAGGCCCCATGATCGATCTATATTTCTGGCCCACGCCCAACGGCTGGAAAGTGTCCATCGCTTTGGAAGAGATGGAGCTGCCCTATGAAACCCACTTGATCAACATCGGCAAGGGCGATCAGTTCGATCCCGAATTCCTGAAGATCTCACCCAACAACCGAATGCCTGCTATCGTCGACCCGGACGGCCCTGACGGTGCACCGGTATCCGTCTTTGAAAGCGGTGCAATCCTGATGTACCTCGCCCGCAAGACTGGGCGGTTTTACGGCAAAACCGAGCGTGACCGGATCGCCGTCGAAGAATGGCTGATGTGGCAAATGGGTGGCGTCGGCCCCATGGCCGGACAGGCGCATCACTTCCTGAAATACGCCCCTCAACTGGACCCTCCGCAGGACCTACCCTATCCAAAAGATCGTTACCGCACCGAGGTCGGGCGTCTATACGGCGTTCTGGACCGGCGTCTGGCCGAAAATGAATTTGTTGCGGGCGATTTCTACTCGATCGCCGACATGTCGATCTGGGGCTGGGCGAGCTTGTGGGAGGGTCAGCAGCAGGTACTGGAGGACAAACCGCACTTCACACGCTGGCTTGAGATGATGAGCGCCCGCCCAGGCGTTCAGGCCGGTCGCGCACTGCATGCCGAGCTGCGTGGGGATCATCGGGACAGGTCAGCTCAGGATGTTTTGTTCAAACGATAAGCTTTGTTGATTGCGACCGCTTTGAAACCAAAGGCTGCCTAAATTGTCTGGCAAAAAGCGCTCAGAACGAAGAAGGAAGTTTTGCGCCTTTCTGTTGACAGCACAAAACGCCACTAAGCTGCCCCCCAATCCGGGTATGTCATGAGCCATGCGGTTTACTGTGGATCAGGACTAGCTGCTTCAGACTTTTGGAACACCAGCAAGGTTATGAAAAGACCGGCTATTAGCATTGTGTGAGCTGCAGCCGTTACGCCGAAAACAAAATAGCTGCCTACCATGAGCGAAAAGATAGCGCTCCACATCCAGGCCAGCATTTGCATCAGCAAATGGGCAGTGGGAAGGGACTGATTTTTCAAAGGATTCTTAGTTTCATTCATTACTGAATCCCACGTCGATTTAACATTCGATATATTAGTCATGTTTCTACTCCCATTACCTATATTACTAGAGCTCACGGGAAACGCATGGGCGTATCTGGAACCCGCGCTGCCGATGAGTAAAGGTATGGGCCGACAACGCGGGCCGCCGTGAGTGGTAGTACAAAAGATACGCGCCAGCTGCGCTAGTGGACCAATATTGGCTCAGCGCCGCAAAAAGGGTTTAGCGCATTCGAAGTTCTATAATACCTAAGCCGTCTTCATCCCAACGGCAGTTTTGAGCGCCAATCCGCCCCGCCATTTCCAACGCTCTTTGGAGATTTGCGGCTACCTGCTCCTCTTCGCCTGCCGCTGGATTGTCCATCAAATTTGCGTCCTGTTCACTGTCTTGAACTTGCAGAGCCTCGAATTCTCGTAACTCGGACAGAAACCGGAATAAATGTAGCGAATCTCCACGCGCGACATGCAGAGTCGCAATTCCCACTGGAAAGACTTAACTCGCTTCACTAAGGAAGAATTCGAACATCGCAAAAGGAAGACGCACGCAATGGCAAAGATCACCTATGTCGAGCATGGCGGTACCGAACATACAGTCGAGGTCGCCAACGGACTGACAGTCATGGAAGGGGCCCGTGACAACAATATCCCCGGCATCGAGGCCGATTGCGGTGGCGCCTGCGCCTGCTCGACCTGCCATGTCTATGTTCACCCTGACTGGGTCGAGAAAATCCCAGCCAAGGACGACATGGAAGAAGACATGCTGGACTTTGCCTATGAGCCCGACACTGAGCGCTCGCGCCTGACCTGCCAGATCAAGGTCACCGATGCGCTGGACGGGCTGGTTGTCCAGATGCCCGAAAAACAAATCTGATGCCTTCCCGGTCGGTCATGGCCCTAGCAATCGCGCTGGGGATTTGTCCGATCAAAGCTCAGTCGCAGCAACCATGGCAGTATGAGCCATTGGAATCGGCGGAATACGCCGAACCCACCGCTCGATACCCGCACGGCGTGCTCGGTGATCAGATCGAATACGGCGCGCTTGTATTGCAATACGTACCCAACTCGGCGCGATACACAATCCGCCTGCCCATGGAACGGGTCTTTGAAGATATTAAGCCGCGTCTTGTCGACATAGACAATGACGGCCGTCGCGAAGCGCTTGTGGTTGAAAGCCATCGTGACAAAGGTGCCCGGCTCGCAATCTACAACGGCGGCGGTCTGATCGCCGCCACCCCCTATATCGGAACCCGGAATCGCTGGCTTGCCCCTATCGGTGCCGCCGACCTCGATGGTGACGGCCGTATCGAGATCGCCTATGTCGACCGCCCACACCTCGCTAAAACCCTGCGCATCTGGCGCTTTGAAAACGGCACCCTGACCGAAATCCAGTCGATCCCCAGCCTCACCAATCACAAAATCGGAGAGGACTTCATCTCGGGCGGCCTACGTCAATGCGACGGTGCCCCAGAGTTAATCGTTGCAAACGCGAACTGGACGCGCATCATCAGCGTCTCATACCAAAACGGCTGGCAAACCGCTGATCTCGGCCCGCTCAATAAACGCGATGACTTGACCGCAGCGCTAAAGTGCTGATCCCGTTTTCATCTGGCCATAAGTATCCTGGGGGTGAGGCCAAAGGCCGAGTGGGCAATGCCCTCTACTCGCAATCAATGAAGTCGGGCATAGCCCGGCAATCAGATCACAGTGCGCGCCAACCGATATCACGGCGATAGAAGCCTTCGGGCCAATCCACGCCTTCTACCATCGCATAGGCCCGGTCCCGCGCCTCTTGCAGTGTTTCCCCGCGTGCGGTCACGTTAAGAACCCGACCGCCTGTTGCCTGAACCTGCCCCTCAGCCGCCTTAGTACCCGCATGGAAGACCATGTTCCGGCTGTCCTCGGGCAGGTCCTCCAATCCCTTGATTGCAGTGCCTTTCTCGTAGGTGCCGGGATATCCCTTTGCGGCCATCACGACGGTGATCGCGTGGTCCTCGGCCCAGTTCACGCGCGTCTCACCCAGCCGCCCTTCGGCCGCAGCGTGCATCAGATCCATCGCCTGCGCGCCCAGCCGCATCATCAATACCTGACATTCCGGATCGCCAAAACGCACGTTGTATTCCACCAGCTTGGGCTGACCATCCTTGATCATCAGCCCTGCATAAAGCACACCCTGAAATGGCGTCCCCCGCCGCATCATCTCAGCCACGGTTGGGCGCACGATCTGATCCATCGCACGGGCCTCAATCTCGGCACTCAAAACCGGGGCCGGAGAATACGCACCCATGCCGCCGGTGTTCAGTCCGGTATCCCCCTCGCCCACACGCTTGTGATCCTGAGCCGTGCCAATCGACAGGATATCCTCACCATCACAGAGAACGAAAAGCGAAGCCTCCTCGCCCTCCATGAATTCTTCGATCACAACTTCAGCCCCCGCGCCACCGAAGGCACCGCCGAACATGTCATCAATGGCGTCCAGCGCGGATTGCTCATCCATTGCAACGATCACGCCCTTCCCGGCAGCCAGACCATCGGCCTTGACCACGATCGGGGCACCCTGCGCGCGGATATAAGCCTTGGCTGGTTCTGCTTCCGTGAACCGGGCATAACCCGCTGTCGGCGCGCCAGATGCGTCACAGATTTCCTTGGTGAAACTTTTTGAGGCCTCCAACCGCGCCGCTTCGGCTGACGGACCAAAGACCAGAACGCCTGCTTCACGCAACCGATCAGCAACCCCCGCCGCCAAAGGAGCCTCAGGGCCGACAATTACGAAATCAATCGCGTTTTCTTCGGCAAAACTGACGACTGCCCCACCATTCTCGATATCCAGTGCAGCACAATCTGCGATCTGCGCGATCCCGGCGTTGCCCGGCGCCACAATCAGGCGATCACATTTAGGGTTCTGCATCACCGCCCAGGCAAGGCTGTGTTCGCGCCCGCCGCTGCCGAGAATGAGGATATTCATGAAACGCTCCGATCTGCTTGGCCTTGCCTGCGCGGCGTTCTAAGCTGCGCAGAGATTTGACACAAGGCGCTGAAATGTCCGACCTGCTAGACGACCCGATTCCGGGCCAAAACACCCCCGAATACACCGTCTCGGACATCTCGGGTGAGGTGAAACGCACTCTCGAGGGCACCTTCGGGCGAATCCGTGTACGCGGCGAGGTTGGGCGCGTATTCAAGGCGCGCTCGGGGCATCTCTATTACGACATTAAGGACGACCGGAATGTTCTGGCCTGCACCACGTGGAAAGGGCAGATATCAGGTTTGTCGGTTGTTCCCGAGGAAGGTCTTGAAGTTGTCGTCACCGGACGTCTCACAGCTTTCGGAGCCCAGTCGAAATACAATCTGAACGTCGATGAGGTCGCCGTCGCCGGCCAAGGCGCACTAATGGCATTGCTGGAAAAGCGCAAGAAACAGCTCGAATCCGAAGGGCTGTTTTCGGCTGAACGTAAGAAACCCCTGCCCTACCTGCCCCAGATCATCGGCGTCGTCACTTCGCCCTCCGGTGCGGTGATCCGAGACATCTTGCATCGGCTGCGCGATCGTTTCCCGCGCAAAGTTCTGATCTGGCCCGTCGCGGTTCAGGGGGCAAACTGCGCCCCTGAAGTGACCCGCGCCATCGAAGGCTTCAATCAACTCACACCGGGCGGGGCCCTCCCGCGACCCGACCTGATTATCGTCGCGCGCGGGGGCGGATCAATCGAGGACCTCTGGGGCTTCAACGAAGAAAGCGTAGCACGCGCGACTGCCGCCTCAGAAATCCCGTTGATCTCGGCCGTGGGGCACGAGACCGACACCACCCTGATCGACTATGTCTCGGACCGCCGCGCCCCTACGCCAACCGCCGCTGCCGAACTTGCCGTACCGGTCCGCATGGAACTGCTGGCTTGGACCAACGAACAAGGGGCCCGCCTGTCGCGCGCCTCCACGGATGCCGTGCAACGACGCAGCCAGCGCCTGCGCGATCTGTCCCGAGCCCTGCCCCGCCCCGATACGCTGCTGGAAAGCCCGCGCCAAAGGCTCGACCAAATCTCGGAACGCCTGCCCAACGCGCTGATCCGGGGTGTTCAGAACCGTCGCGTCAAACTGCTCGATAGCGCGGCCCGTCTGCGCCCCTCGACCCTGCGCAGTTTCGTCGAAACCCGCCGAGACCGCTGGCGCAATCTGTCTTCGCGCTTGTCTCTGCGCCCTATCCAGCGCGAGCTGGAAACACGGCGCGATACCCTCAACCGACTGAGCGATCGCCTGAACGCCGCGCAATCCACGCGGCTGGACCGCCTACGCCAGCAAATGGAGGCCACCGACCGCCTGCGCGAAACGCTGAGCTACAAGGCGACGCTCGGGCGTGGCTACGCCGTCGTGCGCGCCGACGGGGAAGTCATCACAACCAAAGCACAGGCCGCCGGTCACACGGCACTTGAGATCGAGTTCGCCGATGGTCGCCTCCAAACCGGAACACAGGGCAAAGCATCGACCCAAAAACCCAAACAGGCACCGCCTGATCAGGGATCGTTGTTCTAATCAATGCTGACGATCTGGGGCCGTAAAACATCATCCAATGTTCAGGCGCTCATGTGGTGTGTCGGCGAACTCGATCTGGAGTACCAGCGCCACGATCTGGGTCATCGCTTTGGCGGATTGGACAGCGCGGCGTTTCAGGCCCTGAATCCAAACCGAACCATTCCGGTTCTAAGAGATGGTGACGGCGCACCGCTCTGGGAGACCGGTGCCATCCTGCGGTATCTTGCTACCAGATATGGGAACGAAACTTTCTGGCCATCAGATCCCATTCAGCGCGCACAGATCGACAAATGGGCGGAATGGGCAAAACTAAACGTCGCAATGGCGTTTACCGTCCCGGTATTCTGGCAAGTGGTTCGCACCCCTGCAAAACAGCGGGACGATCAGACAATCCGACAGGCTGTCATCGATCTGGAGTTCAAGCTCACCATAGCGGATACTCTGCTTGCCGACTCACCCTATCTGGCGGGCGATACGTTCACATTGGCCGATATCCAATTCGGCCACGTGCTCTACCGCTACTACGATATCGAAATAAGCCGCGCGACGCTCCCGCATCTTAGCAGATACTACGACACGTTAACCGAAAGACCTGCATATAAAAGACATGTCATGATTGGCTACGAAGAGCTAAGGCCACCCGACGCTTGACATCAGACCCCGACATCCGGCCCGTAGCACAGCATCTCTTCGCCAATATCCTCAGCCTCGTACAGCTCCGTCGCAGTCGGATCACCTTCGAATTGCGCGATCAGCCCGCCGCCGAACTCCGTGAACACCCAGCATTGCGGCGCCAGCTGATCCTCATAGATAAAGCAGATCTGATCTTCCTGCTCGTACCAGACCCCTTCCATGCATTTGCCATCCAGAAATGACCAGATCACACGACGATTAGGAAGATACCGCTCGACCCCATAGGCTTGCCCACCGAACCCGTAAAACAACGTCTTCCCACGGGTATACGCATCGAACTCAGTCGCAGTCAGAGGCGACTGCGCCGCAACGGAATGCGCCACGAAGGTCAGCAGAATCATAATAGCTCTGAACATGTCTTCAGTCTGTCAGATGCTGCTCCCGAGTACCATTCAACCTTTCCGGCTCTGCCAAATCGGCAAGATAACTCAACGTCACGCCTTGATGCACCGCGGTGATCATGGCGATGATTGCCTCAAAAACATCGGGGATGCACCATGACGACACTTCTGTTTTGGATCGCGGGGGCCTGCGCGCTGGCCTACCTGCCACTAACCCCGCGCCCTGCCAGCGCCCTGCGCAGCACGCTGAAAACAGCGTCGGTCGCCCTGCTGGCCGGAATCGCCCTACTGGCAAATGCACCATGGCTTCTGATCCTTGCGCTCACCCTCTGCGCCATCGGGGATGCCCTTCTGTCACGCGAAACCGACAGCACATTCATGGCAGGCATCGGCACATTTGCGGCTGGCCATCTGGCTTATATTGCTCTGTTCATGACCCATCCCGATAGCAACCTGGAACTGATCTTCGACCACCCCGCGACCTTCTGGTCCCTGATCATTCTTGGCATCGTTATGGCCACGCTGCTCGCCCCCCGCGCCGGAGACCTCAAGATCCCCGTCCTCGCCTATATCCCGATCATCCTGGGCATGGGCATAACCGTTCTGTCCCTTCCTGATACTGGTGTATTACGCTGGGCCTTGCCCGCCGCTATGGCCTTCATCGCCTCGGACCTGACCCTTGCGACTGAAAAGTTTCTGCTGCCCGCCAAGCACCCGGCCCTGAAGCTTACGCCCTATCTGGTCTGGCCGCTCTATTGGGGGGCGCAGGCCGGGTTTCTGATCACCTTCACCTGACCCTTTGCAACTGCTTTCAATCCGCATTAGGTGAGGGGAACACCTGCGGAGACCAAAAATGGCGTTTTTCTCAAAGCTCAAGGACAAGCTGTTCAAATCCTCATCGCGCCTCGAAGAGGGGCTGGATGCGATTGTCGAGGATGGCGGCGAGGAAACCACACCTGACCCCGTGATCCCTGACCCCGAGCCAGAACCGCAACCGGTTCCCGAAGTGCCGGAGCCTGCGCCTGTGCCACAACCGGCCGAACCCCCAGCTCCGATCCCGGCTGATCCCACACCGGCCCCTCCGCCCCCGGAAGTCCCCGATTCCAAAGGTCTGCTGGGCCGCCTGTTTACCCGCAACGAAGACCGCACGGTTGTTCGCCGTACTCTGGACGACGACATGCTGGAACAGCTCGAAGAGCTTCTGATCGCCTCGGACATGGGCGTCGACACCGCCCTGCGCGTTACGTCCAACATGGCAGAGGGGCGCTTTGGCCGCAAACTCTCGACCCAGGAAATCAAACAGCTGCTGGCGCAGGAAGTCGCGCGTGTGATGGACCCTGTGGCCAAACCAATGCCAATCTACCCCAAGCGCCCACAAGTGGTGTTGGTCGTAGGCGTGAACGGCTCGGGCAAAACCACGACCATCGGCAAGCTCGCCAGCCAGTTCAAAGCCGCAGGCAAAAAGGTCGTCATCGCCGCCGGAGACACCTTCCGCGCCGCCGCCGTCGAGCAGTTGCAGGTCTGGGGAGACCGCGCAGGTGTGCCGGTTCTGACCGCCCCCGAAGGCTCCGACCCCGCTTCGCTGGCCTTCGATGCCCTGACCAAAGCGCAAAACGAAGGTGCCGACCTTCTGATGATTGATACAGCAGGCCGCCTGCAAAACCGCGCTGACCTGATGGAGGAACTGGCCAAGATCGTCCGCGTCATCCGCAAGGTCGACGACACGGCCCCGCACAACACCCTGCTGGTACTGGACGCCACCACCGGCCAGAACGCCCTTAGCCAGGTCGAAACCTTCCGCAACCTCGCCGATGTCTCGGGCCTCGTGATGACCAAGCTCGATGGCACAGCCAAAGGCGGCGTATTGGTCGCCCTCGCCGACAAGTTCGGTCTGCCGATCCACGCGATTGGCGTCGGTGAGCAGATTGACGACCTCGCCCCCTTCGACCCCGAAGAATTCGCCGCCGCCCTCACCGGCCTGCAAACCTGATCCGCCCCTTCATCTGGCCAAAAATACCTTCGGGGGGCGTGGGGGGCAGACAGCCCCCCACTCTCTCCGCCCAAGCGAAAGCCCCGATTTGAGCGACTGGCTAATCTCCCTCGAAGGCACCGAAGCAGGCCACCACCTCGCCCTCGCCCTCGCGCTGATGGCGGCCTTCCTGCATGCGGTCTTCGGCGCGCTACAAAAGGGGCGCCATGACCCGTGGATGTCGCGTGGGGCGATCGATGCCTGCTATTGCCTTATGGCGATGCCTTTCGCCTTTTTCGTTGTCCCATGGCCCGAACCATATATGTGGCCCATCTTTGGCGTCGTTTGGGTGATCCATATCGGCTACAAGGTGCTGCAGGCGATGGCCTATACCAAAGGCTCCTACACGGTTGTCTATCCGGTCGTGCGTGGCACTGGTCCGCTCTTTACCGTAATCGGGGCCTATATTCTGTTTGGCGAGACATTCACAGGTGTTCAATGGCTGGGTGTGGCCACTTTGCTGGCAGGTATCTTCGGACTCGCCGCCTATAACCTGCGCTATCTTGAGACCAATCGTGACACGCTACATATCGCGCTGGTACTGGCGCTTGCCACTGGCCTCTTTGTCGCGCTCTATACGACCTATGACGCCTACGGCATACGCGCCACAGCCGACCCGTTCACCTTCCTCGCGTGGTTTTTCATGATCGACGGAGCCGCCATGCCGATTTACGCCGCGCTTCGATACCGTGCAATGATTCACCGACCAGCACTCGGCCCCCTGATGCTGCGCGGTTTTGTCGGCGGTATCGTCGCACCGCTGTCTTTTGGTGCGGTCATGTTGGCCACGCGGCTCGACAAGGTCGGAGAAGCCGCCGTCCTGCGCGAAACCTCAACCGTCTTCGCCGCGCTCATCGGTTGGCTAGTGCTAAAAGAAACCGTCGGCCCCAGGCGCATTGCATTAATGGCATTGATTGCACTCGGTGCCGTAATAGTTGAAATGGGCGGGTAAGCAGTAGGTTGGAATCATGGCAGAGAAAAAAGACATCAACCCTTTCCTCAAACAGGTTCTGGAACTTGGGCCTCCGCTAGCCTTCTTCTTCATCTACCTGCGCCTGCGTGATGACAATTTCGTGATCGGTGGCACCGAGTATTCGGGCTTTATCGTCGCCACCATCCTGTTTGTACCGCTGATGCTCGCCGCAATGGGCATCCTCTGGTACCTCACAGGCAAGCTCAGCCGCATGCAGATTTTCACTGCGTTCATGGTGATTTTCTTCGGTGGCCTTACCGCTTGGTTCAATGATGAGCGGTTTTTCAAGATGAAAACAACGCTGGTCTATGGCTTCTTTTCCGCCATCCTTGGGATCGGTCTTTTGCAGGGAAAGTCCTACCTGGCATACGTTCTGGACGAAATGCTGCCCATGCGTGACGAAGGCTGGATGATCCTGACGCGCCGACTGTGTGCCTGTTTTGCAGTGCTTGCGGTCGCCAATGAACTGGTCTGGAGAACAATGTCGACCGACCTTTGGGTCAAGATCGAAACCTTCGGCTTTCCCATCGCGCTGATGGCGTTCCTGATGATGCAGTTCAGCATGCTGCAACGCTATATGGATGACCCGGATCAGTAACTGGTCGGATCACTCAGCGTTAATATCTGATGAATTTTCTTGGCTTAGAACGCAAGCTGTGGAAAGCTGGGGCACCACCCGCACCACTCAACTCCGGAGACAATCGCCCGCATGATGGCTTTCCCCAATAGCGGATTCCTATCCGAAGCCTCTGAAGAGCTGCGCACAATGCTGGCGGCCCAGGCCACAGAATTGACGCTCGACCGGGGCGATGTACTGTTCGAACAAGGCGACCCAGGAGAGGCGCTTTATGCGATCCTGTCCGGCAAGCTCGAGGTATCCTTTTTGGCCATGAGCGGACGTAAACTGTCGCTTAGGCTGATGCGCGCTGGCGAAGTGTTCGGCGAGATTGCTCTGTTCGACAGCGGTCCCCGGACCGCCACTGTCACCGCAGCAGAGCCTGCCAAAGTCCTTCGCGTTCGACACAAGGATGTCATGGAACAGATCCGAAAGAACCCCGATCTCGCGGTCGACTTGATCCGCCTCGCGGGGGTGCGCATGCGTTGGATGGGCGATCAGTTGAACGAGCAGGTGTTCCTGCCAATGCCGATAAGACTGGCGCGCAAGCTGTTGCATTTGGCAGGTCAACAAGACACACCGACGGCTCGGATCACGCTGTCACAAAGCGAACTGGCTGAATTCGTCGGTGCAACGCGTGAAGCGGTGTCAAAAACCATATCGACTTGGAAGCGCGACAATGTGGTCGAAGCCTCGCGTGGAGGTCTGCAAATCCACGATTTCGACGCACTACGGCAACTTGCCGAATCTGATCTGATCTAAAGTTGCACGGATGTGATCCGCTTCACATACGCGGCATCAAGATTGCCCTAAGGTCAATCCTGTTACCGTAGGAGGTCGGTTTTATCATCCCCGATATCTGTCCACCGACCTCTCCCTGTACAAGAGCCATATGCCTTCCCCGGCATATGGCTTCTTTCTTAAGAAAGTATGAATAAATGAAGAAAGGCCGGGATATTCACCCGGCCTTCTTAAATTTTGATTGGAATGCTGTTTACGGTTCCAGGCTCAGTGCCACAAAACGAGGCTCTCCGCCACGCCGTACCAGCAGCAACAGCGATTTACGCCCAGCCTCTCGCGCCTCTTCCATGCGAGCCTCAAGATCAGCAATTGAGGTCACTTTTTGCTGCCCCGCCTCTGTGATCAGATCGCCGATGCGCAGGCCTTTCTCAAAGGCTTCCGAAGCTTCATCCACATTGGTGACCAACAGGCCCTCGGCATCGGCATCCAACCCCAATTCCTCGCGCTGGCTGTCGCCCAACGGAGCGATGGTCAGGCCAAGAATATTCTTGTCCTCTTCGGTGGGCGTTTCGGCTTCTGGCTCACCACCTTCCTCAGCGCGCTCGGCATCCTCGCGGCGGCCAAGAGTTACCAACACGGTCTGAGTGCCGCCATCGCGGTGCACGACTACGCGTACCGATTTGCCCACGGTGGTCTCACCCACCTGCCGCACAAGGCCGCGCGTATCTTCGACCTCGACACCATCAAAACTGATGATCACATCTCCGGCCAGCAGTCCGGCTTCCTTCGCGGGACCTTCGGGCACATCGCTGATCAGCGCGCCGCCGGGTTTGTCCAGACCCATTGCCTCGGCCATATCCTCGGTCACGTCCTGAATGCGCACGCCCAGCCAGCCGCGGCGAGTTTCACCAAACTCGCGCAACTGATCGACAACCTTGATCACCACGTTCGAGGCCATCGAGAACCCGATCCCGATCGAGCCGCCATTGGGCGACAGGATCGCTGTGTTCACACCGATCACTTCGCCATTCATGTTGAACAACGGACCGCCCGAATTCCCTCGGTTGATCGCCGCGTCTGTCTGGATATAGTCGTCATACGACCCGCTCAGCGCCCGGTTTCGCGCCGACACGATCCCGGCCGAGACCGAAAAACCCTGCCCAAGCGGATTGCCCATCGCAATCACCCAATCCCCGACGCGCGCTGTATCGCTGTCACCGAATTGGACATATTTCAACGGCCCTTCGGCTTCGACTTTCAGCAGCGCGATATCGGTTTTTTCGTCCCTGCCGATCACCTTAGCAACCAACTCTTCTGCAGGCTGACCATCACCAGGAAAGAACTCAACCAAAATTTCATCGGCTTCGGCGATGACATGATTGTTGGTGACGATATACCCGTCTTCCGAAATCACGAACCCCGAGCCCAGCGCGTTGCTGCGGCGCGGGCGGTTTTCGTCATCCCCGCCATTGCGGTCCTGAAACTCGCGGAAAAAATCCTCGAACGGAGAGCCTTCGGGCACGATCCCCTGCGGACCGGTCTGACCTTCAATCAGGGTCGAGGTGGTAATATTGACCACCGCAGGGCTGATCTTTTCAGCAAGCGGTGCCAGACTGTCACCGCGCGACTGCGCGGCCACCGACTGTGCAAGAACCAGCAGCATCCCCAAAAAGGCCAGCCACATAAGCCGCATCATTACCATAACATCGTCCCGCCGGACGGACACACTGCGCGCTTTCGCCTGCACTTGGGGTCTCCTTGTCGACACTTCTTTTGCGGGCAACCAAAGATCACCCCTCTTAGCAACCAATGTAGTCAGTTTGGCCAAGCCCGCAACTCGGGATCGCGGGGAAATCACCGGTGCGTGAAACCATCGCATCAAAAACCGACCTGATATGCGCCCCACAACAGGATCAAACCGCTGACGACACATAGCAATCCAGCCAAACGCCGCGCCTGTTCAGGCAGAGTTCTCAGCGCCTCAAGCATGCGCTCAATAAGCGAAGGGGCCAGCGCATATGCCAGCCCCTCAACGATCAACACCAGCCCAAAGGCCAGAAGGATCATACCCATTACTCGGAAGCCGCAGCGGCGGGCGCCCGACGTCCAGTCGGCGAAGCAAGGTAGTTGAAGAACTCTGAATCCGGGCTCAGGATCAACGAACTGTTGCCGCCTTGTAGGGCGTTTTCGTAAGCTGTGAGCGACCGGTAGAATTCAAAGAACTCCGGATCGGCACCGTAGGCTTCGGCAAAGATCGAGTTCCGTTCGGCATCCGCTTCACCGCGAATGATTTCAGCCTCGCGATTTGCGTCGGACACCAGTTCAACCACAGTCCGGTCGGCCTGCGCGCGTACACGCTGCGCCGCCTCGTTACCACGGGCACGTTCGTCAGTGGCTTCACGTTCACGTTCGGCCTTCATCCGGTCAAACGTCGCTTCGAGGTTCGCCTGCGGCAGATCGGTGGCTTTCAGACGCACGTCGATCACGTTAACGCCCAGAGCCTGCGCTTCGGCAATCGCACTGTTGCGGATTCGCAGCATCAGCGCAGCACGGTCCGAGCTGAGAATATCACGGGACGATACCGAACCCAGAACCTCACGCGTTTCAGCGCGCAGGATACGGTCCAGGCGATCCTCGGCAACCGGGATGCCACCGACACCGACCGCCTGACGGAACTGGTTCAGGTCCGAAATCCGGTAGCGCGCGAAGGCGTCAACCACGAGACGGCGATCGTCCAAAGGCGTAACTTCCAGCGGCTGCACATCGATCGACAGGATGCGGTCATCATAGCGCACCACTTCCTGAATCAACGGGATTTTGAACGCCAAGCCCGGCTCTTCCTTCACTGCAACAACGCGGCCAAATTGCAGAACCAGCGCGCGCTCGCGCTCATCCACGATGAAGATCGAGGACAGGATGCCGACGATTGCGACGAATACGATCGGCAGAATGATTGTCGATTTACGCATCAGTTGCTCTCCCCTGCAGGGCTACGGCGCAGTTCATTCAGCGGCAGATACGGGACGACGCCCTGCCCTGATCCTGTCGAGTTTTCATCCAGAATGATCTTGTCAACATCGCCCAGAACCTGCTCCATCCGCTCCAGGTACAGACGTTTGCGGGTTACATCCGGCGCTTTGGAGTACTCTTCCAAAACCGCACTGAAACGACTGGCCTCACCCATTGCGCTGTTGATCTGCTGGGCACGATAGGCCTCAGCCTCTTCCAGAACCTGAGCGGCTTCACCCCGCGCTTCGGCCAGAACGCGGTTGGCATAAGCATCCGCCACGTTCTGCAACCGGTCGCGTTCCTGCGCGGCGGCCTGAACATCACGGAACGCGGCAATCACGTCCTGCGGCGGGTCGGCTTTGTCGAAGTTCACACGGACGATGTTCACACCTGAATCATAGCTGTCCATTGTCGCCTGAATCAGTTCCTGCAAACGGTCGGCAATAATGCCACGATCCCGGTTCAGGATTGGTGCCAGCTCGCTTTGCGCGATGATCTCACGCATGGCCGATTCCGAAACGGCACGGATAGTCTGGCGCGGATCGCGCAGGTTAAACAGATATTTGGCCGGGTCGTTAATGTTCCAGACGACCTGATAGTCGATATCGACCACATTCTCGTCCCCGGTCAGCATCAGACCATCGTCGCTGCCGCGGGCACCACCCATGTCTTCGTTTTGTTCGCGGGTGACCGGAATCACCTCTGCGGTGACAAGAGGCCAAGGCGCGAAATTCAGACCTGGATTTCCAACAGCCGAGAATTCGCCCAAAAACAGCTCAACAGACTGTTCTTCGGGTTTAACGGTGTAGAAGCTCGCCGCAGCCCAGAGACCTGCTGCCACCAGCACACCAATTGCAATTGTGCCCTTGGTAAACGCCGGACCACCACCGCCGCCCGAACCATTTGTACCACGGCCACCGCCGCCACGACCGCCCATCAGGACGCGCAGCTGCTCCTGGCCTTTTTTCATCAGCTCGTCGATCTCGGGGATCTGCGGGCCGTCGCCTTCGGGGGGCTTGCGCCCGTCCCCGTTGTTACCCCGATTTCCTCCGCCTCCGGATGAGCCTCCGCCCCCCCAGGGGCCGCCGCTGTTGCCCGCCATGTGTATCTTTTCCCTTATATTGGACCGTGTGATCACGGGTTCCCTTGTAACGTGTGTGCGCGCGCTTGCAAATCAAGCCGTGCGCACAGGTTGCCGCATTGTCACCAGTTCTTCGGCCATGACTGGGTGAACTGCAACAGTGCGGTCGAAATCTTCTTTGGTGGCCCCCATCTTCACGGCAATTCCAGCCAGTTGGATCATCTCGCCCGCGCCCGGAGCCACAATGTGACAACCCAGCACCTTGCGCGTCGCCTGTGACACGATCAGCTTCATCAGAACCTTCTGCGAGCCTCCTGCAAATGATTTCTGCATCGGCTTGAATGAGGTCGCATAAACCTCGATCGATTCCTGCGCCGCCGCCTCTTCTTCGCTGAGGCCTACTGTGCCCATTTCTGGCTGCGTGAAGATCGCGGTCGGGATCAGTTCGTGGTCCACGGGGGTCGGGTTGCCCTTGAAAACCGTCTCGACAAAGGCCATTCCCTCGCGGATCGCAACCGGAGTCAGGTTCACCCGATCCGTCACGTCGCCAATGGCGTAGATCGATGGCACGCCGGTCTGGCTGTATTCATCTACGATGATCTCGCCCTTGCGACCGCGTTCGACACCCAGCGCCTCGAGCCCAAGATCATCTGCATTGGGTGCGCGGCCGGTGGCATACATCACCACATCGAACTGATCTTCACTGCCATCTGTGGCTTTGACACGGATCTTGTCGCCATCTTTGGTCATTTCGACTACGTTGGTTTCCAGGCGCACATCAATGCCGTTCTGGCGCATCTCGTCGCAGATCAGACCGCGCGCTTCTTCGTCGAAGCCGCGCAAAATCTGAGGTCCACGATAGAACTGGGTAGTCTTCACCCCTAATCCGTTCATGATGCCGGCAAACTCACTTGCGATATAGCCGCCACCCACAATCAGGATGTTTTCGGGTAATTTTTCCAGATGGAATATCTCGTTTGAGGTGATCGCCAGATCCGAGCCGGGAAACTCGGGCACAACCGGACGCCCACCCGTGGCGATCAGGATGTGCTTGGCGGTCTTGCGCGTCCCGTCAGCCAGTTCAACCGTATGCGGATCGACCACACGGGCCCTCTGATCAAAGCTTTCGACACCGTTGTTTTTAAGGATGTTGCGATAAACGCCCTCCAAACGGTCCAACTCGGTCACCAACTTGCCATGGAATAAATTCCAGTCGAACTCACCGGGCCGAACATCCCAACCGAATGCCTGAGCATCTCCGACCATCCCAGAAAATTCGCTGGCAAAAACCATCAATTTTTTGGGCACACAGCCGCGGATCACGCAGGTTCCGCCGTAACGATCCTCTTCTGCCAGCGCCACTTTGGCACCGGTCTCACCCGCAGCTACACGCGCCGCGCGTACACCACCCGAGCCACCTCCGATGACGAACAGATCATAGTCAAAGCTCATACATGCGTTCCTTTGCTTGCCGCGTGGCTAATATTCAGTGGATATCTGGGCGCAAAATTCAAACTGCCAACCCCTGAGCGCTGAAATATCAAGATTTCATCAGATACCCGCCGCGCTATCTGACCTGACCTTAATCTGCCAGATCGGAGAACAGGTTGTCCCCACCCTCGCCCAGCATGTTGGTCAGCACAGTGCCTTCATTGAGGTCGCGCAGTTCAACGCGCCCGTCACCATGGCCGACGATTACTTTGTCGCAAATGTCGATGAACAACCCGTTCTCGACCACGCCGGGGATCTGGTTCATCACCAGCGCCAACTGCCGCGCATTTCCGATCCGTTTGAGGTGCAGGTCCAATATGTGATTGCCCTCATCCGTGACCTTGGGGGCCTCGCCATTCATCCGCAAAGTAACCGACGTGCCCAGCACATCCATCGTGTCCAGCGCCTCTTCGATCAGCGTGCGGGTGGTCTGCCAGCCGAATGGGATCACCTCAACCGGCAAGGGGAACGCGCCCAGCGTCTCGACCTCTTTGCCGGCATCGGCGATCACCACCATCTGGTCGCTGGCCGTGGCCACGATCTTTTCCTGCAGCAGCGCAGCACCGCCGCCCTTGATCAGATTGAATTCACCATCGAATTCATCCGCGCCGTCTATGGTCAGGTCCAACCACCCAGCCTGATCCAGCGAGATAACCTCGATCCCCTCTTCGCGCGCCAATTGCGCGGTTGCGGTCGAGGTCGGAACGCCTTTGATCGACAGACCTTCGTCGCGCACCCTCTCGCCTAGACGCCGGACCAGCCACGCGGCGGTCGATCCGGTCCCCAGGCCCACGCGCATTCCACTTTGGACAAGATCGGCGGCACGGCAGGCCGCAACATATTTTGCTTTGTCGATGGGCGACAAATCCTTGATCATGGCAGCTTCCCCTCAGAATATTGACGGACTTATAGGGAATGCCCCGCGCAACTGCGAGAGGCAATTCACTCGATCGCAGCGCTTACTTAACACTTAACGACGAGTTTCCTATAGGAAACGTCGTAATCGATCACTATACTAGTCGCCAGACACTCTAGAAAGACGTCATGGAATCGACTTATCGCCTTCACTATGCCCCCGACAATGCCTCGCTGATAATCCGATTGGCTTTGGAAGAGATGGGCTTGACGTATGAGACGGCGCTGGTCGATCGCACACGTAACGCACAAGACAGTGCCGCTTATCGTGCACTGAATCCCAATGGGCTGATTCCCGTATTGGAAACACCACAAGGACCAATTTTCGAGACTGCCGCAATCCTGTTGTGGCTGGCCGACACGCACCGACAGATGGCCCCCGCGCCCGAAAGCGCCGATCGGGCGGCGTTTCTGAAATGGCTGTTCTTTGCTTCAAACACATTGCACGCCGATCTGCGCATCCTGTTCTACGCTGAGAAATACATTGACGCAGCACAGGCCGAAGCGTTGCGTGCCGGTATTCGCCCCAGATTGCGCCAGCATCTGAAGCGGCTGGATGATTTGGCCCAAGGCGCGCCCGATTGGTTCAACACGCAGGTGCCCTCGGCCCTGACCGTCTATGTCGCCTGCATGATGCGCTGGATGGCGCTTTATCCCGCCAAGGCTGACCGCAGTTGGTATCAGCTGGCCGACACACCCTATTTGCAAAAGATACTGCATCAACTCGAATTTCGCCCGGCAACCCGATCGGTCATCGCCGCCGAGGGTTTGGGAGCGACGCCGTTCACATCTCCAACCTACGCCACTCCTCCAGAAGGCTCAGCTACCTGATATGTTTCTCTCAGTTTTCGATATGTTCAAAGTGGGCATTGGCCCATCGTCGTCACACACCATGGGCCCTATGGTCGCCGCTGCACGGTTTCTTGATCTGATGCGCGCATCACCGTTTGAATTTGCGGGGTTGCGCGGCTCATTGCATGGATCGCTTGCTTTCACCGGCGTCGGCCACGCGACTGACCGCGCTACGATCCTTGGTCTCGCCGGGTTCGTGCCCGACACGTATGACAACGAAAAGGCCGAGGCCGCGCTGACGCAGATTTCCGATACGCATACGGTGACCCCAGAAGGGTTGCCTACGCTAAGCTTCGATCCCAAGGCCGATCTGATATTTGACTACGACAACAATCTGCCCGGCCACGCCAACGGCATGATCCTGATGGCCACTGACGCACAAGGCGATGTCATATTGCGGCAGGTCTACTATTCCATCGGCGGCGGCTTTGTCCTGACCGAAGAAGAATTGGCCGAAGGCAAAGCAACCGACGAAGGTGCGCCTGTGCCCTTCCCGTTCAAATCCGCGGCCGAAATGCTGCAGATGGCCAAGGACAACGGCAAAAGCATCGCTCAGATGAAGCGCGAAAATGAAATCGCGCGCGGTTGCGCGGATAGCTTTGCCAAAGGCACGGCACGTCTTTGGCAGGTCATGAATGACTGTATCGAGCGCGGCTTGAAAACCGATGGCATCCTGCCCGGTGGCCTTAGCGTGCGCCGCCGCGCCAAGGGGATCCACGATGCCCTGCTGGCCGAACGCGGCATGAACCTGAACGCGCCGCATACGATCAATGACTGGATGAGCGTCTATGCGATGGCCGTGAACGAGGAAAACGCCGCCGGAGGTCAGGTTGTCACCGCCCCCACCAATGGCGCGGCAGGCGTGCTGCCTTCAGTCTTGCGTTATTACCTCGATCATGTCCCCGGCGCGTCCGAAAGCCATGTCGAGGATTTCCTGCTCACCGCGGCCGCCATCGGCGGTCTGGTCAAGTTCAACGCCTCGATCTCGGGCGCCGAGGCGGGCTGTCAGGCAGAGGTCGGAAGTGCCTCGGCCATGGCTGCCGCCGGCATGTGCGCTGTGATGGGTGGTACGCCCGAGCAGGTGGAAAACGCCGCCGAGATCGCGCTCGAACATCACCTCGGCATGACATGCGACCCGGTCGCGGGCTTGGTGCAGGTGCCTTGTATCGAACGCAATGGCCTTGGCGCGATCAAGGCCGTTTCGGCAGCGTCACTCGCCCTGCGCGGTGACGGTAAGCACTTCATGCCCCTGGACGCAGCCATTGAAACTATGCGCCAGACCGGCGAGGATATGCACGCGAAGTACAAGGAAACCTCATTGGGCGGGCTGGCCGTCAACGTGCCGAACTGCTGATCTAACAGCGAGAAAGAGCGGGTGACATGCGTGGACATTGCCTATGCGGCAAGATCGGATACGAGGTTGACCCTCCGGTTCTGTCCTGTGTCACCTGCCATTGCGATAGCTGCCGTCGCCAATGCGCGGCCCCGATGACCACCTATTTCGGGGTGCGCGACGGCAATTGGCGCTGGACCGGAGAACAGCCGACAAGGTTTAACTCCTCCCCCGGGGTCGAGCGCAGTTTTTGCCCCCATTGCGGTACGCCTATATCCTTTCGGTCTACCGTGATGTCGGATGTGATGCACCTCTATGTGGCAACGCTAGAAAACCCCGAAGCGCTGACCCCGACCTTGCATGTCGCGCACGAGGAAAAGCTAAGCTGGATGCAGCTTGGTGATGGCCTGCCCACCTGCATCGGCCCGGATTACACCAAAGTCCAACCCCTGTCCGACACCTGAGATCAGAGCTTCCCCCTCTGCCGCGAAAACGCTAGCGTCGCGCACATGACTCAGGATCGTCCCGTTTTTGGCATCGTATTGATGCTCGGCTTTTGCGTGCTCGCTCCGCTTGGTGACGGGATGGCGAAGCTGTTGGGCGAAACCATTGCTCTGGGTTTGTTGGTTCTGGTGCGGTTCGGTGTGCAAGCGATGATCCTGATCCCGCTCATCGCTGTGACCGGCAAGCCGTGGCGGATGACATCAATGGTCCTGCGTCTGACGATGGTCCGTACGCTGCTGCACATTTTTGGGATCGCGGCGATGTTTACCGCGCTGCAATATATGCCGCTGGCCGATACTGTCGCCATTGCTTTTGTGATGCCGTTTATCATGCTGCTGCTGGGCAAGTACGTTCTTGGCGAACAAGTCGGCCCGCGCCGCCTGATTGCCTGTGTCGTGGGTTTCATCGGCACTTTGCTCGTCATCCAACCTAGCTTTGCGCAGGTTGGCGCTCCTGCGTTACTGCCTTTGATCGTCGCCGTGGTCTTTGCCCTGTTCATGCTGGTCACACGCCAGATTGCCAAAGAAACAGACCCGGTTGCGCTGCAAGCGGTTTCGGGGGCTATGGCGACAGCTCTCTTGTTGCCGATCGTCTATGTGGGCTCTCAGGCTGACCTGCCCGCCATGTCATTGACGATGCCCAAGGGTGAAACGCTTTGGCTGCTGCTGGGCATCGGCGTGCTGGGCACTGTGGCACATCTTCTGATGACATGGTCGCTGCGCTATGCACCGTCCGCGACCCTCGCCCCGATGCAATATCTTGAAATTCCTGTCGCCACCCTGATCGGCTGGTTGATTTTCCACGACCTGCCCAACGGGCTGGCGGCGATTGGCATCGGCATCACCATCGCTGCCGGGCTTTATGTCATCCTGCACGAGCGGGCCAATGCCCGGTCTGGCCCGACAGAAACGCCTGCATGACCTGATCTAGCGCCGCACGCGGCAGGATCGTTAGCAATCCCGGTCCGTCAATTTCCAGCGTGAAAGCGCCCAGTGCGCGGTTCGAGGTCCCGACCTGCCCATCCGGCTCAAGCACGAGATCATCGATTGGCCATTCCAGGCCGTTGCTGCGTCCGGTCACTCGCTGCAGAGGAAACAATGACACGGTGTCTCCCGGTATCAGCTCCAACGCGATGCGGGGCGGCGCATGAAAAACGATCTCTTGCGCACCCAGCAAAATACAGGGCCGGTCCTGCAAACGAACGAGCGTATTGAACGCGACCAACTGGTGATCAACCCGAGCGCCCAGAAATCCCGCTGCAAGGACGACCGGGGCACTGACATTTCGAAGGGCTTTGTCGAAATCGGTGCTGTTCTGTTCGGATATTGGATGCAGCCGATCAGCGGGTATCTGCGCGCAATGGCTGGATGAAAGCGAATCGAAATCGCCGATCACCGCATCCGGAATTCGACCCGAATCAATCAACGCGGCAGCGCCCCCATCCGCTGCAACAGCGCTTTTGACGCGATTCAGGACCAGACTCACATCTTCAGATGTGATTTCCCCCCCGCCAAACAGACCGATTGGCATTTCAGCCTGAACAATCACACCAGATTCCACAAGATTGACCATAATTCCCGGTTTTGGACATAATGAAACCACAAAATGGTAGCTTCATGACTAGAGTTTCGAGTCGATTGCTGCTGCTGTGTCTGGCGATCGGCCTGGTAGTTTGTAAAGGACATGCGTCTGATGGTACAGAACAACAAGGTACTTACCGTTTCCTACGGAACCTTTTCATGCACGCTCGAAGGCTTCGACGATTCATTTGAAACGATGAAAGCCATAGCCGAGTATTTCCGGGATCTCGCGGCGGACGACCGCTATTTTGGTTCTGAGCCCCCTCAGCCCGATGCCGAGATGCTGACCCGCATCGCCCAGCGCGATGTCGCACGAAAGGTAGAAGCCAGTCAGAACGACACCGGTCTGCTGCTACGCGCGACCGAGACCGATGCCCCTGCAGTACCGACCCCCGCTGCAGTCGCGAGTGCGCCTGAGCCTGCACCTGTACAGACCACCGATGTCGTTCCCCCCGCCCCTGCGCCCGTCGCGGCACATTCCGCTCCTGCAGCGGACAGCCCTGCGGCGGACAGTATTGCGGCCAAACTCCAGCGCATCCGGGCTGTGGTTTCGCATTCCGAAGAAGTCTCCCCCGGCTATTCAGAGGACGAAGACTCCAGCTATCTTCAGCCTGTGAAGCCAAAGGTTGATGCCATCTCTGCCGCCTTTGAAGCAGGCGCATTGGATCCCGCCGACTTGCAGGAAACAGAAGAAGATACCTTCCCTGCGCCCGAGCCCGAGCTGACTGCCGAACCGGAACACGTCGAAGAGTTAGCCGAAGCACAGGCCGACGAGGCTGCTCATGTTACGGAACCAGAAAGCTCAGATGAATTGGTTGAAGAGACCTCAAATGAAACGGTTGAGGAGACCTCCGACGATCTAAGTGCATTGGTCGCTACCGCGGAATCGGCGAATGAAGCTGAAGAAATCGAAGCGTCGGAACCTGCCACAGCTGATGTAACGGAAAAAGACGTTCTGTTTTCTGATCTGGATGATGAGGCGCCTGAAGTCGAGGAAGAAAACCCATCAAACATTCTAGGCGATGAAGCCAGCAGTGTTGCCTCTGAGGCATTGAGCGGAATCGAGCACGGCATCATCTCGGTCGAGGAAGAAGCGCTTTTGTTGGATGAGATCGCGCTTGTTGAATCCGAACTCGAAGCAATTTCTGAAGCTGACGTGCCCAGTATTTCCGGACCAGATGAGGACGTCTCGCGCCTAATGGACGAAGCAGATGTTCAGCTGGACGATCCCGCCACCAGCGATCAGCGTGAAACCTACTCGCACTTGCGCGCTGCGGTCGCTGCAACCGAGGCCGAACGCGAAGCCGTAGGCGACAAGACAAAGACACCCGAAGATGATTTTCGCGGCGATCTGGCCTCAGTCGTCAATCCACGTCGTCCCGCGGTTGAAGTCACCAGCCAGCGCCCGACCCCAGAATCGGCTGCCCCCTTGAAGCTGGTTGCCGAACAGCGCATCGATACCGAGAACGCCGATACTGGCCCTGTTACGCCGCGCCGGATCACTTCAACTGATGAAGACACGGGTGAAGAAGAAGGCGGATTTGCCACTTTCGCACAGGAACAGGGCGCCCAGTCGCTGCCTGATCTGCTTGAAGCTGCAGCTGCCTATCTGTCCTTTATCGAAGGTCAAGAGCAGTTCTCGCGCCCGCAACTTATGAACAAGGTCCGCTCGCTTAAGCAAGATGCGTTTAATCGCGAAGAAAGCTTGCGCTCCTTCGGTCAGTTGCTTCGCGATGGAAAGATCGAGAAAGCCGGAGGTGGTCGATTCGCCGCCTCAACCGAAATCGGCTTCCGCCCCAATGACGACGAACGCGCCGCGGGCTAGTTCCCAGCGTATGCATTACCCCCCTCGAGTCGTAGTAGGGTCAGAGGATACTCTGGCCCTAATTCTCTTAATAGCGCGGCTTCAGCGCGACCAACCAGATTAGAATAAAAAGGCCAACGCCACGTAGGGGCCGGTCAGGATCGGATCGATCACTTCACGTCCATCTTGAAACTCAACATCCAGATGGCGGTACCCACCGGCGACGCTGATGCGAGGTCGTCATTTCTAGCTGGCTTGTACCAGCGCCTCCCACTGTAACTCTGCACCATAACCAAAGCCGCCAATGTTTCCCATTGCGGTGACACTCCATCGATCGTTCAGAGCATGACTGTAGCGCGCTCCAACCAATGGGTCAGCATGCTGAATGTGCGATCCAGCACCGTGGTTAAGACATCAAGATCCCAATGGCGCAGCCCGGCAATCGCTTCCAGCCGCGACTGTTAATCTTCATAAACCGCGAAACCGGCCCCCAGCGATGTCATGGTGCCTTCAAGCTCTCAACTGGATGCGTTGTCAAATGGTCCGATGGAAACATCGTCTCCAAGGTTCAGGTAATTGAACTCGCCTCCAATGGACCATCGGCCATTTCGGGCCTCGCCTGCAATCAGAAAGGCCCCCTTTAGAATATTGAAGATCGAGGTGTCCCCGTTCACCGGCGGGTTCGGCCCCATATCAAGGGAGGTCCTGAATTCTGGTCCCCAAACATAGGGTGCAACCGTGTAGTTCCAGTCTCCAGCCTGAGCGCCATATGCGGCACAAGACACGGCGAACGCCGCGAAAAGCCCTTTGTTCATACCCTAACCGCCCTTACCTGCAACGCGTTTAAGCTGCAGTCAGCGTGCCTCGCGAATGACTCAACGGCAGTCGGAAAGTCTAATTTTGATCCTGATCTGGGTCTTCTTTACCCACACCACGAAAGACAAACTTGAAGGGTAATGCCCATAGAATGCCCAACGCGACATAGACCAAAAGCTCCAGCCAGATTGGCGGGCGGTCAAGCCAGTTCACGATAGTCACAACCGCTACGATATAGACTGGCAACCCGACCAGCAGCAGTACCAGAGACCAGCGCCGCCGTGCTTTGTAGCTGAGGCCGGGTTTTTCGCCGCCGCTCATCAATCTGCAAACGGGTCGGTCACCAAAATGGTATCCTCCCGCTCCGGGCTGGTGGACAATAGGGCAACCGGGCAATCGATCAGTTCCTCGACCCTGCGCACATATTTGATTGCGTTGGCCGGTAGATCAGCCCAGCTGCGTGCACCTTCGGTTGATTCGCTCCACCCTGGCATCTCTTCGTAGATCGGCGTGCAGCGCGCCTGTTGATCGGCGGCTGTCGGCAGATAGTCCAGACGTTTGCCATCCAGCTCGTATCCAACGCAGATTTTCAACGTCTCGAACCCATCCAGAACATCCAATTTGGTCAGCGAAATGCCGTTCACACCGCTGGTCGCACAGGTTTGGCGTACCAGACAGGCGTCGAACCACCCGCAGCGTCGCTTGCGACCCGTCGTCGTGCCGAACTCATGTCCCCGTTCGCCCAGACGCTGGCCATCTGCATCGTCCAACTCGGTGGGGAATGGCCCCTCACCCACGCGGGTCGTGTAAGCCTTGACAATGCCCAGAACGAAGTCGATCGAGCCCGGTCCGATTCCGACGCCCGTTGAGGCCTGGCCTGCAATCACATTTGACGATGTCACAAACGGATAGGTCCCGAAATCAATATCCAGCAACGCGCCCTGCGCGCCTTCGAACAGGATACGCTTGCCCGCCTTGCGCTTCTCATTCAGCACCTTCCACACCGGTGCTGCGAAAGGCAAAATCTGCGGCGCGATCTCTTTCAGCTGCGCGATCAACGCATCCCGATCGATCGGATCAAGCCCCAAACCATTGCGCAGCGCGTTGTGATGGACCAGCGCCCGATCCACCCGCAGCGCCAGCGTTGCGTCATCGGCCAGGTCAGCCACGCGGATCACGCGACGCCCGACCTTGTCCTCATAACACGGACCGATCCCGCGACCGGTCGTCCCTATCTTGGCGACCGAATTCTGGCTCTCGCGCGCACGATCCAACTCGCCATGGAACGGCAGGATCAGCGGAGTGTTTTCAGCAATCATCAGCGTCTCAGGCGTGATATCGACGCCTTGTGCACGGATTGTTCCGATCTCTTTGATCAGGTGCCACGGATCAAGAACAACACCATTGCCGATCACACTTAGCTTGCCGCCGCGCACCACGCCCGAAGGCAGCGCGTGCAATTTGTATACCTCGCCCTCAATGACCAGTGTGTGCCCGGCATTATGTCCACCCTGAAAACGCGCGATCACGTCTGCACGCTCGCTGAGCCAGTCGACGATCTTGCCTTTTCCTTCGTCACCCCACTGGGCGCCGACAACAACCACGTTGGCCATATCCGGTCCTTTTGCGCTGAATAATCAAACCCGGCTCATATAGCGGGGCACAGACGGCAGGGAAACCGATATTTCGCCGCAGTTGAAAATCGCGCTGCGCGCGATGCCTCCGGCGGAGGTGTTTTGGGCCAGATGAAAAACGGATCCCCTGCTTCATCTGGCCAAAAGTACCTCGGGGGAGCCGCCCGGACGGGCGGCGGGGGCAGCGCCCCTTCTGCTTTTAGCGCAAGTGTACGGGGTGACCGTGGGGTGTTGTCAGATAGGCCTCTTCCCATGCATTACGAAAATCTTGGACATCATCAGTGGGTGCTTCTCCCTGCTCAGCCAGCAGCGCCTCCAAGGTCTCCAACCAAGCGTGAAAGTAATCATCACCACCATCCAGTTCTTTTTTGAGGCCGTTCCGTTTCAAAGTATTGGAAAACCGCTCTGCCCAGTCCGACCAATCAAACCGGCCCGCTTCGTTCAAAGCTACGGTGACTGCAAAAACCTGCGCGTGCCAGGGCTCGGCGAAAATCGGCTCCGGGGCCGAATGGGTGATACAATCGCTCATGCGGGCCCCAGATAAGATTGCCACAGGTCCAATACGACCTCATCCGCCGGATGCTCAGGATTTGCCCAAAGCTCCGAGGCGGGAAACGCGACGGCGTAAAGCGGCTCAGGGGCCTCACCCAATCCATGGGCGTTGGAATCCGGCAGCACATGGGTGCCATGCAGCCTAACGACGCGCCCGGTCGCGCCCGCGGCATAGGCGGGTAAACGGGTGTGACCGCCCTCAGCCAAACGGTTGGCCGAGCGTCGCAAAGTCTGCACCGCGTCGCCCGACTGAAACCGAACGGCAATGTCCGACGGGCGTTCTGAGGGTCCGCCCTTGGCCAACGCACTTGCTACCTCTTCCGCCTTTATGGCTCGCTCGGCCAAAGGGTGCGTAGTTTCCCGTTCCACTCCACGCAGGTCATCCAATGTCAGTACGCCTTTATCAACCAGCATGTCCGCCAACGCAGATATCCATTTCTCATAATACGAGAAACGGCTGTAGTCTTGGGGTAACAAGCATTCGCGAGCATGGCGTTTGATATCGATGTTCCACTGACCTAGAAAATCTGAAGCCACTGTCACGGCCAAAGCCCGCGCGTGCCAGTCTTCCGCAAAGACCGGAGCGTCCTCAGCCTCCGGCACAACCGCGCCATCGCCAAAACGCCCTCCCATGTCATGAACCCGCGTCATGATGGCACCTTGGGCAGCCCGGTGCCGATCATACTGTTACGGGTGACCAGCGCGGCGAGTTCTTCCTCGCTCAGCCCCTCGCTCCCCTCCGGACGCATCGGCAGGACAAGATAGCGAATCTCGGCGGTCGAGTCCCACACCCGTACGGATGTATCTTCGGGCAGCGTCACGCCAAATTCGGCCAGAACCTTGCGCGGCTCGCGCACGGCGCGGGCGCGGTAGGCGTCGGATTTGTACCAGCCGGGGGGGATACCCAGCAGCGGCCACGGATAACAGCTGCACAAAGTGCATACGACCATGTTGTGCTGCTCGGGCGTGTTTTCCACCACAACCAAGTGTTCACCCTGCCGACCGTAATACCCCAGATCAGCCACGACCAAAGTGGCATCTTCCAGCAACGCGGCCTTGAAATCAGGATCGCTCCAGGCCTTGGCAACGACTCGCGCGCCGTTTTGCGGGCCGATCTTGTTTTGATAGGTATCAATGATCTCATCCAAAGCGGCCGGATCGATCAGGCCTTTGCGGGTCAGAATCGTTTCAAGCGCCTTGACGCGAAGCGCGGGTTCAGGGGGCAACAGGGCGTGCGGGTGGTCGTGATCATCATGTGGCATGGGGCGCAGCCTGCGCGACAGAACCGCACCCTGTCCAGTCTCTTTGGTGTGATATGAAGCATCACTGCTCGTGATGCCAACTCGTGACTTGCCCCCGCTGGCAAACTTGCATAAGTACCACGCGATACACGCCACGCTGTACAGGACCACCATGGAAAACGTTGTTCTCATCATCCACCTTCTTCTGGCTTTGGGCCTGATTGTCGTTGTGCTGATGCAACGTTCCGAAGGCGGTGGCCTTGGCATGGGTGGCGGTGGCGGCGGGGCCATGACCGGCCGCGCGGCAGCGACCGCTCTGGGCAAGCTGACCTGGATCCTGGCTGCGTGTTTCATCGTAACCTCGATCACGCTGACGATTCTGGCCGCTCAGAAATCTTCGGGCAGCTCAGTAATTGATCGTTTGGGCGTACCTGCTCCGGCACCGGCTGAGGAAAGCGCTCCGGCGGTTCCATCTGCGGATGAACTGCTGCCGCCAGCACAAGGCGACAACGCTCCGCTGATCCCGCAGGCTGCCGACTAAGCCACAAAACCTAGAAATTCATAAGGGAACTGCAACAGCATCTTGCGGTTCTCTTGCGCTATGTGCGCGAATCCTTTATATGTGAAGTCCCGTGATGCAGCGGTTTTTTGTAAGCCGCCGGGCAGCTGATAATGACGTCTCACGGGAGCAGCCGAACAACATGGCGCGTTTTATATTCATCACTGGTGGTGTGGTTTCATCCTTGGGCAAAGGACTGGCTTCGGCGGCTTTGGGCGCGCTGTTACAGGCCCGAGGGTATTCGGTGCGTCTGCGCAAGCTGGACCCCTACCTGAACGTTGATCCGGGCACCATGTCACCGTTTGAACATGGCGAGGTATTCGTCACCGATGACGGGGCCGAGACCGATCTGGACCTTGGCCACTATGAGCGATTCACCGGCGTGGCCGCACGTAAAACCGACTCGGTCAGCTCGGGCCGGATTTATTCCAACGTGCTCGAGAAAGAGCGGCGCGGGGATTACCTCGGCAAAACCATTCAGGTGATCCCGCACGTCACCAATGAGATCAAGGATTTCATCGCCATTGGGGAGGATGAGGTTGATTTCATGCTCTGCGAAATTGGCGGCACAGTGGGCGATATCGAAGGCCTCCCCTTCTTTGAAGCCATTCGTCAGTTCAGCCAAGACAAGCCGCGCGGTCAGTGCCTTTTCATGCATCTGACGCTGCTGCCCTACATCAAAGCCTCGGGTGAACTGAAAACCAAACCGACCCAGCATTCGGTGAAAGAGCTGCGCTCGATCGGTCTTGCGCCTGACATTCTGGTGTGTCGCTCGGAAGGACCGATTCCGACGAAAGAACGCGAAAAGCTGGCCCTGTTCTGTAACGTCCGCCCCGATAGCGTTATTGCAGCGCAGGATCTGTCCACCATCTATGACGCCCCGTTGGCCTATCACCGCGAAGGTCTGGATCAGGCGGTCCTGGACGCGTTCCAGATCAGCCCTGCGCCCAAGCCCGATCTGGCCAAGTGGGAGGATGTCAGCGACCGCATCCACAACGCCGAAGGCGAGGTGAAAGTGGCCATCGTCGGCAAATACACCCAGTTGGAAGACGCTTATAAGTCGATCGCCGAGGCCCTGACCCATGGCGGCATGGCCAATCGGGTCAAGGTCAAGGTCGAATGGGTCGATGCCGAGGTGTTTGACAATGAGGATGTCGCCCCCCATCTGGAAGGTTTCCACGCCATCCTCGTCCCCGGCGGCTTTGGCGAGCGTGGGACCGAGGGTAAGATCAAGGCCGCTCAATACGCGCGCGAGCATAAAGTGCCCTATCTGGGCATCTGTCTGGGCATGCAGATGGCGGTGATCGAAGCTGCACGCAATGCGGCGGGAATCACCGAGGCCGGGTCCGAGGAATTCGACCACGAGGCTGGGAAAAAGCGTTTTGAGCCAGTGGTTTACCACCTCAAGGAATGGGTGCAG
Organism: Ruegeria sp. O11; assembly: GCF_056535285.1. Taxonomy (NCBI): domain Bacteria; kingdom Pseudomonadati; phylum Pseudomonadota; class Alphaproteobacteria; order Rhodobacterales; family Roseobacteraceae; genus Ruegeria; species Ruegeria sp. O11. Next base: position 212,736 of record NZ_JBQERS010000001.1, on the reverse strand, counting down.
GGCAACCACAAGGTCGAACGCAAAGTCGGTGATGACAAGGGCGGCACCATGCGCCTAGGCGCCTATAACGCCGTCCTGGCCGAAGGCTCGAAAGTCGCAGATGTCTATGGCAGCACCCAGATCGAGGAGCGCCACCGACACCGCTATGAAGTTGACATCAAGTACCGCGACAAGCTGGAAAAAGCGGGCCTGAACTTCTCGGGCATGTCGCCGGATGGCCGCCTGCCGGAAATCGTCGAATGGTCGGATCACCCATGGTTCATCGGTGTTCAGTACCATCCGGAACTGAAATCCAAACCCTTCGACCCGCACCCTCTGTTCCGCGATTTCGTGCGCGCCGCGAAAGACACCTCGCGCCTGGTCTGATCACGGACCGATAACAGTATTGTACCCCTCGGCGCGAAATATCTTTACGCGCCGACCAGTTACACGGTTAACTGCCGCCATAGCAGCGACAGGAGACCGGCCATGACCAACCAGATTACCCAAGCAGAGACCTTTGCCGCCCTGCATAAGAAGGGCGATCCGGTCATCCTTTACAATATCTGGGACCCCGGCAGCGCCGCCGCTGTGCGCGATGCGGGGGCCAAGGCACTAGCGACCGGCAGTGCTCCGGTCGCGATGGCGCAGGGGTTTTCGGATGGGCAGAACATCCCCTTTGATGCGGCGCTGGACAACGCCCGCCGCATTGTTGAGGCGGTCGATATCCCGGTCACGATGGACCTTGAAGGCGCCTATGCCGAAGATACTTTTGGCATATCGGCCAATGTCAAACGCGCGCTAGAAACCGGCGTAATCGGCTTCAACTTCGAAGACCAAATTGTTGGTACTAAAGAACTTTACGGCATTGAAACCCAAGCCGCGCGTGTCGCCGCCATGCGCGAATCTTGCGATGTTGCGGGAGTGCCTGCTTTCATCAACGCCCGCACCGATATTTTCCTCAAGGCGGCTTCGGAAACGCATGACCAGGCGATGCTGGATGATGCCATGGCCCGCGCCAAAGCCTATGCCGATGCTGGGGCCAGCGGCTTCTTTGCACCGGGCCTGAAAGACGAAGCGATGATTGGCCAGCTTTGCGAGGCCACCGACCTGCCCGTCAACATCATCGCCCTGCCCGGCACGCCGGATACGCCAACGCTTGCAAAACTCGGTGTGGCGCGGATCAGCTATGGCCCGGTGCCTTATCGGCAAATGATCGCTTGGCTGCAGGACAAAGCCCGCGAGGCGCTGCAAACAGGCGGTTGATCCACTTTTAAGGGATTGCATTTTATGCGGTTCCTCCGCACCTTGCATCAGATACCAGCGGAGGAATTGCCGTGGCCAAAGGTTATTGGGTCGCCCATGTCGATGTAGACGTCATCGAAACCTACAAATCGTATGTCGCTGCCAACGCGGCCCCTTTTGCCGAATATGGCGGCAAATTTCTGGTGCGTGGCGGTGAAAGAACCGAGGTCGAGGGCAAAGCCCGCGCCCGTACAGTCGTGATCGAGTTTCCCAGCTATGAACAGGCCCTGGCCTGTTATGAAAGCGCAGGATATCAGGCCGCCAAAGCCCTTCGCGATCCGGTATCAACCGCCGACCTTGTGATTATTCAGGGCTATGAGGGCTAGCACCGCTTGGCGCGCCTCGAATTACGGAATATCTTGACCTCATGTTGAAAAAATTCTTCCAGGCCTTCCGGCCTCCGCAACATGACAAGTTGCCCGATCCTGATGCCGAACTGGCTTTGGGGGCGCTGCTGGTGCGCGTGGCACAGGCCGATCGCGACTATAAGCTGGAAGAGATCAGCCTGATCGACCGCATCCTTGCGCGTCTCTACCAGCACAACGCGATCGAGGCCGCCAAGGTCCGCGCAACCTGTGAAAAGTTGCACGCGGCAGCCCCCGATACCGATACTTTCGGCAAACTGATCCGCGAAACCACCGACTTGAAAGAACGTCTGGCAGCTCTGGACGCGCTTTGGGAAGTGGTGCTGGCCGACGGCAATACGGATGAAGGAGAGGTCAAGATCGTCGAAGAGGCCCGCATTGCCATGGGTCTCAGCTTCAACGACAGTAAGGCCGCACGCGAACGGATACAAAGCCGCTTGGAAGCGACTTGAGCAGCCTCTATATGTTTGACCATGTTCAGTGATTTCCTGTCCCGGCTTACACAGCCGCAGCCCGACCCGCTTGTAGAAGATGACGCCCGTCTGGCCCTCACCGCCTTGTTGGTGCGCATAGCACGATCCGACAATGACTATGCCGATACCGAAATGGCCCGGATCGACCGCATCTCGGCTGAACGTTTTGACCTGTCCCCGTTCGAAGCCGCCGCCTTGCGCGCCCGTGCTGAAGATCTTGAGGCCGAAGCCCCCGACACCGTCCGCTTTACCCGCGCCATCAAAGAGGCCATCGTCTATGATGATCGCCTAGCCGTGGTGCAGGCAATGTGGTCGGTTGCATTGGCAGATGGACACCGCAGCGGAGAAGAGGATTCGCTGCTGCGTCTCGTCGTAAGCCTGTTGGGTGTCAGCGACGTGGATTCGGCACTGGCACGGCAAAAAGCAGCCAAGGCCTGAGCCAATTGCAGCACAACCAAGCGAAAAGCCCAACTACGAAGCTGCTGGATAATTTTACCTGAGCTGAGAAAGCTTGATGTCGGCTTCGAGCCCAATCTAGACATTGACGATTGGCTATGCGCACTGTGAATCATGGCGCTGACGGAAGACCTGAAGCAAATTCTAGAAACTGCTCTGCCAACCGATCCCAGTTTTCGTCGGATCGATAACGCCGTGATAGACAGCTGCCTTAGTGAAACCCGGCGATACGCCTCGGAGGGCTGTATCGAAGCCTTTTTGATGTCCGCGATGCGCCTATTGGCACTTCCCCAAAATGGGCACACAAGGCTGATCCCGAATGATGCGATCTCGGTGCTGCCGCTGAGGTTCGTGAGCGTGGGGCGTTCAGTGCAAGTCTTGGGGGCGGCGCCAGGGGTAATTGCACCGCGAGGAAAATTGATCGCGATCAACGGTGCGGCTTTGAGCAAAATTGAAGCCACGGCAGAGAATTTTCTGGCGGGAACATGCCAAAGGAAAAGGGTCATCGGTCCGATCCTTTTTGCGTGGCCGTACGCTTTGGCACATTTGGGTTTTTCGTCAAACGGCAAAGCGACCGAATATCGTGTGCAGGACGAAAATGGGCAGATAGCGAATCTGAAATTGGCAAATGAACATACGGTACCCGGATCGATGCTCTACCCGAGAAACGAGCACGGCAGGGCTGATCCAGCTTGGGAGCCCGAGATTTTTGTGGAAATACAGGACTGGCAAGAGCTTGGGCTATCAATAGTGTTACCAAGCTTCTTTGATCCGAACGAAAGTGCGCTGCCCAAAGCCATCTCAGCCGCAGTGGAACATGTGCGCGCCGGCTCGACCAAAACGCTTCTGATTGACGTTCGCGGAAATACTGGTGGCGACTTTCTTTTAACGATGCCCTTGATCGACGCGATCTCGGAAAGCGCAATCAAGCAGGTTGTTGTGCTTGTCGATAAATTCACGTTTTCCGCAGCGATAGTGTTTGTAGCCATCCTTAGACATCGATTGGGAAACAGGCTCAAACTCATTGGGGAAGAAATGGGTGACGGATTGACGTTCTTTGCCGAGGGCGGGTTGCTCGATTTGCCGGTTAGCGGAGCGGTCGTTCGATACTCATCGGCCTTTCACGACTGGAAGAATGGAACGTCTGACGAAACCACACCGCCCGATATCGCGCGGCAAATCGTACCCGCAGCAGCACTGAGTTTGGATTTGGAATGGGTCGCACGGCCTATTGGTGAGGATGGAAACGTCACGTTCTATCAACAAATTCTCAAAAGCGTGAACGATTAGACGAACGGCCGGTAAGTCCCGCAATGTTGGCATTGGATATCGTTCATATGATGGTGGTGTCGATAGCCTGAGAACCGTCACTGCAAATCTCATAAGCTTACCTGTCTGTTCGCCCTAACGGCACGCAAATCGCACAACCAACTGACAATTCTGACAGCGTCATTGGCCAAATTGGCTATTTCTCAGCGTGAACTTGTTATTTGCGCATTGCATTAGCCCGATTTTTCAGCCCTATTACCGCACCAACACCAATCATATCTGGACAGCCCGTGACAGACGCCGCTCCCGTCATCGAGATCAAGAACCTTCACAAAAGCTTTGGCCAACTTGAGGTGCTCAAGGGCGTGGACATCACCGCGCATCGCGGCGACGTTGTCTCGCTGATCGGGTCTTCAGGCTCGGGGAAATCCACCCTATTACGCTGCTGCAACCTGTTGGAAGACAGCCAAGAAGGCGAGATTCTGTTCAAAGGCGAACCAGTCCGCTGGACCGGCAGCCACAATCACCGTCGTCCAGCCGACCCCAAACAGGTGCTACGCATCCGCACCAATCTGTCGATGGTGTTTCAGCAGTTTAATCTGTGGGCGCATATGACCATCCTGCAAAACGTGATGGAGGCCCCCGTCACCGTTCTGGGCCGAGATCGGTCTGAGGTTGAGGACAGCGCTCGCAGGTATCTGGAAAAGGTCGGCATCGGCGACAAATGCGATGTTTATCCGGCACAGCTATCGGGCGGACAGCAACAGCGCGCCGCCATAGCGCGGGGGCTGTGCATGGAACCGCAGGCGCTGCTGTTCGATGAACCTACCTCGGCGCTCGATCCCGAACTGGAACAGGAAGTGATCAAGGTGATCAAGGATCTGGCTGCGGAAGGCCGCACCATGATCATCGTGACCCACGACATGAAGATGGCTGCGGATATCTCGAGCCACGTCGTCTTCCTGCATCAGGGCCTGATTGAAGAAGAGGGCCTGCCAGAAGATCTATTCACCACCCCTGAATCCGAACGGCTTCAGGGCTTTCTCTCCGCCACTCAGGCGGCTTAATCAACGGACAGAACCAATAAGGGGAGTAACAATGAAAAACCTGATTCTGACCACTGCAGCACTGGCGCTGACCGCCGGTATCGCCATGGCCGATACCGTGCGCATGGGCACCGAGGGCGCCTATGCGCCTTGGAACTTCATCAACGACGCGGGCGAGATCGACGGTTTCGAACGTGAACTGGGCGATGAGCTGTGCAAGCGCGCGAATCTGGAATGCGAATGGGTCAAGAACGACTGGGATTCGATCATTCCGAACTTGGTGTCAGGCAACTATGACGTGATCATCGCTGGTATGTCGATCACCGACGAGCGGGACGAAGTCATCGACTTCACCCAGAACTATACACCACCGGATCCGTCTGCCTATGTTGCGCTGTCCGATGACGTTGACGTCGCAGGTGGCGTTGTCGCGGCTCAGACCGGGACCATTCAGGCGGGTTACATTGCTGAATCCGGTGCAACTCTGGTCGAATTCGCCAGCCCTGAAGAAACCATCGCAGCCGTCCGCAACGGCGAAGCCGATGCTGTGCTGGCTGACAAATCCTTCCTCGCACCGATCGTCGAAGAAGACGGTGAGCTGAAATTTGTTGCCGATGACGTACCGCTAGGCGGTGGCGTCGGCATGGGCATCCGTGAATCGGACGGTGAACTGAAAGAAAAGTTCAACGCAGCGATCCAATCCATGAAGGACGATGGCAGCCTGAACGAGCTGATCACCAAGTGGGAAGTGTCCTCGACCTTCTAATCTAATGATCCAAGTGGCGCGCCCTGAACGCAGGGCGCGTCGCTGCAGCGCCCTTGCCAGTCTAAGAGGCCCGCCATTTTCTCGTACTGCTCCGATCCCGATACGCTGGGTACATTCCGTTGGTTCTCATGCTACCTGACCAACGGCGTCCACTGGTCGTTCTACGCCTCATTCCTCAAGGTGCTGGCCTTGCTGGCGGTCACCGCCCCGGTTGCATTGGGTTTTGGCTTTGTCGGAGCCATGGCAGCGCGCTCGCATATCCCGCCGGTTAGCTGGTTGGGCAAAGGGTATATCGCGATCGTACGCGGCGTGCCCGATATTGCTTTTTTCATGTTCTTCGTGATCGCTCTGGATCAAGGTTTTGAGTGGGTAAGACACAAGATTCTCTGCCCCGACTGGACCGATCCGATCCGTCAGGGCAACGATTTCCTCGTCTGCCAGGCCGCCAAACTGCCACTGGGCAGCGCCCCTGAATGGGTGCACGAAACCTACGGCTTTTTCCTCGCGGTCATCACATTTTCCATCGTGTTCGGCGCATTCGCCGCCAATGTCCTGTTCGGAGGCATGCGCGCCGTGCCGCATGCTCAGCTGGAAACGGCAGAAGCCTACGGCATGACCCGACGCCAGACATTCTGGAAAATCCTTGTTCCTCAAATGTGGGTCTATGCCCTGCCCGGCCTGTCCAACCTTTGGATGGTGTTGATCAAGGCGACCCCCCTGCTGTTCCTGCTGGGGGTCGAAGATATCGTCTATTGGGCCCGCGAATTGGGCGGCACAAAAACTTCGAAATTCACGCAGTACCCCCATGGCGATTGGCGCATGTGGTACTTCCTTGGATTGCTGATCTTTTACCTTGGCATGACGCGTTTCTCGGAACTCGGGCTTGAAAAACTGATGCGTCGCCTGTCCCACGGTCAGGCAACATCCGGCGGAGAGCTTCTGCGTAAGGAGACCACCGCATGAGCTGCATCCAGACCATACAGGATTATGGCCTCCGTTCGCTTGGCTTCGGTGAACGCCTTCTGCCCAAGACCGATTTCACATTGTGTGAGCAGTTTACCCTGATCGGCTCGGGTATGATCTGGAACGTCTATTTCGGCGCGATGGCGCTGGCGACCGGGTTCTTTTTGGCCACTGCACTAGCCGTTGGAAAAGCATCCACCAACAAATGGCTGCGCAAACCGTCCGAGTGGTTCATCTTCCTATTCCGGGGGTCGCCGCTCTTCATTCAGTTCTTCTTTGCGTATTTCTTCTTCCTGTCGCTGAAGAAAACTTACCCGATGTTCGACGCTCTGACCTCGGCTTGGCTGGGCGCCCTGATTGTGCTGTTCCTGAACACAGCCGCCTATTCGGGCGAGATCTTCTATGGCGCCCTACGCTCGATCCCCAAGGGAGATATCGAAGCGGCAGATGCCTACGGCATGTCGGGCTGGTCCCGGTTCCGCCGCATCGTCTGGCCCACCATGCTGCGCCTGGCATGGCCCGCCTATACGAACGAGGCGATCTTTCTGTTCCACGCAACTACGCTGGTCTTCTTCTCGGCCTTCCCGGCTTGGCAGCAAAGGGGCGATGCGCTGTACTACGCCAGCTATTTCGCGGACAAGACGTTCAACCCGTTCATCCCCTACCCGATTCTGGCATTCTATTTCATCCTGTTGACGCTGGTGATCGTTTGGGGGTTTGGCATGATCAACAAACGCCTGAACCGCCACCTGCCGGCCGAACGGAAAGCAAAAATGCGGTTCCGCCTGAACCTCGCCGCTAAGACCACTCCACTGGATTGAGGCGGAACAGTTTCGAAAGCTGCTCGTAGACTTCTGGCACCTCGTGCTTCAACGCACGGGGGCGTTCGAAGAATACTTCAACCGAGACCGCAAAGAACTCTTCATGGCCGGTCGCGCCATAAGGATCGATGACCCTATGCCGCCCGCTTTCAACCGCGTGGACATGCGCGTCGTAGGCGGTCAGGAAAACCTTTTCCCATTCGGCAAAACTCTGCCCTTCGCTCAGGATCGGCACACCATTCGTACCTCCGGACAGATCATCAATCTGATGCGCAAATTCATGTAGCACCACATTCTGCCCGTCGCGATCATCCAGCGCGCCCTGCCGGCTGTGTGCCCATGACAAAATGACCGGCCCGCGATCCCAGCTTTCTCCGGTTCGTACGATCTCTTTCTCCGAGACTACATAACCCGAGCGTCGCTGCTGCTTTGACTTGAACGCATTGGGATAGATCAGAATGGTCGTCAGATTGTCATACCAAAGATCGCTGTTGATCACGAGAAGACAGGCCTGCGCTGCAATCGACAGCTCCATCTCTTCGGTCACTTCCAGCCCGTCGCAGCCATAAAAGCTGACCTGATCCAGAAACAGATTCACTTTGCCATCCAGGTGGCTGCGCAATGAGGCGGGTAGCCGCCGGATGATGGGCACCTGTTGTTCGATGATGTCACCCTGATGCGAGGTCAGATGAGTCGCCAGCAGTGCCGCGCGGGCCTGCTTTTTGGACCAGAGGTAATAGCCGATCCCGCCTGCGACCAGTAACGCAATAGTAAGAAAGATGAACATACCCGAGACTATAGGGATCACCGTGCCAGGCACAATCAGGTGCCTGAATGTTGTACAACTCGGGAGAAAGCGGTTTTGATCCCTGTACAAGTTGGAAGATTTCCAGTTTCGGCCCTCGTCGCAATAAGCGTTGACTGATAATTTGATCAAATTTAGTGACAAGGCGCTAATCCTGATTTAAACCTCTCGTGACAAGACCACGGAGCCTACAATGGACCTGAGCGCCCTGCACACATTTCGCGTCGCCGCCTGTGACCTGAACGGACAGATGCGCGGCAAACGCGTGCCGCCCTCCTATGCCACCAAGCTGGATAAGGGGGCTGTTCGAATGCCGTTCTCAGCGCTCAATGTCGATCTTTGGGGAGCCGATATTGATGGCAGCCCGCTGGTCTTCGAAAGCGGAGATGCCGATGGCGTCCTGCGTCCGACGGGGCGTGGCCCAGTGCCGGTGCCCTGGCTCGACACAGCCACAGCTCTGGTGCCCATGTGCCTCTATCACGATGATGGTACACCCTTTGCGGGCGATCCCCAGCACGCGCTATCTTCGGTACTGGACCGCTATGCAGAACGAGGCTGGTCGGTTGTTGCCGCCACTGAGCTGGAATTCACTCTGCTCGACGCTTCAGGCGACCAACCGCAAGCTCCTATCAACCCGGTCACCGGCCGCAGGCTGCAGGACGAGGCCGTTCTGTCGATGGCCGAGATGGATGCTTTTGATGCGTTCTTCACCGATCTTTACGATGGCTGCACCGCAATGGGCATCCCGGCCCAAACCGCCATCTCGGAGAGCGGGATTGGCCAATTTGAGATCAACCTGAATCATCAGGACGCCTTGCGCTGCGCCGATGATACTTGGCTTTTCAAAGGCTTGACGCGTGGTCTTGCACGAAAACACGGATTCACTGCGACCTTCATGGCCAAGCCTTACGCCGAGGATGCTGGCAACGGGATGCATGTGCACTTCTCGGTTATAGACGCTGATGGCCAAAATATCTTTGACGACGGGGGGCCCGAAGGCACCGAATTGTTGCGTTCAGCGGTTGCGGGATGTCTGGCCGCAATGCCCGGCTCAACCCTGATCTTCGCGCCGCATGGAAACTCTTACACACGGCTCGTACCCGGCGCGCACGCCCCCACCGGGGCAAGCTGGGCCTACGAGAACCGCACAGCCGCCCTGCGCATTCCGGGCGGTGCCCCTGCCGCCCGACGGATCGAACATCGCGTCGCTGGGGGAGACATCAACCCCTATCTCATGCTGGCCGCCGTGCTAGGTGCCGCGCTGCTTGGTATCGAAGACGGCTTAGAGCCCCCTGCTCGGATATCCGGAAATGCTTATGAGGTTGCAGACCTTCCGCAGCTTGCTCCCGACTGGTCCTCGGCAATTTCCGCGTTTGAGACAGACCCGTTGGTTGCGCGCATCTTCCCTGCTGACCTGATCCGCAACATGGCGATGACAAAACGGCAGGAAATCGCGCGCTTCGTAGAGCGGCCCCCAGAAAGCCACTGGCATAGCTATCTTGAGAGCGTATGAGCCTCTTGCCCGCTTCGTTCTGCTCCGCTAGAATAAATTTGATCAAATTTGGTGAACTATGAAAATCGGCATCCTTGTAACCGGCCACCCACCCGACGAATTGTATGATCAATTCGGGGAATATGATGGAATGTTTCGTGCATTGCTGGGCGGCAACGGCTTCGAATTCCAGACATATGCAGTCGTCGATGGAGAGTTTCCTGAGGACGCACATCAGGCGGATGGATGGGTCATCACGGGCTCACGCCATGGTGCTTACGAAGATCACCCATGGATACCACCGCTCGAACAATTGATCCGGGACATTCAGAAAACCGGAAACCCGCTGATCGGTGTCTGCTTTGGTCACCAGATCATCGCGCAAGCCCTTGGTGGAAAAGTGGAAAAGTTCAAAGATGGTTGGGCCATTGGACGCACCGATTATCGTTTTGGCGATCAAACTGTCACCCTGAACGCATGGCATCAGGATCAGGTGACCCAACTGCCCGAAGGTGCTGTGGTCACTGGCACGAATGACTTTTGCCAAAACGCCATGGTCACTTATGGCGATACGATCTGGACCGTGCAGGCCCATCCTGAATATGGAAATGACTTCATTCAGGGCTTGATGGAGACCCGAGGCAAAGGCGTGGTTCCTGATGCGTTGATGCAGGAGGCCGCGAACCGGCATGATGCCCCGGATGACAATGCCAAATTCGGTCGCCACATGGCAGAATTCCTAAAGAAAGCGAGGGCCTGATGGCCGACTGGACAGATCAGCTGCCTGAAGCGGCGCGCACCTATTTCGAAGGCAAACGGCTGGATGAGGTTGAATGCATCATCTCTGACCTGCCCGGCATCGCCCGCGGCAAGGCGGTCCCGGCGTCGAAATTCGCAAAGCAATCTTATTTTCACCTACCCGACAGTATTTTCTACCAAACTATTACTGGGGATTGGGGCGAAGCCGCAGGTGAAGATGGTTTCATTGAACGCGACATGATCCTGAAGCCTGATTTCTCAACTGCGTCGGCCGCACCCTGGACGGGTGACTGGACGTTGCAGGTGATTCACGACGCGTTCGACCGGGATGGGGAACCGATCCCCTTCAGCCCGCGCAATGTGCTTAAACGCGTTGTGAAGATGTACCATGACAAGGGTTGGAAGCCGGTTGTCGCCCCTGAGATGGAATTTTTCCTTGTCGCGCCGAATGTAGACCCGGCGCAAGGGATCAAGCCGATGATGGGCCGCTCGGGCCGTCCGGCGGCGGCGCGGCAGGCCTATTCGATGACGGCGGTCGATGAATTCGGGCCGGTGATCGACGACATCTACGACTTTGCCGAGTTTCAGGGGTTTGAAATCGACGGGATCACGCAAGAAGGCGGGGCCGGTCAATTAGAGATCAATCTGCGTCATGACGATCCTGTAAAACTGGCCGATGAGGTATTCTACTTCAAACGTCTGATCCGCGAAGCCGCGCTACGTCATAACTGCTTTGCAACATTCATGGCGAAACCGATCGAGGATGAGCCGGGCTCGGCCATGCACATCCATCACTCGATTATCGATATGGAATCGGGTCAGAATATTTTCTCGGGCCCTCAAGGCGGAGAAACGGACGCCTTCTACAACTTCATCGCCGGCTTGCAAAACCACCTGCCCGCAGGGCTTGCGGTGATGGCGCCGTATGTGAATTCTTATCGCCGCTACGTCAAAGACCACGCGGCTCCGATCAATCTGGAGTGGGCGCGCGACAACCGCACAACCGGCATTCGCGTACCTCTGTCCGGCCCCGAGGCGCGACGGGTCGAGAATCGCATCGCAGGCATGGACTGCAACCCTTATCTGGGCATCGCATTGTCACTGGCCTGCGGCTATTTGGGGCTGACTCAGCAAGAACGCCCACGCCGCCAATTCTACGGTGACGCCTATGAAGGCGACGGCGATATCCCTCAGATCATGGGTGAAGCCCTGGACTTGTTTGATGAAGCAACAGCCCTGCACGAAGTTCTGGGTCCTGAATTCGCCCGCGTCTACGGCATCGTCAAGCGTGCTGAGTACGAAGAGTTTTTGCAGGTCATTTCCCCGTGGGAACGCGAGCATCTGCTGATGAACGTCTAAGGCAACGACGCGATGAACCTGCTGTATTCCAATGATCGCAAGGCGGAGTACCCGCCGAGTTGGTACGCTGCGACTGCGCATCCATTCGACCGCTATCCGGCACTTGAAGGTGATCACACCGCAGAGGTCTGCATTGTCGGGGGCGGATATACAGGCCTTTCGGCCGCATTGCATTTGGTTGAGGCCGGGTTCGATGTTGTTCTGCTCGAAGCTCACCGCGTGGGCTTTGGTGCTTCGGGTCGCAATGGAGGTCAACTGGGCAGCGCACAGCGGATGGACCAAGAGGATCTTGAGCGGCTCGTCGGCGATGACGACGCCTCAAAGCTCTGGGATCTGGCCGAAGATGCAAAGGATCTGGTCAAATCACTGATCTCAAAGCATCAGATCGACTGCGATCTGAAGCCAGGAATTGCGGTTCTGGGCTTCAACGATTCGGAGCGCGCCGAGCTACATGATCACGCGGCGCATCTGTCGGGCAGATACAAATACGACCGAATCGAAGCCCTGGATGCCGATGCTGCGCGCGGGCTTTGTCCCTCACCTGCCTATGCGGGTGGGTATCTGGACAATGGTGCGGCGCATTTGCATCCGTTGAACTATGCGCTTGGCCTTGCGCGCGCCGCGATCGGAGCGGGGTTACGACTGCATGAAGACACCGAGGTTCTTGGCATCGATCAGGGCGCTCGCGTGACTGTGCGCACGGAAAAAGGCAAGATCACCGCAGATAACGTTATTCTGGCCTGCAACGGATATCTCGGCGATCTGAACCGGCAAGTTGCATCGCGTGTGATGCCCATCAACAATTTCATCGCGGCAACCGAGCCATTGGGCGCTGAGACGCAAAAGGTATTGGCCAAGGATATCGCCGTTGCTGACACGAAATTTGTGGTAAACTATTTCCGGCTAAGCGCGGATGGAAGGCTGCTGTTTGGGGGTGGTGAAAGCTATGGTTATCGTTTCCCCGAGGACATCGCCGCCAAGGTGCGCAAACCGATGACCGAGATTTACCCGCATCTGCGAGACGTCAAGATTGACTATGCTTGGGGTGGAACCCTCGGTATCACCATGCGGCGTATGCCCTACCTCACCCGGATCGCACCGAATATCCTGTCCGCCTCGGGTTATTCCGGTCACGGCGTTGGCACTGCGACCCATGCGGGGCAACTAATGGCACTGGCGATTCAGGGACAGGCTGAGGGATTTGATACCATGGCCCGCGTTCCCGCGCTGCCCTTCCCTGGTGGACCCGCATTGCGAACGCCCCTGTTGGTCTTGGCGATGACTTGGTACGCGTTGCGCGACAGGCTGGGTATCTAAACACATTCCATACGACGAATTGGTGAAATCTCGCTGACGATGCGAATTGGGACTTGGCTTGTCTGTACATCGAATTTATATTTCCCAAAGATAAAATTCGGGAAATCCAAATATGACGCTTGTACCCAACGTTCATGAAGCCGAACCTATCCCCGCAGCCGCAAGAGACGCCATTGACGCCCTGATGAAGTCAGGCGATCTGTTCCGCTATACCGCACCGCAGGATGCGCCTGTCGCCCTGCTGGAAACAGAGTTCGCAGAACTACTCGGCACGAAATACGCGCTCGCTGTTTCGTCCTGTTCCGCAGCGCTATTTCTGTCGCTCAAAGCGTTGGGCTTACCCCGCGATGCGCGGGTTCTGATTCCCGGATTTACCTTTGCGGCCGTGCCGTCTTCAATCGTGCACGCGGATTGCATTCCGGTTCTGTGCGAAGTCGGCGACAATTATCGCGTCGATATGGCCGACTTCGCCGCCAAGCTCGACAGCGTGCAGGCGGTGATCATCAGCCACATGCGCGGTCATACTTCGGATATGGGCGCCATCATGGAGCTGTGTGACGCACGCGATATCCCGGTGATCGAAGATGCAGCCCACTCATTGGGTACCACATGGCATGGGCGCAATATTGGCACCATCGGCAAGGTCGGCTGCTTCTCGTTCCAATCCTACAAGATGATCAACGCCGGTGAAGGTGGCATTCTGGTCAGCGATGATGCTGATCTGGTTGCTCAGGCGGTCATCATGTCGGGTGCGTACGAGCATAACTGGAAAAAGCACTCAGGTTCGCCCGAGCTGGAACAGGCCTTTGCCCGCTGGCAGAACCGGTTGCCACTGTACAATCTGCGCATGAGCAACCTCAGCGCCGCAGTGATCCGTCCTCAGCTTCCCGAACTGGCGCGCCGCGTGCGGGACGGCCTGGCGAACCATGACTACGTGGCCGATCGCCTGAACACCTCACCCTATATCAATGTCCCTGCCCCGCTTGCACCCGAGCAGCGCGCACCGGATTCAATCCAGTTCAATCTAGTTGACCTTAACGACGAAGAAATTCGCGCCTTCGCCGCTGCTGCCGAAGCGCGTGGCGTCAAAGTGCAGGTGTTTGGCATGAGTCAGGACAATGCCCGCGCCTTCTGGAACTGGCAATTCCTGCCCGAGCAGTTTGATCTGCCGCAGACCCGCGCGATGTTGATGAAGGCCTGTGATGTGCGCCTGCCTGTGCGCCTGACACGCGAAGAGCTGGACGTCATTGCCGACATCCTACTGGCCTCGATTGGTGAAGTTGTTGGTCCGATGCCGGTTTATGGAACCTAACTCTAACGCCTGCCCAGATCGAACTCCTGTATTGACAGAAACAATGCATCAATCCCATCGGGGGTTGGTGCAATACGCGATAGTATTCCTGCAACGGCGAGGCCCGCATCGGTTTGTACGAGGAACGGTGCACCAGAATCTCCCATCATGACCGGGCAAATCCCATGGAAAAGCCCATCACCTGACGGGTTTGGGGCACATGAGCCCGTTTGACTCAGCACATGTGGGCGCAATCCGGGATACCCTACGACCGAACCGCCCCTCTCAGCGGTCTGGGAAATTGGGAAAAAGCCCAACTGGGCTCCAATTGGTTGGTCCAGTTCCAATACGGCCCAATCCAGATCAGCGCGATTGTTGAAACGACCTCCAACACCCTGCTCTGCATCAAGTCGGTAGGCAGCGACGGATGAAACAGCAATGGCCTCACCGCGTTGATACCCCGCCGCAAAGCGGATGCTGCCAGGAGGGATCCAGCGCTGACGGGCAGTGTTGAACAGACAATGCGCTGCGGTCAGAACCAAATGTTCAGCGACAAGAACACCCGTGCAGTGCGAGCGTTGGCTACGACTGGCAAAATTGACGCGCCCTATCGCGCGCCAAGGTTCAGTCGAAGCGTCCAGAATTTCGCGCGCGCGGATAGCATCGCAGCCCGCAGCGGAATCCTGTCCTAATGTGCAGACAGGTTCCCAGATCGACGTGAACTGCCCTTGTGCTGCAGTCTGGAATGCCCAAAGCACCGCGCACAGCACAAACAGCCAGCGCATCGGTAAAATCAGCTCAGCTTTGAAAGCTTCTGCTGCAAATCGGCAAGCTGCTTTTTGATGTCGTCCAGATCTTCTTTTGGTTCGGACGGTGCATCAGCCTCTTGCTCGGGGCTGGACCAGTTGCCAGCCAACCCCCCGGTCATGGCCTTCAGGAAAGCCTTTTGCTGCGCCTGCATCGCGTCGAAACCCGGCATCTGTGACATCGGGTTCATCGCATTCATGTTTTCCATCATCTTGGACTGGCTTTCACGCAGCATCTCGAACGAGCTCTGCAGGAATTGCGGCATCATACCCCCGCCCGGCACCATGTAGCTACGGACAAGATCATTTAGCACGTTGACCGGCAGCACATTCTCGCCACGGCTTTCGTGTTCGGCAATGATTTGGAGCAAATATTGGCGGGTCAGGTCATCGCCGGTTTTCAGGTCGATGATCTGCACTTCACGCCCGTCGCGAATAAAGCCCGCGATATCTTCAAGCGTCACGTAATCGCTAGTCTCAGTGTTATACAGCCGACGGCTGGCATAACGCTTGATCAGCAGAGGTTTTTCTTGTTCCGACACCCTGTATCCTCCCCAAGGATGATGCGTTGCAGCAGAGGTTATGCGACTGCAGAACAAAAAGAAAGGGCAGGTCAAGCGACCTGCCCGCAGCGATTGCACCATTTGGGAGGAATGGGTGCTAAGTCGCAGTCTTATCTTACTTTGTGGTCGCTGCTTTCTTTGCGGCAGCAGTCACCTCGTTGGTGGCTTTTTTGACGGCTGCGGTTGCGTCTTCTGCAGCGTCTTTGCCAGCCGCCATCAGCAGCTCAACGGTTTCGGTCTGAACTTTTTTCGCGATTTCTGCGAAAGCGGCCAGATTTTCAGCAGCAACTTCAGCCGAAGCGCTTGCGAAGTCGGTTGCGGCTTTTGCGTAATCCGCGGGCTCGGTTTTTGCTTTCGACATCTCGGTCAGTTTGGCCAGAGTTTCTTTGGTCCATTTGTTCGAGATTTCAGCCGATTTCTCAGCTGCGTCCAGAGCAACGCCCGACAGCTTTTCGTTCAGCGAAGCAGTCGATTTGAATGCGTCTTCCAGAGCGGTTGTGTCAACCGGGAACGCGCCCATCATGTCTTTCAGGGTCGCGGTAAAGTCTTGGGTCTTTGCCATTGTCCTAAATCCTTCTAGCCGTTCCGGGCCCACCCCGGTTCTCATCAGCTTGAAGGCAATATGATTGCTGCATCGCAGCATTGCAAGTTTTTTCTTGCTGCGATGCAGAATATTTTTAGTTTCAGAATGATATCAGCGGTTTGCCTTGACCAAAACATAGGTCCCCGGAGCCGGACATAAGCGCGGATGATCCGAATCGCCGGTATCCCGGGCCGGAACCTGCTTGCCCGACCGTTTTTTCAACCAAGCTTCCCACATCGGCCACCACGAACCTGCGTGGAAGTCAGCCTCTTTCAGCCAGGTATCGGCATCAGACTTAAGATCAGGATTGGTGTAGTGACCATATTTCTTCTTGCTCGGCGGGTTCACGATGCCAGCGATGTGGCCGGACTCGGACACTACAAAGGTCTTTGACTTCGAACCCATCTGCTGCACCCCGCGATAGCAATCCTTCCACGCGGCGATATGGTCTGTTTCACAGGTAATCGCCATCAGCGGTACATCCACATCTTTGATATGCAGCTTCTGCCCCAGCAATTCGAACCCGTCCGTCACGAAACCATTGCTCTGACATAAACCGCGCAGATACTGGATCGCCATCTTACCGGGCAGATTGGCCCCATCCCCGTTCCAGTAAAGCAGATCGAAGGCGGGCGGCGTCTCTCCCATCATGTAGCTGCGGATCGCCGGTGTGTAGATCAGATCCCGTGATCGCAGGAAGGACATCGTCCGGCCAATGATCCAGGCCTTCAGCACGCCGTCTTTTGAAACCTGATCTTCGATCCCATCTACGAAATCGTTTTGCAGGAACGGCGTAAATTCACCCTGCTCTCCAAAGTCCGTCAAGGTTGTGAAGAAGGTAGCCGATTTGACAGATTTGTCGCCACGTTGCTTCATCAGCGAAAGGGTTAGGCTGAGTGTCGTTCCAGCAATGCAGTAGCCTACCGCGTTGACCTGCTTGACCTTGCAGATTTTCTTGGCCTCTTCGATGGCAGTCAGGAACCCTTCCTGAATATAGTCTTCCATCCCGATATCAGCATGAGAGCTGTCGGCATTGACCCAGCTGACCACAAACAGAGTATAGCCCTGCTCGGTCACCCACTTGATCAAGCTGTTCTGAGCCTTCAGGTCGAGGATATAGAATTTGTTAATCCAGGGCGGGAACAGAACGATGGGGGTTTCATGCACCGTCTCGGTCACCGGTTTATATTGGATCAGTTCCATCATCCGGTTGCGGTAAACGACGTCTCCGGGCGTTGTCGCGATATTGCCACCGATCTCAAAGGCGCTTTCGTCGGCGAGCCGAACAACCATCTCGCCGTCATTGGCCTCAAGATCGGATACGAGGTTTTCAAGCCCTTGTATTAATGATTGACCTTCAGTCTCGACGGCTTTCTCCAGGGCATCGGGGTTGGTGGCCAGAAAATTGGTCGGTGCCATCATATCGATGATCTGTTGCGAGAAATAACGCAGGCGCTGTTTGTCTTTGGTGTCTAGGTCATCAACAGATGCGACAGCCTGAGCGATCGCATCAGCATTGGTCTGGTATTGCTGGCGGATCAAGCGGAAATAGGGGTTGGTGTCCCACATCGGGTTGGAAAACCGCTTATCTTTGACTGGGGCGTCCGGCTCTTCGCTTTCGCCAGAAGTCATCGCTTTCTGCGCTTCGGCAAAGTTGAGTACTGACTTTCCCCAATACTCGATCTGTTGTTCCAGCAGCTTTGAAGGGTTTTGCATAACATCAGCCCAATAGGCTGTTGCTGCTTTTGCAAAAAGCTCTTGATTCGGGCCGTCTAACGCAGGGGTATGCGGCGTTTTTCCCGCCATGACTTCGACGAGGCGTTTGGACAATTCTTCGACTTTGCCCATATTTTCTTTAAGTCGTTCAATATGTTCTTCAGTCAATTCTGGCGTCTGGTCGTCGGTAGTTGTCATTTTAACAATTCCCCCCTAGTCTCGCTGCTGTGCAGAATAACGTCGTAGGCGTCGGGGGGCAAAGCGGCGAATGGTCCGAATTCTCAGGCTGATACTCAGGAGGCACATTCGATGCGCTACATGATGACTTACGACCTGATGGAAACCATGCGTAACACCAACCAATGGCTTGGTGCAACCGCAAGCGCGATGGCGTCCTATCCCCTGTTTTCGATGACACCCAATCCGGCCTTCAACTGGATGGCAGCCTGGGGTGAAGTAACCGAGCGAACATTCCAACGTATGATCGTCAAACCCGATTGGGGTATTCGCACCTTCACCTGCGAAGATGGTAAAGACCATTTGGTCGATGTCACAACAGTGCTTGAGCGCCCGTTCGGCGACCTGATCCACTTCCGCGTCAACGGGCGTGAAGAGCAGCCTCGCAAAGTTCTGCTGGTCGCACCCATGTCGGGCCATTATGCGACGCTGCTGCGCTCGACCGTCAAAAGCTTGTTGGTCAATTGTGAAGTTTACATCACTGATTGGCATAATGCGCGCGATATCCCTGTGTCCGAAGGCAAATTCGATGTTGAGGATTACACCCTCTACCTTGTCGATTTTATGAAAGAACTCGGGCCCGACACACATGTTGTCGCTGTTTGCCAGCCCGCACCTCTGACATTGGCGGCAACGGCCTATCTGGCCGAAGTCGAACCAATAGCGCAGCCCAGTACACTGACCCTGATCGGAGGGCCGGTCGATCCCGATGCGACACCAACCGAGGTCACGGATTTTGGTCGCCGCGTTACAATGGGCCAACTGGAAGAAACCATGATCCAGCGCGTTGGCTTCAAATACAAAGGGGTCGGTCGCATGGTCTATCCCGGCCTGCTGCAACTTGCCTCGTTCATGTCGATGAATGCCGAACGTCACAGCAAGGCGTTTTCGGACCAAATCCAGCGGGTGATCCGGGATGAAGCTTCGGATCACGATGCCCACAACCGGTTCTATGATGAATATCTTGCCGTGATGGACATGACGGCCGAGTTCTACCTTTCAACCGTCGAACGGGTCTTTAAGAACCGCGAGATTGCGCGGAACGAATTTGTTGTCGCCGGACACAAGGTGGATATCGGCAAGATTACCGATGTCGCAGTGAAATCGGTTGAAGGCGCGAACGACGATATCTCGGCACCCGGTCAGTGCATTGCAGCGCTTGATTTGTGCACCGGCCTGCCGGACAGCAAAAAAGCAAGCCATGTCGAACCTGGCGCTGGCCATTATGGTATTTTCGCGGGCCGCAGCTGGCGTGACAATATCCGCCCGCTTGTGATTGATTTCATGAATGAAAATAGCCGTAAGCCACGCCGTCGCGCCGCCAATAGCAACAAAGTGGCATGAGCGGCACCGCAGCTAAGGAACTCTCCTTCAGCTGCGACTGCGGCGCGCTTTCTGGCCGCATCACAGAGCGCGGCGTCAAATCAGGCACCCATGTCGTCTGCTTCTGCCATGATTGTCGTGCAACCCAACTGTATTTCAAACAGCCAGACCCGGCCCCCGGCCCTGTCGATATTTTTCAGATGGCCCCGGAAGAAATCGAGATTAACCGAGGAGCCGAGCACTTGGCTGTGATGCAGCTTAGTCCCAAGGGCATGTTGCGGTGGTATGCCAAATGCTGCAACGCGCCATTGGCAACAACGCCAATGACCCCCAAATTTCCATTCGCGGGGGTCATAGTGAAACGCATCCCCGACAACAACAGTCTTGGTCCCATTACCACACGCGGATTTGTGCCCGGGCCTGATGGCAAACAATCTCATGAAAAAATTCGCTATGCGGCCATGGGATTGCTGAAGCGGGTACTAAAATCGCGCCTGTCGGGAAGCTGGAAGAAAACACCGTTTTTCGATTCCGAGACGGGCACCCCCGTTGCTCAACCGACCATTTTAACAAAAGAAGAACGCGCAGCTTTCTACGACTAGGTCAGCCGTAGCGGAGTTTGAATCCAGTCCAGCAGCGTTTCAGTTACTGTGTCAGGAGCTTCCAGCGTTGGGAAATGTCCAGCTCCATCAATTACATGCAGCACCGCATCCGGAATGAGATCTGCCATGAAAGTGTGTTTCTGCGCCGTGCTTTCGGCATCATGAGCACCGCACATGATCACGGTCGGCGTCTTGATCCGCCTCAACGTGCCTTGCTGATCCGGACGCCGCTGCAACACTCGCATCTGTCGCACAAACACTTCCGGCCCCAACGCCCTGGCCATCTGCAATACACCGTCGAGAACCGGAATTCGTTGCGGTCCTTGGGGCCAACATGTCTGAACCGATCACTCTGCGCATGACGTCGTCCAACCGTCCCGCCTGCGCGCCTATGATCAATTCTTCGCGGTCTGCAGCGATCTGAGGCGTGTCCGCCTGCACCTCTGCCGTGATCAAACATAATTGTGTCACCCTCTCAGGCGCGCGTCGCACAATTTCAAGCGCGATGCTTCCATCCAGACCAAACCCACACAATGCGAACCGATGCGGTAGTTGATCCAGCAGACCCGACGCGATCTCCTCTATCCGCTTACCACCGGTGATTGGTGCAACCGTGACCGCACGATCATGCGACATCGCTGTGATTTGCGCCTGAAACAACCGCGCGTCACACATCAATCCGGGCTGCAAAACCAATGGCTCGATCGCCCTGGCACCCTCCGGTCGTTGTTTGTTGTTTTGTTACAGGATGAGAAGTTTGCCAGTGGCGGGCAAGCAAAACCTCAGGGATAAACGATCGCTCTGAATGGCGGAAAATCCGCGTACCGCGCTTGCCTTTGTGCCAGCGTTTCTTCCGGATCGGCCCCGGCCCGCAACAAGCAGCCACGCGGCGCAATATAGCTGTCGATCCGCCTTACAGGCTTGGGCCGCCATACCAGATTGAACGCGCAGAGTTTCGGAAAGAACCAGATTTCAGAGTAATCCAGATGGTCATGCATCCACCACGCAAGATCCCGCCAATCGCGTCCCTGCTCATACCGGTCGGCAAACCATGGTATAATGATCGAAGCACCCGCGACACGCGCGTCGCCTTCGCCCCAGTCCCAAATGTGGCACTCTAATGGGTTGTCATTGCGGGCGCAGTTCAACCTGTTCTCGTTCCCAAACCGGTTCAAGGACCGCGAACGATAGCCCGAGCGTACAGCGACCCGCCCAAAGGTCTCTTCCAGTGGATCCATAAGTGTTTCACAAAACGCACGCCCCGTTTCGATCGCAAGATCGGGGTTGTCAGGTACGTTCTGTAACTCGTGAAAGTTTCCAATTTCGGAATAAAGGAAATCCCGCATGAAGAAATGCCGGGAAAGGCGCACACGACCCAGGTTCTCGAGGCTCCACATGCTGCCCGGCCGACGCACGATCAGTACCCGTTCCAGCGAAAGGAACCGTCCGCTGCCAAGGTCGAGAAGGGGTTGAACGCAATTTCCCAGATCGTCTGGTCCGGAGCGCGGAAATACCCGTGATGTCCGCCCCAGAAGACGTCCGATGCGGGCTTGAGCACCTCCGCTCCGGCACGTTCCGCCTGGTCAATCAGCGCCGCCACGTCATCTTTCGCACGGCAATTATGGCTTAACGTCATCGCACCACGTCCCAGAGTTGCGACGTCCACTCCCATTTCGTCAGCCAGAGCGGCAAGTGGATAGAGGCCCAGCGTTTGCCCGATCAGATCAAACGCAATCACCCCATCGGGACTTTCAACACGTTGCCAGCCCAGTTTCTCATAGAAAACTGCGGCTGTTTCCAAGTCTTCCACGCCGATCGTGATCAAACTTACACGTTGCTCCATCACTGAATCCCCTGCTCCGATAGCCACTCCAACGTACCTGAGACCGTTGCATCAGTCTGACCGGGCGACATCAACCGCCCCGCCACAACGTGCGAGGCTGGATCATCCCCGGGGCCCATGGTCACCAATGCAACCGAGGCCGGGCCTCCCCATGCCTTTGCCACCTCATGCGTTCTGTCCGGCCGCACGACTTGATCCTCATCCGAGAACCAAAATAGGGCGGGGATCCGTGCAACTGAAAAGTCCAACCCATATACTGCATCTACGATGACAGACATCGGCACAACCGCCTCCCATGGGTAGATTGTTGTCCAATACCTATTCTTTTCAGTATCAGAACTGGATACATCCCGCTCGGCCCCCATCAAAAGAGGCAACCAATCTCGCGCCCATGGCAATGTTGGCACCCAGGCCGCAGCCATGGTCGCACCGAAGTTAGGAGAGACAAAAATCATCGCGGCCACATTCGCACTCAGTTCGGTATCCAGCGCAGCTGTTGCCGCCAGAGTTCCGCCAGTAGATGTCGAGATTACAACTACTTGCTCTCCGACTGCCCGGGCTGCTGCCAACCCCTCGGCCGCATCCCGCATCCAGCCCGAGGCCGTCGCTTTGGCCATAGCGTAACCATCACGCCCATGCCCTTGAAGCCGGGTATAAACAAGGTTGGCGCCCAGCGACTCTGCGACTCGATCGGGCACCGGCCTGATCTCTTCTGACGAGGCCGAGAACCCATGGATATAAAGCTCCGCGTACGATGTTCGCTGCTCGTAAAACCCATCCTGCCAGATCACACGCCTTTCAACGCCCGGCACGATGTCGTCATAGCCAGTTTCGATGCTTTCAAAATAGACCTGAACGCCTTCACCAAATTTGCGTGGATCGAAACGGGGATGCAGGTCTACCGGCTCACGGGGCCCAAATACGTAGACCAACCCACCAATCAGGGCCAATCCCAGCAGCAGACGCCCCAAAATCCAGCCAAAGCGCTGCATCAGGTGCCTCCTATTACATCCCGAACGGCCTGCTCGATCAAACCAAGGCACGGTCCGTCCGAGAATCGGTGATCTGCGTCTTTGACTAGCAGTAGCTGCATGTCTTGACCCGACGCGTGGTTAAGCAAGCCTACTGCTGTTTCAGTGGATACCGCGGTATCTGCCGTTCCCTGCAGGAAACGCACCGGAAAGCGCAATTCAAGTGGCGTACGCAAAACCAGACGCTGCCGCCCATCTTCAATCATCCGCTTGGTAATGACGTAGGGCTCCATATAGTCCGAAGGCAGCTCAACATGCCCAACGATCTCCAGATCAGATTTCTGCTGATCTGAAAACGAAGCCCAATACCCTTCCTCGGTAAAATCCGGTGCTGCAGCGATCGTTACCATACCCGCAATCCGTTCGGGCATGACCCGCGCAAGCAACAACGCCTGCCATCCGCCCATGGATGATCCCACAATAATCAACGGGCCCGCGGTCAACCGAGAGATTGCAGCCAACGTATCCTCGTGCCAGTCCCCAATGCACCCATCGGTAAACTCACCGGAACTTTCACCATGCCCCGAATAATCGAAGCGTAAGAAAGACTGCCCTCGCGCCTTGGCCCAGGCCTCAAGATGCACAGCCTTGGTGCCTTCCATGTCCGATTTCAATCCGCCCAGAAAAACGATGGTTGGCCCCGTTCCTTCAGACTTGTGATAAGCCAGCCGTCGCCCCTGCGCTGTCTCAAGAAATTTCGTCTCTGCCATGAAATCCTCTTTTCTTTTCCCGCATCATGCACGTCATCACGCGCTTCGCAATTCCCCGATCCCTTTTCATCCGGCCAAAAATATCCCGGGGTGCGCGAGGGGCAGCGCCCCTCGTTCCCACCCTTGACACGCGCATCCCCACCTGCCACATGAGCCGAACACACATAACCCGCAACCGGGCGTTCAGTGGGCGCCAAACCGACGAGGAGAGCCGATATGGCCTTGGACTCACAGTCAGTCTCCCTTACCTTTCCCGATGGCAATTCCCGATCCTTCGATGCAGGCGTCACGCCCGCTCAGGTCGCTGCCGGCATCTCGACCTCGCTGGCCAAAAAAGCCATCTCTGCCACGGTGAACGGCCAGCATTGGGACTTGCAATGGCCCATCGAAGCCGACGCGCAAATCGCCATTCACACCATGAAGGACGAGGCGCAAGCCAATGAGCTGATCCGCCACGATCTGGCGCATGTCATGGCGCGCGCCGTGCAGGAGATTTGGCCCGCTACCAAAGTCACCATCGGCCCCGTCATCGAAAACGGCTGGTACTATGACTTTGACCGCGAGGAGCCGTTTACGCCCGAAGATCTCGGCCTAATCGAGAAAAAGATGAAAGAGATCATCAACAAGCGTGATCCGGTGACCAGCGAGGTTTGGGACCGTGACCGCGCGATCGAGTTCTACAAGGCCAACAATGAGCCCTATAAAGTTGAGCTGATCGAATCCATCCCGGGTGATGAGCCGCTGCGCATGTATTGGCACGGCCACTGGCAGGATCTCTGCCGTGGCCCACACTTGCAGCACACTGGTCAACTGCCGGGCGATGCGTTCAAACTGATGTCCATCGCCGGTGCCTACTGGCGCGGCGACAGCGACCGCGCCATGCTTCAACGCATCTATGGCGTGGCCTTCACCGGCAAGGAAAAGCTGAAGGCGTATCTGCATATGCTGGAAGAAGCCGCCAAGCGCGATCACCGCAAGCTGGGCCGCGAGATGGACCTGTTCCACATGCAGGAAGAGGCTCCGGGGCAGATTTTCTGGCACCCCAATGGTTGGACCGTCTACACCCAACTTCAGGACTATATGCGCCGTCAGCAGCGCAAGGGCGGTTATGTCGAGGTTAACACGCCTCAGGTTGTCGACCGCAAGCTGTGGGAAGCCTCGGGTCACTGGGACAAATATCAGGAAAATATGTTCATCGTCGAAGTCGACGAGGAACATGCGCGGGAAAAGGCTATTAACGCCTTGAAACCGATGAACTGCCCCTGTCACGTGCAGATATTCAACCAAGGCCTGAAATCCTATCGCGATTTACCTTTGCGTATGGCCGAATTCGGATCGTGCAATCGGTACGAACCCTCGGGTGCTCTGCACGGTATCATGCGCGTACGCGGCTTTACCCAGGATGACGGGCACATCTTCTGCACCGAAGACCAGATCGAATCTGAAACCGCCGAGTTCATTCGGTTCCTGTCCGAGATCTACAAAGACCTCGGGTTCGAAAACTTCTCGGTCAAGTTCTCGGATCGCCCCGAAAAGCGGTCTGGCTCCGACGAGGTATGGGACAAGGCTGAAGCCGCCCTGCTCAGTGCGACTCGTGCTGCGGGGATCGAACCGGAACTTAACCCGGGTGAAGGGGCGTTCTATGGCCCGAAGCTGGAGTTCGTTCTAACCGATGCGATTGGTCGGGACTGGCAGTGCGGCACCCATCAGGTAGATTTTGTTCTGCCAGAACGTCTGGACGCCACATATATCGGCGCCGATGGCGGCAAACACCGTCCGGTCATGCTGCACCGCGCGACACTGGGTTCGTTCGAGCGGTTTATCGGCATCTTGATTGAAGAACACGCAGGCAAACTGCCCTTCTGGCTTGCGCCGCGTCAGGTCGTGGTCGCCTCGATCACGTCCGAGGCAGATGCGTATGTGGCCGAAGTGGTCGAAGCCTTGCGCGCCGCTGGTGTTCGGGCCGAAGCTGATATTCGTAACGAGAAAATCAACTACAAGGTCCGCGAGCATTCGGTTGGCAAAGTCCCGATCATTCTGGCCGTCGGTCACCGCGAAGTTGATGAGCGCACGGTCAGTGTCCGCCGTCTCGGTGAAAAACAGACACAAGTTCAGTCGCTTGAATCTGTAACAAAAGAGCTGGGTCAGGCCGCAACGCCGCCAGATCTGCTGTAACATTCGGTGCCAAATTGCCGAAAATCCGGCCCTGATTTTAGGGCCGGATTGAAACAAATACCATTTTTCATTTCAAAAACAGTTTGTTAACCTTCAAGGGGCCATGACGGTCTTTGACGGGGTTGTGAGACACGGGCTCGTGAATTCAACTCTGAGCATCAAGCTACTACCTTTGTCATTGTCACAAGCAGACACGTAAAGTCAGCAAAAGGAAAATCCGAGATGTCGAACACCGCAAAAACACTGGTTATCGCAAGCGCAGTTGCCGCCGCCGTTTCCGGCGCTGCAACAACGGCGACCGCTCAGGCCAAAGAGAAATGCTATGGCGTTTCGCTGGCCGGTCAAAACGACTGCGCGGCTGGCCCCGGTACGACCTGCGCGGGCACGTCAACTGTAGATTATCAGGGTAATGCATGGACTCTGGTTGACGCAGGCACCTGCGCGGACATTGAGCTGCCAAAAACAGCAGATGGTGCGGACCGCAAAGGCTCGCTCGAGCCGCTGGAACGCGATCTGCCTGCATAAGTCTGCCCGAATGAACCGGAAAGGGCGGGCACCATCGCCCGCCCTTTCTGTGATGATCAAGGGATTTGCACATGTTAGACAATGCTCTCAGATCAAATCGATTGCCCGCCGCCCCAGGCGTCGGATATAAACCGCAGCATTTCTCGCAAATCCTTGAGCATGCGAAGCCAGTAGAATGGCTTGAGATTCATGCTGAAAACTATATGGGCGATGGCGGACGTCCTTTGGCACAATTGCGCCATCTATCCGAACAATTCCCCATATCCGTTCACGGCGTTGGCCTCTCCATTGGTGGTGAAACACCGCTGGACCCAGATCACCTCGCACGCCTGAAACACTTGGTTGGTTGGCTGAACCCAGCAAGCTTCTCTGAACATCTGGCATGGTCAACTCATGAAAGTCACTTCCTGAATGATCTGCTGCCGCTTCCCTATACCGATGCCACTCTGACCCGCGTGTGCGATCATATTGATCAGGTGCAAGGGGTCGTTGGACGGCAAATGCTGTTGGAAAATCCTTCCAGCTATTTGGCTTTCGAAGAAAGCACCTGGTCCGAGCCTGATTTCCTGCGCGAAATAACGCGCCGTACCGGATGTGGTTTGCTGTTTGATGTGAACAACGTCTTTGTTTCTGCCACTAATCTGGATTTTTCGCCTCAGGGCTATATCGACGCCTACCCGCTGGATCAGGTGGGTGAGATTCACTTGGGCGGTCACGACGAAGACGAAGACGATCATGGCCACCCCCTGCTGATCGATAGCCACGGGCGCGAGGTGGTTGATCCGGTCTGGGCATTGCTGGACTACGTTTTGGAAAAATCGGGACCGAAGCCGGTGCTGATTGAATGGGATACCGACGTACCTGACTGGCCAATCCTGAGGGCCGAGGCCGAACGTGCCCAATCTGCGTTGGACAAGATTCCGGCATGAACGTGTCTCAGACCACATTCCATGACGCTTTGCTGGACGCCAACAAGTCGGTTCCGGATGGATTGCTGGACGCGCAAGCAAACGCGGCGGGACGTCGTTTCAGCGTGTATCGCAACAATGTCGCCGTTTCATTGACCGAGGCAATGCATCAGGCGTTTCCAGTCATTTCTAAGTTGCTGGGATCACAGAACATGGATGGGCTTGCCGGGATTTTCCTGCGCCAGCACCCGCCTACCTCACCACTTATGATGTTTTACGGTGATGAATTCCCTGCCTTTTTGGAAGGTATGGAGCAATTGTCGCATCTGGGATACCTGCCAGATGTAGCGCGGCTGGAACTGGCGTTGCGGCGGGCCTATCACGCTGCCGATTGCCAGCCTATCGACCCTGAGGCTCTGAACGTTCCACCAGAAGACTTGATGCGCGCCAAGCTGACCCTCGCACCTGCGGCAACTGTTTTAAGATCTGAATGGCCTGTTCACGCGATCTGGTTGTTCAACACTGAAGACGGCGCCCCGAAACCTGAAGCGGGTGCTCAGGATGTACTGATTACACGTCCCGAATACGATCCTGCCCCGCAACCGCTGCCACAGGGCGGCGCGGCATGGATCGCACGCATTCGAAACGGGCAAAGCATCGGCGAAGCATTTGAAGCCACCGTGGCGGAAACGCCCGAATTTGACCTTGGAACCACTCTGGCACTGCTTTTGCAGGGCGGTGCAATAACTTCTGTGACTATCGAAAGGCTGGACACATGACTGCCCTGATCTCTACCTACAATGACACGATGGACAAAGTGGCGAACACGTCCGGCTGGCTGACGCCTACCCTCGCTCGGGTTGTCTTTATCGCTGTCCTGTTCGTGTATTATTGGAACTCAGCAACACTGAAGATTGACGGCTCAATCTTTTCGCCATCCGCCGGAGCATTTGGGCAAATCTTCCCCAAGGCGGCCGAAGCCGTCCTTTATGACGTCAGCCAGATGACTTTCTTCCAGCGAATTGTCATCTTCTTTGGAACCGTGGCTGAGTTTGTATTGCCCGTACTGCTGCTGATCGGCCTGCTAACCCGTCTTGCCGCACTTGGCATGATTGGATTTGTCTGGGTGCAGACCCTCACCGATGTTACCGGACATGGTGTCAAATTGGGTGGCTTGTTTGACAACGCAATCACGCTGATGGATCAGCGCGTGATGTGGACATTCCTGCTGCTAGTGATTGTCATCAACGGTGCAGGCCCGCTTTCGCTGGATCGGCTGCTGCGCCTGAAATGACTTAGAAATGCGCCTTGGGCTCGTCCGGTTTTCCAGCCGCGAGCCCAAGCACTCCTGCTACTCCGGCAAAGGCTATTGGGAACATCGTAAAGACGCCAAAGCCAAAGGCGTAGTACATGCCCGACGCAGAAATAAGCAGTAATATGCCCGCGACCAGAGCACGTGAATGGGCCATCGCTCCACCCACTATCGCCAATAGCGGTGCCACAATCGAAGCGGTCTGGATCAGTTCCGGGTTATCGACCTGTTCGGCAATCCCTTCGATCTCACCAAATTGGTCGATCAGTTCCACAAATCCATAGCCGAAAAATCCGACGACCATTCCGATCAGCCCGGCAATCACACCTAGTATCATGGCAGCGTTTCGCATTCACAGGTCTCCGCTTGTTGCCCATGTCACATAGGCAATTGATTAGGTAAGACCAAGGGCCTAACGCGTTTCAGGCGTCCAGCCCAAATACATCCGGCCATCAGTTTCGATCAATGGGCGCTTCATCAAGGTCGGGTGATCAGCCAACAGCTCAAGCACCGGCCGATTTCGTGTATCCTCATCCAATCCGCGCCAGGTTGTTGATCGCGTATTGAGCAAGGCTTTGCCGAAAGTCTCATACGCCTCCGACAGGATATTTTCGGGAACACCTTGCCCCCGCACGTCGACAAACTCCGCATTCGGAAGCGATTTCAATGCCTTGCGACATGTGTCGCAATTCTTCAATCCATAGAGGCGCATAGTTTGATTGATCCTGTCTTCGCTGCAAAATCGGGCAATTCCATTGGCATGGCCCAGTTATTCTTGATTTTTTACTTCACCGTGCAATGTTGAAAAAGGCGAAACACGCGACCCGGGCTGTATCGTGTGGGCGAACAGTGATGTGTTGCGGTATTGCCAACCACTACCCCCACCAATTTGTGGGACAACGTGTAAGTAGAAGGAGACACGGGAAATGCCAACTGGCACCGTGAAATGGTTTAATACAACCAAAGGCTATGGTTTTATTGCGCCCGATGAGGGTGGCAAAGATGTGTTTGTACATATCTCGGCCGTAGAACGATCCGGCCTGACCGGACTCGCTGACAATCAGAAGGTCTCGTACGAGCTGGAAGACGGACGTGATGGCCGACAGATGGCGTCTGATTTGAAGCCGCTGTAAGGCAAGGCCCGCCCCGGCGGGAAAGACAAATAAGGTTGGCGGCCAATTTCCGGCCGTTAACCGTTAGCTACCCCTAAAAAACGCGCCCACCTCGGGACGCGCTATTTTCTTTTTTCCTGACTATTCAGCTTTCGCGGATAACGCCTTCGAACTCGCGCCACTCCCGCGCTGTCATGCCCGAATTTTCCTGAGTAACATTCTCACCGCTCAACATCCGACGCAGGCAGGTCACCATCTGAGCCGAGAGGTTGACAGCACCCAAGCGATAATCCTCGAACGCGCGATAGGCAAACGGCACCCAGTCAGCGACGATCTTGCACATGGTATCAGCATAAACGCGAATTTCGTACTGCGCATGAGGGTCAGCGCGTAGACGCAAGAAGTGGAACAGGTTGTGCAGATCCACCTTCCAATACCATTGCGTATAGATATTGGCTGGCAGGTTCATTCGCGCAAGTTCTCGTGCCAACCCTTGCTGGCCATCCTGACCAATCATAGCTTCGTAGTTGTCATAGCATCGCGCGCTGTCGGATTTCAAAATCTCCAACACTCGTGCGGCCTCTTCGCCCTGCAACGTGTCGCCACGGCCCTGATTGTTCACCTCAGACTGTGCGGCCACATGTTCGGGCGCGGGGATGTAGAATTCCCGATCCAGAATCGAGTAACGGGCCGAGTATTCGTTCACGTTAGCAGTCCGATGGCGAATCCACTGGCGAGCGACAAAAACCGGCAATTTGACGTGCAGTTTGATCTCGCACATTTCAAAAGGGGTCGAATGCCAATGCCGCATCAGATAGCGGATCAGGCCTTCATCATTTTGCACCGATTTGGTGCCTTTGCCGTAGGATACCCGCGCGGCCTGACAGATCGCGGCGTCATCGCCCATATAGTCTATGACCCGGACAAACCCGTGATCCAGAACCTGATGCGCCGTGTACAGGTGATCTTCCATACCTTCGGCAACGACGCGGCGGGTCGGGCTCGATTGTGCGCGTTGCGCTTCAATCTCGGCCAGTTGGTCGGAAGACAGAGGCATGAAATTATCCTTTCCAGCAATGAGTCGCCCACCACTATATATCGGCTTATCAACCACCGGAACCGCGATATGTGCGGCATAGCGCGCAATTTACGAATTGTGTCAGTCCTGCCCTCTCGACACCGCATCCCGGCGCGCTAAGGTGCTGGGCATCACAATCAATGTAAGGAAAGTCGCGATGGGGCTGACATACCTCCACACTATGGTCCGCGTGAAGGATCTTGAGAAATCCATGGCATTTTATGAGCTTCTTGGCCTGAAAGAGACCCGCCGCTACGACAGTGAAGCAGGTCGATTCACACTGGTTTTCCTCGCCCCTCCTGGTCAGGAAGACGCCCCGATCGAGCTGACCTATAACTGGGATGGCGACGATAAACTGCCCAGCGACAGCCGCCATTTTGGTCACCTCGCCTATGGTGTCGACAATATTTATGAGACCTGCCAGCACCTTCAGGACAACGGGATCGTAATCAACCGCCCACCCCGCGACGGGCGAATGGCGTTTGTGCGCTCGCCCGACAACATCTCTGTTGAATTACTACAAAACGGAGAGGCACTGGAACCGGCGGAACCGTGGACAAGCATGGAAAGCACCGGTCACTGGTGATCCGCCGGATAACATCTCTGGGGTTGCTCGTTTCAGGCGGCCCCGTTTGGGCCGAGCAATGTCGCCTTGCACTTGCCCTTGCTATGGACATCTCAACTTCTGTCGATGCTGTCGAAGATGCATTGCAGCGCAAAGGGTTGGCCGCCGCCCTGATCGCACCAGAAGTGCAAGAGGCTTTTTTTAGGTCTCCGCAGCCGGTTGCACTGGCGGTCTACGAATGGTCCGGCAGTTTCAACCAGAAACTTCTTTTGGATTGGCTCTTGATCGAGACGCCTGCAGACCTGCTTGCTGCCGCACACAGCATCGGCGATTCCGAGAGGTCTGCCAATGATTATCCAACAGCAATGGGACATGCTTTGGCATACGGTGCAACGCTCATGCAACGCGCGCCCCGCTGCCTGTTCCAAACCATCGACATTTCAGGTGATGGGAAAAACAACGATGGTTACGGACCTCAAATCGCCTACAAGCATTTTCCGTTCCAGAACACGACCGTGAATGGTCTGGTCATTAACGCTGGCGACTTTGAGGGCGAAATCGACCTGATCCCGTTTTTTCAGTCCAACGTCCTGCACGGCCCCGGAGCTTTCGTTGAAATCGCAAATGGATTTGAAGACTTTGAAAACGCAATGCGACGCAAGCTGGAACGAGAATTGATGGGTTTTGAACTTACCGAGCTGCACCCCTGATGAATGTTTCACATCTGCAGGCATAAAGTGCCGCTTCATTGGACAGTCCAATGAAATTCGGTCTCTGACCTCTTAAACCGCTAGTAAATATAGCGAATTTGATCTGTCCAGTACCGCTCGACCCGTCGCAATGAACCCGATATCTCTTCAATTCCATCCGCACCAATCACGCCACGATTTTGCAGCCCTTCTGCATGACGGGCAAATAGATCAGATACTATATCGCGAATCTCTCGCCCGCGTTGGGTCAATCGCACTCTGACAGAACGCCGGTCAATTTCGCATCTCTGATGGTGCATATACCCCATCTCAACCAGCTTCTTGAGGTTGTAGCTGACATTGCTGCCTTGATAGTAGCCTCGGCTCTTCAACTCTCCGGCAGTCACTTCATGATCGCCTATGTTAAACAACAACAAGGCCTGCACGGCGTTGATTTCCAACACGCCGACACGTTCAAATTCATCCTTGATGACATCAAGAAGCAAGCGGTGCAGACGCTCAACCAGCGCCAGTGCTTCAAGATAGCCCGTCATGAATCCTTTGGTCCCTGGCGCGGCGACCTGTAACTCCATACTCATCTGATCCTCCGATTCATCGCGCTGTTTCTGAAAACATGGCGCGAATTTCCGAAAAATCGGTTAAGCTGAATTATCCCTTATTTCTGAAAGGTTTGTGCAATGTCCGCGATCAAATCTGACAGCTCTGTCGGAGGGCTGGCCTGACCGGTGACCCACTGATACAAATCCTGATCATTTTCGTGCAGCAGCGCGTCATAGGTATTCAACCCATCGTCATCCATCAATGACAGGTTGCGATCAGCATAGGCTGTCAGGATCAAATCCATCTCTTTGATACCACGTCGCATCGAGCGCATTTTCATGCGCTTGATCCGAGTTTCGCGGGATTCGGTCATTGACTGCGTTCCAGCTTCAGGCGCAGCGACTTTTCCACTCTGGCCAAGCGCTCTGAACTCGCGCGCATCTCACCCCTGATTGTACGCAGTTCTGCCACCAGATCGCGCAGCTCCGAGTCCACATCGCCGTTCAGGCTGGTCTCATCCATGCCGTCGCCTTCGCCGGTCAAAAGCCACATGATCGAGACATTCAACAGCCCGGCCATCATCGACAGCTTGTTGGCACGGGGTTCGGACAGATCATCTTCCCACGAAATTATCGTCGCCTTTTTGACCCCTAGACGACGGGCCAATTGTGTCTGGGTCATACCCGCAACCTCGCGCGCGCCCGCGACGCGATCTCCAAAGGTTGCAGTGTCCGGTCCGAACCAGTCCGTTTCGTCGTTCATTGGGGTCTCCAATAGGTGAGGTTCAATTGGCTTGATCGATATTTCGGCGCACCCTATGACAGTCAGGCTGAACATACAAACTGAGGCTACCCATGAGTTTCCTGTCTGCGACATTGTCACGCGTAAAACCCTCGCCCACCATCGCCATGACAGCCAAAGCGGCTGAATTGAAAGCCGCTGGGCGCGATGTCATCGGGCTGAGTGCTGGTGAGCCGGATTTTGACACACCGCAGAACATCAAGGACGCCGCTGTTGCCGCCATCGCCGCAGGCAAGACGAAATACACAGCGCCAGATGGTATCCCCGAGCTGAAACAGGCGGTCTGCGCCAAGATGAAGCGTGACCACGGGTTGGAATATACGCCCGCTCAGGTCTCGGTCGGGACCGGGGGCAAGCAGACGCTTTACAACGCCCTGATGGCCACACTGAATGAGGGGGATGAGGTCGTCATCCCCGCACCCTATTGGGTCAGCTATCCGGATATGGTCTTGCTGGCAGGCGGGACGCCGGTGATTACTGAAACCTCACTTCAGACCAACTTTAAACTGACGGCCGATCAGTTAGAAGCAGCGATTACGCCGAAGACCAAATGGTTCATCTTCAATTCTCCGTCCAATCCAACCGGTGCGGGCTACAGCCGAGCAGAGCTGAAAGAGCTGACTGACGTGCTGATGCGGCACCCGCATGTCTGGGTGATGACCGACGATATGTATGAGCATCTGGCCTATGACGGGTTCGCATTCTGCACGCCTGCACAAGTGGAACCGGGGCTTTACGACCGGACGCTAACCTGCAACGGCGTCTCCAAAGCCTATGCCATGACCGGCTGGCGCATCGGATATGCTGCGGGCCCGGTCGATCTGATCGCGGCAATGCGTAAAGTGCAGTCACAGTCCACGTCGAATCCCTGCTCGGTCAGCCAATGGGCTGCGGTTGAAGCGTTGAATGGGACTCAGGCGTTTCTTGCGCCAAATAACGAGATATTCAAACGCCGTCGCGATCTGGTGGTCGATATGCTTAGCCAGATCGATGGCATCTCTTGCCCAACACCCGAAGGCGCATTCTATGTCTACCCCTCCATTGCTGGCCTGATCGGAAAGACCACCCAGGCAGGGACGGTGATTGACTCGGACGAAGCATTTGCGACTGCCCTGCTGGAAGAAGCCGACGTTGCGGTGGTGTTTGGCGCGGCCTTTGGTCTATCTCCCAATTTCCGTGTCAGCTACGCGACATCTGATGAAGCGCTGACCGAGGCTTGCACCCGTATCCAACGCTTCTGCGCGTCCCTGACCTGAGGTTTCCATGTCCACAACCCTGCCCGAATATTACTTCCGCGTACGCGAGAATGGCGCAGCAGTGTTCAAGATCGATACGGAAAACCGCCAACGTCGGATCGAGATGGATCAGATCGCAGTGGTCAACATCCGCAATGGTGAGGTCAAACCGCAGGGTCAACGTAGTCTGTCCGATGCGGACAAAGCCGAAATCACGCGCTGGATGGAAGAGCGGAAAGCCCTGCTATCACGCCGCGACTTGGATGATATTCATCGCGCCGTCGACCATCTGAATCTGACGACGCAATGGGCGCAGTCCAAGGCCACGGATGAGCAGTTGGAGGACGTCACGGATCGGCTATTGATGGCTATGCACGATCTGCGTTCGGTGCTTGTGCGCAAAAAATCAGATCGGATCAGCAAAGGTTGAACCCTTAGGCCGGAACTTCGCCAACTTCGCGCACAGACCGCAGCCAGAATCGCGACATCAAAAGCACAGCAGCACAGGCAAGGCCCAGCACCAGGCCAAGCCACACTCCAATCCCTTCCATGCCCTGAACGAAGCCGAAATAATATGATGCAGGGATCCCGATCACCCAATAGCTGAGCGCGGCCATCACCATCGGCACTTTGGCATCCTGCAATCCGCGCAAAAGACCCAGTGCGATCACCTGAGCGCCATCGACCAGTTGGAACAAAGCAGCCATTGCCAGCAGCCCGGTGCCAATCAACAGAATTTCTGGCCGTTGCGGATCATCAAATTCCATAAACAAGGAAATGAGAGGCTCGGCACAGGTCAAGAACAGAATAATGGTTAAGACTGAAACCACCAGCGACATTCCGGTCACTGTGATGGCGCCTTTTTCAAGATGTGCACGATCTCGACGACCCAATGCATTTCCCGCGCGGATTGTTGCTACATTTGACAGTCCCAGATGCACCATGAATGTCGCAGATGCGAGATTCAGAGCAATACCATGCGCCGCCAGTGGCACCGGACCCAGCCAGCCCATCATCACCGCTGAAATTGCGAACAAAGACACCTCTGCCAGTGTCGTCAGGCCGATCGGAACGCCCAGGCGTAGAACGCTCATAAACATTTCCCAATCCGGACGCCAAAAACGTTGGAACAGACTGTGTTCCGGCAACGCCTTCACCGCATAAATCACCACCGCGACCAGTGACACGATCTGCGTCACGACCGAAGCAACGGCTGCACCCATCACTCCCAACTCAGGCGCACCCCAATTGCCGAAAATCAACGCATAGTTCGTCAATCCATTCACAACAGCAGCAACAACCGTGATCCAGAGCACAATCTGCGTTCGTTCAAGTGCGGCCAAATAGGACTTGAGGGTCATCACCAACAACGCCGGGAACAGGCCCCACCCTGCCACACGCAGGTAAATAGCTGCGGTTTCAGCAACTTGCGGTTCTTGCTTTAATGCAATCAGAATGGGTTGTGACCACCACAGAAGGGGCATCATCACCGTCGCATAGATCAAAGACAGCCACAGGCCCATGCGGGTCGACCGGCGTATGCTGGTCTCATTCTCTTCAGCCGCAGCAGTCGCCACCATCGGCATAACGGCCAAGCCAAATCCTGCGCCAAACAGAAAAAGAACAAAGAAATAGCTGCTGGCCAATGTCACTGCGGCCAGTGCCTCGACCCCGTACCACCCCAGCATGATGGTATCGGTCAGACCGATCGCATATTGTGCCAAATGCCCGCCAATCAATGGCACGCCCAACACTGTAATTGCCCGCAAATGGCCGGGATATGTCATCACCTTGTTCATCCCGCCAGCCTTAGGCTTGCCCGCAGCGCAAGACAAGAGCAGAACAAGTTTATTTCAATGTGAGACTTACTTGACTTGTACCAAGTGGGCCATCACCTGTCTGGTGATGACCCGGCCCGTTAGCCAATTTTTGCATCTGGATGCAGTGCCGTTCCAAGAATATGGTCCGAGCGATGGATCACATGATGCGCCTGCCCCACGATCAGAGGGTCAGGTTCAACAACGATCTCGTGATCCTTGTCAGGATAGTCCAACGTCGACAAAAAGTGACGCATGCAATTCAGACGCGCGCGTTTTTTGTCATTAGATTTTACAATGGTCCAGGGCGCGTCGGCCGTGTCGGTGTAGAAGAACATCGCCTCTTTCGCCTCGGTATAGTCATCCCATTTGCTCAGGCTGGCTTTGTCGATCGGCGACAATTTCCATTGTTTCAATGGGTCGGTTTCACGGCTCCGAAAGCGCCGTTGCTGTTCTTCCTGTGTGACCGAGAACCAGTACTTGTAGAGCTGAATGCCCGAGCGTACTAACATCCGCTCCAATTCAGGAGTTTGGCGCATGAATTCCAAGTACTCGTTGGGAGAACAGAACCCCATAACCCGTTCGACACCCGCGCGATTGTACCAGGACCGGTCATAAAACACCATCTCACCCAAGGTCGGCAGCTGTTGCACGTACCGCTGGTAATACCACTGCCCTTTCTCTTCATCCGTTGGCTTGTTCAACGCAACGACGCGCGCCTGACGCGGATTCAAGTGTTCCATGAACCGCTTGATTGTGCCGCCCTTCCCGGCCGCATCGCGCCCCTCGAACAACAGCACAAACCGCTGGCCTGTCTCCTGGGCCCACAACTGAACTTTCAGCAACTCAGCCTGCAACTCGGCCTTCTGCGCCTCATAATCCTTGCGCGCCATCTTTCGGACATAGGGATAGTTACCGCTTTCAAAAGCTTGCCGAATTTTTTCAAGCGTCGGCGCCGAGGCCTCCGCATTTGGGGCAGTTGCCGAATTAATATGAGGTGATTTCTGACTGATCTGGGGCGTTGCATCCATACATTCTCTCCTCGGTTTCACTGTCGAAGAGAAAGCTAGCAGTTCGGCATGTTCAGCGCTTTGATTGGTGTCAAACAGAGTTGTGTTTTAACTGAGCCTCCGGGCAGGCGCGCCGATCCGCCCTTCATCTGGCCAAAAATATCTCGGGGAGCGCGAGGGGCTGGCCCCTCGCTCCTGCCCTCACCGATGGCCCCAATCATCCGGATTTTCCGAGTTGTTCGGCGACAGTCCCAGAACGTCCCCATCCGTCGAGCACCCTAACCCAAGTACGGTTCGGTTCGCATAGGAAAAGTACGAGCATACCTGATTGATCTCAAGAATCTCTCCATCATCCCAACCAGCGGAGCGCAAACGCTCAACATCGGCTTCAGTCAAATCCGCCGGAGCTTTGGTCAGTAGACGTGCATAATACATCGCAGCAACCTGCGCCGCGTCCAAAGGCGCCTGCCCCGGCTCGCCTGCCTCAATCGCCGCCCGGATCGCGTTCCCTCGTGCTTCATCCTGCAACAACCGCTGCAGACCCGCGAAATGATGCTCGACACAATACCCGCATCGGTTCAGAGAGCTGACCCACACGCCCAGCACCTCAAGAAACCACTTCGGGATAGCGTTGCCTGAATGATGCAGTACAGCCTTGTACATCGCCATATGGCCTTCCATCGAGTGCGGGCGCAGGCTGTGCGCCATCATGATGTTGTCCACATTGTTGTCCGGGCCGGTGACCCGGTCATAGAGTTTGCGCAGCCTGCCCGTCGCCTCGGCATAGGGTATGGTCTTGATCCAGCTCATTTGGGTTCCTGTTGTCGTAACTGATTAATGTCCACAGACTAGGAGTGCTTTGAGTAGGTGGCGAGACGAATTCGACATGTATCCGTTAGATATCGTTTGCGCAGAATGAAATACTACTTGCTTCCTGACGTTTTCAGCGTGCCTGACTTAGGGCGACGAAAAGTTGCGTTAAACGCAACGGTTACACGGCTGTCCTCGCTTTGATTTGGGTGGACCCAATGGGTCAGATAGGATGGAAACAGGATCATTTCACCCGGAGATGGGCGCAGCTTCTTTTTGTTCCGAAATGCACTCGCCTCAAGTATCCGCCAGTGCGGCAACTCATTCCGAGGGTCGAGAAATTCAATCATTCCAGACGAACCTTCTTCGACCTCGGGTTGAGAGACATAGTATACACCTGACCAATGCGCTCCGGGGTGCGTATGTGGTGCATTGTAACCGCCGGAGGGATTGGCGTTCATCCAGCCGAACAGTTTCAGACGAAGTTCGTCCGGTTTAACCTTGTCCGAGACCCTTCGTGTCATCTGGAAAACCGCATCTTTTGCTGCGTCGCGCAAAGTCTGAATGGCCGGCGCATCGCGTTCAAATAGATTCCCTCGTGAGTGCCAACCCCCGCGATTGGACTTTGAGACGCCTTCATCTTCCTCACGCATCTTTTCTGCCTCAAACAACAACGCCGCATTTAATGCTGCGCTGTTGGGCACTTGGAATCGCATCATTGGAGTGGAGAAAAGCTTCTCGAATTTCTTGGCTTCGGGCATGTCCTTGGCGTTACCTTCAACTAAACTGTTGGTCAAAATATTCAGATCACCCCGAGCGCACCTGCAAGAGTCTTCCTGGCCAGATCTCCTAGGGCTTTCCAAACCCACACCTTAATACTTTACGTGCGTTACCCCCTATCGTTGAGGAAATAGATCTTTGGTTCAAGTATGGCGAAACCATCCAAAGTTATATTCCCAGCTTCAGCGGCGAGTGGTCTAAATTAATCAGCAAAATCGTTGAGGATAGGAACATGAACAAGAAAACTATGGGTCTTACGACAACCTTTGTTTTGATGGCTACAACAGCACTCTCGCAAACCACCAAACAAGACGTCATCGACGAGCTTACTGAACAAGGTTTCCAGAGAATTGAAATAACAAACACGCTTTTTGGGAATCTCCGCTTTGAGGCAACTGGGCCTGGGATCGAGAGAGAAGTGGTATTGGGAAAAGATGGAACCATCGTCCGCGATCGATCTGAGCGTGACGATGAGTACGATGACGAAGAAGACGACGACAGAGATTTTGACGATGAAGATGATGATGAAGGATTTGATGACGAAGAAGATGACGGCGAAGGTGATGATAGCGAACGTGACGACGAAGGCGATGATGGCGAGCGTGACGACGGCGGCGAAAACGACGGCGAAGGCGACGACGGCGGCGAAAGCGACGGCGAAGGCGACGACGGTGGCGAAAGCGATGGCGAAGGCGACGACGGCGGCGAAAGCGATGGCGAAGGCGACGACGGTGGCGAAAGCGATGGCGAAGGCGACGACGGCGGCGAAAGCGATGGCGAAGGTGACGATGGTGAGGGAGATGATGACTAAGGTGTATTTCCGCTTGCCCGCAAGTGAGTCTCAAGTTTGAACAATTGGTTTAACAAGGACGCCATGTTCAAGGCGGGGATCGCTATATATGCGATCTCCGCATTTGCGTTTGCGGCTGAATTGGTTGGCGAAATCACCGGATATTATTTTTTCTCTGCGAGCTGGGTGGTGCACGAAATCACCGCGCTCATCACCCTGTTCGGCTTTGTTATTGGGGGGGTGTTGATCTGGCAGAGCCACAAACTTTTTTTGCGGCGACATCAGGAGATCAAGCATAGTCTTCAGATGGCTCAAGGTGAGTTTTTCCGGATGCTGGAGCTGCAATTCGACCGCTGGAATCTGAGCGCTGCAGAGCAAGATGTTGCGCTACTCACTGTGAAGGGATTGTCTGTCGCAGAGATAGCTAAATTGCGTGAGACCAGTGAGGGCACAATTAAGTCGCAGAACAACTCCATCTACAGAAAAGCCAATGTTAAATCGAGAACGCAACTTTTGTGTGTTCTGATTGAAGAGCTATTGATTGAAGAGAAAGAGTGAACTCCTCAGTCAATCGAATCTAGTTTCTTAAGTGTTCTGAAAGCCCGTCCGGAAATCGCCTAAAAGCAAACGTTCAAGAGCGTATGAAGCGGAGGCTAAGCGTGCTTACAAAGTCCCGTTCTCGAGTAACGCAACAAGCGGTTGATTCAATGCCGCAAAAACTGCTCAGACCAATCGCAGTCCAAAACACCCACAACACCTCGCGCCCCTCTTCCCCCGGACCACATCACCTGCCATAATGGGGGAAACTCAAAAACAAGAGCAGCACCCATGCCCGACGATCTGTTGACGCCAGAAGCGACCACAACTTATGACGCCTCATCCATTGAGGTGCTCGAAGGGCTGGAACCGGTTCGAAAACGGCCCGGCATGTATATCGGTGGTACCGATGAGCGTGCCTTGCACCATATGGTGGCTGAAATCCTAGACAACTCGATGGACGAAGCCGTAGCGGGCCACGCCAACCGGATCGAGGTCGAACTGCATTCCGATTACGCCCTGACCGTACGCGATAACGGGCGTGGCATTCCGATCGACCCGCACCCCAAGTTCCCCGACAAATCGGCGCTTGAAGTCATCCTGTGCACCCTGCACGCGGGCGGAAAATTCTCGGGCAAGGCTTATCAGACCTCGGGCGGTCTGCACGGCGTGGGCGCGTCGGTGGTCAATGCCTTGTCGGATTCTATGGTCGTTCAAGTGGCGCGCGACAAACAGCTGTACGAGCAACGCTTTTCACGTGGTATCCCGCTGGGTCCCGTGGAAAAGGTCGGCGCGGCCCCCAACCGGCGCGGCACCACCGTTACCTTCCATGCGGACGCCGAGATTTTCGGCCATCACAAGTTCAAACCGGCGCGGCTGTTCAAATCCATCCGCTCCAAGGCCTACCTGTTCTCGGGCGTCGAAATCCGCTGGAAATCTGCCATCGATGACGGTGAAACGCCAACCGAGGCCACATTCCACTTCCCCGGCGGGCTCTCTGACTATCTGAAAGAAACCATGAACGGCTCGTCCACCTATACCGAGCAGCCCTTTGCCGGCACCGTGGACTTTCAGGAAAAATTCGGCACCCCCGGCAAGGTCGAATGGGCAATCAACTGGACACCCTCACGCGACGGGTTCATCCAGTCCTACTGTAACACCGTCCCCACCCCCGAAGGCGGAACGCACGTGGCCGGGTTCTGGGCTGCGGTCCTCAAAGGGATCAAGGCTTATGGCGAGCTGATCAACAACAAGAAGGCGGGTCAGATCACCCGTGACGACCTGATCACCGGCGGCTGCGCGTTGGTGTCCTGCTTTATCTCGGAACCGGAATTCGTCGGCCAAACCAAAGACCGTCTGGCCACGGTCGAGGCGCAAAGGTTGGTCGAAAACTCGGTCCGCGACCATTTCGATAACTGGCTGGCCGCGGACACGAAATCCGCAGGCGCAATCCTCGACTTCCTCATCCTGAGGGCCGAAGAACGCCTGCGCCGACGGGCCGAGAAGGAAACACAACGCAAGTCCGCCACTAAGAAACTTCGTCTCCCCGGCAAGCTGGTGGACTGTTCCAGTTCAACACGCGACGGAACCGAATTATTCATTGTCGAGGGCGACTCGGC
Organism: Ruegeria sp. O11; assembly: GCF_056535285.1. NCBI lineage: Bacteria > Pseudomonadati > Pseudomonadota > Alphaproteobacteria > Rhodobacterales > Roseobacteraceae > Ruegeria > Ruegeria sp. O11. The sequence continues at coordinate 170,532 of NZ_JBQERS010000001.1, read as the reverse complement.
CGGTGGCTCCGCCAAGATGGGCCGCGACCGCAAAACACAGGCTCTGCTGCCCCTGCGCGGCAAGATTCTGAACGTGCTGGGCGCCGCCAGTTCGAAACTGGGCACTAATGCCGAGATCAACGATCTGACCCAAGCGCTGGGTGTTGGCCTTGGCACCAAGTTCAACGTCGACGACCTGCGCTATGACAAGATCATCATCATGACCGACGCGGATGTGGACGGGGCACATATCGCCTCGCTGCTGATGACGTTCTTCTTTACCCAGATGCGCCCGATGATCGATGCGGGCCACCTGTACCTCGCCTGCCCGCCCCTCTACCGCCTGACCCAAGGCGCCAAACGTGTCTATTGTCTGGACGAGGCCGAGCGCGACGAATGGCTGGAAAAAGGTCTGGGCGGCAAAGGCAAAATCGACGTCTCACGCTTCAAGGGTCTGGGCGAAATGGACGCCAAGGACCTTAAAGAAACCACAATGGACCCGGCCTCCCGGAAATTGATCCGGGTCACCATCGACGAGGACGAACCCGGCGAGACCGGCGATCTGGTCGAGCGTCTAATGGGCAAAAAACCCGAACTGCGGTTCCAGTACATTCAGGAGAACGCGCGGTTTGTGGAGGAGTTGGATGTTTAAAGGCCAAAAATCTAGTGCGCCGAATTATTCCATATCAAACTTAATGGGGCGTCCTAGAGCATTCCAAATCACCATTTCATCAAGGCGTTCTTGTGTAGGCAACTGAGTAGCTTCCACTTCGGTGTGCCCTTCGCCGATTTTCTTTTCAACCATCCACCCTTGGAAATCGTAATATTCATTTTCAAGAGTTGTAGCGCCAGGCAATGCACGTCCTGCTTCTACACGAAAAAAATCCCTCAAGCTCTTAATTACTTTTCTGAAATCCCGCTTATGAAACGCTACGTCCGTACCAGCCAAATCTGACAAGCAACGCTTAAGTTCATAAGGTTTATCTTCGAAAATGATAAACCGTTTGTCTGCGGTTTCGGGATCTGGTGCTCTTCGGCGCCCCATGTCTAAACCCAGTTCAAATGGCATATTCATCCTGAAAGATTCACCTGCATTCACAGCGACTGCTAAACTCAAGTCGTGTACAGAATATTTGCAGTTCCCAATGATTTCGAGAATCTTATCAAGCCGGTTCTCGCCAGCCTCCAGTCGTTCTGAAGCAAGGCGAGGTTTCAAGCCTGCCCTTACAACGCAAAATAGCATTGCTTCTAGTATTGGGGCGAAATCTTCATCAAATGGACAGTTGATAAAAACTGAATTTTCGTAGTCTTCCAATTCTAACCTTTCGGCGGATATGGGTCTTTGCCGTAGGTACTTCTTTCGCGAATTCTACCGTCACGTCCGTGCACATAAACTTCGCCGCCATCCCTCTTGGCTCGCTCTTTGGCGATCTTCTCAGCCTCCTTCTGCGTCGAAACGACTCGAGCTGCACGCGACTTTCCCGCAGCACGAACGGCCCATTTCCCATTGCGCGGGGTTACATGCAGTCCTTTTTGAGCCATCTGAGTCTCCATCGGAAGATAATTTTAGGATATGTTCTCATGCCCTGGCATTCAATGCTTAGGTTTCACTTCTGAGTTGAAACCAAGTGATTATATCATCGGAGTAAATAGAAGGTGAATTTTTGACCTCGGCGCTTCAATGAGATGAGGCGAAGGTTTGCTTAATGAATTCCACCAATTTCGGCAGTACAGCACGAGATAAACCCACAACCCGTTGGCCGGGCTTCAGCCCGGCACACCGCAACCCCCTTGCCTAACCCGTTGATCTCGTTCACACTTAACCTCAAACCGTCATCCAAGAACGACATTTGAGGTTCCGAGCGTCCAAGACCCAAATAAACAACCAACAATTTTCCGAACGGGAGGACGACATGAAAACACTAACCCTCGGGCTTGCCCTGACCCTGCTGGCCTCGGCAGCCCCCGCGCAGCAGATGCTCAGCACCGCATCGCCCATTCCAGACGGCGCCGAGACGCGGTTTTGCTATTATGACGGCATGGCCTATTCGCCCGACGCCTTCATCCTGCTGACCGGCGACAATACCGTCACCTCAACCATCAGTACGCGCGAGGAACGGCTGCTGCGGTGTCATCGCAATGACGATGGCTCTCTGGTCTGGAAACCGCAGAGCACGTTTCAAACCAACAACTGACGTAGGATGGGTTTCCAACCCATCAAAGCGTACCGGGAGCGATGGGGTGAAACCCCATCCTACCCCAATTTCTGATCCAGCCAATTGGCGATCTGTCCGGCTGGGCCTTCCCAGCCCGGTTCCATGAACAGAAAATGCGCGTGGTTCTCTACGGGCAGAAACGTCGCGCGGTCTCCGTAGAGCTTCGCCAGCGCGCGGCAGGTGTTGGGGTTCACGGCCCTGTCCTCGGTGCCTGAAACGATCAGAACCGGGCAGTCGACCTTGTCGATATCCACCTTCATTGCGTGGTGATCGTCGAACATCCAAAAGAACATCTCGAACATCACCCGCCCGCTTTCAGGGCCGAGCTGATCGAACACCTCATGCTGCTGCGCCTCGGGCATCTTGTTCAGCGCAAAGGGGGCCATCAGGTCGAAATCGACGCGCATGGGCTGTTTCCAGAACGCCCCACCTTCCATCAAAGCGCGCGGCACAGCACGTTCGTCGTCAGTTTCAGGCAAGGTGCCCCAGGCTGCGTTCGGGTTGATCAGGACAATGGCGCTGGCCAAACCACGAGACGCCACCTGTTGTGCCACTACGCCCGCGATGGCATGGCCCAGCAGCACAGGTTTGCTGTCCAAACCCTGAACGAATTCAGCTATTTCGTTGGCGTAATCCAAGACGCTGGTTTCGGTCAGGCCCGGATCAGGTTCGGCGTTAGGGTCGCCGCCATGATACCGCAACGCAGGCGTGTGTACCGACCAGCCGCGTGCGCGAAAGAACTCCGCGTAATCTTGCATGCACCACGGCCCGGCAAAAGCTCCGTGGATCAAAACAATCTCTTTTGTCATGAAAAACTCCCTCACCTGTGACCAATATGTGAGGTGAAGGATAGGGTCTGCAAGTCCGTTACTGCACTGCGCTCAAAGGACTGGGGTATTGTCCCCGGTCCGTTGGATGGCATTTGGGGCGATGAAGGCACATTCGACGAAGTCTGGTTGGGGTATAGGAAACACTTGGATGAATGCGTCTCGTAGGCCCATGTTGGTAGATTGTGTGCCTGACAGAGCGCCGCGCCTGGTGTCACAGGATCAAAAAATTCGGCCAGTTTGATCGAGAAAATCCGACGAAAATTCTTGCTGCTGTTGCGACCGGCCCGCTCACTCGCGGACCGGTCGAGTTGGGTCAGCCGTAGCGATAGGGCCGACCGGCCTTTTGCATTTCGGCGTTATATTTCTTGAAGATTTCAACAACCTTGGCCTTGGTCTCGGATTCAGCTGCAATCTCATCCCAGAATTTGACAGCCGCTTCTTCGACCTGCGCCCATTCGGCATCTGGAATTGTGGTCAGTTGCATCTTGGTGCCATTGACGCGAAGGTTGGCTTCACCACCCCAATACCACCACTGGCGATAATAGTGCGACTGATCACAGCAAGCGCGGAACAACGTCTGCAAGTCTTCGGACAGTTCGTTCCAACGGTCCATATTAGCAAAGAAGTGACCCGCCCAGGCGCCCGATACGTTGTTGGTCAGGAAGTAGTTGGTCACATCGGCCCAACCGACGGTGTAGTCTTCGGTAATGCCTGACCACGCGATGCCGTCCAACTCTCCGGTTTGCACCGCGACTTCGATGTCTTCCCACGGCAGGGTCACAGGAACCACGCCGAACTGCGACAGGAACCGACCCGCCGTCGGGAAGGTGAAGATGCGCTTGCCCTTCATATCCTCCAGCGAGTTGATCGGATCCTTGGTGGCAAAGTGGCAGGGGTCCCACGCGCCGGCACTGATATGCTTCACGCCGACCTTGGAATATTCCTCATCCCAGATCTCGTTCAGGCCCCACTGGTTAAACAGAACCGGTACATCCAGAGAATAGCGCGAGGCAAATGGGAAATAGCCGCCGAAAACAGTGACCTCGGTGGGTGAAGCCATCGAGTCATCATCCGACTGCACCGCATCGATGGTGCCCTTCTGCATGGCACGGAACAGCTCTCCGGTGGGCACAAGCTGATCGGCGTAGAACAACTCGATCTGCATTCGGTCACCGGCGATCTTGTTGAACATCTCGATGGCTGGATCGATCACATGGGCCGCAAGCGCTGGCCCTGCATAGGTCTGCATTCGCCATGTAATCGTACTTTGCGCAAGCGCCGGTGCGGCCAAAGGTGCAGCTGCAACCCCCACCCCAGCAGTTTTGAGAAACTTACGTCTTGTCGTCATGTCAATTTCCTCTCCGTTAAAGTTCAAGTGCCCGTTTGCCGGGCCTTCTGGTTAATTTCCGTAAACATATCCGGGCAGCCAAAGCGCTATTTCCGGGAAGATCATGATTATCGCGAGCGCCAGAACCATTACGCCCACAAAAGGAAAGATCGAGCGATAGATATCGCGAAGCGTAATCTCGGGCGGGGCCATCGCTCGCATCAGGAACAGATTGTAGCCGAATGGCGGCGTCATATAGGCGATCTGGGTCGTGATCGTATAAAGCACGCCGTACCAGATCAGATCAAAACCCAATGCCCCCACCAGCGGTACATATAGCGGAGCAACGATGACGAGCATCGCGGTATCATCGAGGAACGTGCCCATTACGATAAAGCTGAGCTGCATCAGGATCAGGATCATCCATGGTGAAAGATTGAGTTGTTCGGTGAACAGATTGTCGATGGCCTTAACCGCACCCAATCCATCAAATACGGCTCCAAATCCCAGTGCGGCCAGAATGATCCACATGAACATGCAGGATATGGCCAGCGTTTGCTTGGTGCAGTCTTCAAAGATTTTCCACGTCATCCGGCGTTTGAGAACCGAGGCCGCTAAAGCCGCCAGCGCCCCGATCGCTGAACTTTCAACAAGCGAGGTCCAGCCATTGACGAAGGGGATCATCATGGACGCGAAGATAATCAGCGGCAGAGCGCCTGCCCCCAACAACCGGATTTTTTCGGCCCGAGGCACTTCGTGCGCGTCCTCCATCGCTGGGCCGAGCTGAGGTTGAATGCGACAGCGTATCCATATGTAGAGGATGAACATTGACGCCATCAGCAGCCCGGGCACAATACCGGCCAACCACAGCTGACCCACAGGTTGCCGCGCGATCATGGCATAGAGCACTAGAACCACGGAAGGCGGCACGAGAATCCCCAGGCTCGATCCGGCTTGAATGACCCCGGTCACCATGGTTTTGTCGTATCCGCGCCGCAAAAGCTCGGGCAAAGCAATTGTCGCCCCAATGGCCATTCCGGCGACACTGAGGCCGTTCATAGCAGAAACCAGAACCATCAGCCCGATTGTACCGATCGCAAGGCCTCCGTTCACCGGCCCCATCCAAACGTGAAACATGCGATAGAGGTCGTCCGCCAGGCGGCTTTCGCTCAAAACATAACCCATGAAGATAAACATCGGCAGCGTGAGCAACGGATACCACTTCATCAGTTTCATCGCGGCCGAAAAGGGAATATCCTGCCCGCCTGTTCCCCACAGTGCCAGCGCCGCAATCGCCGAAACCGCTCCGATGGCCCCGAAAACGCGCTGGCCTGTAAACAGCATCAGCATCATTGAGGCAAACATGAAAATGGCGATATATTCCTGACTCATGCCCGGCTGACCCCGATTTCCTGCCCGTTGATCCGTGCGATGTCTTTGAAGAGTTCAGAAATTGCTTGCAGCAGCATAAGAAAGAAGCCGAACACCATAATTGCCTTGACCGGCCAGATATAGGGCCTCCATGCAGTCGATGAGCGTTCAAGTCTCCCGATCTCTTCACTGCCGGTCAGAAGGCCTGTGAAATAGGAAACCGGTTCATCGCCCCAATAGCCGAGGCTGTAGGCGGTCGAACCAAGTCCACCATAGAACAGCACGCCAAGATATAGGATCAGTAACAACACCGTGCAGGCGTCGAACCAAGCTTTCCGGCGCGGGCTCCAATTGTGATAAAACAGATCCATCCGGACGTTCGAACCCAATTGGATCGAGTACGGACCTCCTATGATGTAGTAGATCACCATTGCAAACTGCGCCATTTCCAGCGTCCAGAGCGAAGGTAGAAAGAACGTTTTCGAGATCGAGGACCACAGCAAAATACCCATCATCACGAACAGGCCCCACATCATGACCCGCCCGATCCGATAGTTCACCGCATCAACGATGCGCACATATGCGGCCATCATTTTCATTGCCGCGCGCCGTCGCTTTGGATCGCGCTCATCGTGTTTTCGATCCAATGCACTAGATCATCAGCAATCGCTTGTTGTTGCTCGGGCGTCTCGATCAGATCATTGCGAATTTCGATCATGACATTCAGCAAACCTCTTGGTTGCGCGTGAACGTCCAGCGTATGCGCCACGCCGTCGTGGGCTGAGTATGGCTCATTCAGGCGCGTCTTCAGCGGTAGGTCCGCAGGGGCTTTTTCCAGCATTTTCAACGCAAAGCGCTCGTCTTCGCCATGCAATAAGCCCAATTCGACAGTCCGTTTCTGTCCCCGATACACGGGCGTAAAGCTATGTATTGTCACCATCAACTCAAGCGTTTCGCGATGACGATCCAACATTCCTGCAAGTTCCAAACAAAATGGCTTATAGACCTCTTCGACTCTGGCCTTGCGATCAGCGTCAGACAGGGAGGCGTTGCCTGGGATCGCGAAATCCTCGCTGTTAGCAGGCATCGCATCGTCGGCTTCAGGTGGTCGATTACAATCATAAACAAGCCGCGAAACGCCTCCGTAGATCAATGAAGCAGACATTTGTCGTGCCATAGCCTGCGCGACAGGCAAAGCACCCGGATCCCATGCGATATGGCTGCGCAAAGCATCCGCGTTTAGACCCAAGTCCCTCAATTCTTTGGGTATCCGGCACGATGCATGTTCACAGACCACGATAACCGATGGGCTGTCCGCCGGTTCGCGTGCGTGAACTACCGGTCCAAAATCCAGATGCCCGAGCGGCGAAAGGTTGTTGTGCGATTCCATGGGGAAAAATTTCTACACCCAGCCTTAACCTGTCAATAATTTTCCTGTAAAATATCCCACACAACCGTTTCAGATGTCAAAAATTACACATTGGATGGTGGACAACCAAAGAGGATGTAATCCGTGCGCGTAACTGAAAGACTCCTTGCCCATCGCGAAACGATGACCCCATCGGAGCGGCAATTGGTGAATGTGCTGCTGGATGATTATCCAATGGCAGGTCTTGGCAGCATTACGGAACTTGCAAGCATCGCCTCGGTTTCAACCACGACAGTCGCGCGTATGCTGCAGAAAACAGGATTTGGCGGCTATCCTCAGTTTCAAGCCGCTATCCGCAGCGAAGTGAAAGAGATGATCTCGGGTCCCGTTGCCAAGCGGGATGTCTGGCAAAATGATCTGCCAGAGGAACATATCCTAAACCGCTATTCCCGGCAGGCGCTGGACAACCAACGGCGTTCAATCGATGAGGTGGCTCCGGAAGAGTTCGACAGCTTTTGCCGCCTATTGTGCGATCCGGATCGACGCATTTTCATAACCGGAGGACGCATTACCGGGACGCTGGCGCAGTATCTATATCTGCACCTGCAAATGATACGGCCCGACGTGAAACTGCTATCAGATGCGGCCTCCTGGACCCATGATCTGCTTGAGGTGCGTGAAGGGGACGTGTTGGTGGCCTTGGATGTGCGGCGGTACGAAAACACCACGCTGCTGATCGGACAGCTTTGCCATGAACGAGGCGCCGAGGTCGTGCTGCTGACGGATCAATGGCGTTCGCCGATCCATCGGCTGGCAAAGCACACATTTGCAGCGCGTATCGCGGTTCCGTCTGCGTGGGATTCCATGGCCTCGATCCTGGTACTATTGGAATGTGTGATCGCCGAAATGCAAGAACGTCTGTGGGACAGCGTGAAAGAACGTACGGAAGAGCTTGAGCAGGCATTCGACAGGACCAAACTGTTCCGCAAATTCGGTCAAAGCTCGGGATCCTGACGCCTTTTTCGTGGTGTCATGAGATACAACTGCGCGTGAACACTATTGTCTGAACGACCTCAGACCGTACATTCTGTACACATGACATTTATTGCCGACAATCAACTACCGTTGCTTATTCTTTCGTTTCTGATCGGCCTATTGGGAACCGGCTTCTTATTCCGGAAGCCAGCGGGACACCGAGCCTGGAAACTTGCAGATCTTGTCTGGGTGGTTTTGGGCGGGATCGGCGCATTGGTCGCCGTACTGGCGGGGCTCTATACATCAGACAGCTCACGATTGGATCGGCAAATTGACGTCGCTTATGCTGCAACTCTGGCCTTCGACCGCGACGCAGCACGCTTTCGACTGCGGTTTTGCGATCCGGCATATGATCCTGATACCGCCGTTTTGTGTGAAAAGGTGGAATTCTTGTCTGCCTCGACCGCCAGCAATGCCGATTTACCGCTCTTTATTGCGGTCACAAACGAAGTTGCACCGCTGCAAGGGCTGCATTTCCTGTTTGGCCGGACATCAAAGGACGAGATGGAAGAGGCTCGCGATATGGCCGCTAAGGCCGATGCTTTTGATATCCAGCAGTTTCTGGTGTTCACCTCTCTGGATGAAACCACGCGAGCCGCCGTTGACAGCATGCGCCGCAAAGTACCTGCCATCGCAGGCGACTACCTGATCCTCGCCCAGAGCTATGACGATCTGATTGATCAGGTGGGCAAATTGAAGGAGGAATGGGAATATCTGCAGGCCAATGCGCATATTCTGGTCTTACAGATCATCGCCCTATGTCTGGTCAGTTTTGCGGCCCCGTTTCGCCTCGGCAAGTCCATTGTTGAACTGCGCACCGCCTTTATCCCCGATACGCCTTTGCCAACTTCGCCGGATCAGCCCCAAGAAAATAGCGCGCCAATGTCCAGAGATTCCGCGCACCCCGCCGAAACCAGCCCTGACGGATATAGCGTTCCGCATTCGTAACCGCATTCGCTTTTAACAGCACCGAGCGCGGCAGGGCGCGAACCAGGGCGACATCTTCCATCAATGGCTGATCCGGATACCCACCCGCCGACAGATAGGTCTGGCGCTGGACCAACAGTCCCTGATCGCCGTAAGGCAACCCGAAAAGGCGGCTGCGCAAATTCGCCCAGCCAGCAACCCAAAGTGGGGCCACGCCTTTGGCGCGGAACCGCAAACGAAAGGCCGCAGGTTGGCCTGTGTTCAGATGCTCTGCAACCGCTGCGGTCCAGCCCGGTTGCAACTCGGTATCCGCGTGCAGGATCAGCAACCAGTCAGCCTTGGCCTCAGCGCATCCCCTCCGCAATTGCCCGCCGCGTGATGGGGCGCCTGACACGATCCTGGCCCCTGCCTCATCAGCGATCTCTAGCGTGTGATCATCCGAACCAGCATCGCTGACGATCAACTCGCGGATCAGTCCCTGTTGCAGACCTTCCATCAGCGATTGCAAAGTACTTGGCAGCTCCTGCCCTGCATTCAATGTCGGGATCACGATGCTGATTGGGGCGGACACGTCTGATACCCTCTGGTCATGGCGGCGCGTTCTCCTATATCACGAGGCCAGACCAAATGACGAGGATCAACCCATGCCCAATCGCCGCATTCTGCGCCTGACCGGCAAGGATACTGACAGCTTTCTGCAAGGGCTGATCACAAATGACGTACAGCGGATGAATGAGGGGTTGGTCTACGCTGCCCTGCTGACCCCGCAGGGCAAGTATCTGGCTGATTTCTTTTTGAAACGGGACGGATCATCGATTCTGCTGGACGTGGCAGAGGATCTGGCCGACGCGCTGAATAAGCGCCTGACGATGTACAAGCTGCGTGCTGATGTTGCGATCGAAGCGACCGACCTCAATCTGCAGCGCGGCACAGGCCCCGCACCAGAAGGCGCCCTGCCCGATCCGAGGCATCCCGATCTTGGCTGGCGCGGCTATTCTTCGGCACCGGAAGACGAAGATGGTACAGACTGGGATGCGATCCGCGTCCGTCATTGCATTCCAGAGACAAATATCGAACTAACGCCAGACAGCTACATACTTGAAGCCGGTTTCGAAGCCCTGAATGGCCTCGACTTCAAAAAAGGTTGCTATGTTGGCCAGGAAGTCACCGCGCGCATGAAGCACAAAACCGAACTGCGCAAAGGCTTGCGTGTTGTTGAAATTACGGGCGCTGCACCGATCGGAACCGAGATACAGTCTGGTGGAAAGCCCGCCGGAACTTTGTTTACGCAATCCAATGGCAAAGCAATTGCCTATCTGCGCCTTGACCGCGCCCAAGGGGACATGCTGGCGGGCGATGCGATCGTGCGTTTGACCGACTAACCCCACGGATAGCCTCGCGCCACGTTTTCGCTGGAACCCATCGCGCTGCGCGGTAACACTGGCGCCGGAACTGCAAGAGGGATGTAAAAGATGTTCCGGCTGTATCGGGCAATCTGGCGGGCCAGTGCGGGCCGGCAAGTAATACTTATCCTGCTGTCATTGGCAGTCGCAGCGCTAGCTGCAGTTCCGCTGGAATTTCAGCGCGACATCATCAACCATCTGACTTCGGCAGATGTCGGGGTCGAGCGATTGTTGACATTAGGCGCTGGCATGATGGCTGTCATTTTGCTGAGCCTTGCCCTGAAATGGGTGCTGGGCTACCGGGCGGGCACTTTGGGCGAGGACTTGATCCGCCTGATCCGTCGACGCCTGTTGGTGCGCGCAGCTGACCTCAACCAAACCGGAGGATCCTTTCGCAAGGGAACCATGAGCACTGCCGTCTCTGCCGAGGCTGAAGAGCTTGGTAAATTTGCAGGCGGCGCCTTTTCCGACCCCGTTGTTCAGATCGGAACGTTGATCAGTGTGATTGGCTATATCTCATCCACACAACCCGGCCTGGGTCTGATCGCGTTTTCGATGATCCTTCCACAAATCATCATTGTTCTGGTCTCGCAACGGCGCGTGAACGTCTTTGTCGCCGAACGGGTCCGTATCCTGCGCAATTCGACCGACCGTTTGACGACCGAGGATATCGAGGCTGTATCTACAGATATCGAGGCACTGTTTGATGACATTTACGAAACACGCCGTCGCATGTTCATCTGGAAATTATCTGCCAAATTCTTGCTGAGCGTTATCAACGGTGCCGGGACGGTTGGCATCTTGATGCTTGGCGGATGGCTGGTTTTGCAGGGGCGTACGGACGTCGGCACCGTGGTTGCTGCCACCAGCGGGCTAACACGCATACAAGGTCCAACCGCATTCCTAATCGCATTCTATCGCCAAGTCAGCGCCAATCGCATCAAGTTCGAATTGATGCTTGAACTGTTTGGTCCAGACCCCGAGCGATACCGGCGACCGCGCAACAAAAAAGACCGCACCTGAAGGATGCGGTCTTTCGAATGTGGTTGGAACAAGCTTAGGCGCGTTCAGAATATTCCATGGTTTCCGTATTCACGATGATCATTTCATCCTGACCAATAAACGGCGGAACCATGACCTTAACGCCATTATCCAAGATTGCAGGTTTGAACGAGTTTGCAGCGGTTTGCCCTTTGACGACCGGTTCGGTCTCGACAATCTTGCAGGTCACCTTTTGCGGCAGCGTCGCATTCAACGCCTCGCTCTCGTAGAATTCGACAACAATGGTCATGCCGTCCTGCAGAAACGGGCGGCGCTCGCCCAGCAATTCCGACGGCAACTCGATCTGTTCGTATGTCTCAGAATCCATGAACACCAACATGCCATCGGATTCGTACAGGAACTGCTGATCTTTTTGCTCAAGCCGTACGCGCTCAACCTTGTCGGCGGAACGAAAGCGTTCGTTCAATTTTGAGCCATTACGCAAGTTGCGCAGTTCGACCTGCGCAAAAGCACCGCCTTTACCGGGCTTTACGTGATCCACCTTAACAGCCGCCCACAGCCCATCGTTATGCTCAAGCACATTGCCGGGGCGAATTTCGTTCCCATTTATCTTGGGCATGACTTAAATCCTTCACAAACGGTTGATGCGTCAGTTGTTGTCCCTATATCTGGCGTGACCACACCTGACAAGACAACGAAACCTAGTGCTGCACATGCAGCGAGCCATGCAAATGACGCAACGTAGTTATGCGATTTAGGTGTATCCGAATCGCATGTAATAGGTCATAAGGACCGTCACGCCGAAAATTGCAAGAGCAAGAAAAACAGGAAAAACGAGATGAGAGATTTCGTTGACGGCACTGCCTTCAATAACGAACAAGGCAATCGTGCACGCAAACTTTTCGCAGCCGTTGTACTGGCTGCTCTGGATGATGCCATCGCTGACGACAAGAAATACGGCAATGGGCCAGAACAAATTGCCCGCTGGGCTCGTTCGCGCGATGGTCGCGAAGTACTGTCCTGCGCCGGTATCGACCCCAATGAGCGGGTTGTTGGCGGATTGATGGAATTCGTCGGTCGCGGCGTCCGGACTTCGGTGGCTCTGTCACGCGAAGAAAGCGAACGCCGGAATGCGGCTCAGCAGGCCGAAGCGGCCTGATTGAACCCCGCATCCGATTGAAAAAACGCGCCCTGACGACGGGGCGCGTTTTTCTTTGACCAGACTAAAAGTACATTATCCATTGCCTTGCAACCCAGAGCTCGGCCGCAAGAAAAACAGCAAAAAAGAGCTTAGCGCCTATCGAAAGGCCGCGTTGCCACAACACCGCATAGGCCGCCAAACACACCGCCATGGATATGGGCGCGACCCACATGGCTTGATGCGTGCTGTCCCAATAGCTGATGGGACTGTCGAAGACCCAAGAACTGAGCGGCCAGAATTGTGGCCGACCATCTCCTGCGTGCAAAAAGTAATCCATCACCAAGTGCAGCAGCCCTGCGGACGCACCTATGGTCAATAGGTGCCAACCTAGCCACAGCCCTAGGCCAAGCGCTGTTCCCCACACAAAGAACGAGTTGTCGACGGCGAACACCGTTTGCCAGGCTGGCGAAAAGTAAAGCTGGTCGAATACAACCTGTGCCGGGATGTTCAGAATATACAGCGAGGCACTTGCCATCACATACAACGACAAGTCCGGCAACAACGATCCAAGCAACGCTGCCCATAATGCGGCTCCTTGGGCTGGGCGTGCAAAAGCGGCGACGCCGATCAAAAGATGCGCAGGTGTGTTCATAGGGGGCTTTCCCTTTGCCCTTAAATCAGGTCATCTGCGCGTCAACATAGGAGACAGGCCATGGCGTGGTCCATCATGATTCAAGGCACCGGCAGCAATGTCGGAAAATCGGTTTTGGTGGCCGGACTGGCACGCGCATATACCCGACGCGGGCTGAGGGTTGCTCCGTTCAAACCGCAGAACATGTCAAACAACGCCGCTGTTACTGAAAACGGTGGAGAAATCGGGCGCGCGCAAGCCCTGCAGGCGCGGGCGGCGAAACGGCCGACGCATACCGACATGAACCCGATCCTGTTGAAACCAGAAACCGACACAGGCGCCCAAATCATCCTTCAGGGCAAGCGCGCAGGCACAATGAAAGCGGGCGACTATCGCAAAGATAAATCCAAGCTTCTGGGTGCGGCTTTGGAAAGCTTCGGCCGGCTGTGCAGCGATGCCGATTTGGTGCTGATCGAGGGCGCAGGCAGCCCAGCTGAGACCAATTTGCGCATGGGTGATATTGCCAATATGGGATTTGCGTGTGCCGCTGACGTTCCGGTTGTTCTGGTCGGCGATATCCATCGTGGCGGAGTGATCGCCCAAATCGTTGGAACACAGGCAGTCCTGGACGCAAGGGATCTCGAGATGATCCGAGGCTTTGCCATAAATCGGTTCAAAGGCGACGTGTCCCTATTTGACGAAGGTCGCGATGACATCGCGGCCCGGACCGGTTGGCCCTGCGCCGGCGTGGTGCCCTGGTTTCACGATGCATGGAAGCTGCCTGCCGAGGATATGATGGATATTCGCTCTCATGCCGGAGGCGCGTGCAAGATCGTTGTGCCTCAACTAGAGCGGATGGCCAATTTCGATGATCTTGACCCGCTGTCGGCAGAACCGGGTGTGACGGTAGAAATCATTCCTGCCGGCCGCCCCCTGCCCGGCGATGCTGATCTGGTGTTGCTGCCCGGCAGCAAATCCACGATTGGCGATCTGGCCTATTTCCGGGCGCAAGGCTGGGACATAGACTTGTATGCCCATGTCCGTCGGGGAGGACATGTTCTGGGCCTTTGCGGCGGATATCAGATGCTGGGAAAAACCATCGCGGATCCGGATGGCGTAGACGGTCGCCCGGGTCACGTCGAAGGTTTGGGGCTGCTGGATGTCACCACCACCATGGCCGGTCAAAAGCAGGTTACATTGCGATCAGCGACCGCCCTACCCGGTAAGGAACCCGTCAGCGGTTATGAAATCCATATGGGTAGGACCGACGGTCCGGATTGCGCCCGCGCGTGGCTGCAGGTCGGGGGGAGGCCAGAAGGTGCTGCCAGCGCCAACGGTCGCATACGCGGCAGCTATCTGCATGGGATTTTTACATCAGACGCGTTTCGCGCAAACTATCTGTCCGAATTGGGCGTTGTATCAGAAAACGCCTATGAAGACGGCGTCGAACAGGTTTTGGACGACCTTGCCGACCATCTTGAGCGGCACATGGATTTAGACCTGCTTCTCTCGATGGCGCAGACACCAAATCGGGGCTGAGGATTAGTCTCGATCCCCAGCGGCCAACGCCCGCACAATTTCGCGCCTAACCATCTTACGCAGGTTCTTAGTTATCCGCTCGCCCAATGCGCCTTGCAGCTCTTCTCGGACGATCTGCGCAACAAGCTCGCGCAACTGCTGCTCCTCAAACACTGCACCGGTGGGCTTTGGTGTCGGAGCCGCTTTTACCGAAGGATCGCGTATGAATACGGCCTCTGTTTTGGCCTCTGTGTCAGGTTGTGCGACCTTAGACTGCGCAAATCCCTTGTCCACTGGCCACTCGACAGCCATTGTCTTGGTACCAGAGTACTCATCGTCGCTTTCACCATCCGGTTCCCACTGATCTTCAGTCCGGGCGATCGCGGCCTCCAAGGCTTCGATTTTTGCGCTCAAACTCCCCGCAAGGTCACGCTTTGTTTCCTCGGTGCTGACCTCCGCATCTTTGGCAGGCACAACATCGTTGGGCTGCAAACGCATCGGTTCGTCTGGGTTGTCAGGCGTATTCGCGGCCTGTCTTTCTGCCTCATCGCCCGCGCTGCGATGAGGCATCAACTTCAGAGGTGCCCGCTTCTTAGCAATCAGCGGTTCCTCGCTGACACGCAGGGCGTCGGTCAAAACCAGCCGCCCAGGCTTGGACACCGGGGGCGAAGGGACAAAGATAAATTCCGATTCGCCACTGGCGTCTTCGTCGACCATTCGTTTAACCGACGAGAGAACGTCCTGAATATTGGCGTTTACAACACGATCCGACATATTTTTCTACCGCTCTAACCTTGGTTCGATTGTAGCCAATCAAAACCATCGCCACAACAGGTAGCGATACTGTTTAATCCCGGCGCAATGCCTTGAGCACCCGATCCAAATCGCGGCTTTGCTTGCTAACCTGCGATGGCGCCTTTTTGACGAGGTTGTAATACAAGGTCGGGTCATAAATCTGCACCGCCAGCCCCAAACGTTCTGCCGTCAACAAACCCTGCGCCTGCAGCAACTCATACGCAGCACGAGACCGCTCAGTCCGAGACGCAACTTCAGCCAACTGTGCGTCCAACAAATCCTGCTGAGCGTTCAGAACATCCAAAGTTGTACGCGCACCTAGCGTCGCTTCTTCGCGGATACCGTCAAAGGCAACTTGCGAGGCGCGAACACGCTCGGTCGAAGCCCGCAAGCTGGCCGTAGCGGCCTGAAATGCTGCATAGCGATCCGCAACTCCTTGCGTGATGTTTTTCTGTACATTCAGCAAATTCGCGCGAGACGCGTCACGCGTTGCCATCGCCCGACGCACTGCAGCCGCCAGACCACCGCCAGCATAGATCGGCTGATTGAAATTCAACGAGATCGTTGCATCGTTGATATAGTCGTCGTTGTCATAGCTCTCGGTAATACCTGCATCAGCATTCAAGCTGACATTCGGTCCAAGATTAGCTCGCTGTTGCTGTACGATCAGATCCAGCGCGCGAACCTGATGCTGCGCCGAAAGGATAGCCGGGTGGTTACGCTGCGCCAGATTGACAGCATCGGATTCCGAACGCGGCAGATTTGGCAACCTCGGCTGGCCAGCCGTCCTTCCGGGCGTTTTGCCAACTGCATTTACGTATTCAGCCTGCGCAATGCTCAGGTTACCACGGGCAACGGCCAAATCCGCTTGCGAACTGGCCAACTGTGCCTCGGACAGCGCGACGTCGGTACGTGTCACTTCACCAACCTCGAAACGGTCTTGCGAGGCACGGAGTTCCTCGGCCGACACTTCCACGTTGTTTTGGCGGATCGCGACAGTTTCTTCCTGCAGCAATACACCTAAATAAGCATTCGCTGCACGATTTAGGATTTGCTGTTCGATATCGATCAAAGACTGACGCGTGGAAAGAACGGTTTCCTGCGCCGATTGCTTGCCCAGAACCGAAGCGCCGCCGTCATAGATCAACTGGCTAAGCGTAAGGCCCGAGAAAAAACTGGAGGGTTCGTTCGTATTGATTAGGCCGCTTGTACTGGTCCGCGTGTAGTCGCTGCTAACACGCACTGTCCAATTGATGATGGGACGTAATGCAGACAGCGCAATTGCGACGTCTTCATCCGCTGCCCGCAGCAACGCACGGTTCTGTTCGAGCAGACCGCTGGTATTATACGCACCGATAAACGCATCTGTCAGATTGTCAGCCCAAACTGACCGTCCGGGTATTGCACTAAACGCAATACCAGCAGCCAAAGTGAGACCTTTGAGCAGCTTTCCTGTCGTCGTCCCGCGCATTACCAAATCCTCTCAAATCGAAATTACGCAACCACCGGAGCAGTTTGCGCTGGTGTTTTCAAGTAATCAAGGCATCAAAATACTTCTATTGCCAACTATAGCGAAAATGCACACTCTGCGCAAAACGCGGGCAAAACAGGAGCGCTGGCATTGAACGCATAGCGCCACGAAATCCGACCTGCAGCCTTAATACCTACCCGCACAGTCCCAAGACTGCCCTCCATGAACAGGCAGACGATCCGTCCACCATCCTTGAGCTGATCCAGCAGCGTGGCGGGCAACTGCTCAACACCGCCCTGAACCAAGATCACATCATAAGGGCCATGCTCAACGGCACCCATTTCGAGAGGACCTGTGTGAACAATTGCATTATCTGCATCGGCTTCCATCAGAAGTGTCTGCGCTTCTGCCGCCAAATCGTCTTCTGATTCCACAGCCACGACCAACTCAGCCATTTGCGCCACTATCGCAGTCGAATAACCCAATCCAGGTGCAATATCCAACACCACTTCATCGTTGGAAATATTCACTACATCCAACATCTTGGCCAAAGTTCTGGGCTCCAGTAGGCAACGCCCGCCTCCCAATTCAATCAGATCGCCGACATAGGCTGCCTCGCGCTGCGAATCCGGCACGAAATTTTCACGTGCCACTGACAGCATCGCATCAATGATCGGGAATTTTGTCACATCCGAGGGCCTGACTTGAGTATCAACCATCGTAAGACGCCGGGCTGCGAAATCTGTCATTTGATCGCTCAATCCTTGTCAATCTGCTTATTGACTTGTGCCACATCCGTCTGCCAGCAGCAACGGCTCAGACGGCAAATTCGGGCGCGGCAAAATGATCTTATCAGAGCGCTTCGGAATTTAGTACAAGAGCCGAAACAATCGCACTCAAAACTCTGGACGTTCACTCAGAAAGCTGTTAGAACGCCGACCACACCACAGCAAGTACTTGATATTGCTTGAAAAGGCGAGTTGGCGGAGTGGTGACGCAGCGGATTGCAAATCCGTGTACACCGGTTCGATTCCGGTACTCGCCTCCAATAAAATCAATGACTTGCGTCATCCTTCCTCTCCTTCACTGCCATTTTTGAAACGACCGTTGAAACTTTCACGTTTCGGTCTTGCTTCGTTCCAACTGATTTCTTGCTTCTTGAGCGCGCTTGGCGAGCTCTCTTTGCCGGATCGGCCCGCCGTATTTTTTGAGCATCTCAACGCCTGAGTGACCGGTGACGGCTTTGACCATCTCGTCATCACATCCGGCCAGATACAGCTCGATCGTCGCATTTTTCCTGAGCCCGTGCGTTTTGTAGTAGCTCGCCTTCTCGTGCTTCATCTTCTTTTTGATGGTGCGCATTTCCTCCGCAACGATCCGGTAGCTCACTGGTCGACCCTTGGCGTCGGTCACAACGGTGCCGTCCGTTCGTGCGAGCCCGTCGAGATGGGTTTTCAGGCGGTCGGTGAGCGGGATCCAAAGAGGCTTATCAGTTTTGCCCTGCGTGAAATCGAATCCTTCATCCGAGAAGTGCTCCCACTTCATCTTCACGACATCGCCAATACGCTGGCCTGTTCCAACGCAAAGCTCGTAAACCAGCCGCGCCCTCTTTGAAGCCAGCGCTTCGAACTCGGCACGAACATCATCTGGCCAAGGCTCCCAGCCGTCGCTCTGCTGCTTGAAAAGCGGGATGCCCTTTGCCGGATTGCCGTGCTCTTTCTTGATGAAGCCGATCAACCGGGCGTGATTCATCAAGACGACCATAACCTGAACGAGATAGTTGGCTTGCCTCCAATGATCCGCATTGGCCCGGTGCAGTTCATAAATGTGGTGGGTTTCGATCCTCGCCGGGTCCTTGTCGGCCCAGATCTCTCGAATATGGCTGATGTATCGCCGATAGTCGGATCTCGTCCGGGGCTTCAGCTTCTTGTAGGCGTCACTCTCGTAGTAACTAAGAATCAACGCCTCAAAATTGCGTTTCACCGGCGCTGGCGCTGGCTTTCCCTTCAGCAGGCGATTGTAGTGATCCCAAAATTCTGGCGTGCCCGCTTCCTCGTGCATCATGACCGAGATACCGCGTGAACGCCGGATGAACCGGAGATACCCCCGGTCATTGTAGACGTATTTGGGCAAGCTTTTGCGAGTCATTCGCCCATTCTCAGGTCACTGTTGAGAAAGTCGTCTGCCGCCTCCGGCGCGACCATGTTGGCATCGACGATGACACTGCCATCAGGCTTGATCTCGAACTTCGCGCGCTGCCAACCTGCCTCCCGCGCCTCGCGGATGAAGGCGGAGGCTGCCTGTTTTGCTTTTGTCTGTGCACTTGCTTTGGTCATCTAATCGGCACCTCTCTAACGTCGTTAAAAACGCGCATTATCGCCCTGATCCATATTGATTTTTCCAACTGATCCGAACGTGGATCGCCTGTCTTTCGCTGCCCGAATGGCGCGGATCACTTCTGAATTCTGGGAGTTACCATTCCGATCTGACTCCGCCTTGATCCACTCTTTGAGCTCTTGCGGGAGCCGAAGCTGCATTGGTTTACGACTGTTCATGAAACACCTCCAGGTTGAAACCACACTCCGTTAGTGGCACTTAGCCACTATTGCGTCAATTACTTTTTATGGCACAGTGCCACCATGCCGGAACAAAGCTCTCAAAATCAGGATAAATTCATCGTGCGTCTGCCAGACGGCCTGCGCGATCGAATACGCCTTGCGGCTGAGGCTAACCATCGCAGCATGAATGCTGAGGTCGTTGCCCTCCTCGAAGAAAACTATCCGGCCCCTGTGCCGGAAAAACTGGAAGACCCTGCCGCGCGGCTGCTCTTCTGGCTTGCAAAACGCATCCGTCGAAGAGACCCAAAGCCTGGAACTCCAAGGGAAAAACAAGCTGCCCTGTATGAGCGGATTGCGGGCGATATCGCGGAACGTATGAAGGACATAGGCGACTAGCCCTAGTAGGCCACCCACTCGTATCCGTGGTTGCCCTCGTGATCTTCCCATTCGACACCGACTCCGCGCCGCCAACTTGATGAAGAACAGCGTCGCGTCGGAAGCACCCATTGCGGGGCGGCCGCTGGCGTCGTGCGTTGCCAGCCGAATTCGCCCTGCGTGCCGTAGGTGCCGAGGCGCATGTTGTAACTTTCAGAGCAATCATCATCGCGGCCACGTTCCCGATGGCTATAGTATCGAACATCCCAGACACGGATCGAGCGTACGAAATCGAATTCCAGACCACTGATGTCGATATCGGCTCCACCTTCGACCACCTGTGCCAGAATGACTTGGCCAAGTGTCTGCCTCGATTGGTTGCTTGCCTCCCAGATTTTAGGGGCCGTACTTTGCAACGGCTCGCGCTCGGAAACACCCATAGGACAACGCCAGATTTGCAAAGGCGGCTCAATCGGCCAGGGTGTGATCCGACGGATAAACACGGCGCGGGCATGGGCACATTCTGCTGACGCGGGCCACCCACCAGCCAGGCAAAGCAGAATGGCGCAGTCGACCTGATAGGCTTTCGCCGCCTGCGGAGACACGCTGCAGGAAAGAGCCACCACGCCTCCAGCAACCCAATTTCTGAAGAACCAACACCACATATCAATAGTTTCCTTTTGATTACATTACTGCATTATTGATACATTACTTCTTCCCTCCACCTCTACACCATATGCGAGCATATCCTTTGTGAGGCTCGCGCGCGTTTTGTGGAATATATTCCGTAGAGCAGTTCTTGTGATCTGGCCGTATAGAGGCCATGAAATTAAGGGAACGAGTAGGGTTAAATGTCCGGAATCTCAGAAGTTCCAGAGGATTAAGCCAAGAACAACTAGCGTTAGCTGCGGATGTGGATCGCAGCTATATCAGCGAGATCGAACTCGCCAAAAATTCAGCATCAATCGATGTTCTGGAGCGGATTGCGGATGCTCTCGGCGTCGATCCCAAGGAATTGTTTAACGAGAGGGGCTAGTTTTGCCCGAATTTGAGAGCGTTCGCACAACGGCCGAAGCCATCGGTCGTATTTCTTGCATCAAAACAGGTGAAGAAATCGGTCTTTTGTATCGCTGGGACAACGGCGAGACGCAGGCAGCGTTGTACGAAGACGCCATCCTCACAACACTAGACTGCTCAGCTCATTCTGGTGAACCGGACGTTGGCGCAAAACGCGGCTAACGGCCGCAAAGATGCAGGTTTCTCGGACGCCACGCGCGACGTTGGAGTGACGTGGGGCGTTGTCTGGCGTCGGAGAAGCGCTCAGGCGGGAAATCGCGGGGTTGGTCTTGGTGAGTGGGTTGCTATGGGGATTTGAGGGTTGAGCTTGGCCTTGGGCTGATCTGACAGACTCGTTTAACGGCTCCCGTCAGGCCAAGCGCGGTGTCGTCCTTGCCGGTATTTGGACGATACGCGTGGTGTTTTTCCTGTGCCATCGACTTTTACCTTGTCGATAACTTGATCAGTGCATGACGATGGGTTCGCAGGCGACATCGGCTACGGCTGAAGATGTCTGTTATCATGTTGGTCGTGCGTTTCATGCAGCGGCCCTCGCCGATGCCGGCGGTGCTCTGGGATGTTGCGAGGGCGCGAAAGTGCCGACAATGATCAACCGCCCGCCACAGCATGGACAGGGCAGTACGAGGACCCTGGGATGCTGATCGGTGTCGCCTCCATTTGCATCACCGGTGCCTTCCCGGCTCGGCGATTTGGCCCCGAGAAGATCCCTGATCCGGGCGATATTAGCTGCGCGGTTGCCATTTCCGTAGAAACCATAGTGGCGGATGCGGTGCTGGCCCTTGGGCAGGACGTGGATGAGGAGCCGACGGATGAATTCCTCGGTTGCGAGCGTCATGGTGGTATGCCGCCCGGCGTCATTGACGCGGTAATTCTTGACGCGGAAGGTGACGCTGGTCTGATCGAACCGGATCAGGCGACTGTTTGATATCGCGATGCGGTGGGTGTAGCGCGACAGGTAGGCCAGCACCGCTTTGGGCCCGGCGAAGGGTTCCTTGGCGTAGACGACCCAGTCGAGCTGGCGCCGCGGGCCCAGAAAGGCACCGAATGCTTTAGAGTTGGCAAGTTCCGTATGATCGCCGAAGAACTGCAGCTTCCCGGCTTCGTGCAACTTGGCCAATCCTTCCAGAATGAGCCGCCGGTAAAGGCGGGACAGCACCCGAACGGAGAGGAAGAAGTTCTTGCGGCAACCGATCCACTTTGTGCCGTCCGCAGACAGGCCGCCGCCCGGAACAATCATATGGACATGTGGATGGTGCGTCATCGCCGAGCCCCAGGTGTGAAGCACGGAGGTGACGCCGACCCGCGCGCCAAGGTGCTTGGGATCGGCAGCGATCTTGATGACTGTATCCGCGCTTGCCCGCATCAGCAGGTTGTAGATCGCGCGCTTGTTCTGGTGGGCGATGTCGGCAACTTGTTTGGGCAACGTGAAGACCAGATGGAAGTAGCGCACGGGCAAAAGCTCAGCTTCCCGCGCGGCCAACCATGCCTTTGCGGCACCGGACTGGCACTTGGGGCAATGGCGATTGCGGCAAGAGTTGTACGCAATGTGCTCGTGGGCGCAGTCTTCACAGCGCGTTACATGGCCACCGAGCACCGCCGTGCGGCAACGCTCGATAGCCGACATCACCTTCAACTGGCCGAGGCTGATATGGCCCACATTGGCAGCGCGATACGCCGTCCCATGGGCGCGCAAGATATCCGCGACCTCCAGATTTGCCCGCTCCAAGGCGGGCTATCGGGTCATTTCCCACGGCAGAAATCAGCCCAACGCGCGCTCCGGCGCGTGCCGCCGCAATTGCCATATTGCCGGATGACCCGCCGGGGTACCGGGCGAAACTGCGCGTTTCTTCCAAAGGGGTCGCAGTCTGCTGGCCGTAGAGATCGACTGCAATACGCCCAAGGAAAAGCAGGTCCGGCGACATTTCGGGTGAACTCACGCGCCGAAGCGCGGCTCGGGCACGCCGGCTACGCCAAGCCCTGTGATGGCAAAGACGCTGCCGCGCTGCACACCGTCCCCGGGGAAACGTGGCAGAGGTGGTTTGGCCATCGACGTGACATAGAGCGTATCAAGATTTGGCCCGCCGAACATCACGCTGGTGACCTTGCGCACGGGCATGTCGATCACCCGGTCAACCTCGCCGTCCGGCGTCCAGCGGTAAAGACGTCCGGCATAGACATTGGCGTTCCAAAGGCACCCTTCTGCGTCCACCGTCGATCCGTCCGCCGCGCCCTCATTCGATCTGTCGACGGAAACAAAATCCCTACGGTTTGACAGGGCGCCTGTTTCAACGTCGAAGTCGTAGGCCCAGATCACACCTGACCAGCTGTCCGCGAAGTAGAACGTCTTATCGTCCGGGCTGAAGCACGGCCCGTTCGAGACAATGATGTCAGTATCGACCTTGTGTACGCTGAAATCAGGATCCATTCGATAAAGTGCACCGTTGGGGCCTTCTTCCATCGTATCCATGGACCCAGCAAAGAAGCGCCCGCGCCTATCGACCTTGCCATCGTTGATCCGGTTTGCGGGCTTGTCGGGTTCGGGATCGTGGATCAGGTCACAGTCGCCGGATTGGAAGTCGAGTGCGTAAAAGCCGCTGTCGAGCGAAATGATCGCCCCATTTCCGTCCTTGCGCAACGCCATGGATCCAATCTTGCCCGGAACATCCCATGCCCGCAGTTCCGTACCCTTGTCGGTGCACCGAAAGACGCGGCCGTCCATCGAATCGATGAAATAGAAGCGCTGTTGGTCGACGTCCCAGAGCGGCCCCTCGCCAAGCGTTGTCTTGATGTCGAGCAGAATATCGATTTGCATCTGTCTTCCTTTCAGAAATTCACGCCGTCGCCGCCTTTGAGGTCGAGAATCTCGCGCGCTTCGCGTGGGCTAGCGACGCGCTTGCCCAGCCCTCCGATCAGTGCGGCGGCCTTTCTAACCTGCTCGGCGTTCGATGTCGCGAGCTGGCCTTTTCCGATCCAGAGCGAGTCTTCCAGGCCGACGCGGATGTTGCCCCCCATCGCTGCCGCATGCGCCACGATCCGAAACTGGGCCGCCCCCGCGCCCAGAACCGACCACCGAAGGTCCGACCCGAACAGACGGTCTGCCGTCCGCTTCATATGTGTGATGTCTTCGGGGTGATTGCCGATGCCGCCAAGAAGGCCGAACACCGATTGCACGAAGAAGGGCGGCTTCACGAGACCGCGCCTGACGAAATGGGCAAGGTTGTAGAGGTGCGAGATGTCGTAGCATTCGAACTCGAACCGCGTGCCGTTTTCCCCTGCTGCGGCCAGAACATACTCGATGTCCTGGAACGAGTTGCGGAACACCAGGTCGCGCGACCCTTCAAGATGCTCGCGCTCCCATCCCGCGATTTCCGGATAACGCGCCAGCATCGGGAAAAGCCCGAAATTCATCGAGCCCATGTTGAGCGAGGCAACCTCAGGCGCGAATTCTGTCGCGGGGCGCGCGCGTTCTTCGACGCTCATATAGGGGGAGCCACCGGTGGTCAGGTTCACAACCGCATTGGTCGCCTGTTTGACCCGCGGCAGAAAGCGGGAGAAACCTTCGGGGGTTTGATCGGGTTTGCCGGTGTCGGGGTCGCGTGCGTGCAGATGCAGGATCGCTGCGCCAGCTTCGGCGGCTCCGATGGCCGCTTCCGCAATCTCATCAGGCGTGACCGGCAAATGGGGCGACATATGCGGCGTGTGGATGGCACCGGTGACGGCACAGGTGATGATGACGGCGTCAGTCATGAGCGCGTTCCTTACCCTCCAGATTGTTTGCACGCTTGAAAGCTCTGAGCTCTAAAAGGCGCGTGTCCCGCCATTCCCGGCGCGCAGCCAGTCGCCCGATCGGCAATCGCGAACGGCGGTCCGTCAAAACGCGCCGCAAGACGTCGCCTTGCCAGCTCTGGCGCGGCCCGCCGCCCACATTCATCCGTGCGTACATCGGATCATACCGGTTGACGTAGTCTTCCAGCCCACCTGGCGCATTCAAATCTATGGTTTCGAAGGGGCCCATGAGGGCCCAGCGAAGGGCCAGACCATCACGAATGCATTTGTCGATGTCTTCGGCTTCTGCATAGCCTTCACCGACCAGTCGGAATGCTTCGTCCAACAACGCACCTTGAAGGCGGTTGACGATGAAACCGTTCAACTCGCGCAGAACCTGAACCGGATTTTGTCCCACATCGACCATCACCCGAGCGGTTCGTTCCATCGT
Source organism: Ruegeria sp. O11 (assembly GCF_056535285.1). Classification (NCBI taxonomy): domain Bacteria; kingdom Pseudomonadati; phylum Pseudomonadota; class Alphaproteobacteria; order Rhodobacterales; family Roseobacteraceae; genus Ruegeria; species Ruegeria sp. O11. Next base: position 145,291 of record NZ_JBQERS010000001.1, on the reverse strand, counting down.
ATCCGTCGACGTGTCTGGCCCGGGCACAAGTTCCACAGCGGGGATATGCGAGGGTGGGTTGATCGGGTGGGCGACAAGGCATCGTTCCCGCCCTTCCAGTCCTTCAAAGATCAGCGATGGCAGGAGGGCAGAGCTTGAGGTCGCCAGAATGGCGTTCTCCGGCGCGGCCTTGAGAATGTCCCTAGCCAACGCTTGCTTGATCGACAGTTCTTCAGGTCCATTTTCCTGAATATGCACGACGCCATCCACTGCGGCGTCCAGCGTATCCAAAGCACTTATGCGTGCCAGAACGTCCGCCGCGCTTTCGCCGTTCAGCAGGTCGTGGCGTTCCAACTCTGCAGCGTCCCTCCCGCAGATGTCCTGCGCCTTCTTTGATGCCTCTGGATTTACATCCCAAAGCGCGACGTCAAAACCACCCCGGGCAAAGCTGATCGCCCATGCGCGTCCGATCAGTCCTGTTCCGATGATGGCAACTTTCTCTGTCATCAGAGCGTCTCCACATTGCCGTCGACGGCAATGTTCTGACCGGAGATATTCGCGCCCGCCGGCGACAAAAGGAATGCAACCGTGTTGGCGACGTCGTCTTCGGTAACCATCCGGCGCATCGACACCTTCGACAGGTAGCTTTCGCGCATCGTCTCGACCGGAACACCTTCCTGACGGGCCCGGTCGGTGATCACGCCCTCCATGCGCGGCCCTGAGACAAACCCCGGCTGGATCGCGTTGACCCTGATGTTCTCCGGGCCGAGTTCCTTGGCAAGGCTTTGACACAGCCCCACGACCCCGAATTTGGTGGCGCTATAGGGCGTCCGGTACGCATAGCCGTATTTGCCTGCGACCGAAGACATCCCGACGATGCTCCCGCCTCCGTTCTTGCGGATAAGAGGGACCGCGAAATGTGCGCAGTTGAATTGTCCGAGAAGGCCGATCCTGAGGCACGTCTCGAATTCGTCAGGTGTGATTTCGTCTACGCCTCCGGTTGGCCCCGCAATTCCGGCATTGTTGATGAGGGCGTCGAGGCCGCTCCACTCGGCTTCGATGAGCGCGAAGAAACGTCCAACATCCGATGTCTGACTGACGTCGCAGACCTTGGTCAGGGTGCCCGGCAGTTCAGATGCAACGCTCTCAAGCGCAGCGGCGTTGACATCGCAAATCGCAATCTGCGCGCCTTCCGCGTAGAGACGTCGCGCGATTGCAAGTCCGATCCCTGACCCGCCACCGGTGATCGCAACCTTCTGGCCCTGAACAAGTCCCATTGTCATCCCCCCTGCTTCTCACGCAAGCCAATGACCGCCAGAAGGATGACAAGGCCGAAAAAGACGGCTCGATAGGCATAAGGCAAAGTCGACCCGGCCAGCAGCGTCTGCATGGCCGTCAGCAGGACCGCTCCTCCAAGCATGCCCAGGTAGTGCCCGCGTCCTCCCGTGATCAGCGCGCCTCCGACGACGACGATCGCAATCGATGGCAGAAGATACTCGTCTCCCATCCCAAGGCTTGCCTGTCCACCAAAGCCCGTGAGCAGAATGCCAACGATGGCCGCGCAGACGGCGCATAACATGTACACGCCAATCAGAACGCGACCTGTACGCACCCCAGACAATTCTGCCGCTTCCATACTGTTCCCGACGGCGTAAATGCGACGCCCAAAAACCGTGCGTGTCAGCAAGAGAGTCGCACCAATGGTGAAAAGGACAAGCAGCGGAATAACCGGGGTAAGGCCAAGCACCTCGCCAGTCATGATCCATCGAAGCCCGGCCGGGGCAAAGCCGTCCGGCGTTCCGCCCGAATAGAGAAGGGTCGCGCCCTGCAACAGACCATTCATTGCCAGCGTCACAACGATCGGTGAAAGACCAAGTGCGACCACGCCTATCCCGTTCAAAAGCCCCACGACCATAGCAACGGCAATCACGATCGGAACAGCGTAAACCAGCGCGATGTCCGAGCCCTGCGCGATCCCCGTCAGCATCACACCGGCTAGGCTGATCATCCATGGCACCGAAAGGTCCAACCCGCCAGTGAGGATAACTGCGCCTTGACCCAGGGCCAGAATGGCCAGGAATGCAGACAGCACCAACAGCGAGTCCCAATATCCCCAACCCGTGAAAACATTGCCAAGCACGACCTGCGTCAAAATCAGTACGCCGATGAGGCAGATCCATGCTGGCAGTACGTGGCGCAGCGTGGCGGCGTTCCGGCGCAAGAACGGGGGAAGCTCGGGCGCGCTTGCTGGGTTGGCAAAGTGCAACCTTCTGTCAACGCGGTCGCGCTGTGAGGCCAAAGTGCCGACGGATCGCGCCGCCAGCCAACGGCGCGCCGCGGCAAGCTGCTCAGCCAGCGCCGAACCGCGCGAAAGCGACCCAGCTAGGACGGCCGCCAAAAGGACGACGCTTTCAGCGATAGTTGAATAGTAGGCCGACACATTGGCCGCCAGAAGAATGTTGACGACGATCAAAAGGACATAGGCGCCGAAGACGGACCCAAGCAGACCGCCCTGTCCGCCCCCAAGCCGCGTGCCCCCAATGACAACAGCAGCAAAGATCGGCAAAAGCAGCGCGTTGCCGACAAGCGGGTCGCCGGACCCGGTTTGTGCCGAAACGAACACCCCGGCGAGACCATAGAGCCCGCCGGCAATCACATAGGTAAAAAAGAGAACCCATCTGACAGGCAGTCCAGATGCCTCGGCGGCCTCCACGTCGGAACCGACCGCATACAACGCCAGACCGTAGCGGGTGCGCTTCAGTAACGCCCAAAGGATTAGAACGGCAGCTATCAGCGCCACAGGCATTGGGATTAGGCCGGAGACAAAGTCAGCGACATAAATTCCAAGGCTTGGCGAAATGAACCCACCGGGTTTGGCCATGATCAGAAGCGTCACGCCCTGAACGATGAACATGGTGGCAAGCGTGACCACGATCGGTTGAAGGCGCAGAAATGCAATAAAGAACCCATTGAAAGCGCCGACACTCATTCCCACAAGCACCCCAATGGTCGTCCAAAGCGGCACAGACGCTTCGAAATCCGTGGGGTCCATGTACGTCGCGAGCACGGCGTTCACCAAAGAGATGACTGCACCGGCAGACAGATCGAAGCCGCCCGAGAGGATCACAAGCGTCTGTCCCATCGCCGCGATCGCGGTCGTCGTGCCGCCACTGGCGATAAACGAGACATCGAAGTAGGAAAGCGGAAACGGGCTGAGCCAGTTTGAGAACCAGAACAGCCCCACAAACACCAAAGCGGCAACGATCATGCCCTGCGAACGTTTTGCCTGTGTGGCAATTCTGGGTGTCGCTTGCGTGTTCATTGGGCTACTGCCGTCCCGGGGACTTTGGCAATTTGCGTCGAACTTCCACCCAAAGCCACGTCCATGATGCCCGTTTCGGTGATGTCGGACCCTTCAAGCCAAGCGCGAATTTCGCCCTCGTAAATGACGCCGACCTGGTCGCTCAGGTGAACGATCTCAGGGATCTCGGTCGAGTAAAACAAGACCGCGCCACCCGCTTCCGCGAAGTCGCGAATGAGCTGATAAAGCTGGTGCTTGGTGCCGACATCAATGCCCCGCGTGGGGTCAAAAAGAAGAAGGATTCGGCTTTGGGTCACAAACCACTTGGCAATTGCAATCTTCTGCTGATTACCCCCTGAAAATGCCCCCGCCGCAAGGTAGTGCGCACGCTCGTCGACCTCGACAGCCGAGAATGCGGAAGCAGCGGCGCTGCCTTCGGCATCAGCATCAAGCAGTGCCCCGTTCCGAAAAAGCGGCAACACCGGAAGCGCCGCGTTTTCGGACCCTGAAAGCTTTAGAAACAGGCCTTGCGTCTTTCGCTCTTCAGGAACCAGACCGATCGCGACGGACTCGTCGATCGCATCGGCAGGCGAGTTGAGTGTGATCGGGACGCCGTCCACCCTGATCTCGCCCTCAACTAGCGGCTCCGCGCCAAAGAGCGTCATGAACAGATCTTTTTGGCCCATCCCCTGAAGGCCGGCGATGCCCAGGATCTGGCCGGGATGCAAATCAAACTCGACGTTCCGAAGCTTGGACCCCGCGCCCAGGTTATGGACCGAAAGCACCGGCGCCGGCCAATCGCGAGCGGATTCGTCGACGCGGGGCGGAAATGCCGTTTCCACCGAACGTCCGATAATCATCTCAACGACTTCTTCATCCGAGAAGTCCTGCACCTTGCCCGATCCGACAGTCTTGCCGTTGCGCAGAATTGTCATTTCGTCGCAAAACGCCCGCACTTCCGGCATTCGATGGGAAATGAACAAAACGGTCACCCCATCCGCCTTTGCCGCCGCAATGCGCTGACCCAGCCAGTCTACATCCTGCCCGGTCAATGACGAAGTCGGTTCGTCCAAAAGAAGGACGCGAGGCTGGCGCAAAAGTGCGCGTGCGATCTCGATTTTCTGCCGATCAGAGAGCGATAGTTCACTGGCCAGGGCATGGATGTCGATCTCTAATCCCAGTTCTTCCAGATGCGCTGATACGGTTCGCGCCATGTCACGGCGTTTGAGCGTACCAAAGGCTGTCACCGCGCCCCGCGGGATCAGCATATTCTCAAGAACCGTGAGGTCGGGTATCAGTGTAAGCTCTTGAAAAGCCGTTTTAATTCCGGCCTCATGTGCTTTTTTTGGCGTCGAGAGCCGGGTCAGTTCGCCTGAAACGCGCAGCTCCCCTTCGTCGGGCGCTACAAGCCCCGAGAGGATTTTCATCGTGGTCGATTTGCCCGCACCATTTTCCCCAAGAAGTGCGTGCACCGAACCCGGCGCTACAGAGAACGTAACATCGTCGTTTGCAACGGTTGCGCCGTAGCGCTTGGTGATGCCGGTCAATTCAATTATGGGCGCGCGCGGCGTCATGCGTCCGATCCCTTTTGGATTGGGTGTCAGTCTGGACGACCATACACAAAAAGTTGCGATGCGCGCTGACGGCTAGAAGCCATACATGCGCGCATCGCCAGGGAGGATCAGCCCTCGGGCTGGCCTACAAGGGCTGCGCCCAAACCGACCTGCGGGAGGTCTTCTGAGAAGATCGATGCGAACCAACCCGGATTGGAGACCAGCGACGGCAGGAACGCATTGCAACCGGCCTTCATCTCTTCCCAGGTGCCCGTTTCACAAAGCTGCACCGTTTCGCTCGTCACGATGGGAAGCGGAAGCTCTGTGAACTTGGGAACATCCTTGCCGTCCAGGACATCGACCGCGAGCTTGAACGCCAGCGCGCCGGAGTAAGGCGGTGAAGCGTAGCTGATGCGCGGGGCGCCAAGCGGGGCATAAGCGCCGGAAGCACCTTCAACCTCGGTGCCCGCAGGCAACATCTGGATGCGTCCGCCGTTGGAACCTTCGCCCGCGCAGGGCTTGAGATCTTCGGCGGCAATTCCCGCCTCAAGCTGCATCGCGTTTGCCGTGAAGCAACCGGCCTGCATCCAAAGGCCATCGATGTCATCCCAATCGCGCGTGGCCAGGATTTTGGAAAGTTCTGTCCGGGCGACCGCCTGGCTCCACATGCCTACGGCCTCGCCAACGATCTCGATGCCTTCGTGAGCGTTGAAGACTTCCATGGCGCCTTGGGTCCGCTCTGCATCAACCGATGTTCCGGGAACGCCAGTGATTGCAATGATATTGCCCTCGCCACCAAGCTGATCTACCAGCCACTGTGCCGGAACGCGGCCAGCTTCGATCTGGTTGATATGGGTATTGTAGGCGCAGGGTTCGGTGATCTCAGCGTCATAAGCAAAGACAACCACGCCCTTGTCGCAGGCATTCTTCACCACATTGTTGAGCGCAGTCGGTGAAATCGGGAATGCGATGATCGCGTCAGCGCCGGATTGAACCATGGCGTTGATCTGCTGGATCTGTCGCTGCGCGTTTGGCCCGGACACCTGCACCTGCAGATCAACCCTGTCGGCATAGTCCGGATGAGCGCCAATCGCCTTGACCATATTGGCTGCTTCGGCTTGCCAGTCATTGCCGATGTAGCTCATTGACAAGAAGATCTTGTACGGCTCGTCAGCAAACGCGGCGCCGCTCACTCCAGTCAAAGCTGTCGAGAGTGCGAGAATTCTCGCGGTGCATTTCAACATGATTTCCTCCCTGTTGTTGTCAGTACTACTAAGATAGATCTTTGATCAAAAGTCAACGATCAAAAATCAGATAGACAGAATGGGTGCGAATTGCGAATGTAGGCACATGGCAGACCTATCAAAAATGCAGCCCGTTCGCCGCGAAAACCTTCCAGAGATTGTGTTCGAGCGCATGTGCCAGCTTATCCTCGAAGGAGGTATTGAACCCGGTCAGGCCGTTACCGTCGCATCCTTGAGTGACGTCCTTGATGTAAGCCCTATGCCCATCCGCGAGGCGATGGCGCGTCTTGCGCATATTGGCGCACTAACACGACTGACAGGGCGCTCAATGGGTGTGCCAAACCCCAGCCTTGAAGAACTGATCCATCTTCGCGATACGCGGATCACGGTCGAAGAGGCTGCTGTGCGAATGGCGGTCGAAATTAGAGAAGCACAATTTGAAGCGCGGCTTCACGACCTGCTTTCGGAGATGATTGAAGCCGAGCGCAGCCACGACAACCTAAGGTTCATCAATCTGAACTACCGTTTTCACTTCTTGATTTATGAACAGTCGAAGAACCCGGTCCTAATCGAAATCATTCGAAACCTTTGGCTGCGGATTTCGCCCAACTTTCATATCTTGAACGTGCGAGGCCACCTCAAGGTGTCGAACGAACTCCACAGAATGATCATTCACGCGATCGCGGGCAACGATGCCGCGACGGCCTGCAAGTGCCTCCGGCTTAATATCGAAAGAGCCCACGACCAGTTGATCGCATGCCTTGGATTGGAAGCCACCAAAGGATTGGTTGACGCGGGCAAGTAGTGCTTCTGGCTCTCCGGAAGTTTTACAGTACTCGAGGCCAATCGACTTTCTCAAAAGATACTCTAAGGAACGGGCGTTTCCGACCTTTGGTTCAAGATCCGCACCCAAGCTTAAGAAACTTCGTGGTGGTTAGCTGAGCACGAAAGTCTGCAACGACATCGCAAACCTTCGAACCATCTATGTAAATTCAAATGATCTCTAGCTCAATGAAACAGGGGTTTCATAGTTCTGATCCGATGCCTTTTCGCCTTTGGCGGGTGGCGCTACTTCGTGGGACACCTTCATTTCAGCCAAGTGCTACCATTGATCCATGTATGACGGAACTCCACAACCAATCCGACACATGCATGCAGCGATGTTCCATGTGGCATCAAACAGGCTGCGAAGAGAGCGTAACCCGGATGAGCGACTACGATCACAAACAGCAAAGATTCCGAGTTCGACTCAAACGCCCAATTATTGAAGCAGACATTAGCCTATTGGCGGCTTTGTCCCGCTTGGGAGACCTTCGCCGCAGCTTTGTTGAACGACAGCTTTCTCTATGTGAGGACAGGTATCATTTCCTCATATCATACAGGAACTCCAGAACGCGCGCATAGTCTCCACTGACCTCGCGCGCTTGTTCGAAGACCTCCCGTCGCTCCTGATCTAGGCAACGGAAGTACCGCTCAACATCGGCAAAATACGTCTTCGCATCACGCCTCAACAGGTCAGCATATGACCTGACATCATCGGGATCGGTGGGCATCCAGGGCGGCGCTGGCGGCAGGCAACTGCCCGCAATCGCGGCAGATCCCCAGCTCAGAACGACCATAACCATCCATGTTTGTTTCAAAAGCCCCATATTATCTTGGCTCAGCCACTCCGTTGCAGTAAATTTGTTTCAACGCATGAAGGGCGCAATAAAGCAAATTGCACCTATTGATTGCATGATTATAATATTGTATCGGTTCGGGAGTCCATGAGGGACTGCCGGGCTAGTGCACAATTCTGCAAGGCTCGATCCTATGAATTTGATGCAAGACGCCCCCAATGTTGTCAGTGAAGACGGGCTGCGCACGCTGCTTGCCGAGGGTCATTCGGCGGATGTTGTGTGCCGGGTTACGCCCAAACGTACAGGTGCTCAGTGGTCCGGAGTTTGGACCGTGCATTGCGTCTCGCCCGATGGCGAGACGCGCCGCCTGCTCGTCACCGCACGCAACAACATGGCTGCCCGAGAGTTCAAGACAATCAACGGCTTATCCAGCTTCCTTGCAGGCCTTGGTGTTTCGATCGCCTCAATCCCGATGCTCGAAGGCAAGGTTGCCTCTCACAACCTGTACGACGAAGGCTAAACTACTTGCCGTCCTCGCAGCATTCCTTGCTGCCCCCGCCTATTCTGAAGGCTTCGTGCTTTCCATGCGGGCCGATGGCCAGCTGGAGACCAAAGCGCCCCAATCAGGTTTTGCGCAGAGATATGTCGACGGGATTGGTGCAAACCCACCAGAGTTGATCGTTTTAGCAGCTCCTGAGCCTGTAGAACCGCCTCCTGAACCCGCCCGCGCAGTTCCCCGCCCCGAAATTCTCGCAGCACTTGAAAGCACCGCGCATCGTTATGGCGGGCACCCCGCGCTGCGCCGGGCTGGGCTGTCGGTGACGGAATGGCAGGCGCTCTTCCAAGCCAATATCGAGATCGAAAGCGCCTATCGCCCGAATGCGCGTAGCTCCGAAGGCGCGATTGGACTTGGACAATTGATGCCTGCGACGGCCGCGCAGCTCGGCGTTGATCCGCATGATTGGCAGGCCAACCTCGATGGGTCTGCCCGCTACCTCCTAATGATGTTGGCGCAGTTCGGCACGCCCGAACGGGCGCTCGCTGCCTATAACGCCGGACCAGACGCGGTCGCGCGCTATGGCGGCATCCCTCCTTACCAAGAAACCCAAAATCACGTGCATCGCGTCATGGCCGTGCGTGACCGACTGACTGGAGCCTCCTGATGCAAACACAATTCCGCACGATCCTGTCGCTGGCTATGGCCAGCTTGATGATTGCCAACCCGGCTTTTGCGCAGAGCATTGACCTCTCGCCGGTGCAGAACCTTTTGCAGGGCATCGTCGACACGATCACCGGCCCCTTGGGCATAGTCATCGGCACCTTGGCCTTGATCGGAGTTTTCCTTTCCTGGCTCTTCGGCATCCTCGATTTCCGCCAAGCACTTTGGGTGCTGGTCGCCATCGCAGGCATCGCGGCTGCGCCGACCATCGTGACCGCGATCTGGGGCGCGTAAATTCGGCATGGCGACACAAACCCGCCTCTTCCTGGGACTTATCCGGCCACCAAAGCTCATCGGGCTGCCGATCATGTATGCGATGGTCTGGCTGTTCGGGTTTGTGCTGCTGTTTCTCTGGGTCCAGAATTGGCCGGTGATCATCATTGCCGCTCTGGCCTATCCTGCGCTGTGGAAAGCCGCTGACTGGGACCCGGCCTTTCTTGAGGTGATGGTGACATCACTGCAGGAAACGCCACCCACCCCGAACCGCAAGATCCATTCGGGGGACAGCTATGCTCCATGACCCTTCGGATAATCTTGCCGGACTGCCGGACTGGGCGCACAAAGAGCGGCCTATGGCCAGCATGCTGCCCTATGTAAGCCTGGTAAATGATGTGACGATCCGCACGCGCGGCAATGCTTTGTTCCAGTGCATCCGCCTTGGTGGCGTCAACAGCATGACAAGCGATGACCCGCATTTGGAGAAGGTCCGCGCGCTCTTCGCGGCGATCATCGCGCAGATAGGGCCGGAGTACAGTTTCTACGTTCACAAGGTTTCAAAAGAGATCGAGACCGCCTTGCCACCGGTGCCCGAGGAAGGGTTTGCACAAGCGCTGGACATCCGCTGGCAAACGGCCATGGCGCGGGCAGGCCTGCGGGACAAGACGCTCACGCTCACCGTGCTGAAACGCCCTCCCCTCGGCGCGCGGCTGCGTCTGAAACGCGCAGACTCAATCGCACAGTTGAAAGGCCAGACGGCTAAGCAGCTGCGCAAACTCGAGGAAGTCGTCGGTTTTCTGCTGTCGTCATTTGCCGAAATGAACCCGCGCCTTCTTGGGGCCGAAAGCGGCGAACTGCTGGGTTTCCTCGGGGCGCTCAACATCGGTCAAGAGCGACCGCTTTTCGCAAAATCCCGCTTTGGCATCATTGCCGAGGATGTGGCTAACACGCGTGTCACGTTTCAGGGGCTAGGCTTTGCGCTGGATGATGGGACGGCGGGCAAGCGGTTCGGAACCAGCTTTGCGATCAAGACTTACCCAGCCAAAACCAGCTGCACTATGTTCGATGAGCTGAACCTGCCAGTCGACATGGTCGTCACCCATTCCTTCACGCCGATCAACAGCAACATCATGGCCAGCCGGATCAAACGCCAACAGCGTCTGATGAAGGCCAGTGATGATGGCGCGTTTTCTCTCGCAGAAGAACTGGTCGACGCGCTCGACGATCTGGAATCCAAGCGGCTCAGCTTTGGTGATCATCACATGACGGGCACGGTCTTCGCCGAGACCGAGGAAAAGCTGGAAGCAATCGCCGCCGAGGTGCGCAATATAGCTGCCAGTGAAGGCGTCAATCTGGTGAACGAGAGCTTTGCGGCGCGCACCCATTATTTCGCGCAGCATCCTGGCAATGGGCAAATGCGCAGCCGCAAGGCCGCCATCACGAACACGAACTTTGCCGACCTCGCAGCACTGCATCGCGGTCAACTGGGCAAACCTGGCCACAAAGTGCCTTGGGGCAAGCCTATCACTCTCTTCCCGACGCCTGAACGCTCAGGTTTCCTGTTCAACTATCATGAGACGGGTCAGCCGGACAAAGAACCGACCGGCGGGCATACCCTGATCCTCGGCCGTCCTGGCTCAGGCAAGTCAGTGCTGTCGGCCTTCCTGATGACCCAAGCCCGTCGCTGCGACGCGCGCGTGTTCGTGTTCGACTATCGCGCGGGAATGGAAATGGCCGTGCGGGCCAATGGCGGGCGCTACAGCGCCATCAAAGCGGGTGAAGCAACCGGTCTCAACCCGCTGCGCACCGAAATCGATGGGCGCGGGCAAGCCTGGCTTTCTGATTGGCTAGCCAAGCTACTGCATCGTGCCGACAAGCCCCTGAGCCCTGTTCAGATCAATCGCATCCAAGAAGTGGTGCGCCAGAACGCCGGGGCGAGCGATGCCGCCCTACGCAACTGGCAGGATTTGGCCTCGCTCTTTGTGGCGGGGGCAGATGAAGGAGATCTGTTCGAACGGATTCAGGAATGGACTGCTGATGGCCGCCACGGTTGGATTTTCGGTCAAGGCGCTGAGGATACCTTCTCGCTCGATGGTGATGTTGTTGGGTTCGACCTGACCGGCATTCTCGACAGCGAAAGCGAGAAGGAACGCATGGCGGTCCTGTCCTACCTGTTTCGTCGGGTGGAGCGGGTGATTGAGGATCGCCAACCGACGTTGATCATCATCGATGAGGCCTGGAAGGCGCTGGATAACCCGTATTTCGCCGATCGGCTGAGCAATTGGCTCGTGACCGCGCGCAAACAGAACGCCGTGGTCGTGATGATGACCCAATACGCAAGCCAGCTTGAAAAGACCCGCACAGGCAAAACGATTGTCGAGGCTGTGCCGACGCAGCTCTTGCTTCCCAACATCCGCGCCTCGGCCAGCGATTACACCATGCTAGGCCTTTCTGAGAAAGAGCTCAGCGTATTGCTCAGCACAGGCAGCAATTCCCGTCTGGCGCTGGTGCGCGATGATCAAGGCTCGGTGGTGATCGACGCTGATCTCAGCGCCCTTGGGCCCTACCTCACGATCCTTGGCGGAATGGAAAAAGGCGAGGCGCTGGTCGGCGCGGATTATCGCCAAAACCCGGAATTTTGGAGACAGATTGATGCGTAGACTTTGCGTGCTGACCCTCACCCTTTTGACCCTGACAGCCTGTGCAGAATACCGGCCGTCTGAAGCCGAATGTTTCAACTCGTTTGCCGAGGTCAGCCGCAGCAACTGTAACTTCGAGCTACTCGGGCCGATTGGTGGTCTCAGTGAGTAAGCACCGCCTGCATATCTTTGCGGGTTTGGTCTGTTTTGCCGCACCAGCGGCCTTTGCCCAAGGCGTGCCCACATTTGATGCGGGCATGTTCCTGCAGCGTGAACGCGTGTTGCAGCAGGGCGAGCAAGATCTGGCGCTGCAACGAGATCGGTTGACCAAAGAAGACGAGCTTGAAGAGCTCCAGCAAGAACAACTCCAAGCGCTGGAAGGCATTCTCGATGCCACGACGTTGGCCAGCGGGAACTCAGGCGCACTGGTCGCAAGCCTGGAAGCAGGCTCATCGCCTGAGAGTGCCGCAGGACAGCTATACGGCCCGGTCGACCCAAACCCTGGCGCAGCCCAAATGTTCGGCGATGCCTCGGGCTCAATCGAAGAGCTGATCATTCGCGCCGCTCAAGAAACGCACCACATGTCCGGCGTGCGCGCGGCGGGCCTGTCGCCCAAGCAATGGCGCTACCTGTTGCAGGCGCTGATCTGGCAAGAAAGCCGTTTTACCATTGGTGCGCGCTCGCCTGTAGGCGCGTTCGGCCTGACCCAGATCATGCCCGGCACGGCGCAGGATCTCGGGATTTATCCGGCCTATTACGAAAAACCCTATATCCAGGTCATAGGCGGCGCGCGCTATCTGGCGCAGATGCTGGCCATGTTTGACGGCAACATCATTCACGGGCTGGCCGCCTACAACGCCGGTCCCGGCAATGTGCAGCGCTACGGTGGCGTGCCACCCATTTCCGAAACCCAGCACTACGTTCAAGTGATCCCCGAACGCTACAATCTCTACATTGCACGCGTCGGCGGCCTCGATGCGCTTGGCACGATTGATCCTGTCTTGCTTGCCAACTCCACGATGAGCCTGACCTCGTTCGGCGCAGGGGTCTATGGCGACTACTCCTTGGTCTCGGTGCAAGCGGCCGCGCTTCGGGTGCAGGACATCATCAGGCGCATTGGCGAAACTGACGACATTCATGCGGCCATGTCGCTCAACACCTACGCGCGGGCCGAACTCGCCCGTTTGATCGCCATCCGCACCCGCCTCAAATCCGCCCACACCCGCCCGCTTAGCACCGCTGAGCTGGCTATGGCGGCCGCGCAGGCGCGCGAACAAGACTTCATGCAATTCGATCTGGAGGTACTCCGATGATCCGCTTTCTTTCAAGCATTTCCATTTGCGCATTGTTGCTTGCGTCTCCTGCATCTGCCCAAGGTGTGCCGACGGTCGACACACGCAACATCGCGCAGGAAATTCGTCAGCTGCAGCAGATGCTGGAGGATTTCGGGATCCAGACCGACCAGCTCGACACGCTTCTCGAACAGCTCGACCTGGTGCAACAACAACTCGACACGCTTAACGAGACCTACGCGGCCCTGACCGGCGCAACTGACATCATCGAGATGGCCATGGGCGGTGATCTTGATGGGCTTCTCGATCAGGAATTCGGCGATCTCCTTGGCACCATCCGGCAAATCCAAAGTGGCGATTTCAGCGGCCTTATCGGCAACGCCGCCCCTCAAATGGAAGGCCGCATGACGCAAGCGCTTGAAGAGGCAGGGTTCGACCAAGATACCCTCTCCAACATGGCGAGCAGCGGAAATCCAGGGGCTGAGCGCATTGCCAGCCAGGCAGGCACTGGGGCAGTGATGTCGGCTGCGGCTGAGAACAGTTATGACGAGGCCGCGCAATCCCTCAAGCGGGTCGAACAGCTGGTTTCCCTGATCCCCGACATGGAAACGCTCAAGGAAGCCGTCGATCACAACACCCGCGTCACGGCTGAGCTGGCCATCGCCATGACGCGCATGTGGGAGCTCGAAGCCATTCAGACTGTCGGCGCGGGCCAGTCCGGCGTGGTGGATGCCGCGACGCTAGCCGAAGAACGCCGCTACATGGACTTTACCCTTCCAGACCTGCGCGCGGACTGATCCCATGAACAGCGATGCAGAAATCATCGAAGAAGAGCTCGTCTATGGCGCACGACGACGCGAGCTCATGTGGCAGAAACTGGGGCTGACAGGCATGGCGTTTGGCATGACAGGCTGCCTCGCCGCTGCCCTTGTTGCCCTGTTCGACGTGGACCCGCCGCCTATGATCGTGCCCTTTGATAGCGAAACCGGCATGGCCCTACCCAATGCCATGGTTGAAGCGGTCTCACTCACGGAACGCCCCGCTATCATCGAGGCACAGGTCTACCGCTATGTCATTGATCGAGAGACCTATAATCAGCTCGACAATGACATGCGCGTGCGGCGGGCCCTGGACCAATCGGACGGCGCGGCCGCCGCGGGACTGCGCGCGCTTTGGACCAGCGGCCATGAGGCCTACCCGCCGGACAGCTACGGCACAGATGCCCGGCTTGATGTCGAAGTTTTGTCGATCACGCACATCAGCGCCAATCGCGCCCAAGTGCGCCTGCGCAAGCGGCTCAATTCGCCGCGCGGCAGTCAAAACGGGCTCTTCACCGCAACCCTGATGTTTGAGTTTCTACCCGAGAACAGCCGGTCGATCGACGATGTCTGGCAGAACCCCTTCGGCTTCACTGTCACCGAATACGCGATCCGCTCGGATCGTTTGGAGTAACCAATGCGCCGCCTGTTCCTGATCCTCGCCCTCATTGTTCCGATTGCAGGCACCGCCTATGCGGAGACTCAGCCGCGACAAGGCCCCTATGATGCCCGTGTGCGGCTCGCCACCTATCAGGATGGGCAGGTCTACCGCATTCGCACCAGCCTGACCCATGTGACCAGCATTGAATTCGGCCAAGGCGAGACCATCCGCTCAATCATTGCAGGCGATACCGAAGGGTTCCTTTTGGACGGCGTGCCCGGTGGCCAGGCCTTTGCAATCAAGCCCGTCACGCCCGGCGCGCATACCAACATCACCGTCTATACCAACCGGCGCAGTTACTATTTCAACGTCACTGAGGCGAGCTCTCCGACGTTCTATGTCATCCGCTTCACCTATCCCGAGGCGTCCCCTCGGCAATCGCGTGTGGCAGCGAACGCGCCAGCAAACCACGCCTATGGCGTCAGCGCGCGGTCCGAAATCACTCCGCGCGAGATTTGGGACGACGGCACCTTCACTTACTTCCGCTTTACCGCAAACGCGCCGCTGCCTGCGATCTTTCGCTGGTCAAACGGCAATGAGCGCAGCGTGAATGCGCTCGCGCGGCCAGACGGCGTGATCCGTGTGTCAGGTGTCAGCGATCGATGGGTTCTCAGGCTCGGCGAGGACGAGATCTGCGTACAAGAGATGAGCGAGGCAAACCACGATGAGTGAAACAGCTGAGCTTAAGAAGCGCCTCGAAGCGCTTGAAGGTAAATCACAAAACTCAAAGGCACGACCGTCATTTGTCGCTGTTGGGTTGGGCATCTCGGCAATCGCCGCTCTTGGCGGCCTCTTGCTGTTGTTCTCTGGCGGTTCTGAACCCGACAGCCTGGAAACCGCCTCCCCGGATGAATTCCAAGCAGCGGGACCGGGCTTTGGTGCGCTCGAGCCCACGCCTGCACCGATTGACACAACTCCGCCGCCGGAGCCGGAACCAGATAGCGAAACGGAAGAGCTGCGCGCGCAAATAGACGCAATGCGCACCGAGCTCGAAGCCCTGCTCAACACACCTGCACCTGAAGCCCCAACCGTGGACACAGAAGCATTGGATACCTTGGGCGCAGAGATCGATGCCCTACGCAGTGAGGCCGCTGCGACGCAAACCGCCCTGCGCGAGGAGCTGGAGGAACGCGCACGGCAAATCCAGCGACTACAGAACGATCTAGAGCTTGCACGCCTGGAGACCCCGCGCACGCCAGCCCCAACCGGCCCCACGGCCGAAGAACTGCGTCTTCAAGAGCTCGAGCGGCGACGGCAGGCCGAACTTGAGGAACTGCAAGCCCGTATTGCTAGCCCAATTATCGCCTTTGGCGGTTCGGGCACCGGCAATGCAGAGACCGCCGTGCAGCAACGGCGACTTGATGGCGACACAGACTTTGTCCGCAACGGCGCTGAACCTGCTGAGGTGACGCAAGCCCAGTTGATCGTGAACCCGTCAATCACGGTTGTTCAGGGCACGATGATCCAGGCGGTGCTTGAGACCGCAATCGACAGCTCGCTCGCCGGTCAGGTCCGCGCGATTGTATCGGAAGATGTCCACGCCTATGACGGCTCGCGGATCCTGATCCCACGCGGCGCACGTCTGATCGGGCGGTATCAATCCGGGCTCGACATAGCACAACGACGCGTGACCATCGCCTGGGACCGGATCATTCTGCCCAGCAACCAGACCGTCGAAATCAGCGCCTTCGGAGGTGATGAACTGGGGCGGTCCGGCACAACCGGTTTCGTCGATAGCCGTTTTGGCACCCGGTTTGGGTCAGCCGCCCTGATATCGCTGATCGGAGCCTTGCCTGCCGTCGCCGCGCAGAACACCGAAGATGAGATCACCTCAGATGTGCTAGAGGGTATTGGCGAAGACCTGCAAGACAGCGCTCAAAGCGTGATTGGCGAATACCTCTCCGTCTCGCCCGTGATCTATGTGGATCAGGGTGCCCGCGTCACCGTGATGGTCGACCGCGATCTGGAGATTTTCTGATTATGGCGGCCAGCTATCTGCAAAGCTCGATGGACAAGATCCCCGAGGCGCGTGATCCAAAGCTGATCGAGCTTTGTATCAACCCCGACGGCACGCCCTGGGCGGAGTTTCAGGGGGATCACTTTATGCGGCGCGTCAATCGACGGCTCTCGCAGAACGAGATCAAAGACTTAGGCAATCAGATTGCTTCCGCCGCGAACACGACGCTCAGCCGGACCAAACCGATTGTGTCAGTCAGCATCACCTACCGTGACCGCCCAATCCGCGCGCAAGTCATACAGCCTCCGGCCGTTGATGGCGGTTACGCGATTTCGCTGCGGTTCTTTGCGGACCTGCCATTGGACCAGATCAAGCTGTCCTACCTCTTCGGCAAAGAACGCAGCAACGAGGGGGCAAGGCGCAAGCGCAACGCCGAGCTGCGCGATTTCGTGGCCACCGGCGACATCGACGCCGCGATCAAGTTCTGTGTGACGCACAAGCTCAACATGATCGTCTCCGGCGGGACCTCGACCGGCAAGACCGTCACGGCGCGTAAGATCCTCTCCTTTGTGCCCGCCGACGAGCGCATCATCACCATCGAAGAAGCCGCCGAACTACGTCCAACGCAGCCTAATGTCGTCACGCTGATGTCTGACCGCGACGAGGTCACACGCAGCGCTGATGTCCTGCTGACCTCTACCCTGCGCATGCGGCCGGACCGTATCGTCCTGGGTGAAGTACGCGGCAAAGAGGCCATGACCTTCCTCGAGGCGATCAACACTGGGCATGGTGGCTCTCTCACCACGCTGCACGCTGAAACGCCGCAGCTGGCAATCCAGCGTCTCGCCATCGCCGCCCTGAAAATGGACGTGCCCATGACCTACCAGGACATGAACGACTACATCACCCGCTCGATCGATGTGATCATTCAGGCCGGTCGCCATGAAGGCGCGCGCGGCATCACCGAATTCTACCTGCCGATAGATCCGGCCCATTCAAAGGAAATAGCCCATGCTTGAATACAAGATTGAACAGATCAACACGGCCAAAACAAAGCCGCCAAAGATCGAAGCGCAGCTGACCGCCCTTGGACAAGATGGCTGGGAGCTAGTCTCGGTCGTGCCAGATTTTGACGGCGAGCACATCCTGAAGGCCTTCCTGAAACGTCGCACCGGCGCGAGCGCCTAAACCTAACTGAGGGGGATCCTATGGGCGTCGTCACATGGATGGTTGAGACAACCGACAACTTTCTGGAAGACGCGGCCCAAACCACTTTTGGCAACGTCGCCGGGCAGCTTGGCGGCGTCATTGCGGTGGCCTCGACGCTCGCGGTGATCGGCGTCTTCCTCAACATGGTGTTTCAGTACAAATCCACGGATGGGCGGACTGCCTTCTGGTTCGCCCTCAAGCTCATGCTCATCTCCCTGTTTGCGATGAATTGGGTCCAATTCAACGCGGTGGCCAGCGCCCTCATCAACGGGCTTGACCAGCTCGCGGGCGGCATGGTGGCAGGGCTTGGCGGCGGCGGTGCAGGTGCATCCTACTTTGCCGGGGCCTTTGACGACCTCATCGAAGAATTTGGTGACTACCTGAATGCGGCAGGAGACAACATGCATTGGATGGCCGGAGCCCTGATCGGCGCGATCGGCGCGTTCCTATTGGGCGTCATCGGTGCGCTCTGCGGCCTGGTCCTGATCTTCGCGAAGATTATGCTGGCCTTCATAATCGGCATCGCCCCCATCATGATCGCGCTTTCGCTTTTTGATGTCAGCAAGGACTATTTCCATCGCTGGCTGTCCAGCACGGTATCCTATGCGCTCTACCCCCTCGTGATCGCGGGGGTTTTTTCCACCGTCGTCGGAATGTCGCGCTCACTAATGACCGAGCTCGGCGATCCCTCTGGCGCGAGCAACATCGGCGCGCTGGTGCCTTTCTTCATGATGATGTTTCTCGCAGGCGGCATGATCATCGCCACCCCGCTGATCGTCCGCTCAATCTCAGGCAACTTCATGATGGCTGGGCCCCCGAGCATTCCCGGTCCGGGTGGGTTCGCAAAGGGCTTGATTGGCACCAAAGGGTCACTGGCGCGGGCAAGATTTGGAGCGAGGTCAAACGCGGAAGTTGCGGGGGCTGGGATACGGCAAGCTAGCACTGCGTCTGTTTCGATGGTTCAGCGGGTAGCAGAACGAGCGAAGCGGCTGGAGTGAATTGGTCCTTTTCAAGCTGCTTCAAGTTAGAAAGGTATTGCTAGAAAGCCTGCCAAGACAGCGTCTTGCAATAAGCGCCATGCCAGTCAAAGCTTTCGGATGGTGTCAGATTTCAAACTTTTCCAAACAAGACCCCTTACGAGAAACTGGCACTCAACCTATAGTAAATCAGGTTAAACAAGCTTGGTGTAAAATGGCGTCGCTTCAGGATTCAGTTGCAAACAAATTTCTCGAAACACTTTCAAATGATGAAAATTTCGACTCATCCAAAACAACGAAGCTTGAAGCGCTCCTGAAAGAAGGTCGAAAAATTAAGGCTGACGATCTGGCCGCGATTTTCACTCTTCCAGACGGAGGGGAAGTTCTGTGATCAAGATCGTTTCAGCACACATCGAAGAATTTCGTGGAATTCGTAAGTTGGACATCAACTTGGCTGAGAAGACCTTCGCGATATCCGGCCCGAACGGCTCGGGAAAAAGTGGGGTCATTGACGCCATCGAATTTGCGCTAACTGGTCAGATTGGCAGATTGACCGGAACCGGAACCAAAGGGCTGTCACTAGCAGATCATGGTCCTCATGTAGACCATATCAAATTCCCAGATGCTGCATTTGTAGAGCTGGAGGTATCCTTCCCGACACTTGGCAAAAAAGCCAAGCTCACTCGCAAGGTTTCTGCCCCCAAGAAGCCAAGTATCGAACCGAACGATCCGGACATCGTGGAAATTTTGGACGAAGTTTCTCAGCATCCCGAAATCACTTTGGCGAGAAGAGAAATTCTGAAATTCATCTTGGTTGAACCAACGAAGCGATCGGCACAGATTCAAGAGATTCTAAAGATCGATGAGTTGGGTCAGACCCGTTCGGCACTGAACACAGCATACGGCAAGCTCAACCGGGCAGCGATTGCAGCGGAAACGGATACGCAGGACAAAAGAGATACGCTGTTGCAGCACCTAGGCATCACGTCTTTGTCTGCAGCTGAAATGCTGGAAGCGGTCAATGCAAAGCGCAAGCTGCTAGGACTGGAAATCCACGATGCAATGACGGCTGATACAATCATCGACCAGGGCTTGGCGGAACCTACCGGTGAACAATCGCTCAATAAATCCGCAGCACTGATCGAACTGGACAAGCTTAACAAGAAGATCGTCGAGCTTGGGCAATCTCCGTCTCCGGATGCTGAAGCTCTTATCGATCAGATCGAGCAACTCGAAAAAGACGCACGGCTCCTCGTTTCGTTGCAACAACGGGAGTTGGTGAAGAGCGGCTTGAAGTTGGTGGACGGACCGTCATGTCCAATGTGCGATCATGAATGGCCCGATGAAGCACATCTTCTTTCGCACCTACATGCCAAGCAACAGAAATCGCAAGCGGCAGGAGAGCTGAAGCAAAAGCTCATTGAGCATGCATCATCACTTTCGACGGAAGTGGGAAACTTGAAAGCGCTGCTGCTCGAAACTCACCGTATTGCCAAGATTGAGAGCGCAGTTGAAATGCTGTCCAGCGTCGTCGCATGGGGCAAAGACTTGGCGTTTTTTCAGGAACAACTAAAGTCTTTCGCAACAATCTTGGAGTTGAAGGATCGCTTGGCCAGTGGATGGCCAGCCATTCCGGAAGGCTTTGGGGCCAAACTGGCGGACTTTATGAGCGCTATTCGCGCGAAGCCTGATCAATCTGCTTCGTTGGCCGCACAGAGTTTTCTGATCAATGCTGAACAGCGGTTCAAGGACTACAAAGCAGCACGTTTCACCGAGACAGCTTCCAAAAAGGCACGAGACGCCAGCAAAGTCGCATATGACGCTTGGTGCGCAGCGATGGAGTCGGAACTCGACGAGCTATACGAGGCCGTCGAAGATGATTTCAGCAAGTTTTATCGCCTCTTAAATGACGGCGATGAGCAAAAATTTGTCGCACGTTTTAAAGCAACTGAAGGGCGTCTCGATTTTGATGTGAATTTCTACGAGCGGGGACTTTTCCCACCAGGTGCTTTTCATAGCGAAGGTCACCAAGATGGCATGGGTGTATGCCTATACCTTGCATTGATGAAGCGGCTCTTGGGTGACCGTTTTACCGTCGCGCTGCTCGATGATGTTGTGATGTCTGTCGATGCAGACCATCGTTACCAATTTTGCAAACTTTTGATGGCAGAATTCCCAAACACGCAATTCGTGATTGCCACCCATGACAAAGTTTGGGCAGAGCAGATGCGTTCGGCAAAGCTGGTGACCCGAAAAACATCTATGGCCTTTGATAGTTGGTCTGTGGACACCGGTCCGTTGGTGGAATCGAACCCAGAAATTTGGGTGGAAATCGATACAGCTTTGGCTAAGGGTAAGGTCGAAGTTGCCGCTCCGATTTTGCGGCGTCACATGGAGTTTGTCGCCCGACTCCTTGCGGATCAACTGGGGGCGCAAACGGTCTTCAGAGCAGACAACAGCTACGATCTAGGGGGGCTATTACCGAGCGCTTTTTCTAGACTGTCAGATCTCCTAGGAAAAGCCGTCGACTCGGCGCAATCCTGGGGCAACGAGGACCAAAAGTCCAAAGCGCAGGCTCGCAAGCAACGTCTCAAGGCAGCCAACACCCACAAGGGCGAGGAAGACTGGACCGTCAATAAGGCCGTACATTTCAACGAGTGGGCCAACTTTAGTCCCAACGACTTTATACCTATTGTTAAGGCGTTCAAGGATCTGCTGGCATGCGCACAATGCGATGACTGCGGATCATGGCTGTATATTACTCCCAAAGGCACTGCACCAGAAGGGCTTCGGTGTTCATGCAACTCTGTTAACCTGAACCTTAAGAAAAAGCCTAAGATGCCGCTTTAGGGCCTGCGCGATGTGCATCTATTACGGCGAATTCTGATTGGAATATGCACCAAGAGAGGATGCTTCTGCCGCCTACACTCATCGGTCAGCCGCCCCCGCAATGAACCTCTCCACCCGATCTGTTCCCGCCTGATATTCGCCCCGACTAGGCTTGTTGCCTGACGTCACCTCCCGCTCTTCTCTGGCCAAATCATCGATCTCTTCACGTCGCTTCCCGCTACTTTCAGATCCCTCAGCAGGCATCACCTTCGGCACCTCAAGCGCCCCAATCTTCTCCTCCAGCGCTTTAATTTGCCCTTGCAGACCACGCATTTGGTCCCCGGCGGACGGGTACGGCAGATCGCCGGTTTGCTTGTCGAAGATCTGCTTAAAGAACCGGTCGTCATAGTATTTGATCCGTTTGGCGCGCACGGGCATTTGCGCGTCGACCACCAGAACGATGTCATCAAGATCCATGCGCCGCGCTTCATCCTCGGGCAGCAACGCGGTCTCTTCGGTCCGTTCAGACATACTGCGACCGGAGAAGGGGTTGCGACCGACTGAGCGCGAGTGGGTCACAACGCGCTTGGTGGTTTTGCCGACAGCTTTGCTGAGCTCTTCGATGGTCTTTTCATCTGAGGGAGTCAGATAGAGCTTGATGCCCGCGTTGCCCTGCAAGGCACGCCGGGCATTTTCGCCGTAGATTTCATCTAGCGCCGGGATGGTCTGTGTGACGATCGCGAGGTTGGCCCGGTAAGACCGCAGTGTCTCAATGCTGTCCAGAACGATCGGCATTTTGCCCAGACGGTTGAACTCGTCGAGCATGATCATCACCGGCCAAGGTTCGTCCTTGCCAGGTTCATGGTCCTGAAGCGATGCTAACAAATCTGAGAAGAACAAGCGGATCAGCGGCGCGAGCGGTTTCACCATCAGTGGTTCGACCACGAGATAAACCGAAAACGGCGCTTTTCGGATATCCCGAAAATCGAAGTCAGAAGTTGCCGTTGCACGGTCGATGGCGGGGTTTGACCATTGTTTGAGGCCCGAGGTCATCAGAAGCGACAGGTAGGACGTCAGCGTGTCGTTGTTGGTCGAAGCCATGCGCATGAAGATCAGCTTGGCGGCTGGGTTGACCACCTCGTCGGCGCGGCGGCGATATTCCTTCTGCTTGTCGCCACCTGATGCGGTGATGCGGTAAATCTCACCGAGGGTCGGTCGCTTGCGCTCGAAAGCTAAAAGCCCTGCCGCCACGAACAGATCGATACCGCCATCGAGGAGCCCTTGGACGCGGTCGTTATCAGCTTGCAAGAACAGCGAGGCCAGAAGTTGCAGCTCCATCTGCTGGCGGTCGACGTTTTCCAGCGCCGATATTCGCAGCAAGGGATTGTAGCGGTGCGAGCGGCTGTCCTTCCAATCAGTGGGCGCAAACCGGAACACCTTGTCGCCCTGCGCAGCTCTTTGGCGCGCTGTTGCCTCGAAGTTTTCACCTTTTACGTCCAGCACCACGGCACTGCCTTGGTAGGTCAGAAGGTTCGGGATGACGAAACCCGTCGTCTTACCGCGCCCGGTCGGGGCGACGATCAGGGCATGGGGGAACACCTTGGACATCACGAAGGGTTTGCGACTATTGGGCTTGCCCATTTTGCCGACGACATAGCCGTAGCCGGGCTTTCCGAAAAAGCCGTTCCGCTTCATCTCGGACATGTGCTGCCAGTGGGTTTCCCCAAATTTGGTCAGAGCGTCGTTCATCAAGACCGCACTGAGCAAAACACCGGCTGCTGTACTTCCCCCCACGATCAGGTGAACAATCTGCATATCGGCCGGATGGGTCATTCGGAGAACCCCATAGCTGCGCGCCAACATCAGGAAATCGATATCCGCCCCGCCCCCGAACCAGCGGAATGTCAGAAAGGCCGACGCCAGGACATACCCAAGAACCGCGCCCAGAACAGCAAAACTCATGACGCCAAGAGCGATCCGCGCTTTACCCATGCGCCACACCCTTTTCGCCATCGCTATCGACATGCCGCGCGCGTTGAACATCAATTTCTTCATTGGCGATTTCGTCGAGGACGTACTCCATCGCCACACTGTTCGCCAGAGCGGCATCGCTCTGCAGGTAGGCCTTGGCCGCATAGAGCCGGTCCAGGCGGTCTTCGATTTGTTCCTCCAGCGCGGTCTCATCGCCAATCGCTAAGTCAGGGGTATTTTCTTCACCGACCAGCTCCTCCAGCTCAGCACGCAAAGTCTCGCGTTCCAGGTCGCTGCGGAAGGGATCTTCGGTCGGATCACCTCTCAAACGGCTCAGGATATCAGCCGTGGTCGGCGGCAACCTGTCGACCAAGGCTGCTTGCCCGTCCGCTTCCACCACCTCACTGTCTTTGAGAACCTCAGCATCGGCCAAGACACGGCCCAGATCGCTATGAACCCGGTCGAGATGGTCGATCGCTTTCTCGAGCTCATCGGCGCGAGACAGGTCATAGCCGTCCTTCTCGGCAATCGCCTTCAAATCCTGACCAAGCCATTGCCGCTCCAGCGCGGCATTGCCCGCGCCGACTTCGACTCGACGTGTCACCTCCTGCGCGTCAATGCCGGTGCCTTTCAAAGCCTGTTCGAGGCGTTCGGCCAGCGCCGGATCCTGCAAAGCGCCTTGGGCCTCGGCCCGTATATTCGCGGCCGAATAGATCCCACTCTTGGACGCATCTTCGAGCAAGGTGTGGGACTGCGTTCCCATTGGGCTGAGATGTGACAGTGAACGATAGATGTCGTTCAGCTCATGCTCCAGCGCCGCGCGCCGATCGACCGGTGCCTCAGCAACAATGCGTTCGGCTTGGTTGATCTTGTCGTGAAAGGCATCCACGACCTCATCAAACGAATGCTGTTCTTCGGCCATGCCATATACCTTTCCATCTGCTTCAATCGGTTTGCCCTGCGCCAAAAGCGTCGCGGCCTTGTCCAAGGCTGCTGCAATCTCATGCTGGTTCTCGCGCGAGGCCTCGGCAGCCAGGCCGCGATAAAGCCGCGCGTTCTGCGCCACCTCAGCCAAGGCACGGTCAAGCTCCGGCCCCACGCGCTCACGCTCGGTCGGCTTCTGCCCCGTAGCTTCTGCACGACGTTGGTCCACGTCGCTGGGCCTCTTCGTCGTGATGCCACGCTCGAGCTGTCGCGTCGCCTCAAGCCGCAGCCCGTAGCGGTCCGACACCTCGACCATCGCCTCGCGAAAACTGTCGTAATTGAAGTGGTGCCCTTCCTTCATAAAGAAGAATTCACCGTCCTTGCTGCGCCTGTTCAGAACGATGTGGGCGTGCGGGTGCTCCCGGTCCTCATGCACGGCGGCGATGTAGTCAAAATGGCTGCCTTCGCCCTGAAAGAACCGCTCGCAAATCTCGCGCGTGATCTCGGCTACATCCTCGCCGCGCGTGCCAATTGGGAAGGCCATCAAGAGATGTGAGGTATGTCCCAGCTTTGGATGGAACCCTTCATTCCACTGCGCGGAAAACCGGCGCGTGACCTGCTCGATCTCTTTGGCTGACAGAACGCTTTGCCCGTCATAGGTGCCACGGCTGTCGATGATAAAGCTCGACTTGGTGGTCAGGTATTCCAGCTGGTTGCGCAGCTGTGATTTGTTGTGTGTTCCGCCGTCTCGAATGGCTTTGAAGATCGCAGGGGAATGCCCCATCGCCGCCCGGGCCATGTGCTTCGCGCGGGCGCGCGGGACGCTGCCGCGAATGCGGCTCCAGTCACGGTCGAAGAAGGCCTCCTGCGCGGCCGCAATGGCGCTATTCCGGGTCATCGGCAAAGCCTCCCAGAACGCGGGCAACCTCGCCAGACAGCGCGCTTCGGCGGCGCTGCGCCATGTCCTGAACCTGGTCGGCGATGTCGAAGATCAGCCCGGCCAAGGCGCGGACTTGGCCATGGGCAGAATTGCCATAGGGCGGCGTCTTGCCCTGGCGTTTTGCCTCGTTCAGGCGCTGTGCAATCTGGTTGATGTTGTTGCCTGTGCGATTGAGCGAGGCCGACAGCCCCTGCATCTGGTTCGCCAGTTCATCGTCGGGAACAAACAGATCGTTCGACGCATAGATCAGCCGCCGCAGCCCCTCCGCCCGGCTGTTGATATCATGCCGCGTCAGCACGGCATCAAAGCGCGCAAGCTCCTTTGGCGTAAGCCGAACATTCACCAATTCGGAGCGCACGCGCGCATCAAGCTTGCGGCTTTGATTGGCCTTCAACGTGTAGAAGATGCTGCGGGTCGTGACGCCGAATTCACGGGCCAGATCCTCGATCGGGACGCCCTCTGCACGCTTGCGCACGATCGCAAAACGCTGGTTTTGCGTCAGTCGTTTGTGCCGTGGTGCGCGCGGTCGGCTCATGTGAAGTAATCACCCCTATTTCTTGCCAGCATCATACAGGCAGCTCTGTTATGGCATTTAGCCATATTTGATTCAATATTATAATATTGCATCAACTGCCTGTATTCCGTTTGGAGCAGCCATAGGCTGCGACCGCCGGGCAAAGCCCAGCCTCATGCGCAAGGCATGGCACCACTAGTCGTGGTTCCACGCCTCAGCATCGCCAAGCAATTGCAGCGCTATTGCGCGGGCCGCGCCTTCGGCGCTGGCATAGGTTTGATGATCGGGCAGCTCGTGCAGATCAAAGTGTTGTTGCGGGTCGTCCGGGGTCTCAACTCGGACATAGATCGCCCAGCCATCAATCAGTTCTGGATCATCACAATACTCCTGCCCGCCATCGGGCAGATTGCAGAACCCATGAAGATGCACGCTGGCGCGGCCCTCTCGGGCCGCCTGCCTGATGTCAGAGTACTTCATGGCAATCCTCGGCGCTTTCCTCGATGAAAAATTCGTCAGGCTCGCCGTTCAGGAGGGTGCCATCCCGACCGGTCAAGCCGATAGCCGACCCGTTCCGCATGAATGTGATGAAGTATCGCCCGAGGTCATCACGCGTCACCACATACCCGCTGTTGACCCAGTGAACGCGGTTGCCCGCGTCCACTGCTGTTTTGATCTCTTCCAAGGTCATCGCAACGCCTCCTCAAGGATTGCGAGTGCCCCGAGACAATCGTCGATATAGGGCTGCTCTTCGCCGTCCAGATCGTTCAGTTCCAGTCGGTTCAACACCGCGTAAAGCGTGGCGTGCGCCTCACGGGCGGCGCTTCGCAAGCTGACGGTATCTTCCAGACGCGCCGTCGCAAAATCATCGCTGTGATAGTCGGGAGTCATGCTGCCACCTCCTTGCTTTGACCTGCTGCTTGCAATGCAAAGTCTGCGGCTTTCTGCGCTTCAGATGCCGCACGAAAAATCGCCCGTTTGTCCTCTTTGAACGCTTTCAACCAACCTTCAACGTAGGCGGCGCTTTGGTCGAATTCCGGCGCGACGCCAATCTGAGCACCAAGAAAACAAGCGCCAATTTCTGCGACCAGTTCTTCAAAGGCATAGGCTTCTCGATTTGCAAACTTCTTGATCCGCTCCAGCCGCTTTTCGCTGCCGGTCCAATGGATCACCTCATGGGCCAACGTCCCATAGTAGCCTACTGCATCGTGAAACGTGGCAATCGGCGGCATGTGGATGTGATCTTTGGCTGGGCTGTAATAGGCGCGCGGATCATCACTGGTGAGGATCTCTGCCCCTGTCCGGCTGAAAAACGCCTCAAGCTCAGGATCTTCGGCTGTGCCAAGATCGCGCGGGGCCTCGGGCCGGATGTAGTAGTCCTCCGGCAAACCCTCGATCTGAGCGGCATTGAACACGCGATAGGCGCGCGCATAGGGCAGTTCTTCCTCAATGCCCTGCTCGTTCTCTCGGGTGAACGTCCCGTATTTGACCACAGTCGAAGACGTCTCGCCTTTGCGGACTTGGCCGCCCAGCTCTTGCGCCTGCTTGTAGGTCATCCAGCGGCTGGACACATAGCCATGCTTTGCTGCCATGACCCAGAGCATCAAGATGTTAATCCCGCGATACTCCTCGCCATTGTGTCGGGTTGGCAGGGCAATGCCCGACGCGCTCCCAGTCCACGGCTTGCGCCATGGCGGCGTGCCTGCCTCAATCTCTGCAATAATGGTGAGGGTGACGTGGGCATATACATCAAACTTCGGTGCCATTTGTGGCCTCCTCGATCAAAGTGACGCGGGAGAGGCTTCACGCCCCTTTCCGCCGATGGGCTGCGCCTCGGCCACCTGATCTGACCGAATACGCATGTATTCGGCGGAACAGAGTGGGAGAGGGCAAAGCCCGACCCACGGCCCTGAACGGGGCTGTCAATCGGCCACATTTGCGAAGAAAATGTCTGCGCCAAAATCAGACACCAATTTGCCCCGCGAGGAATGGCTCGCCAGCGAGACAGGGGAAATTGGTGGCTGATTTTGGGGATGGACTAAGGTTGACCGCCACGGTCAGGGATGTTGGGCGGACCCAACAAAAGGAATGATGCCTGGATCGGGGGGAGCGGGCCAACGGCCCGTTGAGCCTCGGTGCGGTCCGTATGGGAAAGCCGTCCTCACGGGACGACAATCATGTAATTTCGTGGTTAGAGTGAGCTGTGCAAGAAATTATTAGAATCATGTTTTCAAGGAACAAATCGTGCAAACAGAGGGCTCATTCGGTCGAACAATCCAGCTTTTCCTCGTAGACGGGAAGCCAACCGGGCTGCGAAAAGCGACAATCCATGGTTGGACAGGTTTGCTTTTTGTAAGCGGCGCTTCAGCTTTCGGCGACCTGACCGCTCGTGATGAAGTTGATCGGACCGGCATCTATATCCTCTCGGGCCCCGATCCCGAAAAAACCGGTGCCACCCGCACCTATATTGGCTCCGGAAATTCGGTGGCCGAGAGGATCAAGCAAAGCGCGATCAAAAGAGATTTCTGGGAAACTGCCATCACCATCACCACAAGTGACGATGACCTTTCCAAAGGACACGAGGAGTATCTGGAGGCGCGACTCATAGAGCAAGCCGCCCAGGCAGGCCGCGTCATGTTGGATAACGGCACGCAGCCGGACACAAGCAGGCGGCGACTGCCCGAGGCCGACGTAGCCAACATGGAGCAGTTTCTCTCAAACCTACGCATCATCCTGCCCGTAATCGGTCTGGATATGCTCAAGCCAAAACCACGCGCGGTAACACAGACAGCGAAGCCTGTTGACGAGCGGACCGAGGGCGAAGTGCAATTCGAGATCCGCCACAAGAGCGGCGTCAAAGCGACGGCTGTCGAAGAGGACGGCGAATTTGTTGTACTGGAAGGGTCCGAAGCGCTGACCGAAACTGGCTATGTCCAACTAAGCTACGGCAGCTTGAAGGAAAAGCTCATATCCGACGGCACTCTGGTCGCCGACGGCAATCAAAAACTCCGCTTCACGAAACCCTGGTCGTTCAATAGCCCTTCAGCCGCCGCTGCTGTCGTCCTGGACCGAAACAGCAACGGACGCCTGGAGTGGAAGGTCAAGGGATCAAAACAGACGTATCACGACTGGCAACAAGCAGAAGCAAAACAGCAATCGTAGGGCACCTCAACGTTTTGGCTAGACCTGCCCGCCAACACCTTTGAATTTTTCGACAAAAGCTGCAATCTTCTCGAAGACGGTCTTCTTTTTGGTCCGAAACTGCGGATTTAGTGGGCTCATCTCGGGGAGTATGGCATTGAGGTCAGCACTGTTTTCACTTGCATATTCGCGTTTTATGGAAGCAGAAATATAGCGCCTTGCCGCATCGGAATTTAGATCTTCCGACCTAATAAGCTCGTCTACCTCTTTGCGTTGCTGCTCCTGAGCAAAAGAGAAAAATGCATCGATCACGCCTGCCTTATCATCTATCTGATCAAGATCAGTCTGGTTGATAAAGTCCACAATCAGGCTCTCTTTGGCTCGGTTCCCAAGACTACCGCGAATGACGCGGCGAGCATCTTCAATCCGATCCCCTTTGCTCCTCACTTTTTTGTTTTTCTCAAAGATGAGCTCGAGGATGTAGTCGAGGTTGATTTCCTGCGACTTCAGAAGATCCACTTCGAAAACGACATCGTCCCACTCAATATTACTTTGTTCTTGCTCAGCCGAAGACTTTTCCCGGCGCAGCCAATCGCGAATGTCGTTGTATGTTGATCTGTAGTCTTGAACTGCTCGGTCTGAAGGCAGGTCTATCGCCGCTAGGTCGCGGAGGTCCTCGTCGCTCAAATAGTGCTTTTGCTTGAACTCCTCAACGGCAGCTGGATCTGTTAAATCCAGCCCCTGATAGGCTTTCAATGCTGAAAATTCGTCGTAGTTCCTGAGCACATTCTCAACTCTCAGATACTCACCAAAGAGCTTCGCGAACTCCTTTTTATCTACTTCTTTGACAATCTCGTCTGGCTTTGGGAAGCGCTCGGTCAACTCCTTCACGACATCAATGAACCCGCGTCGCGCCGCGCCGGTTTCCTGATCAACGAAACCATTCATGTACTCGTCGTAGCTCTTCTCAAGCACGACGTTCTTTGTGTTCTTGTCACCGAACAGCGTGATCGCATCAACGGTCGCTTGCTCAAGGTCCCTGAACGCCACGATATTGCCGAACGTCTTGGTCGCATCGTAAATCCGGTTGGTTCTGGAAAACGCCTGCATCAAGCCATGGAAGCGAAAGTTTTTGTCGACGGACACCTCCTCAAACTGGTTTCCTAAGGCAGTGCCACGCAGGTACTTCGGAATAGTAATTGAGTTTACAAGTTAGCGAGAACGAACTTCACGCCATCTGCGGCGAAAGATCGGTCAAAGCCGCTTCGCCAGTCGGACAATGGAAATACATCCGTGACAAGGCTCTCAAGGTCGATAGCGCCGGAGTTCATCAGCGCCATGGCCCTGTGCCACGAACGCGGCGTTGAGGCGAAACCAGAGGTGATCGTGAGCTCTTTGTAGCAAATAAGATCCGACGGCAGGTCCGAGGATTTCCCCGACAATCCCATTTGCACAATATGCCCGGTACGCGCCGCAAACCTGATCGCATCGGCGTATCCAAGAGCATTGCCGGAGCATTCGATCACCGTCTCAAAGCGGTTATGCGGCAAGCCATCGCCAACTTTCGAAACGTTGAAGCCAAGTTTCTGGGCCAGATCAAGGCGAAGTGCGTCGCGATCTGTCCCGCGAACGGTGACATCCGCTCCTTGCGCGGCGGCCACCTGTGCTGCAATCAGTCCGATAGACCCGGGTCCAATCACCAAGGTGGGCTGCGACGGTTCGACATATCCGTGTGTACCAAACATCGAGTTTGTGACGCAGGCCACCGGCTCGGCGAGGCTGGCAGCGGCATCTGACATCGCCGCCGGCACGCAGTGCAAACTGCCAACCGGGACTTCAACTAATGGCGCCATTGCACCGTTAACGTGGCTTCCGATGGAGCGACGATCGAGACAAAGATTGGGCCTCCCGCTCCGGCAATAGCGACAGGTTTCGCAAGTTGAAAAGAAGGTTTCGGCAACAAAGCGCTGCCCGATCAGAGCCTTGTCAACTCCTTCTCCAGTTTGGACGACTCTGCCACAGACCTCATGGCCCATCACAACAGGCGGTTTCACATTGTATTCGTTGCGGTAGATATGAAGGTCCGTGCCGCAGATACCTGCGGCGGCCACGTCAAGAACCACATGATCGGGTCGTGCGACCGGCTCGGGCCACTCCACGAGGTCGACATCCCCGGCTTTTTCGCTGCGCTTGGTGACACCTTGCATCATTTCATACTCCTCCCGTCCAGAAAAAATTCAATCAGTCGTTTGTAAGTGACAGCCATGCGGTCCACCGCTTCCGCGTCGTCGATGTCGCCGGAAAACCACGATTCTGCGGGACCACCGAAAATTGTCCGGCCAATCGCAAAACCTTGACAGCAGGCACTCTTACCGGCGAGGCGCAATGCAGCCTCAAGCAAATCAGCGGGTTCGTTCAGCCCCAACACAATCACTCCTCGACAGGTGTCGTCGTGTTCGCGGATCGTCTCGTCCAACTGCGTCCAACCGTCCGAAGTGGTCAGCGCGGGCAATTTCCACCAGTCGGGCCGCAATCCGGTTTCGTAGCACTGAGACACGCCCCGGATGAGGGTTTCGCCATCGCGCGGCATGTTGAGCGGTGGCACGAGTTCCAGCATCCATTCAGCGCCTGCGGCGCGACAGGACGCCTGGAGATACTTCAGCGTGTCGATCTGCTGAGCGCGCAGCTCGTCGGGATCGTCAGGAGAATACCAGACCAGAACTTTGGCAACCTGTCCCGGACGCCAGCTCGCAACGTCTTGTGCCAGCGCGTGCCCCGCTTCGCAGATCAAGGGGCGCGATCCGGTCACCTCGATGGGACGCCCGGTCCAGATACCGTCGTCCGCAAGCCGGTCGAGCACGGTTTGCCCATATTTCGGGTCCATGAGCATACCGGACTGCATCCCCGTTACGCCCTTTGCTCCCAAGCGCATTGCCTTGAAGACCAGGTTTTTAAAACGTTGGGCGTGTTCGTGCGGCCGATTGTGTTTTCTTACGAGCTCATCGAAGGGCTTTCGATGGTCACATGCCAGAGCCAGCACAGGTAGCTCCAGCGGCGGCCTACTGTGCGCTCGGTGCAGTTGACTCAGCTCCGGATCATCCTGGGCAACTCCATCCAGGAAGAGGTCGAGTTCGTCGGGATAAGGCATTTCCGTTGCACAGCCATGCCTCGTGGCCACCAGCGCTCCGGCGGCGTTACCTCTGGCCAACGCCACCTGTGGCGACGCGCCGACAAGCAACGCGGCAGTAAGATTGCCTAAGAACGCATCCCCTGCTCCTACCGGATTGACGACATCGATTTTGTGCCCTGCAACCTGAAATTCGGCATCGGCTCCCGACCAGCGCGCCCCGTTCGGCCCGAGCTTTCTGACCACCGTGACATCGGCGGGAAGTGTTATGTCACCGGAAAGGATCAGCGCTATCTCCTCTTCGTTGCCAACGACTATGGAAACCCGAGGCAGCAGGTCGCGCACGCGCGCCACTGACCCTTCCAGCCCGAGTTGGAATTCCGACCATAATGAGCGGCGTAAATCGATATCCAACACCAGGGGCACCTCTGCCGCCTCAGCAGCATCCACAATCGGCGAGGCCGCTCGCCAAGCCTCCGCGTCGGCCACATGAGTCCCGGTTAGCGCTAGGAACTGGGCGTTCACAAAGTAATCCGTCGGGATCTTGTCAAACTCGATACACGCGTCCGCAGAATTGGCCCGGTAGAAGTCCAGCTGGTCGGCCTCGCCGTTGAGCATGCCAAGAAAAGCTAGGGCCGTTCTCCGGTCCCCATTCACGGTCATGGCACGTGTATCAATGCCTTCTCGACGCAATGAACGCATCAGGTAGCGGCCCATTGGATCGTTCCCGACCGCCGAAATCAGCCCGACCGTTGCGCCAGCTCGCGCCGCTGCTATTGCCATGTTGCCACTGGAGCCACCCGGGTAACGTGCAAAACTTCGGGTTTCCTCCAAAGGACTGTGAAATTGCTCGCCATAGAGATCGACGGCGATCCGACCAAGAAAGACGGCATTAGGGGCTTGCACCATGTTTTAAACTCCGAGGTTCGGCTCAAGCGGCACAATCGGGCCGCGAGGTTAAGGCCGTCACCATACTTGGTGCCTCGGCCCGCCGGTGGTTTCCGATAAAGCGTTTCAAGAAAAGGATTTTTTGTGACTCCACCTCTACCGCTGCGCCTTCGATGCTGGTCAACGTTGTGGTGAGCGCGGTTTTCTTCGCGAGTGTCTGCAACAAAGCCTACTCCTTTGGATCTGCCGGGCATGTGTTGAATTTATCTCTTTGATATTTGATCAAAGATCATTCTAATTGTCAATGGCCGAAGAAAGCCCTCCACCTCAAAACTTTCTATCCGCTGAAGAACCTGCACATGCTCGTGCAGGCCTCTTGAGAAGACGGCTTCCATCAACCGTTGCAGGGCAAAAAAGCCTTTAGGAGACCCCTGTTTTCAAGCGGCGGCGTCTGTTCGATTGAACCGGTCTTCCGTACGCCCAAATGCAGGAAACTGATTGAACGAAGGCGTACCGATGCGTTTGCGAACTGGTTCGTTTTTCTCCATCTCTCCCCCCACACCAGAGATTCTCGGGCCCCCGTCTGGGAGGAAACGGAGGCCCGACTTGCCTCTAGTGAAGAAACAGGGTCGTGATTTGCGGAACCAGGAGGATGAGCATCAGCACCATGATCTGAATGCCTATGAAGGGCAGAAAGCTCTTGAAAATATCCGGCAGCGTGATGTGCGGAGGAGCAACGGACTTAAGATAGAAGGCCGCGCCGCCGAACGGTGGTGACAGAAAGCTGACCTGCATGTTCACGCAAAACAGCACGCCAAACCAGACTTGAACCGCCAACTGCGAGTCAAGCCCACCGGTCAACCCCAGTTCCTCCCAAGGAAGCTTGAGGACGATCGGAAGGAAAACGGGCATGACCAGCAGCACGATTCCGGTCCAGTCCATAAAGGCGCCCATAAACAGGAACACCAGCATCATGATCAGTAGCACGCCAAGCGTCGGCATCTCCAGCCCAACGATCAGGTTGGCTACATAGGTCGGGCCGCCGGCGATCGTATAGGCACCGGCGAGCGCAGTCGCGCCGATTGTCACCCATATGATTGTCCCGGTGGATTTGAACGTTCGCATCGACGCTTCGCGTAGCAGAACCCAAGAGAATTCACCGCGGAAAATGATCAGCAACAGCACTGCAACCGAACCGATTCCGGCGGCCTCGGTGATCCCGGTTATTCCGCCATAGATGGAGCCTAGGACCACGAAAACGATCAGGAGAGGCGCAACCATGCCCTTGCCGTATTCCCAAGCTGTCTTGGCTCTTTCAAGACCAACAACGAACATGAGGTAGGCAAAAAGCGCGGCCGAAAGAATGGCGGACTTGATCATGAAGCCAAGGGATACATAGCTCGTGTCAATCTCAATCGTCCCGAGCGTGTTGAAGAAGACCGCACGCAGGGACAAGATCAAGGACCCTGTGCCGACGATCATGGCAATCAGGGCGAGGCCGTACAAACGCTTTTCTTCACCTGACAAGTCATTCTCGGAAGTCTCTGGTAAAGGCGCCAGATCAGGTTGGATTCGGGTTCGGATCAAAATGTACGCAATGTAGCAGAACGCGAGTATGAATCCCGGGACAAAGGCTGCCTGGAACAGCGCATGGATGGACGTGTCGGTAACCAGGCCGTAGAAAATCAGAACGATTGACGGCGGAATCATTGTCCCCAGAGAGCCGGAGGCACAGATGGTTCCGATTGCAAGGTTCTGATTGTAGCCAAGCCGTAACATTTGTGGCAGCGCGATCAGTCCCAGAAGCACCACCTCGCCACCGATGATGCCGGACATTGCCGCCATGACAATCGCCATGAGCGCGGTGACGACGGCAACTCCACCGCGGGTGCGATTAAGCCAAACGTCGAGGGTCGAGTACATGTCCCGCGCGATGCCTGAACGTTCGAGCAAGTTCGCCATGAATATGAACAGCGGCACTGAGACCAGGACATAACTTGTCGTAATCCCGTAAATTCGCTGAAGCAGAATATTCAGCGGACCGGTGCCAAATTGACCGAAGAGGAGGTCGGGGCCAAACTTCATGACCATGACGACAACGGCCAGAAAACCTGAGGCAAATCCCAGCGGCATACCAATCGCAAGTAGGAGGAGCATTCCTACCAGCAAGACGAGCGAAATCGTTCCAATGTCCATAATTGCGTCTTTCCTTTCCGCGCTTCTCGGGGTTATTCTTTTTTGCTGTCGGAAGGGGAGAAGTCGTCGCTATCCTGGACTTCTCCTTCTGATGCGCCGTCAATCCAGTCTTCATGGTCCGCCGCTATTCCCGCCGGGCGTGCATCCAGATGATCTTCAGCGAGGTCTTCGAGCAGCTCTTCGAAGTCCTCTTCGCCGTAGTGTTTCTCTCCCTGTTCGGTGTTCCAATCGTAAATCAGGTTAGAAATCGCCTGGAGCGCCAAGAGCGCCATTGTGATTAGGATGAGTGGTTTGATGGTGGCCGGTATCGGTGGATTGAACTTCGTGCCGTACCGCTCCCAACTCAGGAGTTTTTCAACGGCCTCATTGTATCCGCCCCAAATCAGCGCCGCCGCGAAAATGCACACGCAGAAGGTTGAGAGGATATCGAAAATCCGCCGCAGCCAGAGCGGTGCCAAATCATAGAGAATGAATATCCGGATGTGACTACGCTGCTGCATAGAGTAGAGACCGGCCATCAGATACACAGCGCCCGCGACCCAAAGCGAGGTCTCATTGACCCATAGCGTTGGCCGCAAGAATAGGTAGCGTAAAACGACTTCCAGAAAGATGATCGAGACGATGAATGCCGGGAGCCACATTGCAACTCGGCTGATGCCCCATGTGATCGGATCCAGCAGACCTGTCTTTTCATGTTCGGTCATTTTCTTGGCCTCCCAGCGTAAACGCGTATTCACCAGCGTTTGGGTTCGGTTTTTATAAGTGCCACCGGCGGGAACCGCCGGTGGTTTTCAATTTTTTCACCTCTGCGAAGTCACTCCAGCAGGCCGATGCGCTGAAGGAATTCGACGTGGCTTTGAACCAGCTTGCCAGCTTCGGGGGATTTAGCACCCCAATCCTTCCACGCGGCCAACGCAGCGTTTCGGAAAGTCGCACGGTCTTCTTCCGACCAGTTGTATGTGGTCACACCCATCTCGGGCAATTTCTGCAGCGCCTCACCATTTTGGATCAGCGTCGACATCATCACTTCCATCGCCAGCGCCTTTTCAGCCACTTCGATGATTGTCTTGTGCTGGTCCGACAGTGCGTTCCAGACATCGGAGCGGCATGCCAGGTGGTCTGCCGACATCGAGTGGAAGCCCGGGTAGGTGGTGTGCTTGGCAACATCGTAAATGCCGATGTTCAGGTTGGTCGCAAGCGTCGACGCGTCGGCGCCATCGATGATGCCCGACTCAAGCGCCGTGACGATCTCGGTGAAATCCATGACGACAGGCTTGGCGCCGAGGCTGGAGAAGATGTCTGATTCCATACCCGGAGGCGAACGGAACTTGAAGTTTTCCAGATCAGAGATACCGTTCAGCGGACGAGAGGAGTTCAGCGATTCATGACCGCCAACATGGCCCCCAATGTAGGTCATGTTATGAGTCGCATAAAGTTCGTTGATCGCTTCTCTGCCACCGCCCTGATAGATCCAAGACATGAGTTGCAGCGGCGTATCGTAGCCGCCCATCGTATCTGCGACAAACTGGAATGCCGCATTCTTACCTACTTGGTAGCCGCCGTTGGTCATGTCACAATCGATGATTCCGTTTTTTGCGGCGTCAAAAGTTTCCGTGGTCGGAACCACCGCCGACGAATAGAACATCTCGATCTGAAGCGTGCCGTCCGACATGGTGGCTACGTCTTCGACAAACTTCTGGATTGCGACGCCGTAAGGTGACGATTGCCCCAGGTGGTTCTGGATACGCAGCGTCGTTTGTGCGGCGGCCGTCGTGGCACCCGCAGCGGTAACGGCGAGACCTACCAGAAGGGTTTTGGTTAAATCTTTGATCATGAGTTCCTCTCCTTTTTACTTTTTTTGCAGGCCAAATAACTAGGCCGGGTGTTTCAGCCGCCATGTCGACAGCAGCGGTATCTGCGACAGATTTGCACCTCCTCACGGGAGCATCCTGCCCAACGTCACCTCCCCGGAAGGAACGCAACGTCCGGGCCGTATCTCCTATCGGCGGCGCAAACAGGCGGCGCCGCCTAAGGCAAACAATCTGGCAACGTGCAGCAAACAGCCCTCCTTTGGATTTGCCGCGCGTCTTGATAATTCATGTTTGATATTTGATCAAAGGTCAATGATAAAATTTAGGATGGACAAAAGCGGTATGCGAGGCATATAAAAAATACATGCATGACCTTTCAAAAATGCAGCCGCTCAAGCGCGAAAACCTGCAGGATATCGTGTTTAGTAAACTGTGCGAGCTTATCCTCGAAGGCGGGCTAGAACCTGGTCAGCCCGTAACGGTCGCAACGTTGAGTGAGGCGCTTAGTGTGAGCCCTATGCCAATTCGCGAAGCGATGGCGCGACTAGCCCATAGTGGGGCACTGACACACCTGTCAGGTCGGTCCATGGGAGTCCCTAAACTCGAACGACAGGACTTGAGATATCTTCGAGATGTGCGCTGCGAAATTGAACCAGCAGCACTGTCTCGGGCGATCGACAATCAGACGCCAGAATTCATTCGGTCACTGGAAGATCATCTCACGGAAATGGTCCAAGCCGAACAAGCGTCTGACAATCATGGTTTCATACATTCTAACTACTTGTTCCACTTTACGATTTACGAGCAATCGGGAAATCCTGTCGCGCTCGAGATCATTCGCAACCTGTGGCTACGCGTATCCCCCTATTTTCATCTTCTGAATATCCGAGGTCACCTGCAGATTTCGAACGAAATCCACTTACAGTTGCTGTCAGCGATCAAAGAAGGCAATAAGTCGGAAGCGCGTTCTTGCCTTTCAAGCGATATCAATCGCGCTTACGAGCAAATGGTAACCTGTTTGTTTCCTGACACTCGTCAGTAAATGGCGTTCCGCCCTAACGTTCTGCGCCTTGATCGCGAGGGATTCGCATCGGCTGCTGATCTTAAACCCGCAGTCACCGTTCTTACGGAGGCGGATGTGGTCCGATCGATAGATGGCGACGCCGGCTACCCAAAGCATGAGAAGCGGTCAGTTCATGATCGCGCAAAGCTTGTTGAACATGCAGCCGTTGGGTCCGGGCACCCCGTGCTGGTTCTGCCATAGGCCTTTGAAGGTCAGGTTTCTCCTGAAAAGGTGGCCGTATGCTGGGATGGCAGCCGGGAAGCCATGAGGGTATCACCTGTCCGTCGTCAGGGGTTTTGGGCCTGAGAGGGGCTTGATCTAAGAGAGGATCTGGCTCATCTGGTTGGTGTGATTATGCGGCGGATTTGCGGTGAAGCAAGCGTCGCGTTTCGATGGTCTTTCGTTTGATCCTTTCTCGTTGTTTTAGGATGGTTTGCCCGCGCCCGAAGTAGACATCTGCGGGCGTGAGGTTTTGTAGGCTCCCGTGATAGCGCCTGTGATTGTAGTGATCGACGAAGGTGCCGATCTGACGTTCCAGGTCGCCGGGCAAGAAATAGTTTTCCAGCAGAACCCGGTTCTTCATGGTCTGATGCCAGCGTTCGATCTTGCCCGGGGTTTGCGGGTGATACGGTGCGCCCCGGACGTGTTCCATCTGCTGATCTTCAAGCCATTCGGCCAGTTCACCCGAGATGTAGCTGGACCCGTTATCGCTTAGCAGTCTTGGCTTGTGCAGGACCGTTGCCTGATCACAGCCGGAAGCTTGCAGGGCCAGATCCAACGTGTCGGTGACGTCGGCCGCCTTCATCGTGGTGCAGAGTTTCCAGGCGATGATGTAGCGGCTGTAGTCGTCCAGGATCGTACTGAGATAGAATCAACCCCAACCAATCACCTTCAGGTAAGTGAAGTCGGTTTGCCAAAGCTGGTTTGGGGCTGTCGTCTTGTCTTTGAACTCGTCTGCAGCTGCCAAAACCACATGAGCTGGGCTGGTGATCAGATCCTGCTCTTTGAGAACACGATACACCGTAGACTCTGAGACAAAGTATTTTGCCGTGTCGGTGAAGCGCACGGCCAGCTCCCGAGGCGATAGCTCGCTTTCCGCCAGAGCCAGATCCACGATCCTCTGACGAACCGGGTCGGGAACCCGATTCCAGACCCGTGAAGGTCTGGGACTGCGATCCTCCAGGGCCTCCGGACCGCCCGCCAGATACCGATCATACCAGCGATAGAATGTGGATTTGGGAATGCCGAGCTTATCCAGGGTTCGTTTGGTTGGCAGATGTGACTGCTCAACCAAACGGATGATCTCCAGCTTTTCAGATGCGGGATGTTGCCGCTGTCGTCGGTGTTGACGAAGAGGACACCGCAGCGGTCCCAGAAGTTCTTGCCGTCTTTTTCGCCGGATTTGACGTTCAGTTTCAGAGTTTGCGTAGCCAATTTTCAATCCTCACTTTGAGTGTTTCGATGAACATGGCCAAAGCGGGCACCAAGGGGATGTCAGCGGGATAATTGCCTCGCGAGGAATGCGCTGGCGCAGGGGAATTTTCTTGTTGGAGCGGTGCTTGCTCCGCGTCTGACACGGTTGCCCGCTTATGTTCAGCAATCAGAAACGCGGCGTAGAGGATCTGAGCTTGGCTATCCGTCTCTGAGCTAGCCGATCAAAACTGGCATAGGAAGTTTCAAGATCTGCATCGGGACTGCAGATTGCTCGAAGCCAATATGATCTACCGATCATAAAGCGGAAATATGATCTGCGGATCATACGGCATGAAAGGCAGCCGCCCGACGTCGTACTCCAGCAACAATAACTTCCACCAATGGCTGTGGAAACCCATCCGGCAAGTCTGCGAGTGTCTTGTCCAAGGCGGGTTCAAGCTCCGCCGCGATGCCCGACAAGACTTCTTCCGCCAGCGCCACACCGTAGCCAGCCGCCTTTGCAGCCTGAAGGAAATGGCGCGGCACCACCTCGTTGATCCGGTAGTGACCGTCGACCGCCATCGCGAGGCGCATCCGGTTCTGGCGAATTTGACCGTCATCCACCGCTTTTTGGGCACTCAACACATCATAAAGCGGGGTCATACGGAACCCGCCAGGACGCAATGCAATGCTGAAGTTCTTGGCGTGCCCGTCGGTTGCTCCCAAAAGCCAAAACAGCACCTGCGCGCGGAAAAACACGCGCTGATCCGCCTCAGGGTCATCACTGCCAGTCAGCAACCCGATCCCTTCGGTGATCCCCGGCCCGCCATCCATTTGATATTTCTGACTGGGTGGAACTGTGAGCGCCTGGCAAAAGTCTTCCTGCGGGAGGCGGATCAAGCGGCCATCTTTGGTCCAGCGCCGATCAAACCGCGTCACGACAAGGCTCCGCACGTCTTCAAAGTCGGCAATCTCGACCTCCGCGACATCCATGCCCATGGCACGGCAAAAGCTCATGCAGAAATACTCGTTCTCGACGCTGTCGGACAAATCGATCCCTGCAGGCAGGACACCAAGCTGGGTCTTGAGGATATGGGTTGTGGGGGTAAGTCCCGATGGACGGATCCACGTGCCTTCATGGCGCAACAGCGCTGTTTTCTCCTGTGCCCCTGCGATAGAAATGCGAAAGTCGTCTTCCTCATCCAGGCCGAGCGGAGCGCTCGCGAGGTTGCGCAACATATCCGCAATCTGTGCCTCGGATACGGGCTCCCCCTCGAGTGAACCAACCTCGGGAACCTCACCCGAAACGAACTGTAAGGCTCCCACGCAATCGCGTCCGATCTTCTCCAGCATGTGCCATGCGTCCGTGCCGCCAGCACGCACACGAGCGGCAACGCGTTCACGTATCGCCTGATTGTCCGGCAGCAGGTTTTCCAGGTAGGCAATGACAGGGCCGCCTTGGTGCGCCTCTTCGCGCAAAGGCAGGGACAGCGAGATGGGCATGGCATGTTCCCACGCCAACCAATCCGGATCATAAGTGAAGCTGATTGCGCCCGAACCCGCGAGACGCAAAGCCCCAACCAGCCTTCCATTCAGAAGCACCTGCATCGTACCGCTACGCCCGCGTTTGGCCATCAGAAGATATCCTCAATTTCAAGCGAACCGCAGCGCTCCACCAATCGGAACTCAAGCCCAAGTGCCGCCATGACAGCGAGCACCGTTGCGAGCTTGGTTCCCGCGTCACCGTTTTCCAGCGACGAAATCGTCGCGACGCGCAAATTCGTACGCGCGCTGATGTCGCTTTGGGTCCAGCCGCGCGCTTTGCGCGTCCGGCGAAGTGCCTCGCCGATCTGCTCGGCCGTTCGTGCTGTGAGGTCCATGGTGTGGCTCCTTTTACGGCACAGCGTAAATTAAAACAAATTACGCTGCAACGTAAATATCTACTTTTTGCGCCATGGCGTAACAATCGAGCCGCACTTATGCCTGCAGCCCTGCAGCTCGAACTTGCTCAGGCGTCACCAACTTTGACGCAATCAAATCCTCAATCTGCCGGTTTGTGATGTGGCGGCACAGGGGATGGCGCTCGTGGATCCATTCGGCAAGGCTGGCGCGCCCTTTGGCTTCGGCCTCTCGCGCCTTCTCGCGATCGGCCTGTATCTGGGCGAGCCCCTTCTCCCATCGGCGCATCTTGAACCAATTGTCCGAGAAACAGACCTTGCTGCGCGTGTAGCCCTCGCTTTCCTTGGCATAGGCTTTGACCGCCTGAAGCAGGTCATCGGGCTTCACCCCGGCCTTCACAGCTGCCGCGATCAAAAGCAGACTGGTCCGCCGGTCTCGGATCCTGTCTTCTGGATAGGCCGCCAAGATCTTCTCAGCTTCAAGATCTTCAACCTCCTCCTCCGCCTCGCGCCTGCGCGTAGGTGGTTTATGGATGGTTTTAGGATGGTTTGGGGTCCACCGTGAACCCCGTACCCCGTTCACCGTGGACCCCGTACCGGGTTCAGGCTGGACGGGGTTCACAGTGACCCCCGTCTCAATGTCGGGCTCAGCCGTGGGCTCAAGCGCGGCCACGCGTTCCAGAACGATGCGGTAAATAACGGTGTAGCCGTTCTTACACTGCCGCCGCCCAGTCTCGATCAGAATGCCTTCCCGCAGGAAGTCGATGATAGTGCGCTTGACCGTGCTCTCGCTGAGCTCTGTGTGGCGCTGGATCGTCCCCTTGGAACACCAGATGCCCGAACCGTCATCGCTCGCCTTGTCTGCGAGAAACATGATGATCTGTTTGCGCGCGGCACTGCCAAAGCGACGCTCTGCGCATTCGTTTGCGATGCGCCAGCTCATTGGGCCACCTCTCCGGTCAGAGGTCGCGAAAAAGCCGACTGAGCGTTTGCGAAGCGGTAGTGGATCATGCTAACGTACTTCGAAAGCTGACAGGCTTTTTCTATTTGGCCCCGGTTCACAGTTGCCGCTGTGACGGGGCCTTTTTCGTTTTGAACCGGCGAATTTGGCTTTGAAACTTTCGCTTTTTGTTCACTCTTTGTCAGGGGGTGTTTTGCACCCTTAAACCTTTGTTTTCGCGTCCGTTCTTTCTGGATTGCAAATCCGTGTACACCGGTTCGATTCCGGTACTCGCCTCCATTTCATTCTAAATCATTGACTTAGCCCTGTGGTGCTCGGGTGTGACACAAAGTGGGACACACCTACAATGATGCAGTCATCCTACCTAAGCCATTCAAGACACGGCGTTTATTACTTCCGCTGGCCTATCCCTCCGTCTTCTGAGCAAAAGAGAACATCTGTCAGAATATCGCTGCGTACCCGATGCCCGCATAGGGCTAGTGATCTGGCGCGATTTCTAGCATCTTGCGGTCGATTAATACCGGATCAAGAGAACGTGCCACGACTAAGACAAGACCAAATCCGATCAATGGTGCATCGGTACTTCAAGGCTTCGCTCGACAAATACTCGGAACGGCTGAACGACAAGGGTTATTTCGAGAAAGCTGTAAGCGCAATGCAGCAGGAATGCAGCGTATGGTTCCTCAACATCATGGATGAAGGTGACGACGACAACAAACGTACAAAGTCAACTGCAGCTCGACGGAAAGTCCCGGTACACCCGGATTTGATCGGCGTAGGCTTCCTCGAATTCGTGGACAGAAGATCGAATGGCACCCGGTTATTCCCAGACTACAACTACAACGCCAACGGTGGCTATGGTCGAACCTTGGGGCGCTGGTGCAATGAGAGTTTTCTGCCTAAGCTAGGGCTTAAGGAACCCGCGCTAGTATTTCACTGCCTTCGCCATACAGTCGTAACACGACTGAGCCAAGCGGATGTTCCCGAACCTATTGTGCAATGCATCGTTGGCAATGCACGATCAGGTGTCAAGCAAGAGGTCTATAATCGGGAAGGCTACACGCTGGCCCAATTGAAAGAGGCCATTGACCGCATCACCATTGACAAAGCCAACTGACCGATACTCGGGTCGGGGCCATTCCGCATGGCCTCTTCCATCTTCAAAGCAAAGTGGCCAGCTTCAATCCGCACTGCTTCGAGCACTATGGAAGTCACTTTTTCTATGACCTCCGCTCTGCTGTCCGGGCCAATCTTTTCCATGCCGCCCATGACTAAGAAAGTACGCAACGATAAACGCCGCGTTATGTGTGCAGTTATCAAGGTCGGATGGCAGCAAGTCGAATGCCTGCAAAGTTCGGTACGATGCGCGAAGTGCATCTGCAGTAATCTATTTGTCCTAACAGTCGTGTTTGATTGCAGTCAAATTGCCAAACATGATGCACTAGCAATGTAGTGGTCAGGCGACTTGTTGTTAAGTTTCATGGTGCTTTCTTAACTGCGCTGTGTACCAAGTATCGACCGTTAAGACACTACCTTCTTAGATAGTCATATTGCGTATCGGCATCGAAACTTCGGCTTCCGCCATCGCGAACATCCAACACGAGGATGAAGGCTACGGGCGAAACAACAAAGAACAGAACCAAGGCGGCTACCTTCAACCTTTCGACCACCATGTCAGCATCTAGTCTGCTCTGAGTATAGCGAACGAACTTCACACCACCCCAAACAAATAACCCACATACGGCAAGTACGATTACTCCGAGATAGGCAACAAGAAACTCGTCGCTATTCTGCGTTGCAATGCCCAAAATCGAAGCGGCACCGAAGAAACTTATTAGGATGTAGTGAAGTCGCGTCATCGTATATTCTCGAATTGGTCGGCTTTTCGTGACTTTTTGCCCCAGTGGTGGGGAGAGACCTTCTCCAGTCCCGGCAAACTAGCAAGAGTAGAAAAAGGAAACGGACCACCTGCATAGCGCGCCTTTAGTGAATGCAGCGCCAGCAGGTTGTTGCCCTTGATGAGCAGGTTGTTGCCCTCCGAAGTCATGTACTCAGGTCTA
The DNA here is from genome assembly GCF_056535285.1 of Ruegeria sp. O11. Lineage (NCBI taxonomy): Bacteria > Pseudomonadati > Pseudomonadota > Alphaproteobacteria > Rhodobacterales > Roseobacteraceae > Ruegeria > Ruegeria sp. O11. The sequence goes on along the minus strand of NZ_JBQERS010000001.1, from coordinate 100,874 downwards.
TACCTACTCTCACGATCAAGCCGTTCTTTCTGTCTACCTATGCCAAGCGGCATGCCCTGTCGCTTCACGTGTGCCCTCCCCCGCACCCCTGTGCGCGATGCAACGCAGTCTGCAAAGGTTCTTAGCTTCGCTGTAGGGAAGTAACCACCCTAATCAATCGAGTTCGATGATCGACCGCAGTCTCGGGTGAGTTAGCCCTACAAGAGTATTAGGTGCCAGACGGACCGCGATGTTCCGGCCCGGCTGGTCTTCGCTAATTCCACCAAGGCAGTTGGTATAGCTGATGTACCATTCAAAAGACTTACAAAGATACGTTAGCCAGACTGGTTTTCTTCCTCATCAGCACCCATCGCGATGTGAAGAGCTTCGTGGATCATGAAAGCCTCCAGCAAGGACAGACCATAACCTGTTCCAATTGGGATCATGTCACTAGAAATCGTCTTATTCACGTAGGCTTCGACGTCCCATCTCTCTCTTGCTCTTGTTAGATTTTGTAATTCCATTCGGTACATCGCATCTTCGAAGGCGTAGTTCGCTATTCTGATTGCCTTTTGGCGCAATGCGCCGGTTAGGCCCGGGCGACCAAACAACGGCGTCGCGTTGAAACGTGCAAAAAGATTATAGATGGCACCGTTTTTTTTGAAGTTTCTCGAGGAAATTGAGAGAGGTAAAGCGGATTTGTTGCCCAAGCATCTGCACCAGCGTATCTCACGCGTCTGCGATCGAGAGCTGTTAGGTCTAATAAACCCAGTCAGTTCTGCCTAAGAGCAATACAGGCACTCAGAAGAGCTGGGGGAAGCAGAGATGCTATCTATTTTTCACACTATCCAATGCTGATTGGGCCGTTACCTCATCAACCACCAACGTGTTAATATGTTGGCCATTTAATGCAGCTAAGATCGGTTCAACTTTCTCTTTACCGCTCGCTACGCCAATTCGTATTGGAACCAACTTGGCGTCTAAAAGCGGTAGGCTGACAAGTCTGGAGTTAAGCTCACTACTGCACAACTCTCCTTCACAATCGACCAGATGCCCGAGCAGTTCAGCCCTAACTCCGCTGTTGTACAGCTTTACCCGTTCCTCGTCAGACAACGGATGAGCTTTGTAGTAGGTCGCATCCTCATCGGTTACTGCACCCAGCCCCAATAACGAGACATTTGCGTTCCGTGCCTGATTGAGCACATCGCTGACCGCACGGACCGACAGGAGCATGTCGCGCTCTTCCTTGGTATCTGCGTGCAATGGAATGTGGATAAGAGTTGCCGTACCGCCAAGCCCATCTGCAATGCGCGTTGCCAGATGGTTTACGTCTGTATAGTGCTGTCCCTGAACACCGCCCGTCATTGGTATGACAATGTTCGACGTAGCTCCTTGAGGTTGGAGGTGATTGGCAACAACGCTCAGGGCTTTGCCTCCCGAAATTGCGATGACATCGTCCTCTTTCACAATGTCCTGAAGATGCTGAGCTGCCGCCTTACCGACCAAATTCAGCGTGGTACCCGCATTCTCGGTGACGGTATCGACCACAAGAAATTCAACACCGGACCATCGCTGTTTCAGTTGGTTTTCCAGATTGAACAACCGCTGAAACGGGCTGTGAATACGAAATTCGACCATACCCATTTCGCGGCCCTGCTTGATAAGCCGGTTAACTTTTGCAGTCGACAACCTTAGATTTTTTGCGATCTCGGCCTGCAATTGACCTTCATGAAAATGCAGGGTCAGGACACGTGCAATCAGGCGCACGGTTTTTGGGTCAGGTCCGCTTGCGTTCAACTTTCACTGTCCTTTCTGCTCACCAAATGGTTCGACGCCGCTGCCAGCAACAACGCGGCTCCCACTACAAGAGTTTGGAAATAGGCGGGCACCAGTGTCAACATTCCGACGGTTAGAGACATAATTATCAGAGCCCCAATAAAGGACTTCAGAACACGCCCTTCACCGCCACTGAAGGCAGTACCACCCAACAGAACTACAAGTATAGCGGTTAACTCCATACCGTCACCTGACAATGGATCGCCCAGCGACATAAAGCTGGACCGCGCGATCCCAGCCAATGCAGCGCAGATGCCAACCAGCACGTAAAGGATGATCACTGTCCGCGCTGTATCAATGCCCGACAATTTCGCCGCCATTGAATTGCCCCCAGTCGCTGCCGCGTATTTCCCCAACTTCATCCGATCCTGCGCGACAATCATTGCGATCGTGACCAAAATGGCGACCCAGAATGCCCAAGGCAGACCCAAAAAGACGCCATCGCGACCATAGTCGTTAAACCAACCCGGCATTTTCAACCCTCCGCTGGATTTGATGGCCGAAACGCCATCTTCGACCAACAATAGTGCGATACCTTTATAGAGACTCAGTGTGATCAGCGTGGCGATCACCGGCGTAATCTTTAATCGGATCACAAGAAAGCCGTTGATCGCACCCAACAGAACGCCGACGAAAACTGTTGCCAGAAAGGCAGGCACAAAGGGTACACCGTTGATGGCCAACAGGGCATAGACCACCGCGCTTAGGCTCATGGCGCTACCCACGGAAAGGTCAATATAGCCCGAGATCATCAGCAGCGTGAACGCCCCTGCAAGCGTCAGGATCGGGGCCGAAACGCGCAGGATGTTGATGATATTGCGCTCACTCAGGAAGTTGCCGCGCTCGAACAGCGGGAACTTGTCCAGATTGGCGGTGCTGAGCACTACGACCACAAGGATCAGGACCAAATAGATGTAGTAGTCTTTCAGGAACCGTTTTAGCCGGTCACCGGAATGTGGGGATTGGGTCAAATCGGTCATCCCGCATGCCTCCGGGCCAGGGCCCATGTCTGGGCCATGATCGCAATGAACACGGCGATGGCTTTTAGAGTGAATTGCCAGTCTGGCGACAGCACCAACCCAGTGGCCGCCGAAGTCACTGTCGCCAGAATGATCGCGCCAAAGAACATTCCGATGACAGAGCCGAACCCACCCGCGATTGCAACACCGCCCAGCAATGAGATCACCAGCGCGTCAAACTCCATCAATGTGCCGCGGTTCGAGAACCCGGATTTGAACTCGGACGCGAGCAGGATACCCACCCCCCCAGCCATCACTGCGCTGAACAGGTATAGCTTGACCACATGCCGCGCATTGTCGACCCCCGACAGGCGCGAGGCGACGGGGTTGGCGCCGATCAGATAAGTTAGCCGCCCGAAGACGGTCTTGCGTTCGACAAACACCGCCACAAGGATCAGGGTCGCCATTAGCACCACCGGCAGTTTGATCGAGGTGCCGAACATGGTCATGTTCCCCAATGTCCCGAAATCCGCCGGCAGGTTGGTGTTGCGTTGCGAACCTTGCGTGACCACCTGAGCGATCCCGCGCGCCAGCATCATCGTGCCCAGCGTGACAATGATCGACGGCACCCGCAGCGCGACCACAAAGGCGGCGTTGACGGCTCCGATCGACATCGCGCCGATCAGCGCGCAGACCATTGCCAGCCACGTGGGCATTCCCCAGCCCGAAGACAGCGCGTTGGCCCCATCCGTCGCCTGCGCGAACCACACAGCCAGCACGCCGGACAGCGCCACGATACCTCCGACCGACAGGTCGAAATTGCCCGAGACCAGCAGGAACGTGACCCCAACGCCCAGCGAGATCACCGCCCAGTTGTTTGTCACCAGATTCACAACATTCTGAAACTGAAAGAAATTCGGCACCAGAATGGACGCCAGCAGGAACAACGCCACAGCGGCCCCGGCCACCAGAGACGTGATGAACATCTCATCGCTCAGCCTGTTGTCCTGTTTGGCCAGCCTGCGGCCTGCAACTGCCTGATCGGTCATTTGTTTTCACCGCCCCCGCCGGTTACAACATTCAGGATATGCTGAATGTCGACCTCTGTCCCGTTCTTGATTTCAGCCTGGATGCGCCCGTCGTACATCAGGAATACCCGGTCGCAGATACCCAGCACCTCTTCGAGTTCGGATGAAAAGATGCAGATCGCTCGGCCATTGTTGGCCAGATCGCGGATCAGGTCGTAGATTTCGGATTTCGCGCCCACATCGACGCCGCGTGTGGGTTCGTCGAGCAACAGCATATCCGCATCTGCAAACAGGCATTTCGACAGGACCACCTTTTGCTGGTTCCCGCCCGAGAGTTTCTCGGCATATTTCTCAATCGAATTCGTTGCGATCCCCAGCTTGCCGACATATTCGCGGGCGACTTCTTTCTCACGCTCATCCTGAAAAACACCGAAACTGGCCAGTTTACGGATGTTCATGATCGGAATGTTGCGCCGGATCGTGAGTTCGGTGAACAGACCCTGCGTACGCCGCTCCTCGGGCACCAGAGCGATGCCTGCGGCGATAGCCTCCTTGGGAGAAGCCGCACGTTTGCGGCCCTTGAAATCGATCCGCCCGTCGGCTTTGTCGGCCCCATAGATGGCGCGCGCAACCTCGGTCTTACCTGCGCCGACCAGACCGTAAAAGCCGACGATCTCACCCCCTTTCACGTGAAAAGACACGTCTTTGAGCAGGTGGTTGGTCAGCCCCTTGACCGTTAGCACCGGTTTACCCGCGATCTCACCACGCGGTTCATATTCATGGGTAATCGCACGGCCGACCATCATCTCGATTAACTCTGGGCGACCATTCACGTCTGCCAGAGGTTTTGTAGCGATGTGCTTGCCATCGCGCAGGACGGTAACGTTATCGCCCAGCTCAAAAATCTCATCCAATTTATGCGAGATATAGATGACCGTCACATCCGAGTCCCGCAGACGGCGGATGACCCCAAAAAGCCGTTCAACCTCGCGCTCCGACAGGGCAGCGGTGGGTTCATCCATAATGATAATACTAGCCCCGGAAGAGGCCGCGCGGGCAATCTCGACAATCTGTTTCTGCGCCACACTCAGCGATGAAACACGCGCTTTGGGGTCAATCGTCGGTTCTATCGCGGCAAGGGTTTCGACGACACGATCTTCAAGGTTGGACTTGACTAAAAAGCCAAACCGGCTGGCCTCCATCCCCAAGGTCAGGTTCTCAAGAACGGTCAGCTGATCGACCACATGCAGTTCCTGAAACAGCGTCCCCACACCGCTTTCGCGGGCGTCCTGCGTGCTGTTCGGCTCAAAACTCTGACCCAGAATGGCCATCGAACCGCTGGTCGGGGCCAGCGCGCCGGTCAGCATCTTTACAATGGTCGATTTTCCGGCCCCGTTCTCGCCGACAAGGCAATGCACGGTGTTGCGTTCAATATCGAAAGACACGGTATCCACAGCCCGCACGCCAGGATAGTCCTTGGTCAACTCTCTGACAGATAGTGCTTTTTCCTGCGCGTTTTCGGCAAAAGCATTCTGCACGATCATCCCCTTTTTGCCCGCGCCGTTCCAGAAGGCGCAAAATGGCCGCGCCTTGATGTCAGCTTATCCAAGTTTGATTGTTTTGCCACCAACACCGGGACCCATACGCAGATCCCGATGTTGGACGAATGACAGATCAGCCGGTCAGCCGCCGAATTGATCTTTCAGCCACTGTTCGGCCTCTTCTTTCGGCATCGACCAGTAGGACACGGTGTAGGCCTTGTAGAAGAATTCTTCAGCAGTGTCCGAGGTTGGCTGAACCTTACCATCAAGCACATCCATGATCAGGTCAATGCGGCCCTGTGCGGTTTCAACCGGCGGCAGACCCATCGAGACTTTGAGGCTGGAATTCGGGTCATAGACCTGGTCGAACTCGACCGAGTCAAAGTCGACGCTCGCCACGATTTCGGTCAGAGGCTTTCCGTTGTCGAACTTACCGCGCCCTAGTTGCGCCAGACCGGCCATTGTGCCAACGGTCAAGTTAGAGGCCTCGGAGTAAATCAAGTTTACTTCGGGCCGCTGCGTCAGCAGGTCTACGATGATCTGTTTCGCAGCTTCCTGACCCTTGCTCGAATCCAGCGCGCCCAGATTTTCCGCATCCGGGTCAACCGACAGTACTCCTTCGGCAAAAGGCGCGGTCCGGCCCGAATTCACCTCGGTATGGTTCGGCCAACCCAATTGCACCATCACGATGGGCTTGTCGGGATGCGCCTCTTTCCAAGCTTTCGCCATCTGCGCGCCCATTTCGAAAGACACCGCCGCCTCGTCACTGCGCGCGGTCGGGATGCCGGTATCGGTAATTGGGCTGAAGAACGAGGTCATCACGACATCATCGGCCAGCGCGTCTTCAACGCCGGGCGTCGCGGCCTCGGCATCCCAAATATGCAATGTGGCGGCATCGAAACCACCCGCAACAACCTGATCGACATTCTGGGTCATCACGGCAGAATCCGCCTGCCCGTCAAACACCACAACCTCGGCCCCGTATTTTTCCTTGGCATAGCGCTCTGCTTCGGCCGCCTGAGACTGGTGAAACACGTTCGACAAGTCAGACACAAAGAACGCGATCCGCTTGCCATCCTCGGCAAATGCCCCTGCCCCACCTACAAACGTCAGTGTCGTTGCCAGCAGGCCCGCCTTTAGTACATTCCTCCGCTGCATATTTCTCTCTTCCCTTTTGTTTTCTCCAGAGTGCGGTCGATCCGGAGCGGTGCGCTACGGAGCCGCGATCCCAGCCAGCACCTCTCCTCAGGAACCGAGACTGAAATTTATTGCAGTAAGTGTTATTATTATCATTTCCTCTTGCTGAGTCAACTTTCTTGACGACTCTTCAATGAAAAAAATTGACGTTCTAGATCAGCCTAATGATCCCGCAATACACTGATAATAATAAATATTTTATCCAAGTGAACTCAAACACTCGGCAGACGAACGGACTCTCTGAAATCCGGTTAGAAAAAGAGAGAAAAACCTTTCTGAAACTCTGCGAAAAATCGAAAACACGAATCCCGCAGCGCTTAAAGCTTCGCCAACTTTTGAACGGAAATTTGGGCCTTTCCGTTTACGGCCTCCTTGAACCGGACCATGTGTGACATGCGCCCGTGATTGATGATCGCCTGAGCGCCAGACCAAATCTCGTGGATCAGAAACTCTGACCTTCGGTGGGGTGAAACGAACACATCATAGCCTTTGTTGCCTGCCTCCTCACGGCTGGCAAATGCCAATTCCTCGATGGCGGCTCGCACTAAATCTGACTGACCGTCTTCCGGAATGATGCGTGCGATGATTACAATCTCGTTCATATTTCAAGCTCTCTTGCGGATCATATCCGCCGCTTTTTCAGCGATCATCACAACAGGTGAGGCCGTATTGCCCGAGACAATCTTGGGCATGATCGACGCATCAACCACACGCAATCCATCAAGCCCATGCACCCGAAGGTCTATTCCCACTACGGCTGAGGCATCCGAGCCCATCTTGCAGGTGCCGACGGGGTGGAAAATCGTGGTGGCAATATCCCCCACGCCTTTCACCAAATCCTCCTCGGATTCCATCGCCGGACCCGGCAGGATTTCTTCGGGCTGATAGGGTTCCAGCGCCTTTGCCGTCATGATCATCCGCGCCTGCCGCACGGATTTCGCGGCGACCTGCTTGTCATTGTCGGTCGACAGGTAGTTCAGGCGAATATGGGGCTGTACCTTGGTCTCCGCCCCCTGAATATGGCAGGTTCCGATGCTTTCAGGGCGCAGATTGCAGACCGAGACGGTGATGGCCGGGAAAGGATGCAGCGGGTCGCCCAGTTTGTCCGTCGACAGGGGCTGTACGTGATATTCCAGATCGGGCGTGGCCAGATCAGGGTTCGATTTTGTGAACATTCCGAACTGACTGGGGGCCATCGACATGGGCCCTGATTGCGTCAACCCGTACTGCAGTGCGATCTTGGCCTTGCCAACCAACGAGTTCGCCATTGTGTTCAAAGTCTTTGCGTTTTGGACCTTGAAAACTGTTCGGATCTGCAGATGGTCTTGCAGGTTCTCACCGACGCCAGGGCTTTCGTGGTGCAAAGCGATGCCATGTTCGGCCAGCACATCGCCGCGTCCCACACCCGACAGTTCCAAAATCTTGGGTGAGTTGATTGCCCCAGCCGCCAGCAAAACCTCGGCGCCGGCAAAAGCATCATACCGCGTGCCCTTACGAACATAACGCACGCCCGTAACCTGTTTGCCGTCAAATAGCAGAGTTTCGGTTTCCGCGTGGGTCAACACCCGCAGATTTGGACGTTTCATCGCCGGTCGCAGGAAGCCTTTGGTCGTGTTCCAGCGCACACCGTTTTGCTGGTTGACTTCAAAAAACCCTGTACCCTCGTTGCTGCCGTCGTTGAAATCCGCGCGCGGCTGGATGCCGAATTCCTTGGCCCCTTCTTGGACCGCTTTCAGGATGTCCCATTGAAGCCGCTGCTTTGAAACCTTCCATTCGCCTCCGCTACCGTGCATGTCGCTGTCACCGGCGTGGTGATCCTCTGACTTCAGGAAATAGGGTAACACGTCATCCCAACCCCAGCCCGTATTCCCCAGCTGCCGCCAGTGATCGTAATCCGCCGCCTGCCCGCGCATGTAGATCATGCCGTTGACCGAGGTGCATCCGCCCAGAACCTTGCCCCTTGGATACACCAGAGAGCGCCCGTTCAGCCCCGGCTCAGGCGCGGTTTTCATCATCCAGTCCGTGCGCGGATTGCCAATGCAATAGAGGTAGCCCACCGGAATATGAACCCAGTGGTAGTTGTCGGATCCGCCGGCCTCAAGCAGCAGGACCCGCGTCTTGGGATCCTCGGTCAGGCGATTAGCCAGAACGCAACCCGCCGTGCCCGCGCCAACGATGACATAGTCGTAATCCCCATCAAGTTTCCGCGCGTCGGTCATGAATTCCTGGTCTTTCTGGTTAGTACGCGACGACAAGCTTGCCGATCATGCGACCGGTTTCAATGATCGCATGTGCCTTTTTCAATGTAGCCGCAGACAAGCCGTGCAGCGTTTTCTGCTCGGTCGTGCGGATGATCCCGTCATCGACCAAGCGGGCAACCCGGTCCAATATCTGCCCCTGCCGCGCCATATCCGCGGTACCGAACAGAGATCGGGTGAACATCAATTCCCACATCAGCGCGGCAGACTTTCCTTGCAGGGCTGAAATGTCCAGCTTATCAGGGGTCTCGACGATGGTGCCAATCCGGCCCTGCGGCGCGATCAACTCGCACATGGCGTCCCAATGCTGCGCGGTGTCGGCATATTGAGTGATATAGCTTACGGATTCGTGTCCCGCCGCCCGTACCTCGGCAATCAGATCGCGGTGGTTGACCACCTGATGCGCGCCCATATCCCGGCACCAGTCTTCCGTTTCCTGGCGCGAGGCGGTTGCGATCAGATGCAGACCGGTCAGCTTGCGCGCCAGTTGCATGGTGATCGATCCGACCCCTCCGGCCCCGCCGATTACCAACAGACTGGAAGGCGCCTCATTTGTCGGCACTTGCAGCCGGTCAAACAGCATCTCCCACGCGGTCAGCGAGACCAAGGGCAATGACGCCGCTGCCGCCGGGCTGACCGAGGACGGCGCATGTGACGCTATCCGATGATCGACCGCCTGAAACGCAGCATAGGACCCGGCGCGATTGGCATCGCCTGCATACCAAACCCGGTCGCCCTTGGTGAAACCCGTAACTTCGGGCCCTTTATCGCGAACAATGCCAACAGCGTCATATCCCAGAATGAACGGCTCCGCATGGTCCTGCTCCGCTGCGGTGCGGATGCGGCGTTTGGCATCTGCGGGGTTGACCGAGATCGCCTCAATCTCCACCAGAAGATCGTTGGGCAGCACCTCCGGTTCGGGAAGGTCCACATCCAACAGGCTATCCTGTGCTTCAATTGGTAGTGATTTCAAAAAACCCACAGCTTTCATTTGCTTACCTTTCGATTGCTGCCTGAGCAGAGTCCCAAAACCCGCGCATCGCCTTGATCAGCGCGAGATACTGCGCATACCGGGCGTCGTAGTGCGCTTGCATTTCGGTGTCGGGCTGGAACTCGGACTTGCGGCGGGTCATTTGGGTGATGGCCTCTTCGTACGATCCGTAGGTGCCTGTGGCGACCGAAACCCCGATGGCCGCACCCAAGGCTCCGGTTTCCTGCGCTTCGGCCACGTAAATCGGAACGCCGAGGCAATCGGCGAACATCTGCGGCCAGACCGGGCTGCGCGATCCGCCACCGGACAGAACCGCCCGATCGAAACTGACCTCTGCGGATTTCAGAACTTCGATGTGTCGGCGATGCTCGAAAAGCACGCCTTCGAACAAGGCGCGCAACATGTGACCTTCGCCATGCCAGCCGGCAACGCCATAGAACCCACCCCGGAATGACGCCGCCTGCCCCGAGCCATAGAGGAACGGGTGAAAAAACGGATCATCCGCTGCGGGCGTGACCTCGGCCACTTTGACATTGCAGTATCCGAACGGGTCATCGTGATGCGCGCCGCGTTCGACAAATTCGCGCACATACCATTCCAGATTAGCCGCCGAGGTGGCACTGGCCTCGATATTCACGAAGCGGTTTGGTCCGAAGCCCGAGGCCATAAACAGATCGTCATTAACCGCCGGCGTATCCGAGAACACCTGATTGATGCTCCACGTCCCTGCGATGATCGAGGCCTCTCCGGCACGGACAACGCCTGACCCCATCGCGCTGGAAACTACGTCGAAATAGCCGCCGATAACAGGCGTACCTGCGTTCAGACCGGTTGCGTTCGCGGCCTCGTCGCTGACGGTTCCGGCAATCTCCGCCGGGTCGATCAGGCGCGGCAGCATATCGCGCGCATCGCCAAGGCCGTAGAGCGCCAGCAACCCGTCATCATAGGTACAATCCGGCATTTGCGTCAGGCCACAACCGGACATATCCGAGATATCACTGACCCGTTCACCCGTCAGTTTGTAGGTGATGAAATCCTTGCACAGCATGACCGTGCCGGTTTGCGCATAGACATCGGGCCGGTGGCGTTTGATCCAGGCCAGTAAGACTGGCGTCTGGGACGGCCACGGTTTTTGCAGGCACAGCGCATGCAGCGCGTCGCCTGCGGCTTCGGACAGTTCCTCGGCCAATCCGGCGGCGCGGGCATCCAGAGACTGGATGCCCACCAAAGGTTTGCCCGCCTTGTCCAGCAGATAAAGCCCGTTGCCATGGCCCGCGCAGCCCACACCGATGATCTGATTGGGCGCAACCCCGGCCTTTTCGATGCATCCGGCGATCACCTGCCGGGCATTGGACCATAGCTCATTCAGGTCGCGTTCCACATGCCCAGGCTGAGGGGTCGAGGATTGACCGTCGAGCGCCTGCATCGCCACGGGGCGGCCCTGCAGATCGAAGAGCACGGCCTTGATGACCGTATTCCCTGCATCCAGCCCCAGAATATACCCGTCCTTAGCCACGGTTATAGATATCCCACGCTTCTTCGCCACTGGCGCCATTGTGGATCATCGCCATCAGCGCCGCCACAACCGCCTTGGGGTTGTCGTGCTGATAGATATTGCGGCCATAGACCATCCCCTGCGCGCCTTGTGCCATAAGGGCCGCGGACTTCATTAGCACGTTCTTGAGATCTTCCTTGCCACCGCCACGGACCAGAACCGGCACGCGCGCGGCCTCGATCACGCGATGAAAGTCCTCGGGGTTTTCTGTGGGGTCGGCCTTGATGATGTCCGCCCCCATTTCCGAGGCCAGTCGCACCAGCGTCACGATCTTTTCAGCATTGCCATCCACCTGATAACCGCCACGCACATCATTGGGCAGCATGACCAGAGGTTCGATCATCAGCGGCATGCCATATTTGTGGCAGGCCGCGCGCACCTTGCTGATGTTTTCGACGCATTGGCGGAACAGCTCGGGCTCATCGGGCAGCATGAACAGGTTGACCACAACGGCAGCCGCATCCATCTCCAGCGCACCGATGATCGGCTCGTCGGCGTTTTGCAGCATCGACCACATGACCCGGTGGCGCTGATCGTTATAGGGGTTGCCCATGTCGATCCGCATGACCAGCGCGGGCTTGTCCTTTTCGGGCCGCGATTGCAGCAGATCCGCCTGACCATAGGCGCACTGAATCGCGTCCGGCTTGGCCCCTATCAGCGTGTCCATGACACTGGCCATATCCTCAAGCCCAACCATGAAGCTGGGCTCATTACAGACCCCGTGGTCAATCGCCACGTCCAGACAGCCCCCATTGGTAAACATCCGGTTCATCCGGGCCTTGGTGCTTACACGCATTCTGTTCTCCGTTTCTTGTTTCGTGCGGCCAGAGCCTCGGCGGTGACGCCATAAAACTCGGACAATTCATTAATAAGTGCTTGTTTTTGATCGTTGGTTTCTTGCGGGCTAAGGCCGCGCTCATGGGCAAAGACATCGGCAAGCTGTGCCAGCAGCGCGTTCGAGATTTGCCCCGTGATAGCCAACGCGGTCCGACGCAGTACGATGTCGGACAGGGTCTCGACATATTCGGTGCGCGTCAGCCAGATGATTTCGGCGCGAGTATAGAGGCATCCTTGCGTGAGCGGTGCGTCCTGAACAGACTGGCAGAACTGCGCCACGTCATCCGCTTGTGTCCCATAGTGCTCCATCAGGTGATGTGCCCGCTCGGGTGCGATGCGAAAATCCGCAACCAGACGGGATTTCAAGCTCTCACGATCATCAGGGAATTGCGCACCGCCGCCAATGGGCAGCCCAAGGGTCGAGGCCCGGCGTGTGTGCTCCAACTCAGCCATCACCTCATCTGCGGCTTGTTCACCAAAGGCGCGGAACGTGGTCCATTTGCCGCCGACCATGCAGAATTGCGGCACATCCCCGTCCAACCGCCGCGTATCATGCCCGCGCGAGATGCGCCCGGTGAAATCCTGATCACTGCGCGGCAGCGGGCGGATGCCGCTATAGCTAAACACCACCTGATCAAGCGTGATCTCGACCCCCGGAAACACCAGTCGCAGCGAACCCAGGATATAGTCCAGCTCGTCGGGCTCACACCGCACCCGTTCGGCCTTGTCAACGCGGATATCGGTCGATCCGGCCAGGACCTTGCCCTGATAGGGAAAGACGATGCAGACGCGCCCGTCGGTGTTTTCAAAATAGACCATATGACCGCCAAGCGCCTGGTGCAGCGCTGGGTTGTCGATGATCAGGTGCGATCCCTTGGTGCCCGAGACCATCCGTTCATTGACCCGGCCACCTAGCCCATTGACCGTGTCATCAAGCCACGCTCCGGTGGCGTTGACGATCACTTTAGGCATCACTGGCACAGTGGCACCGCTGCGCCGGTCGGTGACGGAATAGCTGTCGTCATCCCGCGTCATTTCCGCATAGTTCAATGCGATGCAGTCCGAGGCCTCGGCCGCGACATCGCGGATCATCTCAACGCACAGCCGCTCAGGATGGGTGATCTGGGCATCATAATACACCGCCGAGCGTGTGGCCTTTGGGGTCAAAGCGGGCCAGTCCTTGCGGGTCTGGCCGGCGCTGTTGAAATGATGCCTGGGCAGGATGCGCCGCTTGCGCGTTACCCAATCATAAAGCGACAGGCCCAGTTTGATCGGCACTGAGCCCCGGCTCGAAGGCTTGCCCTGCCAGCCAATAAAGCTGGCCGCTGCGTTGAACATACCCGAAAACACCGAGGTGATTGGAATGACCGTCGGCAAGGGCCGCACCATATGCGGTGCGTTCAGAAGAAGGGCATCGCGTTCCTGCAGGGATTCCCGCACCAGATCGAACTCACCATTCTCCAGATAACGAAGCCCTCCATGGATCATCCGCGAGGGCGCAGCACTGCAGCCCGAGGCAAAGTCATTCCGTTCAACCAGAAGCACCCGAAGGCCCTGCAGGGCCAGCTCGCGGTAGACCCCAATGCCGTTGACGCCCCCGCCGACAATCACCACGTCAAACGCGGCGTTTTTGCGCAGATTTGCCAGGTTTTGTTGTCGTTGTTCTGACATGGTGGTCCTGTTTCTCGCGGGGTTCAGGGCTTAGCTGTCCAGATCTCTCAGATGCGCGCGGGCCTGGGTGTCGATTTCGGCAATCTCGGCCTCGGTCAGACGCAACCGACCGGCCTTTGCATTCTCGACCGCCTGCGCTGCATCGCGCGCGCCGCATAGCGAGAAGGTGATCCCCGGCTGCTGCACCGTCCACGCAATGACCGTCTGCGCCAGCGTCGCGCCATGCGCTTCGGCAATGGGTGCGATGGTCTGCATCAGATCCGCCACTTTCTGCCGGTTCGACATGGAGAAACGTGGATTGTCCTTACGCTGATCGTCGCCCGTAAACTCTCGATCCGGCCCGATCTTGCCGCTGAGCAGGCCCAAGGCCAGCGAGGAGTAGCTGAGAACCGACACGCCATTCTCACGACATTCGGGCAGCAGCGTGCCTTCGATGTCGCGTTTGACCATCGAATATTCTTCCTGAATCGCATCCAGCTGACCGGCGGCCACATAAGCTTTGACCTCGTCTGCCGAGGTGTTGCTGGCCCCTATGGACCGGATCTTGCCCTGCTGTTTCAGGGTCTCCAGTGCCTCCATCGTCTCAGCGATGGGGGTGGTCGGGTCCTGCCAGTGGGTGATGTAGTGGTCGATATAGTCGGTGCCCAGACGGGTCAGGCTTTGTTCGACCTCATAGATAATCGCGTCCTTGCCCAGATAGCGATGCACCGGCTTGCCGTCATAGTCAAAGAAATGGTTGCCCTTTTGCGTGTGCCAAATCAGCCCGCATTTGGTGGCCAGCACCACCTTGTCGCGGCGGCCTTTCAGCGCTTTGCCTACAATATCCTCGGCCACACCCTGCCCATAGGCAGGCGCCGTGTCGATGAGTGTCACGCCCGCATCGACCGAGGCCTGAATGGCGGCGATGGATTTGGCCTCATCCGTGCCGCCCCACATCCAGCCACCGATGGCCCATGTGCCCAGCCCGATGACCGAGGCTTCGATCCCGGATGCTCCGATTTCGCGAGTCAGCATCTCATGCGACATCTCGTGTTCCTTCCATTTCCCGTATGACTGCAGTCGCTGTATCTTCGTCCAGGATCAGCGAATTGAGAAACTTTCCGTTCAGCACCGCCTTGATCGGCAATACTTTTTGTGCCCCCGCACTAACACCGATCACTCGTGTGCATGGGGTCAGATCGGTCGGCGCAACCGAGACCAACCGCGAATTCAGCGCATAATTCGACACAGATCCGTCGATATGGATCAGATGAGCAAGGAACTCTCCAATCACGCCCATGCCCATCAACATCTTGCGGTCTGCCTCGGGCACCGGATGCAAGTCGTAGTAGCTGGAACCTTCGGGCTCGATGGACCCGACACCCACCAGCGCTACATTGGCGCGACGGGCGAGGTCCAGCACTTCGCGGATCGTGGACACCTGTTCCAGCATATCGCGCTGATCGCGGCTTTCGGCAAACAGAGGCGCGTGAAGCAACATGGTTTTGCCGCCCAATCGGTCGGCCATCAGCGTCGCAAGATGGTTCACGTCCGTATAGTGCTTGCCCTGAATGCCTCCGGTCAGCGGCACCACGGTAACGTCAAAATCACGCTCGGGCTCCAACGCCTCGACCGTGGCACTGACCGCCTTGCCGCCAGTGATCGCGATGACATCGCCATCCCGCAGCGTCTCAATCAGATGGTTTGCGGCGGCACGGCCAACTTGCTGTAGGGTTGTTTCGGTACTGCCCGCGACCGAGGGGGTCACGATAGCCTCCGACAGTGTGGTCGAACGGGTCAGACCCCGTTCGATATCCATCAGCGTCTCGAACGGGCTCTCGATGTCGATCTTGACCATGCCCATCTTGCGGCCCTGAGTGATCAGGCGATTGACCTTCGAATTCGACAGGTTCAGGTCGCGCGCGATATCGGCCTGTTTCTTGCCCTCAAGGTAATGCAGGACCAGGACGGTGTGGATCTGCCGGATCAGTTCAAAGTCTTTCTTCTTGTCGACCATCACCCGCGCCTTTTGTTGAGGTAATGGTCGATGGTCACCGCCGCCAGCAGGATCGAACCGCGGATGATGTCCTGCCAGTAGACCGACACATCTAACAGCGCCAATGAACTGGAGACCAATGATAGCAAGATCACGCCAAGGATCGCACCAAGGATCGACCCCGATCCACCGTTCAGGCTGGCCCCGCCGATGACAGCGGCGGCGATGATGGTCAGTTCCAGCCCCAGCCCGAAAGTGGGTTGCGCCGAGCCAAATCGAGCCATGTAGATAATGCCCGCGATACCACAGAGCGTGGTAGTCAGAAAGATCACCTTCTTTGTGCGGATGCCGGAATAGGCGGCGGCTTTCTCGTTGCTGCCGGTGTAGAACACTTTGCGGAACATGGTCGTCCGGCGCAGCATGAAGTCGAAGGCGATCACGAAGACTAGAAAGATCACGATCACGATCGGGATCGGGCCGATGGTGCCCTGCCCGATGAATTTGAACTCGGGCGGCAGGGTATAAAGGCCCAGTGGTCGCCCTCCCGTGAATAGCAGGCAAGCGCCCCGCGCGATCACCATGATCGCGAGCGACACGATGAAATGGTGCAGCCCCACCTTGGTCACGACGAATCCCATAAAAGCTCCGATCCCCGTACACAGCGCAATCGCCATGGCCGAGGCGACCCAAGGGTCAATTCCGCTGAGGAACAGCCACCCCGCGATCACCATCGCCAGTGCCGTCACTGACCCCACCGACAGATCGATCCCGCCCGAAATCAGCAGGATCGTCATCCCAATCACCAGCAGGCCATCGACGGCAAATGCCATCGACATGGCGCGCATATTGGCCCAGGTCAGAAAATAGGGCGAAGCAAAGGACATAATCAGGAACAGCGCCAGAATGATGACGATCAGCCCGGTCTCGCGCATCCGAAACAAGCGTTTCAGCAGAGGCGTGTTGTCGGTTGCACCCGCTTGGGCCAGATTTACGGTGTTGTCCATATTCGTCTCTCCGCTCATGCGATCGAGGCCTGCGCGTCCATGACCGAGGCCAGGTGCATGATGTTTTCTTCTGTCATCTCATCGTCCGTGACCTGCCCGCTGATGCGTCCTTCGCGCACCACCAGCAACCGGTCGCAGACACCGATCAGTTCGGGCAATTCGGATGAGATCACCACGATCCCCACGCCATCATTGGCCAGATCGCGCAGGATGCGGTGAATCTCGGATTTCGCGCCCACATCAACCCCACGGGTCGGTTCATCCAAAAAGATCAGGCGCGGGTTGACCGAGAGCATCTTGGCCAGCGCCACCTTTTGCTGATTTCCCCCCGACAGAGATGAAACCGGATCACTCAACGACCCGCACTTGAGGTTCAGCTTGCGCCCCAACGCCTCGGCCTGCGCTTCCTCGGAATCCGACTGGATCAAACCGATCCCGTTGGCCACCTGCTCCAGCTTCAGAGCCGAGACGTTGGCGGCAATCGGCAGGTCCAGGAACACCCCATCCCCTTTGCGATCCTCGGACAAATACACCATCCCCTTGGCGATACTGTCCTGGTAATTGCGCAGGTTCAGTTCTTCACCGTTCAGCCAGATTTGTCCGGTCACCTCGCCCTCAAGCTGGCAGATGCCCTTGACGATCTCGCTGCGACCAGCGCCGATCAGACCCGCAATACCCAGAATTTCACCCTTATTCAGCGTGAATGACACATCACGAAACCGCGTCGCTTCGGTCAGGTTGCGCACGTCAAGGATGACCTGATCTGAGGGCACCTCCTGTTTGTCGGGGTAGAGATTATCGATCACCCGCCCGACCATCGCGTTGACCACATCGCTGGGCTGAACATCGGCCACATTGTTCGTGACGATATGCTGACCGTCCCGGAACACCGACACCCGGTCGCAATTGTCGAATATCTCGACCATACGGTGCGAAATATAGATGATCGAGATCCCCTGATCCGCCAGATTGCGCATGATCCCAAAAAGGGTCTGAGCCTCGGTTTCCGTGAGTGCGGCTGTAGGTTCATCCAGGATCAGAATGCGGCAATCAAGCGTCAAGGCCTTTGCAATCTCAACCAGTTGCTGGTTCGAGATCGAGAGGTTTTTCACCAGAACCGATGGGTCGATATCGCTGAGCTGGCGAAACACATCCACGGCGTCATGTTCCAGTTTGCAATAATCCATCAGCCAGGACCGGCTGACATTGGTCTTGGCCATGAAGATATTCTCGGCCACCGACACATCCGGACACAGGGCGATTTCCTGATGAACGAAACCGATACCCAGTTGCTGCGCCATCGTTGGTGACGAGATTTTGACTGCTTTGCCGTTCAGAACGATCTGCCCGCTGTCCGGCTGCAAAATCCCGTCGATCACGTTCATCAGGGTCGACTTGCCTGCACCGTTTTCGCCTGCAATCGCGTGGATTTCCCCCTTGCGGAGTTCAAAATCGATCCCTCGCAGCGCCTTGACCGGGCCAAAGGACTTGCTGAGGTTCGATATCTGAAGGATCACGTCATCTTGCATGGCAGCACCTTCTGGGGTGTCTCTTATTTGTCGCTGGAACCGCCCGTGAAAATCGGAACTGCACGGGCGGCTCACTGGGGAGTTACCCGATCAGGCCGGATCGCGGCCTTCCATGTAGACGTTCAGATCAAAGCTGTCGGCATTGTCTTTGGTGATGACCGCAAAGCCATTGTCCATGAACGGGATCTGAACCGGGTTGAAGCCGCTGGTTCTCCAGTCATTGAACGGATCGAATACACCCGACCGGTTGGCCAGATGCACTGCCATGAAGCCCATGAAGCCTTGCACGCCCTGGTTGGGGTTCAGAGACATGTGGATGTTGCCCGCGCGAATATGCTCCAAGGTCGTGGGCGTCACATCCGCATGCATAATCAAGATATCCGAATTGGCTTCCAGCTTGGCTGCAACCGCACCTTCCGCCGAGCCGGCTTCGGGGATCCAGATCGCCGCCACATTCGGGTTGGCCTGAATGATCGAAGCCGTCGCACGATAGGCCGCATTGCTGTCCTGGTTCGTGGCCTGACGACCGACCAGTTTCATGTTTGGATAGTTCGCCTCCATATACGCGATTAGAGCCGTCACGCGCAGGTCATGGTTCGACTGGCCCGGGTTCTCAAGAACCGCATATTCGGCGCTGTCACCCACTTGTTTGACAATCTCTTCGGCAGCGAACTTCGCTTCGGCATGGTTGTCCGACGTGATATAGCCGGTACGCTTGGAATTCGGGCTGTCGGCGGCGAATGTCACAATCTCAGTGCCGCCGTCGATGGCGCGATTGATTGGCTCGATGAAAGGATCGGATTGCATCGGATGCAGCAAAACACCCGCTGGCGACTTTACCAGATCCTGCTCGAACGAGGCGATCTGCTTGGTGATGTCATAGTCAGGCGTTCCTGAGAACACAGTATCGCAACCAAACGCCTCGGCCGCTTGCTTGAAGCCCTGATAAACCGGAACCCAATAGGGATGGCCCGAAACCATGACGTTCATAACATAAGTCTCGCCGGGTTCACACATGATGCCTTCGGCCTGCGTCGACTCGGCAGTGATTCCAGCAACTGCCAATGCGGCGGATGCGAAGAATGTGTTTAATCCACTGTACTTCATAGATTTCCTCCCTGCAGAAAGCTCTTGCTGTTGAGGTGCCTTGTTCCTCCTCACCTGAATCGCAAGATATTTCACTATATGATGTTTATTGCATCTCCACTTTTAAGGTCGCCGCGAAGGGGGCGTCAAACATTTTCGGTATTAATTTTGTTATTTGAAATTTATTTCATTCACGAAATTTGATTTGCATGTGATTTGTTCCCGTTTCAACGAGAACGGGCCAATACCCAGAGGAAATCTTGATTTCGATTTAGGTGACCTCGCTGAACCTAAGCCACGAGTTTAGTTGGTCTTGTCTTGCTTCAGGTCCGACAGCCCGGCCGAGGCGTGCGACTTGTTTGTAGATGAAAGATTTGTCGTACGACTTTTGAGGTTCCGAGTTTGCATCGAGCCCCTTGACAACAGCACCCTCCCATTGCCGTTCTTCGTCGCGGGCCTCAATTAGTACTGGCATCAATTTCAAGTGCCGCGCGGTCTATGAAGCTTCCAACCCATGACATGCTTGAGACATTGAGCATCTGGAACCGTAACAGGAGTGCCGAAGGGCTTCCTCCGGCGCGCATTGGGATTGGCATCCAGTTCGGTCCCGTTGTCTCAGGTGACATCGGAAACCGACGCCGTCTTGAATACAGTGTCATCGGCGATACCGTGAACGTCGCAAGCAGGCTTGAGCAGCTGTCCCGGAAACCAAAAGCCTCGTTGGTGGTTAGCGATTTGTTGATCGAGGCAATAGATAAGACGGACGAGGTCGGGCAATCTTTAATCAAAAGATTGATTCCCGCCGGAGTGCGAGATTTGAGAGGAAGACGCGGAAAGATCGGCGTTTGGACCTACACAGCAAAATTGCAGGTGTTTGTTCATGGCTATGCCATTCCCCTGAATTCAACTTTCGCAGCCCATTCAGTCGGACCCACTCATTGAGCCTATCAACGCCTTCCGTTTCCACATGGTCATGCAGCGTGTGACGATCGTAAAATAACTCGGGTCTGGAAAGTCGACTCATCCACGACGCTTAGTCGACCTGCGGCACTTACCACAAACCGACTCAGCGGATCACGTGGACTGAACATTTGGCGTGGTGAACGACCCGGTTCGCAGTCGACCCAATAAATAAGTTTTCGATTCCCGGCTTGTGTGAGGCCAGCACTATGCAATCGATGTCGTTTTCATTTGCGAAATCAACGATCGCTCGGCCAGCGCTCCCCGAGATAAGCCGCGGTTTCGCACCCGGTAGCTCTGCAGCGTTCCGATGTAGGCCTTCCTGAAGCTCTTTTCGCGTGTTTGCCAGAACTTCCTCGGGTATCTGGGATGCCACATATGCAGGGATCGGTTCCTGCACATGGAGCACTGTGAATTCCGCATTTGCATTCGCCAGCAAACGAGCAGCTTCAAATGAAGCCTGTGTATCATGATCTTTGTCCAGCGCGACCGGTACCAGAATGTTTTTATACATATTAGCTACCTTCCATTGCTCCAGCTACGATCTATCTGGCCTCCGCAGTGATGCGGCACTCTAAACCGGTTCTGATTTCGAAGACTTACCCGCTTTCTTTGCTGTGCTTGCAACATCATCTATCGTCTTTTCTACTGCTTCGGCTTCGGTTTCCGCTGCATATCCGGCACATCGGGCAACTGTTTCGAACCATTCCTGTGCGTCAGCTACAAGGCGTTCGGCTGAATGCTTCTGCCACTCTGCTATGGTTTGCAGTGCTTTCGCCGGATCAGTCGGGTCTGCGGCAGACGCCGAACGCGCAGCTTCCAGTGCGGTTCGAACAGCCTCGTGACGCCTCTCAAACCAATGTTGAGCAAAGGCCTCTGCCTCTTTAAGTGATTTTTCCTGCGTGTCCCAGAATTGCTCAAGCTGAGCGCCTAAAAACGGATTGGCCGTGGTAGTCGGCTGCATCTGCTTAAAAACATCGACAAGTGGGTTGGAGTAACATGATTTTGGCTTCTCTTCAGGCATTGGAGATTCCTCCTCATCTTCCAAATGCTGAATGTTACCAGATCTCGCAAAAAATAACCTTAATGTAGATCAACCAGTGTCACCAAACTTAAGCAGTGGTGCTCTACAATCTAATGGCGGCATTTGTACCATCCTACTCGATTTGAATAGACTCCAGGTAATAAATTACATTTGCCAACGGAACACCTGCGAACATCGGCTGGCCGTCAGGCATGGTCAGCGCAACTTTTTGATCCGAATCCAAAGCTGGTCCGAAAATGGGCATTTCTCCGCCATGCGCGAGCAATGGTGCGCGCCCATCAATTTGACGCGCCACCGCCTCAATCGGAAAAACGCCGTCGTTTTGGGCCGCGAGCCTCGTCAGATCAGGTGTTCTTATTGCCAGCATCTCCGCCATTGGACCATCTCCTGTGGCCTCGAAACCATGGCATTGCCAACAATAAGTTCTGTAGAGATCGTGCCCATTTTGAAGGTCTATGTCCTGCGCCAGTGCAGCACTTGCAGTAAAAATTGACAAAAGAAGTGTGCGACAAACTAGCATCTGTTCCTCCGACAAGTTCAGCATTTCGAGTTGAGAATACGCGATATCGAATGAATGTTTCATTGATCTCGCTCATATTCAGCCTTTGAGTACCAACTGAGAAAAACCATCACGAAAGGACGATCGTAGCAGTCGAAGCCGCCTCGCTGATCGGGTCTTAGCGCCTAATGATATAGATCAATGCCAAATGAAGCATTACATATCAAAGTATGAATGTTTTAGCGGAAGCTCGGCATGAGTGGTGACGAGCCCTTGATTTATGATTGGGGTGCTTGTTTGCGGCACTGCTTCGGCGCCCAGGCAATTGTCCATCAAGGAGTGAGGTGAATGCATACAGTTGATCCACCGGCACCTAAACTCCGGCGTTCTCTTACCACCCCGTTGCTTACACTATATGGGCTCGGTGTTACCGTCGGTGCGGGAATTTATGTGCTGGTCGGCGCTACCGCCGAGGCCGCGGGCCCTTATGCTGCAATTTCGTTTCTTGTTGCTGCTCTCGTCGTTTCGCTGACGGCTTTGTCATACGCCGAACTCGCGACACGCTTTCCCGTAAGCGCGGGAGAAGCGGCATACGTTGAAGCGGGATTTCAAAGGGGCTGGATGGCGGTTCTAATCGGTCTTGCCGTTGCTGCGTCTGGGATTATTTCAGCCTCCGCTGTTGCGATCGGGGCGGCCTCATACCTTCACACCCTGACGGGGCTTAGCACCGCGTTACTTACGATCGGCGTTGTGTCGGTCATGGGTCTGATTGCACTCTGGGGCATTACACAATCGGTATTTGTGGCAGCCGTGATCACGGTCATCGAGATTGCGGGGCTTCTTTTTGTGATTGGCTGGGGCATGTCCGTGCAGGAAGCGCAAGGCTATGAAATTAGTGAGATGGTGCCGGGACTCGAGCTCAATACCTGGCGCGGTATTATGGCGGCATCTCTGCTGGCCTTTTTTGCCTTTGTCGGGTTTGAGGACATGGCAAACGTCGCCGAAGAGGTAAAAGACCCAACCCACACAATTCCAAAGGCCATCCTTTTGACACTCGTTCTGGCGACGGGTCTTTATCTGGCGACATCAATGACGGTTCTGCTTGTTGTTCCTATCGATGCCTTGTCAGCTTCGGCAGCTCCGCTTACCCTGGTTTTTACGAACGCACCCGAAGTGATTAAACAGGGGTTCGCCGCAGTCGCGGTTGTTGCGACAGTCAACGGCGTCCTGATCCAGATGATCATGGCGTCGCGAGTGATCTATGGCCTTGCCGACCGGGACCATCTGCCGAAAATACTGGCGACTGTCCCGCAGGTAACCCAAACACCGGTCGTCGCAACACTGTTGGTTGTTGCGATAATCCTTCTGCTGACGCAAACTCTGCCAATCGGAATACTGGCGGAACGCACATCCCAGATCGTTTTGGGAGTGTTTGTTTTGGTCAATATCTCGCTGATATTGCTGAAGTCTCGGCCTGGGTCAACTCGGGAACATTTCCGCGTACCTCTTGTTGTACCAATCCTTGGGGTGCTGACCAGCGCCCTGCTTTTTGGTGCCGGATTTCTCTGAGAGGAAAACCGACAGCACAGGGTCACCAGAACGGGGTCCGACTGACGCATGAACACTGACCGATCAACACTTGGAAGGCGGATTTCAGGCTGGTGGCACCGGACCTTTGTTGATCTGATCGAGCAATTGCAATGGTCTTACCTACCACCATTGATGGTTTACTTTGCGGCCGGGGTTTCGGGACTAACATCCGTCGTCGGTGCGTTTTTTCTTAAGGAATATCTGAATCTATCCGCCGCTTTTGTTGCGGGATTGGCATTCTGGGCCGGGTTACCGTGGATTCTAAAAATGCCGCTGGGTCATCTGGTTGATCTGTTCTGGCGCTGGAAATCCCTGCTGATTGTCGTTGGCGCAACCCTTATCACGGCGTCATTGCTCATCATGTACAGGCTTGTGGCTGCGCCTGACCATATGGCCGGCATTATGCCACTAGAGGATTGGTACGTCGTTGCTTTGATGTTGGCTCCTTCAGGTTATGCCATTCAGGATGTCGTTGCTGACGCCATGACAGTAGAAGCGGTGCCGCAATCGGACCGCGACGGACGCGCTTTTGCGCCGGAAGAAGTTCGTGCACGGCACACCACAATGCAGACCCTCGGCAGGATCGCGATCATATCCGGGTTTGCAGGAGTCGCAGCGGTTAACATCTGGATTTTTTCGGGGTCAGAAGATCTGGAGAAAGGCGATCGTTTGGTTCTCTACGGTCAGGTCTATCTTGTCGCTCTGGTTATCCCCTTGCTTTCGATCAGCGGAGTGGTTCTTCACGCTCTGATACAGCGTCGCCTCGTTCGTCAAGGACACCTTCCGCACAGACCAGATCAAACCACCGAAGTCAGGTGGCCGATACTGCTGGGCGGACTTGCGTTTGTTGTTCTCAGCATAGTGTTGGGGACAGCAAGTTTCGCTTTTGCGCAAGAGACCGTTTTTGCGGTGTCGCTCACGGTCATTCTCTACCTCATGTCGCGTTTGCTGAGAGAGCTGGAGTCGAAACAGGCCAAAGTTCTGATCGGGACAGCAACTATCATATTCGTTTTTCGAGCAGTTCCCTTGCCAGGACCGGGCTTGACTTGGTTCGAGATCGACGAGCTTGGGTTTGACGAACAGTTCCTGGCCATTCTAGCGCTTCTGACCTCACTGCTTGCTCTGCTTGGCCTGATTATCCTCAGGCCGATTATGGCAAGTCGTTCGATTGCGCAGGTTGTAGTGTTACTCACGATTGCCGCAGGAGTGCTGGCCCTGCCAAACCTTGCCTTGTACTACGGGGTGCATGAATGGACGGCCGCGCGCACTGGTGGGGTCGTGGATGCAAGGTTTATCGCCATACTCGACACAGCAGTCGAGTCACCGCTGGGTCAGATCGCGATGGTCCCAATGTTGGCCTGGATCGCGCGCAACGCCCCAACACATCTGAAAGCTACCTTTTTCGCAGTCATGGCGTCGTTCACCAACATGGCATTGTCAGCAAGCAGCCTCGGTACAAAATACCTGAATCAGATCTTTACCGTTACCCGCGCGGTTACCGATCCCAGAACGGGTACCGTTGCCTCCGTCGCTGACTATAGCCACTTGGGGAACTTGCTGATTACCGTGGCCTTGATCTCTGTTATCGTTCCTCTGGCTGTGGTTTTTATTGTGCAAAACTCGTCTTATCAGACACGCGATTAAATATGCGGATCAATCGCTTTCATCGAGAAGTGTCTTGAGGTGTGACACCGGAACGCCAATATTCGAGCCGCCAAATTCCGGTAAGATCGCGGCATTGATGGCAACCACCTCGCCGTTTCGGTTCAGGGCAGGTCCGCCGCTTCCGCCGGTTGTGGTTTCCGCATCATAAACGACCGCACCAGGGCTGGTCTGGGCGACGATCCCCCGGCTGGCCAGAGGCCGGATCTTGTTCTGCTCTGAAAGGTGTTTTGCAATCGTCCAGAAATCGACGGTGCCATCGCTCTCAAGCGTTTTCAGAAAGTCCGGCCCGGCCTGCACAATCAAGGCCTTAAGGCCAGTCGGAAATCCAAGCAGGAAAACTTCTTCACCTGCCCGCGGCGGGTCAGGTGCCAGTGAAAGCCCGAGCCCTTGAACCCGGCTCGCATCAACAGACAGAAGCGCCAGATCGGCCGTTTTGCTTGCCCTAAGCAATACCGCTTCCATTGGCTTGGATTGCTCTGGCAGATAAGCCAGCAGACTAAGTATCTCGGCCTCAAGCCCTGCGGCCTTCAGGGCCTGCGCCCGATCCCCGGTAGTCCAGGGCAAGGCGACATGACGGTTGGTCACCAACAGAGAGGTGCCATGCAGCAGAAACCCGGTTCCGGTGAACTGAAACTCTGCCGGCGCGCCTGTTGCATCCGGTTCAATCCATGGTTTCCCGAATGGAGTTTTTAGTTTCTCCCCGTCCGGGCCAAGCACATGCCGCAGCAATTTACCGCTTTCGGTTTGTCGCAATCCGTAGGCCCCTTGGATAAAGGCAATGGATCGCGTCGAGGCCGTGACTACCCGCCTGGACGCACCTGCACGGTCTTCCAATGTCCCAAGGCGCTGCTCGGTGGAAATTACCTGGTTGTCAAACGCCTCTCTGAGCGCGACCAGATCATCCGCCGTCAATGCATCTTCTCGTGTCTGCGCGAGCATCACGGCAACCGCCTCGATCTTGAGAGATTCCTGTTTAAGGCTGTCCGCCAGCTTCCGGTCGTTCTGAAAAAGCAAATAGCCAAAGGCAAAGATCAGAAGAAGCACACCGATAACGGCAACCCTGAATAAAACCGTGGTTTGTGATGTCAGCCGACGCCCGCCTTCGCGCAGCGCACCGGACATTTTTCTGGCGAAGGGTCGTCGGCTGGAGCGCGTATACACATAAGCGTCACTTATTATGTCTTCGACCGTATGATGTGCAGGGAATGAGTGGTCACACACCCTGTAGCGCGACATGGGGCCCTCTTCACCGAATTCAATCATGTCGCCATGCCCTAGAATTGTAGAAGCGGTTTTTTGACCGTTGACCCAGATATCCCGGCCGGGCAACGCGTTTAGCGTGTAACCGCCTTGCGACCACTGAATGGTCGCCACGTCTTCGTCATGCGGGGGCAAATCCTCTTTCCGCCTGAACTTCAGGATACAATCAGGACCCACCGAAGCAGCCAAAGCGTTGCCGACAAGCCAGGTGACGGTTCCGCGGGACGGCCCGGTCAAGCTCTCCAGAAATGCACGGACATCGCCCGTTTCACTTTCCACATCGCTTTTGTCAGGCGTCCGCATCGTCCATCTCAGTTCTCCAGCGCTATTGGCACATTATCATGCCCAGCAGTGAAACCGCTATGGTGGGCAATAATGTGCTCGTTTTAAGAACACCAAGGGTCCGCGCATGCTGCCCGGACCATGATGGTTGCGCGTGCGCCTCCATCGCGCCTATTTCGATGAGACCTTAATCTTTCGGCTGGGATCCTGAGGTTCGGTTTTCGGCATCGTGACGTGCAGGACCCCTTTGTCAAACGCAGCAGAAATCTCCTCGATATCGACTGCATCAGGCAGCGTCATTGTCCGGGTAAAACTGCCATAGCTTCTCTCACTAACGCGCAGATCGCCCGTGTCATCATGCGTGACCTTCTTCTGGCCTCGTAGGGTCAATCTGCGGTCCTTGATTTCGACTTCGACATCGTCTTCTTCGAGGCCCGGCAATTCAGCGGTGAGAATTATCGCCGCATCCGTCTCGTGGATGTCAATCGCCGGCGAAATCGCACCCGTCATGTCCAACGACGGGAAGCCCGTGCGTTGCGCGGCTGTTTCCAGTGGCAGGAATGGCGCTGCGCCCCCGAAAAAGCGTGACATCATGGATTCCATTTCGCGTCGAAAATTATCAGATAGCGGATGTGTTCCAGCAAACAGTTGCGGGTTTTTTTTGTCTTCAAGCATTTTCTGATCCTCCTCCTTTGGTGCGATTGGGGTGAGGCAGCATTATCGCAAAAAATGCATCTAATTACCTTGATCTTGCGCAACCAAGCGTCCTCGGTATCGCGTCAAAAGACATCCCGGTCGTATCGGCATTGCGAATGAAACAAGGCGCATTACCGGTCAGATCTCCAGGCCAAGCATCACGCGGTAGAAACAAATGCCCAATTGTCCATCCATCGCATCAAAGCACTTACAAGCCACACTTCCAGCGTGCGGATGAAACCAACACTGCGTCAGTATTGCGGATTGCCGCTCCTACTTCGGCAACATGAAGAACTCTTCCAATACAATCTTTCCGTCTGCTACCGAATAAACAGCAATCTCGCTCAGGGCGATACGTTGCCCAGTCTCCTTCTGCGTTACCTTGGCCTTGTATCGCACACTGAAGCGGTTTGGGGGATGAACATAGGGGCCATCGACGTCGAGTTCGATGATTTCATGAGCTGCCAGCCAATCCTCTCTTTTCCCTTTGATAGCATCACGGCCTTTCGTGATGCGAAACTGTCGAACCGGAGGCACAACCGCTTCTATGGATTGAGCGTTTTCGGCATACATTTCATCAACATTTGCAAGGCCCCTGCGATCACGCATTGCCTGAACAAATGTTCTTCCAATCTCGACTAATTCTTTCATGATAGCCCCCATTTTTGGCATCAACTGTATCACATCATACCTTTTCCAATCTTGACGAGGATCAATGAATTTAGATGTTGGCGAAGAATCCTGTTCGGGAACGAGAGGACAACTAGTGCAGTGGCAACGAGCGGCCCAATTCCCGGTGCCGTCATCAGCCAGTGCGCCATCTCCTTGCCTCGTGGTCGGTGAGTTACCTCCGCATCCAACTCTCATATCTGACTGATCAACCGACCCGCATCCCAATCAGCGGACTTAGGCAAGCCTGGGCCGCTTCCCCTCGTGTTGCACCATCATGCGACAATCGATATCGACCGCGAAGACAAGCCAATGAACAATTTCAACCAACAATCCCGCGACATTCACAAACCCACGTACCGCCAACATTTCACTAAAAAATTGTTATTTATTAAGAAATAGAGTTCCTTTGCGCGGGTTCGAAATTGGTACTCGCCTCCAAAAGAATTCAATAGCTTACACGACCTCCTCAGACCGAGCGATACAAATGCTTGTTCTTTGGGGTCACATAGGGGAAATGTAGCCCGATTTGGGCTTTTATCGCGCCGCAAGACTTGCCGTGTGATTCCATGCGCAATGCCCATTTTCTTCTACAATTGGGCGACTCGATTTCAGACCAAGTCCCGCAAATTGAGATATTGTCTCGTTGTGTGATAGTCTCGTTTCATTCTGGTTTGCTTAAGGTGATGTATGTGTGGGTAATGCGTGCGAGATGGTTGTTGATTGGTGCAATACTGTTTGTGTTGGCCTTTTCCGTTTGGAGTCTTCTTCCGCGAAATAGCGAGCAAGAAGCGTTCTCCCTGCTTACTCCAGCTGAAATGGCAGAACTCGACAATCAACCTAAAATTACTGAGTCTCTAGACCGAGGATTGACCGTTACTCAATCCGATGGCCCCTTCGTAAATTTCAATTCGCCCAAAAAGGATATTGTCCAGTCGCCTGTCAATATTGATGTAGACATTAGCCCGAGAGGAAATACGGCAGTTGATTTGTCGTCAATTCGGATCGACTATCGTATGGGTCCAGCATGGATCAATGTGACCAAACGAATAATGAAGCACGCCTCAGTCGAAGGTTCGCGCCTGCTCGCACGTTCGGCTGAACTGCCGGTTGGGCGGCACACGATGCGACTCTCCATACAGGACGAGGATAAAAGGCGGACGAGGGTTACTGTGTCGTTTGTCGTGCAGTGAACTGTTAGAAGAAGCAACTACTCGCGATATTACTCAGCCGGCCACTCAACCCTGCGCAATTGCCAACGGCGGCTCCTTCGGAAACGGACTGATATCGGACCACTTGAAACATTTTTCTGTCAGGATTGCGCTTGTCTCCCATGTGTTGGAACGCTCCCGCTGTTCGGTGCCGTATTGCATCCCTGATCGATAGACCCCAAGAGCGCTAACGCTGGCGACAGTGCGGCCATTAAGCTATGCCTCAGCGTCTTTGAATGGTGCCCCGTCAGGACTTCTTACGGCCCTGAGATGCGTCAGCGACCGGGGCCCATGGTCTTGTACCGGTGCAAAAACTCTCGGAATTCCACCCAATCCGGTCTTTGATTTAGCTCGACAATTTTCTGCGCGTGCCAAGAGCACGCGGCGGCATGCAAGGACGCCAGTTGGTCATCAGACATCAAACGTTCCCGCTCTACCGCAGCCTTTTCCCAAAGCGGCAAGATCGACCGGTCCTCAACCAAATTCGCGTTCATATTGTTCCAATAGGATTCGGCCTGATCATCGTGAATATGATTGGTTTTACCCCGATCCCGTTTAACCATGAACGACCCGATTGAACGCGTCACATAGTGATGGATACGCGCAAAATCATGGCGGTAGTTGGATGTGGCACGCCAGGTCACAGCTTCGGGGTCAAGTAGTTGCCCGCCACCATCAACCCATCTGATCTCGGACATGCGCTCAGGCGCAACTCCTTTGGGGCGATGCGGACCATATCGGGTGAATAACCCGTTGTTGCGCGTTATACTCTTCAGCCCGCCCGCAACGCCCGAATAAAAGCCCTGCTCAGTATCGCAAAGAAAGAACTGCTCAGCCACTGGAATATCGCTGAAGTTTTCAATGCCTCCGCATCCGAATAGTTTCCAGGCAAAAGAGGCAACATCAAAAGGCTCTCCTGCGGTTTCCTGTAACTTTTCCAGCAACTTGTGCATGGAGGGTTCAGGAAGGCGGATGTTCAGATATTCATCAACGTCCAGCGAAAAGGTCCAGTCCGCATCAAGAAACCTCGGATGTGAACGAACTCGCCTGAGCATCGTGTTCTGCGGGCTTTGCTTTGGCTTGACCGAATTATCAACATGGGTTGCAATGCCCAGATCCCCGAGCCGTTCTGCAATCAGATCGGTGCCATCATCACAATCGTTGGTGTAAATGAGGAAATGGTCAATGCCGAGTGACAGGTAGTAGGACACCCAATCAATAATGAACGGGCCTTCGTTCTTCATTGTCGTGTAGACAACGATCCTGTCAGTCATTGCAAGCCCTGCGGTTGAACCAAAGTGGCGCCATCTTCTGTAGGTCCTCCTCGGGTGCCAACATCCCCAATTCGATATGAAATTGGTTCATTATTTATAGCTTTTGAACCGCGACCTGAGCACCTTTGATCGCCTTGAGACGCAAGCCCGCCGAGTTTGCGCCTAAAAACTCGTGGAGTGCACGCATCACACCATCTTTCCACCATCCCCTCCGATGGTAGTCGTCCAACATGATGACACCGCCTTCGATCATCTTCGGCAATACCGCATCCAGATCCGCTTTGACCCCTTCATATGAATGGTCTCCATCAAGATAGGCGAAACCGATACTCTGATCTTCGAACAGGCGCAGCGCAGGAACCGAAAAATCGCGAATTACCGAAACTTGACCCTTCGCTATCTCAGAGGCGTATGTGTTTTTCACCGCTTCATAGATGCGGTCCATATCGTTTTGGCTACGCGCTCCGGCCAAAGATGCGCCACCATCTGCGTCGGGCTGCACGCCCCATGGGTCGATGAGGCACAGCTTAGAAGGCTTCAATTCATCGAGTAATATCCGCGAAAACTCGCCCCGCCAGACGCCGATTTCGATGCTGAGCTTTCCGTGCGGCATTGTCCTGAGCATTTCGCGCCTCAGCGCATCTTTCCGCTCGCGCTGCAGGGCTTGTTTCTTGCGGCGGTCCTCGGCGGATACGGTTTCAGCCATGGGCGTCTTCTCCAATATGAGAATTCTGCAAGGCCTCAACCAAATCGAGCCAATCAGGTCTGGCCTTCAATTCTTCGGCTTTTGCACTATGCCATTCGCAGGCTTTGTGGTGAAGTTCGGCCAGCTGAGGATCAGCCATCATCTCGGCTTTGATGTCATGCATGGCGGGCATGTGGCCCAAGATCGAGCGATCTTCGACGTCGTTGTGATTCATTACAAGCCAGTATTTCAGACCTTGGTCCTGGCCAACATGGTTAGTCCGCCCCCGTTCACGTTTGACAAGAAAGCTATCGGTACTTCGTACTGCATAGTGGTGAATACGCGCGAATTCATGGCTGAATCCGCGCCACGCCTTCCATTTCACCTGATCTGCCGGGTAGAGGTTTCCGCCTGCATCTCTCCACAACACCCCTTCGTACGGTGCGTCAGGATTTGGGGCATCCTCTGGATTTATCCGAGGACGGTGGGCGCGAAACCGACTAAACTTGCCGTTATTTCGGAATAGCGTTTTGAAACCTTTCGTCCGGTGATGGGGGTAGCTGTCTTCGGTGGCCGCCTGAAAGAACATCTCAGGGACAGGTCGATCGACAAAGTCATTTAAGCCGGCATTTCCGAACATACGCCAACAGATCGATATTGCATCAGCTTCACCGCTTGCCTCTACCAGTGACTGAACATTGCCTTCAGGCAAACGGATATTGATGTATTCATCCACATCCAGGCTCATGATCCAATTTGCGGACTGATAGCTCGGATGACTGCGAGATCGGGTAAAAGCCCGGTTCTGGGGCGCAGCGCGTGGTCCGATCTTGTTGCGCTCATGATGCGCCCAGCCTAAGGCCTGCATCCGATCACCGATGACATCTGTGCCATCAGAACAGTCGTTGGTGTAGATCAGGATATCATTGAACCCGATTGCGCGGTTGTAAGCCACCCAATCGATCATAAATGGCCCTTCGTTCTTCATCGTCGTCACGATGAGAAAGGTCTCGTTTCCCATAAGTTAAACTCTTGCCTGTGCCATTATCGGACTATTGTTGATCTGTTTAGAATAGCCTCCGGAATTTGTCCAACGCAGCAAGTCCCAGGAATAACTGGCTACCGCGCTCAGCGCCCCAGGAGGATCTGATGAAATTGATGGAACTCAATATGCACTCAGCGTTTGCTAAAATTGAGTTAACCGACGACTTCATCAGAGCTTTCCTGCGACAATCCGAATTGCCACCTCCGAACCGCAGATAGCCGTGGCATCATCAAACGAAACTCTTCATGAACATCAGCACATTATGTTTTACCGATTCTGAGGAACCACTTCGTAACCCGGCTCTTCCGGCTCATCATCCTGCATTTCCGCGGGGAACCCCGGAGCACGGATATCCAGCCCCGTGGCGTCCTCAAGGCGTTTGATAATGTTGGGGGAAAGTTCCCGGTCACCGTAACGTGCGATTCCGTCGTCGAAGATTTCCATCATCACCGGGTTTATCTCCAGCGGCACCCCGGCGCGGTCGGCGACCTCCTGAAACAGACCGATGTCTTTTTTGACCAGATCCATGGTGAATGAGATATCGCGCGACCCATTCAGGATCACCTGGCTTTCCGTTTCGTGTACAAATGATGTGCCCGATGAAATTTTGATTGCCTCATAGGTCGTGCCAAGATCCATCCCTGCGGCCTTTGCGGTCACCAAAGCCTCGGCGCAAGTGATCAGATTTGCGGTTGCCAAATAGTTTGTCAGCACCTTCAACACTGAGGCCGATCCCAAATCGCCTGTGTGCAAAACGCGGCGCCCCATCGTCGTCAGGAACGGCAGAATGCGCTCAAATGTTTCCCGATCGCAACCTGCGAAGATCGAAATATTGCCCGTAGCCGCCCGATGACATCCGCCCGATACCGGGCAATCGACTGCAGCCCCCCCACGTTCGATCACCGAAGCACCCAATCGTTTTACTTCCGCTTCGTCGGTGGTGGACATTTCCATCCAGATCTTACCGGATGTCACTTCGGACAGCATCTCCTGCATTACCGCGTCCGAGGCGGCAGGAGATGGCAGACAGGTAATCACGGCGTCACAATCCCGCATCAATTGAGCGGGGCTTTCAGCTGCCTTCGCACCCTGCGCGACAAAACCAGACACAAGATCAGGGTTGAGGTCATGAACGGTCAGGTCAATCCCATTGCGCAGCAGCGAGCCCGACAATTTTCCGCCCACGTTTCCCAGCCCGATGAAGCCTACTTTCATATGACGCTCTCCCTGTTCGTCTTTCCATGCACATGCCAACACGCCCGTTGACCTAAGTCATGCCGTCCAGCGACCCTCAGAGGTCGCTTTTTTGCCCCTGTACGCACAGTTGAGCGAGACTCGCTTGACAAGGGGGGTGATGCTGTCCCAAGAGCCAAGTGTTGGTGTCTGCAGCAGCAGATGAAAAGGGAATGCGTCAGCGGATTTTCCGTCAAACGCAGCCGCCCCCGCGACCGTGACCGGAGAGGGTGCCCAAGCCACTGGCGAATGCCGGGAAGGCGGGACATCCGACAGAGCACCGCTCTGACATCCGCAAGCCGGGAGACCTGCCAACGCCCGAAGATGAAACCGGACGGGGTGTTCCGGTGTGGGGCTTTGATCGGCCCGCATGAAACCCCGTCCCCCACGAAGAGGATTTGGGGGGATGAGAGACATGACCGACACCACACCGGTCGAACTGCTGGTCTGCACCACCTGTCGTCGCGGCCTACCCGTCGAAGACGACGCCCAACGCCCCGGCACATTGCTGCACAAAGCGCTTGAACAGGCCACCCTGCCCGAGGGCATCACCTTGAAAGCAGTAGAATGCCTTTCAAACTGCGATGAGGGCTGTTCTATCGTGCTGCGTGGTGGACCTGATCGATGGACATTCGTCTATGAGCATCTGAGCGAAACCGATCACGTCGAAACCATCATTGAAGGTGCCACCAAGTACCTTCAGACCGAGGACGGGCTGGTCAAATGGCGTGAACGCCCCGAACACTTCCGCAAGAATTGCGCGGCCCGTATTCCCCCGATTGGAGCGCTGAAATGAGCAATCTCGAAAAACTGCCCGTCACCGTGATCACCGGCTTTCTGGGCTCGGGCAAAACGACGCTGGTCAAGCATTTGATGCAGAACCCGCAAGGCAAGCGCTTGGCTGTTGTAGTCAATGAGTTCGGCGATGTGGGTGTCGATGGCGATATCCTGAAATCCTGCGCAATCCCGGATTGCCCAGCAGAAAATATCATGGAACTGGCCAATGGCTGCATCTGCTGCACTGTGGCCGACGATTTCATTCCCACGATCGAAGCGCTTATGGCCTTGGAGCCGCGCCCCGATCACATTCTGATCGAAACTTCGGGCCTGGCCCTGCCTAAGCCGCTGCTCAAAGCGTTCGACTGGCCAGACATTCGCTCGAAAATCACAGTCGACGGCGTGATCGCTTTGGCCGATGCCGAAGCTGTCGCTGCTGGTCGGTTCGCACCCAATGTCGAAGCGGTAGACGCCCAGCGCCTTGCCGATGAGTCGATCGACCACGAGACGCCACTATCGGAGGTGTTTGAAGATCAGATCTCTTGCGCCGACATCATCCTGCTGACCAAGCCGGATCTGGCCGGTCCCGAAGGTGTCGCCAAAGCCAAAGAGGTCATCGCGGCCGAAGCCCCTCGCCCCCTACCCGTCGTCGAAGTCGCCGAAGGTGTCGTGGACGTGCGCGTTGTCTTGGGCCTTGAAGCTGCCGCCGAGGACGACATGGAAGCGCGTCCCAGCCATCATGATGGTCATCACGATCACGAGCATGACGATTTTGAAAGCATCATCGTCGAACTGCCGGAACAGACTGATCCGCTGGATCTGGTCGCCAAGATCGAACGCCTGGCAAAGGAACTGAACATCCTGCGCGTCAAAGGCTATGCCGCGGTTCAGGGCAAGCCCATGCGCCTGCTGGTACAGGCCGTCGGCTCGCGGGTACGTCATCAGTATGACCGCCCGTGGGAACCTGGTGAAGAGCGCCACTCGCGCCTCGTGGTCATCGCCGAGCATGATGATATCAAAGAGGCCAAAATCCGTGATATCCTTGTGGGTGTGACCGAGGCCGCCGAGTAAGATTCATGCACGTCGTCTTCCGCGAAAGCCACGGGTTAGAGGAAACCGAGACCCCAACCGATCTGGGCCAGAGCCCGGCGGACTTGGTGGTGCTGTCCTTTTCTGACAGTGATCTTGGCGCTTTCGCGGCGGGCTGGCATCGCGGTGGCGGGCCAGACGGGCGCATGCCAACCCTGCGGTTGGCCAACCTAACAGCTCTAAAACATCCCCTGTCAGTCGACACATATGTGGAACAGACGCTTGAGGGGGCCAAAGGCATCCTGATCCGCCTGATTGGCGGCGTGCCATATTGGTCTTACGGCTTGCAGCAGGTTCTGGCACTGGCACAGGCCAAGGGGATCGCACTGGCTGTCCTGCCTGCGGACGGGCGCGAAGATACGCGGCTGGATGAGTACTCCACCCTGCCCGTCTCAACCCTGCGGCGCTTGGCGCATCTGTGTGATACAGGCGGAGAGGTTGCGGCGCAGGCCGCACTCGCGCAGATGGCACTGGCGGCGGGACTATATGCCGGTCCGGTGATGGGGGCAAAAACCATACCGGATTACGGCGCCTGGTGCCCTGATCGTGGCGTGATACCGGCGGACACAGCTTTTTCGGGCGATGCAAAACGCATAATTGTCACGTTTTACCGGGCCTACCTGACCTCTGCCGACACTGCCCCAATCGCGGCTTTGATCCGCAGTGTGCGATCGCGTGGATTCGAGGCCCTTGGCCTGTTCGCCCCGTCGCTCAAAGCGCCAACCGCCGCTGACTGGTTGCGTGAGACGATCGTGGCGCTGAAACCTTCAGCGATCATTAATGCCACCTCCTTTTCGGGCAAGGGCACATCAGGCACTTCACCCTTGGATGCTGCCAATGTGCCCGTCTTTCAGGTCGCCCTCGCGACCTCGCGCCGCAAAGCCTGGGCAGAAGCGGAACGCGGGCTTTCGCCTGCTGACCTCGCCATGCATGTGGTGCTGCCCGAGGTCGACGGGCGGATTAACGCGGGCATCGTGTCGTTCAAAGAACCGGGCAAGCGCGATCCTTATCTGGAATATTCGCGTTTTGCCCACCAGCCCGAACCTGACCGGATCGAAGCTGTCATCGATCGGGTCTCTGGCTGGCTGGACCTGCACGAAAAGCCCAGTTCGGATCAAATACCGGCGCTGGTTCTGTCGACTTACCCGGGTAAGGACTGGCAGATGGCGCATGCAGTTGGCCTTGATGCGCTTGCTTCAGCCGAAGCGATGCTGACCGATCTTCAGAATGAGGGATATGCAACCGCACCGGCCGAGCCGATTGCCGAAACCCTGCTGGGCGCCCGGATTTCATGGTCATTGCGGGACTACCTGATTGCGCATGCAGAGCTACCCGATCAATTGCGCGCCGATCTGCAGGCGGTCTGGGGAGACCCCGAGGACGATCCAGCGTTCGCAGATGGAGCATTCCATTTCACGGCCCTTCGGCGTGGCAACGCTGTGGTTGCGCTGCAGCCAGAACGCGGCATGCCAGAACTGCGCGAGGATGACTATCATGACCTTTCGCGCACCCCTAGGCACAGCTACGTCGCCTTTTACCTTTGGCTACGCAAAGGGATAGGCGCGGATGCTTTGATCCATATTGGTGCCCATGGCACGCTGGAATGGCTGCCAGGTAAATCGGTCGCTTTATGCAATGAATGCTGGCCCGAGGCGTTGATCGGTAAACTCCCGGTGATCTACCCGTTCATCGTCAATGACCCCGGCGAAGCTGCGCAGGCCAAGCGCCGGATCGGTGCAGTTACGCTGGGCCATATCCCGCCCCCGATGAAAGAAAGTGGTACGCCGGATCGCATGGTTCGGCTGGAAGCACTGCTGGATGAGTTCTCGAACGCGGACGGTCTGGACCCCAAGCGCCGTGACCGCCTGCAAGAAGATATCCGCGATGAGGCACAGGCCATCGGGCTGGAAAGCGACCTTGGTCTCGACCAAGCTACCTGCATCGCCGAGGCGATCACGCGCATTGATCGATTTGTCTGCGACATCAAGGAAAGCCAGTTCGGCAACGGTCTGCACATCTTTGGACGGGTTCCAGATGTGACGGGTGACTTCGACCCCGCGCCTTCTGCCCAAGCCGAGCGCAATGCTCTGGTCGATGCGCTAGCTGGCAAACGGATCGAAGCCGGACCTTCAGGCTCTCCCTATCGCGGGCGCTCAGACGTGCTGCCTACTGGGCGGAATCTTTATACCACCGACCCGCGTTCTGTGCCCACGCGTGCGGCCTATACTCAAGGCGTCAAGCTGGCAGAGGAGTTGGTGCGTCGACACCTGCAGGAAGAAGGCGACTATCCTAAGGGGTTGATCGTCGACCTGTGGGGCTCGGCCACGATGCGCACCGCAGGCGAGGAATTCGCCATGGCGCTGCACTTGCTGGGTGTGAAACCGGTTTGGGACAAAGGCTCGGAGCGTGTTTCGGGCATCGAAGTGCTACCGATCACCGACCTCAGCCGTCCGCGTCTGGACGTGACCTTACGGGTCTCGGGCCTGTTCCGTGATGTGTTCCCAACGCTTTCGGCGCTTTTTGGTCAGACCGTACGGGCACTATCTGAACGGGATGAGGCGCCCGATTGGAACCCTTATGCCGGTCAGGAACCGGCAGCACGGGTCTTTGGACCGGCCCCCGGCAGCTATGGCGTCAACATGACCCAACTATCCGAAATCTACACCGATGAGGCCCGCTCAAAGGCGGGTGAGGCGTGGTTAGATGCCAGTTCCTTTGCACTGGAAGGTGAGCATATCACGAAGGACGTCGATGGCATTACGCGGCGTGTCGCCAATGCTGACAGCTTTGTACACCTCCAGGACCTGACGGAGACCGACCTGCTATTGGCGAATGACTATGCCACGCATGAGGCCGGGTTTGCTGCCGCCAAGAAAATCACCGGTGGTAACGCTCAGCTCTATCATCTGGACAATACCAACCCGGAAAATCCACGCGCCCGTACCTTGCCCGAAGAGATTAGCCGCGTGGTTCATGCGCGCGCCGCCAATCCAGGATGGATAGCGGGGATGCAGCGGCATGGTTTTCGAGGCGCGGCCGAGATTGCAGCGACGCTTGATCACATGGCCTCGTTTGCACATTTGTCTGGCACCGTCGCGCCGCATCTGTTCGATCTTTATCATGAAGCCACGCTTGGCGACGAAGGCGTCGATGCCTTTCTACAAGAGGCGAACCCGCGTGCGCATCAGGCGATGCAAGACCGTTTCCGCGCCTTGTTGGATGCTGGATTATGGAATACGCGCCGAAACTCGATCCGTGCCGGTTTGGAAGGTCTGGGATGAGCGCTCTCACCGACAAACCTGTCGTCCAAGGCTGGTGCCCCGGCGCCCATCGCCCGATGATGTCCGGCGATGGGCTGGTCGTGCGCGTACGCCCGCGGTTGGCGCGGCTTAGCGCTCAGCAGGCTTTGGGTCTGTGCGAATTGGCCGACCGTTTCGGCAATGGCACTATTGACCTGACCAACCGTGCGAACCTGCAACTGCGCGGCGTCAAGGAAGCCGACCACCAGCCGCTATTGGCCGAGCTGTCTGATCTGAACCTTCTCGATGCCGAGCCCGGCATCGAGATCAGACGGAATATTTTAGTCACACCGCTCTACCGTGCAGGTGATCTGACAGCGCGACTAACGCAGCATCTGATTGACCGCCTAGCAGAGTTGCCCTCGCTGCCCGCCAAGTTCGGATTTGCAATTGATACTGGACCCGAGCGCCTATTAGCCGGAGACTCGGCTGACATTCGCGTGGAAACCGGCGAAAACGACCTGATTCTGCGTGCTGACGGTGCTGAGACCGGGCGGTCTGTTTCTGAAGCCGATGCCATCGATCGACTGATCGAACTGGCAAAGTGGTTCTCTGAAACCTATACGCCCGAGACACGCCGAATGGCCCGCGTGATCTCTGCGCAAGACCTTCCGCTCGAATGGCAAGGCAGCCCGCCCGGCCCAATAGGTACCCTGCTACAGCCTGGCGCTTGCGAGTTGGGAACACTTTTGGGCGCGACGTTTGGGCAATTGCCCGCGGGCCCGCTCTCGAAACTGATCGAGAGCAGCGGTGCATCTGCCCTGCGAGTTACACCGTGGCGGTTGATCCTGCTGGAAAGCGGAGCAGATACTCCCGCACCAGCCTTCGTCACAGACGGTACTGACCCGCTGATGACCACCGACGCCTGCCCTGGCACGCCGTTCTGTCCGCAGGCGCAAGTGGAAACGCGAGAGATCGCGCGCGTTTTGGCGGCTCGAGTGCCCGGATCTCTGCATGTCTCGGGATGTGCAAAGGGGTGCGCCCGGATGGGCCCTGCAGATGTCACTTTAGTGGGATGCAACGGACGATTCGATCTTGTCAAACAAGGTCGCGCAGGGGATGAGCCCTGCCAACGCGGCCTGACCGAAGAAAAACTTATGACCATGGACTTCACCTGATGCCCTATGAATACGAAACCGACGGCGCGGCGATTTACAAACAGAGCTTTGCCACCATACGCTCGGAGGCCGATCTCGCTCGGTTCGATGCCGATGAAGAGCAAGTGGCCGTGCGCATGATCCATGCCGCTGGAATGGTTGGGCTGGAGGAGTTCGTGCATTTCTCGCCCGGCTTCGTCACAGCGGCCCGCACCGCGCTGGAAAATGGCGCACCGATCCTGTGCGACGCGCGCATGGTCAGCGAAGGTGTGACCCGCTTCCGCCTGCCTGCGGATAATGAGGTAATCTGCACTCTGCATGACGAACGCGTGCGCCCATTGGCCGCTGAGATGAGCAACACGCGCTCTGCCGCTGCGCTAGAGTTGTGGCGTCCGCATCTTGGCGGCGCGCTGGTCGCGATCGGGAACGCTCCGACTGCGCTATTCCATCTGCTAAACATGCTGGAAGACCCAGATTGTCCGCGCCCGGCCGCCATCATCGGCTGCCCTGTGGGCTTTGTCGGCGCAGTCGAATCAAAGGACGCCTTGTGGGAAGCGCAGCCTGTGCCCTCCTGCATCGTCAAAGGTCGCTTGGGTGGCAGTGCAATCACCGTTGCTGCCATCAACGCCATCGCGAGTCGCGCGGAATGAGCGGGGGCAAGATCTACGGCGTGGGCCTTGGCCCTGGTGACCCGGATCTCATGAGCGTCCGCGCAGACCGCCTGTTGCGCAATGCGCGCCACGTAGCGTTCTTCCGCAAGCCGGGCCGCACGGGGCAGGCCCGCAAGATCGTCAATGGAATGATCCCCGGCGACGCTATCGAGTTTGCGATGGAGTATCCCGTAACAACCGAAATCCCGGTGACGGACCCGAGGTACAACGAGCTGCTTTCCGTGTTTTACGAGGATTGCGCCGCGCACCTGAAGTCGTTGACAGAGAATGGTGAGGATGTCGTGGTCCTGTGCGAAGGAGACCCTTTCTTCTACGGGTCATTCATGCATCTTTACAATCGATTACGGGATATATCTAAGGTCGAGGTCGTACCAGCCATTACCGGAATGTCGGGTGCCTGGACCGCTACCGGCGATCCAATAACCTGGGGTGATGACGTCCTGACGGTTCTGGTCGGTACATTGTCCGAGGATACGCTGTCCGAACGCATGACCCAAACCGATGCGTTGGTGGTCATGAAGATCGGTCGCAACTTTGACAAGGTAAAACGCGCCTTGAAACGGGCTGATCTATATGACCGTGCATGGATCGTCGAATACGCCCAGATGCCCAACCAGCGGGTTTGCAAACTCTCGGACAATTGCGAGGGTATCACCCCCTATTTCTCGATCATCCTGGTTCACGGTCAGGGCCGTCGCCCATGAGTGGCTGGGTCAAAATAGCCGGCCTCGGACCGGGAGACGAAGCTCTGGTCACGCCCGAGGTTACCGCTGCTCTGGCCGAGGCGACGGATGTTGTTGGATACATCCCCTACGTCGCGCGCGTTGTTGAGCGTGAAGGGTTGACCCTACATGCCAGTGACAATCGGGTCGAGATCGACCGCTCGCAGCACGCATTACGGATGGCGGCCGAGGGCAAGCGTGTCGTGGTTGTTTCCTCCGGAGACCCGGGCGTGTTCGCGATGGCCGCTGCCGTGTTCGAGGCCATGGAGAATGGTCCCGCTGAATGGCGAAGCATTCAGATCGACGTACTGCCGGGGATCACTGCGATGCTGGCCGCTTCCGCCAGTGCGGGCGCGCCGATGGGGCACGATTTCTGCGCCATCAACCTCAGCGACAATCTGAAACCGTGGTCCTTGATCGAAAAGCGCCTGCGTCTCGCCGCACAGGGGGATTTCGCGATGGCATTCTACAATCCACGCTCGAAGTCACGCCCAGAAGGCTTTGTAAAAACACTGGAAATCCTTCGCGAGGAATGTGAGCCAGAACGCCTGATCCTGTTCGCCCGCGCAGTGTCGCGT
This sequence comes from Ruegeria sp. O11, assembly GCF_056535285.1. Taxonomy (NCBI): domain Bacteria; kingdom Pseudomonadati; phylum Pseudomonadota; class Alphaproteobacteria; order Rhodobacterales; family Roseobacteraceae; genus Ruegeria; species Ruegeria sp. O11. The sequence continues at coordinate 59,081 of NZ_JBQERS010000001.1, read as the reverse complement.
TCGGATGAAGAGTTGCGGATTTCAACATTGGCCGAGGCCACGCCAGACATGGCGGACATGCAGACCGTCGTGATCGTCGGCTCGTCATTGACCCGTGTGATCGAGCGCGACGGCAAACCGATCGTTTACACGCCGAGATTCACGCCTGACAAGGATCAGGTATGAACCAGCCAGTCCAAGACCTGCGAAACCTTTTCGAACTCAGTCCGCTGCGGCAACAGCGGACGGTCAATCATCAGAACCGGAAGACCCAGCGCCCTTGCGGCATCCAGCTTTGCGCGCGCGCCGATGCCGCCCGCGTTCTTGGACACAACCAATTGCGTTCCGTGACGCTGCATCAACGCCTGGTCGTCTTCGACGGTGAACGGACCGCGCGAGACAACCACTTCGCCGATGGGCAACGGCACGGTTTCAGGCTCATCCACCAGCCGCAAAAGATAGTGATGCTGAGGCTGGGCAGCGAAGTCCTGAAGATGCATGCGACCAACAGCAAGGAACACGCGCTGAGCCGGACCAGAAAGCGCGTCGACGGCACTGTCGATGTCCGGAACGTGCTGCCAAATGTCGCCATCTTGAGCGGCCCAGGCAGGCCGTGTCAGCGCCGCCAGCGGAGTCGCCGTCGCAGCACAGGCTTCCGCGGCGTTGCGGCTCATCTGCGCGGCAAAGGGGTGGGTTGCGTCTATGATATGGCTGATCTCTTGGTCGCGGATGTAACGCGCCAGCCCCTCCGCTCCTCCGAAACCGCCCACGCGCGTGGGAACGGGCTGCGGGCGTGGCGTGTCGACACGGCCCGCGTAGGAATACGTGGCCGGAATACCTTGTTCGGAAACGGATTTTGCCAGAGCATTTGCCTCGGTCGTCCCGCCAAGAATCAGGAGGTTGGGCATGTCTGAAACTCCGTGGTTGACCGTATTGGGTTTGGGCGAAGATGGACTGGATGGCCTTTCCGCCGCAAGCCGTCAAGTGCTGGATCGCGCCGAGATTGTCATGGGTCCGTCTCGCCACCTATCTTTGATTCCCAAAAGCAACGCCGAACAGATTGTATGGCCAGCTCCATTTGCCGATGGTCTTCCGATACTGACCGGATTACGCGGTCGTCAAACTGTTGTTCTGGCCTCGGGTGATCCGTTCTGGTTCGGGGCCGGTTCCGTCATCGCGCGAAATTTCGATGCGAGCGAATGGACCGCCCTACCCGGCCAGTCGACCTTTTCGCTAGCGGCTGCGCGGCTTGGTTGGCCGCTTGAAAACACGCTAACCTTTGGACTGCACGCCGCCCCCCTGACCCGTTTGCGCCCCCACCTGGCGCAGGGCCTCCGCGCCATTCTCTTGCTGCGTGATGGAAAAGCGGTGGCTGATCTTGCAACTTATCTGGGTGAAACCGGCTTTGCCGATTGTACCCTGCATGTCATGGAGGCTCTTGGCGGCCCCCGTGAACGCGCGCGGAGCGTATCGCTGACCGAAGCGCTGCTAGGAACATTCGAACATCCGGTCTGTGTCGGGCTGGACGTCGCGGGCACAGGGCGCGCCTTTCCCAAAGCCTCGGGCAAGCCTGATGATATCTTCGAAACCGACGGGCAAATCACCAAGCGCCCTATCCGCGCACTGACCCTGTCGGCCCTTGCCCCGCGTAGAGGAGAACAACTGTGGGATATTGGCGGCGGCACCGGTTCGATCAGCATCGAATGGCTGATGTGCGATCCGACGCTGACTGCAACGACAATCGAGCCGCGTGAAGATCGGGCCGAGCGCATTCGCCGAAACGCCGATGCGCTCGGGCAGGATCGGTTGCGGGTCGTTCATGGTATCGCACCTGAGGCGTTGGTTGGCCTTGACCAACCAGATGTCGTTTTCATCGGAGGCGGCCTGAGCGCGGAGCTGTTGAACTGGCTACACGCAAATCTCCGCGCCGGTACGCGACTTGTCGCCAACGCAGTGACATTGGAAAGCGAAGCCTTGCTGGCTGCGTGGCACGACAAGATGGGCGGAGACCTGTTGCGCATCGAACTTGCGCAGGCTGCTTCGCTTGGTCCACGGCGGGGTTGGAAATCTACTTATCCAGTTGTGCAGTGGAGCCTCACGTTATGATCGTCGCCGGGCTCGGATTCTCGTCTTCTGCTACGCTGGCCAGTCTGCGCGCTGCCTTTGATCTGGCCTCGACAGGAAAAACAGTCGATGCTCTGGCAACCGTTGCAGACAAGGACGGACATGCCGCACTTGTCGCACTTGCAGAGGTTACTGAGCTGCCGGTTCATTTCGTCCCGGCACATGATCTTGCCGGGCAACGTACCCTCACCTGCTCGCCCCGCAGTCGTGCCACATACGGCACCGGCAGCGTGGCCGAAGCATCCGCTCTTGCTGCCGCCGGGCATGGTGCGCGGCTGATTTCACCCAGACAAATCTCGGACGACCGGCTTGCAACCTGCGCCGTCGCCATCGGAGGACAACAATGACCGTTCATTTCATCGGCGCCGGACCGGGTGCTGCCGACCTGCTAACCCTGCGCGGGCGCGATATCATCACCTCCTGCCCTGTGTGCCTCTATGCAGGCTCATTGGTTCCCGAGGAGATTCTGAGCCACTGCCCCGACGGCGCAAAGATCGTGAACACGGCTCCGATGGATCTGGATCAGATCATGGCCGAGATCGAAATAGCGCACAAAGCCGGGCAAGACGTGGCGCGGCTGCATTCCGGGGACCTCTCTGTCTGGTCCGCGATGGGAGAGCAAATCAGACGTCTGAAAGAGATGGGAATCCCGGTCAGCGTCACGCCCGGTGTCCCGTCTTTTGCCGCCGCAGCTGCTGCTCTAGGAACTGAACTCACCCTTCCGGGACTGGCGCAATCGGTGGTGTTGACCCGGACGCCTGGGCGCGCGTCCTCGATGCCTGAAGGTGAGACGCTGAAAAACTTTGCTAAAACAGGTGCTACTCTGGCCATTCACCTGTCGATCGGAAATCTGGACAATGTCATCGCCGACCTGACCCCTGCCTATGGTGCGGACTGCCCGGTCGCCGTTGTCTACCGCGCCAGCTGGCCGGATGAACGGATCATCCGCGCGACTCTGGCCACGCTGAAAGAGGCGCTGGACGAAAGCATCTCGCGCACCGCACTGATAATGGTTGGTCCGGCGCTCGCAGGTGAAGGGTTTGACGAAAGCTGCCTGTATTCAAAAACTTACGACCGTCGCTATCGCCCTCAAAGCGCCGATAGCCCGTGGTCGAGCTGGAGCCACGGCGATGACTAACCCCCCGGGATTACTGATTTCCGCACCGTCATCGGGCACGGGCAAAACCACGGTCATGCTGGGGTTGCTCCGGGCGCTGGCTGAGGACGGATTGACCGTGCAGCCGTTCAAAAGCGGGCCCGACTACATAGACCCGGCCTTTCACCGCGCTGCGGCAGGCCGCGCTTCGTTCAATCTGGATAGCTGGGCGATGGGAGATCCGCTGCTAAGCGCGATATCCGCGCAAGCCGAGGGTGCCGACATCGTAGTGGCCGAGGGTTCGATGGGTTTGTTTGATGGCGTCGCCAAACCCGGAGAACTGGGACATGGATCAAGCGCTGAAACGGCGCTGCGTATGGGATGGCCGGTCGTCTTGGTTCTGGATGTCGGAGGACAGGCGCAATCAGCGGCGGCGACTGCACTTGGGTTTCGGATGTATAACCCCGATTTGCCTTTTGCCGGTGTCATCCTGAACCGCTGTGCTAGCCCTCGCCACGAACGACTGACCCGTTTGGGCATGGAGCGCGCCGGACTACCGGTTCTGGGGGTACTTCCACGCCGAGGCGATCTTACCTTGCCCGAACGGCATCTAGGCTTAATCCAAGCGGTTGAACACCCTGATCTGGAAACCGCAATTGCCGGTTACGCCGCGTTCCTGCGTGAACATGTTGATCTGGAAGCGATCAAAAAGGCGGCCTCCTCGGGCCCCGTTGGGCCATCGTCGGCCGCGCTGCCGCCCCCCCCGGCGCAGCGGATCGCTCTGGCCCGAGATGCAGCGTTTTCGTTTACCTATCCGCATCTTCTGGAAGGGTGGAGCAGCGCGGGTGCAGAGATACAGCCCTTTTCACCTCTGGCCGATGAAGCGCCAGACGCTGATGCCGATCTGGTCTGGTTGCCGGGGGGGTATCCTGAGCTGCATGCGGGAACAATAGCTGCGGCCGATACCTTCTTGACCGGGCTGCGGAAACACGCGGAAACGCGGCCCGTGCATGGTGAATGCGGGGGGTACATGGCATTGGGGAAAGTGCTGGTCGACAAAGATGGCACCCCACATCAGATGGCGGGATTGTTGGGTCTGCAAACCTCATACCAAAAGCGCAAATTCAACCTTGGCTATCGTAGGGCTGAACTTTTGGCTCCGATGCCCGGCTTTGCGACAGGTACCGCGCTGCGCGGACATGAGTTCCATTATTCCTCGATCATCGAGCAACCTGACGCTCCTCTTGCGCGGGTCTTCGATGCCGAAGGGGCTGAAGGCCCTCAGACAGGATCGCGACGCGGCAATGTCACCGGTACGTTCTTTCACCTGATCGCGGAGGCAACGGTATGACCGGGTTTGTCTCATTCATCGGCTCCGGTCCGGGTGATCCGGAGCTGCTAACGCTCAAGGCCGTGGACCGGATGCAGAAGGCCGATGCGGTGCTGTTTGATGATCTCAGCAGTGGCCCGATCTTGACCCATGCACGTGACGACGCTGATCTGGTGGGCGTAGGTAAACGCGCCGGTCGCCCCTCGCCCAAGCAGGATCACGTCAGCCGATTATTGGTGGAGTATGCGCAGACCGGCCAGCATGTCGTACGGCTGAAATCCGGTGATGGAGGATTGTTCGGCCGACTGGAGGAAGAATTGGTCGCGTTGCAGGCCGCCGGTATCAAATACGAGATCATTCCCGGCATCCCTTCGGCAGTCGCGGCGGCTGCGGCTGCGGGAATTCCTCTGACCCGGCGCCTGACTGCGCGTCGTGTTCAATTCGTCACCGGGCATGACGCGAGTGGCAAACTGCCTGCCGATCTGAATCTTCCCGCCCTAGCCGATGCTGGCGCGACAACGGTCGTATTCATGGGCAAGCGCACTTTTCCATTGCTTGTCGAAGCGCTGAAAGCGCATGGCCTGCCGCTGGACACACCTGCCTTGATGGCCGAATCCGTTTCAACCCCCGAGCAATCCTTACATCGCTCCACCATCGGAGAGCTTTCCGACAGACTGCGCACCGAGATAGGCACTGCTCCCGCCTTGATCCTGTACGGCCCGCTGGTGGAGTTCGAAGATGTATGATCTCACACTGATCGGGATCGGCACCGGCAATCCCGACCACCTGACCTTTCAGGGCGCGCAGGCGATCAGATCTGCAGACCTGATCCTGATCCCGCGTAAGGGAGAGAACAAAGCTGATCTGGCCGGTTTGCGCGAAGACATCATCGCGCAGGTCACCGAAAAATCTCCGCGGATCGCCTATTTCGACGTTCCCAAACGTCGGGCAGATGACGGCTATCTGCGAGGTGTCGACGAATGGCACGACGCAATTGCCCTGCGCTGGCATGAGGCGATTTCAGCCCACCCCGACGCGCAGAAGGTCGCGTTGCTGATCTGGGGTGATCCGTCGCTGTATGACAGTTCGCTCAGGATCGCCGCTCGACTGGACCCGCAGCCACAAGTCCAGGTTGTCCCGGGCGTCACCGCGTTGCAGGCGTTAACTGCGGCCCATGCGATCCCGATCAATGATCTGGGCGCACCCTATATCGTGACTACCGGCCGCCGCATACGCGATGAGGGATGGCCTGAAACGGCATCAAAAGTGGCTGTTATGCTGGATGGCGAATGCTCGTTCCAAAGCCTAAAAATGGCCGATTATGACATCTGGTGGGGGGCATATGTGGGCATGAAAGAAGAGATTCTGATCAAAGGCCCGTTGGCGGATGTGGCGCAAGACATTCTGGACGCGCGCGCGCAAGCCCGTTCTGATCACGGCTGGATCATGGATATCTATCTGCTGAAGAAACTTACGGCCTGACGCGCGCACAGGATTGTGAGCCCCGTTTCAGCGGTTTTCTGTCATCTATTCTCCAATCAACAGGAAGGGATAGAACATGAGGGCGCTTTGTGCTGCGATCTGCCTGCTGGCCATGCCTGCTTGGGCCGACGGCATTGAACCTCTTGCCGGATGGGCGATCTACTCCAGCGGAAAAAGCTATGAGAGCCTCGTGGAAGACACAAAGGCCGCGGTAAAAGAGAACGGCCTGATCGTGGTCACACAGGCCGGGCCGACCAAAGCAGCGGCATCGCGCGGCATTACCATTCCGGGCAATCGGGTGATCGGCGCATTCAACAACGACTACGCGGTTCGGGTCCTTGAAACCTCGACCAATGCGATGATCGAAGCGCCTATCCGGTTCTATGTGACCGAGGAAAAGGATGGCACTGCTACCCTGTCCTACAAAACCCCGAGTTTTGTGTTCGCCCCATATACGGATGAAGGCGGTGAGGCGCTGCGCGGGATTGCCACCGAATTAGACGAAAAGTTTCAGGCCGTGGCGGAAAGCGCCGTCAAATAGTCACACTGACGTGAAGCTGCTTGCGTCCGGGCGCGTCCTCCGCAATCTGCTGAAAGATAAACTTGTCGGAGCTTGATTGATGCAGGACCTGTCCCCCCGCGCTGCGGATCTGTTGGCACAACGCCTTTTCGAGGCCGGATGCCGCCACGCGTTCGGAATGCCCGGTGGCGAGGTTCTGACATTGGTGGATGCGCTGGAAAGCGCAGGTATCACCTTTCATCTGACCAAACATGAAAACGCAGCCGGTTTCATGGCCGAAGCCGTTCATCATCGCGATGGCGCGCCTGCGATTCTGGTGGCCACGCTTGGCCCGGGCGCAATGAATGGGATCAACGTGGTCGCGAACGCATTGCAGGATCGCGTTCCGATGATCGTGTTGACCGGATGCGTCGATGCGGACGAAGCGCTGACCTACACTCATCAGGTGATGGATCACTCGCAAGTCTACCGCTCGATCACCAAGGGCACATTCATGCTAACTGCTGACGGGGCCGATATCATCGCCGACAAGGCGGTATCGCTTGCGAACCAGCCGCGCCCCGGTCCGGTGCACATCGATGTGCCAATCTCGGTGGCCGATACGCGTGTATCGGGGGTTAAACACCGTCGTCTCGCGAAAGTCGCACCCGTCGCACCTGGCGCTGAATGTCTGGAAAAGGCTCGCCGTTGGGTGGCCGAGGCCGAACGCCCGATGGCGATCATTGGTCTCGATATTCTCTACGACGACTCGCGCTGTGTCGTGCGGGCGTTTTTGGAGCATTTCAACATTCCCTTCGTCACGACCTACAAGGCCAAGGGGGTGGTGCCCGAGGATCATCCGCTGTGTCTGGGTGGGGCGGGTCTTTCGCCGCTGGCCGACAAGCATCTGGTTCCGCTGGTAGAACAGGCTGATCTGGTACTGTGCCTGGGCTATGACCCCATAGAAATGCGCCCTGGCTGGCGCGAGATTTGGGACCCGGAAGACAAGCGAGTGATCGACATTGCTGCTGTAGTGAACGATCACTATATGCATCAGGCCGGATTAAATTTGGTGGCGGACACCAGCGCAACACTTGAGGCCATCGCCAAGGGCAACCCTGCCCGCAAGACTTGGCCGAATGGTGAACCGGATCAAGTCAAGACAGCACTGGCAGAAGCCTTCCCAACCGATGAAGACTGGGGACCGGCGGCGATCATCGCGGAAACCCGTGCAGTGCTACCAACTGAGACACTCGCCACCGCCGACAGTGGCGCCCATCGCATTCTGCTCAGCCAGATGTGGGAGTGTTCGGAGGAGCGCGGGCTGATCCAGTCTTCGGCGCTCTGCACAATGGGGTGCGCTGTCCCTATGGCGATTGGACTGAAACTGGCCGAACCGGACCGCCCCGTGATCAGCTTCTCGGGCGACGCCGGGTTTCTGATGGTCGCCGGAGAGCTTTCGACCGCCGCCGAAATGGGCGGCAACCCGATCTTTCTTGTGTTTGTCGATGCCAGCCTTGCCCTAATCGAATTGAAGCAACGCCAACGCCAGATGGGCAATCGAGGTGTCGATTTCGACCGCCATGACTTTGCCGCCATGGGGCGCGCCTTTGGCGGGTACGGTCATACGGTGCGCAACCGCGACGAATTGCGGGCTGCGCTGGATCAGGCGTTGAAAGCCGACAAATTCACTGTCATTGCTGCGGAAATTGACCGTGGAGGATATGATGGCCGCATCTAAAGGACCGCTCAAAGGCGTAAAGGTACTGGACCTGTCGCGCATTCTGGCTGGCCCGACCTGCACGCAACTGCTGGGTGATTTGGGAGCCACCGTCATCAAGATCGAAAACCCAGCGACCGGAGGTGACGACACGCGGCAATGGGGCCCTCCCTACGTCGAATACGCGGATGGTAACCGCTCGGATTTGAGCGCCTATTTCATGTCATCCAATCGTAACAAGAAATCGGTCGCTTTGGATATCGCCTCGGCGGAAGGACAAGCGGAAATCCGACGATTGGCGTCTCATGCGGATATCCTGATCGAGAACTTCAAACCCGGCGGGCTTGCGAAATACGGGCTCGACTACGCCACCCTGTCCAATGAGTTTCCCAGCCTAGTCTATTGCTCGATCTCGGGTTACGGGCAGACCGGTCCGAACGCATCGAAACCCGGTTATGACCTGATGGCACAAGGCTATGGCGGAGTTATGTCGCTGACTGGAGATCCCGAAGGCGCACCAATGAAGGTTGGCGTTGGCATCGCCGATGTGATGTGCGGCATGTATGCCTGCGTCGGTATTTTGGCCGCCCTGCGGCATCGCGATCTGACCGGCGAAGGCCAGCAGGTCGACCTTGCGCTGGTGGATTCGCAAGTGGCCTGGCTGATCAACGAAGGCGTGAACTACCTGACCTCGGGCAATGTGCCTCAACGGCGCGGCAACGGGCATCCAAACATTGTCCCTTACGACGTATATGCAACCAACGACGGGCACGTGATTCTTGCGGTCGGAAACGACAGCCAGTTCAAAAGATTCTGCAGTTTCATCCAACACCCAGAGCTTGCTGACGATCCGCGATTTGCCACCAATCCTGCCCGTCTTGAAAGTCGTGACTCATTGAATGCAATCCTTCGCCCTGCCGTACAGGCGCTGGATACCAGCCGCGTTATTGCAGGGCTGGAAGAACTGAAAGTACCGGTTGGTCCTGTGCAAACACTTGATCAGGTCTTCGCCTCAGATCAGGTCGCTGCCCGGCGGATGCAGGTCACTATGCAGGCTGCACCCGGTGAGGTGCAATTGATCGGAAACCCTCTGAACCTGTCCCGTACACCTGTAACATATCGCAGTGCACCTCCAGTCTGTGGCGCTGACACACAAGCTGTTCTAAACGCAGAAAACCCCTTCGAAGATTGAAACACTCTGCCTGATTAGGCGGCAAGTTGCTGAAACATGCCCTTGAATCGGCGGTTTTTTTCGCGTTTTCCACACACGCGTTTTCACCAATTCGAGAGCAGGGTCGATACTGTTACGACCCCGCGGCACACTCTGTTACATCAAACACTATAGAATGCCGCAATCAGATTGGACCCAAGCATGAAACAAGACGTTTTTGGACAGATGAACACCCTGACCCAGCCCGCAAGCGTCGAGGCGTGGGATGGTGTTCTCCTTGGGTTCATGGCGCACGCAGCCGTAACGCCGCAGCATCTGAGCAAGGTGCTGGAGCTTGAGCCGGACTTTGCCTTGGGTCACGCGATCAAAGGTCTGTTCATGGTCCTACTGGGGCGCCGCGAGATGATCGCGGTCGCGGCCGAAGCGCTGACCGCAGCCAATGCAGCTATGGAACGTCAGCCAGTTTCGGACCGTGAAAGGCTGTATGTCGAGGCACTGGCGATGTATATGGCCGACCTTCCCACGCAAGCGATACAGAAATTCGAAGAGATCCTTCGGGCGCACCCCACGGACACTCTGGCGATGAAACTCAGCCACGCCACTCGGTTCGTTTTGGGAGATTCGCAAGGGATGCGCCGGTCGATTGAACGCGTGATGCCCGCTTACGAACCTGACCACGCCGGGCGTGGATATCTGCTGGGCTGCCATTCATTTGCTCTTGAGGAAACGGGTGCCTACGAGAAAGCCGAGATCGCCGGGCGTCAGGCTCTTTGGATGGTTTCCGACGATGCTTGGGGATTGCACGCCGTCGCGCATGTGCATGAGATGACGGGAAATGCTCAGTTGGGCCTTGACTGGCTTGCGGGGCGCGAGGATGCCTGGGCGCATTGCAACAATTTCCGCTATCATGTGTGGTGGCACAAGGCGCTGATGCATCTGGATCTGGGTCAGGTCGATCAAGTAATGGCTTTGTATGATCACCACATCCGTCAGGACAAGACCGACGATTACCGCGATATCTCGAATGCGACTTCGCTGCTGTCCCGGCTAGAGCTTGAAGGGGTGGATGTCGGCAACCGCTGGGAAGAACTGGCCGATCTCAGCGCTGCCCGAACCGAAGACGGCTGCCTGATCTTTGCCGACCTGCATTACATGCTGGCCCTGACTGGCGACAACCGTTCGGATGCGACCAGCAAAATACTGCACCGCATCCAGAGCGATGCCCAGCGTAACCAGGGCGATACGCCGATCCGCATGTCTGATCCCGGCGTCGCTGCGGCCAAGGGGCTTGAGGCCTTTGGCGAAGGCCTCTATGGCCAAGCCTTTGACTTTTTGTCAGACGCACGTGGTGGAATGCAGCTGGCTGGTGGCAGCCACGCCCAACGTGATGTATTCGAGCGCATCACAATTGATTCAGGCCTGCGCGCCGGCCGTCTGGATGCTGTCGAGCGCATTCTTGACGACCGCCGCGCCAAGCGCTCCGGTGGCGAAGACAACTATGCCCTCGCCCGCCGCGCATTGATCGAGGCCGCACGCGACAATGGCGACGCACAAAGCGTCCCCGCCGAATAAGAACAATAAAAAAGACCAAGAAGGACAGAAACCGTATGGCGACTGCATCGCCCGCTTCTGATTTTGCTCCGGTGGCGCCTCAAACCGCCACCCCTGCCCGCACGCGCGACCCGCGCCTTGATTTCTATCGCGGTATCGCGATGTTTATCATCCTTATTGCCCATATCCCGAACGATCCTTGGGCCAAGTGGATTCCTGCTCGGTTCGGGTTTTCGGATGCAACCGAAATCTTTGTTTTCTGCTCCGGCATGGCCTCGGCCATCGCCTTTGGCGGAGCGTTCATGCGCAAGGGCTGGTTGATGGGCACCGCGCGCGTCTCGTTCCGTATCTGGCAGGTTTACTGGGCGCATATTTGTCTGTTTTTCTTCGTCGCTATGACTATGGCAGCGCTGAACCAAAGCGGGCTGTTCGAGAAAAACTATATCTCGTCGCTGAACCTGCAGCATTTCTTCAATGACCCCGCAACGCAGATCGTGGGGCTGTTCACTCTGACCTATGTGCCCAACTATTTTGACATCCTACCGATGTATCTGGTGGTGCTTGCGATGATGCCGCTGTTCATGGGGCTCTATCGCATCGGATTTTGGGCAGTCGCCCTGACATCGGTCACGATCTGGCTGATCGCGCAATACGATTACCTTGATCTGCCTGCAGAGCCCTGGTCGGACCGGCAATGGTTCTTCAACCCGTTTGGCTGGCAATTGCTGTTCTTCACTGGCTTCGCGTTCATGCGCGGCTGGATTCCCGCCCCGCCGGTTTCAAAAACGTTGATCTGGGCGGCCTCATTATTCCTGATCTTCTCGATGCCGTTTGGTTCGTGGAAGGTTTTTACCTGGATAAATGCCGCAGCACCCGATCTCGCTGATGAAATCCGCAAAGTCTGGCCGGTAACCAAAGAGTTCCGCAACAAGACAGACTTTGGCCTTTTCCGATATTTGCATTTCCTCTCACTGGCCTATCTGGGCTGGGTTGTTGCCGGTGAGCATGGCCACCGCCTGATCGCCACCGGTCAGGGAACCGCAGCGAAGGTTTGGCAGTTCCTGCTGAGTGTCATCACCAAAGTCGGGCAGCAGTCGCTTGCGGTCTTTGTATTTTCCATGGCTGCAGCGCGACTTATCGGCGTCGGATTGGACCTGAGTGGGCGGGATGTTGCCAGTGTCTTTGTCGCCAACATGATTGGCTTTGCCATGATCATCGGCGTGGCCTATCTGGCCGCGTGGTTTAAGTCACACCCTTGGAAGACTAAGAAATGAATTTTACACGCCGCGCTTTCCTCGCCTCATCAACGGCATTGATCCTCGCTCCGGCAGCTCATGCGACCGGCGGTGAGGTCGCCTTTGACCGCAACACAGTTATCGAAATGGCGCGCGATCTGGCAAGCCGACCTTATGTAGAACGCGAGATGGTGCCGCAAGAATGGCAGGATCTGAACTATGAGCAATATCGCTCGATCCGTTTCCAATTGGAAAAAGGCCTTTGGTACAGCACCAAGTCACCGTTCGAAGTCGATTTCTTCGCGCCCGGACTTTACTTCCCTCGCGCAGTGCAAATTTCAACCGTCGACCATGGTCATGTGACACCTGTTGCCTTTGATCTGGACATGTTCACAAAAAGCGAAGACGTTCCCTCTTTGCCTGCAGACGAAACGCTGGGCTTTTCGGGGTTCCGCCTGCGTGCCGAGATGCATCGGCCCGGGTTAACCGACGAGTTCTGCGTCTTTCAGGGTGCCAGCTATTTCCGCGCGATCGGTTTGCACGAAGCATATGGTTTGTCAGCACGCGGTTTGGCGCTGAAAACCGGCGATCCCGATGGGGAGGAATTTCCCGATTTCATTCGCTTCTGGCTCGAAAAGCCCGCGTCGGGACAGCGGAACATGGTGGTCCACGCCCTGATGGACAGCCCCAGCGTCAGTGGTGCGTACCGGTTTGAAATCACGCCAGGTGACGACACCATCATGGACGTCAGCGCAACGCTGTTTCCACGCACCGAACTGTCCCATGTCGGCATCGCACCAGGCACATCCATGTTCCTGTTCGATCAGACCAATCACAGCCGGTTCGATGATTTTCGCCCCGCAGTTCACGACAGCGACGGGTTGCTGATCCGGAATGGTGCGGGCGAAGTCCTATGGCGGCCATTGGCCAATCCAACCCGCCTGCAGATCGCCTCCTTTGTGGATATGAATCCACGTGGCTTTGGCCTGATGCAGCGTAAGCGCGAATTCTCAGACTACGCTGATCTTGAGGCCAACTATCACAAGCGCCCCAGCTTGTGGGTCGAGCCCAATGGGGACTGGGGCAAGGGGTCTGTCACGCTGGTAGAAATACCCGCAGATCAGGAAATTTATGACAATATCGTCGCCTACTGGCGGCCGATGGAACCGTACGCGGCAGGCAGCCAAGTTGATATGTCCTATCGCCTGATCTGGGGCGAAGAACCTCAGCGCACACCCGTCGCGCGGGTCATCAATACGGCCATGGGCGATAATACCTTTGGCGAAGGACGGTTGGCCGTGATCGACTTTGAACCAAGCGATCTGTTTGACGACCCCGAGGAGATGACTGTTTTTGTCGACTCGCCTCATGCTGAGACGTCGGACGGAGTGTTGCAGCGTAATCCAGATACAGGTGGATTACGACTGGCGTTCTCATTTGAACCTGGTGAACGCAACCATGTCGAATTGCGCGCGCAACTGCTGAAAGACAAACAGCCGGCCTCTGAAGTCTGGCTATACCGTTGGACCTCATGAGCCGCGATCTTCATATCATGCCGCCCGAGGCCCCTCTGGCGATGCCCGCGCAGAACTTTGCGCAGGGGTTCCGCGATGCGCAGGCCCCGACTAGTGATCGGAGACCATCAGCCGGATTCTGGCGTGCGCTGGCCTTTTCACCGGCGATGGCGGCAACTTTGGGCCTGCTCTGGGTCATGTCTGACTGGTTCAGCGCCGAAGGGATCAACCTGGTCGAAGGTATCCTGCTAACGTTGATCTCTTTCAACTTCTTCTGGATTTCATTCACGGTCTGTACCGTGTTGCTGGGCATGGTTTCGCTGTCCCGTCAGGAGCAGCCCAATCGCGAAGGCCGACCGCAGCCGCTGCGCGTGGCGCTGTTGACGCCGGTCTACAACGAGGTGCCCTGGAACGTTCTGGGCAATGCTCGCACAATGCTTGAAGACCTGCAGCAACGCGGCGGTCAGCACCATTATGCAATGTTCATCCTGTCCGACACGCGCGAACCCGAGATCGCCGCGCAGGAACAGGCCAGCGTTGAGGCGTTGCGGACAACCTTGGCACCAGGTTTGGAGCTTTACTATCGCCGCCGCCCTACAAACACGGATCGCAAGGTCGGGAACATTGCCGATTGGGTCAGCCGCTGGGGCGCGGATTGGGATGCGATGCTGGTGCTGGATGCCGACAGCTTGATGACAGGTCGCGCGATCAGCCGTTTGACCGACGCGCTGGCGCGTGATCCGGGTGCAGGCCTGATCCAGAGCTATCCGCAACTGATCGGCGCGCAGTCGGTTTTCGCCCGGATGCAGCAATTTGCCAATGGTGTCTATGGTATCGCATTTGCCGAAGGTCTGGCCCGCTGGTGCGGGCAAGAAGGCAATTACTGGGGCCATAACGCCATCATCCGCACAAGCGCTTTTGCCTCCAGCGCGGGCTTGCCGAAGCTGAAATCTCTCAATGGGCAGGACAAGCTGATCATGAGCCATGATTTTGTCGAGGCCGGACTGCTGCGTCGCGCCGGATGGGCCGTGCGCTTTTTGCCACGCATTCGCGGATCGTATGAAGAAACACCACCCACCCTCATCGACCACGCCATGCGCGACCGCCGTTGGTGTCAGGGCAACCTGCAGCACCTGAAACTGCTTGGTTCGACGGGGTTCCGTGCGGTCTCACGCTTCCATATGTTTCACGGTGCGGTCGGATATCTGATGTCGCCGCTATGGTTTGCGCTTTTGGTGATGTGGGCTTTGATCGGCCAGGGCAAGGATGCCTCGGTTCTGCATTACTTCAGCCCCGATAATCCGCTTTTCCCGCAATGGCCTGAGATGTCCGAAACACGCCACGTACTGATCATTTTGGTGATGTACGCAATGCTGCTGGCCCCCAAGGTTCTGGGCGTGGCCGCACTGCCCCTCAGCGGCGTACGATATTCCGATTTCGGCGGCACCCGTAAGTTCTTTACTTCATTCCTGTCCGAGGTCGTTTTATCAGTTCTCTATGCTCCGATTTTGATGGTGCAGCAGATGATCGCGGTTTTCCGGACCACCCTGGGCATTCAAAAAGGCTGGTCACCGCAGGCCCGTGATGGCGGCAGCTATGGGCTGCGGACCTTGATCTTGTGTCACGCGCTTGAAACCGTAAGCGGTGTGGCATTGAGCGTTGGTATTCTTGCTGGTCTCGTCTCAGTTTGGTTGGCCCCAATCGCAATCAGTCTTGCGCTGGCAATCCCGCTTTCGGCGCTGAGCGGCGTATCAGCGGGCGCTGCGCGTCGTATGGTCGGGATGCGCGAAGACGTCAGCGAGCCTGCTATCACCCGGTCAGCACGGCTCTATCGTGATGAGTTGAAGCGCCTGATCGAAGGCAAGGGCATCGTCACCCCGGCAGAGTAATCAACTGCCGGGTAAGCCCTCGTACCAATCCACCATCATATCGGCCCAACCTTTGGGCACTGTATGTCCACCTGGAAACAGCGCGAATTCCAGCGCGCTTCCTTCAGCGCATCCCATCCAGTTCCGACGCATGAACTGGCCAGTGGTTAAAAACCCGCTGGGTTTGGTATCGACGCATTCATTGGCAACGCGCCAAATTTCGAGACCAGCAAAGATATCACCTTGATGGAACCGGCCTCCGCCGAGTATGCGCCCTTCCAACGGAACCACATTGTCTGTCCAACCGTGGGTGTGGAACAGACGGACCGGTCCTTCGCAAGTCTCCGGATGCGGCCTCCAGAAACCGCCTGAAACCGGTGCATAGGCCGAGAAGGTTTCCGGCGCCGCGCAGGCAAGGTAATAAACCATAAATGCACCCGCTGAAAAACCGCTTAGCACTACCCGACCGGGGTCAATGTCAAACCGATTGGCCGCATCCTGAACGGCTTCGGTCAAAAAATCGGCCTCGTCACGCCCGTCCCAACCAGGAAAGAAGTTCCAGCTTTGACGACCATTCCGCTCGGAACCTTCGGGGGCCATCACGGCGTAGCCTCGTTTCAGCAGCGGTTCGACCATTGCCCTGTTCTTGAGTGTCCCAGTACCCGTGCCACCATAGCCATGCATGAATACGACTAGCGGCGGATTGTTATCCGCCGGCAACTCGATCTGATACGCGCCTGCATCTGTCTTGCAAACCCCATCTTGATCACCGCAAACGGCCAGAGCGGTTTCCCCCGTGAAGGCAAGGCCCAAAGCCAGCCATAATCTCGCTCGCATTACGTATCCTCTTTGTAATCATTGACGGGCAGACCCGCGCGAACCCAACCTGGTCCGGCGGCCGACCCCAGCATACCCTCAGGCACATCGATGACATTGGTGAAGCCCGCTTTAGTCAGTTGGTTGCTTAACCGGGCAGAACGTACACCACGCGCGCAAATCAATGCCACCGGCGCGGTGCGATCGCCCTCGAGCAATTGATCCAAAACGGGCACAAAATCTTCGCGTCGCATGTCGAGCGGATGGGCACCTTCACCGATCCCCGTTGCGCGCCATTCGCGAGGGGTACGGATGTCGATCAGAACAATATCCCCCTGCCGCACGTGCTGGTGGGCAGTGGAAACCGCGATCTGATGTCCTGCGTAATCCTGTGGAATCAAACGGTATTCCCGGAGCGCCAAGCCTCCGGCTATCACCGTTCCAGCTCCAAGGAAGACCCATCGACGGGTTTTGATCGCGTGTTCTGCCAAATTGCGCCTCCTGATGTAAATTTGGGTCATATCACAAGCACGCCACCATTTCGCGCCCCTGTTCGCGCGCGTTGTTCAAGATATTGTCATCGCCCCCCGAACAACTTTGCAATGGTCAATCTCTTCGAAAAAACAGCCCAATCTCTGGACAGTTCGGAATTTTTCCCTACAAAATCAGGACTAACTTGACCGCACAGACCGGAGTATCGCACTTGTCCCTATTCCTTATCGCGGCCCTTCCCTTCCTCGGAGCTGTTTTTCCAGCCCTCTTGATCCGGGCAGGACGAAACGCAGCAGCTTCCGCGGCAGGGCTGACCACATTCCTCGCCCTGATGGGACTATTGATCCATATTCCCAGCGTCATGCGCGGCGAGGTGGTGACTGCGCGATTTGACTGGATACCGGGGCTGGGGCTGAACGCGAATTTCATGCTCGACGGGCTGGGTTTTCTGTTCGCGCTGCTGATCTTAGGGATCGGCTTGCTGATAATCCTGTATGCGCGGTTTTACCTGTCACGCGAAGATCCGATGGGGCAGTTCTATACCTATCTACTGTTGTTTCAGGGCGCGATGGTCGGTATCGTTCTGTCTGACAACATATTACTTCTTCTTATTTTCTGGGAACTTACGTCCCTAAGCTCATTCCTTTTGATCGGCTATTGGAGGCATCTGCCCGAAGGGCGGCAAGGTGCCCGGATGGCGCTGGCTGTCACCGGCTCAGGCGGGCTGGCGATGATCGCCGGGATGCTGATCCTGGGCAACATCGTTGGCTCCTACGATCTAAGCGTCATCCTGCAGAACAAAGAACTGATACAGGCGTCGCCCTACTACCTGCCCGCGCTGATCCTGATACTGCTGGGCTGTTTCACCAAGTCGGCACAATTCCCGTTTCATTTCTGGCTACCGCACGCCATGGCTGCACCGACACCAGTTTCAGCCTATCTGCACTCTGCCACGATGGTAAAAGCCGGTCTGTTCTTGATGGCCCGGATGTGGCCGGTTCTGGCTGGGACGGATACGTGGTTCTACATCGTCGCCACCACCGGGCTGATCACCATGCTGCTGGGTGCAGTGATTGCGCTGTTCAAGGACGATCTCAAGGCACTGCTTGCATTTTCGACAGTCTCACACCTTGGATTGGTGACCATGCTGCTGGGTTTTGGCACCAAGATCGCGGCTGTGGCAGCCATCTTCCACATCATCAACCACGCTACATTCAAGGCCGCTCTGTTCATGACCGCTGGTATCATTGACCACGAAACCGGCACACGAGACATCAAGCGCTTGGGTGGATTGCGTCAACTGATGCCGATCACCTTTACCATCGGTACCATTGCAGCGCTGTCGATGGCTGGTCTGCCTCCGCTAAATGGTTTCTTGTCGAAAGAGATGATGCTGGAAGAGACGGTGCACACAACCTGGCTGAACTCGCATTATCTGGTTCCCGGTTTGGCGCTATTGGCCGCGCTGTTCTCTGCCGCTTATTCCTTCCGCTTTGTCGCGCATGTTTTCCTGGGTGCTGAACGCAAAGATTATCCAGCTCACCCACATGACCCCCCTATCGGGTTGTGGCTGGCGCCTGCGTTCCTTGTGGTTCTGGTGGTCCTTATTGGCCTCTATTCCGCGGCGATCGTCGGCCCTCTGGTCGCGGTTGTCTCCAGCGCCGTGATTGGTGGTGAGAAGCTGCCCTATTATTCGCTGAAACTGTGGCATGGTTTCACGCCCGCGCTTTACATGTCAGCGGTAGCAACACTGGGTGGTTTATTCCTGCTGTCCCTGCATCGCAGGGGTGAGCAGATCTGGAATGCCCTGCCCCGCCCCGAGGCCAAGGTGATCTTCGAAGCAGTCATCAGCGTGTTGACCCGCCTTAGCCAGTGGATCACGGATGAGCTGCACAACGGCGTGATCAGCCGCTATGCCATCATCCTGATCGCCTTCACGGTTGGCATCGGTTACTACGCCTTTGCAACTGGCACGATAGGCATAGAAACCAGGGTGCCGCTCCCGGCCCAGATCATTCCCATCATCGGTTGGATTTGCCTTGTTGCGGCGACACTTGCGATCATGTGGTTTCACCGCAACCGCCTGCTCTCGCTGGTGTTGATTGGGGTTGTCGGTCTGATCGTATCCATGGCGTTCAACTATCTCTCGGCCCCCGATCTGGCACTGACGCAGATCTCAGTTGAAGTTGTAACCATGATCCTGTTGTTGCTGTCGCTGAACTTCCTGCCCACCGAAACGCCTTGGGACAGCAGCGCCGCACGGCGCTGGCGCGATGCAGCGATTTCGGTTGTGGCCGGGATCGGCTCGGGCGCGTTGATCTACGCGCTGATGATGCGGGATTTCGCCTTTCCGACGATTTCAGATTTCCATCTTGCGAATTCCTACAAAGGCGGTGGCGGCACCAATGTGGTGAACGTAATCCTCGTCGACTTCCGGGGATTTGATACGTTTGGCGAGATCATCGTGCTGGGTATTGCCGCCCTGATCATCTTTGCCCTGACCGAAGCGGTTCTGAGCACCAACGTGCGCGGCTATTTGCTGAACCGCAAACCGCACTGGCCGCAGTCAGGTGACTCGCATCCTCTGATGATGGTTGTCGCCACCCGGGTAATGATGCCAATTGCCTTGATGGTTGGTGCCTACATCTTCTTCCGTGGCCATAACCAGCCCGGAGGTGGCTTCATCGCAGGCCTCATCGTCGCCATCGCATATCTGATGCAATACATGGCCAGCGGATACACATGGGCCATCGAACGGCAACGGTTCTATTACCACGGCACGATCGGCTGGGGTGTCCTGATTGCCGCCGCCACCGGTTTAGGCGCGTGGTTTAATGAGCGCCCGTTCCTGACAAGTGATTTCGGTTATATCCACTGGCCACCTCTGGAAGAGTTCGAATGGGCCACTGCAATTCTGTTCGATACCGGAGTGTTCCTCGCCGTATTGGGGGCGGTGATGCTGGCGCTCGACAGCCTGTCGCGGTTCGCCTGGCAGCCGGGCATGGCGCAGGAATTCCCGATGGATATCAATCCGTTGCGGGACAATCCTCCGGAAGATGAAAATGAGAAGGAGCAGGCCTGATGGAAGCGCTCGTAGCCTCTGCCGTAGGTGTGATGACCGCCGCCGGGATATTCCTGATCCTGCGCCGACGAACCTTCCCGGTTATTCTGGGCCTGTCTCTGATCACCTATGCCGTGAACGTATTCCTGTTCGCCACAGGACGTTTGGCGCTGGACGCCCCGGCCGTTCTGAACAAATACGAAGATGTGCCCTATACCGATCCACTGCCGCAAGCGCTGGTTCTGACGGCAATCGTGATCTCGTTCGGGATGACCGCGGTGATCGTGATGATCGCCCTGTCTGCCTATCTGTCCTCGAAGGATGACCATATTGACATGAGTGCGAGCGACAGCGTGGATGCACCGGGAGAAGACGCATGAACCACTGGATCGTTGCGCCGATCGTCCTGCCCGCGATCCTGGCCCCGTTCATCATCATGGTCCTGCGATATCATCTGGATTTGCAACGCATATTCTCGGTCGCGGGGGTAGTCGGGCTGCTGGGGATCGCACTGACCATCACAGCGCAAGCCACAACCGGGGAAATCCAGGTCTATGAGCTGGGCGATTGGCCTGCGCCATTCGGCATCGTGCTGGTATTGGACCGGATGTCGGCCATGATGGTGCTGCTTACGGCGTTGCTGGCCCTGCCCATCGTTCTTTACGCCATCGGATCAGGGTGGGATGATAGGGGCAAGCATTTCCACGCCCTTTTCCATTTCCAGCTCATGGGCGTTTGCGGGGCCTTTCTGACCGGGGACGCCTTTAACCTTTTTGTGTTTTTCGAGGTCCTTCTGATCGCTTCCTACGGGCTCATGACACACGGAGGCGGAGCGGTCCGGCTGAAGGCAGGGGTGCAATACGTCACCTACAACCTGCTGGGTTCAACCCTTTTCCTGTTTGCGCTTGGAACTATCTACGCCGTCACCGGCACGCTCAACATGGCTGATCTGGCTGTTCGGGTCGCAGAAATTCCACCCGAGGATACCGCCCTGCTACGGGTTGGGGCCGTTCTGCTACTGTTGGTGTTCTGTATCAAGGCTGCCGTGCTGCCGCTGCATTTCTGGCTTCCTGCAAGTTATGCCAATGCGCCTCTACCTGTGGCCGCCCTGTTTGCAATCATGACAAAGGTCGGGGCCTACTCTATCCTGCGGGTGTATACTCTGGTCTTCGGGCCGGACGTTGCCGCAACCGAAGGGCTGGTTGGTGCGTGGTTGCAACCTGCAGCATTGGTCACCTTGGCGGTTGGTGCCGTAGGCATTCTGGGCTCACAGCATATCGCACGGATGGTTGCCTTCTGCGCCATTACCTCGATGGGAACATTGCTCATCGCTATCTCACTATTCAGCGAGGTCGCAACGGCGGCAGCCCTATATTACGTCTTCCATTCGACGCTCGCGACCGCTTTGCTATTCTTGGTGGCGGATATGGTGATGGAACGTCGTGGAGGTGCCATCACGCCGACTGCACCGATGCCGCAAACCGGGCTGATCTCGGCCCTCTTCTTTGTTGGTGCCATTGCGATGGCAGGAATGCCCCCACTATCCGGCTTCATCGGCAAATTACTTGTTCTTGACGCCTCGCGCGGGGCGCCGGATGCCAATGCGGTCTGGGCTGTGATCTTGATCGGATCATTCGTGACCATTGTCGGATTGGCCCGTGCCGGCACACTCATTTTCTGGAAGTGCCACGACGTACAGGCAATCCCGCCAACTGAACCAGATTCAGAAGAAGAATCAGTTGCCACCGCAATTGCGCCCGAACCACACGCAGCCCTTGCGTTTACCTCAGTCTTTGGCGCGGTTCTTGGTCTGGTACTGCTCACACTATTTGCTGGCCCGGCACTGCAGTACACCAGTAAAACCGCAGAACAGTTGTTTACCCCCGAGAACTACATCTCGGCCGTGCTGGGGAGGGAAGAATGATTAAGCTGCTACGCCGGATATTCCCGCACCCTCATCTGACCGTATTGCTGACGATCGTCTGGATTTTACTGGCGAATTCGCCGTCTCTGAATTCGCTTGTGTTCGGCTTGTTGCTGGGGATCATTATTCCGTTCATCACGCAACCCTATTGGCCTGACCGTCCCAAGCTGCGCAATTGGCCAATGGTCGTGGAGTACATGCTGGTCGTGCTGTGGGATATCGTGATGGCCAATATCGCAGTCGCTCGAATTATCCTGTTTAAAAAGGATGCCGACCGCCAACCTGGTTTCGTTTGTGTCCCGCTCGAACT
The DNA here is from genome assembly GCF_056535285.1 of Ruegeria sp. O11. Lineage (NCBI taxonomy): Bacteria > Pseudomonadati > Pseudomonadota > Alphaproteobacteria > Rhodobacterales > Roseobacteraceae > Ruegeria > Ruegeria sp. O11. The sequence goes on along the minus strand of NZ_JBQERS010000001.1, from coordinate 36,909 downwards.
GCGTACGCCAGAAGCGATCACTGTACTTGCTGGAACTATCACCATGACACCCGGTACCGTTAGCTGTGATCTGTCCGCACAAGGGCACAATCTGCTGGTACACTGCTTGGATGCGCCAAACCCCGAGGAAGTGCGCGACCAGATCAAAAGCCGCTACGAGCGCCGCCTTAAGGAGATTTTCGAATGATCGAATATGCGATATATTTTGCATTCGCCTGTTTCGGAGCGGCGATCATGATGTGCCTTTGGCGGATCATCACTGCAGATGGCGTGGGCACCCGTGTACTGGCACTGGATACAATGGTGATCAACACCATCGCATTGCTGATACTGTATGGGCTGAGCATCGAAACCGAGATTTTCTTTGAGGCCGCGATGATCATCGCCATGCTAGGCTTTGTCTCAACCGTGGCCTACGCGCGCTTCATGCTGCGCGGCAACATCATCGAGTGAGGGCGGCATGACATTCATCTTCGAACTGCTCATTGCCTTCTTCCTGATCGTCTCGGGCATATTCGGCTTTGTCGGCTCCTTTGGAATGATCAAGCTGAAAGACCCGATGTCGCGATTGCACGCACCAACCAAAGCGACAACGCTGGGTGTGGGAGGTGTACTCCTGGCTTCGATCGCACATTCAGTACTGCTTGAGGGCAAACTTTCACTGCATGAGCTGTTGATTACGCTGTTCCTTTTCCTGACGGCACCGATCACGGCCCTGTTCATTGCCAAATGGCACATTCATCGACACGAAAAGCCCAGTGATTTGCCTGATGCGGGCGAGGATGAGCTTTGGGCCACCCACGCCGTTGAGCAGGTTGAAGACGTCCCGGACCACAGCGCGAACTAGTTACAATGCACACACCACCGCTGCCCCTGACCCGCGATCTGGTTCTGATTGGCGGGGGTCACACCCATGCGCTACTGCTACGCAAATGGGGGATGAACCCGTTGCCGGGCGCACGTGTTACGGTGATCAATCCCGGCCCGACCGCGCCCTATTCGGGAATGTTGCCGGGCTTTGTTGCTGGCCATTATCAGCGTTGGGAACTTGATATCGATCTGGTCCGTCTCGCCCGCTACGCAGGGGCTCGGGTAATATTGGGCACAGTTGAGGGGATCGATCCGGACAGACGTCAAATCCATGTTCCCGGACGCGCGCCGGTGGAGTTTGATGTCGCTTCGGTCAACGTGGGTATCACGTCAGATATGCCTACCTTGCCCGGGTTTTCCGACCATGCGGTCCCCGCCAAACCCCTTGGCCGCTTCGCCGCACAATGGGAGGAGTATCTTTCAGAGCCCGGCCCCGCCTCGGTCGCGGTGATCGGTGGCGGTGTTGCCGGTGCTGAATTGGTCATGGCAATGGCCCATGCCCTGCGTGCCAAGGGGCGCACGGCAAAGGTCACTTTGATCGATAATGCAACCGCCCTGTCCGCAACAGTTCCAAAAGCCTCAGCAACCATCCGTCAGGCCATGAAGCAACTAGGGATCGAGGTTCTTGAGCAAGCTTCCATTCAACAAATTTCAAAGGGGCGAATTGATCTGTCAAACGGTCATCAGATCGCTGCCGAATTCATCACCGGAGCGGCAGGCGCACGGCCATATGATTGGATTTCCAACAGCGGCCTCGCGCTTCAAGACGGCTTCATCCAGGTGAACGCGTTCCTGCAATGCAGCGATCCTGCGATCTTTGCCGCCGGTGATTGTGCGCACCTTTCAGAAAACCCGCGTCCCAAAGCCGGGGTATACGCGGTGCGCGAGGCACCGATCTTGTATGACAATCTGCGCGCGGCACTGGGTGCCGGGAAGATGAGGCGGTATGCGCCTCAAAAGGATTACCTGAAGCTCATCTCGCTCGGCCAAAAATCTGCGCTGGCCGAACGATTGGGAACCTCGTTCAGCGGACCGCTCATGTGGAAGTGGAAGAACCGCATTGATCAGCGTTTCATGAACAGATTTCGTGAATTGCCCCAAATGCCCGCCCCCCCTCTGCCTCGGTATCACACTACTGGGATGCAAGAGGCACTGGGAGAAAAGCCGATGTGCGGTGGATGCGGTGCCAAAATCGGTCGAAGAGCGCTGCAAACCGCGCTGGCCGAACTGCCGCGGCTTGAAAAGCCTGACATCACTTACCTGCCCGGCGACGACGCGGCATTGCTGAAGGCCGGTGGTGTACGACAGGTTATAACTGCGGATCATCTGCGCAGCTTCACCAATGATCCGACATTGATGACCCGGATTGCCGCCGTTCACGCACTTGGTGATGTTTGGGCGATGGGCGCGCAGCCACAGGCCGCGACGGCCACAATCATCCTGCCCCGCATGTCCGCTGAACTCCAGCAACGTACAATGGCCGAGATCATGCAGATTGCCAGCACCGTCATGCATCAGGCCGGTGCTGAAATTGTCGGCGGGCACAGTTCGATGGGTGATGAATTGACCATTGGCTTCACGTTGACAGGTCTTTGCGAAGCCGAACCCATCACGCTAGGCGGTGCGAAATCCGGTGATGCCTTGATCCTGACAAAGCCACTAGGCAGCGGTGTGTTGATGGCCGCTGAAATGGCCGGGCAAGCAAAAGGAGATTGGGTCGTTTCCGCTTTCGAGCACTTGATTCAGCCGCAAGGCGAGGCATCCCACATCTTAAGAGGCGCCCACGCGATGACCGATGTCACAGGATTCGGTCTGGCAGGTCACCTGCAGGGCATGTGTGAGGCTTCGGGATGTGGCGCGACCCTGTCTCTGGCGCAGGTCCCGGTTATGAAAGGTGCAGTTGAACTAAGTGATCAGGGCATCCGATCCACAATCTACGCCGATAACCGCGCCATAACCCCTGAACTTCCAACCGGAGGCAAAGCTGACCTGTTGTTCGACCCCCAAACAGCCGGAGGCCTGTTGGCAGCTGTTGCATCCGATGAGGCTGAACATCTATGTGCCCAACTGCAGGCCGTCGGCTATCCTGCTGCTCTGATCGGCCACCTGAACACGACACCGGGCCTGCACGTTCACAACTGATCAAGTATCCTTACGATCTGTTCCGCTGTCGCGGACAACCCCTTGCCATCAAGTGACGAGGCATCAATCTGGGCGATTACCTCAGCGTGTTGTGCTTTACGGGATTTGGCGTAAGCCGGATCATAGTGCTGCTCCATCAGTGCCTGAGTCAGAGCCCTTTTGTCCCCCGCGTCAATCAAATCCAACCAACCATCGACAACATCATGGCCGCGATGAAACCGCAGCGGGGACAACCGGTCTCGTAACCTTTCGCCGTCCGACAGGATGTCGTCATAGGTTGAGACCAGATACGCCGTGCGCGCCTCGATCGGCGCATTGATCTGAATTCGGGGTGCCGAACACAGGGCAGACCAAAGGCTGGGTGGCAAGATCAGGCTTCCGATTTTCGACGACTCCGCCTCAACTACGATGGGCCGGGCCTCCTCCATTTCGAACAGAGCTGCGGTCAAGGCGGATTCAAACGCTTTCTGACTGGGTTGGCCGCCGGGCATTTCGCCCAACAATGATCCTCGGTGATTGGCCAACCCTTCCAGATCAACCACCTGAACACCTAGCGTCCGCAGGTGCGCCAGCAGGTCAGTTTTGGCCGTCCCGGTGTATCCGTCCAGCGCGACCAACCGATAGGGCAGCGCATCATCATAAAGATATTGCTTCACCAACCGGCGGTAGGACCGGTATCCGCCTTCAACCACCTCGGCACGCCAGCCAATCTGTTGCAGCATCCAGCCGAAGGACCCGGATCGCTGACCACCACGCCAGCAATAAACCAAGGGTTTCCAGTCTCCCTCATGGTGGCTAAGTCGGTTCTCGATGTGACCCGCTGCATTGCGAAACACCAGTGCCGCACCCAACTTGCGGGCCAGAAACGGGCTTTGCTGGACATACATGGTGCCAACCCGCGCACGCTCTTCATCGTTCAGAACGGGAAGGTTGATGGCGCCGGGCATGTGATCCTCGGCGAACTCAGCTGGGCTTCGCACGTCAATGACCGTATCAAACTCGTGGCTGTAAAGCTGTGCCAGACTGGAGAATTTCAATGTCATACCAACGGTCTATCGCGCCTAACGGCAGAAGAAAAGCAAGCGGCCATCAGTGACACCGGAACGCCGCATTGATGAGCCATTGCAATACGCGTGCGCTTGGGTAATGAACTTTCTAAATAGATTTCATTCATGGGACCTGCGCTCGAATGGCACAACAGACCCCGAACTCTCTCAAAAGCAAAGCACTAAGTGACCTTGAGGCGGGAAAGCTGCCTCAGGCACTGAAAAAGGCGCAACTGGGCATCAAGAAATTCCCCAAGGATTCAGATTATCAAGCCATTGCTGGTTTTGTGCTCACCGAGATGAAGCGGTACAAGCAAGCCATTCCCCATTTCGCCGAAGCATCGCGCATGAAGCCAGACGATGTGCAATTTGTTGAAAATCTGGCAAATGCGCTGATGCAAACAGGGCAAATCCCACGCGCGCTTACGTATGCCGAACAAAAGCTAGCGCGTTTCCCCAACAGCAAAGAACTGGTTCGTGTCATCGACGAAATCCAGCTCAAAGGGCAGAACTGGCGCTTGATCATCGAACATGCCACGCAAAAATTAGCGACTGATCCTGATAACGCTGACCTGCTATCATCGCGTGCCCGGGCCTATGGGCAGATCGGCTTTGCGCAACAAAGCACCGAAGATATTTCACGCGCCTTTGAGATAGCACCTGAAAAAGAAGACATCGCCATCCGAAAAGCGGTGAACCTGCATCAGGCTGGCGACAAGGACGGGTCAAGGCAGATCTTGCTCTCTGTTCTTGCGGCAAATCCTGTTTCAGCTGTGGCGCTATACCAAATGTCCATGGTAGCGGATGAAAAGCAAGCAGACGAACTTGCCGACACCATTGAAACCGCGATTTCACAAAGCGATCACGACGATTCATTGCTTGGCTTTGCAAAGGCAAACGTGACTTTGGCACGCAAAGGGTTGCATGTGGCGTTGCCTCTATTCGCGTGCGCCAATGCGGCACAACATGCGACAAACCCGTATGACTTTGCAATTGAAGAGAAAAAGCAAAGCGAAATTTGCAGCCTGTTCACCGATGATATGTCTTCAATTGGTTCGATGCCTGACAGCGAGCCAAGACCGATTTTTGTCGTGGGGCAGCCCCGGTCGGGCACGACATTGATGGAAATGATGTTGAGTTCTCTACCCGGTGTTGTTGGCTGTGGAGAGCTTATGCTGGGGGCTGATCTCTCAAATTCCTATCTGGGTTCGAACACGCCTTTTGACGCGAAAGCCGCCGCAGACTTTGCGCAGGAATTCCGCAGACTAATGCCACCGACCCCCAAGGGTACAACTACATTTGTCGACAAGATGCCTCACAATTATCAGCGGGTTGGATTTTTATTAGCGGCTTTCCCTGAAGCCCGGGTTATCAACATGATCCGCGATCCGCGGGATGTGGGCCTATCCAAATGGATCAGGCGTTTTCCTGAACCGGGGCTGCGCTATGCGTCTGATCTTAAGGCAATTGCGCATTCAGCCAACCTGTACAGGTGCTATATGGCGCACTGGAACAACATCTTCGGGGACCGTATCCTGTCGGTATCTTACGAAGAGCTGGTCGCCGATCCTGAAACTCATAGCAAAAACATTACAGCGTTTTGCGGCATCGGATGGGACGAACAGATGATGCACCCTGAAAGAAACACACAGCAAGTGCGCACTGCCAGTGTCGATCAGGTACGCCAGAAAATCTCGACCCGTTCCATAGGCGGCTGGCGTGATGTCACAGACCACATTCAACCCATGTTAGACGGCTTCGACCAGGCGCTTTGGCCTGAGTACAAGTTCGACTGAACCAAAAAAAGGCCGCCTTTAGTGGGCGGCCTTCCTGTTTGTTTGTTGTGATAACCTTACTTTTGTTTGATACGACCGTCCAGATAGGGCTGGTATGGGGCGTTCTCGGCAAGGTATTCGGCCGTTACATCCGCCAAATCGGGGCCAAAGTCATAAGCGTTCTTGTCATCGCCCGAGAATACGCTGTACCCGTCACCACCGTTGCGGACATAGTTGTTTGTGACAACCAGATATGTCGCCGCCGGATCGATAGGCGCAAAGCCGTCACCGTCGGCGACCATGACCTCGACAATCCGGCCTTCATTCGGTGCGACCGATGGATCCCAGGTAAAGGTCATGCCCGCCACCTGCGGGAAGCGACCTTTGACCTCTTCAACCTGGCTCACGCCATTCTCAAGTGCGTCGATGACACCCTGGCCGCTGATCTCAAAGGTCGAGAGCGTGTTCTGGAACGGCAGAACCGTCAGAACTTCGCCCATGGTCACTTCGCCTTCATCGATTGAAGCACGCAGCCCACCAGCGTTGGCGATAGCGATCTGAGTACCCTGATCTGCCACACGCGCAAGCATCGCGTCCGCAACCAGATTGCCCATCTCGCATTCCTGCACACGGCAAACATCACGAGATCCTTCGATGGTCGCGCCAGAATTGGCAACAACACGCTGCTTCATCTCTTCAATCGGGGCGCCCATTTCCGCGACACGCGCCGCGATATCTGCATCTGGAGTGACCGAGGCATCCAGCAGGATCGGCTCACCTTCTGCCGAAATCAGGTTGCCGTCATCGTCAAATGTCAGCACGATCTCACCCAGATATTTCGAATACGCATAGGCCTGAACCACCGGGACGTCGCCCACCATTGTCGGGTAGGCGCCTGCGGCGTCTTCATTCGTGTTCGACAGCAATGTGTGCGAATGCCCGCCAACTACGAGGTCCAGACCCGGCACTTTCTCGGCGATCTCGATATCTTTGGGCAGCCCCACATGGGTCAGCGCGATAATAATGTTCACACCCTCGTCCTGCAGGGCAGCGACATCGGCCTGAAGGCTTTCAATTTCGTCTTGAAAAACGACGTCTTTGCCCGGGCTCGAAGTTTCAACGGTATCCGTTGCGAGGGCTGAGATGATGCCTACTTTCTGGCCGCCGACGTCCAGTACAACGTGGTTATCCACCTTGCCCTTCAGTTCAGTCGAAGAAGACAAGTCCAGATTGCCCGAAATCACAGGGAAACTGACCGTATCTACGAAAGCCGCCAAGCCCGCAGGGCCGTCATCGAACTCGTGATTGCCAACCGCCATCACATCGTAACCGATGGCTTCCATGAATTCCGCTTCGGCAGCACCTTTATAGGTCGTGTAGAACAACGAACCCTGAAACGGATCGCCCGCATCCAGCAGCAGGACATTTTCGTCCGCCAATTCGCCGCGCTTGGCATCCACAATTGTCTTCAGGCGCGCAACGCCACCAAAGCATTTGCCTTCGGCCTCACCCTCGGCGTCACAGGTCGAATCGTATTTGTTAATGGATTCGATGCGGCTGTGAATGTCATTCGTATGCAGAATCGTAAGCTTGTATTCGGCCGCTGCCATACCGGCTGTCAGGCCCAATACAGCGACCGAAGTTAAAAATCGGGTGAACATCTCAAAACTCCCTATCGTTGTTTTGTCGTGATCGTGCGCGTTGCGCAGCAAAGAGTCAAAGGGGGAAATCCAGCTTGATTCCATCAGCCGCGCAAGGCATCAGACCGATATGCTGATTTACAAGATTTTCCGGGCCGACGAGTGGGCCGACTTGCAGGCACACGGAGCCTCGAACGGGGCTCCGATTGATGTGACAGATGGGTTCGTCCATTTCTCAACCGCAGAGCAGGCTGAGGAGACTGCCGCCAAGCATTTCGCTGGTATCGCGGGGTTAACACTTCTGGCATGTAATGCCGATGCTATGGGCGACGATCTGAAATGGGAGGTCTCGCGCGGCGGCGCGCTGTTTCCTCACCTTTATCGTCAAATTCGAATGTCGGACGTGATTTGGTCGCAAGACCTGCCCTTTGATGGTCAAGTCCACCGGTTCCCGGAGGGGATGGAATGACCCGCTTCATCGACCCGGTTCGGGAACAGTTTGAGGCATTCAAAGACCTCAACCGTGACCATCCGATCGAGATGCTCAACCTGGTGAAGTTCCGCAAGACAGCACAGTATCCGTCGGATCATCCGCTGGCTAATGCTGGGTTGACCGGAGCGCAAGCCTACCGCAACTACGGGGCAGAGACTGCCCCAATCATCGCCCGCATAGGTGCAACGATCCTTTGGCGCGGTACGTTTCAGACTACGCTTATCGGGCCGCAGGATGAAGAATGGGACGAAGTGTTCATCGCCCGTTATCCCACCGCCCATGCGTTTCTTGAGATGGTGACCGACCCAGCTTATCGCGCTGCCGTGATGCACCGGCAAGCCGCCGTTGAAACCTCGCGCCTGATCCGTTGTGCGCCGACAGAAGGTGGAGATTCCTTCGGATGAAAATGACTGAGAAACTGGGGTTGGCCGCCCTGCACCGCCTTGACCCTGAAATCGCGCATGGGCTTTCGATCAAGGCCCTGACCTCGGGGCTGGCACCAACGCCCGGGCCGGTCACATCGGATCGGCTTAAAACCCGTGTTGCAGGCCTGGAATTGCCAAACCCCGTTGGACTAGCTGCGGGTTTTGACAAAAATGGTGAGGCACTGGCACCACTTTCGCGTGCTGGATTCGGGTTTATTGAAGTGGGCGCGGTGACACCCCGCCCACAGCCCGGCAATCCAAAACCGCGCCTCTTCCGCCTGACCGAAGACCACGCGGCGATCAACCGCTTTGGTTTCAACAATGAAGGTATGGAGGTCATGGCTGCGCGTCTGGCGCAGCGCCCCAACGACGCAGTGATCGGGTTGAACCTTGGGGCCAACAAAGACAGTGATGATCGGCCCGGAGACTTTGCCAAAGTGCTTGCCCATTGCGCTGCGCATCTGGACTTTGCCACCGTCAATGTGTCTTCACCCAATACCGAAAAGCTGCGGGACTTGCAGGGCAAAGCGGCATTGGGCGCTTTGTTAGGCGGCGTGATTGAGACACGTAATGCCCTGCCCCGCCCGATCCCGATCTTCCTGAAAATCGCCCCGGACCTGACCGAAGCTGAATTGCAGGACATCGCCGATGTCGCTGGTGAAACCGGTGTGGACGCGGTGATCGCAACCAACACCACACTGTCGCGCGATGGCCTGCGCAGTGCACACAAGGATCAGGCCGGTGGCCTATCCGGCTCGCCCCTGTTCGAGAAATCTACGCGAGTGCTGGCGCAGCTCAGCCAGTTGACGGGCGCAGATATCCCGCTGATCGGGGTTGGCGGCATCAGCACGGCAGAACAGGCCTATGCCAAGATCTGCGCCGGAGCGTCCGCAGTGCAGTTCTACACGGCGATGGTCTATGGCGGGATTTCTCTGGCCGCTGAAATCGCGCAGGGGTTGGATGACCTGCTGGCACGCGACGGATACACCTCGGTCGCGCAGGCGGTGGGCAGCAAACGAGAGGACTGGCTATGATCGAATATTGGCACAACTCGCGCTGCTCCAAGTCCCGCGCGGGGCTGGCATTGCTGCAGGAAAACGGTGCACAGCCTGAGGTGCGCAAATATCTTGAAGACGCGCCCTCGGCTGATGAAATCCGGACAGTTCTGGCCAAGCTGAATATCCCGGCGATCAGCATGATGCGCACCGGAGAGAAGACGTTCAAAGAGCAGGGTCTGACCAAGACCTCGCCCGATGAGGTGCTTATTCAGGCCATGGTCGACCACCCGATCCTGATCGAGCGACCATTGGCCATCGCAGGCGACAAAGCCGCTATCGGACGCCCGCCCGAGAACCTGCTGGACTTGCTTTAGGCGATCTGTGCCTCAAGTCGAGGATAGCGCCAACCAAGCGTAAGGCCGCGCGCGATGTTCAAGACCATCAGCGCGGACCACAGGCCATGATTGCCCATCGTCGGCACCAGCACGAACAACGCCACCACGTACAACGCGACCGACTGGATCATCGCGTTGCGCATATCGCGGGTCCAGGTGGCGCCGATATAGATACCATCGAACATCCAGCTTGCCACCCCGATGACCGGTGCCAGAGCAGCCCAGAACAGATATTCGCGTGCCGTCGCCCGAACCTCGGGCGATGTTGACATCAGATCGATCAACGCCGGCCCTGCCAAATAAAACACCAGCCCAAGCCCGACGGCCCCGCCAACGCCCCATTGCGAAGCCATGACCGACGCGCGCCGGACCTTGCGGCGGTCGCGTGCGCCGACAGCTCCTCCGACAAGAGCTTCAGCCGAAAAGGCAAAGCCGTCCAAAGCAAAGGCAGTGATTTCGAGAAACTGCAACAGCACCTGATTGGCCGCCAAATTCACGTCGCCCAGATCGGAACCGACAAATAGAAACGTTGTGAATGCCCCGGTCAACAAAACCGAGCGCACCATAATATCACCGTTTACCTGCATCATCCGACGCAAACGCATTGGGTCAAAAATTCGCGGCCAATCCCGCCACTGGTTGCCGCCAAACGCCTCTCGGCACAGCCATAAGCCTAGCGCAAGGCCTGTCCATTCGGCGATCAGAGTGGCAATGGCAACGCCTTCGACACCCCATCCAAGGCCAAGCACGAACCATAGATCCAGTACGATATTCAGCCCGTTCATCCAGATCTGCAGGATGAATACACCTCGCGTGCGTTCAACTGCGATCAACCAGCCTGTTACTGCATAGAGTGCAATGGTGGCCGGAGCCCCCCATATGCGAATCTCGAGATAAGCGCGCGTCAGAGACTCAACCTCGGCGCTGGCTGGAGACAGTGCAAAGGCCCCAAGGAACACCCAGACTTGCGCCGCAATGAAGACCAACCCAGCCGTTCCGCCCAGCAACAGACCCCGCATCAGCAGAGCTCCGGTTTCTGCTGTGTCACCCGCACCGCGTGCCTGCGCGGCCAACCCGGTGGTACCCATCCGCAGAAAGCCGAATATCCAGTAGATCGCCGACAGGATCACCGCGCCCATACCCACAGCCCCGATAGGTGCTGCCAGCCCCATCTGACCGACAACGCCGGTATCGACCGCGCCAAGGATCGGCACGGTCGCGTTCGACAGCACGATCGGCATCGCGATTTTCAAGACGCGCCGATGGGTGATGGGCGCGTTGGCCTCCTCCAAGCTCACGGCTTTGTCGGAGGCTGCGGCATTAAGAAATGCCCGGTGCCTTGCGCAAAGAGTTTGGCGTGGTTGTCCTGCCAAGCCTCGACCCGGACAGAAGCATAACGTCGACCCGATCGGTTGATGAATGCGCGTGCATAAGCGTCTCGCGGCAAGCCAGACCGCAGGTAATCGACCGTGAAGTCGATGGTTTTGGGAAAGCGGATATTCTCGTCGGTCAAGATATCTTCGGCACCGATCTCACCGCTTTCAATCCTGGGGAACATATGCTCCCAACTCAGCGTGATAACGGCAGTGACTTCCAGGAACGCCGCCGTCACACCGCCGTGGATGGCAGGCAGAAAGGGATTGCCGATCAACTTCTCATCGAAATTCAGAACACCTGTCAGTTCGTCCCCACGCCGGTCGAATGTAATGTTGAGGAACCGAATATACGGCACACCTTCGACCAAAGCGGTCAGAGCGGCATCACGGCGTTGCTTGACTACCTGCATGGGTTCGGGGCGAGGTCTTGCCATCTCAGCGCCCCTCCACGGTGAATGCGCCCGAGGCAGTAGCAACCGGTCGGTCGCTGTCATCATCCGTCGCCGTCGCACGAACAAAGGCCACATTGCGCGTGATGTGATAGCAGGTCGCCCGCGTCCGGATACTTTGACCGGGCGTCGCGGCCCGCATGTAGTCAATACGAAGATCGATTGTAGCGGTTCCTCCGGGGGCCGATGGGTGGCTCATCACCGCGGCACCACAGCAAGTATCAAGCATGGCAGAAACCGCGCCACCATGGATTACTCCGGTTCTGGGGTCGCCGATTAGTTGCTCGTTGTAGGGCATCGAGATTTCGGCCTCACCCTCTCCGATATGGGTCAAATCAAGCCTCAGGGCTTTTGCATGCGGAATCGCCTCGATGAACTGCCGCGCTAAAACTGTCTTATCGACCATGGGGTTGGGTCCTATCCTTATAGCCGCCCCTTTATGGGCCTGCGTTTACGCCAAGGGCAAGCCCACCTGTTGCGCTTGCCGCAACGACGCCCTAGGTTGCAGCCGAGGAGACCCAGAATGTCCGACACCCGTTTGTCATTCAAAGAGATGTGCGCCGAGTTCGACGTGACCCCGCGCACCCTGCGCTATTACGAGTATATCGAGTTGCTGCAACCGGACCGCGAAGGTCGGTCGCGGTTCTATGGTGCTCGTGAATGCGCAAGAATGAAGCTGATCCTACGTGGTCGCAAGTTTGGATTTCCTCTGGAAGAGATTCGCCAGTGGTTGCTGATCTACGAAGATCAGGGCGATCAGGCCCAGATGGCGACCTTCATCGAGATGGCAGATCGACAAATGGAAGAGCTACGTCAGCAACGCGCGCAGTTGGATGAGGCGATGGATGCGTTGCAGCAATTGCGCGATCAGACTGTCGAATTGCTGAAATAGCCCCCTTCCCTTACGGCAACAAAATTGCCGAAACCCCTGTTTACGCGACCGGATGTTACGTCAACTTATTTGTGACGCAGCGTCCGCATTACGTAAACGTCACTTGTGTGTTGTAAAACGCTCATCGACTGCGCAACTCAGGTTGCATGACGCCAGTGATGAGAGTTTGAACCATGACCGAAGATCTGCTGACCATCCGCGAAATGTGCGAGACATATGATGTCACGCCCCGCACATTGCGGTTCTACGAGGCCAAAGAGCTTTTGTTTCCGATCCGCGAGGGCCAAAAACGCCTGTTCACCAAACGGGATCGTGCACGCCTGAAACTGATCCTGCGCGGCAAGCGGTTTGGCTTCAGCCTCGAGGAAATCCGCCAGCTTCTGGACCTGTATCACGTGGGTGACCAACAGCTGACACAGATGTCCCGCACCTATGAAATCGCGTGCGAGCGCCTTGCTGACATGGAATCGCGCCGCGAAGAGCTGACACAGGCCATCGACGAGTTGAAAGAGCAGTTGCGCTGGGGCGAGAAGGTGATCGCCTCGATGAAACAGGAAAAGAAGGCGGCTGAATAAACCCGCCTCCGGACATATGAATTAAGGGAGCTTCACATGCCCGTCTACAACGCGCCGACCAAAGACACGCAGTTCATCCTGCACGACGTTTTGAAAATCTCACAGTCGGATATCCCCGGCTATGACGAACTGGAAGCCGAGTTTACCGGCGCGGTTCTGGAAGAGGCTGGCAAGGTTGCCTCCAACGTATTGCACCCGCTGAACGTGGTGGGCGACACCGAAGGGTGCCGGTTGGAAAACGGTATTGTGTACACTCCCACAGGTTTCAAAGACGCCTTTGAGCAGATGAAAGAAGGCGGCTGGACGGGCCTCGACATGCCGGAAGAGTATGGCGGCCAGAATATGCCCTATGTCATCGGTACAGCGGTGGGTGAGATGTTCTCGGGCGCAAACCAGGCATTTGTGATGTATCAGGGCCTGACCCACGGCGCGGCCTCAGCCATTCTGGCGCACGGCACTGACGAGCAGAAGAACAAGTACCTGCCCAATATGGTCAGCTGCGAATGGACCGGTACCATGAACCTGACGGAACCGCATTGCGGCACCGATCTGGGCCTGATGCGCACCAAGGCGGAACCGCAGGACGATGGCAGCTATAAGATTTCCGGTCAGAAGATCTTTATCTCGGCTGGCGATCACGACATGGCTGACAACATCATCCATCTGGTTCTGGCCAAAATCCCCGGCGGCCCCGAGGGCATCAAGGGTGTCTCGCTGTTCATCGTGCCCAAGTTCATTGTCAACGAAGACGGCACCCCGGGTGAGCGCAACGGTGTTTCGGTTGGCAAAATCGAAGAGAAGATGGGCATCCACGGCAACTCGACTTGCGTCATGAACTATGACGAGGCAACCGGCTGGCTGCTGGGCGAAGAGCACAAAGGTATGCGCGCCATGTTCACCATGATGAACGAAGCGCGTCTAGGTGTGGGCATGCAAGGCCTGTCTCAGGCCGAAGCGGCCTATCAAAACGCCTTGGAATACGCAAAAGATCGCCTGCAGGGCCGCGATGTTACAGGCGTGAAAAACCCGGACGGCCCCGCCGATCCGCTGATCGTGCACCCCGACATCCGCCGCAACCTGATGGATCAAAAAAGCTTCACCGAGGGTGCGCGTGCGTTCATCCTGTGGGGCGCGACCATGATCGACAAGGCGCACCGCTCGGGAGACAAAGACGCGGACGGGCTGATCTCACTGCTGACGCCAGTCATCAAAGGCTTCCTGACTGACGAAGGCTACGACATGACTGTTCAGGCGCAGCAGGTCTATGGCGGCCATGGCTACATCGAAGAATGGGGCATGTCGCAATACACCCGCGATGCCCGCATCGCGATGATCTACGAAGGCGCGAACGGCGTTCAAGCGCTGGACCTCGTGGGTCGGAAGCTGGCCCAGGACGGCGGCAAGCATGTCATGGCCTTCTTCGAGATGGTCAAAAGCTTCTGCAAGGAAAACGGCGGCAAGGACGAAGCTTACGATAAAGCCTTCATCGAACCGCTGAAGGCCGCTTCCAAGGACCTGCAGGCCGCTGGCATGTACTTCATGCAGGAAGGCATGAAGAATCCAAACAACGCTCTATCCGGGTCATACGACTTCATGCACATGTTCGGCCATGTCTGTCTGGGCCTGATGTGGGCGCAGATGGCAAAGGCCGCTCAGGACGCACTGGACGGCGGTGCCTCGGATAAAGAGTTCTACGAGACCAAGATCAATACCGGTCGCTTCTATATGGCCCGCCGCCTGCCCGCGACAGCCATGCATCTGGCCCGCATCCAGACCGGAGCAGACACGGTAATGGCACTGGACGCGGCGAACTTCTGATCTCAGTGTGGGCTCGGTTAAAGCAACCCGAGCCCACCAACGGAGGAGACAAGATGCCAAAACGCTTTCGCCTGACCCGCCGATTTCCGGTCGCGATGACCGAGGACGGCTATCGTAAGCTCCGCGGTTTCGCACGAGAAGCGGGATTGGATGAAGGTGAGGCTTTGTCGTTCCTTTTTGAGAACTTCAACAGCGTGATCGATCACGAAAACCTGACGCATAGGCTGCGCATATTTAATTCAGAGCTGGAAGCTCGAAAACGTTAAAACTTCGTGCTGGCCACTGATGGTAGCACCGAAAACATATCTTTATGCCTTGGGAGGGGCGCGCTCATGACCATTCAACTGCATTGCTTTGGTGAAAGCGGAAACAGCTACAAAGCCGCGCTTGCGTTGGAAATGTCCGGTCTGGACTGGGAGCCGGTCTTTGTTGATTTCTTCGGGGGTGTGACGCGCACCCCTGAATTTCGGGCAGAAGTGAATGAGATGGGTGAAGCCCCCGTGATGGTGGACGGTGATTTTCGCACCAGTCAGTCCGGCGCGATTCAGGCTTATGTGACGGAAAAATCCGGAAAATTCGGCGGCAAAGATCGTGATGAAAATTACGAGATCTTCAGATGGGTTCTGTGGGACAACCACAAGCTTAGCTCGATGGCCGGGCTGACCCGTTTCCTGATCAACTTCTTGCCCGAGAAGCACCGCAACCCGGATGTTATCGCGTTTAATCAGGGTCGCCTAAAGGCAGCTTATCAGACGCTGAACGCCCATCTTGACGGCCGTGACTGGATCGTTGGCAACGGCGTGACCAATGCTGACATCAGCTGCTGCGGCTACCTCTATTACCCCGAACCATTCGGCTTTAATCGCGCCGACTGGCCCAATATTGACGCCTGGTTGACGCGCCTCAGCGAACAGCCCGGCTGGAAACACCCCTACGACCTGATGCCCGGCAACCCGTCGGATCGAGCTTAAGGAGAAGACCCCATGACCGAAGCCTATATCTATGACGCCCTGCGTACTCCGCGCGGCAAGGGCCGCAAGGATGGCAGCCTGCACGAGGTAACCTCGGTGCGTCTGTCGGCCCTGACCCTGAACGCAATGAAAGAGCGCAATAATCTGGAAGGTCACGCCGTCGAGGATGTGATCTGGGGCAACGTCACGCAGGTGATGGAGCAAGGCGGCTGTCTGGCACGCTCAGCAGTTCTGGCTTCGGATCTGGATGAATCGATCCCCGGCCTGGCGATCAACCGTTTCTGTGCCTCGGGCATGGAGGCCGTGAACTTGGCCGCAAACCAGGTCAAAGGCGGCGCGGGTGAAGCCTATATCGCAGGCGGTGTTGAGATGATGGGCCGGGTGGCCATGGGCAGCGATGGTGCGGCGATTGCCGTTGACCCGTCTTTGGCGATGGAAACCTATTTTGTGCCGCAAGGTATCTCGGCCGACATTATCGCAACCGAATATGGTTTCAGCCGCGACGATGCGGATGCGCTGGCCGTTGAATCTCAGAAACGCGCGGCTGCTGCGTGGAAAGACAACCGCTTTGATAAGTCGGTGATCTCGATCAAGGATCAGAACGGCCTGACCATTCTGGACCGCGACGAATACATGCGCCCCGGCACTGATATGCAAAGCCTCGGCGCGCTGAACCCATCCTTCCAGATGATGGGCGAGCAAATGCCGGGCTTCGACAAGGTTGCGATGATCAAGTACCCGCATCTTGAGCGCATCAATCACATCCACCACGCCGGTAACAGTTCGGGCATCGTGGATGGTGCGGCGGCTGTACTGATCGGCAACAAGGAGTTCGGCGAGAAATACGGCCTGAAGCCGCGCGCGCGCATCAAGGCGACCGCAAAAATCGGCACCGACCCGACCATCATGCTGACCGGCCCGGTTCCTGTGACCGAGAAGATTCTGGCCGACAACGGCATGAAGATCGGCGATTTGGACCTGTTCGAAGTGAACGAGGCCTTTGCCTCGGTCGTGCTGCGGTTCCAGCAGGCGTTTGATGTCGATCCCTCTCTGGTCAACGTGAACGGCGGATCGATCGCGATGGGTCACCCGCTGGGCGCGACTGGTGCGATGATCATCGGAACCCTGCTGGATGAGTTGGAGCGTCAGGACAAGGAAACCGGTCTGGCCACACTCTGCATCGCGTCCGGCATGGGTGCGGCAACCATTATCGAGCGTGTCTGATGCCTAAAATTGATCTTTCCAAAATACCGTTTCGGAACGGTTCGGGCTATCCCGGCAAACTGGCAAGAGCGGGCGATGACCGCTACGTCCAACCCTTGGGCGATGCGAACGGTCTGACGCAATTTGGGGTCAACATCGTACGGCTGGAACCGAACGGGCTGTCCTCGCTGCGCCATTACCACATGGAGCAGGACGAGTTTGCAATCATGCTCAGCGGCAAATGTGTGCTGATCGATGACGATGGAGAGCATGAGATGCTGCCCGGTGACTGCGCCGCCTGGCCTGCAGGTGACGCCAATGGCCATCACCTTGTGAACAAAACCGACGCGCCCGCGAGTTTTCTGGTGGTGGGCACACGGACCCCGACCGAGACCGGCTATTACAGCGACATAGACATGATGGTGAAGTTCGAGGGCGACGACTTTCGCTTTACCTGCAAGGATGGCAGCCCGCTGACGGCTGACCAGATTGGAGATGACAATGACTGATTTCACCCTCAGCAAAGACGCCGACGGCGTTGCCTTCATCACCTGGGACGTTCCGGGCAAATCCATGAATGTCCTGAGCCGCGAGGCTTTCACTTTGGTCGGTGAACTGATCGATCAGGCGCTGGCAGATGATGAGATCAAAGGGATTGTTATCACCAGCGGTAAGGAAGGGTCGTTTGCGGGCGGCATGGATCTGAGCACCCTCGCCACGATCCGTCAGGAAGCCGGAGACGAGCCGGCTCAGGCTTTGTTCGACTTTGTCATGAGCGGCCACAACATCCTGCGTCGATTGGAGCTGGCGGGCATGGACCCCAAGTCCAAAAAAGGCGGCAAACCAGTGGCTTGCGCCATCAACGGCACCTGCGCCGGGATCGGGACCGAGATCGCATTGGCCTGCCATCACCGCGTGATGACCAGCAATCCCAAAGCTAAAATCGGCTTACCTGAAATCCTTCTGGGCATCTTCCCCGGCGGCGGCGGCACCATGCGCTACAGCCGGATGGTTGGTGCAATGGCGGCGGCTCCGGTACTGCTGGAAGGCAAGATGATGGACCCGAAGAAGGCCAAAGGTGCGCAACTGATCGACGCCGTGGCGGACGATCCGGTTGCCGCGGCCAAGGAATGGGTTCTGAACGCCAAGGATTCCGATCTGGTCAAACCATGGGATGCGAAAGGCTACAAAATGCCCGGCGGTGCGCCCTATCACCCTGCAGGCTTCATGACCTTCGTTGGCGCAAGCGCAATGGTGAACGGCAAAACCCAAGGTGCATTCCCCGCTGCCAAGGCTCTGCTGAGTTCAATCTACGAAGGCGCTTTGGTTGACTTTGACACCGCCCTGAAGATTGAGGCGCGTTGGTTTACAAACGTCCTGATGAACCCGTCCTCGTCGGCGATGATCCGGTCGCTGTTCCTGAACAAGGAAGCGCTGGAAAAAGGCGCTGTACGGCCCAAGGATGTGCCCGATCAGAGGGTCAAGAAGGTCGGCGTTCTGGGTGCTGGCATGATGGGCGCAGGCATTGCTCTGGTCTCGGCTCAAGCGGGCATGGAAGTTGTTCTGATCGACCGTGATCAGGAAGCAGCCGACAAAGGAAAAGCCTACTCCGAGGCCTATTTGGACAAGGGCATCAAGCGCGGCAAGGTTACGGCTGAGAAGAAAGAGGCCATGCTGGGCCAGATCACCGCGACCCCCGATCTAGAGAACCTCAAAGGCTGCGATCTGATCATCGAAGCCGTGTTCGAAGACCCGGGCGTCAAGGCCGAGATGACCAAGAAGGTCGAAGCGATCATCCCTGAGGATTGCATCTTTGCCTCGAATACCTCGACTCTGCCGATTACCGATCTGGCCAAGGCAAGTGTGCGGCCTGAGCAGTTCATCGGCATCCACTTCTTCTCACCAGTTGAGAAGATGTTCCTGGTTGAGATCATCAAGGGCAAGGAAACTGGCGAACGGGCAGTGGCAAAAGCACTGGATTACGTGCGTCAGATCCGCAAAACGCCGATCGTGGTCAACGACGCACGCTTCTTCTACGCCAACCGCTGCATCATCCCCTATATCAACGAGGGTGCTCGGATGATCACCGAGGGCGTCAGTCCGATCTTGATAGATAATGCCGCGCGGCAGTTGGGTTTCCCGGTAGGACCGATCCAGTTGACGGACGAAACCTCAATCGATCTCGGGGCCAAGATCGCACGGGCCACGAGAGCAGCGATGGGCGATGCCTATCCTGATAGCCCCTCGGACGATCTGATCTTCTGGATGGAGGAACAGGGGCGTCTAGGCCGCAAGGCCAATGCCGGATTCTTCGACTATGACGACAAGGGTAAGCGCGTCGAATACTGGAAGGGTTTGCAGGACAAATACCCGCTGGCTGCCGAACAACCCGACCTGATCGAAGTGCAGGAACGCCTGATGTTCGCGCAGGTTTTGGAAGCGGTTCGCGCGTTGGAAGAAGGTGTTCTGGAAGACATCCGCGAAGGCGACGTGGGTGCGATCCTTGGATGGGGTTTTGCCCCTTGGTCCGGTGGTCCGCTCAGTTGGCTGGACATCATCGGCACGCCCTATGCGGCTGAGCGTTGCGACCAACTGACCGGGGCCTATGGCGAGCGTTTTGCGTGCCCACCGCTCCTGCGCGAAATGGCCGAGAAAGGTCAGAGTTTCTATGGTCGCTTCAACCCAGCGGCCAAAGCTGCCTGATATTGAACTGCTGGCGCAACCTGTTTTGCACCAGCAGATTACGTTCAGATGCGCCAGTCCGATCGCAGAAACAAGATCAGGGCATTAGGCCGCCCTGGACGCCCTGGACGCCCTGGCCGACGGATGCCCTTAGGAGGGCGAATAGGGAATATTGGTTCTTGCGGGATGGGCGCAGGCAGCGCACCCAATGGGTTTGCAAAAACCGATATGTCGCCTTTCATGGCCACCGCTTCGATCAACAGATCAGCATCTTCTTCGTCGGCAACTTCATATGTGCAGACCGGTCCCATACCTCCCGCAGGACAGTAGGCTTGGAATCCTCCCTCGATAAAGACAATTTCATCCTGATCAAAATACAACGACGTCACATCAAAGGTTTGCGCCGGAGTATTTGATCTGAGATTGCCAACACCGCTTAGCATACGCGCAGGAACAATTGAGAGCCCCTCAATTCCCAGATCCAATTTAGTCTGATCCAGCGCCATTCCCTGCTCTGGCATCAGCCAGACCGGCCGCCCATTATACGCGGCGCGAGCCGGGACAAGGACCGGCAGATACTCTGGCCTGCGTTCCCCCCCTGGAACCACAACGCTATCGGCGCAGACACGGCGCAATTCTTTAAAACCGTGATCCAGCGTTCGCACCAGTTCGCCAGAAACCAGATTTTCAACCGGCTTCCAGCCACGGGTTGTTGCAACCCTGGTCCCATGCAGCAATCCACCGCGGCGCACTGAAACGGCTGACTCTTGAAGAGGTTGCGGGCCTTGACCCTCACGTTTCGAATACCCCGAAACACTCACTAACTCTAACACTTGCGCCCCCCTCTTGGCACTTCGACATAGCTCAGATTGACCATGCTAAAGTGCCACGAGCTGGCTTAGTTTTGCCACAATTACGGCGAAATAAGGACCATTTGGCCACATTTCATGTGATTTACCGGAACAATTTTGGCAGCAAAGATCGCTTTGCACGACACCTGGAAACTATATGCGATGTGCAAGTAACTTTGCTTTATCTACACACGTCCTCAATTTGGCAGAGCTTTGGGCAGCTTTCCGGCAGTGCGCTTCTCTCTCCATGCCAATAAAATTCCTGCAGTTGCGATCATGCCAATACCGACGATCTGCATCACTCCTACCGATTGTCCAAAGGCAATCCATGCAAAGAGGGGTCCGAATATCATGACCGAATACTCGAATACGGCGACGTAGGAAGGCTCTCCTAATTGGTAAGCTTTTATCAGCATGAAAACGGCGATCGTAGACCCGATCGCCTGCATCACCACCCAAGGCAGGGCTTCATGTATCGGCCAGACCCAACCGCGCATGGCAAACCCCTCTGGGCCTTCGGGCACATCAACCGGAAATACAGCCAGCCATATCAGACCAATCAACCCAGCCAATCCCAGAGTCACCACCATCGCGGCCAGCAGGGCGACGGTGCTTTCATCACGGCAATGCGTGCGGGTTACAACGGCGCTGAGAGCATAGAAAAAACCTCCAGCTACTGGGATCAGCGTCTTGAGATCAAATGAATTGGGGTCAGGCTGCAAAACACTGAGTATTCCGGCAAAGCCCAAAAGAACGGCCACGATCCGCCAGGGGCCGATATGCTGCTTCAGAAAAAGCGCGGAAATCAGCAGCACAAAAATCGGTGAGGTAAACAGCCCTGCCAACGCCTGCGCAATCGGCATCAGAGCCAGAGCTGTAAAATAAAAAAGCATCGCCATGGTTATCAATACGCTACGCACCGCGACGATGCCGTACCGGCGCGGTTTCAAACCGCCCAAGCCAAGAACCGAAAGAAGCGCAATCAGGGGTAACATCAACGTCGCGCGGCTTAGATGAAACTGCCATAGCCCAATGCTTTCGGCGACCCGGATCACAAAGTTATCGATGACGCCGATAATGGCCATCGAGGCGACCATCAGTAAAGACGCCAGCATCGAATGGGATTGTTGTTGTAACTGCATTCCCGCCTCTGCGCTTGATTAGCCAGTGCTGGCCAGAAAACTACCCGCTACAATCAGCACATTTCACAAACCTGACGCAACAGGTTTGCGCCACTGGTTTTTGCCATGCTAAGCTTAGCGCAAAATAATACTCGAGCAGCATTAACCGATGACCGCACTCAAACAGTACCAGCGGATCGAAGCCACCGGTTTGTGGCGCCCTTCGCCCGATGAACAGCGGCGTGAGGTTGTGGTTTCGATTGGCGAAGCCACTCTGACGATCTCGGATTTCAATGACAGCGCGCTCACGCATTGGTCTTTGGCTGCGTTAGAGCGTCAAAACCCGGGTGCGTATCCCGCCATCTATTGTCCCGACGGCGATCCTGGCGAAACGCTGGAACTTGCAGAAACGGAAACCACGATGATCGAGGCCATCGATCGTCTGCAACGTGCCATCGACCGCGCCAGACCGCACCCCGGTCGTCTGCGCTGGCTCAGCGTTGCGGGGGTGGCGCTGGCCGTTGTGGCAGTTCTTTTGCTGTGGTTGCCCGGCGCTTTGCAGCGTCATGTCGTTTCAGTCGTGCCAGAGATCAAACAGCAAGAGATCGGCGATACGATCCTGCAGCGCATTGAAAGGGTATCAGGCAAGGCATGCAATTCACCCGAGGCGCAGGACTCATTGGACCGGCTTGCAAACCGAACTGGTGTTCGACAGATCGTGATTCTGCCCGCAGGTTTGTCCAACAGCCTAAGCCTGCCGGGGGGGACTGTATTGCTGAATCGCGCGCTGGTGGAGGATCATGAAGACCC
Source organism: Ruegeria sp. O11 (assembly GCF_056535285.1). Classification (NCBI taxonomy): domain Bacteria; kingdom Pseudomonadati; phylum Pseudomonadota; class Alphaproteobacteria; order Rhodobacterales; family Roseobacteraceae; genus Ruegeria; species Ruegeria sp. O11. The sequence continues at coordinate 14,377 of NZ_JBQERS010000001.1, read as the reverse complement.
CGCCGTTGCCGCGGGGTATGTTATCGCCGCGCGCGCTCGCGCGGCACAACAGGCACCGTTGGACGACCTGTTAGATCGGACGGGCCCAACAACCGCGTTTCGACTGTTGACGACTGGTGAGTTGACCACTGAAATCGTCGATACCTACACCGAAGAAATCCTGGCAGAACCTCAAACACAGATTAGTGATGATGATCTGCTGGCAATGTTCGCTCAGGCCGCCCTTCCCTCAACACCATACGCTTATGCTGTTGACATCACAGGCGAGTCCGTTCTCGGGTTGATCGAGGCGGACCCCATGGCAGGTCGAACTTTGGAACAGGTATTGCCGGACCGCGATTGGGTCCGGCTGCAGAATATCTGCGGGCAATAGCGCCTATTTGGTGCCGAACATCCGATCCCCGGCATCGCCCAGGCCCGGCATGATGTAGCCCTTGGAGTTCAACTCACGATCCAGCGCCGCAGTCACGATTTTGACATCCGGATGCGCCTCTTTCATGCGAGCCACGCCTTCGGGGGCAGCCAGAAGACAAAGGAAACGGATATCTGCGGCCCCCTGCTCCTTCAGCAGATCGATCGCTGCGGCCGAGCTGTTGCCAGTTGCCAGCATCGGATCAACAGCAATGACCAGACGGTCCTTCAGCCCTTCGGGGGCTTTGAAATAATACTGTACAGGTTTAAGCGTCTCTTCATCGCGATAGAGACCCACAAAGCCGACCCGCGCCGAGGGGATCAGCTCCAACACCCCGTCCAGCATCCCGTTTCCGGCCCTCAGGATCGAAACCAACGCAAGCTTCTTGCCCGCCAATATGGGTGCGTCCATCTCTTCCATCGGGGTTTCGATGCGGCGCGTCGTCAGCGGCATCTCGCGGGTGACCTCATAGGCCAACAGCAACGTGATCTCGCGCAACAACTGCCGGAACACGGCGGTCGAGGTGCCCTTGTCCCGCATGAGCGTCAGTTTATGCTGCACCAGCGGGTGGTCGACGACGGTCAGGTGATCGCTCATGATGTCTCCAGTCTTTTCTTGACCCGCGCGCGGGTCTCTTCATCACAAAAGGCCGCATTAAGGGCCGTTACATTAAGGGCTGCAAAATCTTCGGCTTGCCAGCCGAATGCTGCACCCAACATCTCATATTCGCGCCGCATCGTGGTATGGAAAAACGGTGGATCGTCAGTAGACACGGTCACTTTGACACCTGCATCGCGCAGTTTCGCAATGGGATGCGCCGCGAAATCGGGGAATAGGCCAAGAACCACGTTCGAGCCCGGACACACTTCCAACGTGATATCCCGGTCGATCAGTTCATGCACTAGGTCCGGGTGTTCGATGGCACGGACACCATGGCCCACACGCTCGACCCCCAAATCGCGAATTGCGTCCCGCACACTATCGGGACCCCCAAATTCACCGGCATGTGTGGTCAACTGCAGCCCTGCCTCGCGCGCGCACTCAAAGGACCATTTGAAATCACCCTGCGTTCCAACGGATTCATTGCCGCCCATGCCAAATCCGGTGATCCAGTTCCCAGCAGTTTCGGCCGCACAATGTGCACTGCGCTTGGCTTGCTCGGGTCCGAAATGGCGCACACAGGTCACGACACCGCGCAGCGTAATCCCGTATTTGCGCTCGGCCTCATCAGCGGCATCCTGGATCGCGGTCAAATAGTCCTTCCATGCATGCAAATCTCCTCCGCCGCAAAAATCGGGGCTTAGGAAAGTTTCAGAATACACCACCCCGTTGGCTGCGCTCTCTTCGAGAATGGCCAACGTCAATCGGCGAAAATCCTCTGGCGATTTCAGAACCTCGCAGGCAGCCTCGTAGACACTGAGGAAATGTGCAAAGTCGCGAAAATCATACGAACCATCTGGCTTGAAGATCCCGCTCAGATCCACGCGCTTTTCATGGGCCAACTGACGAATAAAGGCGGGTGGCGCTGCACCTTCGTGATGCAGGTGAAGTTCGATCTTGGGTTGGTCAGCCGCTGTCATAGAAAACTCCGCCCCGGTCCTTGCGCCGGGATATTCAGGTGATGCGCGATACTGGCAGCGACATCGGCAAAGTTGATCCGGCCGATTTCACCTGTGCCATGTCCGGCATTCAATACCGGCACCTGTTCGCGCGTGTGATCGGTTCCGATCCAGCTGGGATCATTGCCATGATCAGCGGTCAGCAGCATCAGGTCACCCGGGCGCAGTTTTTGCAGGATGACCCCGACCTCGCGGTCAAACCACTCCAACGCGCGGGCATAGCCGCTGATATCCCTACGGTGGCCATAGATGCTGTCGAATTCGACAAAGTTGGCAAATGTCAGGCTGCCGTCTTCGGCCCCATCCACCAGATCAGAAAGATGGGTCATCAGTTCGGCATCCGAACCTTTGCGCAACGTATCGATCCCTTGCATCGAGAAGATGTCGCCGATCTTGCCAACTGCGTACACGTGCCGACCCGCGTCCTGCGCCCAGTTTGTCAGCACCGGCTTTGGGGGTACGATGGCAATATCCTTGCGGTTGGTGGTGCGGGTAAATCCGGTTTCCGGTGTTCCGATGAATGGCCGAGCTATCACACGGCCAACTTTCATTTCGTGAAGCTGCGGCGCAAGCACCTTGCACAAATCCAGCAAACGGTCGAGGCCAAAGCTCTCCTCATGTGCGGCAATCTGGAACACACTGTCGGCAGATGTATAGCAGATCGGCCAGCCGGTTCGCATATGCTCGGCCCCCAATTCAGCGATGATCGCCGTGCCAGAAGCGTGGCAATCGCCCAGAATGCCCTCGGTACCTGCAGCCTGAGCCGCTGCCTGGCTCAGCTCGGCGGGAAAGGCAGGTGTCGTATCCGGGAAATAGTGCCAATCCCACGGCACCGGAACGCCTGCCAATTCCCAATGGCCAGAAGGCGTGTCCTTGCCCGGCGAATACTCTCGCGCGCATCCCCAGAGACCTGCTGGTGTGGCTTCTAACCCCGGCGTGACATCATTTGAGGCCAGTCGCGTTGCAGCGCCCAGTCCCAGAGCGTCGAGATTTGGCAAATGTAATGGGCCGGAGCGTCCTTCTTCTGCGCGCCCTTCGGCACAGGCCTGCGCAATATGAGCCACCGTGTTCGCACCCGTATCGGGCGTGGTGCCGTTGTAGAACCGATCGGCATCTGGCGCGCCGCCGATACCAACCGAATCCATAACAACAAGGAAAGCGCGGCTCATGCGCTGATCCTTTCGTGTACATGCGGAGGTTGTTCTACTGGCGCATCGCCAAGCGTTACGGCATTCAATACCGCCTCGGACGCAAGTCGCGCTGCATCTTCTCGGGCTGCGTGGACCACGGCCAATGGCGCGCCCTTCTGAACGTGCTGACCCAACCGCAAGATATTCGACAATCCAACCGCCGGGTCGATCTCATCACTCTCAACCTGGCGTCCACCACCCAGGGCAACCACCGCCAGTCCTAGTGCCTCACCATCTATCGCAGAGATGTAGCCATCGCGGGGCGCAGGTACCTCTTGGATCACGTTTGCTTCGGGCAGGAATCGCGCCCAGGTATCGACGAAGTGCACAGGTCCTCCGACAGCGGCCATCATGCGGCCAAACCGTTCGGCGGCGCGCCCGTCACATATTACTTCTGCGATCCGCGCCCGGCCCTCTTCCGCCGATGCGCACATATCCGCATCTGCCATCAACACGCCACCCAGTTCAGCAGAAATTTCGGCCAAGGGTGAGGTTTGCCCGCTGGTCATGACCTTCATCACTTCGGCAACTTCCAGCGCGTTGCCAAGTGCTGGAGCAAGCGGTTGATTCATGTCGGTGATAACCGCTGAGGTCCGGCACCCCGCGGTATTTGCCGTTTCGGTCAGCGCCCGAGCAAGCTTGCGCGCCTCATCCAGCGTCTTCATGAACGCCCCGCTGCCCACCTTGACATCCAGCACCAGCGCATCCGGGCTGGCGGCCAGCTTCTTTGACAGGATCGACGCAGTGATCAGATCAAGGCTTTCCACCGTCGCCGTCACATCGCGGATCGCATATAGCCGTTTATCCGCCGGTGCGATCTGCCCCGTAGCGCCGACAATCGCAGCGCCGGTCTCATTCAGTATCTGCGCCAGCCTTGTCTGGCCGATCTGTGTTGTCACGCCGGGGATTGCTTCGAGTTTGTCCAAAGTGCCGCCGGTGTGGCCCAGCCCCCGGCCCGAGATCATTGGTACATAGGCCCCGCATTCGGCCAGGGCCGGGGCGAGAACCAGGCTGACGCAATCCCCGACTCCACCAGTCGAGTGTTTGTCGATCACCGGGCCATCAACATCCCAGTTCAGCACCTCACCGCTGTCACGCATGGCAACCGTCAAATCAGCCCTGCCCTGAGCCCCCAGCCCACCCATGCAGACCGCCATGGCAAAGGCTCCCGCCTGCGCGTCACTTACGCCACCATCAGCCAACCCCTGTGCGAACCACTGCAATTCGGCTGATGTCGGTATCTCGTTACGGCGAAGCTTGGCGATAATCGAACGCGCATCCATCTGATCAGGTGTCCCCCATATGCGCGGCACCAAATGCACCCGGCAACAGATCAGCTATTGTGGTTTTGGTTTCCAGACCGTCGGCAGTCGCCATAGTGACCACCACATCGCCTTTTCCGAATTCAGCCAGTTTCTGACGGCATCCGCCGCAGGGTGGCACCGGATGCGGACTGCTCGCAACCACGTAAACTTCGGTCAGTTCTTTGTCGCCTGCGGCGATCATCGCGGCAATCGCCCCGGCCTCGGCGCAGGTTCCTTCTGGGTAGGCTACGTTTTCGACATTGCAGCCGATATACACCGTGCCTGAACCTGCCCGGATCGCCGCACCGACCTTGAAATTCGAATAAGGCGCGTGCGCATTTTCACGAACAGCCAAAGCAGCATCTTTCAAAGACATGACGATTCCCAATTTTTGATCACTTGGTCAGAATGCCATACCCTAAATGAAAGCGCCGGGGAATTTGAAGCCCCCGAGCGCGGATAATCACAAGCATTTAGCCCAAGGTCGTATTGAATGTGCCGGGCAGCGTTACTTCCAACAATTCGACATCGTCAGTTGGATCAGACAAACGAGTTCTCATGCCAGGTGGAATGACGAAGGCGTCGCCCTGTTCCAGCCGATAGGGTTCGCGCCCCTCACCCTCAAGTGTGACCTCGCCATCCATCACAAAGGTAAAGTGGATATCAGTATCGTGGCTGGCCCACTTTGGCTGACCTTGCCCGCGACGGACGACCTGCACACCCGCGACACCCTTGGTGTTTTCGGCAATGGTTGTGTCGCGACAGACATATCCGGGCAGACGGAAAGGTATCCACTCCGCGTCTTTGGCCTGATTATAAACAAACCGTTGGCCCTGCCATTCGCGGTCCGGTCGGAAGTGTGGTGTTGGCAGGTCCATCTCGTGGTCAATCTCGGTCACATGTTCAGCCGGTACACCAATCTCGATCACCTGCACGTTGTCCGATGCCTCAAGCACTCGGTGACGGATTTCGGGCGGTTGAATAAAGCAATCACCCGCTGTCAGGCGCATTTTCTCTCCCTGATCCTCGTAAACCACATCCACCCAACCGTGGATGCAGAAGATAAGCTGAAACCCGACCTTGTGAAAATGCACCATGTCCGGCACCGGGCCGCCATCCGGAATGCGGATATGACTGGCGATGATCGAACCGCCCAACCTGTCAGGCACCAGATCGCGATAGTGCATTCCTGCCCGCCCGATGATCCAAGGCGCCTGATCTTTGAGGCGGCGAACAACAAATGAATGAACCGTTTCCGGCATAACCAGCGGTGGATCCAGTTCCTCTATTTCGATCCGGGAGCCATTTGGTGCGACAAGACTGCGCTGGCCGTCAGCGAACCTGTCGGGGTCAGACGTCAAAATGCGCAAGGTCCCAGGAGACTCGGGTGCGTCTTTCTCGATCCGCAAACGCAAACCATGTCCGGAAAACACAGCGGTATTTGGATCGTCGGCTGGATAGATCATGTCCATCCGCATCCCCAGCACCTTGGTATAGAACGGAATATCGTTGCGGAGTTCCTGCGTCGGCAGGCGGATTTCAGCGCGCGTCTGGAAGTCTTTCGGATCGCTTGTCATTCTGTATCTCTTCGGATCTGATTTTTGGCCATCCGATCAGAACAGCGGCCAAAATGCCAATTGAAAAGTACATTTCCAGCGTTTCTTCCAGCACGAACAGGCGTGTAGCCATCGTGACCGAAAGGCTTTCCGAGAAAAATCCACTGACTTCTTCGAGTATCTGCGCCAGTACCGCAACACTTCCGGCTAGGGCAAAGACCATCAGAAATGGTGCGCGGATCTTAAGTGCCCGTACTCCGTTTGGTATCCCGTGCCGAAGCAAGCCACCAATGACAATCACGCCCAAAGCGATCCGGACTGTGGTCGCATCAAGCAGTAAATCCAGCCATTCTAGCACGACGAAAAGTACGCTGCCTTCGGTGTAGACCTCTGCTTCCAGCTCGCGCTCGGCCAACAGTAGGCAGACAAGTGCAATATATAAGCGCGAGAGACCTGGAAAACGCACCAGCGCGACCAGCCCGGCAGCCAGCAACGCAGTGGCTGAAATTGTCTCGATCAAGCCGCCCTCTTGGTTGAATGCTGCGGCCTGCAAAGGCCAGATCATGATCACGCAAAGCAGAACAACAGCCAAAGAAAGCGAACCAACCAAGGCACCCCCTTTGGTGCCAAGCCTGTCAAAAGCGGTGGCCGTTTGCGCATCAGCACAAGCTTTGTTTTTATTGCGCATGACCAGATCCGTCGCTTCTGAGGCCCGTTAGATTGTCGGGAATTGACTGTACATAGAAGCAAAGCATCAAATCTCAACCAGCGACCCCTTAACGTATCCGTGAGACCTTATTTCGACAGCAATCCGAGGCGACATAGCCAAGCGTTGAGAAATGGTTTAACCATCAAACGAATATTGGAACGGAGTTGAATTGCCGATGTCTGACACACCGAACCTGCGACAGGCTGCGCTTGAATATCATGCCCATCCAAAGCCCGGAAAGCTTGAGATCAAGGCCACGAAGCCGATGGCAAACGGCCGGGACCTTGCACGCGCCTATTCGCCAGGTGTGGCCGAAGCCAGCCTCGAGATCAAAAGCGACGCAGCCAATGCCGAAAAATATACTGCGCGCGGCAATCTGGTGGCGGTTGTTTCGAACGGCACTGCGGTTCTGGGGCTCGGCGACATCGGTGCTCTGGCATCAAAGCCGGTGATGGAAGGCAAGGCGGTCCTATTCAAAAAATTCGCTGGCATCGACTGTTTTGACATCGAGGTGGATCAGCCTGACCCCGAAAAACTGGCAGATATCGTCTGCGCGTTGGAACCGACTTTTGGCGCGATCAACCTTGAAGACATCAAGGCACCGGATTGTTTCATTGTTGAAAAACTGTGCCGAGAGCGGATGAATATCCCCGTCTTTCACGACGACCAGCACGGCACCGCGATCGTTGTTGGCGCCGCTGCCAAGAACGCCCTGCATGTGGCAGGCAAGAAGTTTGAGGATATCAAAGTTGTCTCAACCGGTGGTGGCGCCGCAGGGATCGCCTGCCTCAGCATGTTGGTGAAGCTTGGGGTCAAACGCGAGAATATCTGGCTGTGCGACATTCACGGTCTGGTCTATGAGGGCCGCGCCGAGGATATGAACCCGCACAAGGACCAGTTTGCCCAAAAAACCGATCTGCGCACTCTGGATGATGTGATCCCGGATGCCGATCTGTTCCTGGGGCTGAGCGGACCGAACGTGTTGAAGCCCGAGATGGTTGAAAAGATGGCCAAAACCCCGATCATCTTTGCATTGGCCAACCCAACTCCGGAAATCCTGCCACAAGCGGCACGCGAAGTTGCGCCAGATGCGATCATTGCAACCGGCCGCAGCGATTTCCCGAACCAGGTGAACAATGTCTTATGTTTCCCGTTCATATTCCGGGGTGCCTTGGATGTTGGTGCGACTGAAATCAATGACGAGATGCAAATCGCCTGCGTCGACGGAATTGCCGACATGGCCCGTGCGACAACCAGCGCTGAAGCTGCGGCAGCCTACAAGGGTGAGCAATTGACCTTTGGGCCGGATTATCTGATCCCCAAACCTTTCGACCCGCGCCTCGTCGGAGTCGTTTCGTCATCTGTTGCGCAAGCAGCCATGAAAAGTGGGGTCGCAAAACGGCCCATTGATGACCTCGAAGCCTATAAAGAACGGCTGAATCAGACTGTGTTCAAATCGGCTCTTCTGATGCGGCCAGTATTTGAAGCCGCTGCAGTTGCTTCCCGGCGGATCGTTTTTGCGGAAGGCGAGGACGAGCGGGTATTGCGTGCAGCTCAGGCTATTTTGGAAGAAACCACAGAAACCCCGATCCTGATTGGTCGCCCGGACGTAATCGACGCGCGATGCGAACGATTGGGGCTGACGGTTCGGCCTGGGCAGGATTTCCAGATCGTGAACCCGCAGGACGATCCGCGCTACTACGACTACTGGAACTCATATCACCAGATCATGCAGCGGCGGGGGGTCACTCCGGACCTCGCAAAAGCCATCATGCGCACCAACAATACTGCAATTGCGGCGATCATGGTGCATCGCGGCGAGGCTGACAGCATGATCTGCGGTACATTCGGTGAATACCGCTGGCATCTCAATTATGTTGAGCAAGTTCTGGATAATGGCGATTTACGCCCGCACGGCGCGCTGTCACTTATGATTCTGGAAGACGGCCCTCTATTCATCGCCGACACGCATGTACGGCAACTGCCCACCCCCGAGGAACTGGCCGAAACAACCATCGGCGCAGCCCGTCACGTGCGGCGGTTCGGACTGGAGCCGAAGATTGCATTCTGTTCGCAATCGCAGTTCGGCAATCAGGCAGAGGGATCGGGCAAGCGCCTTCGGGCGGGCCTTGAAATCCTCGATTCTGAGCCGCGCGATTTCAGCTATGAGGGCGAGATGAACTTGGACCTGGCCCTTGATCCTGAATTGCGTGCACGTATTTTCCCGAACTCGCGTATGGATGGCGCTGCGAATGTCCTAATTTTCGCACACGCGGATGCAGCAAGCGGGGTGCGTAACATCCTCAAGATGAAAGCGGACGGGCTAGAGGTGGGGCCGATCTTGATGGGGATGGGAAACAAAGCCCATATCGTAACGCCATCAATCACCGCCCGGGGGCTGTTGAACATGGCGGCCATCGCCGGAACGCCAGTGGCACATTACGGGTAAACTGGGCGCGGCGGTAAAAGGATATACACGACCGGGCTCCTGACCAGTTGCCCAAGTTGATTCTATTGGCACTGTCGCTTTTGCAGCGGTGAGTTTGCAGATTTGCAAAACCTTAGATGGATCAACTTGAAGGTCATAAATATCAGAGAATTTGCAAAACTTTGCAGTCCAATCTGAAAGGTTCTGCAAAGATTTTGCGATAAACTGACGCGCCGCATTCCGCGTCGCTTGCCCGAGGCACCTTCGGCGCCTAACACAAAACGCGAGGAATTTGGGAGGAGGCCATCATGGCATATCAGGACGTCTACGAGAGCTGGAAGAACGACCCCGAAGCATTCTGGATGGATGCCGCAAAAGGGATCGACTGGGTTCAAGAACCCAGCAAAGCTCTGTTCGACGACAATGCGCCTCTCTATGAATGGTTCAGCGATGCCAAGGTAAATACGTGCTGGAACGCAGTCGACCGGCATGTGGAAAACGGTCGTGGCGAGCAGACCGCGATCATCTATGACAGTCCCATCACACATACCAAACGCGAAATCTCCTACGTCGAGCTGCGCAACAGGGTCGCTAATCTGGCCGGTGCGCTCCGCGCGAAAGGCGTTGAGAAAGGGGATCGGGTCATCATCTATATGCCGATGATCCCCGAAGCGTTGGAGGCCATGCTGGCCTGCGCCCGCCTTGGAGCGGTGCACTCGGTGGTGTTCGGCGGCTTTGCCAGCAACGAGTTGGCCGTGCGTATCGATGATGCGAAACCCAAGGCGATCATCGCCGCTTCATGCGGGATGGAACCGGGTCGTGTCGTGCACTACAAACCGCTGTTGGATGGCGCGATCGATCTTGCTAGCCACAAGCCCGAGTTCTGCGTAATCTTCCAGCGTGAACAGGAGGTTGCACAACTTATCGAAGGGCGCGATGTCAATTGGCATGGGTTCCAATACGGAACTGAACCCGCAGAATGTGTGCCTGTAAACGGCAACGATCCGGCGTATATCCTGTATACCTCGGGCACCACCGGAGCTCCAAAAGGTGTCGTGCGCCCGACCGCTGGCCATCTGGTCGCGCTGAATTGGACGATGAAGAACATCTACAACGTTGATCCAGGTGACGTATTCTGGGCAGCCTCAGATGTGGGCTGGGTCGTGGGGCATTCCTATATTTGCTACGCTCCGCTAATCCATGGCAATACGACCATTGTGTTCGAAGGCAAACCCGTTGGCACGCCAGACGCTGGCACCTTCTGGCGCGTGATCTCCGAACATAAGGTCAAAAGTTTTTTCACGGCCCCTACAGCCATTCGCGCCGTCAAACGCGAAGACCCCAATGGGGAGTTGATGTCGAAATACGACCTCTCCCACCTGAAGGCGCTATATCTTGCAGGTGAGCGGGCCGACCCGGACACCATCATCTGGGCACAGGATGCGTTGAATGTCCCGGTCATCGATCATTGGTGGCAAACCGAAACCGGATGGACAATCGCGGGTAATCCACTTGGTATCGAGGAACTTCCGATCAAATTGGGTTCACCTGCCAAGCCCATGCCAGGCTATGACGTTCAAATTCTGGACGAAGGTGGTCATCCCATGAAACCAGGTGAACTGGGAGCTATCGCGGTCAAGCTGCCATTGCCCCCAGGTACGCTGCCGACTCTCTGGAACGCCGAGGCGCGGTTCAAGAAGTCGTATCTGGAGCATTTCCCGGGCTACTACGAGACCGGTGACGCAGGCATGATCGACGAAGACGGTTATCTTTATATCATGGCGCGCACCGATGATGTCATCAACGTTGCTGGCCACCGTTTGTCGACTGGCGGAATGGAAGAGGTGCTGGCTGCGCACCCCGATGTGGCAGAATGTGCCGTGATTGGCGTGTCGGACCAACTAAAAGGGCAAATGCCGGTTGGATTCTTGTGCCTCAATGCCGGATCTGAACGGAACCACCAGGATGTGGTGGCGGATGTGGTCAAGATGGTCCGGGACAAAATCGGGCCTGTCGCTGCGTTTAAGAATGCGGTGGTTGTAGATCGCCTACCCAAGACGCGATCGGGCAAGATCCTGCGAGGCACGATGGTGTCGATTGCGGATGGCAATGAATACAAGATGCCTGCCACCATCGATGATCCAGTTATTCTGGACGAGATCAAATCGGCCCTGCAAACCATCGGTTACGCAAAGTAACTTTGCAATGGAATCCAACAGTGCACCAAAAAGGCGCACTTGATTTGCGCCAAAGCGCGAATGCGAAGCTCTGCCTCGCGCTCCGGGATGTTTTCGGCCAGATGAAGGGTGGATCCGTTTTGTCTTACTGGGGCTTGTCATTGGTCCCGCCTCCCCTCAGGTTGAGGTGAGGAGGACGAGCATGACAAACGGCGAGATCTGGCGTCTGAGTGCGACCGAACTGACTGTTCTGACAAAAAAGGGCGATCTGAGCGCGGAGGGAGTCGTCAAGGATGCATTGGCGCGTATGCATCAAGTGAACCCCGAGTTGAATGCAGTTGTGGAAGATCTTGGTGCGGAGGCGATGGAGCGTGCATCCGCTCTTGACCGTGCCCGTCGTGATGGTGCTTTGGCTGGTCCGCTGCATGGTGTTCCGGTTACGATCAAGGTGAATGTGGACCAGAAAGATCATGCAACCACCAATGGCGTGGTGGCCCTGAAGGATGTCATTGCACCAGATGATGCTCCTGTGGTCTCAAACTTGCAAAAAGCAGGTGCGATTGTCATCGGGCGGACCAATACCCCCGAATTTTCATTCCGTGCTGATACGGACAACCCGCTTCATGGGCGCACCCATAATCCCTGGGGCCGCCATATCTCACCCGGCGGATCGTCTGGTGGCGCCGGCGCGGCCGTTATGGCAGGAATAGGCGCTCTGGGTCATGGCAACGATATCGGTGGTAGCCTGCGTTTTCCCGCCGCAGCCAATGGTGCGGTGACGGTGAAGCCGGGGCTTGGCCGCGTACCCGCGTGGAACCCAAGCCAAAAGGCCGAGCGGGGAATGCTGGCGCAGTCGATGTCTGTTCAGGGGGTGATTACCCGAACGGCCGCAGATTTACACCTGTCTATGCCGAGCCTGATTGAACCAGACCTTCGGGATCCCTTTCACGTACAGCTGCCCTGGCGCGGCAATATGCAAGACGGACCGATCAAGGTCGCCTTCACAAAAAACACGTTCGGCTACGCATTGCATCCAGAAGTAGACAAGGCGCTGGAAACGGCACGGGACGCCTTAGTAGATGCTGGATATCTGGTTGAAGAGATTGATCCGCCAGATGTGTTCGAATGCGGCAGGTTGGGCTACCGCGCGCTGATGGGTGAAGTGCTGACCCTGATGAAAGGTGATATCGAAGCTGCCGGATCGCAAACCATCCGCGACATTTTTGAAGTTTATTTCCAAGAGTTTCCCCCGATTGTCGGAGACGATCTGATTCAGGCCCTTGCGCAGCGCAGCCACCATGCGCGCGAATGGTCATTGTTCCTGCAGGATTATCCGTTAGTCCTGTCTCCATTTCTGCCGCAGCCATTTTTCAAGCCTGATCGAGACACCGAAGGCGCGGAGGGTGTTCATGAGGTGCTGGGCTGTGCAGTATATTCTTATGCGATGAACTTTCTGGGGTTGCCCGCTGCCAGCGTTCCCGCACGCCTTGCGGAATTGCCGAATGGTCCCCAACCGATCAACATTCAGATCGCCGCCCGGCGCTGGCGCGAAGACATGGCCGTAGATGCCACAACCGCCATCGAAGAGCGTGTTGGGCAGATGGCCCCGATTTTATGGGAGCAAATGAGCAATTAGGTCCAACTTGTGCCTACGTAGCAGTTTGCTACAAAAAATAGACCCCGGGGTTTTGTGCCCGGGGTCCGCATAATAAAATATGCCCGGATTTCAGAAGACGAGCGTAGCACCACCCACCCTCGCCAGCGCAAAAACTGCGCAATCATTCGAAAACACCGTCAGATGGCCACTCACTTCCACCTTGGCGTGTTCTCCGGGCAAGTTGAAGTTAACAAACCATTATCGGTGTGCATGTGAACTGGTTCACACAAACGACAGGAAATTTATCAATTCGCTCACATTTATGTGAACTGCTCGGAAATCAGTCGCTCCTCCAATCCATGCCCCGGATCAAAAAGTATCCGGTGTTGGATGCTCGTTTCAGACCTAATTTCGACCCAGTCGATATCTGGAAAAGATATTGAATCAGCCGCAACGATAACAGGTCGCTTGTCAGCATCGATCACGTCGAACCTGACTTTTGCCATTTTCGGCAGCAAAGCACCGCGCCACCTTCGCGGGCGAAATGCCGCGATGGGTGTCAGCGCCAACACGTCTGCGCCAATCGGAACAATAGGTCCATGCGCGGAGTAGTTATAAGCCGTTGAACCCGCAGGCGTAGCGAGTAATGCGCCATCACACACAAGCTCGGCCATGCGAACACGCCCATCCACACTAATCCTGAGTTGCGCTGCTTGCGGTCCTGCACGCAACAGCGACACCTCGTTGATCGCCAGCGCTTCGTGTTTTTGACCAGACTGATCCATCGCGGTCATTGCCAATGGGTTGACGACCTCTTCCTCTGCCTCGGCAAGCCGAGCCATCAGATCGGTCTCGGCATATTCGTTCATCAGAAACCCGATGGTCCCGCGGTTCATGCCGTAGACTGGTGTATTCAGATGCTGGATACCCTGCAGCGTTTGCAGCATGAAACCATCCCCACCCAGCGCGACAACCACATCCGCATCCCTGGGTGCGGCATTTCCATAGCACGCCACAAGAGAGTCTCGGGCAGTTTGCGCCACTTTGGCATCGCTGGCCAGAAAGGCGATTCTCTTGGTCATGTTTTATGGTTTCCAGTGCTGCACATTTGGTTCCGAAACAAACATACCTTTCCGCAATAGGCCAGACTTGACGCCATAGCAGGCCAATTCGTCGCTTTACAGCCTTTCTGAATTCTATCGTTTCCGATAGGAAATCCGCCAGATAAACCCCAGCCCTGTGGAGCCATTATGAACGCCAATCTTCGTGATACCGGTTTCTTCACCCAATCCCTTGCCGATCGTGACCCCGAGCTATTTGGCTCGATCACATCCGAATTGGGCCGCCAGCGCGATGAAATCGAGCTGATCGCATCGGAAAACATC